>NZ_AJTS01000040.1 GCF_000275725.1 Vreelandella stevensii S18214 | reverse complement strand
CTCACGGTCGTCGTTGAGGCGCTTGAGCTTGAGTTGGGTGACCGGCGTGACCGGGTCGTCCACGTGCAGCGGTGCCCAGGGCGCCCAGTGACGCGGGATGACGATGACATCCTTGTAGATGGCAACGCCAACCCCGACCAGCAGGAGCAGGAAGAAGAGTGCGCGCATGGTGACCTCCGTGTGGTGTTCTTGAACCCCTACAGTCCCTGCCAGGGGTATGCGATACTGCGCTATTGGCGTAGGCCGTCATCCACGCCCATTTCTGATCAACAAGGGAAGCGCTGCATGTCCCAGGGTACGCTTTATATCGTTTCTGCCCCCTCTGGGGCGGGTAAAACCAGCCTGGTTCGCGAGCTGATAGAGAGCCTGGATGGCATTCAGGTATCGGTGTCTCACACCACCCGCGCCAAACGTGAAGGCGAGGTGGACGGCGTGAACTACCATTTCACGCAGATTCCCGAGTTCGAAGCCATGATTGCCCGCGGCGACTTCTTTGAGTATGCCAAAGTCTTCGACAATTACTACGGTACGTCACGTCAGGCCGTGCAGACGCGGCTGGATGCCGGGCAGGACGTGATTCTGGAAATCGACTGGCAGGGCGCGCGCCAGGTTCGCGAACAGATGCCCTCCGCCGTGTCGATCTTCATTCTGCCGCCATCGCGCAGTGAGCTGGAGCGCCGCCTGTCGAGCCGGGGTACCGACGAGCACGCGGTGATCGCTCGGCGCATGCGTGATGCCGTCAGTGAGATGTCCCATTACGATGAATACGACTACCTGGTGATCAACGATGACTTCACCACGGCGTTGCAGGAACTGCAGTCGCTGGTGATCAGCCACCGCTTGACCCTGGCCACCATGCAGCAGCGTCACGCCCCCCTGCTGTCTGCGCTCTTGTCACAGGCGCCTAGCGTCGAGTAATCTAGCAGGTCGTATGACTACTTTTTTCGCTGGGTCGGCGGCGTTTTCAGCTCTGCCGGCCCGGCGTCGTTATTACAGGATGGCTCCATGGCTCGCGTAACCGTCGAAGATTGTCTCGAAAACGTAGAAAACCGCTTCAAACTGGTGATGATTTCTACCCAGCGTGCCCGTCAGCTGGCGCGTGGCTCCCGTGATGCCCAACTGCCCTGGGAAAACGACAAGCCGACCGTCATGGCGCTGCGTGAGATCGCCGCAGGCCTGGTCGACCATACGGTTCTGGATGAGCCGGTCGAAGCGCCGGTGCGGGCGCGTCCTGCCATGACGCCCAGCGCTCAAATCGACGACTAAGCTAGCACCGATCAGGGGCGCGGTACATGTTCACCATTGATGACCTGGCCGACCGACTCGGCGGCTACTTACCCCCGGACGAGATCCAGCAGGTCAAGCGCGCCTTCTATTACGCCGAGCAGGCCCACGACGGCCAGCGCCGTCGCTCGGGCGAGCCCTACGTGACCCACCCGCTGGCGGTGGCCAACATTCTCGCCAACATGCACATGGACCATCAAAGCCTGATGGCCGCCATGCTGCACGATGTCATCGAAGACACTGGCGTCTCCAAGAAAGCCCTGGCCGCCCAGTTTGGCAAGCCGGTGGCCGAGCTGGTGGATGGCGTCTCCAAGCTGACGCAGATCACCTTCGAAGACAAGGCCGTTGCCCAGGCGGAAAATTTCCAGAAGATGGTGCTGGCGATGTCGCGGGACATCCGCGTCATCATCGTCAAGCTGGCCGACCGGCTGCACAACATGCGCACTCTGGGGGCCCTGCGGCCCGACAAGAAGCGCCGCATTGCCCGGGAAACCCTGGAAATCTACGCCCGTATCGCGGGGCGGCTAGGGATCAACACCATTCGTGTGGAGCTGGAAGATCTCTCGTTCCAGGCGATCCACCCCATGCGGGCTGAGCGCATCAAGCGTGCGGTGGCCAGCGCTAGAGGCAACCGCCGCAGCGCCATGCGTGAAATCCAGGCCTCGCTACAGCAGAGCCTGGACGACGAAGCGCTGCAGGGCACGGTGATTGGCCGCCAGAAGCATCTGCTGTCGATCTACAAGAAGATGCGCGACCAGCGCAAGCCGTTTGCCGAGATCATGGACGTCTTCGGGTTCCGTATCATTACCGAAGACGTGGCCAGCTGTTACCGGATTCTGGGCGTGGTGCACAACCTCTACAAGCCGGTACCCGGGCGCTTCAAGGACTATATCGCGATTCCCAAGGCCAACGGCTACCAGAGCCTGCACACGACGCTGTTCGGCCAGCGTGGCATGCCCATCGAAGTGCAGATCCGCACCCGCGAAATGGAAGCCATGGCCAACAACGGCATCGCTGCCCACTGGCTGTACAAGGCTGGCCAGACCGCGCATCCGATTGCCGAAGGCAGCCACGCCCGCGCCCGCGCCTGGGTGAAGGGGCTGCTGGAGATGCAGCGCCACGCGGGGGACTCGCTGGAGTTCATCGAGCACGTCAAGAACGACCTGTTCCCGGATGATATCTACGTGTTCACGCCCAAAGGCGACATCATGGAGCTCCCCCAGGGGGCCACGGTGATCGATTTTGCCTATAGCGTGCACACCGATATCGGCAACAACTGCATTGCTTGCCGAATCGACCGCCATCTGGCACCGCTCTCGACACGGCTGGAAAGCGGCCAGACGCTGGAAATCATCACCGCGCCGGGCGCGCGCCCCAACCTGGCGTGGCTGAATTTCGTTACCACCGCCAAGGCGCGCTCGGCCATCCGTCACGCGCTCAAGCACCAGCAGCAGGCAGAAGCCATCATGCTGGGGCGCCGTTTGCTCAACAAGGCCCTGGCCCCCTTCGAGACCAGCCTGGAAGAGCTGGACGAGAGCGTGTTCGAACAGGCGCTGAAAGAGCTGGATGCCAGCTCCATGGATGCGCTGCTGGAGTCGATGGGGCTGGGCAATCGTATGGCCCACGTGGTGGCTCGGCGGCTGGTGGACGTGGCCCACGGCGAGAGCTTCGACAAGACGCTGGCCGACAACAGCGACAAGGCAGTGGTCATCAGCGGCGGCGAAGGCATGGTGATCAACTTTGCGCGCTGCTGCCACCCGCTGCCGGGCGACCCGGTGGTGGGGCACCTCTCTGTGGGCAAGGGGTTGGTGGTGCACCGCAGTGAGTGCAAGAACCTCTCCGAGCGCAAGAACGACCCAGAAAAGCTGTTTGCTCTGGAGTGGTCGGAAAATATCGACGAAGACTTCCCGGTGGCCCTGCGCATCGAGATCGAAAGCCGCCGTGGCCTGGTCGCCGAGCTGGCCGGGCTGGTGACCGATGCGGACGCCAACATCGAGCGGATCGGCATCGAAGAGCGTGACGCACGGCTCTCGACGGTCAACCTGACCCTGTCGGTGAAAGGGCGAGTCCATCTGGCGCGGATCATCAAGCGGATCCGCAACCTCCCCAACGTCGGCAAGATTACCCGTACGGCCAATTAAAACGACCCGGTACCCGCCGCTGGCCCGTCAGGCTAGCGGCGTCAGCCGTGGCGATCATCATCCATCGATGCATTCTTACAGGAGCAAGAGACATAATGAGCAATAAAGCGGTTATCAACACCGAGAAAGCCCCGGCGGCCATTGGCCCCTATTCACAAGCCATCAAGGCGGGCAACACGGTGTATCTGTCGGGCCAGATTCCCCTCGACCCGGACACCATGGCGCTGGTCTCCGACGACTTCGAAGCCCAGGCGCGTCAAGTGTTTGCCAACCTGCAGGCAGTGTGCGAAGAGGCGGCGGGCTCGCTGAGCGATATCGTCAAGCTCAACCTCTACCTGGTGGACCTGGACAACTTCGCCATCGTCAACAAGGTGATGGAGGAGTTCTTCTCCACGCCGTTCCCGGCCCGTGCGGCGGTGGGCGTGAAGGCGCTGCCCAAGGGCAGCCAGGTAGAAGCCGAAGCGGTCATGGTGATTGGCGACTAACGCCAAGGCCTGGTACGGCACAGCACAGCAAAAAGCGAGCCGTGGGGCTCGCTTTTTGCTAGTGAGTTACGCGATAGCGTCAGGCTTTCTGAAGTTCCAGAAACCCGCCTTCCTTGAGCACCTGCAGATACCCTTCCTTGTAGCTGGGGTAGCGGAAGGTGTAGCCGGTTTCACGAATACGGCGGTTGTCGCAACGCTTGCTGGCCCGTCGGCGCAGGGGGGACTGCATGGTCTCGGTGGACTCCACTTTCAGCTGTTTCGCCAGCCATGCCATCACGTTGTGCATGGTCACCGGCTCGCAGTCGCTGCCCAAGTACAGGTCTGCCAGCGGCGTACCGCTCTCCTGACAGCGAATCAGGTGCGCCAGGATGCCGGTGCAGTCGTCGCGGTGAATCCGGTTGGAGTAGATCACCGGCGTCACGGCGGCAATGCGGCCTTCTGCCACCTGGTGAATCAGGCGGTCACGCCCCGGGCCATAAATACCTGAAAAACGCACCACGGTGCCAGGCAGCGGGTGGTTGAGCAGCGCCTGTTCGGCTTCGCACATCAGGGTGCCGGAGAAGCTGGTGGAGCTGGTGGGGCTCTCTTCGTTGACCACTTCGCCTTCCTGCTGGCCGTAAACGCTGGTGGAAGAGACGAAGAAGATCCGTTTGGGCGGCGTGTCGTGCTGCTCCAGCACGCTCAGCACACGTTTCAGGCCGTCCGGGTAAGCGCTTTGATAGGCACTCTCTTCGAAACGGTCGGCGCTGACGGTGTAAATGACGTAGTCTGCGCTGGGCAAGGCGTTGGCAGGTGCCCCTTCCAGGTCGTTAAGGTCCAGGGCCAGCGGCTCGATGCCCGTGTTGGCCAGTGCATCGGCCTGGCGGCGCACGCCGATCACGCGGTGCCCTTCGTCCAGCAGCTCCTTGCCAAGCGTGACGCCGATATCTCCACAGCCGATAATCAGTACCGTTAGCTTCACCTTGCTCACCCCTCTTGATAAATATTCCCTATTAGATACAAAGTCCCTATGAGATGTGCCATCTTCAATAGGGCTTGTCTGTCCTTTTCCATCTCGCTAATTACGATTACCAGTCACGAGCTGCAACGAGAGGATGCCACTGGCACCACCATGACTTTAACAGAACTACGCTACATCGTAACCCTTGCACAAGAGCGCCATTTTGGCCGTGCCGCTGAACGTTGCCACGTTTCACAGCCCACTCTGTCGGTGGCAGTGAAAAAACTGGAAGACGAACTGGAAGTGGCGCTGTTCGAGCGCTCCAAGTCCACCGTACAGGTAACGCCACTGGGTGAAAAGGTCGTTGCGCAGGCGCAGCGCGTTCTGGAACAGAGTGGGCTGATTTTCGAACTGGCCAAGGCAGGCAAGGACCAGCTGGCCAACCCCCTGCGCATTGGCGCCATCTACACCATTGGGCCCTACCTGTTTCCCCATCTGGTGCCTGCGCTGGCCAACGCTGCGCCACAGATGCCGCTGTACATCGAAGAGGGCATGACCGGTACGCTGCGCGCCAAGCTGCGCAATGGCGAGCTGGACGTGATCATCGTGGCGCTGCCCTTCACCGAAACCGATGTAGTTACCAAGCCGATCTACGATGAGCATTTCGAAGTGCTGATGCCCGCCAGCCATCCGTGGGTAGCGCGTGAAGCCATCCACAAGGAAGACCTGCTGGAAGAGCGCCTGCTGCTGCTGGGGGAAGGCCACTGCTTCCGCGACCAGATTCTGGAAGCCTGCCCGGCCATCACCCAAAAGCTGAACAGCCCCAACAACACCCTGATTGCCGAAGGCGGCTCGTTGGAAACGATTCGCCACATGGTGGCCTCCAGGCTGGGCATTACCGTGTTGCCCCAGTCGGCGCTGGGCACCGACCAGTACGAAAACGCCATGCTGGTCAGCCGTCCCTTCGTGGAGCCTGCGCCTTCGCGCACGGTGGCGATTGCCTGGCGCGCAAGCTTCCCCAGGCCCAAGGCCATCGATGCCTTGGCCCAGGCGATTGGCCAGTGCCAGCAACCGGACCACAAGGCCCATACGGACTCATGAGTGAACTGGCTGCTCCGGTCACGGCGCTCAAGGGCGTAGGCGACGCGCTGGCCATCAAGCTGGCGCGGCTGGGGGTCGAGCGCGTCAGCGACCTGCTGTTTCACCTGCCGCTGCGCTACCAGGACCGTACGCGCCTGACGCCGATAGGCCATCTGCGGGCGGGCCAGGAGGCGGTGGTGGAAGGGGAAGTGACCGCCAGCGACGTGGTCAAGGGGCGGCGGCGCAGCCTGCTGGTGCGGCTGCGCGACGGGAGCGGCATCCTGAGCCTGCGGTTCTTTCACTTCTCTCCGGCTCAGCAGCAACAGCTGCGCCCCGGTGCCACCGTGCGTGCGTTCGGCGAAGCCCGGGCAGGGGCCACGGGGCTGGAAATCTACCACCCGGAGTATCGCCTGAGCGGTAGCAGTGACACCCCGGTGGAGGAGTACTACACGCCCATCTACCCGACCACGGAGGGGCTGCATCAGGCACGTCTGCGGGCCCTGGCCCAGCAGGCGCTGCGCCTGCTGGCGCAAGCCCCTGAAACGCTGCCGGACGTGATCCCCGACACCCTGCGCCAGCGCTTCCAGCTACCGGGGCTGCATGCCAGCCTGCAGCTCTTGCACCAGCCACCACCGGACGTGGATCTGGAGCAGCTTGCCCAGGGGCTTCACCCCGCCACCCGGCGGCTCGCCCTGGAAGAGCTGCTGGCCCACCAGCTCAGCCTGCGGGAAGTGCGCCTGCGCATTCAGGCCGATGGCGCGCCGACGCTGCCCTCCGGGCGTAGCCTGCAAACCCGCTTTCTGGCGCAGCTGCCGTTTGCCCTCACCGGTGCCCAGCGCCGCGTGCTGGAGGAGATCGCCCTCGACCTGGCAGGCCCAGCGCCCATGCTGCGGCTGGTACAGGGGGATGTGGGGTCGGGCAAGACGGTGGTGGCGGCCATGGCCGCGCTCTCGGCGCTGGCGGGCAACTGCCAGGCGGCCATGATGGCGCCCACGGAAATTCTCGCCGAGCAGCACTATCGTTCGTTCAAGGCATGGTTCGAGCCACTGGGTATCGATGTCGCCTGGCTGGCGGGCAAACTGAAAGGCAAGGCGCGGCTGGATGCCAAGGCCGCCATCGCCGATGGCCGAGCGCGGATGGTGGTGGGCACCCACGCGCTGTTTCAGGACGATGTGCATTTCCAATGCCTAGGGCTGGCGATCATCGACGAACAGCACCGCTTTGGTGTGCACCAGCGCCTCGCCCTGCGTGAAAAGGGGGAGGCCGGTGGGCTGACGCCTCACCAGCTGATCATGACCGCCACGCCGATTCCCCGCACCCTGGCCATGAGCGCCTACGCCGACCTGGACGTGTCGGTGATCGACGAGCTGCCGCCGGGGCGCACGCCGGTGAAGACCGTGGTGGTGTCGGACGAGCGCCGCCCGGAAGTGGTCGAGCGTATCCGCAATGCCTGCCGTGATGGCCGCCAGGCCTATTGGGTCTGCACGCTGATCGAAGAGTCCGAAGTGCTCCAGTGCCAGGCGGCGGAAGTCACGCGGGACGAGCTCACCCAGGCGCTGCCGGAGCTGGCCATTGGGCTGATACATGGGCGCATGAAGGCCGCCGAAAAAGCCGAAGTGATGGAGGCCTTCAAGACCGGCGAGCTGGACCTTTTGGTCGCCACCACGGTGATCGAGGTCGGCGTGGATGTCCCGAATGCCAGCCTGATGATCATCGAAAACCCGGAGCGCCTGGGGCTTTCCCAGCTTCACCAGCTGCGCGGCCGAGTAGGGCGCGGCAGCACAGAAAGTTTTTGCGTGCTGCTTTACCACGCGCCGCTGTCCAAAAGCTCCCGAGAGCGGCTCAGCGTGATGCGCGAAACCACCGACGGCTTCCGCATTGCCGAAAAAGACCTGGAAATTCGCGGCCCCGGCGAAGTGCTCGGCACCCGCCAGACCGGCCTCGCCCAGATGAAAATCGCCGACCTGGAGCGCGATGCCGACCAGCTGGAGCGGGTCACCGCCCTGGCCCAGGCGCTCCAGGGCAACGCCGAAGTCACCGCGGTACTGGTGCGCCGCTGGCTGGGCGAAGCCGCCGGGCGCTACGGGCAGGTGTGAAGGCCGGTGTGAGGCTGCAGGTGTAAGAGGCCGGTGTGCGAGAGTTAGCGTAGCGCTCCAGCCGCGTCGGCTTGAAGGCTGCCGGGCGCCACCAGTCGCCCAGCCGCCTCGCTGAGCGGCCCCAGTTGCTCGGCGATCAGGCGCAGCTGGCTCTGGATGGGGCGGTAGTGGGTCATGGTCTTCTCATCCAGCGTATTGCTCTGCTCTTCCAGCAGGGCCAGCAGCTCCTGGGCCTGGGCGGCCAGCGGCTCCACCGGCAGGCGTCTGTCCAGCTGTGTGGCCAGCTGTTCCAGCAGGGCGCTGATGCGTTTGGCCAGCGGCACCAGGGTGGCGTCGTCTTCGTCGTCGGCCAGCCGATGACGGTGCGCACCTAACGCCGAAAGGTGGCTGAGCAGCGTGTTGGAGAGCACCAGGAAGCGCAGGCCGTTGTCGGCGTCCTGTTTGCGGTAGTGGCCTGGCTCGTGAAGCATATTGGTCAGCAGGGTCGAGAGCGCCGCATCGGCGTTGTGGGCATTCCGCCGGGCCAGGCGGTAGGCCAGGTCGTCCTGCTTGCCCTCTTCGTACTGGTGCACGATCTCGTCCAGGTAGTGACGATGGTTGGTCAGCACCTTGCCCGCCTCACGGTAGAGCCGCCGCCCTTGCCAATCCGGCAGGATAAAGAACACCGCCAGCCCGGCAATCAGCGAGCCAATCAGGGTATCGAACAGCCTGGGCCAGATCAGATCGAAGCCATCCCCCACCTGATTGAAGCTGCACAGCACCAGCAGGGTGATGGAGGCAGTGGCAATCACGTAGTGCTTTTCCCGATTGGCGAAGAAGGATACCCCCGCCACCACGGCGATCATGCTCTGGACCAGCGGTTGGGGAAACAGGCTGATCGACATCCAGCCCGCGGTCAGGCCCAGCACCGTGCCGAGGATACGCTGAGATAAAAAGCGCCGCGTGGTGGCAAAATTCGGGCGGCACACGAACAGCGTGGTCAGCAGTATCCAGAAACCCTGTTTGGGGTCCAGCCACTGCAGCAGCCCATAGCCCACTAGCAGGGCGGTGGTCAGGCGTACCGCATGGCGAAAGGTGGGCGAGCCCAGCGTGAAATTGAGCCGCACGCGCTTCCAGGCTTCCAGCAGGCTGGAGGGCGAGCGGTCGTAGAGGGCGCTATCGCGGCGCTCTTCGTTGGCGGCAGGGTTATGGGCGCTGGCAATCTGGGTTTCCAGGGTGGTGAGGTTGTCGGCCAGGGCGGTCAGCGGGCGAATCAGGGGCCGCCACTCGGGCTTGCCGCGTTCGCGGAGGTTCTCGATGGAGGCGCGCAGATCGGCTAGCGCCTGCTCGCTCTGCTCGTGACTGAACGGGCGATTGAGCAGCAGCGATTTGGCCAGCTGACGGCAGGCACGGCCCTGCTGGTCTAGCAGGCGCTGGCAGCGAAACAGCACGTCGTGATGGAAAAACGCATCGGTGAGCGCGCTGTAAGGGTAGTGGGTGGAGCTGGCCCGCTCGTGGATATCCTGGGCAATGAAGTAGATCTGCAGGTAGCGGTTGAGCTTGCGGCTGCCGCGCTGGCCTTCGAGGCGGCGAAAGATCATCTCCTTGGCCTGGTTCAGGGCATCCACCACCTGGCCGTTCTGGCGGGCCAGCGCCACGCGTCGGGCTTCCACATCGACCCCGCGCACAGGCTCGAAAAGCGCCGATTTCAGGATCAAGAACTCCCCCAGCGCCTTGTACACCCGTGCCATGCTCTGCTTGACCGGCTGACGGGAGAACAGCGCGCACCAGACCACGGAAATTGCCCCGTACCAGGCCGCGCCGCCCAGCAGCAGCAGCTGGCGTGCCGCCACGTCCTCATCCACTCCGCCGTGCTGCTCGATGTTGATCATGGAGTAGATCGACAGAATCAGCGTGCCCGAGGCAATGGTGGCGTAGCGCTGGCCAATGGCGCCCAGCATGATCAGCGTAAAGGTGGAGACTGCCAGCCCCACGGCAAAGAGCCACGGCCAGGGGAATAGCCACTGCACCACGAACGAGGCCGAGGCAAAGCACAGCAGGGTGACCGCCAGGGCTTGTGCCCGCCCTTGCCAGCTGTCGTCGGTTTCCGAGAGCGCGCAGGCGATGATGCCGAGAAACAGCGGGATCACCAGGGCCACGTCGCCCATTAGCCCGCTCAACAGCAAAGCGCCGCTGAAGGCGATGAAGACCCTCAGGCTGTAGGCGAACTTATCCAGCGTCCAGAGGCGGCGTAGGGGCAGTGAAATGGGCATAGATTTTCTAAGCGGACCTCGAAAGTGTGGTGTTGTTAAGTTGTTAGACTTTAGTCGTGCTTGAGTATAGAGCCAACTCGGCGCCGCTGTCGCTATCTGGCGCAGGCCAACGAATGCTGTGCGTTGGCCAAGCGTTTATTCGCTTGGGTGTTCTAAAAAGTAGCGCACAAAATCGCTATGATTGGAACAGTAACCTTTCGATACTCGGAGTGACTCTAAAAAAAACAGGACCACTCCCATGGATCTCAAACTGCTGCTGGACTGGCGTCTGCACCTCACGGTGATCGTGACGTCGATGTTGTCGGAATGGATAGGCATCTTACGCATGCCGCTAGGGCCAGGAACGCTGCTGCTACTCCCTCTGCTTTACGCCTTCGTGATCGGCGTGCTGCTCAATCCGCATCTGTTTTCGGCGATGGGCAAGGTCATTCCCAAGCCGGTCAGCCATGCGGCCGGGCCCATCATCCTGATCGCTATTCTGCCGTTCATCGCCAAATTTGGCTCTACCATTGGTCCTGCCATCGAGCAGATCATCGCCGCCGGGCCTGCGCTGATCCTTCAGGAGCTGGGCAACCTGGGCACCATGCTGCTGGCGCTGCCGTTTGCGGTGCTGGTGCTGAAGATGGGCCGTGAAGCGGTCGGTGCCACCTATTCGATTGCCCGTGAGCCCAATATTGCCATCATTTCGGATCGTTATGGCCTGCGCAGCCCGGAAGGGATCGGCATCATGGGCGTCTACGTGGTGGGCACCATGTTTGGCACGCTCTACTTCGCGCTGATGGCGGGCTATATCGCTTCGCTGGACATTCTGGATGTTCGCGCGCTTGCCATGGCCTGTGGGGTGGGTAGCGGCAGCATGGTCGCGGCGTGTTCGGCCGCCCTCGCCGAAGCAGTGCCGGCCTCTCGGGATGAGCTGCTGGCCTTTGCCGGGGCCAGTAACCTGCTGACCTATGCCACCGGGCTGTATATCTCCCTGTTTATCGCGCTGCCCGTCACCGAGTGGATGTACAAGCGCCTGACCGGTAACCGCCAGGAGACGCAACATGAAGGCTAATGACATGACCACAGAATCTCTGGACAAGGGCGCGCTGGAAGAGCTGCGCCCGGAAAACCAGCTGGGCAAGACCGCCCTGGTGCTGGCAGCGGTCTGCGTGGCGGCCTGGTTCAGCAATACCGTCAACGGTGCGCCGCTGCTGGAAGCGCTGCCGGGTATGCTGATTCTTTACGGGCTGGTGATTATTGGGCTGGTGATTGGTCGCCTGTGCCCTTTCTACTTGCCCAGCGTGGCCTGGGTATCCCTGGTGAGCATTCTGGTCACGTTACCCTCGTTTCCGGGGAGCGCCTGGATCGTATCGCAATTGGCGGCGGTGAATTTCCTGGCGGTCGTGACGCCGGTATTGGCCTACGCCGGGCTGGCGCTGACCGGCCGTGAGTTTGCCATGTTCCGCCAGACTGGCTGGAAGCTGGTCATCGTGGCGCTGCTGGTGTTCACCGGCACGTTCATCGGCTCCGCCGTCGTCGCGCACATCATGCTTTAAGGAGTGAACCATGGCTGCGTCAGTGACCATACCCGACAGCGCTGAACTCGCCGCCTGGCGGCAGGATTTCCACCAGCACCCCGAAACCGCCTTCGAGGAGCACCGTACCAGTGCGCGTATCGCGTCGCTGCTCACCCAGTGGGGCTTCGATGTCACCACGGGCTTGGCGGGCACGGGCGTGGTGGCCACCCTGGATGGCCAGCAGGGGGAAGGCAAGACCATCGGCCTGCGGGCCGATATCGACGCCCTGGACATCCGTGAAGAGACCGGGCTGGCCTACGCCTCGCAGACGCCGGGCAAGATGCACGCCTGCGGACACGATGGCCATACCACGATGTTGCTGGGAGCGGCCTGGGCGCTGAAGCAGCAGCCCGATTTCAAGGGGCGGGTGGTATTCATCTTCCAACCCGCCGAAGAGAACGAAGGCGGTGGCCGTGCCATGGTGGAGGACGGCCTGTTCGAACGCTTCCCCATGGACGCCGTGTACGGGCTGCACAACTGGCCCGGGCTGCCGGTGGGGGTCGCTGCGGTGCACGATACCGACGTCATGGCCGCGTTCGACATCTTCAGCCTGACGCTGACCGGTAAAGGCTGCCATGCGGCGATGCCCCACCTGGGCACCGATACGGTGCTGGCGAGCTGCCAGCTGATCAGCCAGCTGCAAGGGCTGGTGAGCCGTGAAACGCCGCCGGACAAGTCGGCGGTGCTGAGCATCACCAGCATCAATGCCGGAGACACGTTCAACGTGATTCCCGAGCAGGTGGCGCTGCGCGGCACGCTGCGCTGCTTCGACATGGCGCTGAAAGAGCGTCTGGAAGCACGTTTCAAGCAGGCCATTGCCAGCCTGGCCGAGTACCATGGCTTGACGGTGGAGCTGGATTACCAGCGCTGCTACCCCGCCACGATCAATACCCCAGCGCATGCCCAGCACTGCGCCACGGTGCTGGAGGGGCTGCTTGGCCAGGACAAGGTACTGCGCAACCCACCGCCCAGCATGGCCTCCGAGGATTTCTCGTTCCTGCTGGCCGAGTGCCCAGGTGCGTATATCTGGATGGGCAACGGCGAAGATTCGCCGTCGCTGCACAACCCCCACTACGACTTCAACGATGCGCTGTTACCGCTCGGAACGCGCTACTGGGTAGCGCTGGTCAACGCACTGCTCGTCTGAAAATGACGTAATACATCCATTCGCTCTCTGATGCCCACTGGGTAGGGGAGCGTTTACCCCGCATTCAGCGTTTCATGGCATGCCAAGGAGTTTGATGATGTCGCAAACCGAACACGCTTTATCGATTACCGTGATAGGCCTGGGCCAGATGGGCGGCAATATGGCGCTGACCTTGCAGGCCGCCGGCTTCGAGGTCACGGGCAGTGACCTGTTTGAGGCCGCGCGGGAAAGGCTCGCAGGCTTGGGCCTGGCCGTGGTGGCACCGGATGCCCTGCCTGCCAGCGATGTCTACCTGCTCTCGCTGCCTACTTCTGCCCACGTGCGCGAGGTGATCGAAACCTCTCCTGGCCTGCTCGCCCTGGCCCCCAAGGGCAGTGTGATCGTCGATACCTCCACCAGTGACCCCGCCGTCAGCCGCGAGCTGGCCGAAAAAGTTACCGCAGCGGGCCTTCACTGGCTGGATGCCCCGGTCAGCGGCGGCCCCAAGGGCGCCGCCAACGGCACGCTGGGCATGCTGCTGGGCGGCGATGATGCCACCCTGGAGCGAGTGATGCCGATGCTGGAAGCCATGTCGGCCAAGCGCACCCATGTGGGCGGCCCGGGCAGCGGCCACGTGGTGAAGCTCGCCAACAACTACCTGTGTGCGGCGCACCTGCTCACGACCGCCGAAGCCGTCGCCATGGCCGCCAAGGCAGGCGTCGAGCCTGCCGCCTGCCTGGCGGGTATCAACAGTGGCTCGGGGCGCAGCGCCATCAGCGAGGTGAACTTCCCCGAGTGGGTGCTGAGCGAACGCTTCGATTCGGGCTTTACTACCGGCTTGATGCGCAAGGACCTGCGCCTGGCGCGGGACGCCGCTGAGCAGTTGGGTATTCCCCTTGCCTTGCTGCAGGCGGTGGTGAATGCCTGGCACGCAAGCCCGGAGCAGCCCGCCGATAGCGACGACTTCAACCATATCACCACGCCGATTCTTGCCTGTGCCCGCCAAACGGAGAGCCACTCATGAGCCCACTCAGCCAACATGCCAGCGACCAGCTTGCCGCACTCCTGAACGGCTTTGGGTTAGCGGCAAAAACGCCGTTGAGCAACTGGATCGATGGTGATCTGGTGGCCGGAGAAGGCGAAGAGATCACGCTGATCAACCCGGCGACGGGGGAGGCGCTGGTCAGCTACCGCGATGCGGGTGCGGCGCTCATCGAGCGCGCCACGCAAGCCGCGCAGCGGGGCCAGCGCGAGTGGATGGCGTTGACGGCCAGCGAGCGCGGGCGGCGGATGAACGCGGCAATACGGGGCCTGGAAGGCCATGAAGAGGCGCTGGCACAGCTGGAAAGCGTGGTGGCGGGGAAACCGATTCGCGATTGCCGGGCCGAAGTGGGCAAAGTACGCGAGATGTTCGAATACTACGCTGGCTGGTGCGACAAGCAGCACGGCGAAGTGATTCCGGTACCCACCACGCATCTTAACTACGTGCGCCACGTGCCTTATGGGGTGGTGGGGCAGATCACGCCCTGGAACGCGCCGATGTTCACCTGTGCCTGGCAGCTGGCACCGGCCATGGCGGCGGGCAATGGGGTGGTGCTGAAACCTTCCGAGCTGACCCCTTTCACCTCGGTGGTGATTGCCCAGCGGCTGGAAAGCGGCGGCCTGCCCAAAGGGCTGATCAACATCGTCAACGGGCTGGGCAGAACCACCGGTGCGGCGCTGACCGACCATCCCGCCATCAGCAAGCTGGTGTTTGTCGGCTCGCCCCAGAGTGGTCGCCTGATCGCCGAGGCGGGGGCACGGCGCCTGGTGCCCAGCGTGCTGGAGCTGGGCGGCAAATCCGCCAATATCGTGTTCGCTGACGCCAAGCTCGATGAAGCGGTGGCTGGCGCCCAGGCGGCCATCTTTGCGGCGGCGGGCCAAAGCTGTGTGGCGGGCTCGCGGCTGCTGATCGAGCGCTCAGTCTTCCAGGAGGTCACCACCCGCCTGGCCCGAGCGGCGGAGCAGATTCACGTGGGCCTGCCCAGCGATGAAGCCACCCGCATGGGGCCGCTGCAGAATCGCCGTCAATTCGAGCAGGTGACGCGCATGATCGAGGCCGCTGAAGCGGAAGGGGCAAGCGTGCTGACGGGGGGCAAACGCCCGGAAGGCTTGCCTGATGACGCCCAGGGCTACTTTATCGCGCCCACGGTGCTGGTGGATGTCACCCCCGACATGGAGATTGCCCAGCAGGAGGTGTTTGGCCCGGTATTGATCGCCATGGCATTCGATGACGAGGCCCAGGCCGTTCGGCTTGCCAACGACACCCGGTTTGGGTTGGCCGGTGCCGTGTGGAGCCAGGACGTGGCCCGAGCGCATCGCGTGGCGGGGCAGCTGCGGGCGGGCACGGTATGGATCAATAGCTACAAGGCGATCAGCGTGATGTCGCCGTTCGGGGGCTTTGGCGACAGCGGCTTTGGCCGCTCCAGCGGTCTGGACGGCCTGCGCGAGTACACGGTGCCGCAAAGCGTCTGGGTGGAAACCGCACCGGAGGCCAGCGTGGCGTTTGGCTACGGCAGCGGTGTCGGCTGATTCGACGCCGGGTCCCGAAAGGCCTGCATCCAGCGCTGCAGGTGGCGCAGCAGCAGGATGCTGGCCTTGGGCTGCTGGCGGCCCACCCGGGTGACCATGTGAGCCTGGGAGCGCTGAAATAGCGGGTCGTCTACCGGGCGTGCGACAAGGCTGCCGATGTCCAGGTCGTGGGCGACCGCAAACGCCGGTAGCAGCGTTACCCCCATGCCGCTGCGCACGTATTGCGCCAGTATCACCATCGAGTTGGTGTTCATGGTCATGCGCGGAGCAAGGCGGGCCTGTTGAAACGCCTGGTCGACCATCTGGCGCACGCCATGGGTGGTGTCCCACATGGCCATGGGCTGGGTGCTGAGCTGTGCCAGGGTGAGCGGGTGGGGCTGGTCGGCCAAGGGGTGATGCGGCGCCAGAATGGCCATCAACGGCTGCGGGCTGGAGGCCCAGAAGCGTAGCTGCGGGTGAGTGCGTTCGTGGAACATCAGCCCAATATGGCTTTGATCCTCGACAATCGCATCGATGATGCCGGACGTACCCGCGATATGGATATCCAGTTGAATGCCCGCATAGCGCTGGGTGAATTCATGCAGGGGAGAAGCCACCAGGTCGCTGACAAAGCCTTCGCCCACGGTGAGGGAAATCGTTCCGGTTTCCAGCCGCTGGTAGGCTTCGAGGGAGGTGATGAAGCTTTCGTCGAGGGCGCTGCGCCGCTCGCAGTACTCCAGCAGCATCTCGCCGACGGGCGTGGGGCGTATGCCGCCGCGCTGGCGCTCCATGAGGGTTGCCCCTAGCGCTTCTTCCAGCAGGGCAATCTGTCGGCTGACGGCGGAAGGGGCGATGTTGAGCCGGGCGGCGGCTCGGCGCACCGAGCCTGATTCGAGCGTCACGCGAAAGTAGGCCAATCGCTGATGAGGGATATCCATCGCCTGGTGCTACCTCGCGTGACGAAAATGCGCCCAGCGTGCAGGGCTACAAGTATTTGAGCAGCTTTTGCAGCTTGTTCATGTCGGCAGAGTCGCCGACGAGGCGCACGTCGCCCGCCACCATGCCATCCAGGAATGCCTGTTGCGTCGGCTTTCTGAGGATGCGCAGGGCGGCTTGCTGGTCGCGAAAGCGTAGCTCCAGGTCCAGGTCGACGGGCAGGCCTTTACCGGACGTGATGCGTTTGGGGGTCATTCGGTAGTGGCGCGCCGTGCTCAGGTCTTCTGTGGCGATGCCCCAGTCCAGCCCTTGCATGCGCTCCAGCTGCTCACGAAAGCGTGGCTTGCGGCGCAGGGCGCGCTTGAGCATGAAGCTCAACAGCCACAGCGTCAGCGAAAGCTTCATTAGGAAACGGCGTCCTTGAGCGCTTTACCTGGCTTGAACGCCACGTTCTTGCTGGCCGGAATCTGCAGCGGTGCACCGGTCTGCGGGTTCTTGCCGGTACGGGCGGCGCGCTCGCGTACGGTGAAGGTGCCAAAGCCAATCAGGGTAACGTCTTCGCCTTTGGCCACGCTGTTGGTGATTTCGTCCAGAATGACATTCAGGACCTGGCCTGCCTTGTCCTTGGACAGGTCAGCACTCTCGGCGATGGCAGCGGCGAGTTCAGGTTTGCGCATGAAGGAATCTCCCTTGTGAAAAACAAACGTCAATGTTGTTGGTAACCCACCCCGGCGGGGCTTCTTTAGCCTAGTCGTGAAGGCGGCAAAAATCAGCCTAGCAGGGCAGGGACAGCTCTGGAAAGCTCCACTTTCCTTCTCACGCAGCCCCCTGTCAACGCAAAACCAATCAAACGACCGTCTTTATCTTCCGCCAGCGCCGTCAAATCCTGCCCATGACCCTCCACTCGCCAGTGCTGCGGTGTGCCCACTGGCGGGTAGGCAACCACCGGGAGCAGAGGCGTTTTGACGATGATCGGCCAGGCGCCGAAGCTTACCGGGGTAGGCGAGCCGCCCAGCGTGGCCGCCAGCGCTTTGGCGCTGGCTTGCAGCGGCTGAACGTACATGGCGTTCACGCCGTCGATGCAGGCCACGTCGCCCAATGCGTATACGTTATGCTGGTGAGTACGAAGCAGCCGGTCCACCTCGATACCGCGGGCGCTGACCGCGAGTCCGGCGGCCTCGGCCAGCGCCGTGCGGGGCGCAAGGCCCGTGGCCAACAGGATGATGTCCACCGTATGGCGCTCGCCGCCGTCGAGCTGCAGTACCAGGTCGCGGTCGGCATTCATGGATAGGCTGTCCAGCGTGCGCCCAAACGCCAGTTGCATGCCCGCCGTTCGAAAGGTTTCGGCCAGGGCGTGGCCCAGCGGCTCGGGCAGCAGGCGCGGCAGCGGGGTGCACTCTGGTGCCACCAGGGTGACGTGGTGGCCGCCCGCATGGAGGTCGTTGGCGAATTCGCAGCCCACCAGGCCCGCGCCAATGATCGCCACTCGGCTTGGCTGGGCGAGCGCTGCATGCAGTCGGCGGTAGTCGTCCAGGTCGTTGACCGTGAAGCAGCGCCCTTCCAGCGCATCGGGTATCTGGAGCGGCGTGCGCGGGGCCGCGCCAGTGGCGAGCACCAGGTGCTCGTAGCGGAGCAGGGTGCCGTTGCCCAGGCGCAGCATCTGGTGTTCCACCGCCAGTTCGACGACTTGCGTGTGGGCCATGACCTGGGCATTCAGTTCGTCGGCGAGCGCTTCTGCGCTGCGCTGCGCCAGCTTTTCGGGGCTCAACCGCTTGGCGAAGCCCGTGGACAGCAGCGGTTTGCTGTACTCTTCGCCACGGTCGGCGCTGACCAGCGCGATGGTGCGAGAATCCCCCTGGCGGCGCAGCGCTCGCGCCAGGCCAATACCGGCCATGCCAGTGCCGACAATGACCAGCTCGGCATGTGGGGATTCGCTCAAATGTGAATCGGGCATATCGTTATCCGGAGGTAAGGAACAAAAGCCTGCCAAGCCATCATGTTACACTAGCCTTCTTTCCAATTGACTGCTCTGGAGGCTCAGGTGACGCTCGTTGAGTTGCCACGCCCTGCGTTTTCGCTACCCCCCCACTGGCGGCCGGTTGCCGCTGCGCGGCCTGCCATGAGTGCGGCCTGGTGGCAGTGGGTGGCCTCGACCGACTCCCTGACGGCGCGTCTGATGGCGGCCGGAGCGCCGGGCCAGTTTCGTGTACGCCTGCTGCGTCAGACCATTGGCCTGCCGTTCCAGGACGAAGCCATGGCGCTGGGCATCGCACCCCGTCGTCACGCTTGGCTACGTGAGGTGGCGCTGTGCATCGACGGCACCCCCTGGGTGGTGGCGCGATCGGTGGCGCCGCTGGAGCAGCTGCAGGGCAAAGGCCTGGGGGCCTTGGGCGAGTGTTCGCTGGGCAGCTGGTTGTTTCAGCAGCCGGATCTGGTGCGTGGACCGCTACAGGCCACGGCGTCGCTCCCGCGCTTCACGGCGTGGGATACACCCACCAAGGGGCGTAGCCCGTGGGGGCGTCGCTCGGTCTTTCAGCACGCGGGACTGTCGCTGCTGGTTCAGGAGTATTTTTTATCGACCATGGCCGATGCGCTGAGCCTGCCCTCGCGCTAGGCTATCCTGGAGTTTCTTTCACGAGGTAAGCATGCGCATGGACCGTTCTCTGTTGCGGCCAACGGGTTGGGCCCGGCTGGCAGACTTTATTCAGCTGATGCGCCTGGATCGGCCCATTGGTACCTGGCTGCTCATGTGGCCGACGCTCTGGGCGCTGTGGGTGGCTGCAGAAGGGGTGCCGGGCCGCTCCGTGCTGATCATATTCATTGCCGGTGTCTACGTGATGCGGGCTGCGGGCTGCGTGGTGAACGACTATGCCGACCGCCATGTGGATGGCCACGTCAAGCGTACTCGCCAGCGCCCCATGGCCACGGGACGCATCAGCGAAACCGAAGCCCAGCTGCTGTTCGTGGCGCTGGTCGCCGCTGCCTTCATTTTGGTGCTGCTGACCAACTGGTTCACCGTGCTGCTGTCGGTGGGCGGCGTGCTGCTGGCTTTCGTGTATCCGTTCATGAAGCGCTACACCCACTTCCCGCAGGTGGTGCTGGGCGCGGCCTTTTCCTGGGCCATTCCCATGGCGTTTGGCGCGGTATTGGGCCACGTGCCTCTGGAAGCCTGGCTGCTGTTCAGTGCCAACCTGCTGTGGACCGTTGCCTACGATACCCAGTACGCCATGGTCGACCGTGACGACGACCTGAAAATCGGCATCAAGTCGACCGCCGTGCTGTTTGGCCGTGCTGACCGGCTGATCATCGGAGTGCTGCAGGCAAGCGTGCTGGCCCTGCTGAGCTGGGTCGCGCTGCGCGTTGGGCTAGGGGGCTTTTTCTGGCTGGGGTTGCTGGGCATGGCGGCGACGTTCGTGTACCAGCAGTGGCTGATCGCCGGGCGCGATCGTGACCGCTGTTTTCAGGCCTTTCTGAATAACCACTGGTCGGGTCTGCTGGTCTTTGCAGGTATTGCCTTGAGCTGGTGGCCGGTAGCGGGCTAAATTGACTGGGTGTCATGGAACTGTCATCAAGTCATGGTGTTATCGTCACACGCATGTCATTGAACCTTCCTGAATAGAGCACCGTGAGGCCCTGGAATGACCGCCAAGACCGTACTGATCGTCGATGATGAGGCGCCGATCCGCGAAATGATCGCCGTGGCGCTAGAGATGGCTGACTATCGCGTGCTTGAAGCGGACAACGCCCAGGATGCCCACGCCATGGTCGTCGATCACCAGCCCGACCTGTTGCTGCTGGACTGGATGATGCCGGGCACCAGCGGCATTGAGCTGGCCCGTCGGTTGAAGCGCGAAGAAGCCACCGCCGAGCTGCCGATCATCATGCTGACGGCCAAGGGCGAAGAGGACAACAAGATCCAGGGCCTGGAAGCGGGTGCCGACGACTATATCACCAAGCCCTTTTCCCCCCGTGAGCTGGTGGCCCGCCTGAAGGCCGTGCTGCGTCGGGCCACGCCGCGTGGCGTAGAAGACCCCATCGAAATCAATGGTCTGCTGTTGGACCCGGTGAGCCACCGGGTCAGCGCCCATGGCAAGGCGCTGGAAATGGGGCCTACCGAGTATCGTCTGCTGCAGTTTTTCATGACCCATCAGGAGCGCGCCTACACGCGCAGCCAATTGCTGGACCAGGTATGGGGTGGCAATGTCTACGTGGAAGAGCGTACTGTGGACGTGCATATCCGCCGTCTTCGCAAGGCGCTGGGTGAACCCCATCAAAATCTGATTCAAACGGTGCGCGGTACCGGGTACCGGTTCTCTGCGCGAGTGTAAGCGTGCGCCTGTGGAGCCGTGAGATCTGGCGCATCATCTGGCTGGCCCTGTTGGGCCTCTGCCTGGGATGGCTGGTGGATTACCCTGGCGCCGGGCTGGCGGCGGGGCTGCTGTTTTGTCTGGTCTATCATCTGCGCCAGTTTCGGGCGCTCTTTCTTTGGCTGACGCTCCACCCCCACGACGAGCCTCCGGCAGCCAAGGGCATGTGGGGAGAGCTGTTCGACCGCCTCTATCGCTACCAGAAAAGCCAGCGCATTACCCAAAGCCGTTTACGGGCAACGCTGGCGAGAATTCAGGAGTCCTCCGAAGCCATGCGCGATAGCGTGGTGATGCTGGACCGCCACGGCGACCTGGAGTGGTGGAACAGCGCGGCCACCGATATGCTGGGGCTGCAAACCGCCCACGACCGTGGCCAGCACATCACCAACCTGCTGCGCGACCCTCGCTTCATCAGCTACTTCAATGCCCGCGACTACAGTGAGCCGCTGACGCTGACCTCGCCGATCGACGAGCGGCGTATCCTTCAGTATCAGATCACCCTCTACGGCGATGACGAGCGGCTGGTCATGGCCCGTGATATTACGCGTCTGCACCGCCTGGAGCAGATGCGGCGTGACTTCGTCGCCAACGTCTCCCATGAACTGCGCACTCCGCTGACCGTGCTGTCGGGCTACCTGGAAACCTACGGCGACCTCAAGGAGCTGCTGCCTCCCCGCCTGGGTAAAGGAATTGTACAGATGGAGGAGCAGACGCGACGGATGCAGAATCTGGTCAACGACCTGCTGCTGCTGTCACGGCTGGAAATCGACCAGGGCGGTGACGATCACCAGACGCTGGCCGTAGGCCCCATGCTCGACAGCATTCGCCGAGACGCCCTGGCGCTCTCGAGGCAGCAGCACAGTGTGCAGGTCATTCTAGAGAGCGACGCTGGCTTGATCGGCAGCGAGCAGGAGCTGCGCAGCGCCATTTCCAATCTAGCCTTCAATGCCGTGCGCTATACCCCGGAAGGCAGCCAGATCACGCTGCGCTGGTCGGTGGCCGCCAACGGCAACGGGTGTATCGAGGTCGAGGACGATGGCGATGGCATTGATCCGGTGCATATCCCCCGCCTGACCGAGCGCTTCTATCGAGTGGATAAAGGGCGCAGTACGGCAACAGGAGGGACGGGTCTGGGCCTGGCCATCGTGAAGCACGTGCTGCTGCGCCACGAGGCACAGCTCAACGTAGAGTCACACCCGGGCGAGGGAGCTGCCTTTCGCTGTGTGTTTCCTGCCAGACGCGTTACCGGGCCTGCTTGAAGGCTCGACTTCACTGAATCCCCCTCTCTTTTGCATAACACCTGTATAAGTGTGCCATATTGGCATAGAACTCTGGTCACACCTCACTCATGTGTCATTTTTAACCACTCAAAGGCGTGGTCATGACCCCCTGAGCCCATGCTTTATACCATTCTTGTTTTTTTTAAATTATTGATAATAAATAATTTTTTTATTTTTTGGCATCCGTGGCACAACGTATGCAATATTCAAGGCAAGGAAGATTACCGCAGGAACTGGTAAGACATGAAGTCACTCTTCCTTAACTATGCGGTATCAACAGCGATCGAGGAGGCGGAATATGATGTCCAAGGAACTACTCAAGAAAGCTGGTATTTTAGGTGTTTCTTTTGGCCTGATGGCAAGCCCACTGGCATTTGCAGACACCACGGATCACTCATCCATCGACCAGAATCAGGATGTAACCGTCGAAGATGAGCCCATGAACACACAGTCTGGTACGGCTGAGCCCGGTAGTTACGACACAGAAGACCTGACCACCGATCACGGCACACAAGGTCCTGATGTAGTAGATGAGCCAGAGTCTACCAACATGAGCGGCGGTGCCGAGTACACTCCGGAAGATGTGGTAGAAGAAAATAGCGGCAGCTAAACGTAACAATTCTTTGCAAAGCTGAAAAAAACTCTTACGCTTAGGAGTGAGCAAACTGAGGGCAAGGATGTCCCATAGCAAGGATGCTCACCGATTCAAGGATGAATCAGAAAACGGTCAAGACACTGGTCAGGGTAAATTCCAAGGTTGGAGTCCCGCAAACGGAGAGGAAGCCAGCAGTCAGTATCGTTCATAAGTAAGAGTGGTCGAGACCCCGCCTAGCGGGGTCTAATTTTTTGTGCCTGCTATATGGGCGGCCCTGTGATGAATGGCTCTGATTCAGAGCGCCGAGCCTGCCGCCTTATCCCGCGTGTCCGGTGTGCCACGATAGTGGCGGTCCCACATGAGGACTGCGCCTGCGACGGCGCCTGGAATCAGGAACAGGTTGGCCAAGGGGATCCAGGTGATGAGCATGACCAGCCCGCCATATGTCATGCTCGGCCACCAGCGCCGTGAAAGCCTGCTGCGCATGTCCTTGAACGACACTTTGTTGTTATCCATCGGGTAGTCCAGATAGGTAATGGCCATGACCCAGGCAGAAAAGAGCGCCCATAAGGGAGGCGCGAAGACGTTCAAGCCGGGAATCCAGCTGAACAGGAACAATACGGCCATGCGCGGCAGAATATAGCTCAGCTTGACCAGCTCTCGACCCACGGCGTCCAGCGCCGTTTTGGCCAGCCCTCGGTCATCCAGAGGCTCACGCCCGGTGGCCTGGCGCTCTACCTGAGCCGCCAGAAACCCATAGAAAGGCGCTGCGATCAGGTGAGTCACCAGGGTGAAGCTAAAAAAGATCACCACCAGCAAGCTGATGAAGAATAGCGGCCAGATCAGCCACGACAACCACTCCAGCCAGCCAGGCACCATGGCCATGCTGCTCTCCAGCCAGCCCGAAAAGCGTGTGAAGAGCACGTAAACCATACCCGTATACACGAGCAGATTGACCAGAATGGGTAGAAAAACATAGCGCCTTAGCCCGGGCTGATACACCAGGCGGGTGCCTTGCCCCAATGCGTTGAGTGCATTCACGCGACATTACTCCCTAAAAAAACGCCCAGACAATGGTCTGGGCGTATTGCAGGAGGGTTTGACGGCCAGGTCAAGATTTTTTCATGACCTTCTGTTCCAGGGTGTCTGGGTCACTGTGGCGAATATCCAGGCCTTTCACCAGGTACACCACGTATTCCGCCAGGTTATTGGCGTGGTCGCCCACCCGCTCCAGGGCGCGCAGCACCCACATGATGCTCAACACCGAGCTGATGGAGCGCGAGTCTTCCATCATGAAGGTCATCAGCGAGCGCATGGCGCTGCCGTATTCGTCGTCCACCGATTCGTCTTCGCGAACGACCTGCATGGCCAGCTCGGTATCGAAGCGGGCGAAGGCGGTCAGGGCGTCACGCAGCATCTTGCGCACGTGCTCGCTGATATGGCGGACTTCTACCAAGCCACGAATGGCACCGCTGTTTTCACTCAACAACAGTGCATTGCGGGCAATCTTGCTGGCTTCGTCGCCGATTCGCTCCAGGTCCGAGGTGGCACGGATGACCGCAAGTACCAGCCGCAGGTCCGATGCCGCCGGCTGACGGCGAGCCAGCACTCGGGTGCACTCGTCGTCGATTTGCAGCTGCAGGTCGTTGACCTGACGGTCATTGTCGCGCACTTTTTCCGCCAGGCGGCTGTCGCCCTCCAGCAGAGCATGCACCGCATCCTGCACCTGCTTTTCCACCAGACCGCCCATGGCCATCAGGTGGGTCTTCAGCTCTTCCAGCTCCTGGTTGAACTGGCGAGAGATGTGTTGGCTGTGTGTCTCGCTCGTGATATCCATTGAGCACTCCTGACGTATCGTCGATGGGGCCTAGGTCATGCGGCCGGTAATGTAATTTTCGGTGCGTTGTAGACGCGGGTTGGTGAACACTTGATCCGTGGGCCCATATTCGATCAGTTCACCGTTTTGCAAAAAGGCCGTGTAGTCGGAAACCCGCGCGGCCTGCTGCATATTGTGAGTCACCAGCACCAGGGTGAGCTGGGACTTCAGGTTGCGTATCAACTCCTCGATCTTGAGGGTCGAAATAGGGTCGAGGGCCGAGGCGGGCTCGTCCAGCAGCAGGACATCCGGCTGAACGGCCAGCGTCCGGGCAATCACCAGGCGCTGCTGTTGCCCGCCGGAGAGCTGCCAGGCCGAACGGTGCAGGCGGTCCTTGACCTCATCCCACAGAGCGGCCGATGTCAGCGCCCACTCGATGATATCGTCGCGTTTGCGTTTGGGCAGGCGCCCTTGCAGGCGCAGGCCAAAGGCCACGTTTTCGTAGATCGACATCGGGAACGGGTTGGGCGTCTGAAACACCATCCCTACCCGCCGTCTGAGTTCGGTCACGTTCATGCGTGGCGCATGAATGTCCTGCTCTTCCAGGTAGATATGGCCATCGTGGGTCACGGACTCGTTCAAGTCATGAAGCCGATTGATTGCCCGTAGCAGCGTGGACTTCCCGCAGCCTGAGGGGCCGATGAACGCGGTCACCCGGTGACGAGGTACGTCGAGCGTCAGGTCACGCAACGCCGGTTTCCCCGCATAAGCGAGGTTGAACTGGTGGATGCTCAGGCACCGGGCGTCGGCTGAGAAGCGCGTCACCGGCGGTTGAGCAGTGTTGGCGGACGATAACGCTAGCATTCGTTTCCTCGTTGACGCCTTAGATAATGACGCAGAAATATGGCAGTTAGATTAAGCACCAGCACAATCAGTACCAGCAGGAGCGCGGTGGCAAACACCAGGGGGATCGCGGCCTGTACGTCTTCACCGTGGAAGGCCGTATCAAATAGATGATAGCCGAGGTGCATGAACTTGCGTTCGAGGTGCAGGTAGGGAAACTCGCCGTCCAAGGGCATTTGCGGAGCCAGCTTGGCGACGCCCACCAGCATCAACGGGGCCACTTCGCCAGCGGCCCGCGCCACGGCCAGAATCACCCCGGTCAGCATGGCGGGCATGGCCATGGGCAGCACGATGCGCGTGAGCATCTCCAGGCGGGTCGCCCCCAGCGCCACGGCCCCTTCACGTTGGGCATCGGGAATGCGTGCCAGGCCCTCTTCCGTGGCCACGATCACCACCGGCAGGGTCAGCAGTGCCAGGGTCAGCGATGCCCACAGCAGCCCGCCGGTACCAAAGGTCGGTGATGGCAGTTCGTCTTCGAAGAACCAGCTGTCGATGGAGCCGCCGATGCCGTACACGAACACCCCCAGCCCAAACACGCCATATACGATGGAGGGTACGCCAGCGAGGTTGCGGACCCCGATACGCACCAGATGGGTCAGGCGGTTCTGGTGGGCAATTTCGTTGAGGTAGATGGCCGCCAGCACGCCAAAGGGGGTGACGATCACCGACATGAGAATCACCATCAACAGCGTACCGAAAATGGCCGGCCATACGCCGCCCCCGGTATTGGCCGCGCGCGGCCCCTCACTGAGGAACTGCCACACGCGCCCGCCCCAAGCCGCCACCTTCTGATGCCAGGCCATGGCGTTGGGGGGTTGCAGGCGGGTGATCCCCGCCAGCGGCTGAGGCTGTACCCTGCCATTGGCTTCCAGCAACAGCTGGGCGTCGGGGCGCTGGTTTGGCGGCAGCATCAGGGCTTGGCGCACGAACTCCTTGGCCGCCTGTCCCTCAAGCCGCTGGCCTTCGCTTTCGACGGCGACCAGGCGGCCAAGAAAGTCGCCCCAGGGGGTGCGCTCCAGACGTATCAGCTCAGCAGGTGTGGTGACCTGGGCGATTTGATCGACGGCCAGCCAGCGCCAGCTGGCGCCCGTGAGGTCGCGGTTGCCGGTAAAATAGAGCCGCTCCATGCTTTGGGCATGGGGTAGCGGCACCTCGCGCACCGGCTGGCCGATCACCGTTTCGCCGCTGTGCAGGGTGACCTCCTCCAGCTCGGCGGGCCAGAAATGGCCTAACCCTTTGGTGGTCAGCAGTACCAGCAAAGCCCCGAGCATGAGCAGTGAAAGGGCCACGCTACCCGCACATAGCCAAGGCCACAGCCGGTTGCCCGCCGTGTTCAGGCGAAAGCTCAGCGCTCGCCAGCCCATCAGCGTGCGCCTCCCAGCCGCTGATAACGCCGACGCAGGCGCTGACGCACGACTTCGGCCAGCGTATTGACCGAGAAGGTAAAGATGAACAGCGCCAGCGCCGCCAGAATCAGCAGGTGATAGGTCATGCCGCCGGGGGAGGCTTCCGGCAGCTCGATGGCAATCGACGCCGACAGTGAACGTAGCCCTTCAAAGGGGCTGGCGCTGAACAGTGCGGTGTTGCCGCTGGCCATCAGCACGATCATGGTCTCGCCCACGGCGCGGCCTGTGCCAATCATCACCGCCGAAAACACGCCAGGGCCTGCGGTGGGCAGAGCGACCTTCCACAGCGCTTGCCAGCGGCTGGCGCCCAACGCCTGGGCGCCCTCCATCAAGCTGGATGGCACGTCGGCCAGCGCATCCTCGGCCAGCGAGTAGATACTGGGGATAATCGCAAATCCCATGGCGATGCCGACGATCAGGGCGTTGCGCGTGGCGTAGTCGATGCCGTGGCGCTGCTCCAGCCACAGGCGCAAGTCGCCTCCCAGCCAGTGGGTTTCGGCGAGCGGCGCCACCCACAAGGCTAGGGCAGTCATGCAGGCGAGCCACGGTATCAGCCACAGTGCCGCCGACGACAGCGGCAGCCGCTGGCGCCAACGGCTGCTGGCCGCATGCCAAAGGGCGCCTGCCAGCGCTGCGCTCAGCGGCAGCCAGACCAGCACGAGCAGGGTGCTGCCTAAATGACGCTCTACCCACGGGGCCAGCAGCAGTCCGGCAATGAAGCCAATCACCACGCCGGGTATTGCTTCCATCAACTCCATCACGGGCTTGATGCGGCTGCGCAGGCGTGACGACATGAACAGCGCCGAATACATGGCGGCCCCTAGCGCAATGGGCGTGGCAAACAGCATGGCCGCCAGGGCAGCCTTGAGGGTGCCCCAGGCGAGGGGCGACAGCGTGGCCAAGGAGAGCGCTTCGCCAAAACCAAGCAGCGGCAGCGCTTCCCATACCAGAAAGACGCCAATGGCGAGGATCGCCAGCAAAACAGCAATGCCGCCAGCCGTAATCAGTCCGGTGGCAATACGGTCGTGAAGCAAACGTAGCGGCTGACGCGAAGCAGGTAGCCGAGGAGGAGTCATGTCGACATCATACGAAGCAGGTGCCGTGATGAAAATAGGGGTTCATGGCCAGAATAGCTTACCCTACGCCCTGTTTGTGACAATTGGATGACAGTTTATTCATCCAACGCTTGGCTGCTGCGCAGGTGGTCGGGAAGTGCCACGAAGCCTGCCGCCTGCACGATCTGCTGGCCTTCGGCTGAAAAGACCAGCTCCAGAAAGGCTTGCTCGGCCGCCGGGAGCGCTTCGCCGGGGGGCAAGTTGACGTAGAGATACAGCGTTCTGGAGAGTGGATAGGTGGCCTTTTGAATGTTCGCCACGCTGGGCTCTACCGGGTTGCCTTGCTCATCGGCCAGCGCCACGGCGCGTACCATGGGGGTCAGGTGGTTGTATCCGGCATAGCCCATGGCGTTGGGCGACTCTCCCACGGCGGCAATCACCGCTGCCGCACCGGGATGTTCGCTGATATCGCGGCGAAACTGCCCGCCGCACAAGGCGCGCTGCTGGAACAGCCCCTGGGTGCCGGAGGCCAGGGTTCTGCCATGCAGGGCAATGTGCCCGTAGGGCCAATCCGTGGCGGGCAACAGCGCTTCCCAACGCTGCAGGGGCGCATCGGCACCGCAGGCGAGGGTAGTAGAGAAGATGGCATCTACCTGCGCCAGTGACAGGGCTTCCAGCGGGTTGTGGCGATGCACCACCAGCACTAGCGCATCGCGGGCGACGCTGAGCTGGAGCGGTGGATAGCCATAACGCTGGATGAACTGCTGACGTTCGCCTTCGGTCATGGCCCGAGACATGGGCCCAAGGCGCGTGGTGCCCGCTACCAGGGCCGTGGGTGCATTGGCCGAGCCACCCGCCTGAAACTGCAGGGTGATGCCGGGATGGCGTGCATTCAAGGCTTCACCCCAGCGCAGCATCAGCCCGGCCATGGTGTCCGAACCCACGGCGCCCAGGGTGCCGCTGATGGGCGCTGGCTGCGCCCAGGCAAAGGCGCTGAAGCAGCATAGCCAGCTTGCCAGCAGTAGGCGGTAAGGTCTCCATCGCTGTACACTGTCGCTCTTCAAACGCCTTTCCTCTTGTGATTAACTGGTGCTAGCCTGTTATTGCAGTGCAGCAACAGGCGCCAGGCCCGACCACAACAATAACCTTGCAAAGCGACGACCTCATGACACCACTGGATTCCGATGTGGACGATGCTCCCGCCCCCCAAGGGCAGCTCACGTTAAAGTTACTGGCTTCTCGTCAGGATACCAACCTCTACGGGGACATTCCCGGTGGCTGGCTGGTGAATCATATGGACCAGGCCGCCGAGCTGGCCGCTGGCCGCGAGGCAGGCGGGCGTACTGCCACGGTTGCCATCGAAGCCATGGATTTTCTAAGCCCGGTGCGTGTGGGATCCATGGTCAGTGTATACACCCAGGTACAGGATATTGGCCACAGCTCGATCCGTATCGACGTGGAGGTCTGGGTGCGCCCACCCCATGGCCGACACATCGAAGAGCGACAGAAAGTCACCGAAGCGCGTTTCGTCATGGTGGCACTGGACGACAATGGCCGGATCAGAGCGGTTCACAGCTGACGTTGCCATGCCACCGTCGTCACAACAAAAAGGGCGCCGAGGCGCCCTTTTGAGACCGTAGGGTGATTACGCCCCTACGTTGTCACGACTCTTCAGGTAGGCGTATTCGCCGATATCACTGAAGGGACGTAGTACGCTCTGGAAGGCCGAGTAGGATTCCCATACGCGGCGCGACTCTTCGTCGCTATCGACCTGACGCTGAATGGCTTCCTTGGAGGACTCGTACAGCGCGGCCATGACGTCTTCCGGGAAGGTGCGCAGCTGCACGCCGTGCTCGTCGACCAGCGTTTCCAGCGCCTGGGCATTGCGGTAGGCGAACTCGCTGATCATGGCCAGGTTGGAGGCACGTGCCGCTTCGCGAATCACGTCCTGCAGGTCTTCCGGCAGGGCATTCCAGGCGTCCAGGTTGACGGTGCCTTCCAGTACCGCCGTGGGCTCGTTCCATACCGACGTGTAGTAGTAGTCGGCCACCTGATGCAGGCCGAAGGCCATGTCGTTGTAGGGGCCTACCCAGTCGGCGGCATCCAGAACACCGGTTTGCAGCGAAGTGAAGATTTCGGAGCCTGGCATGTTCACGGTGGTGACACCGATACCGTTCATGGCTTCACCGGCCAAGCCCGGCAGGCGCAGGCGAATGCCCTGCATGTCGGCCAGCGAATTGATCTCTTTCTTGAACCAGCCCGCCATCTGAGTGCCGGTGTTGCCGACGGCAAAAGGCTTCAGGTTGTGGTTGGCGTAGATCTCGTCCCACAGCTCCTGACCGCCGCCATGGTACAGCCAGGCGTTCATTTCGGTGGTGTTCATGCCAAACGGCACTGCCGTGAAGAACTGCGAGGCGGCCACTTTGCCACGCCAGTAGTAAGAGGCGGAGTGGCCCATTTCGGCGGTGCCGGCGGCGACCGCATCGAAGACTTCCAGCGCAGGCACCAGCTCGCCCGCGCCATGGACCCGAATACGCATACGGCCGTTGGAAAGCTCTTCCACACGGCGAGCAAAGTCATTGGCGCCGGTGCCCAGAGCCGGGAAATTCTTGGGCCATGAAGTCACCATGTCCCAGGTATAGGTTTCATTGGCGCTGGCAGTCGATACGAACGGTGCAGCAGCGACACCGGCGGCACCCAGGCCGGCGGTTTTCAGGAATTGACGGCGTTGCATGGCGGGCATGACTCCGAAATTATTGGAAGTTTTTTATAAGCGCAGTGAGCGCAGTGTCCGCCTGCCAGTATGCGCCAAGCAGGTTTTATTGGGCAAGTGCTCACGCCTGCTGGCGGGTCAACGGGTTACAGGGGGGAGAGCTTGGCAAACCCGAGTACCAGCCACTTCACGCCTTCGCCGTCAAAGCTCACCTGAACCCGCGCCCGAGCGCCTTCGCCTTCGGCGTTCAGAATGATGCCTTCGCCGAACACCGGGTGGCCCACCCGCTGGCCGACATGCAGGGCAGGCAGGTCGCCGTCGCTTTCGATGCTGGATTGGGCAAAGCTGGGCCGTGAAGCGGTCACGGGGCGCGAGACATGGCCGCGCAGACGCACTTCTTCCAGCAGATGAGGCGGTAGCTCACGGAGAAACCGGGAGGGGCGGGGAAACACCTCTTTGCCGTGCAGGCGGCGAGTCTCGGCGTGGGTCAGGTAGAGCTTCTGCATGGCGCGCGTCACGCCCACGTAGCACAGGCGGCGCTCCTCCTCCAGGCGGCCTGGCTCCTCCACGGACATCTTGTGGGGAAACAGCCCCTCTTCCACCCCGGCAATGAACACCACCGGAAACTCCAGCCCCTTGGCCGAGTGCAGGGTCATTAGCTGCACGCTGTCTTCGAACTCCTCGGCTTCATGGTCGCCTGCGTTGAGGGCGGCTTCCGAAAGGAAGGCTTCCAGCGCGGCCATGCCTTCTCCGGCTTCCGGTGTCTCGAAGGCATCGCCATGGGTAAAGGCCCGGGCCGCGTTGACCAGCTCTTCCAGGTTCTCGACCCGGGCCTGGCCTTTTTCACCGCGCTCGCTTTGATGGTGTTCGATCAGCCCGGTGCGTGCCGTGACGTGGTCGATGATCTCGTGGAGCGGCAGCCCGGAGGTGTCGTTGTCCAGCTGCTCGATCAGGTTGGTAAAGGCCTGCACGGCGTTGCCTGCGCGGCCTTTCAAGGTGCCGTCCTGGATCGCATCGTGCAGCGCTTGCCACAGCGATACGCTCTGCTCCCGGGCGTGATGGCGGACGATTTCCACGGTGCGCGTGCCGATGCCTCGGGTGGGCACATTGATGACGCGCTCCAGGGAGGCATCGTCATCACGGTTGAGCAGCAAGCGCAGGTAGGCCAGGGCGTTCTTGATTTCCAGCCGCTCATAAAAGCGGTGGCCGCCATAGATACGATAGGGCATGCCCTGGCGAATCAGCGTCTCTTCCAGCAGGCGCGACTGGGCGTTGGAACGGTAGAGGATGGCCACGTCCCGGCGGTTGAAGCCTTCGTTGACCTTCTCCTTGATGGTATCGACGATATAGCGGGCCTCTTCGAGGTCGTTGAACCCCGCATACACCGAGATAGGCTCGCCTTCGGCGCCATCGGTCCATAGGTTCTTGCCGAGACGCTCGCTGTTGTGGCTGATCAGCGTATTGGCCGCTTCCAGAATCGCGCTGGTAGAGCGATAGTTCTGCTCCAGGCGCACGGTATGAGTGTTGGGAAACTCTTCTTCGAAGCGACGAATGTTCTCGACCTTGGCGCCCCGCCAGCCGTAAATGGACTGGTCGTCATCGCCCACGGCGGTCATCGGGGTCTGCTGGCCGGTGAGCAGCTTGAGCCAGGCGTACTGCAGGGTATTGGTATCCTGAAACTCGTCCACCAGCACATGGCCAAAGCGCTCGCGATAGTGGTTCAGCAACGGCGGGTTGTCGCGCAACAGCTCCAGGCTGCGCAGCAGCAGCTCACCGAAATCCACCAGCCCGCCTCGCTCGCAGGTGAACTGGTAGCGCTCGTAGAGCTCGACCATCTGGGCGAGGTACGCATCGCCATTGACGTTCACCTGATGGGGTCGCAGGCCCTCTTCCTTGCAACCAGAAATGAACCCCTGCACCTGGCGTGGCGGGAAGCGCTCATCGTCAATCGAGTAATCTTTCAGCAGCCGCTTGATCAGCCGCAGCTGGTCATCGGAGTCGATGATCTGAAAGTGCTGGGGCAGGCGGGCATCCTGCCAATGGGTGCGCAGCAGCCGGTGCGAGATCGAGTGAAAGGTACCCACCCAGACATGGCGCATGGAGATGCCCAGCAAGGCTTCCAGACGCGTGCGCATCTCGCGGGCTGCCTTGTTGGTAAACGTGACGGCCAGCAGGGCATAAGGGGAAAGCCCTTCGGCCTGCATCAGCCAGGCAATGCGGTGGACCAGCACACGCGTTTTGCCGGAACCGGCGCCGGCCAGTACCAGAAGGTTGCCCTGGGGCGCACTGACGGCTTCCCGCTGGGCCGGGTTGAGATGATCGAGTATCGCCGTGACGTCGTCCATATAAGCCGCTGCCGGTTCAAAAAAGGGGCGACCAGTCTAGCACAGCCAGCACACTGGCTGTGCATACAGCGTGTCTTCAGGACGCTGGCTCAGGGCTCTTTCTCAGAACCGTTGCTCAGGACTCTTCCGGGTAACGCAGCGTGGTCAGGCTCTTCTTCACCGCTTTCAGCTGCTCGGCCAGTTTGGGGCCCCGGGTCTTGGCCACGCCCACCGCCAGCACGTCGATCAGCACCAGGTGGGCAATACGCGAGCTGAGCGGGGTGTAGATCTCGGTGTCTTCGTGCACGTCGATGAACAGCGGCAGGCTCACTTCCTGGGCCAGCGGCGATTCGCTGGGACACAGGCCGATCACGGTGGCGCCTGCTTCGCGGGCCAGGCGAACGCTGGCCACCAGCGCCCGGGTACGGCCTGTCTGCGAGATGGCGACTACCACGTCGCCCTCTTGCAGGGTCACCGCCGACATGTTCTGCATGTGCGGGTCGGCGTAGGCAGAGGTCGAGATCTGCAGGCGGAAAAACTTGTGCTGGGCATCGAAGGCCACCGCGCCGGAGGCGCCAAAGCCGTAGAACTCGACGCGATTGGCCATGGCCAGTGCATTGACGGCCTTGCCCAGCGCATCGTTATCGAGCCGGTCGCGCACCGACAGCAGTGTGCCCACGGTGGAGTCGAAAATGCTGTGGGAGAATTCGGCCACCGAGTCGCTGTCGTTCATCGAGAACTGCGCGAACTGGCTTCCGCTGGCCAGCATCTGGGCCAGCTGCAGCTTGAAATCCTGAAAGCCGTTGCAGCCCAGCGCACGGCAGAAGCGCACCACCGTAGGCTCGCTCACCTTTGCTTCGGTGGCCAGGTCCACGATGCGCATGTGAATGACTTCATCGGGGTTGCGCAGCACGAACCGCGCGACCTTTTGTTCGGAGCGACGGAAATGCTCCATGCGGCGTCTCATTTCATCGAACAGGGCGCGGCTCACGTTCAGCTCCTTAAATTCTTGATCGTGCTTGTGCGGCCATAAAGAGGCCACAGTATGCCTGAGTGTTGCATCGGGGGCAGCGTCCTTCACGAGAGTGCTGCCGTTTAAAAGGCGTTAACCCATTTCTTCAAGAATCGTCATCATTTTGTCAAGTAGGTTATAGTAAGAAGTGACGTGCCGCACTGCATCATTTAAAAATCAGTCGTCACGGATGCAGGTGGACGTAGGCAACTCACCTGGAGGAGCGTCGATTATGAGAAACGTCGAACGAATGACCTCGGTAAAAAGCGAATTGCTCGACATATTCATGAGTATGGAGGTCGATGAGCATGCCCAACGTCGGCGCAGCGCCGCCCAACGTAGCCTGAGAGCGCGTCGGGGCATCGAGCTGCACCGGGAATTCCAGAAGCTGTCACGGGATATCGCTCCCTTGCCAGACGATGACGACCCGCAAGAGAGCGAACTGCACTAGCCAGCCGAAGAAGAGGCTGGTGAAGGAAGGCGAGAAAGCGTTACGCCACGGTAACGCCCTCTCTATTGGGTAAGCTTGCCGACCCAGCGGCGAGTTAGAACAGGCCTGCCAGGAAAACCACCGTGACCCCGATGGGGGCGACGTATTTGGCCAGCAGGTTCCACAGGCTGTAGTCGTAGACATCCAGCCTCAGTTCCTTGCGCGCTTCTTCTTTATCCAGGCAGAAGGCGAAGAATACGATCGCACCCAGGCCGGTCAATGGCAGCAGGATCTTGCTGGTGAAGGTATCCAGCAGGTCGAAGATGTTCAGCCCAAAGAACAGCACGTCTGCCCATACGTTGAACGACAGCAGCGCCGCGACACCCAGTGCCCATACCGCCACTCCGCTCACCAATGTGGCCACGATGCGTGGCATCGACGTGCGCTCTTCCAGAGTTTCCACCACCGGTTCCAGCAGTGAAATGGCCGACGTCAGGGCGGCAAAGGTCAGCAGCAGGAAGAACATCAGGCCCAGAATGGTGCCGCCGGTCATGTTGCCAAACGCCAGGGGCAGGGTGACAAAGATCAGGCCGGGGCCTTCGCCAGCACTCAGGCCGTTGGCAAAGACGATGGGGAAGATGGCCAGGCCCGCCAGCAGGGCGATGGCGGTATCCAGCAGGATGACCGTTCGCGCGGTGCTGATCAGGTTGACGTCTTCGCCCAGGTACGAGCCGTAGGCCATCATGATCCCCATGCCCAGCGACAGCGTGAAGAATGCCTGGCCCATGGCCGCCAGTACGACACCACCATCCAGCGCATCCCAATCGGGGCTGAACATGAAGCTCAGGGCCTCACCAAAGTAGCCGCTGGTCATGCCGTAACCCACCAGCACCAGCATCAGGACCACCAGGGCAGGCATCAGGGTGCGAGCAGCGCTTTCCAGGCCTTTGGTGACCCCGCGTGCCACGATCCCAACGACCAACACCATGAAGGCCGTATGCCACAGCAGCAGGGCGGTAGGGCTGCCCAACATGCCGCTGAAGATGGCGCCAATGCTGTCAGCGTCCTGGTCATTGAAGCTGCCGAGCACCGAACCCAGCGTATAGTTCAACGACCAGCCGCCGATGACGCTGTAGAACGAGAGAATCAGAAAGGCAGCCAGGACGCCGCTGACGCCGACCAGTGCCCACGCTTTCGAGCGGCCATGATTGGCGGCCAGTTCGGCCATGGTATTGATGGGGTTCTTCTGACCGCGACGGCCAATCATCCACTCGGCGACCAGAATGGGCAGGCCGACCAGTGCCACACAGGCCAAATAGACCAGAACGAAAGCGGCGCCACCGCTGTCGCCCACCATGTACGAGAAGCGCCAGATATTGCCCAGGCCAACGGCGGAGCCCGCCGCGGCCAGCACAAAGCCCATACGAGATGACCACTGTGCATGCGCAAGTTTTGCCATAAATCACCTGTTTCAGTTCAATTGTAATGGGTCGATATCGGCAGATTGCGCCGATGTTCGGAAAAAAGAGATTGCCAGCGTGCTTTTCCGAAAGAACGCGCAATTTATCCGATCAAGGGTAGGCTTGCCAGTGAGCCAGCCTAAAAAGGCGGCTTAAAATAGCTGGCTCTGCTTTTCCTCGGCGAAGGGCACCAGGTCTGCCAAAGCGGTCTTGGCCTGCACCAGGCGATAGAGGTGGCGAGCCATCTGGGGAGACTCACGGTTGTCTGCGGTATGCACAAATAAAAAAGGGGTTTTCCCCTGTTTTATCCACAGGCTGAGCTGTTCTATCCAAGGGGCGAAGTAGCGAGTGTTGATCGCTTTGTCAATATGCCCAATGAAGCGAATGATGGGTTGTTGACCAGTGGAAAGCACGTGTAGCGGGAGTTTCGGCTTCTCCTGCTGGGCGTGGGCCAGCCCAGCGTGCCCTTCATGCGGCGTAGAGAATACCGGGCGCACATCCAGCATGACTCGGTTGACTGAATAAGTTATCAACAGGCGGTTCAAGGCCCTCTCTGCGTCACCCTTGTGGAAAAAAACAGGGTGGCGAACCTCTACCGCACAGGGCAAATGCGCTGGCCACTGGGCGAGCAGGGCTTCCAACCGGGGGAGTTCGGCAGGGACAAAGTCTCTGGGTAGCTGCACCATGGTAGGGCCTAGCCGGTCGTGCAGGGGCGTCAGCGCGTCCAGAAACGCCCAGGCATCCCCAGGTTGGGCCAGACGCTGGTCGTGGGTAATCCGGCCCGGCAGCTTGAAGCAGAAGCGAAAATGCGGCGGCGCCTGGCGCGCCCAAGCGGCGATGACATCGGGTTTGGGCGTGCCACTGTAAAACGTCGTATTGCCCTCGACGCTGGAAAACACCGCCGCATAGTCGCTGAGCAGCTCGGTTTTGGCCTGGCGAGGATAGAGGCTGCCCTGCCAATCCTGATTGGCCCACATGGGCAGGCCAAGATAGAGGGGGAGGGCGGGGGTTGCGCCGATCATGTCAACAGGGGGCCTTCATCATGCCATCAAAACATCAGTGTAACCGTTTAGCCGTTTTTCCCGCAGCCTGGACGACGCATACCGCGGTAGCCATTGCCGCGTGAATGGTTACTTGCCCTGCCCATAACGCAACAGGGTGCCCCTCGGGGCACCCTGTTGCATTCAAGCGACCTTCCTTGCGAGGGTCATGCCTTGCGCGGCGTTGCTTTCTGGCCACCCTGCTTGCTGTCATGGGCATCGCTGGGCTGTGGCAGTGAAGGCAGCGACTTGGCCAGCATGTCCACGCTGTGCCGGTAGTAGAGCTGGCTCTTGTTGTGCTCGCCCAAGCTGGCGTACAGGCGTGCAAGCTCGGCACAGACCTCACCGTTCGGGCGCTGGCGCTGGCTGGCCTCGAAATACTCAAGGGCCTTTTCCCACTGGCCAACCCGTAGTGACAGGCGGCCACAGGCCAGCAGCAGTTCCGGGTCGTTGGGGCGCTCTTGCAGCCATTTCTGCGCCTTGGCCAGCTGGCGCGCGGCGTCGACGTTCAGCAGGCCATAGCGCTTGACCAGGCGCGCATCCCAATGATGGTCCAGGGAGTGATTGAGCAGCCGCTCGGCAATCGGTTCTTCGTTGGATTGCAGCAGGGCTTCGGTGTAGAGCACGATCAGCTCGGTATTGGCCCGCAGATAGTCGGGCATGTCGGCCCATAGCCCGCGCACACGCTCGATATTGGACGGGTTCTTGGCTTCGAACAGAATCAGCTCCCGGTAGGCCTTGAACTCCAGCTGCTCGCGCTCTTGCTGGGTAATCAGCTTCTGCGCGGCCAGGCGTGGAATGAGGCGACGCAGCCCTTCCCAGTCGTTGACGCTCAAATGCACCTGCTTGAGCAGTTTCAGCACTTGAGGATGGTTGGAGAGCTGCTTGTCCAGTCGGTTGAGGATCGCCAGCGCTTCTTCGGGCTGTTGGCGGTCGATCATCAGCTGGGCCTGCATCAGGCCAATGGCGGTGTCGGCGCCGTCGGTGGTGAGCTGCGCCTGATTCAAGTGCTCCTGAGATTTCTCGTGGTAGCCCTGATAGTGGGCCGCCAGGGCGGCTGCCAGGTAGTTCACCAGCGGGGTGCTGGAGTCATCGGCAGCGCGTACCAAGGTCTTCTCGGCTTTTTTCCAGCGGCCTTCGGTGAGCGCCACCAGCCCATGTACGGTGCGCTTCATGGCGCGGCGGTTGCGGGCGCGGCTGTTCCAGGTGCGAAAGCGCCCCACGGGACGAATGATGCCGGTCAGCAGGCGCAGCACGAAGTGCAGCACGATGAAGGCCGCCAGCAGCAGTACCAGACCGAACCAGAACGACGTCTGGACCGAGGTGTCGCCCACTCGAATCAGCCAGTAGCCGGGCACTGACATCATCAGGTGCCCAAACAGTGCGCCAACCGCCAGGCCTGCAACGATCAGCAGGATAAGTTTTCTCATGCATCACCTCCGTCCTGGCGGCGCGATTCGAAGCGATTGTCGATGAAGCTGGCCAGTGCCTGCTGGGAAGCACTGATGTCCGGCAGCTCGGGCTTGACCTGAACCTGCTTGAGCTCCTGCAGACGCGCGATGACGCTTTGGGTTTCTTCGCGCTCGGTGGCGTAGTAGCCATTCAGCAGTTCCAGCGCCTTGTCGAGGCTGGCTTCATACAGTTCCTGCTCTTCTTGCAGCAGGGCCAGCTGCGACTGCTCCAGCACCAGACGCAGGCTTTGACGCAGATAGGACTCTTGTTCCGGTGTGATCAGCGTTTCGAGGGCTTCATCGTGATGACGAATGACCACGAGGTCTTTCAGCTCTTCACCGAAGCGGGCCAGCTGGCGCTGGAAAGTGCCGGTCGGCGGCTGCTCGATTCCTGATGTTACGGCGCGCTCTTCGATCTCCTGGGAGAGCCGTAGGCCTGAAATGCGCTCCTGCTGCGCGTTGAGCGCCAGGTAGATACCGGTACGGTCGACACGGGGCACGGCATCCAGTGCGGCCAGCTCGCTGGCGATTTCTCGGCGCACCGAGGTGAGTGCCGGGTTGTCGGCATCGACCAGGCGAGCATCGGCAGTACGCAGCAGGGCAGCGGCACCATCCACATCGCCTTCGAGCTGCAGGCGTTGGTTCGCCAGACGCAGCAGGTAGGCGGCTTCGGCGTGTAGCCAGTCGCGCTCGTCGGTTTCCTGCTCTTGTGACAGTTGGGCCAGCACCTCATCCAGGGTGCTGTTGACGTCGCTGCGGTAGCTGTCCAGCTCGCTGCGCAGTTCGCTCATGGTGCTGTCCAGCGCCTGACTGCGCTCGGCTTCACCGGACTCTAAACGTGCTTCCAGGTCGCTGACCGAGGCTTGTGTGGCGCTGTCCTGGGTCTGTTGGGCCAGCTCGTCGATGCGCTGCTGCTGGCTATCCAGGCGCTGCCAGCCTTGCCAGGCAACGATACCCAGGGCGAGTGCCAGGATAACCACCAGCGCAATGGCAATGCCGCCACCCTTGCCGTTTCCGCCACCGTTGTTGGAGGGCGGCGGCGTGGGCTTCGCGCCGCCGCCTGCTGGAGCAGGCCCGCTGTGTCTGGCAGGCTTTTCATCTGCCGGTTTGGCGGTGGGGTTGGTATCTGCGACGCTCTCTTTCGGGGTGTCGGCCGCTGCGGTTGCCGCAGGGGTCGCTGCCGTATTGCTGGTGTTTTTATGCCGCCGCCGTGAACGGCTGTTCTTGGCGGCATAAGACGAAGAGCCGTGGGTGCCCGAGTCTCGGGTGGCGGTGGCGTCACCAGCAGGGGTGCCGCCCTTGGATGCATCGGTAGACGCCTGGTTGACGCCTTCCTGATCAGTTGGTTGTTTGCTCATCTGTCGCTAGCCCTTATTAAGTTCCTTGATCGACATCGGCACCCTAGGGGTTGCAGGACCGATCCAACGCGGCCACCAGCGCAGCCGGCGTTGCTCCCGACGCCACCTTGAGGTCACAAAAACCCAGTCTACCGGCCAGTGTAGCTAAACGGCGACTGGAAACGATTAGCGGTTGGTTCAACGCAGCTGGACCACACCATTTTGCCAGATATTCAAGTAGTTCGCCGCTGGTGACGATTAACGCTCGGTAATGGCCGTTTGCCAGACACTGCTGCATGGCCGCCGAGGGCGGCTGGTATACGCGCCGATAAACGGCCAGCCGAGTGACGCAGGCGCCCCGCTCGGTCAGCGTATCCGCGAGCAGGGTGCGTCCCCCTTCTCCAGCGACCAGCAGCACCCGCTGATGGTCCAGGCGGGCCAGCGAGGCCAGCGACAGGAGTGCTTCGCTGGTGTCTTCTCCCCGCTGGGGCGGGGGAACACGCACTCGTACGCCAAGCTGGTCATGCAGTGCACTGGCAGTGCTGCGGCCCACGCTGTAATAATCGATGCCGATTGGCAACTGCGGCCAGTAGCGATCCAGCGCTTCACTCAAACAGTAAGCGGCAAAGGGACTGACGACTACTATCTTATGGTACTGATCGATATCCAGCCAGATTTGGCGCTGCGTCGCATCTTCCGCCAATGCTTCCAGGCGCATGACGTCCAGAGGTGCAACCTCCCACCCCTGCTCGCCTAGCGCGTAGGCTAGTGCGTCGCCGCGTTCACCGGGGCGACAAATCAGCACCGGTAGCGTCATACGTTGCTGCCGTAGACCTCGGCCAGGATGTCACCAGCCCCCTGATCCAGCAGCTCTTCGGCGATGCGAATGCCCAGTGCTTCCGGTTCGTGAATGGAGCCTCGGCCTTCGGCACGCAGTACCTCGGTGCCTTCCGGGTTGCCCACCAGGCCGCGCAGCCAGAGCGTGTCATTGGCTTTGTCCAGTACGGCGTGGCCTGCGATGGGCACCTGGCAGCCGCCTTCCAGGCGGGTATTCATGGCGCGCTCGGCGCGCACACGGGTGGCGGTGTCCGGGTCATCCAGCGGGGCCAGCAGTGCAATCAGGTCGGGATCGTGCAGGCGGCATTCGATGCCCAGCGCCCCTTGGCCGCAGGCAGGCAAACATACTTCCGGTGGAAGCGCCTGGGCGATCCGGGCGTCCAGCCCCAAGCGCTGCAGGCCTGAGGTCGCCAGGATGATGGCTTCGAACTCGCCGTCGTCCAGCTTGGCCAGACGAGTTTGTACGTTGCCGCGCAGGTTGAGAATCTGCAGGTCTGGGCGCGCTTCACGGAGTTGCAGGCCCCGGCGCAGGCTGGCGGTGCCGATGCGGGCACCTTCCGGCAGCTCCTCGACGCTGGCGTAATGGTTCGAGACAAACGCATCGGTTGGGTCGGCGCCTTCCAGAATGACCGACAGCCCCAGCCCTTCAGGGAAGTGCATCGGCACATCCTTCATGGAGTGCACGGCGATATCGGCGCGGCCATCCAGCATGGCGTCTTCGAGCTCCTTGACGAATAATCCTTTACCGCCGATTTTGGAAAGCGGCGTGTCGAGGATCTTGTCGCCTTTGGTGGACAGCGGAACAAGCTCGACCTCCAGACCATCGTGGGCCGCCATCAGGCGGTCGCGAACATATTCGGCTTGCCACATGGCCAACTGGCTTTTTCGCGTGGCGATGCGCAATTTCGTGATGGGTAACACGTTATACTCCCTTTGCCGCTGACACGGCGCGTCGAACTGTGATAATTCTCATCATAAAGCACCCGGCCACACAGTAAAAATAACCGGTCCATTTAAGACCCGCGCGCGATGCGCCCAACCCTGCCTGGAATGCCCATGTCCGTTGATGAACCGCAAGGCAAGTTAGACCAGTTCTTCCTGCTTTCCCAGGACTTGTTCTGCTGCATCGACTTTGCGGGTAAGCTGCTCAGCGTCAACCCACGCTTCGAGACCTTGCTGGGTTATGAGGCATCGGCGCTACTGGGCAAGCCCTGCAGCGTCGTGGTGGAACCCCGCGACCATCCGGCCATCGAGGAGGCCCTGGCGCGGCTGTGTCGTGGCGACAAGCTCGACGCCTTTTCGGTGTGTGCACTGACCGCCGATGGGCGCAGGGTGTGGATCGAAGTCACCGCCTCTACCGGCGATCAGGTGATCTACGTCATTGCTCGGGATATTACCCAGCGCAAGGCGGTAGAGAAGCAGCTAAGACGTAATCAACGGTTGTTCAGGATTGCCGGTGAAACCGCTCATATCGGTGGCTGGTATGTCGATACGGTCAATAATGTGCCGGTGTGGTCCGATGAGCTGTGCCATATCCACGGCATGCCCGCCGGGTTTCAACCTTCCACGGACGAGGCGTTTGCATTCTACGCGCCGACATCCCGTGAGCGGCTCAAGCGCGATTTTCAGGCCTGTGCGGCGGAGGGTGTCAGCTTCGACGGCGAGTATGAAGTCATCACCCGCCAAGGGCAGCGGCGCTGGGTGCGTGCCATTGGCCGAGCCGTGCGCGATGAGCAGGGGCAGATCATTCAGGTTCAGGGCTCTAGCCAGGACATTACCCAGCGCAAGGCTACCGAACGCCAGTTGACCCTGCTGGAGCGCAGCGTGGAGTCCAGCACCAACGGTGTGGTGATCGTCGATGCGCAGCAGCCGGACCTGCCGATGGTCTACGTGAATAGCGCTTTCGAACGTATCACCGGGTACTCTCGTGACGCGGCGCTGGGGCGTAACTGTCGCTTCCTGCAGGGCGAAGAGACGGATTCGGCAACGCTGGCACTGTTACGCAAGGGCATCCAGGAGCAGCGGGACGTGCACGTGGTGATCCGCAACTATCGCCGCAACGGCGCGCCGTTCTGGAACGATCTGTACATTTCCCCCGTGCGCGATGAGAGGGGTGTGGTCACCCACTTCATCGGCGCTCAAAACGATATTACCGCCCAGCGCGAGTATCAGGCCCAGCTGAGCCATAACGCCAACCATGATGCGTTGACAGGGCTGCCCAATCGACTGCTGCTGGATCAACGGCTGGCCCAGGGGTGCCTGCTGGCCAAGCGTTATCACCGTTATTTGGCCGTACTGTTCATCGACCTCGATGATTTCAAGCCCATCAACGACACTCTGGGTCACGAAGTGGGCGACTTCATGCTGTTGGAAGTGGCTAAGCGGCTGGAGGGAGAGCTGCGGCCCTGGGATACCGTGGCGCGCTTTGGTGGTGACGAATTCATCGTGCTGTTGCCGGACCTTGCCCATGAGCACGATGTGCTGCAGGTGGTCGAGCGGCTGCTGGCCCGAGTATCGGCTCCTTATTGGTATCGCGGCAGCGAGCTGCGCATGACCGCCAGCATCGGTATTGCCACCGACGACGGCACCATCAAGGAGCCGCGCCAGCTGGTGCAGCAGGCGGACCTGGCCATGTACAAGGCGAAGCGACGGGGACGCAACACCTTCCAGTGGTACACCGACGAGCTGAACCGCAAGGTGACCGAGCGCGTCAACCTGCGGCATGCGTTGCAGCAAGCCATTGAGCAGCACCAGTTCGAACTCCATTACCAGCCGCAGATTGATCACCGTGGGCGAGTGGCGGGGGTCGAAGCGCTGATTCGCTGGCATCACCCGGTGCGCGGCAATATCCCGCCTACCCAGTTCATCAGCCTGGCCGAAGACACGGGCCAGATCATTCCGATCAGCGAGTGGGTGCTGGCCACCGCATGCCGCGATGCGCTGGAACTCAATGCGCTGAACGACACCCCAATCACCGTGGCCATCAACGTCTCGCCCATGCAGTTTCAGCGCCCGGGTTTTCTCACCTCGCTGGAGCAGGTGCTGGCCGACAGTGGTCTGGCACCCGCGCTGCTGGAGCTTGAGCTGACCGAAGGGGTGTTGATGGACAGTGCCGAATCGACCATTCAGGCCCTGCAGGCCATCCGGCGGCTGGGCGTGCACATTGCGCTGGATGATTTTGGCACCGGGTTCTCCAGCCTCAGCTACCTCAAACGCCTGCCTATCAACAAGCTGAAGGTGGATCGCTCCTTCGTACGCGACGTCGCCAACGATACTCGCGATGCCGCCATCGTCGAGGGGGTGGTGACCATGGCCGACAAGCTTGGCCTGGAAGTGCTGATCGAGGGCGTGGAAACGGCCGAGCAGTTTGCCTACCTCCGCCAGCTCCAGTGCGACCATTTTCAGGGCTACTACTTCGCGCGCCCGATGAGCCTGACGGCGCTGAAAGACTTCCTGCGCACGCCCTTGTCCTCCCTGGATGCCCCTGCCGAACTGCCGTGAAGGTGAGGGCTGCCGAGCACACTGAGCAGAGTGCTAAAACGGCGTGCCGCTCGGCGGGGTGACTCTGGTACACTTTCCGGTAACGACTCCTTTAGTTTTGTCAGCAGGATATATCACCGATGAGCCAAGCTACGAATCAGTCCTGGGGCGGCCGCTTCAGCGAGCCTACCGATGCCTTTGTCGCACGCTTCACCGCGTCTGTGAATTTCGACCAGCGCTTGGCGCGCCAGGATATTCAGGGCTCGATTGCCCACGCCACCATGCTGGCGCGGGTGGGGGTACTCACCGAGGACGAGCGTGACGCCATCATCAATGGCCTGACCGAGATTCAGGGCGAGATCGAGCGCGGCGAGTTCCAGTGGTCGGTGCCGTTGGAAGACGTGCACATGAACATCGAAGCGCGGCTGACCGACAAGATCGGCATCACTGGCAAGAAGCTGCACACTGGCCGTTCGCGCAACGACCAGGTGGCCACCGATATTCGCCTGTTCATGCGTGATGAAATCGATGTGATCGAGGCCGAACTGACAAGGCTGCGCGATGGCATGATCACGCTGGCCGAGCGGGAAGCCGATACCATCATGCCTGGCTTTACCCACCTGCAGACGGCACAGCCGGTCACTTTCGGCCACCACCTGCTGGCCTGGCAGGAAATGCTGGCCCGCGATCACGAGCGCCTGCTGGATTGCCGCAAGCGGGTCAACGTGATGCCGCTGGGTTCGGCAGCGTTGGCGGGCACCACGTACCCCATCGACCGCCACGTGACCGCCGAGCTGCTGGGCTTCGAGCGCCCATCGGAAAACTCGCTGGATGCCGTGTCGGATCGCGACTTTGCCATCGAATTCACCAGCTTCGCCAGTATCCTGCTGATGCACCTCTCGCGCATGAGCGAAGAGCTGGTGCTGTGGACCAGCGCGCAGTTCAATTTCATCGATCTGCCTGACCGCTTCTGCACCGGCTCCTCGATCATGCCGCAGAAGAAAAACCCCGACGTGCCCGAGCTGGTGCGTGGCAAGACAGGCCGCGTGTATGGCCACCTGATGGCGCTGTTGACGCTGATGAAGTCCCAGCCGCTGGCCTACAACAAGGATAACCAGGAAGACAAGGAGCCGCTGTTCGATGCCGTCGATACCGTGCGCGACTGTCTGAAAGCCTTTGCCGACATGGTGCCCGCCATCGAGCCGAAGAAAGACAGCATGTACGAGGCTGCGCGGCGTGGATTCTCGACTGCCACCGACCTGGCCGACTATCTGGTACGCAAGGGCGTGGCTTTCCGTGATGCTCACGAAATTGTCGGCCTCTCCGTGGCCTACGGCCTGAAGAGCAAGAAAGACCTCTCGGAAATGACGCTGGAAGAGCTGCAGCAGTTCTCCGCGATCATCGAGCAGGACGTTTTCGAGGTGCTGACACTGGAGGGCTCGGTGGCGGCGCGTAATCACATTGGTGGCACGGCACCGGACCAGGTGCGTGCCGCCGCCAGCCGTGCCCGTGACGCGCTGAAAGCGCTCCAGGGTGCCTCATGATGCGCGTTGCCAGTGCCTTGGGCGCGCTGCTGCTGGTGGCGCTGCTGCTGGTGGGCTGCGGCCAGAAAGGGCCGCTCTACTTGCCTGACGATACATCCGATTCGGCCGCCGAGCAGGAGGGGTAATGGATCACTTTAACTATCGCGATGGCGTGCTCTATGCCGAAGACGTGCCGCTGACGACGCTGGCCGCCGAACTGGGCACGCCCTGTTACGTCTACTCCAAAGCCACCCTGGAACGCCACTTCCGGGCCTACACCGAAGCGCTGGGCGGCCATCCGCACCTGATCTGCTATGCGGTGAAAGCCAATTCCAACCTGGCGGTACTGGGCCTGCTGGCACGTCTGGGTGCCGGGTTCGATATCGTCTCGGTGGGTGAGCTGGAGCGGGTGCTCAAGGCGGGAGGCGACCCCGCCAAGGTGGTGTTCTCCGGCGTGGCCAAGCAGCCCCATGAAATGGCTCGGGCCCTTGAAGTCGGGATCAAGTGCTTCAACGTCGAGTCGCGCCCGGAGCTGGAGCGCCTGAACGCCGTGGCGGGTGAGCTGGGGAAAATCGCCCCGGTCTCGCTGCGCGTCAATCCGGATGTCGATGCGGGTACCCACCCGTACATCTCGACCGGCTTGAAGGACAACAAGTTCGGCATTCCCGTCGATGATGCGCTGGACGTGTATCAACTGGCTGCCAGCCTGCCCCATTTGCGCGTGACGGGGCTGGATTGCCATATCGGCTCACAGCTGACCGAAACCGCCCCGTTCCTGGATGCCCTGGAGCGCCTGCTGCTGCTGATGGAGCGCCTGCGCGAGCAGGGTATCGAGATCGACCACCTGGACCTGGGAGGTGGCCTGGGCGTGCCTTACCGCGACGAGAAGCCGCCCCAGCCCTTCGACTACGCCAGCCAGCTGCTGGCGCGCCTCTCCCGCTGGGAAGGCGGCGAGACCCTGACGCTACTGTTCGAGCCGGGCCGTTCCATTGCGGCCAACGCGGGCCTGATGCTCACTCGGGTGGAGTTCCTGAAGCCTGGTGAAACCAAGAACTTTGCCATCGTCGATGCGGCCATGAACGACCTGATTCGCCCGGCGCTGTATCAGGCGTGGCAGGCCATCGTGCCGGTGGATACCCGCACGCCCCGTGAGCCGGCTACCTACGACGTGGTCGGCCCGGTGTGTGAAACCGGCGACTTCCTGGGCAAGGAGCGGGAACTGGCGATTGCCGAAGGCGACCTGCTGGCGGTGCGCTCTGCGGGCGCTTACGGTTTCGTGATGGCCTCGAACTACAACAGCCGCCCACGCCCGCCGGAAGTGATGGTGGACGGTGACCGCTACCACGTGGTGCGTGCGCGGGAAAGTCTGGAAAGCCTGTGGGCGGGCGAAGCGCTGCTGCCGGAAGGGGCGCGCTGATGCTGCTGCACTTCACCAAGATGCACGGGCTGGGCAACGACTTCATGGTGATCGATCTGGTCACCCAGCGTGCCCGCCTGCGCGACGAGCAGATCCGCCAGTTGGCGGATCGGCGCTTTGGTATCGGTTTTGATCAACTGCTGATCGTCGAACCCCCGCGCGACCCGGACATGGACTTTCGTTATCGTATCTACAACGCCGACGGTAGCGAGGTGGAAAACTGCGGTAACGGAGCGCGCTGCTTTGCCCGCTTCGTGCGTGACCAGCGCCTGACCCACAAGCACGAAATTCACGTGGAGACCGCTGGCGGCCCGCTGGTACTCAACGTCCAGCACGATGGCATGGTGCGGGTGGACATGGGCGCGCCGCGCTTCAATCCGGCCACGCTGCCCTTCGAAGCCACCGGCGACCAGCCTCTCCACGAGGTGGAGGTAGACGGTGAAACGCTCTCCCTTGGAGTGGTTTCCATGGGGAACCCCCATGCCGTGCTCCAGGTCGAGGATGTCGAGCGTGCGCCCGTCGAACGGCTGGGTCCGCTGCTGGAGTCGCATCCTCGCTTTCCCAAGCGCGTCAACGTGGGCTTCATGCAGGTCGTGTCGCCCAACGAGATTCGCCTGCGGGTCTTCGAGCGAGGCAGCGGGGAAACGCTGGCCTGCGGGACCGGGGCCTGTGCGGCGGTGGCCAGTGGCATTCGTCAGGGGCTGCTGAAGAGCCCGGTCAAGGTCTCCCTGCCGGGTGGCCAGCTGAGTATCGAGTGGCCTGGCCCAGAAGCCTCGCTGGTCATGGTGGGGCCCGCTACCCGAGTGTTCGACGGTCGGGTATCACTCAACTGATTCGAGGAGAACGGCGATGTCTCAAGCCCCTGAGCCGCGTAAAACGCTGGACCCGGACCAGGTCGCGTTCTGGCTGGCCCGCCATCCCGATTTTTTCATCGGTCGTGAAGGGCTGCTGCAACAGCTGAAAGTCCCGCATCCGCATATCGAGGGAGCGGTGTCGCTGCTCGAACGGCTGGTCATCGACCTGCGCCAGCGGGCCGAAACGGCGGAGGGCCGCCTGGAGCACCTGCTGGAAACCGCCCGCCATAACGAGGCCCAGTACCGCCGCCTGCGCGAAACGCTGCTCAGCCTGGTAGAAGCAGAAGACCGCGATGCCTTGGCGCAAGCGCTGGCGACCCAATTGAGCGAGCGTTTCCAGACGCCCGCCATGGCGCTGTGGTGCCCGGCCTCCTTGAGTGACGCAGAGCCCGCGCCGCCGCAAGCGCCCCGGCATGTGCTGGACCAGCACGCCGGTGCCCGCCTGGCGGCGTTGCTGGATGGTCGCACCAGCCGCTGCGCCAAGCTCAGCGTCAGCGACTGGAAGTGTCTGCTGCCCCATGCCAAGCCCCCGCGCAAGGCGGGCTCTTGTGCGATTACGCGGCTTTCCGCAGGCGAATCCCTGGGCTATCTGCTGCTCGCCAGCCCCGACCCCGAGTGCTACCGCGCCAGCATGGATACGCTGTTTACCGAGTATCTGGGGGATATCGTTGCTCGGCTGTTGCTGCGCTTGGGGCCGCTGGGTTCGGTACCCCATGGAGAGTGACTCTCCGCTGGCGCAGGCGATAGAGGGCTATCTGGCCCATCTGGCCAGCCATGCCAGCCCGGCGACGGTGGCTGCGTATCGGCAGGATCTGAACGCGTTCTGCCAGTTTGCCCTGCAGCGCGGCGTCACTCAGCCCCATGGCTGGGACACGGCGCTGGCGCGGGCCTTCCTGGGGGCCGAGCGCAGCCGTGGCCTGGCGCCCCGCAGCCTGGCGCGCCGCCGGGCGGCGCTCTCCCGGTTTGCCGATGCGCTGGTGGAGCGCCAGGTACGGGCGGACAACCCCGTGGCGCTGCTGCGCACTCCCAAGCAGCCCAGCCACTTGCCCCGGCCGCTGGATGTCGATGCGTTGGCTCGCTTTCTGGATACGCCCCATGATGGCACGCCGCTGGCGCTGCGGGATCAGGCCATGCTGGAGCTGTTTTACTCCAGCGGGCTGCGTCTGGCCGAGCTGGCTGCGCTGGATGTCGCTCACTTGGCGGGCCACCACGTGCGGGTCATGGGTAAGGGCAGCAAGCCCCGCCAGGTGCCGGTGGGAGCCCGGGCTCGGCAGGCGCTGGAAGCCTGGTTGGGCTGCCGTGACGGGTTGGCTGCCAGTGAAGAGCAGGCACTGTTCGTCGGCCTGCGCGGGCGACGTCTAGGGCATCGCGGCATCCAAAAGCGACTGGCCCAGCTGTCGGTACTGCGTGGCCTGCCAGAGCATCTTCACCCCCACCGTCTGCGCCACTCGTTTGCCAGCCATCTGCTGGAGTCCAGTCAGGACCTGCGGGCCGTACAGGAGCTGCTGGGGCATGCCAATCTATCGACTACCCAAGTCTACACGCGGCTGGACTGGCAGCACCTGGCCGAGAGCTACGATGCTGCCCACCCACGCGCCAAACGGCGTTCCCGCGAGAGTGAAAGTTGAGGCGAGAATCGAAACATGGTCACGTTAGATGCCATCACCTTTGATCTGGACGACACCCTGTGGGACAACCACGGCGTCATGCTCACCACCGAAGAGGGCCACTACCGCTGGTTATTGACGGCGCTGGCGGCCTGGCGAGCGGCCCGCCAGGAACCGCCGCTGGCACTGGACTACGATACAGGCGTGGCAGACTACCTGCAGCGCCGTCAGCAGTGGGCCAGCCAAGTGCCCGAGCGTCGCGGCGACTTTACCTGGCTGCGGCTACGGGCGCTGGAAGCGCAGCTGGAGGCCAGCGGGCTACCGCGCAGCGCGGCGCTGCTGTGGGCCGCCGCCGCGATGAACGAGTTTCACCGTCTACGGGTGCAGGTCACGCCTCACCCGGAGGCGGATGGCTTGCTGGCCGCGCTGGCCCAGCGCTATCGGCTGGCTGCCATCACCAACGGCAACATTCATCTCAAGCGCCAGCCGCTGGCCGCCCACTTTCCCATAGCGATTGCGGCCGGTGAGTTGCTCGCCCCCAAGCCGGACCCCAAGCCGTTTTTGACCGCGCTCGAACGGCTCGCGACCGTGCCTGCCCGGGCCATGCATGTGGGCGATTCGTGGCAAGAGGATGTGCTGCCCGCGCAGCAGTTAGGCATGCACGCGGCCTGGGTGGCCGAACGTGGCGATCAGGCGCTGCCCACCCGAGTGCATCGCATTGCCCACGTGAAGGAGTTGCCAACGCTGATTGCATGGCTGGAGCAGCGCCGCTGAAGACGCACCTGACGCACGCTCAGTGTTCGGTTTCTTCGGGCGTGTGCAGCCAGCGGTCCAGGGTCTGGGAAAGCGTGTCCACGCCCTGACGCTTGAGGGAGGAGAAGAGCTGTACCGAGACCAGGTCTTCCCACTCTTTCAGGCGTGAACGAACCTTCTGCAGCGCCGCGCTGGCAGGCCCTTTCTTCAGCTTGTCGGCCTTGGTCAGCAGAATATGTACCGGCATGCCCCGCTGGTCGGCGAACTCCAGCATCATCTGGTCGAATTCGGTGAGCGGGTGACGCACGTCCATGAGCAGGACCAGGCCACGCAGGCTGAAGCGGCCGCGCAGGTACTCGGAGAGGTGCTGCTGCCACTCGATCTTGACCGCTTCCGGCACTTTGGCATAGCCATAGCCGGGCAGGTCGACCAGGCGGCGACTTTCATCGTTCATCACGCTGAAAAAGTTGATCAGCTGGGTGCGCCCGGGGGTGCGCGAGGTGCGTGCCAGCGCGTTCTGCTGGGTCAGCGCGTTGATGGCACTAGACTTGCCCGCATTGGAGCGCCCGGCAAATGCCACTTCGGCGCCGGTGTCGTCCGGGCACAGGGCCAGCGTGGGGGCGCTGATCAAGAATCGCGCAGTAGGGTAGTTCAGTCGTGGGACTGGGCTATCATGAAGGGTAGACATGATGGTGTTCCTGAAAACAGACATGAAAGAGGGCTCATCGAGCCATCCTGCAGGGATCGCCAAGGTACCGCGACGAATTACCCCAAAAGCAGACATGGACTTGCATTCCCGCCGCTTGGGTGATTCGTTATAATGCATGAGGTTTATAACTGCGACCTGGGGCGCTAGTGTACCATCGCGTTCTAGCCAGCAGCGACCAACAACCTGTTGTTCGTTTCGGCGGAGCTGACCCTGGTAGTGTGCAGAGCCTGGGCAGCGCCCAGGGTGCGTACCAGTCAATAATCAAACGGCATAGTGGAATAGCAATGAGAAAGTTACTGGCAAGCCTGGCAATTACCATGGGTGCCGTTGGCACCGCTCACGCCCAAACGGACTATGAAGCCGATGCAGATGCGGCCGCAGGCCGCGAAATGGCACAAACCTGCGCCGCCTGTCATGGCCAAGCGGGTATCAGCCCTTCGGGCGCTTTCCCCAACCTGGCTGGGCAGCAGATGTCCTATCTGGCCAAGCAGATCATGGACATTCGTGACGGCGACCGCCTGGTGCCCACCATGGCAGGTCAAGTAGACGACTTCTCCGACCAGGACGCCTGGGACGTGGCGGCCTTCTTCGCCGGTCAGGACGCCAACCTGGGTCAAACCAGCGATGAAGATACCGAGCTGCTCGCCCGCGGTGAAGAGCTGTATCGCGCAGGCGACATGAGCAAGGGCATTCCTGCCTGCAGCGCATGCCATACGCCCACCGGTGTCGGCATCGGCAGTGCCGTCTATCCGGCGCTGTCGGGTCAGCACGTGGAGTACACCATCTCCACTCTGCAGGACTTCGCATCAGGCGAGCGTACCAACAGCCCCAACAACCTGATGGGCGATATCGCTTCCAAGATGAGCGATCGTGACATGGAAGCGGTTGCGAACTACGTATTGGGCCTGAACTAAGCGCTCGATGCCGTGCCCCATCCTGCGCTGAACCGGCAGGGTGGGGAACCTGCCTGTGCAAGCGGTGGTCTTAGCCTCGCCCTTGTTGGCTCGCTTATTCTGGAGAGTTCTCGCTATGTTGAAAACGTTGATGGTCGCCCTGGCTGGTCTAGGTCTTTCCGCTACGGTCAGTGCCCAGGAGTTGGTGGAAGGCCAGCACTACACGCTGCTGGCGTCTCCGGTCGCCACGCAGGTGGAAGAAGGCCAAATTGAAGTGACCGAAGCGTTCTGGTTTGGCTGCCCGCACTGCTACCGGTTGCAAGAGCATGTCAGCGACTGGTACGACACGCTGGAAGACGACGTCAGTGTGATCCACATGCCGGCCACCATGGGCGGTGACTGGAATACCCACGCCACGGCCTTCTACGCCGCTCAGTCGCTGGGTATCGAAGAAGAGCTGCATGCTGACTTCTTCGATGCCATCCATCAGGATGGCCGCTCTCTGACCGACCCGGACGACATTGCCGAGTTCTTCGCCAACTACGGCGTCAGTGAAGAAGAAGCCAAGCAGGCGTTGACCGCTTTCAGCGTACGCAGCGATGTCAACAAGGCCAACAGCCGCATGCGTGAAATGCGCCTGATGGGGGTTCCGGCCATCGTGGTGGATGGTCGCTATGTGGTATCGCCACAAACCGCAGGCAGTCTCGAGAACATGCCTCGCATTGCCGATGCCCTAGTGGAAAAAGTGCGTAACGAGCGCGCTCAATAACCGTGCTCGAACACGGCACTACCGGTGAGCCTGCGGGCTCGCCACAGGCGCCCGCCGCTCCCTTGCTGGAGCGGGGGCACCTGCGCCTGTTGACGTTCAATCTGCAGGTGGGCATCCAGACCTCTGCCTATCACCATTACCTCACCCGCAGCTGGCAACACTTCTTGCCGCATCCCCAGCGCTTGAAGCGCCTGGCGATGATGGGCAGCGTGCTCGAGCAGTTCGATGTGGTGGGCCTCCAGGAGGTGGATGGCGGCAGCTTTCGCTCCAGCCGTGTCAACCAGGTGGAGTTTCTCGCCGCCCAGGCAAAATTCCCGCACTATTTTCAGCAGCTGAACCGCAACCTGGGGCAGTTCGCTCAGCACAGCAACGGGCTGCTGTCGCGGCTGGGGCCGAGCCGTATCGAAGAGCACCGGCTTCCCGGGATGCTGCCAGGGCGGGGCGCGATTCATGCCCGCTATGGCGATGGCCCCGATGCCCTGCACATCTTCGTGGCCCACCTGGCCTTGAGCCACCGTGGCCGGGTACGCCAGCTGGATTACCTCAGCGACATCATTCAGCCGCTGCGCCACGTGGTCGTGATGGGCGACCTCAACTGTACGCCGGATCAGCTGCATGCCCACGAGCGTTTCAGCACGTCGTTGCCGCTGCATCCGGTGAAGCCGCTGCTCAGCTACCCCTCCTGGCAGCCGCGTAGGGCGCTGGATCATATTCTGCTGTCCCAAACGCTGGAAGCCGCAGAAGTGCGCGTGCTGGATCATCTGTTTTCCGATCACTTGCCCATCGCGGTTGACCTGCCCTTGCCCGCAGCCTGCCTCAGTGCACTGGCAGAGGCCGAGCACGCGCAAACCCATGGGCGCCCATAGCCAGACGTGCCGCCCAGACGTATGGATAAGCGTTTAATCCCGTGAATAGGGATGACGTCAGGCCCAGAATCAGCGATGATTCTGGGCCGTTTTTATTCATGCTGGGACATCTGCTATGCCGACGAGTGCTCAAGAGCCACGTTTATTGCGTTGGCTGGACTGCGTAACCGAGGGGATTGGCCGAGCCATTGCTTGGCTGGTGATCATCATGATGCTGGTCCAGTTTGCCATTGTCATCATGCGCTACTGGCTGGGCATCAACAGCATCGTCATGCAGGAGTCGGTGATGTACATGCATGCCGCAGTGTTCATGCTGGGCGCCGCCTGGACCCTCAAGCGCGATGGCCATGTGCGGGTCGATATTTTCTATCGCCGCCTATCGGCGCGTGGGCGGGCCTGGATCGACCTGATGGGCACGCTGCTGCTGCTGATTCCGGTGTCGATCTTCATTGCGTTCAGTAGCTACCGTTACGTGCGTAGCAGTTGGGCCATCCTCGAGCGCTCGCCGGATGGCGGCATTCCCGGTGTTTATCTATTGAAAACGCTCATGCTGGTGATGGTGGCGCTGCTGCTACTGCAGGCGGTGGCGCAACTGATTCGCCAGACCTTGATATTGCGCGGCAAACTGACCACCACGCCCCCTACTCATGAGGAGATCATCTAGTGCTGGCGACCTTATTAGACATGATGCCGCTGGTACTCTTTGCGGCGGTCTGTCTCGTGTTGATGCTGGGGTATCCGGTGGCGCTCTCGCTGGCGGGCACCGCATTGGCGTTTGCCGGGTTCGGTATGCTGCTGCAGTCCATGGGCATGGACGTGCCCTTCGAAGCGCGCATGATGAATGCCATGCCCAACCGACTTTACGGCATCATGACCAATGCCACGCTGCTGGCGGTGCCGCTGTTCGTGCTCATGGGCGTGCTGCTGGAGAAGTCGCGGGTAGCGGAAACGCTGCTGGACGCCATGGCCATGGCCTTCGGCGCGCTGCGCGGCGGCCTGGGTATCGCGGTGGTCATCGTCGGCATGCTGCTGGCGGCTTCTACGGGGATCGTCGGTGCCACCGTGGTCACCATGGGGCTTCTGTCGCTGCCCACGATGTTGAAGCGCGGCTACTCGCCCGCGCTGGCCACGGGCACGATCTGTGCCACGGGTACGCTGGGGCAGATCATTCCTCCTTCGATAGCGCTGGTGCTGCTGGGCGATGTGCTCTCCAACGCCTACCAGCAGGCGCAGCTCTCCATGGGCGTGTGGAGCCCGAAAACCCTCTCCATTGGTGACCTGTTCATTGGTGCACTGGTGCCTGGCCTGCTGCTGGTGGGGGTGTACATCATTTACCTGCTGGTGGTGGCGTGGTGGAAAGCGGACGCGGCACCGGCGGCGGACCGTGAGGCTCTAAAGGCCGAGCTGGGGCACACCGGCAGCATCTGGCCGCTGCTGCTGAAAGGCTTGCTGCCTCCGGTACTGCTGATCGTGGCGGTGCTTGGCTCGATTCTGGGGGGCTTTGCAACGCCTACCGAAGCGTCGGCGGTAGGGGCGTTTGGCGCGCTAGTGCTGGCGGCGACCAATCGCCAGCTGAGCATCAAGATGCTCAAGGAGACACTCCACTCCACGGCGCAGGTCACCAGCATGGTGTTCCTGATCCTGATTGGCGCTGCGCTGTTTTCGTTGGTGTTTCGCGCTTACGGTGGTGAAGAGCTGGTCACCGAGCTGTTCGAAGCCATGCCGGGCGGGGTCGTTGGAGCCACGCTGGTGGTCATGCTGGTGATCTTCTTGCTGGGCTTCATTCTCGATTTTATCGAGATCACCTTCGTGGTGGTGCCCATCGTCGGGCCCGTTCTGCTGGCCATGGGCGTAGACCCCATCTGGCTGGGCATCATGATCGCGGTCAACCTGCAAACGTCGTTTTTGACCCCGCCGTTCGGCTTTGCGCTGTTCTACCTGCGCGGCGTGACCCCGGCCAGCGTACCGACGTCGGCCATTTACAAGGGCGTGATCCCGTTCATCATTCTGCAGTTGGGCATGTTGTTGGCGCTGGCGCTGTTTCCGGGCATCGCCACCTGGCTGCCCTCTGTCCTGTAGCGAGCGATTGGCGACATGATTGCAAACGTACTGACCATCGCTGGCTCCGACCCCTCGGGCGGGGCGGGCATTCAAGCGGACCTGAAGACCTTCTCGGCGCTGGGCACCTATGGCACCAGCGTGATCACGGCACTGACGGCACAAAATACCTGCGGTGTCGCCGGGGTGCATGGCGTCCCGGTGGCGGCCATTCGCCAGCAGTTGGAGCACCTGTTGGCCGATGTGCACATCGATGCCGTAAAAATTGGCATGGTGGCCAGCCGCGACGTGGCACAGACCATTGCCGACGTGCTGCAGCAGCGTCGCCCGCGCTGGATCGTGCTGGACCCGGTGATGGTCGCGAAGAGCGGTGACGTCCTGGTGGACGATGCTGGCATCCGCGCCGTGCGCGATATTCTGGTGCCGCTGGCGGATGTGATCACTCCCAACCTCCCCGAAGCCGCCGTGCTGCTGGACCGCGCGCGCCCCGCGTCGCTGGAGGACATGGAGTCGCTGCTGCCCGCGCTGGTGGCCTTGGGCGCGCCTTACGTGGTGCTCAAGGGGGGGGCATCTACGGGGCGAAACCTGTCCGGATTTGCTGGCGTCACCTCAGGGCCAGCGCTGGCTGGCCGCCGAGCGGATTGCTACCGACAACCTGCACGGCACCGGCTGTGCGCTGTCATCGGCGATCACGGCGTGCCTGGCGAGGCTGCCCGCTCAGGCAAGCAGCGAAGCTCCCATCGAGGCGATCACCACCGCCAAACAGTGGTTGCACGACGCCCTGGCTGCCAGCGAGCGGCTCAACGTGGGCCAAGGGCGAGGGCCGGTTCACCACTTCCACGCCTGGTGGTAACAGCGCTGGGGGTGGCAGCTTGATCTGGGGCATGCGCGGATAAAGTCGGCTTGCGAGATGCGCAAACGGGCACCATGCTGAAGGGTGCCCGTTTCATCCAACCGGCTGCGCTATTCGGCCAAGGAGCATGCCCATGTCTCGCTCGCTGCTGTTTGCCTCCGATCTTTCCCGGGAAAATCGCGCCGCGTTCGCACGCGCGCTGCGCCTTGCCCAGGAGCAAGGTGCTTCCCTGAACACGCTGCACGTGCTCGACCCTTATCTGCCGCATCGCACCCTGCATGACCTGGAACAGGCCATCAGTGATGATATCAGCGCCACGCTGACGGATTTAAGTGAAGACTACGCTCTGGCGCTGCCTCCGCTGATGATCCAGACCGTGGTGGGCGAGCCCCATGCAGAAATCGTCCGAGAGGCCCACGAGCGTCACGCATCGCTGATCGTGTTGGGTATGCATCGCAAGCGCGGCCAGAAGGAGCTGCTGCAGGGCACCACCATGATGCGCGTGCTGCGCAGCGCGCCGTGCCCGGTGGTCATCGCGTTCACCCCGCCTACGCAGGCATGGCAGCATATCGTGGTGCCCGTCGATTTTTCCCTGACCGCACGCCAGACGCTCAAGGAAGCCCTGGTACGCTTCCCGGAGGCGCAGATCACCCTGCTGCATGCCTGGAGCCTGCCGGGCGAGCGTGAATTGGGCAATCAAGCCTTCTACGCCCAATGGCGGGACCATGAGGTCAGTCGGCTGCGCACGGCGCTGGATAACGAAGTCGATAGCCTGATGGGCGAGCTGCAGGGTGTGCCTGATACCCAGCTGATTCTGGAGCCGGGCAGCCCATGCGATGTGCTCGGTGACTATATCAAGCGCCATTCGCCTGACCTGGTGATGCTGGGAAGCCGCAGCCGACCCCAGCAGCCCAACCCGCTCACCGAGATGCTGCTGAGCGAGCCGCACTGCGATGTGATGATCTGCCGCCCCTGGTAGCGCCGCCAGTCCTTTGGTTGTACGGAACCTTTACGCATAACATGGGCATGTATAGCGTAGGGGTTTCTGTTCCGTCTGCCTTGGGAGGAAAACACCGCGCGGCGACTCAAGCAATCCACTCCGTTCACCACAGCGCGGCTAGCAGTTCGACCGTGTGGTCGAAGACCAGGGCCAACGCTACATCCTGCTAGGCAGTGGCGTGTTCCGCTACATGATCTGGACGGCCTGCGCGGGGGCCTACTACCAGCTGGAAGGCGAAAACGAGCCGCAACCGCTGGGCGAAGGTTTTCGGGATGCCCTGTTAGGGCGCCGCTGAACTGCGCTAGACTCTTGCCTTTCAGCCATTCCAAGGGTAGCCGTAACGTGAAGGCATTGATTCAACGGGTAACCACCGCCAGCGTGACGGTGGAGGGGCAGGTCATCGGCGCCATTGATCACGGGCTCATGGCGCTGATCGGCGTCGAAAAAGGCGACAGCGAGGCTAATGCCGACAAGCTGTTGCACAAGCTGCTGAATTACCGCGTGTTCAGTGACGAGGCGGGCAAGATGAACCATAACCTGCAGCAGGCCCAGGGGGGCTTGCTGCTGGTCTCCCAGTTCACGCTGGCCGCCGATACCCGCAAGGGGTTGCGGCCGGGCTTCTCCAGCGCCGCACCGCCGGAGGAAGGCGAGCGGCTATTCGATTACCTGGTGGCGCGCGCGCGGCAAGCGGGCCCGCCGATGGCCACCGGGCAGTTTGGCGCTGACATGCAGGTGGCGCTGGTCAACGACGGCCCGGTGACTTTCATGCTGGAAGGGTAGCGGAAAAACCTCAGGCGTTTTCGCTGGCCAGCAGTTCGGCCTCCATGGCTTCCAGCGCCTCTTCGGCGGCCAGCCAGGCTTGCTCGGTGCGCTCCAGCTCGACCTTGGCATCGGCTTGCCGCGCCAGCGCTTGGGTCAGTTCCGCCTTGCGGGCGCTGTCGGTATACAGGGTGGCATCGGCCAGCACGGTTTCGACTTCCTCCAGCGCTGCCTGGGCTTTCTCCATCTGTTTTTCGGCCTGATCACGGACCTTTTTCAAGGGTCGCAGCTTTTCACGCAGCTCGGCGGCGGCCTTGCGAGCGGCCTTGCGGTCGGTAGTGGGTTGCTGCCCTTGGCGCTCGCTCTTTTCACTGCGTGCGTCGCGTCGGCTCTCTTCCAGGCGTGCTTTCAGCCAGGCGCGGTAATCCTCCAGGTCGCCATCGAACGGCTCGACCCGATGGTCGGCCACACGCCAGAACTCATCGACCGTGGCGCGCAGCAGGTGACGGTCGTGGGAAACCAGGATGACGGTGCCCTCGAACGCGGCCAGCGCTTCAGTGAGCGCTTCGCGCATTTCCAGGTCCAGGTGGTTGGTCGGTTCGTCCAGCAGCAGCAGGTTGGGTTTTTGCCAGGCCACCAGCGCCAGCGCCAGGCGCGCCTTCTCGCCCCCCGAGAAGGTTGCCACCTCGCCGAAGGCGTCATCGCCCTTGAAACCGAAGCCGCCCAGGAAGTTGCGGATTTCCTGATCGCTGGCGGTAGGAGAGAGCCGCTGGACGTGGACAAACGGGGTGGTGGTCACGTCCAGCCCTTCCAGCTGATGCTGGGCAAAGTAACCAATCGCCAGATGTTCGCCGGGCACCCGCTTGCCCTCTAGCAGGGCCAGCTCGCCGGTCAGCGATTTGATCAGCGTGGATTTGCCCGCGCCGTTGGGCCCCAGCAAGCCAATGCGGCTACCGGGTAGCAGAGTGATATTGACCTTTTCCAGCTGCGCGACATCGGCCGCTTCGCTGCGATATCCCAGGGTTGCCTGGTCCAGCACCAGCAGGGGGTGAGAGGTTTTGTCGGCGGCGGGCAGCGTGAAGTGGAAGGGCGAGTCCACGTGCGCCATGGCGATATCTTCCATGCGCTCGAGCATCTTCATGCGGCTCTGGGCTTGGCGAGCCTTGGTCGCTTTGGCCTTGAAGCGGGCGATGAAGCGCTCTATTTCCTCACGGCGTGCCTGCTGCTTGGCGGCTTCGGCCTGCTGGAGCGCGAGCTTCTCGGCGCGGGTACGCTCGAAGCGTGAGTAGTTGCCCCGGTAAAGCTCCAGGGTCTGCTGATGCATGTGGACGATGTGGTCACACACGGCATCCAGGAAGTCGCGGTCGTGGGAGATCAGCAGCAGCGTGCCCGGGTAACGTACCAGCCACTGCTCCAGCCACAGCAGTGCATCCAGGTCCAGGTGGTTGGTCGGCTCGTCGAGCAGCAGCAGGTCGGAAGGCATGAACAGGGTGCGGGCCAGGTTGACTCGCATACGCCAGCCACCGGAAAAATCGGAAAGCGGGCGCTGCAGGTCGGCCTGTATGAAGCCCAGCCCCACCAGCAGCTGGGCGGCGCGGGAGGCGGCGCTGTAGCCATCCAGCGTCTCGATCAGGCCGTGCAACTCGGCTTCACGGTGGGCATCCCCCGCCTGCTGGGCGGCCAGCAGGTCGGCTTCGGCCTGGCGCAGAGCATGATCGCCATCCAGCACGTACTCGACGATGGGGCGGTCCAGCGCTTCCACTTCCTGAGCCATGTGTGCGATACGCTGGCCACCGCTCATCTCTACATCGCCCTGGTCCGGGCCCAGCTCGCCCAGCAGCAGCTTGAACAGGCTCGACTTGCCCGCCCCGTTGGCCCCGATGATGCCTGCCTTGACTCCGTTGTGCAGGGTCAGGTCGGCGCTTTCCAGGAGCGTTTGCGTACCTCGTTGCAGGGCGACTTGGCGCAGTGCGATCATGCTTTCTCCCGAAACCAGTGGGTAAATTCATGGATTCTAACCGATTGCAGGACTTGCAGCAGGCTTTGCAGCATCGTTCGCTATGGGATTTTGCGCTGGCCTTTTACGCCCAGCCCGGTGTGGAGCAGGCGTGCTTGACGCTACAGGACGCCGCCGACGTGGATGTCTGCGAATTGCTGTTTCACGGATGGCTGTATTGCCACGGCCTCCAGGCCAAACGTGAGGTGCTTGCCGATATTAGCCGTGAGCGAGCGCACTGGCAGCGCCAGTTTACCGAGCCGTTACGTCACCTGCGCCGTGAATTGAAGCCTCAAGCGGCTGAGGATGAGGCCATCGATACGTTGCGCAAGAGCATCAAAACTGCCGAGCTGCAGGCCGAGCGTGTAAATCTTCAACGTTGGCAGCAGTGGGCGCAGGCTTCCGAGCATGTCTCACAGCGTTTGGAGGAAGTTGATGATAGCATGCAAGATCGTAGCATTTGGCTGCAGAATAGGCTCTTTTTTGCCAAATTTGACAGCGCTTCGTTGAGTGGTTCACGCGTATGCGATGGCATCTCCCCTGCGCTTGAATGTCTGGCAAGTCAGCTTGACCACTGTAAATCACCACGCTAGCCTGAAATTAAGCTGTTTTTGAATAACCTGTGACCACTTGTGTGGCAATCGCCCGCTAACCCACAGCAATGAATCCAGCAGCCATAAATCACCAGCAGCCATTAATCGATAGGTGAAAGCGTTTCTGCGTGTTAGCGGTTGATCAGGACAGCACTGGACAGACAACACTAACTTCATGCGCACTCTTAGAGCGCGCTACCACTGTCAGGGAACTCTGTATGAAGCCAAACAAGTTTGTTTCGACCCGTTCACTCACCACGAAACTCATCACGTCCGCGAGCGTAGGTGCTCTGCTGCTGGGCCTGAGCGCTGCTGCGCAGGCAGATAACTGGCGTTATGCCCACGAAGAGTATGAAGGCGACGTTCAGGACGTCTTCGCCATGGCGTTCAAGGAGTACGTGGAAGAGAATTCCGACCACACCGTCCAGGTATATCGTTTTGGCGAGCTGGGCGAGTCTGACGACATCATGGAGCAGACCCAGGCGGGTATTCTGCAGTTCGTCAACCAGTCGCCTGGTTTCACGGGCGCACTGATCCCCGAAGCGCAAATCTTCTTCGTCCCTTACCTGCTGCCCACCGATGAAGAAACGGTCATCGAGTTCTTCAACTCCAGCACCGCGATCCATGAAACCTTCCCGGAGCTCTACGCGGAGCAGGGGCTGGAGCTGCTCAAGATGTACCCAGAAGGTGAGATGGTCGTCACCCTCGACGAGCCGTTTACCTCGCCAGACGAGCTGCGTGGCAAGAACATCCGCACCATGACCAACCCGCTGCTGGCGGAAACCTATCGCGCCTTCGGCGCCAGCCCCACGCCGCTGCCCTGGGGTGAGGTATATGGTGGCCTGCAAACCAACATTCTGCAGGGCCAGGAAAACCCCATCTTCTGGATCGAGTCGGGCGGCCTGTATGAAGTTTCCCCCAACCTGGTGTTCACCGGTCATGGCTGGTTCACCACGGCCATGATGGCCAACCAGGACTTCTTCGAAGGCCTCTCGGAAGATGATCAGCAGCTGGTGCGTGATGCCACGGAAGCGGCTTACGAGCACACCATGGAGCATATCTCTGGTTTGGCCGACGAGTCGCTGGAGAAAATCCAGGCCGCCTCGGATGACGTGACCGTGACGCGTCTCAATGAAGAGCAGATTCAAGCCTTCCGCGAGCGTGCGCCCCAGGTAGAAGAGCGCTTCGTGGAGATGACTGGCGAGCGCGGTGCGGCACTGCTCGAGCAGTTCAAGGAAGACCTCGAAGCCGTGACCAGCAACTGATTCATGGCGAGGGCCTGGCAGGAGTGATGCCTGCAATGCCCGCAAATGCGTGAAAGCAAAAGGGGTGGCCAAGTGCTGCCCCTTTTTTGTTCACCCCTTGGTGAAGAGCAACACCCATCTACCGTGACGCGGGTGCGGCTAATCAGCGTTGAATGGTGTGCTGTTTTAAGCCGCTACAGTAGCAAGGTAGACCGACAAGTTTAACGGGAACAGAGAGGAACAACTCCAATGGATATGAGCGAAGATGATGTTGCTGAAAAACAGTATCGCTCTATGCTGCCTGGGCTGCTGGGTACCGTTGATACGTGGATCAGTAAAATGGAGGCCGTGATTTTGGCGACGGGCGTCATTCTGATGGCGATCAATACCGTGGCCAACGTCATTGGTCGCTTCGTGTTCGGTGAGAGTCTGCACTTTTCCGAAGAGGTCAACCGTATGCTGATCGTGCTGGTGACCTTTGCCGGGATTGGCTATGCCGCTCGGCATGGTCGGCATATCCGCATGTCGGCGATCTACGATGCGCTGCCCACAGGAGGGCGCCGCGCGCTGATGATTGTCATCAGCCTGTTCACGGCGCTAGTGATGTTCGTGCTGTGCTACTTCTCGATTGGTTACATCGACACCATCATGGGCCGCGGCCGCAGCCTGCCCTCTACAGGTATTCCGGCCTGGTGGATGTACGTCTGGGTGCCCGTGGGCTTTGCCGTCACCGGCATTCAATACGTCATGACGGCGATCACTAACCTGCTTTCGAAGGATGTGTACCTGTCCACGCATGTGGTGGACGGCTACAAGGACACCGAAACCGAAGTCTAGGCAGCGAGGAAACACGCATGACTGCAACGATAATTACCATCATGATCGTGCTGCTGCTGCTCGGCTTCCCGATGATGATTCCCTTGATGACCGCGGCCTTCGTGGGCTTTTTCATGAGCTTCGGCGGCCTGGGGCAGATGGAAACGCTCATCCAGCAGATGATGCGCGGTATCAGCCCCACCGCGCTGATTGCGGTGCCCATGTTCATTCTGGCAGCCGACATCATGACCCGCGGGCAGTCGGCCAACCGATTGATCGACATGGTGATGACCTTCGTGGGCCATATCAAAGGCGGCCTGGCCGTCAGTACGGCGGTCTCCTGCACGCTGTTTGGTGCCGTGTCCGGGTCTACCCAGGCTACCGTGGTGGCCGTCGGCTCCCCGTTGCGTCCACGCATGCTGAAGGCTGGCTATAAAGATCCCTTCACCCTGGCGCTGATCATCAACTCCAGCGACATCGCCTTTTTGATACCGCCCAGTATCGGCATGATCATTTACGGGGTGGTATCACAAACGTCGATTGCCGAGCTTTTCATTGCTGGTATCGGTCCGGGCCTGCTGATTTTGGCCATGTTCTCCACGTATTGCATTATTTACGCCATCGTCAACAAGGTGCCCACCGAGCCCAAGGCCAGCTGGAAAGAGCGAGCCGTGGCCGTGCAAAAGGCGCTTTGGCCACTAGGTTTTCCAGTGCTGATCGTCGGTGGTATTTACGGCGGGGTGTTTAGCCCGACCGAGGCGGCGGCGGCCTGCGTACTGTACGCCTTCCTGCTGGAATTCGTGATTTTCCGCTCGCTGAAGCTGCCGGACATGTTCACCATTGCCAAGTCCACGGGGTTGATCACCGCCGTGGTGTTTATCCTGGTGGCGGCAGGCAACGGCTTCTCGTGGATCATCTCGTTTGCCCAGATCCCGCAGACGATCCTGGGTACCTTCGGGATCAACGAAGCGGGGCCCGTGGGCGTACTGGTGGCTATTTCGATCGCCTTCTTCGTGGCCTGCATGTTCGTCGATCCCATCGTGGTGATTCTGGTGCTGACCCCTATTTTCGCGCCAGCGATTGCGGCTTCGGGGCTGGACCCGGTACTGGTGGGGGTACTGATCACCCTGCAGGTGGCCATTGGCTCGGCGACGCCGCCCTTTGGGTGTGACATCTTTACCGCCATTGCGATTTTCAAGCGGCCTTACCTGGAAGTGATCCGCGGCACGCCGCCGTTCATTTTCATGCTGATCCTGGCCGCGGCTCTGGTCATCATGTTCCCGCAAATTGCGCTGTTCCTGCGCGACCTTGCTTTCCGCTAGCCACAGGAGCGCTTATGTTCAATCGCATTTTGATTCCTGTCGATGGCTCCAAGGGGGCCATCAAGGCACTGGAGAAGGCCGTTGGCCTGCACATGCTCACCGGCGCAGAGCTCTACCTGCTGTGCGTGTTCAAGCACCACAGCCTGCTGGAGGCCTCGCTCTCCATGGTTCGGCCCAACAAGCTGGACCTGCCGGACGATGCCTTGAAAGAGTACGCCACCGAAATTGCGGTGCACGCCAAGTCGCATGCCATCGAGCTGGGAGCCGATAGCCTGCGCGTGCGCGCTTTCGTCAAGGGCGGGCGCCCTTCGCGTACCATCGTGCGCTTCGCGCGCAAGCGGGAGTGCGATTTGATCGTGATTGGGGCACAGGGCACCAATGGCGAAAAGAACCTGCTGCTGGGCAGCGTGTCCCAGCGCGTGGCTGGGGCGGCACACTGCCCTACACTAGTGGTGTAAACCTCTGCGGCATCCTGTTGTCTGAAGGGGACGCCTGAACAACACCCGCCGCGTCAGGTAATGCAGCCTGACGCGGCGGGTGTTAGTCTTTAGGGATTCGACAACACGTTGGCGCGCTGCGCCGCTGGATAAGGTTTTTCCATGAAAGCACTTGTGACTTCTACTGCCCTGACGGGTTTATTGCTGGTAGCACCGTTCGCCGCCGCGGCCCCCGAGACCGACGAGCAACGCCTGGCTTACAGCCTGGGGGTAACGTTGGGCGAGAGCATGCAGGCCGATATCGAAGACCTGGATCTCGATGCCTTCACCGATGGTATGCGCGACGTGTTCGACGGCAATGAGCTGGCGATGAGCGAAGAAGAGATGATGGAAGCGCTGATGACCTTCCAGGAGAGCTCCATGGAGGCCCGCGAACAGCAGGCCGCTGAAATTGCCCAGCTGAACCTGGAAGAAGGCCAGGCCTTCCTGGCAGAGAACGCCGAGCGTGAGGGTGTCGAAGTCACCGAGTCGGGCCTTCAATATGAAGTGCTGGAGTCTGGCGATGGGGCCACGCCTGGCGCAGAAGACACCGTAGAAGTGAACTACGAAGGCATGCTGCTGGATGGCACCGTGTTCGATAGCTCTTTCGAGCGTGGCCAGTCGGTCAGCTTCCAGGTGAATCAGGTCATCGAAGGCTGGCAGGAAGCGCTGCAACTGATGAGCGTGGGCGACAGCTGGATGCTCTACATCCCTGCCGAGCTGGCTTACGGTGAGGGTGGCCAAGGGCCGATCGGTCCGAATGAGATGCTTACCTTCCGCGTTGAACTGCTGGGCGTCGAGTAACCCATGCCTGCCGCCACTGCTTATCGCCTGCTCGGCGTATTGATGCTCATGGGTGGCAGTGCTGCCCATGTGCAGGCGGAAACGCCGCCAACTGACCTGCCTGCGTTGGGTGCGATGCCCGAGGCTGCTTCAGTGGTGGGCGTTTCGTCGGGGGGCTACATGGCCACGCAGCTGGCCGTTGCCTGGCCGGAGCGTTTCAGCGGCGTTGGGGTGCTGGGCGCAGGCCCTTGGGGCTGTGCACAGGGGGCGCTGAGCCTGGCGCTCAACCAGTGCATGATGACCCGCCGAGGCTTGCCTTCACTGGACACGCTGGAACAGCGCCATGAGCGCTATATGGCGCTGGAGCAAGTAGGCAGCCGCGAGGCGCTGCGCCAGCTCAGAACCTACGTGTGGCATGGCGATGCCGATGCAACGGTTTCACCCGCGTTGGGTGATCTGTTAGCCAAACAGTGGCAAGGTTGGCTGGCAGAGCCCGACGAGCAGCTGCGCTACGTGCAGCGTGAGAACACCGGACACGGCTGGCCGGTGGCGATGCCCAAGGATGCCCCCATCGACCCCCAATCCCTGGGCGACTGCCATCTGGGCGGCGGTAGTCACGTACTGGCCTGTGGTGACAATGTGGCCGCCGATATGCTGGCCTGGCTCTATCCCGAGCGGCCCGTGCAGGAGAGTGAAGGCGAGTTACGGCGCTTCGATCAGTCCGAGTTTGCCGTCAAGGGCTTGGCTGATACGGGCTATGTCTTCGTGCCCGAGGCGTGTGACGCGGGAGGCTGCCCCGTTACCGTGGCGTTGCATGGCTGCCAGATGAATGACCAAGCGATTGGCGACACCTTTGCTCGCTACAGCGGCCTGAACCGCTGGGCCGAGGAGCACGGACAGATTATCCTCTACCCACAGACCGAAAGCAGCATGGCCAACCCGCAAGCCTGTTGGGACTGGTGGGGGTTTGCCGAAAGCACATGGCAAATCAACCCTTTGCATGACACCCGTGAAGGCACGCAGGCCAAAGCCCTGATGGCCATGGTCGAGCGACTTCAAGAGGCGCCCGACGCTCCCGCAGAGGAAAGCACGCGGGAGGCGGACTAGCCGCCCAGCTCGCTCTCCAGGGCAGATTTCAACCCATGGGGGGTGGGCGAGTAGAGCACCCGCTGCAGAATGGTTCCCTCACGGTTCACCAGAAACAGTGACGCACTATGGTCGATGGTATAGGCCATGGCGGAATCCGGCGCCTCGACACGGCGCCAGATGACGCCATAGCGCTCGGCAACATCGCTCAACTGCTCCTGGCTGCCCACCAGCCCCACGAACTCTTCGCCGAAAAACTGCATGTATTCATTCATTCGCTCCAGCGTATCGCGTTCTGGGTCCACGGTGATCATCACCGGTACCACACGCTCACGCTGCTGTTCGTCCAGCTGTGACAGCACTTGGCGCTTCACGGCCTGGTTCATGGGGCAGACGTCTGGGCAGTAGGTGTAACCGAAAGAGACCACGGCGATCTCGTCGTCATCCAGTTGGGTCAGCGTAAAGTCGCCGTGGGTGGAGGGCATGGCGATGGGACCGCCTTGCGGCTCGCCGTCGTTCGACGGGGTGGCCAGCTGGTACATCCCGACGGCGCTGACCGTCAGCAGTACACCCAGCAGTGCCAACCCCCACACCAGCGGTTTACGTTTATTTGCTGCCGCCATGCCTTCAGCTCCTTGTGACATCGAAATCGAACCAGCTACCCAACTTGCCCTCGGGCGTATCGAGAATGACCCGAGCCCGCCAAGGCATGACGTCCTGGGTGCAAATGCCTACCTGCCCCTGGCCGTGGAAATGGCCGGGCGCCGTTTCGTTCAGCGTGAAACGGTGCAAGCCCATGTCCATGTCTCGGCCCACGAAGTCGACGGTCACCTGACTGGCGCTAACGCCGTCCACTTCGACGTCCAGAGGCAGCACTTCCAGCGCCTGGATACGCCCATGGGCATCGATGGAGAGGGACAGGTGCCCCTTGTCTCCCAGCGTTGCCGAACATTGGCTAGTATGCAAGTTGCACTCACCGCTGGGCGAGAACCAGACCACATCGCTGTCGCCCTTCAGCCAGTTGGCAAAGACATACCAGGTGCAGGCCGCCAGCGCGAGGCCCGTGACCAATATCAACACTTTTAGCGCTGGAAAACCCGTCGGCTCGACGGGTTCAGGCAATTTCTTCATGGCAGAATAGTCGCTACGCAAGCCGTGAGGCGGGGAAGTTGGATTCATGGTAACAGCTATCCAGCGGATGTCGCTGTGCTGGGATGTCGCACTTGATAAGGAAAACAAATGGAGAGTATTACGGGCGCGCTTGGTCCCTTGTTTCTACTGATTCTGCTGGGAGCGTTACTGGGCAACCGCCGCTGGCCCAGCAGTGAGTTCTGGGTACAGATGGAGCGCGTGATTTATTTCGTGCTGTTCCCCGCCATGCTGGTGGGCACGCTGGCCACGGCGGATGTCAGTCAGGTGCCTGTGGGGCGGCTGGCGCTGGTGCTGCTGGGGGCGATGGCGCTGTTTGGCATGGCGCTCTGGCATTTTCGGGGCTGGTTGGCTTTGGAGCCTGCGGCGTTCACGTCTGTCTTTCAGGGGGCCGTGCGCTTCAATACCTATGTGGGTGTCGCGGGTGCCGCCGCGCTGCATGGCAGCCTGGGGGCCACGACGGCTGCCGTGGCCGTGGCGCTAATGGTGCCTATCGTCAACGTGATGTGTGTCGCCAGCTTTGTGGCAGCGGGCACCCTGGGCAGTGCCAGCGTGGGCAAAAGCGCCCTGGCGTTGATCAAGAATCCGCTGATTCTGGGCTGCCTGGTGGGGATTGCCTTGAATCTGTGCGGTATCGGCCTGCCCGGCTGGAGCGAAGACACCGTCTCGCTGCTGGGAGGCGCTGCCTTGCCGCTGGGACTGGTGGCTGTCGGGGTGGCGCTGCGCCCGCGTGCGTTGCTGCGCTTTGACCGCGGTGTGCTGGCTACCAATACCATCAAGCTGGTGCTGATGCCTGTATTGGTGCTGGTGTTGGCCTGGGCGTTGAGGCTGGACCCCGTCAGCCGAGACGTGGCGCTACTCTTTGCGGCGCTGCCCACGGCCACATCGGCCTATATCCTGGCGCGACAGCTGGGCGGCGATGCCGAGCTCATGGCGGCGATCATCACTGGACAGACGCTATTGGCGATGCTGACGCTGCCAATGTGGCTGCAATGGGTGGGGGGATAGAAATAAATAAAAAGCATTCGCATTTGTGTTGACAGGATAAATGAGAATGATTATATTGTGGTTGCCAGCGTTTGATGAGACGCTGGCAACCACGACAGCGATTCGGCCAGGATCAGCGCCAGTTTCCTGTCATGGTTTCTCCCTCTCATTGCTAGTCACGGTCTTTTGCCGCTCCCCTGGAGCGGCTTTCTTTTTTTATGCGTGCCAAGTTTTATTCATCTCCTGTGGGAGGCGATTGCGATCTTCGCCGTCGACAAATGGTAATAAAAAATATTCTTATTTGTGTTGACGGGGTAAATGAGAACTATTATATTGTGGGTGTGGCGTTTGATGAGACGCCACAGGCCAAGACAGAAACCGCCAGTTTCCTGTCATGGTTTCTCCCTCTCATTGATAGTCACGGTCTTTTGCCGCTCCATTGGAGCGGCTTTCTTTTTTGGTGGGTCAGTCGCGGCATAGACCGGGCGTCAGGCTTCCCGGCGGTAGATCAGGTCCCATACGCCGTGACCGAGCTTCTCGCCGCGCGCTTCGAACTTGGTGAGCGGGCGGAAGGCCGGGCGGGGCACGTAAGGTGCGGTCTCGGGCGTGGCGGTGTTGGCGTAGCCAGGGGCGTCCTCCATCACCTCGGCCATCCATTCGGCATAGGCTTCCCAGTCGGTGGCCATATGGAAGGTGCCGCCGGGCATGAGGCGCGTGCGAATGAGCTCCACGAAGGCCGGCTGGACGATGCGCCGCTTGTGGTGCTTTTTCTTCGGCCATGGGTCGGGGAAGAACAGTTGCAGGGTCGTCAGCGAGGCTTCCGGCAAGCACTGCTCGAGGACGGCCAGCGCATCTTCACGGTACACCCGCAGGTTGGTCAAACCGCGCTTGTCGACCTCGTCCAGCAGCTTGCCCACGCCAGGGGCGTGTACTTCGATGCCGATGAAGTCGGTATCCGGGTGGGTTTCTGCCTGTTCGATCAGCGAATTACCCATGCCAAAGCCAATTTCCACCACGCGGGGGGCTTGACGGCCAAACAGGGCATCCAGATCCTGGCGGCCATCGGCAATAGTCAAGCCCAGGCGTGGCCATACTTCTTCCAGGCCGCGCTGCTGGGCTTGGGTCATGCGCCCGGCACGGATCACGTAGCTTTTGATGCCGCGACGGTGCAGCGGCGCATCTGCGCTCTCCGGGCCAGTGGTGTTGCCGTTCGGCACAGTGTCGTTGGTGTCGGTCATGATGTCTCTGTATCAGCCGTTGATTCGGCCTGCAAATGGCGAAGAGGGGTCGGCGCTCTGGCGGCGCGGCATGCGCCCTGCCAAAAAGGCGTCGCGGCCAGCTTCCACGGCCAGCTTCATGGCGTTGGCCATGCGCAGCGGGTCGCGTGCGTGGGCAATCGCGGTATTCAGCAGTACCCCGTCGCACCCTAGCTCCATGGCCATGGCGGCATCCGAGGCCGTCCCGATACCGGCATCCACCAGTACGGGAACTTTGCTCTGCTCGACGATCAGGCGCACGTTGTGCGGGTTCTGAATGCCGTGGCCCGAACCAATCAGCGAGCCCAGCGGCATGATGGCGCAGCAGCCCATGGCTTCCAGCTCACGTGCCACTATGGGGTCATCACTGGTGTACACCATGACTTCGAAGCCATCGGCCAGCAGGGTTTCTGCGGCTTTTAGCGTCTCGACCACGTTGGGGTAGAGGGTGTGATCATCGCCCAGCACTTCCAGCTTCACGAGGTTGTGGCCATCCAGCAGCTCGCGGGCCAGGCGGCAGGTGCGAATCGCATCCTTGGCGTTGTAGCAGCCCGCGGTATTGGGCAGCAGGGTGTACTGCCTGGGCGAGATGACGTCGAGCAGGTTTGGCGCATCGGCGTCCTGGCCAAGGTTGGTGCGGCGCACGGCAAAGGTGACGATCTCGGCACCGCTCTGGGCAATGGCCGCGCCGGTTTCGGTAAAGTCCTTGTACTTGCCGGTGCCTACCAACAGGCGGGAAGTAAAGTCACGTCCGGCAATAGTGAACGGTGTGTCGGTCAGTTGCGTCATGGCGGTTCCTTGAAAAAGCGCGATGGCCGTTAGCCGCCACCAATGGCGTGGACGACTTCGACCTGGTCGCCATCGGCGAGCGCGGTGGCGGCCAGTTGGCTCTTGGGCACGATCTGTTCGTTGATCTCGACGGCGATTCGCCGCCCGCTCAAGCCCAGTTGGGCGACCAGATCAGCGGCGGTCAGGCCCGGGGCAATGGCGTAGGCTTCGCCATTGAGCGTAAGCTGTATCGACTCATTGGGGGTAGACATAAACAGTGAGCGTCCCAGTGGGTGAAGCGAAACGGCCCTTATTGTAGCGGTTTCAGCCTCGGCCAGGTATGTGTGGCACGCAATATCTCGACGATTAACGGTGCGGCGGTAAGCCGCTCACCTGAGTAAAAGGAGCAGGGTGTGCAGCAAGGCGATCGGTGGTGGTGGGGGTTGGCAGCGCTTTCGGGGGCGATGATGGTCATGCTGGGCGCTTACGCGGCCCATGGGCTGTCGGCACGCACCAGTGCGGCCATGGTCGAGGTGGTGGAAACCGGCGTGCGTTATCAGGCGTGGCATACGTTGGCCATGATGGTGCTGCTGGCCTGGCGCAGCCAGTGCCCACACCCTGGCCAGCACTGGGTGCTGGCTCTGTGGGCCACGGGGATGGCGGCATTCAGCGGCTCGCTCTACCTGATGGTGCTGGCAGGGCTGAACGTGGGCATCGTCACCCCCATCGGTGGGGTGTTGCTGATCGGCGGATGGCTGGCGTTAGCGGCGATTACGCTATTTGGGCGCTTTCCATGAAAGCGTCCACGGGCACTGGCTTACCAAAATAGTAGCCCTGGTAAACCTGGCAGCCTAGTCGCTCCAGAACAGTGCACTGCTCGGCGGTTTCCACGCCTTCGGCGACTACCTCCAATCCCAGACTGTCGGCCAGCGCGATAATGGTGCCAGCAATGGGCGTCGTCTGGATGTCCAGCGTTAGATCTCTGACAAAGGCAATATCGATCTTGAGGGTGTCCAACGGCAGTGATTTCAGATAGGCCAACGACGAGTAACCGGTGCCAAAGTCATCCAGCGCAAAACGAATACCCAGCTTGCGCAGCCTGCGCATCTTGTCGATGGTGCCTTCCGGGTCACTGAGTAGCAGCGACTCGGTGAGCTCCAACGTCAAGCATTCCGGAGGCGCTTTGGCACTGCTCAGTGCCGTGACGACCTGCTCGACGAAATCGGGCTGCTGAAATTGGCGCACACTGACGTTCAGCGACAGCTTCAGTGAGTTCAGGTGCGGCACGTGTTGCCAATGGCCCAGCAGTCGGCAGCCTTCCTGCAAGACCCAGGCGCCCAGCGGCAGGATCAGCCCGGTCTGTTCGGCCACGGGGATAAAGCGCCCGGGCGAAATCATGCCTTGTTCTGGATGATGCCAGCGCACCAGCGCCTCGGCTCCCTTGAGTTGGTGCTGTGCATCGACCTGTGGTTGAAGGTGCAAACTCAGCGCGCCGTTTTCGATGGCCAGGCGCAGTTCGCGTTCCAGCGTCAGGTGCTCTTCCAGCGCTTGCTCCATGGCCGAGCAGAAGCGCTGTGGTTGGCCGTCCCGCTGGCGTTTGGCTTCCAGTAACGCCAATCCGGCACGCTTGAACAGCTGGCTAATATGGTCGATGTCACTCAGAGAGCAGACCAGCAGGCCCACATTCAATTTGCAGGGGTAGGTGTGGCCATGCAGCTGATAGGGTGACGACAAGCTGGCTAGCAGGTTCGTCACACGCTGCTGGACGTGACGCTCGGCGGCAGCCTGGGAAGAAGCGGCCAGCTCACCGTAAAGCGCGAACTCATTGCCATCCAGACGTGCCACGTAGGTGTTCTCGTCAACCTGCTGGTTGAGGCGCTTACCTAGCTGTCGCAGTAGCTCGTCGCCTACTTCCTGGCCCAGGCTATCGTTCAATACCTTGAAACGGTCAATGTCGACCAGCACCAGATAGGCAAAATGGCGTGCCTCGGCCGGACTTTCCATGCGGGCGTTTAAGTGCTCCTGAAGCGCCAGGCGATTGGGCAAGCCCGTTAGTCGGTCGTGGTAGGCGGCGTAGCGGATGCGCTGTTGGGCCTGGTGCTCTACGGTGCGGTCGCTCAGTAGCGCCACATAATCCGGTTGCTGGCGATTGGCGTAGCGCACGCGGCTGACGCTCAGCCAGGCGGGGTACTCCTCTCCATCGGCGCGCAGCGCGGTGATCATGCCGCTCCATTTACCCTGTTCTGATAGCGCCTGTTGAATCTGGCCGTTCAGGGTCTGCTGATTCTTGGCATAGGCGACCTTCGCCACTGAGGTGTCGAACAGCTGCTCTGCACTGCGGCCGGTGAGCCGCTCGAACGCGGCATTGCATAGCCGGATACGGGCTGAGTGGTCGAACAGCACCACGCCGTCCTGCAGGGCTGCAATGACTTCTGATAGCCGCCGCTGGGTCATGTCGCCGTGACGCTGACTGGCCTGAAAGCGGCGCTGCACCTGGATAGCCGCCAGCGTCAGGAATGCCGTAGTAACCGCCGCTGCGCTGATCAGGTAGATGAGCCAGTGGGACTCGTGGGAGTGCAAGGTAGCCTGTGCGGTCAGGGGTAAGTGTGGCACCAGCCAGGTCGCCCGCATGGCGACATAGTGCATGCCGCTGACCGCCACGGAAATACACAGCGCCGACAGTAAGGCGTAGCGATGATAGTGGCGCATGCCATCATCCCGGCGGCTAAGCCGGTAGGCGTAGGCGCTGACCACGCCCAGGCCCACGGCCACCACCAGCGACACCAGAAACAGATCGAGTGCGTAGTAAAGCGTCGCGGGCATGCGCATGGCTGCCATGCCGCTATAGTGCATCACACCAATCCCCAGACCGAGACTCGTGCCTGCTATCAGCGTCTGGCGATGAGATAGGGTCTCGCGACAGAGCAGGTTCATGGCCACCAGGCTGCCGATAATCGCGGGGAACACGGAGAGCAGGGTCAGCAGGGGGGCATGGGTGACCGGAAAGCTCAGCTGGTAGGCGTGCATGCCGACAAAGTGCATGCTCCACACACCGACCCCCATGACGCTAGCCCCGGCCAGCAGCCACCAGCGACGCCATAGCCGTGAGTCCGTACTGCCCACCAGTCGAATGATCTCGAGGCTGGCATAAGAGGCCGCTAGCGCAATGAGCCATGATAGCGTTACCAGCGCGGCGTTGTGTGTCCCCTGCAGCGCACCGAGTGCCTGGGGGGCGAGTAGCAGGTTGGGCAGGATCATTAACGAATCGCCATATCGATAAAACAGCCACTGCTTACTTTATAACGATTGTTAAGCGCTTGCTTGGCTTCTCGCCACCTTGATTAAACGTTTTCAGGCTTGTCTGGCAACGCATAGCTGGCGGTGACATGCACCACGGGGCGCGATGCATCGCTGACCGAAAAAATCTGCACTTCGCCCACCGCCAGGCGGCGGCCCAGCTTAATCAGCTTGGCGTGGGCGACGATGTCGTGATCCCCCGACGCCGCGCGCAGAAAGTGGCAGTTCAGATCGCTGGTCACGGCCATGGGCTCGGGGCCAATCTGGGCCAGTATCGCCACGTAGAGCGCCACATCCGCAAAGCCCATCATGGTGGGGCCCGACACGCGAGGGCCAGGGCGCAAGTGCTCATGGCCAATAGTTAGACGCAGGGTGGCGCACATCTCGCCCACGCTCTCTATCTTGCCCATGCGCTGGGGAAAGACTTCATCTAAAAAGTGCTCAATCTGCTCGGCGGTCATCACGGTCATTGTTGTTGTTCTCCTTGACGTTAACGTAAGCTAGCATAAATAAAAAAGCCCCAGGGCGCGAGCCTTGGGGCTTGGCAGGCCATTTAGCAGTAGTGCTTACTTGGCCTTGTGTACCTGGCGCCACTCGTGCAACAGCGGTTCGGTGTAGCCAGAGGGCTGGACGCGGCCCTTGAAGATCAGGTCGGAGGCTGCCTTGAACGCTGTGGAGCCTGCGAAATCCGCACTCATGGCGGTGTACGTCGGGTCGCCCGCGTTCTGCTCATCGACCACTTTTGCCATGCGCTTGAGGGTCTCCTCCACACGCGGCGCATCGACAATGCCATGGTGCAGCCAGTTGGCAATGTGCTGGCTGGAGATACGCAGCGTGGCGCGGTCTTCCATCAGGCCGACGTTGTGAATGTCCGGCACCTTCGAGCAGCCGACGCCGTGCTCTACCCAACGCACCACGTAACCCAGAATGCCCTGGCAGTTGTTATCCAGCTCCTGCTGAATCTCGTCATCCGACCAGTTGGCGTTTTCTGCTACCGGCACGGTGAGCAGGTCGTCGAGCAGATCCGGCTCGCCCTGGGCTTCCAGGTCGCGCTGAATATCGGCGACATTGACCTGATGGTAGTGCAGGGCGTGCAGGGCAGCCGCCGTGGGTGACGGTACCCACGCCGTGTTGGCACCGGCTTTCGGATGGCCGATCTTCTGCTCCAGCATGCTGTGCATCAGGTCGGGCATGGCCCACATGCCTTTACCGATCTGGGCGCGGCCACGCAGGCCACAGGCCAAACCGACCTGCACGTTGTTCTTCTCGTAGGCGGTGATCCAGGCGGCGCTCTTCATGTCGCCCTTGCGAACCATCGGGCCGGCTTCCATGGCGGTGTGCATTTCATCGCCGGTGCGGTCCAGGAAGCCGGTGTTGATGAATACCACGCGCGAGGTGGCTTCGGCGATACACGCCTTGAGGTTGACCGTGGTGCGGCGCTCCTCGTCCATGATGCCCATTTTCAGGGTGTCACGGCTCATGCCCAGAATGTCTTCCACGCGGCCAAACAGCTCGTTGGCAAACGCGACTTCTTTGGGTCCGTGCATCTTCGGCTTGACGATGTACACCGAACCCGCGCGGGAGTTGCGCGGCTGGTCGGCGTCTTTCTTCAGATCGTGCAGCGCCAGCAGCGAGGTCACGACCGCATCCAGGATGCCTTCCGGCAGTTCGTTGCCGTTTTCGTCCAGCACCGCAGGCGTGGTCATCAGGTGGCCCACGTTGCGCACGAACATCAGCGAACGGCCCGGCAGTGTAACGCTGTTGCCGTCGGTGGTTTGCCAGGTGCGGTCAGCGTGCAGCTTGCGGGTGAAGGTTTTTCCGCCTTTCTCGATGCTCTCTTCCAGGTCGCCCTTCATCAGGCCGAGCCAGTTGCTGTACACGCCGACCTTGTCTTCGGAGTCTACCGCTGCCACGGAATCTTCGCAGTCCATGATGGCGGTCAGCGCGGCTTCGACGAGCACGTCCTTGACGTGTGCCGGGTCGGTCTTGCCGATGGGGTGGCTGGCATCGATCTGGATTTCCAGGTGAAGGCCGTTGTTGGCCAACAGAATCGACTCGGGGGCCGAAGCGTCGCCGTTGAAGCCGATCAGCTTGCTGGCATCTTGCAGGCCGGTTTCACGACCGCCCTCCAGGCTGACCACCAGGTGACCATCACGAATGACGTACTTCACCGCATCCCGGTGGGAACCGGTGGCCAGCGGGGCGGCACGGTCCAGCACGCCACGGGCGTAAGCGATGACTTTTTCGCCGCGCTTCGGGTTGAAGCTGGTGCCTTTTTCCGCGCCGTCTTCTTCTGAGATGGCATCGGTGCCGTACAGCGCATCGTACAGACTGCCCCAGCGCGCATTGGCCGCGTTCAGGGCGTAACGAGCGTTGCTCACCGGGACGACCAGCTGTGGGCCCGCTTGAATGGCCACTTCACGGTCGACGTTGGCGGTGGTGGCCTTCACGCTGTTCGGTGGCTCTACCAGGTAGCCCACTTCTTTCAGGAAGCGACGGTAGGCGGGCATGTCGCTGACCGGGCCAGGGTTTTCCCGATGCCAGGCGTCCAGCTTCTCTTGCAGAGTGTCGCGCTCTTCGAGCAGCTGGCGGTTTTTGGGGGTCAACTCGTGGAACAGGGCATCGACACCGGCCCAGAAGGCGCTTTCGTCGACGCCGGTGCCCGGCAGAGCCTGCTCGTTGATGAAACGGTCCAGGTCGGCTGCCACCTGTAAACGGTGGCGCGTGATACGCTCGCTCATGGGGATCTCCTGTGAAGGTGCCCGTGGATTGTTCTAGTGCCACGGCTCGGGTGAAAGGTAATTTATGGAAAATACTTCCACACCTGCGGTGGCATGTAAACAGGGTAGACCCGAAAGCGGTAAAATGCTCGACCAAATGATGAGAGTGGCCCCGCTGCCGCTGCGATCAAGCGCTGTTTCGGCAGCCCATGGATGTGTCATGTTCACGGAGAGACGTTGATGCATAATTTCCAGCATTTGGAAGGCCTGTTTCGCCAGGCATCAGGCGATTCGCCGTTCTCTCTCTTGAGGCCGGGCGAGGCACTCATGGACGCCATGCACGACTACTTCTGCCATTACGGTCTGGCGGCCTTATTGAGTGACAACCACGAGGTGCACGCTGGTTTCATCGATACCGGCCGGTTTGCGCTCTGGTGCCAGGTGTGGAGCCCGCCTGCACCGGTAGGCACGGCGTTTGTGATTCACGGCTATTTCGACCACCTGGGGCTGTATCGCCATTTGCTGGGCTGCTTGCTGGCCAAGGGCTGGCGCGTGGTGCTGTGGGACTTGCCGGGCCATGGGCTCTCCAGCGGCCCCCGGGCCGAGATCGAAGACTTCGACGACTACCAGCACTGCCTGACTTACCTGCAAGAAGCGCTGCAGGTGTATGGCATGGCGCCTACGCCGTGGCTAGGCGTCGGGCAGAGTACCGGCGCGGCCATTCTGGCCACGGATGCGTTGACGCGCCAGGACGAGGCAGGCTGGGCAGGCATCGTGCTGTTGGCACCTTTGGTGCGGCCCTGGCGCTGGAGCCAATCCAGCTGGCTTCACTTGATCGCCAGCCCGTTCGTCAAGGAGCTGCCGCGCAAGTATCGGCCCAACTCTACCGATGAGCAGTTCACCGAATTCCTGCGCGACCAGGACCCGCTGCAACCTGAACGGTTGAGCGTGGCGTGGATTACCGCCATGCGCCGCTGGATGCCCCGGCTGTTGGCGCTGGAGCCCAGCCCGCTACCCACCTTGATTCTTCAAGGCGAGCAGGACCTCACCGTCGATTGGGAGTGGAACCTGGCCATCCTGGCGGAGAAGTTTCCCAACGCGGAGATTCACCGCCACCCGGAGGCGCGCCACCACTTGGTGAACGAAGCAGATCCTATCCGTGAAGTGCTGTTTGAAGCGCTCGATCGCTTTATCGAGAACGTGCATTAAGCTCCCTTCAATAGCCGATCCAGCTGCCGGTAGCCGATGGCTTCGATAAAGTGCGGCTGAGAGGGCTTGGGTTCCCCTTGCAGGTCGGCCAGCGTAAGCGCCACGCGCAGTACCCGGTGGTAGGCGCGGGCGGATAGCTTGAGTTTTTCCAGCACGCCTGCCAGCCAGGCGCGCTCTTCATCGTTGAGGGCGCAGGCGGCTTCCAGCGCTTTACCGCTGAGCTGGCTGTTGAGCGCACCTCTTGCCATTTGCCGCTCCCGGGCGGCCATGACTCGTTCGCGCACCGCGCTGGAGGGCTCGCCCTGGGTTTGTGCGGTGAGCTGCTCCGGTGGCAGCGCGGGCACTTCCACCTGCAGGTCGATACGGTCCAGCAGCGGGCCAGAGAGACGCGCCTGGTAGCGCTGAATCTGGCTGGCGCTGCACTGGCAGCGGCTTCGCGGATCGCCCAGGTGCCCGCAGGGGCAGGGATTCATGGCGGCAACGAGCTGAAATTGAGCAGGGTAGCGGCGCTCATGGCTGGCGCGGGAGAGGTGAATTTCGCCGGTCTCCAGTGGCTGACGCAACACTTCCAGCACGTGGCGCGAAAACTCCGGCAGCTCATCCAGAAACAGCACTCCGTGGTGCGCCAGCGAGATTTCCCCTGGCCTGGGCTTCGAGCCGCCGCCAACCAGTGCGGCGGCGCTGGCGCTGTGGTGGGGCTGGCGGAAAGGCCGTTGGCCCCAGTCGGCCTCCAACGGCAGGCCACATACCGAGCGCACCGCCGCCACCTCCAGGGCGTCGTCCTCGGAAAGCGGCGGCAGAATGCCGGGCAAGCGGCTGGCCAGCATGGTCTTGCCCGTGCCGGGGGGGCCTGCAAACAGCAGGTTGTGGCCCCCGGCAGCGGCCACTTCCAGCGCCCGGCGGGCCTGGTGCTGGCCGCGCACATCGGCCAGGTCGGCCATGGGTGTGGTCGATTTGGCCGATGCCGAGAGCTGGTGGGGTGAGATCTTTTCCTGGCCCAACAGGTGGGCGACGACTTGCCAGAGAGAGTCGGCGGGCAGCACCGGTAGATCGCCCGCCAGGGCGGCTTCATCGGCGCAGGCGCGGGGCACGATCAACGCCTTGTTGGTACGGCGAGTGGCCAGGGCAAAGGGCAGCACGCCGGGTACCGCCCGCAGCTTGCCATCCAGGGCCAGCTCACCTGCGCACTCCATGCCTTCCAGCGCATCCACCGGGATTTGGCCCGACGCCGCGAGAATGCCCAGCGCAATCGGCAAATCGAAACGGCCACCCTCTTTGGGCAGGTCCGCCGGGGCGAGGTTGAGGGTAATGCGCTTGGTGTTGGGGAAATCGAAGCCCGCGTTGATCAAGGCGCTGCGCACCCGCTCGCGGCTCTCCTTTACGGCGGTTTCCGGCAGGCCCACCAGTGTCAGGCCCGGCAAGCCATTTGCCAGATGTACTTCGACATGCACCGCCGGTGCTTCCAACCCCACGCCCGCCCGCGTGGCCACAATGGCTAGCGTCATCGCCTTTCCTCTGCAGTTGTCACTTACTCCAATGTAGGATAAAGCTACATTAGCTTAAGTATTTAACCTAACGTAATTAAGAAGGCTTTGGTAGCGATTAAGCAACCGGTTCAAGTAGCGGAGACAGCTTGACGAAGTAATGCGCTTGCATTACCTTTGTATGCATTACCTTTGCATTGCTATCAAGCGGAGAGCGACAGTGAGCACGCTTATCGAAGACGACTCAACTCTGACGGATCGCTATCAAACGACTGTTCCTGCATCGGTTCGCCGGGCACTAAAGCTGAAGCGCCGAGACCGTATTCATTATACCGTTCGTCCTGATGGTGAAGTGGTGCTTTCCAAGGCGAGTGATGAGGCCAAGCACGACCCTGTGATGGTCAACTTCCTCAATTTTCTAGAGCGCGATCTTCTGGCGCATCCAGAAAATATTCGCCCGGTGACTGCCAGTAGCTTTGCCGAGGCCGAACGGCTTACCGCAGGTATTGAGGTAGACCTCGAAGAGGCGCTGGAAGAGGATGATGACGACGAATGAAGCCTCTGGAGGTTAATGGATGGACGATTTATGCCCATCCGTTGTTCTTGGAACAAGTCGAAGCACTCACCTTGAAGGTGAGACATCTTCAATCGAAAGATCCTGCCGGTTATCGCAACAAGGCGGCCACCAAGCGTCTAGCAGCGATCATGAAGCTAGCCTTGAATGATATTCCGCAGGATCCATCAGGCACTCAATACCGCCAAGGGAGCACGCTTGGCACAGAGCACACTCATTGGCAACGAGCAAAGTTCTACCAGCAGTACCGGCTGTTCTTTCGCTACGATGCTGCGAGCAAAATCATTATTTATGCATGGGTCAATGATGACGCTACAAAACGTGCTTATGGCAGTAAGCATGATGCTTACTCTGTCTTTCAGAAAATGCTCAGCAGTGGCAACCCACCGGATAGTTGGACAGCCTTACAGAAAGCCTCAGTGAGCGAAGTTGAACGAATCCATTTACTTTTAGCGGCAGATAACAACGATAACTAAATCATACTAGATCTTTTTGGGCAGATCCGCTGGGGCTTCCAACCCCACGCCCGCCCGCGTGGCCACAATCGCTAATTTCATGGCGCTCCCTCGCAACGTCTCTCAATCGGCTCATTCAGTTTAATGAGCCTGCTCGTTGGCTAAGCCTACTTTATTCGGGGTGCCGAGGACTACCATGACGGGGCAACGGCAAGATCAACGCAGCCCAACGTTGCTAATTTTTCCTTGCCTGGCCAGGATCAAACTCTGATAGGCAGTGCAGAGGTGATACAACATGAGCTTGCTGACTCCTTTTGGTCCGTTGCGGGATATCCCGCTGGACAATCTTGAACAATTAAAGGAAATACTGATTCGGTCCGACAAGAGCCGGATGTTGGAAGGGTTGGTCATTGAAGCGGTCTTCAATGACTATCTGGACAGGTTGATGACCCAGCAGGTGCACGTGTTGCCCGTGTCTCTGGTCAGAACACTGACCATCAAGCGACGGCCCCGCACCCGCTACGTCAACGCGTGGTGGCTATGGGATCACTCGGGGGCTGGCGAGGCCGCCACTGACCTGAGTCGCCACCTGCTCCCTGCGTCGGGCAAGGATGAGTTTCTATTCGATTGCTATTACGACGAGAGCGCCAGAGACTTCTTCATCAAGGAGTGGCAGGGCAGGACGCATATTCCGATTCAGTCGTTCATGTTGAAAAGTCGTGGATATGACTCCCCCCGTTTCAGGATGCCAACCAGCGCGGTCATTGACGAACACCGCTCGCAACAAGCTTTTTGGTCAGGCATTTTTAGTCATTACAGCCGCGATATTTTTAAACATGTCGTCCTGCATCGACTGTTTAAAAATTGCGCGATACAGCCTTTTTTCGATGGCGTTTGGGATATCGATAGTGTGGCGCGATTGCCCAATGGGACGCTCATGCAGTTGGAGGTAAAACACAAGTTTCCCTACGTCGAGCGAGGTCGTGGCGGCCTCTTCTTTGGGATTAATAATGGCCAGTTACAGGTCATGCAGGATTTGGCGCGTAAAGGGATCAAGACGCTGCACATGATCATGGTCAAACCGATCTGGGACAAACAGCGCGGAACGGGCTACCTGCTTAACCGCATCGGTGAGCGTAAGCGCGTGTTGCTGTTGGCGAAACTGCTGGACACGCCCACCTTGCGCCAGATACGTGAGCGTCCGTCATGGCAGACGGGGGCTGAGCAGTCGTTTACCGGCACGGACCGCCAGAAGGCTCGCTATGTGAATGCCGCCGAGTTCCAGCTGCTGGGAACCCTGGATGATGCGGTCGATGACGTCGCCAAAAACATTCGCCTTGCGGCGATGGGGGAGCTTGACCAGCCAGTGACGGAACAGATGTTGTACGACAGCCGAATTCATCCGTAAACGCTTCGCGGAGCTAGTTTTTTGGGATACAATCGTGCGCCATTGTCACAGATTTGACCCAGAGGTTTGCATGTCTCACCTTATCGATGTCCAAACAGGTGCAAGTTCTGGCGTGGTTGCCAGCCTGCCGGGCGCCTCTCCGTCGCCTTACGAGGCGCTCAGCGAGCGAGCACTGCTGGATAAGCTTCTGGAGATTTATGATCAGGGCGCCATCGCCGAGGCGCTCGCCATGGCTGACAAGGGGAGCTGGTGTCGCGAGACCATCAACCGCTGGGCCAAGGGTAAGGCGGAGCCGAAAGTAACGCGTGCGGCTTATCAGCAAATGGTGTCCATGTTGCCTGCTCCCCGGCCCAGTGACCTTCAGCCGTCCTTTCGGTTTATCGACCTGTTCGCCGGGATTGGTGGCATACGCAAGGGGTTCGAGGCGATTGGGGGCGAGTGCGTCTTTACCTCGGAGTGGAATAAATATGCCGTGCGTACCTACAAGGCCAATCACTTTTGTGACCCGCGCAAGCACCGGTTCAATGAGGACATTCGTGAAGTCACGCTGAGTGGCGACCTGAGCATCGACGAAGAGACGGCGTACAGGCACATCGATCGGCAGATTCCCAATCACGACGTACTGCTGGCGGGCTTTCCATGTCAGCCGTTTTCGTTGGCCGGTGTGTCGAAGAAAAACTCCCTGGGTCGAAAGCACGGTTTCGAGTGTGATGCGCAGGGAACGCTGTTCTTCGATGTGGCGCGTATTCTGGCCGCCAAGAAGCCCGCCGCTTTCCTGCTGGAGAACGTCAAGAACCTCAAGAGCCATGACAAAGGCAAAACGTTCAGGATCATCTGTGAGACCCTGGATGAGCTAGGCTATGACGTGGCGGATGTGAACTCGCCCAAAGGGCAGGATCCCAAGGTCATCGACGCGCGGCACTTTCTGCCGCAGCATCGCGAACGCATCGTTCTGGTGGGGTTCCGTCGAGATCTGGGTGTTCATGAAGGGTTTACCCTGAGGGATATCCATAAGATGTACCCAAAGGAGCGCCCTGCCTTTGGTGACCTGCTGGACCCGGAGGTCGACGACAAGTACATCCTGACGCCGAAATTATGGGCGTACTTGTACAAGTACGCCCAGAAGCATCGTGCAAAAGGCAACGGTTTCGGTTTTGGCTTGACGCGGCCCAACGATGTCGCCCGCACGCTCTCTGCCCGTTATCACAAGGACGGTTCGGAGATTCTGGTGGATCGAGGCTTCGATGACGCCATGGACTTCTATAGTGACCATAATCAGAAGCATCGGCCCAGACGACTGACCCCCCAGGAGTGCGCCAGGTTGATGGGCTTTGACCAGCCGGGAGAAAGCCGTTTCGTCATCCCGGTGTCCGATACACAGGCATACCGTCAGTTTGGCAATTCGGTAGTGGTGCCTGTGTTCGAAGCCGTGGCAAGGTTGATGGAGCCGCGGATACTGGCTGCCGCCGCCAAGTCGGTAGCCCTTCAAGCGGATGACGACCCGCAACAGTACGAGATGCCCCTTGCGCTGTGATTGCCTGGCCGAAACGATCGGTGCCGGGGGTTGGTTGAGCGGGCCATCGTCTTTTGCAGTGGTTCTATCCTTCAGATGAAAGGGCGAGTACCTTGGCTGATATTGTCGATCGCTTGACTCGATCACGCATGATGGCTTCCATTCAGGGTAAGAACACGGCTCCAGAGCGGTTTGTCCAGGCCGCTCTGGAGCAGCGTCATATCGGCTTTGACGTTCATTCGACTGAGCTTCCCGGCAAGCCCGACATCACCATCCCGCTCTATCAGGTCGCCATCTTCGTCAACGGGTGCTTCTGGCATCGGCATGAAGGGTGCTTCTATGCCACCACCCCATCGAGCCGCAAGCAGTTTTGGCAAACCAAGCTCGCTGAGAATGTGCGTAGAGATGCGCGTAAACGGGCTGAGCTGGAGGCCATAGGGTGGCGGGTCGTGGTGGTGTGGGAGTGTGGGGTGAAACACGCGCCGGAGCAGTTTGATGAGGTCATTGATACGATTGAGGGCGAAATTTTTTTACCGGAGTGGCCGGAAAAGCCGCCAAGAGTAAGACGCCAATGACCCTGGCTCACCACGCGGGTCGTACAGTGCGTTGGTCAGCTCGCGGGCAAAGCGCTGGGCGGAGGGCAGTGCGCCAAAGCTCCAAACGGGCGGCAGGCGCAGCAGCCTGTCATGTTGGACACTGGGCAGATGCTGCCACAGGCCGCTCTTTTCCAGCTGCGCTTTCACTCCGGTAGGCAGTGGGTCAACGACGACCAGGGTGGCATCGGGGTAGCGGGCCAGCGCTTCGATACCCACCAGTGCAAAGCCCCAGGCATTGGTGGGCTCATGCCAGGCGTTGGGCAGCGCCAGCTGTTCCAATACTGCGTTATAGAGGCTGTTCTCGCCAAAGACCCGCACATGGCGGGCATCCATGAACTGCACCATCAGCAGGGCCGGGGCGTCACTGCCCGGGTAGCGCAGCTCGGCCATCAGCCGTTGGGTACCTTCGATCAGCGCGTCGGCCTCGGCTTCGCGCTCGGTCAGTTCGCCCAGTTGGCGAGTGAGGGTTTGCATCTCCTGCCAGGTGTCGGCACCTGGGGAGTAAAGGGCGAACGTGCCCACCGGTGCGATGCGCTCCAACCGAGGAACCAGCCCGGTAAACATGGGCGAGAGCAGGGTTTGCTCGGGTGGTGATTGGGCCAGCAGCTCGAGGTTGGGCTGGGTGCGCAGGCCAATGTCGCTAACGTGTTCTGGAATGTGTGGTTCGCCCACCCAGTCGTGATATGCCGGCTGTTGCGCGATACCGCTGACCGGCGCGTCAATCGCCAATAGCGTTTCGGCGATGGTCCAGTCGATGGTGGCCCACTGGGCGTGGCTGGCGGCGCTAAACAGCAAGGCTGCCGCAAGCCAGCAGCCACGGGCCAGGGTTGGGAGTCGGGAGAAGCAGCGCATGGATTGGGCACCTGACAATAAGCGCCTCATTTAAACGATTCCGTTTATCAATTGCAACTGGAAACGCCCGGACAGGGCGCGCGGCCCATGCCCGGGCGTAGCGACTCAGAAACGGTAGTGGACGCTGGCCGTCATTCCGCGTTCGGCACCGAAGTAGCAGTACTCCAGGGAGTTACACGACGCTACGTACTCCTTATCCAGTGCGTTGTGCACATTCAGGCGGGTTTCCACACCGTTGAGGCCTAAGTGGCCCCAATCGTAGCCTACCGTGGCATCGACCAGGGTGTAGTTGGGAACGCTGGCAGTGTTGGCTCGGTCGGCAGCAATATCGGCATAGTGGCGTACGCCTACGCCGACATCCATACCGCTTAGCCAACCCTCCTGCACGGCATAGTGGCCCCACAGCTGTAGCTGATGGCGAGGGGAGTAGATAGCGTTATTGCCCTGGTTGCCGTCGTCGCTTTTCGCGTAGGTAATATCGGTAAAGCTGTAGCCTGCCTGTAGCGAGAGCGCCTCGCTGAGCTGCGCCTGGGCTTCCAGCTCGATACCTTGCGACTCGATCTCTCCCACAGCGCGGTATGGGTCGGTGGGCTGCTCCTTGGTGGCCACGTTCTCCTGGCTGATATGAAAGAGTGCCGCACTGTACTGCTGTAGGTCATTGGGCTGGTACTTCACTCCTGTTTCCCACTGTGCGCCTTCCATGGGGGCAAGCAGGTCGCCGTTGGCATCCACGAAACTGGTGGGCGTAAAGGCTGTCGAGTAGCTGGCATAGGAGGCCAGGCCATTATCGAACAGGTAAACCACCCCGGCACGTCCGCTGAACTGGGTGTCGTTGAGACGACTGGTTTCGCCGCTGTCGCGGTTGGTGTTGTCAATATTCACCCAATCGAAGCGCCCGCCCAGGGTCACCCGCCAGCGGTCGATGGCCATTTGATCCTGAAGGTAAATGCCGGTCTGTTCAAGCTTGTGGTTCTCTCGAAGAGGCGCGTAGAACGCCAAGGGGGCGCTGCCATGGATCGGGTTGAACGCATCCAGAGCGGGGAACACGCCCGATGGCCAGGAAACTTCGTTCTCTCGATGCTGGTAGTCCACTCCCAACAGCAGCGTGTGCTCCATAAAGCCACTGGTCAGGCGAGCTTCTATCTGGTTATCCAACGTCAAGGCCTGAAGGGACTCGCCGCTGCCGGAGTAGTAGCGAGCAAGTTCAGTGGAGGTGGGAGATGCCCAGCCAAAGCCATACACCTGATTTAACGTCACATCGGCATTGAGATAGCGCAGCAGCTGGCGCGCGGTCACCGCGTCGTTGAAGCTGTGTTCGAGGGTATAGCCAACCATGCGCTGGGTGCGCTGGGTGCGCTGATAGGCGTCGTAGTCGGGTTCGCCATCGAAGAAGTTGTTGCTGATTCTGCGTCCAAGGCGGTCGATGACGGCCCCCTCGTAAGGAACGCCCGAGTGGTAGCCTCCTTCTGGCTCATCTTGTAGATAGGCCTCGAGGGTCAGGCTGGTGGCATCGCTCATGTCCCAGGTCAAGCGAGGGGCGATGGCATAGCGCTCTTCCTCGGCAGGGCCAAACTGAGTATCCGCCGCACTGGCAATCCCGGTCAGGCGAAAGGCCACTCGCTGCTCGTCGCCAATAGGGCCGGTGAGGTCAAAAGCGGCACTGCGCTGGTGATTGTTACCCGCCCGGAAGCGCAGCTCGCCACTCGGCTCGAACTCGGGGCGCTTGCTGTTGAGAGCGACCACGCCACCGGGGGAGGCACGGCCGTACAGCACCGAGGCGGGCCCGCGCACCACTTCAATACTTTCTAAAAACCACGGATCGATGCGCATCGTGCTATGGGAATTGGCATCTCCCATCACTTTCAGGCCATCCAGGAAGGTATTGCTCAAACTGCCATCGGAGAAGCCTCTCAAGACGAGGTAGTCAAAGCGGTTGGAGGCACCTACCTGATTGCTGTATACGCCAGGGGTGTAGTCGGTGGCGCGCTGTACCGTATTCACGCCTCGCTGAGCCATCTGTGCCTCGGAAATGGTAGAGACGCTCTGCGGCGTTTCGATGGCTGGCGTGGCGACCTTGGTAGCCGCCTGCTGGGCCGTGACGGTCACGGTGGCTAACGTGGTGCTGGGCTGTGCTGCTGAAGGTGACGCCAGTGCAAGGAGCAGCGCACCGCTCAGGGGAGTCACTAAAAAAGCAGGGTGTTTAGAGGCCATTGGTGATCCTGGAGGGTGGAACCAGTTGTATTGAGTAATGAGAATTATTGCTTTTAATGGCCAAGGAAAGGTGTGCGCTATGCCAGGTCTGCTATGCGCATCGACAAACTCAGGTGGGGCAGGGGAACCCCGTGTACTGACTATGCACGGGGCCGCTGGAGTTCATGGGGGGTAAAGCCGAAATGGCGCTTGAACGCGGTAGAGAAATTGCTGGCATGGCGATAGCCGCAGCGGTAGGCCACTTGTTGCACGCTTTCTCCGCGTAGCAATGCCTCGTAGGCCTGCTTCAGCCGCACCTGGCGAATGTAATCAAACAGCGAACAGCCGAAGCAGGCGTGAAACTTCTGACGCAGGCTGCTAGGGCTCATAGCCACTTCTTTGGCCAGCTCTGACAGACGGTAGTGGGCGCCAGGGTGTTGGGCAATGCGCGTCCGCAGGGCGGCGAGTCGCTGCTGGTCTCGGGTGGAGAGTCCGCTGGAAGCCAAAGGAGCCACGCCATGGTCCGGCAGGCCTTGCCCAATGAGCTGTAGGGCGATCCCCTGCCACACCAGTGCCTGGCGCCAGTGAGCAAGCGACTGCTCTGTCATGGTGCACAGGGTGCTCATAAGCGCCATGGGCAGTTGCCATACGTGTAGTGTAGGCATCGTCGGTGGGGCGACAAGGCCCAGCGGCGTTGTGGCCAGCACGGCCAGATTGATCGTGCGCAGGCGGGGCTGAGCCGGCTGATGAACCTGCAGAGGGTGGCGGTCATTCAAATGGACACACACGCTCTCGCCTGCGTGTAGCGTGAGCCGCTGCTGCTCATATTGCAACGCGATATGGCCCTCCAGAATGACGCTGATGAACCAGGGAACGCTGTGGCAGGAAGTAGAGCGGTAGCCGCGATGCACTTGCAGATCGGACAAGGTCAAATGCAGGGCGGGCGATAAACGCGCATCCTGAACATGGCCGGTAGCGACGGCCTGATGAGGGGAAAGCCCCTGATCCACAAGGTAGTGAATGCCAAAGCGCTGGCCTAGCTGCGCCAGAAAGTGTGGCGTGATATCAGATGGTGCACCGCAGGAGGGCTGGAGCATGAGGCAATGAGCTGATGGGCTAAATGACCTGAAAAATGCGCTGTGATGGTGCTAAAAAGCGCCGATAGATTTAACGCCGAGTCTGCACGATAACATGCTCGCTCATGCTGTCAATGATATTGATTATTGTTCATTTTTTGGGGAGGGAGATGCTGGGGCCTGTGGAAAGGCACCCAGCGTTGTTTCAGCCTGGCTTGCCTGGGGTGGGTTTGTCTTGCTCGGCAGGCTCTGCGGGGGCTGGTGGTACTTCGGCTTCCATGGGCGTGGCCTGTGCGGCGCTGGCTGCTTCCACCGTGGCTTCCAGGCTGGCTACCTGACGCTCCAGCGCCTCGACGCGCGCGCGCGTGCGCTGCAGTACATCCATCAAGATATCAAAGTCTTCCCGTGATACCAGCTCCAGGCGGTCGAAGGCTCCCCGCACCACTTGCTGCACGCCTTTCTGAATGTCTTCCGGGGCCTGGGAAGCGTTCTGTAAACGGTCGCCTATCTGCTGGGCTAAACGGCTGATGCGATCCTGGGGCGTCATGGCTCTCTCCTTAAACGGTGGCGCATAAATGTGGATAGCTTACCTGTAAGGATACGCAACCCTTTGGCAATCCGCATGCCCCGCGTGCGTTTTCTCCTGCAATGCGCTCGTGCATCAAAAAGAAGCATTGAGCTTTTGGTGATGTGCTTTTTTAGTGCAGTGGCGGGTAGGAGGAGGTGGATAGTCGCCCTGCTGATGCTCTTGAAACGTATTTTTTAATGTTTAAGGGCATGAATTTAAATAAGAAAAAAACCAGTGGCACGGTATGAGCATTAGTAGGGCAAGCACTAAATTCGGGCGGCCACGCCGCTCTCCACCGAGTGGGACTGAACCAGCAGGGGAGATCCGGGATGAAACTCATCACCGCTATCATCAAGCCTTTCAAGCTTGACGACGTTCGTGAAGCACTCGCCGACAACGGCGTGCAGGGGATTACGGTTACTGAGGTCAAGGGATTTGGTCGCCAGAAAGGCCACACCGAGCTGTATCGCGGTGCCGAGTATGTAGTGGACTTTCTGCCCAAGGTGAAAGTGGAAGTGGCCGTGGACGATGCGCGTCTGGAGAGCGTGCTGGATGCCATCTGCAGCGCTGCCAACAGCGGCAAGATCGGTGACGGCAAGGTATTCGTGACGCCGCTGGAAGATGTCATTCGTATTCGTACCGGAGAGCGCGGCGCCGACGCGGTATAGGCCAGCCTACACAACGACGACCCATCAATAACTTCTCTTGGATCACGGGGAACACCTGATGAACGAGCTTACAGAATTGAGCTACGCGCTCGATACGTTTTACTTCCTGATTTGCGGCGTACTGGTCATGTGGATGGCCGCCGGCTTCTCGATGCTCGAGGCCGGTATGGTGCGTTCCAAGAACACCGCTGAAATTCTGACCAAGAACATTGCGCTGTTTGCCATTGCCTGCACCATGTACCTGCTGGTGGGCTACTACATCATGTACTCCAGCGGCGAAGGCGGTTTCCTGCCCAGCCTTGGGTTCCTGATCGGTGCCGAGAACAGCGTCGATGCGGTGCTGGCCGGTGGTGAGGATGCCCCTTACTACTCCATGCGTTCGGACTTCTTCTTCCAAGTCGTATTCGTCGCAACGGCGATGTCGATCGTCTCTGGTGCCGTGGCCGAGCGTATGAAGCTGTGGGCCTTCCTGGCGTTTGCCGTGGTCATGACCGCCTTCATCTACCCGGTGTCTGGCTACTGGACCTGGGGCGGTGGCTGGCTGGATGGCGTTGGCTACTCTGACTATGCGGGCTCGGGTATCGTCCACATGGCCGGTGCCGCTGCAGCGTTGGCAGGTGTGCTGGTACTGGGCCCCCGTAAGGGCAAGTACGGCAAGGATGGTTCTATCCACGCGATTCCGGGCGCCAACATGCCGCTGGCCACGCTGGGTACCTTCATCCTGTGGATGGGCTGGTTCGGCTTCAACGGTGGTTCCGAGCTGAAAATGTCGGATGCCGTGTCGGCCAACAACGTTGCTCAAGTGTTCGTGAACACCAATGCAGCGGCCGCGGGTGGCGTGATTGCAGCTCTGGTGCTGGCCAAATTGTGGTTCCGCAAGGCGGACCTGACCATGGCACTGAACGGTGCGCTGGCAGGCCTGGTCGCCATTACCGCCGACCCGCTGTCGCCTTCCGCGCTGGGTGCCGCCGTGATTGGTGCTATCGGTGGTCTGATCGTGGTCGCTGCCATCGTCACGCTGGACAAGCTGAAGCTGGATGACCCTGTGGGTGCTATCTCGGTTCACGGTGTTGTGGGTATCTGGGGTGTGCTGGCCGTGCCGCTGAACAATGGCGATGCGTCCTTCGGCGCGCAGCTGATCGGTATCGTGGGCATCTTCGGCTGGGTATTCCTGGCGAGCCTGGTGGTGTGGCTGGTGCTGAAAGCGGTCATGGGTATCCGTGTCAGCGAAGAAGAAGAGTACGAAGGCGTCGATATCGCAGAGTGTGGCCTGGAAGCCTACCCTGAGTTTGGCGTCAAGAAATAAGCACTGTGCCATAGCAAGCGGCACTGCTACTCAAGGCCTCCCCGATGGGAGGCCTTTTGCCGTATGTAGCGGCGCATATACGTGCCAGGCACAAGGGCTTTTTATTCTCGGGGCTGGCGGGTGTATGCTAAGTGCAACGGGCGTGAGGAGGGTCAACGTCGCGCCGCCTTGTATCCGGTCAAGACAACCGTTGCATAACCAGAGGATGTGGTCATGAAATTAATCTCAGCCATTATCAAGCCGTTCAAGCTTGATGACGTACGCGAGTCGCTTTCCGATATCGGCGTGCAGGGTATTACGGTGACGGAAGTGAAAGGCTTTGGTCGCCAGAAAGGCCACACAGAGCTGTATCGTGGGGCGGAATACGTGGTGGATTTCCTGCCCAAGGTGAAGCTGGAAGTGGCCGTGGACGATGATATGGCCGAACAGGTCATCGATGCGATCACCCAAGTGGCCAATACGGGCAAGATCGGCGATGGCAAGATCTTCGTGATGCCGTTGGAGCAGGTGATTCGTATCCGTACCGGCGAAACCGGCAAAGACGCTGTCTAACGGTGAAGGGTAAGTCGTGAAGGGCAAGGCGTGAAGAGCCAGTCGCGCCGAGTAGACAAAGCCCCTGTGGATAAAATCCACAGGGGCTTTTTGCAGGGCTTTGCGCATAAGATGAGGGGTGTCAAAGGCTACGATCTATTCTTCACCCTTCACCCTTCACCCTTCACCCTTCACCGCTAGACTTACTTCTCCACGAAAGCACGTTCGATGACGTAGTCGCCTGGTTCGCCCATGCGCGGGGAGATGTTCAGGCCCAGCTCATCCAGCAGCGCGCTGGTGTCGTCCAGCATGGCAGGACTACCGCAGATCATGGCGCGGTCCTGACGCGGGTCGATGGGCGGCAGGCCGGTGTCGGCAAACAGCTTGCCGCTGCGAATGTGGTCGGTCAGGCGGCCCATGGTGTGGAACTCTTCACGGGTGACCGTGGGGTAGTACACCAGCTTTTCGGCGACTTCTTCACCCAGGTACTCGTGGGCGGGCAATTCCTTGGTGATGAAGTCGGCATAGGCCAGCTCGGAGACTTCACGCACGCCGTGAATGAGTACGACCTTCTCGAAACGCTCGTAGACTTCCGGGTCCTGGATCAGGCTCATGAACGGCGCCAGGCCCGTGCCGGTGGAGAGCATATACAGGTTGCGCCCGGGCAGCAGGTCGTCGCATACCAGCGTGCCGGTCGGCTTGCGGCTGACCATGATCTGGTCGCCCACCTTCAGGTGCTGCAAGCGTGAGGTCAGCGGGCCATCGGGCACTTTGATACTGAAAAACTCGAGATGATCTTCGTAGTTCGGGCTGGCGATGGAGTAGGCGCGCATCAGAGGTTTGCCCGCCACTTCCAGGCCGATCATCACGAATTGGCCGTTCTTGAAGCGCAGGCTGCGCTCACGTGTCGTGCGGAAGCTGAACAGCGTGTCGTTCCAGTGGTGAACGCTTAGCACTTCTTCCAGGGCAAACTTGCTCATGTCGACTCCTTTGGGGCTGCGCGGTCTAAGCCTTGCGCGCATATTCTAAAAAAGAATAAAAAATAGATTCATAGGATGCGCTCATTCTAGATAAAGGGTGGTATATCTGTTAAGCAAATTATCTTGATAACGTATATCTTTAAAATCGATATAGCATTCGTTGAGCAGCACTTTTTCTGGAGGGCCTGGTCATGCACTACACGTTGCGCCAGCTGGAAGTCTTCGTCGCCGTTGCCCAGCACGAAAGCGTTTCCCAGGCGGCGCGGGCGCTGGCCATGTCCCAGTCGGCGACCAGTACGGCGCTGGCCGAGCTGGAACGCCAGTTCGACTGCCAGCTATTGGACCGCATGGGTAAACGTCTGAAACTCAACGCGTTGGGGTTCCAGCTGCTCCCCAAGGCGGTGGCGCTGCTGGACCGAGCCGAAGAGGTGGAGGAGCTGCTGCGCGGCCAGCAGGGGGTGGGCGCTCTGGACGTGGGTGCCACCCTGACCATCGGCAACTATCTGGCCACCCTGTTGATCAGTGATTTCATGCAGCGTTACCCCGGTAGCCGCGTGCGGCTGGCGGTGCGCAATACGCGGCATATCATCGAGGGGGTGCGCCAGCATTCGCTGGACCTGGGGCTGATCGAAGGGCAGTGCGATGACGACATGATCATCAGCCAGCCCTGGGTAGAAGATGAGCTGTGCGTGTTCTGCTCGCCTAGGCACCCGCTGGCCGGGCGTGCTCACTTGGAACTGGATCAGCTGCTGCGAGAAGACTGGATCATGCGCGAGGAGGGCTCCGGCACCCGCATGACGCTGGAGCATGCGGCGCGCCACCGGCGCAGCCGCTTCAATACGCTGCTGGAACTGGAGCACACCGAAGGGATCAAGCGGGCGGTGGAGTCAGGTCTGGGGATCGGCTGCGTCTCTCGGCTGGCGCTACGAGACGCTTTCCGGCGGGGTAGCCTGGTGCCGCTACCCACGCCGGAGCTGGACCTGAAGCGTCAGTTCACCTTCATCTGGCATCGCCACAAGTATCTGACCACCGGCGTGCGCGAGTTTTTGCGCCTCTGCCGCGAAATGACCGCCGGTGCCCAGCGCAGCGACGACATCCCGCTGCCGCCCATTCCTTGACGCACATGCTCAAACGGCATTCGATTGACTGTGCCCCGGCAGCGCCGGTTGAGTCGCGTTGTCTCCCAAGGTAAACCCGCCCACCAGGGCATCGAGGCGTTCCGCCTGATCTTTCAACTGTTCGGCGGCGGTCGTTGACTCCTCGACCAGCGCGGCGTTTTGCTGCGTCATCTGGTCGAGATCGGTCACCGCAATGCTCACCTGGTCGATGCCTTGATTCTGTTCACTGGCGGCCGTGCTGATATCGCCGAGCATCTGGGTAACGCGGGACACGCTTTGCGTCAACTGGTGCATGGCCGCTTCCGCATCGTGCACCAGTTGGGTGCCGTCATCGACTTTCTCGGCGGACATATCGATTCGCTGACGAATATCCTTGGCAGCTTCGCTACTGCGCGAGGCCAGCTTGCGGACTTCATCGGCGACCACGGCAAAGCCGCGCCCATGCTCGCCGGCGCGTGCGGCTTCCACGGACGCGTTCAGGGCCAGCAGGTTGGTTTGAAAGGCAATGCCATCGATGACCCCCACGATGGTCTGGATTTCAGCCGACGTGTCGCGAATGGCTTCCATGGTCGTGACCACTTGTTCGAATGCCTGGTCCGTTCGCGCCGCTAATTGCGAGGCCGTCTGTGATAGTCCGCTGGCCTCCTGGGAGGCGTGGGTCGTGTGTCGAACGGTACTGCTGATCTCTTCCATGGCGGCAGAGGTCTGTTGAAGGCTGGCAGCGGCTTGCTCGGTGCGACGAGACAGGTCGTGCCCTCCTTGGGTAATCTCGTTGGCGGCATGATTCACGGCCTCGCTGCTGCGACGTACGTCCAGCAGGATGGTTTGAATCTTGGCTGCAAAGGCGTTGAACTGCTCTGCTACTGCCGCACTCTCATCGCGTCCATGCACCGGTAGCCGCTGAGTAAGATCACCACTACCCGACGCGATCTCTTGCATGCGGCTTGCCAACCGCTTCAAGGGGCGAGCAATGCGGCCGCCAATCCACCAAAGTGCAACCATGCCCACTGCAGACAGCAGTAGCCCCACCAGCGTCATGCCCAGGGTGTTTTGTTGGCGCTGTTCGCTGAGTATGGCCTGCAGTGCATTGAGCTCTGCCATGACCACGGATTCAGGTAGCTGGAGTACCAGCACCCACGGCTGTTCCGTATCGCCGATCGTGAGTGGCTGATAGCGCTGAAACATGCCGTTGGAGACTCGGCTGTAAAGGCTGCCCTGCCGAGCAGCCGTGGCAATACCTTCCAGGACAGCGTCGTTCAGCGATTGGCTGGCGGGCAAGCCCAGGGCGTCATCTCCGTGGGTATCGGCAACCAGACCCCCGCGTCCGGCGACCAGCGCCATCCGGCCGGCACCGTCGTAAAGCGTTGCGTTGGCGTCACGCAGCAAAGCCTGGATGAAATTCAGCGAGAGGTCGACGCCCGCCACGCCGCGGAATGCGCCATCGACCAGGATGGGCGCATTGAACGATGTGACCAGCTGTGTCTCGCCATCGTAATCGTAGGCAGCGGGATCGATCACGCAGGGGGCCAGCGTTTCACGTGGACATAGGTAATACTCACCTTCGCGCACACCGCTGGCCAGTCGTGCTTCGCTCTCCATGGTATCGCCCAAGGGCAATACCTCCAGCGTGCCATCCCCGGTACGGTACCACCATGGCATGAAGCGACCACTACCATCATGGCCGTAACGCTCGTCACCAACGAAGCGGGCATCATCATCAAAGGCATTGGGCTCCCAGCCGATGAAAGCGTCCAGCAGGGCCGGGTTATCCGCCACGGTCTGGCGAACCAGGTTGGAAAGCTGACGACGCGTGAGGTAGAGCGCTCGATGGCCCTCCGCATCCTGCATGCCCATCAACGCGTTGGTGGATGCCAGCTGGCTGGCCAGCGTCATGGCCATGTCCAGCTCCCGCTGTATACGGCCCCCTTCTGCTTCGGTCAGGGCATCAAGCCGGGCATTCAGTGCACTTTCTACCAAGGCTTGCGTGTGATCTTCAACGGTTTGCTGTGTGCGGGCGGCAGCCAACAGGTTGTAGATGACCAGCGCGGCGACGACGGCCAGTAGGCAAGGGCCTGCCAGGGCCAGCACCAGAGTGCGTAAGGAGCGAAAGTGCATAGTGTGGTTGACCTGTTGTCATGGGAATCAGGCAGCTGGGTGGGGGCTTCCCAAGGGCAAGTAGACCAGCCGTTAGTGGCGTGCTGATGACAAAAGGGCATAGCCCCCTGCCAATATAGCAAGGGGGCCGCCATGGGCGCGTTAAAACTTTTCGATAGCGGTTGGTGCATTAGGGGACCGTAGAGCAGGGGCATGCTGTGCGACGCCAAGCTTGAAGCTGCTGATGGTGCCGGTCAGGTGGTTTGCCTGCTCCTTGAGGTGCTCGGCGGCGGTGGTGGACTCTTCCACCATGGCAGCGTTTTCCTGGGTCATCCGGTCCAGCTCGGCCACGGCGATGTTGACCTGCTTGATGCCATCACTCTGTTCGCTGGTGGCGGCGTTGATCTCTTCGAGTACGTCGGTGACACGGGTGATGTGCTCGACGATATCGTGCATGGTGCTGCCAGCCTCGCGCACCAGCGAGGTGCCGTTATTGACCCGGGACTGGGAGTCTTCGATCAGCTTCTGGATGTCGCTGGCAGCGTCGCTGCTGCGGCCAGCCAGTTTACGCACTTCGTCGGCTACCACGGCAAAGCCACGGCCATGCTCGCCAGCCCTGGCGGCTTCTACCGAGGCGTTGAGCGCCAGCAGATTGGTCTGGAAGGCAATGCTGTTCATCAAGGTGACGATCTCACCAATCTTGTTGGAGGCCTGGGAGATGTCTTCCATGGTCGTCACTACGTTCGAGACCACCTGACCGCCGTTTTTCGCTACTTCAGAAGCGGCATGAGAGAGCTGGTTGGCCTCCTGGGCCGACGCGGCGGTGTGGGCGACGGTGCTGGTGATCTGCTCCACCGACGCAGACGTCTGCTGCAGGCTGGAAGCCGCATTGTCGGTGCGGCGCGACAGGTCCTGCCCGCCCATGGCAATCTCGTTGGCGGCGTGGTGCACGGCTTCGCTGCTGGTACGCACTTCGATCAGCACTTCTTCCATTTTGCCCACGAAGCGGTTGAAAGCGCGGGCGATCTGAGTGACCTCGTCGTTACCCTCTTCCGGTAAGCGCTGCGTCAGGTCGCCTTCGCCGGAGGCAATGTTATCCATGGCGTTACGCACACCCAGCAGGCGACGCAGCAGCAGCGAGAGCAGCAGGCCGAACACCACGGCAGTGATGGCGGCGACGATCAGCAGGGTGATGATGGACGTGGCAGCAATGGCGCGCAGTCCGGCGGTGGCTTCTGCTTCGTCCAGCGCGACCACCAACTGCCAGCCGCTATTGCCGCCTACCTGGCTGCCCAGGAGCAGCTTGTGGCTTTCCTGCAGGGCCATGGGCTGGGGCGTGTCGGACTGGATAATGCGCGTGAGCTCTTGAGGGTTCAAGTTCGCACTCAGGGCGGTCGAAGGCTCCAGGGTCAGGGCGGCGTCCGGGTGGGCAACCAGGGTGCCATCCTGAGTGGTCAGAAAGCCGAAACTGGAAGGCGTGGGGGAAATATTGCCCACGATATCGATGACGTCCGCTATGGTAATGTCTGCCCCAATGACGGCCATCAGCTCGCCATTACGGTAAAAGGGGCGGGCGAACGTGATGATCAATCCGCCGGTTTGCGCATCGACATAGGGCGCGGTAACGACCGTGTCCGCTGCGCTAACGGCTGCCTGATACCAAGGCCGTCCTCTAGGATCGTAATCACTGGGTGGCTGCCAGCCGTCTGAAAAAATGGCGTTTGATGTGTGTGGATAAGCGAGGTATGCCGTCATGAAGTCGCCAGAATCGGCCAACTGGCGCAACGCCGACAGCGGCTCTTCGCCGCCGGCAGTGTGCTCCATGCTTGCCATCATGGTGTAGCGGGCATTGAACCACTCATCGATAGCCTGTGTGTTTCCATTCACAACAGCGCTGAGGTTGCGGCTGATCTGTTCGCTATTATGATGTTTAACGGTGGAATAGCTGGCAATGCCGTTGATCACCAGGGCGAGAACGATGGCAGTCAACGCCGCTAACAGTATTCGAAAGCGTAGGGTAGCGAACATGGTCACTCTCTTTATCGTCAGGTTAGGTAACGATTATCGGCGAGAGTGACCACTTCTTTAGTCGAATAATTTTTCTTTGGGGGGCGTCAGCGCAAGTCGCTGACGGCTTCCTGAATATCCGACAGCGAGGCTTTGCTGAGGTCCTTGGAGAGGGTATGGATCACCAGTTTGTGGGTGGGGTTGTCGAGTTTCTCCCTCAGCAACCCGAGGAACTTGGGCGGGGCCACCATGATCAGCTTTTCCATGCGGTTATCGACGCGAGCAGCATAGAGCCGTTGGGCGACTTCCTTGGCAAATAGCTCATTTTCATGCCGAGAAGCGGCGCCCTCTTCACCTGACGAGCGTGACGTGGTGGACGTGGATTCATGCACGTCTGCACCACGGCGGTCGGTGATCAGGTCGCCTTCATGCAGCCTGCCTGCCGCATGCACCATGCTCTCCTGCTCGGCGAGTTCCAGAGCGTCACGGGTAAAGATCCTGGCGCGTGCTGCGTCGGCTACCACGATATAGGTGGTCATCGTCATACGTCCTCCATGTCGTTGATTACCCTTTAACCATGGCAAGCGTTTGGGGTTAGGTCAAACACTTGCCTGGCGGCTTTACAGCACTTTGCGGCGCAGCACGCTGGTAATGGCTTCACCGATCAGTACCAGCACGATAATGGCGATCAGGATGGTGGCCACGGTCGGCCAGGCGAATGTATCGATGGCACCTTGCAGGATCACGCCAATCCCTCCGGCGCCTACCAGGCCCAGCACGGTGGATTCGCGGATATTGATATCCCAGCGCAGAATCACGATGGCGAAAAAGGCGGGCATGACCTGCGGGACGATGGCGTAAGCGACCACCTTGGCCTTCGAGGCGCCGGTGGCCTCCATGGCCTCGACGGGACGGCGGTCAATCTCTTCGATGGCTTCGCCCATCAGCTTGCCGATGAAGCCGATGGAGCGAAACACGATGGCCAGAATACCGGCCAGTACGCCGGGGCCGAAAATCGCCACGAACAGTAGTGCCCAGATAATGGTGTTCACCGAGCGGCTGGAGACCAGAATAAAGCGCCCCAGCCACAAACAGGCCCGGTTCGGTGTCGTGTTCTGGGCAGCGATGTAGGCCACTGGCAGCGCCAGAAAGATGGTGATGAACGTGGCTAGGGTGGCGATATGCACGGTTTCCAGCAGAGCATTCAGGATGTTGGCCAGCCCGGCGCTGCTGGGTGGCCACATGCGTGCGCCCAGCCCCGAGATTTGATTCGGCGCGTCCCACACCCAGGGCCAGAAAATATCGATATCGCGAACGGCCCAGAACACCAGCATCAAGGTGGCCAGCAGGACGGCATAGCGGATCAGCCGCTCTTTTCGGTCGTAACGCTGCCAGACCCGGTCGGCGAGTTGTTGTGCGTGATCTACCATATTTTTTTCCTCACCCAGCCGCTGATGCCTTCGCTAAGTAGAATCACCGCAATGATGATCAGCAGAATGGCGAATGCAAAGTCGTAGTCGTAGCGCCCGAAGGCGTTCATCAACGTGCCGCCAATGCCTCCGGCACCGACAATGCCCACCACGGCCGACGCGCGCAGGTTGCTGTCCAGCTGATACATGGAGAGACCCACCTGGCGAGGCAATATTTGCGGAAACACCGCATAGAACAGCGTGGCCAGATACCCGGCGCCAGCGGCACGCATGGCTTCCACCTGGCCCCAGTCGATCTCCTCGATCTCCTCGGCAAGCAGCTTGCCGACAAAGCCGATGGAGTAGAGGGTCAGGGTCAGGATACCTGCCAGCGGGCCAAAGCCCACCGCAGCAACGAACAGGATGGCCACGATGACCGGGTGAAAGCTGCGTGACACGATGATGATGCTGCGACCGATCAGGTAGATCGGCAGAGGCGCGATATTGCGGGCAGCCATGACCGCAAAAGGGATCGAGAGCAGCACGCCCAGCAAGGTGGCCAGAATGGCGATCTGGAAGCTCTCTTTAAAGCCGGTCAGCAGCAGCCCGAAACGTTCGAAGCTGGGCGGAAAGCCACCGCTGAAAATACGCGCCGCCCGGGGCAGGCCTTCGGAGATACGGGCCCAGTTGAAGGGCAGCGAGCCAAACGCCCAGACCAGATACGCCAGGGCGATCAGCATGAGCCCGTAGCGGAGAACGGGGTTGGCGATGAAAGGCGGCTTTTTCCAGGTGCGTGGAGTAGGGGGAGTCGTCATGTCAGGCCCCTTGCGCCGCAGGGTCGGGCTGTTCACTGACCGATTCGTCCGGCGCCTCGATGCCCCCATAAATGGCGTCCAGTGCCTCCTTGTTGAAGTCGCTCGGCAGGCCATCGAAAATCATCTTGCCATGCCGCAGCCCCACGATGCGTTCGGTGTAGGTCTTGGCCTGGGCGACGTTGTGGATGTTGATGAGCACCGGCAGCGACAGCTCGCTGGCCAGGCTCTGCAGCAGCATCATGATCTGCTCGGATGTTCTCGGGTCCAGCGAAGCGGTAGGCTCATCCGCCAGCAGCAGGTCGGGCTCCTGCATCAGCGCACGCACCACGCCTACCCGCTGGCGCTCGCCGCCAGACAGCTCGTCAGCGCGCTTGTTGGCGTAATGGGCAATCCCCACGCGCTCCATCAGCATGAACGCACGCTCGATGTCGGCTTGGGGGTAGCGCCGCGAAATGGCCTGATAAAGGCTCACATAGCCGAGTCGGCCCGCCAGCACGTTCTCCATGACCGTCAGCCGATCGAGCAGGTTGAACCCTTGAAAGACCATGCCGATCTTGCGCCGGGCACGGCGCAGCTCGGCGCCTCTGATATTCACCAGCTCCGTGCCATTGAGCTTGATGGAGCCTGACGAGGGCTCCACCAGCCGGTTGATACAGCGCAGCATGGTGCTTTTACCCGCCCCTGATGCGCCCACGATCGACACGACGCTTGCGCCTTCTACCTTGAGGTCCAGGCCCTTGAGAACGGGCTCACTGTGGCCATAGCGTTTGACCAGATTGGTAATTTCCAGCATGGGTGCACATCCATTCGCTCGATAAAAGCGCGCCGCCAGGGCGGCGCGACCAGGCTACTCCAGGTTTTCCCGCGTGTAGCGCACGTCATTGGCGGCCTGGATGGTGCGAATCACCTGCCAGTGTTCCTGGTAATTGATGGGAATGAATTTCTCGACCCCTTCGAACTCCTCGCCCAGCTCGGTGCCGACGAAGTCAAAGGTAAAGAACGCCTCTTCGATCTTCTCGACCAGGTCCGGGTGCAGGTTGTGGGCGTAGTTGTAAGAGGTGGTCGGGAAACGGTCGGACTCATAGATCAGCCGTACGTCCTCTTCGTCGTACAGGCCACGCGCGGCCATGCGCTCGACCACTTCGGAGGCAACCGGCGCGGCGTCATAGTCGCGGGCCACCACGCCCAACATGGACTGGTCATGGCTGCCGGAGTAGACCACCTCATAATCTTCATCCGGGGTGATACCCAGCTCGGGCAGCAGTGCCCGCGGTGCCAGGTTGCCGGAGTTGGAGGTGGGGGAGGTATGCGCGACGCGCTTACCCTTCAAGTCTTCCAGGGACTCGATGTCCGAGTCGACATGGGTGAACATTTGCAGCGTGTAGCCGAACTGACCATCGTCAGAGCCCATCAGAGCGAAAGGCACGGCCCCGGCCAGGTTCACGGCAAAGGGCGTCGGGCCGGTCGAGAACCCGGCAATGTGCAGTCGGCCGCTGCGCATGGCTTCCACCTGGGCAGCGTTGGACTGCACTGCAAAGAAGCGCACGTCGCGGCCCGTAACCTCGGAAAGGTGGTCGACGAACGGCTGCCAGATGTCGGAGTAAATGGCAGGGTCTTCAACGGGGGTATAAGCGAAGATCAGCGTACTGGGGTTGGCCCAGCTTGACTCATCGGCCGGGCGGTCGGCGACCATGTCGCCATTTTCATCGCAGTAAAGTGTGTCCAGGGCGCCGCGTTCACAGTCGGCCTGGGCATGGCTGGCAAGCAGTGCCAGCGGGAGAAGCGAAACCGCAGTGAGCAGAGCCAGCGGACGCTTGGGCCAGGATGGCGTTTTCATGAGAAGCCTCTTATGTGCGTTATTGTTGTTGCGTGATGCCCACCGTCGCTGCAAGGTGATGTTGTGATCAGCCTGCGTTTCGCTAATGGACATTTGAAGATGCAGATGTTTATTTTTCGAAAACGAACATTCTCAATCTAGGGTTTGTTACAAAGATATGTCAAACACTTTCCTGACCCCCTCCTACCATTGGCGCAACCGTTACCTGTTGATGCGCCATGGTCACAGCCAGGCCAACGCTCAGCGGCGAATCATCAGCTCCCCCGAGCGAGGAATAGACGCCTATGGATTGTCGCCCGAAGGCGAACGGCAGTTGGTCGAAGCGTTGGCGGACTGGCGTTGGCCGGCGCCCACCCAGGTGGTGCATTCGGACTTTTTACGCACGACCCAAACCGCTACTCGGGTAGCCAGCGCTTTTCGACTGGGCATGGCCATCGACGAGCGCTTGCGAGAACGCCATTTTGGCGAGCTGGAAGGCCAGGCAGATAGCCATTACCCCGAGGTATGGGCGCAGGATGCCCAGAGTGCCGCGCATCGGCAGTGGCAGGTAGAGCCGCTCACCAGTGTGGCAGCGCGCATGTGCGCGGCGCTGGAAGCACTGGAGCTGCGCTGGCAAGGGGAAACGGTGCTGGTGGTGAGCCATGGCGACCCGCTGCAGATCCTGCTCACGGCGCTGGCAGGCAAGCCATTGACCCAGCACCGTGAGCAGCTCGCGCTGGCCCCGGCCAGCATCACGCTGGTAGGCGGTTAGGCGCCTTCCCTGGGGGGAATCCAGGCAATCATGTCGACTTCCACGTCGGCACCGCCTGCCAGGCCGGTGACGCCGATGCAGGTACGGGTGGGGAGCGGTTTCTCGAAGTAGCTGGCGTAGACCTGGTTCACTTCATCGAAGTGGCCCATGTTGGTAATGAAAACCCGTGACTGAACCACGTACTCGAAGCTGCTGCCCACCTCTTCCAGGACGATGGCCAGGTTCTGCATGACTCGATGGGTTTGTTCGGTAAAGGTGCCCAGCAGCATTTCGTTGGTTTCCGGCACGGTCGGCATCTGGCCGGTGATGAACACCAGGTCGCCCACGCGGCAGGCGTGAGAGAACGGCGCAATGGGCTGTGGGGCGCGGTCGATGAACAGTTTTTCCATGATGACTCTCTGGTGTGATGTGGGGTATTCAGAAGGGCCATGAAAATGGGCCTCAGCTGAGGCCCACGTTACGCATTATGACGCGCTGGCAGTCGAATCAATGCCCCAGAATCTGGCTCAGGAAGAGCTGGGTGCGCTCGGACTGCGGGTTGTTGAAGAACGGCTCTGGAGCGTTTTCTTCGATGATCTGCCCCTGGTCCATGAAGATCACGCGGTCGGCCACGGTCTTGGCGAAGCCCATTTCATGGGTCACGCAGAGCATGGTCATGCCCTCTTCGGCCAGTTCGATCATGACGTCCAGTACTTCCTTGATCATTTCCGGGTCAAGGGCCGAGGTTGGCTCATCGAACAGCATGACGTCCGGGTGCATGCACAGCGAGCGGGCAATGGCGACCCGCTGCTGCTGACCACCGGAAAGCTGGCCGGGATATTTCTTGGCCTGTTCGGCGATGCGTACCCGCTGCAGGTAGCGCATGGCCTGCTCTTCGGCTTCTTTGCGCGGCTTTTTCTGTACCCACATGGGGGCGATACAGCAGTTCTCCAGCACGGTGAGGTGAGGGAACAGGTTGAAGTGCTGGAACACCATGCCAACGCTGCGACGAATCTGCTCGATACGCTTCACGTCCTGGGTCAGCGGCACACCGCCGACCACGATCTCGCCCTTTTGATGCTCTTCCAGATGGTTGATGCAGCGAATCATGGTGGACTTGCCCGAGCCGGACGGCCCGCAAATGACGATCCGTTCGCCGCGCTTCACTTCCAGATAGATGTCGCGCAGCACGTGAAAATCGCCGTACCACTTGTTGACGCCGCGCATTTCGACCATCAGATCCGAAGTACCGGTGCCAGGGTTATGGGAAGCTGCTTGTGTCATGTCACTATCCTGCTAAAAAATCGTTGATAAAAGCGGCGTTAACGCCTGTGGCCGGTGTGTAGCCTGCGTTCCAGATACTGGCTGTAGCGCGACATGCTGAAACAGAAGATCCAGAACATGAAGGCCGCAAAGACATAGCCTTCCAGCGAGAAGCCCAGCCAGCGCGAGTCGGCCAGTGCCGCTTGCACGATCCCCAGCAGATCGAATAGCCCGATGATCATGACCAGGGTAGTGTCTTTGAACAACGAAATGAACGTGTTCACGATACCAGGAATCATCATTTTCAGAGCCTGAGGCAGTACGATCAGACCCATGCGCTTCCAGTAGGTCATGCCGAGGGCCGCGGCGGCTTCTTCCTGCCCTTTGGGAATGGCCTGCAAACCACCGCGAATGACTTCGGCCATGTAGGCGCTCTGGAACAGCGTCAGGCCGATCAAGGCGCGCACGAGACGGTCCACGCTGACCCCGGTAGGCATGAACAGCGGCAGCATCACCGAGGCCATGAACAGCACCGTGATCAGCGGCACGCCACGCCAGAACTCGATAAAGATGACGCAGAAGCTCTTGACGATGGGCATGTTCGAACGCCGCCCCAGGGCCAGCACGATACCGATCGGCAGCGCACCTACCATGCCCACGGTAGCCAGCAGCAGGGTCAGCATCAGGCCGCCCCAGCGATGGGTCGGCACACGCGGCAGGTCGAAATAGCCGCCGTGCAGCAGCACGTAGGCGATCACGGGGAAGCCGACCAGCGCAAATACGGCCACCCAGCGCTTGAAGGGCAGGCGTGGAATCGCCAGCCAGGCAATCAGGGTGAAGAACCCGGCAAAGACGATATTGGCACGCCAGATTTCCGAGCGCGGGTACAGGCCGTAGATGAACTGGGTGAAGCGTGCGTTGATGAACACCCAGCAGGCGCCTTCCCGGGAGCAGTCTTCGCGGGAGGTGCCTACCCAATCGGCGTTGATGAACGCCCATTGCACCGTCGGTACTACGAGCAGGTAGAGAATATACAGGCCGATCAGGGTAAAGATCGTGTTGATCGGACCGTTGAACAGGTTGCTGCGTAGCCATGCCACGGGGCCCACGGAGTTGCCGGGCGCTGGCCTTGGCTCGATCATCGTTTGGTTATGAATCATTGGAGTGTCCTCGCCAACGGCCTAGCGTTCAACCAGCGCCACACGGGCGTTGAACCAGTTCATGAACATGGAGACCAGCAGACTGATGGTCAGATAAACCGCCATGGTCATGGCAATGACCTCGATGGCTTGGCCTGTCTGGTTCAGCGTGGTGCCCGCAAAGACCGAAACGAGGTCCGGGTAGCCAATGGCGGTGGCCAGCGACGAGTTCTTGATCAGGTTGAGGTACTGGCTGGTGAGCGGGGGGATGATGACCCGCAGTGCCTGCGGAATGACCACCAAGCGTAGCACCAGGTTACGCGGCAAGCTCAGCGCTTGTGCGGCCTCGGTTTGGCCATGGGAAATGGCCTGAATACCAGAGCGCACGATTTCGGCAATGAACGCAGCCGTATAAATCGAAAGCGCGAACCACAGCGCCAGGAACTCGGGAATGACGGTGACACCGCCGCGGAAGTTGAAACCGCGCAGCTCGGGGACATCCCAGGTGATCGGCACACCGGTGGCAAACATCACCAGCAGGGGCAGGCCGAAAATCATCGCGAAGGAGATCCAGTAGGCTGGCAGGCGCTTCCCCGTGGCCTCCTGACGGCGCTTGTTCCAGATCACCAGCGCAATGCTGGCGATGATCGCCGCAATGAACGTGACCGGAATCAGCCCAAACCCGGACTCGAATAACGGTTCGGGAAGGTACAGGCCGCGCACGTTGAGAAAGATGACCTCACCGAACGCCAGGCTGTCACGGGCGCTGGGTAGCGTCCGCAATACGGCAAAGTACCAGAAGAAAATCTGCAGTAGCAGCGGAATATTACGGAAGGTTTCGATATAGGCCGTGGCCAGCCGCGCGATCAACCAGTTGGGTGACAGGCGGGCGATCCCGACGATGAAGCCAACGATGGTGGCGGCAATGACCCCCAGTGCACCCACCAACAGGGTATTCAGCAGGCCCACGAAGAAAGTGCGGCCATAGGTGCTTTGGGAGGAGTAGTCGATCAGACTTTGAACGATCCCGAAGCCTGCGGTGTTGTTAAGAAAACCGAACCCGGTAGTGATCCCGCGAGAGGATAGGTTGTCTTGAACATTACCGACGATATAGAACAGGAACGCAATAACGGCTGCAATGAGTAGAAACTGAAAGATCAGCGCACGCTTTGCGCGGTCTCGCCAGAACGGAGGCTTTTGGCCAACGGGGCGAGCGTTAGGTCTTACGGACATGGATGGCGTCTCCGCTACACGGAAGGTCAATCAAATGGCCCGCCGGTACCCTTGAGTGATGCTGGCAAGGGACGGCGGGCCGGGGTCAAGCGAGACGCTTAGCGAATCGGCGGTGCGTACTGGAAGCCACCCTGGTTCCACAGAGCGTTGACGCCCCGTTCGATTTCCAGCGGTGAATCCATGCCGACGTTACGTTCGAAGCTTTCTCCGTAGTTACCTACCTGGCTCAGGATGTTGTAGGCCCACTCGGCATCCAGACCCATGCCTTCACCGTAGTTGCCGTCCTGACCCAGCAGGCGAGCCACGTCCGGGTTATCGGAATCGCGCATCTCTTCGGCGTTTTCGCTGGTCACACCGTACTCTTCACCGTTGAGCATGGCGAACAGCGACCACTTGACGATGTTGAACCACTGGTCGTCACCCTGACGTACCACGGGGCCCAGCGGCTCCTTGGAGATGACGTCGGGCAGGATCATGGCGGCAGACGGGTCGTCCAGCTGAATACGCAGCGCGGCCAGCTGAGAGGTGTCAGAGGTCAGAACGTCACAACGGCCTGCCTGGAAACCACCGACGGTTTGCTCGGACGTATCGAAAACGATGGGGTCGAATTCCATGCCGTTAGCGCGGAAGTAGTCCGCCAGGTTCAGCTCGGTGGTGGTACCGGACTGGATACAGATGGCGGCACCATCCAGCTCGGAGGCGTTGGAGATGCCCAGGTCAGTGGAGACCATGAAGCCCTGGCCGTCGTAGAAGTTGACGCCGGTGAAGTTGAGACCCAGCGTGGTATCGCGGGTGGTGGTCCAGGTGGTGTTACGGGACAGAACATCGACTTCGCCAGACTGCAGTGCGGTAAAGCGCTCGACGGCGTTCAGGGAGATATAGTTAACGGCGTCGGCATCGCCCAGTACGGCAGCGGCGACGGCACGACATACGTCAACATCGAGACCTTGCCATTCGCCGCTATCGTCCGGCGCGGAAAAACCTGGCAAGCCATCACTAACGCCACACTGTACGGCACCGCGAGAGCGAGTTTCTTCTAATGTGTTCGCCTGCGCGGTAGCGATACCGGCCAGCGTAATTGCACCCGCAGAGGCAAGCAGTACCAGGTGTTTCTTGTTAACCATGTGTGTTCCCCTTCCTCGATTTAATGATGTTATGCATGTCGATGCATGCCTAAAAGCTAGCAAGGAAGGTGCCAAAAAAGATATGTCGGCAAATTCAGCGGTTTTCAACGTAAAATCAGCGAATTTATCGAAAGTATTGGTGCAAAAAAGAGTTCCAGCGGCTACGCGATGCTCTGTTTTGGTGCGTAGCCGCTGGCGCGGGGAGAAAGCTACTGACGTTCGCCGATCAGCGAATCGGCGGGGCGTACTGAATACCGCCGTCTTTCCAGAGCCCGTTGAGGCCTCTGGCAATGTTGAAGTCCGACCCTGAGCCGACATTGCGGTCATAAACGTCGGCGTAATTACCCACTTGCTTGACGACCTGGTAGGCCCAATCGGCGCTGATGCCCATGGCGCTGCCGAAATCGCCATCCTGGCCCAGCAGGCGCTGCACGTCAGGGTCGTCGCTATCGAGCTGTTCGTCCACGTTCGCCTGGCTGACCTCCAGCTCTTCGGCATTGAGCATGGCAAACAGCGTCCACTTGACGATGTTGAACCACTGGTCATCGCCCTGGCGCACGGCGGGACCTAGCGGCTCCTTGGAGATGATCTCGGGCAGCACCACGGCCATGTCGGGGTCGGCCAGCTGCATCCGCTGAGCATAGAGCTGCGAGGCATCGGAGCTCAGCACGTCGCAGCGGCCTGCTTCGAACCCGGCAATCGACTGCTCGGGAGAGTCGAAGACCACGGCATCATAGGTCATGCCGTGAACCCTGAAGTAATCGGACAGGTTCAGTTCGCTGGTGGTGCCCGATTGGGTGCATACCGCGGCGCCGTCCAGCTCCTTGGCACTCTGTACGTTCAGGTCGCTGGCCACCATGAAGGCCTGGCCGTCGTAATAGCTGACGCCGGTAAAGTGCATGCCCAGCGTGGTATCGCGGCTGGAGGTCCAGGTGGTGGTGCGTGACAGCACGTCCACTTCACCGGACTGAAGGGCCGTGAAGCGCTCCACGGAGTCCAGCGGCACGAAGTCCACCTTGTTAGCATCGCCTAGCGCGGCGGCGGCAATGGCGCGGCAGATGTCGGTATCCAGGCCCCGGTACTGGTCGTCGTCATCCAGTGACGAGAAACCGGGCTGGGCGGCATTCACGCCGCAACGCAGGCTATCGCGATTCTGGACGGTGTCCAGCGTGCTGGCCATGGCGATGGCCGGTGCCAACAGGCTGGCCCCTACTCCCAACCAACGAACACTCTTCATGTGTGATTCCTTGACGTCGAAGCGCGCCGATCTGCGCGCATAAAAAAGCCGAGCAGCGCCCGGCTCTTCCACTAACGATGCCCGCTCTCACGCAAAGGCTTTGCGCATGAAGGGGGGCAGCGCCAGGGCTCCACGATGGGCCTCTGCTGTGTAGTACTGTAGCGGCATTTCGTGGCTGGCGGCAGCTTCTTCGCGGAAGCTTTCAACGCTGGTGCCCTTACCTGCCAACGTCACGCTCCACCAGCCAGAGGGGTAGACCGGTTGGGGGAAGGGCAAGGTGGCCACGCTGTCGAAGCCCGCTTCGCGCATGTCGTTGCGCAGTTCGCGAATGATCGAACCGCTATGGTAAAGCGGCGACTCGCTCTGCTGCACCATCACACCGCCACTTTTCAGTATACGGTGGCAGCGTTTCAGGAAGTCGGTCTTGAACAGGCCTTCGGCCGGGCCGACCGGGTCGGTGGAGTCGATGATCAGCAGGTCGATGCTCTCATCGGTTGCGTCGTCGACCCACTTCACGCCGTCGGCAAACAGCAGCTCGGCGCGGGGGTCGCCGTTGGCTTCCACGAGTTCGGGGAAAAAGCGCTCGGCGGCCTTGGTGACTTCCTCGTCGATATCGATCTGGGTGACCTTCTCGACGCCCGGATGGCGCAGCACTTCTTTCAAGGTGCCGCAGTCGCCGCCACCAATGATGACCACGCGCTTGGGGTCCTGATGGGTGAACAGCGCCGGGTGGGCGATCATTTCGTGATACAGGAAGTTGTCGCGGTCGGTGAGCATCACGCAGCCGTCCAGCACCATCAGGTTGCCGTAAGTCTCGGTGGCGTACACTTCCAGGTGCTGGTAGGGGCTTTGCACATCCAGCAGTTTTTCAGAAACTTTCAGCGAGAAAGCGCTGCCGTGGCTATCAAAGACTTCGGTAAACCACTGGTCGTCGCGTAGGTCGCTCATTGCTTGGCTCCTGGGCATGAGTCGTTCGATTGAGTCGGGATGCCCTGATGGTACTGCGGGCTCAAGTCGTGCAGCGCCTCCATGAAGGCGGTGACGTGATCAGGGTTGGTGAACTGGCTGATGCCATGGCCCAGATTGAAAACGTGGCCAGGGCCGTGGCCGTAGCTCTCCAGTACGCGAGCCACTTCCGCACGAATGGCCGAAGGGCGCGCAAACAGCACGTTGGGGTCCAGATTGCCCTGCAGGGCCACCTTGTGGCCCACGCGGGCGCGGGCGTCGGACAGCTCGGTGGACCAGTCGATGCCCAATGCGTCGGCACCGGCGCAGGCAATGTGCTCCAGCCACTGACCACCGTTCTTGGTGAACAGAATCACCGGTACGCGACGGCCATCGTGCTCGCGGATCAGCCCGGAGACGATCTGCTCCATGTAGCGCAGCGAGAACTCCAGGTAGGCCGGTGTGGACAGCGCGCCGCCCCAGGTATCGAAAATCTGTACCGCTTGAGCGCCTGCGCGAATCTGAGCGTTCAGGTAGTCGGTGACCGCTTGCGCCAGGGTGTCCAGCAGCTGGTGCATGGTGTCGGGCGTGTCGTACAGCATGGTCTTCAGGTGACGGAAGTCCTTGCTGGAGCCGCCTTCGACCATGTAGGTAGCCAGTGTCCAGGGGCTGCCGGAAAAGCCGATCAGCGGCATGCGGCCGTTGAGCTCACGACGGATCGTGGAGACCGCCCGCATCACGTAGTCCAGGTCGCGCTCGGCATTGGGCACGGTGAGCGCGGCGACTTCTTCGGCGGTGCGTACGGTCTTCTTGAATTTGGGGCCTTCGCCGGTTTCGAAGTACAGGCCCAGCCCCATGGCATCGGGGATGGTCAAAATGTCCGAGAACAGAATGGCGGCGTCGAGCGGGTAACGCTCCAGCGGCTGCAGGGTGACTTCACAGGCCAGGTCATGATTGCGGCACAGGTCCATGAAGCTGCCCGCATCGGCGCGGCTGGCGCGGTACTCGGGCAGGTAACGGCCCGCTTGACGCATCATCCACACCGGAGTGCGGTCGACAGGCTGGCGCGCCAGCGCGCGAAGAAAACGGTCGTTCTGCAAAGGTGTGGTGGTCATAAACACTTGCTCTTGGAAAATTTGCCCGCATTGTAAGGGAGTCAGCACATCCGACGATAGGAATTGTACGTGAAGTTGGGCAGCGGTGGCGCCTGTTGGCTGGCCAACATCGTCGCACCCCGGCCAATCGTGAGGCTTGCGCCACTTCCTGTTAGACTATGCGCCCACTTGCCAACACTGATGTGGATAACTGGCCTGGTTCATCTGTGAGGTAATCCGTGACCATTCGCTTCATCGCCGCTTCCCGGCTGCCCACCCCCTGGGCCACGTTCACCATGCATGGCTTCGAAGACGATGCCACGGGGAAAGACCATATTGCGCTCACCCTGGGCGATGTGAGCGATGGCGCGCCGGTGCTGGGGCGGGTGCACTCCGAGTGCCTGACGGGCGATGCGCTGTTTTCCATGCGCTGCGACTGTGGCTACCAGCTGCAGGAAGCCCTCAAGCGCATTGCCAGCGAAGGTCGCGGGGTGCTGCTCTACCTGCGTCAGGAGGGGCGCGGTATTGGCCTGCTCAACAAGATTCGCGCCTACCACTTGCAGGACCAGGGGGCGGATACCGTGGAGGCCAACGAGCAGCTCGGCTTCGGTGCCGACATGCGCCGTTATGATCTCTGCGTGCCGATGCTCGAGCACCTGGGCGTCTCCGCCCTCAAGCTGATGACCAACAACCCCCGCAAGGTCGATGCGCTCACCCGCGATGGGGTCAACGTGGTGGAGCGTCAGCCCATCACCACCGGCCTCAACCCGCATAACGAGCAGTACCTGGCCACCAAGGCGGGCAAGCTGGGCCACATGATGGCGCTGGATGACTTCACCCAGGCCAGCGATGTGGATATCGAGCGCAAGGGGTGATAATAGTGGGGCGTCAGATGTCGGGAGCGCCCCAGTATGAAAGCTGTACGAAAAGAATCGTATGTCGGCGTGCATGAACCGTCGCTTGAAGAGCAGGGGAAGTTCAGCCCCCTCGAAGAGTGGCTGCACAGCGTTACCCATGGCATTGGTGCGGTACTCAGCTTGGTGGGTATTGCCTGCAGACTGCTATGGCCTCAGCGTTTTTCGATACTGCGTGTGGCGATTTATCTGTTGATGGGGTGGATGATCGTCCTGGCGACCGGGGAAATGACGGCTAACCTATCAACGACCAGCATGGCTTTGCTGGCTGCTGGGGGGGGCCTATACGCTGGGGGTCATTTTCTATGCTGTGCGCACAATCCCCTATAATCATGCAATCTGGCATCTTTTTGTGATTGCGGGCAGCGTCTGCCATTATTTTGCTGTTTACACTGCTGTCTTGCCATATAACTCTTTCGCTTCGCACTAACACCTCATGGGCTGGCATTCTCTGCCGTATCATCAAGGCGAGTGCATGCTTGTTGAGCAGGAAATTAATGCCTCATTTTGCAGAAAACCAGTCTGTAAGTTGAATTAGTGGTCAATAGCCCGCTTTAATGGGTAATCGTCCCTTTAACAAGCATGCAGAGTGTTTCTTTTACAGGTGCGTATATTGATGGCGACTGCGAAAGTAATACACGTGAAATTCAACAAGATTTTTCCAACAAGAGGATTGTCATGAGCACTGTTAACAACGCCCACGACACGACCATGCCGTCGGTGCTGGGCAAAAAAGACAGTACTGATGAGATGGTGCAGCGCATAGGCCACTTAACGCGACTGCTGCGGGACAGCATGAAAGAGCTGGGCCTGGATCAGCAGATCACCCAGGCGGCGCAAGCGATACCGGATGCCAATGACCGTCTAAACTATGTCGCCTCCATGACGGAGCAGGCCGCAGAGCGGGCATTGAATGCCGTTGAGCGTGCTCAGCCGTTACAAGACGGTCTTGAGGAAGAGGGCGCCGCACTTAATGAGCGCTGGCAGTTAGCGGCAGTGAAGCTGGCGGCGATAGAGGGGGATCCCAGCCTCCTCGAAGACACTCAGGACTTTTTGAACAACAAACTTCCCAGCGCAACCGGGGCGACGCAAAAAGAGCTGCTTGAAATCATGATGGCTCAGGACTTCCAGGATCTCACCGGGCAGGTGATCAAGAAAATGATGGAGGTCATCAAGCTCATCGAAGAGCAGCTTGTTCAGGTGCTTGTCGATAATGTGCCCCATGTCACCGATGGCGTTAAGGTGGAAGATAGCCGAGATGAGCATGCCAAGCTGCGGAATGGACCGCAGGTGAACCAAAATAAGGCAGATGTGGTAGCAGGGCAGGAACAAGTAGACGATCTGCTGGATGAGCTGGGCTTTTAGACCAAGCCAAGCGACATCGAGCCAAAACCATTGCCATGCGTTGCCAGCAATGGTTTTTGAAAGCGTTTAGCGATGGATTAACGCTCGGCTGCGGTCTGCTCTTTCTCCGCGGCGCGGGCCAGCGCCGGGCGGTAGGCATGGCGGGCGCGGTAGGCCACCAGCGGTTCCGGCAGGCGGTGTTTCATGCTCGCTGCCCAGCTCAAGGTGTGGGTCAGGAAGAGGTCGGCCAGTGTGAAGGTATCGCCCACCAGCGTCTCCTGGCCGTGGTAGCGGCGCTCCAGGGCGGTCAGGGCGCGCTGAAATTCCCAGGCGGCGGTGGGCAGTACGGAGGGCACCCGCTTGTCCTGAGGCAGGGCGAACTTGTGCTTGGCCTGCAGCCACAGCGGCTGCTCGATCTCGGTGACGATGAAGCTTAGCCACTGATCTACCTGGGCGCGTTCCTCCACGCTGTGTGGCAGCAGTTGGCCTTCGCCGTACCGTTCGGCGAGATAGCGGCAGATGGGTGCGGATTCGAACAGCGTCAGTTCGCCGTCTTCCAGCACGGGTACCTTGCCATCCGGGTGGCGGGCGAGATGCTCGGCGCTTTGCCCCGCGCCCTGGTCCAGGGCTACGTGGTGGCACTGGTACGCCAGGCCCAGCTCTTCCAGCGTCCAGGCGGCACGCAGCGAGCGGGAGTTAGGGAAACTTTGACATCCTCCCCTCCCTCAGCTTGCGCTGCCGCCTTGCGACGGAAAGGAAGGGGATTCCCAGGTCGTTACCTTCCTGGTTCCTGCTTCGATGTTCGTTGCCTTCAATGCCTTGGCACTGCTGGTCTTACACAAACTCCACAGGCGTACATTCCCGAGTGCCCCTCGGTATGATATTTCAACCATCTGCACCGGCTAATAGCGCGGTGCCTGCTTGCAGAATGTTGCGGGCCGCATTCGCGTCGCGGTCGATGCCCTGAGTACCGCAATCTGGGCAGTCCCAGGTGCGAACATTCAGCGGTAGTGATTCCAGCACAAAGCCGCAGCTATGGCAGCGTTTTGAGCTTGGGTACCAGCGATCAATCTGGACAAACTGCCTTCCCGCCCAGGCCGCCTTGTAGTCAAGCTGGCGCACTAACTCCCCCCAGCCAACATCACTGATGGCGTTAGAGAGATGGCGGTTTTTGACCATGTTCTTCACCTGCAAACTCTCCGCTGCAATCACTTGGTTCTCGTTAACGATCTGGCGGGTGAGTTTATGCAGGTGGTCACGGCGCGTGTCAGCGATCTTGGCGTGACAGCGAGCGACCTTTAACCGTGCCTTGGCTCGGTTGTTCGAGCCCTTTTGCTTACGGCTGAGGCGCCGCTGCGCCTTCGCTAGCTTTCGGGCATAGCGGGCAGTGTGGCGGGGATTATTCACCCGATGGCCGTCACTGGTCACGAACAGGTCTTTGATCCCCAGGTCGATACCGACCATCTTGAACGTAATTGGCAACGCCTCAGTGTCTACCTTGCACAGACAGCTAATGAAGTAACGGCCTGCTGCATCCCTGGATACCGTCACTGTGCTCGGTACCGCAGGCAGGTCGCGGCTCCAGCGGATGTTTAGCGGTTCACGGCACTTGGCGAGCGTGATCTGCCCGTCACGGTACGAAAATGCCGAACTGGCAAAGGTGGCTGACTGCCGGTGCTTCTTCGATTTAAAGCTGGGGTACCGCGCCCGCTTGGCAAAGAAATGCTTGAACGCACTTTGTTGATGGCGCAAGCATTGTTGCAGTGGCACCGAACTAACCTCGGCTAGAAAGGCGGTGTCCGGCTGCTTCTTTAACTGTGTTAGGAACGCGCTGGCATCGTTATAGCCGATCTTTTCCTGACGCTGATAAAACGCGTCAGTGCGATAGCGCAGCACCGCGTTCCAGACAAACCGCACGCACCCAAACGTCCGCGCCAGCAAGGCTGCTTGCTCAGGCGTGGGATAGAAGCGGTATTGGTAGGCGCGTTCGGCTTTCATGCTTTACACTTTAGACGAAATATTGTAAGGATGCAAAACACAAGGCGTCCTGGCGGACGCCGCGCTATCCATCCTCGCACTAAAAGTACGAGGTTTTCCGCGCTAACTGATAAAGGGTGATCATGGGGCGGCTCCAGGCAGTACCGTGAAGCCTTCACTGTAGCCACTGCCTGAACGCCTGTCACGGGGCTACTGGCACCGCGCCGCGCGGATGCGCTCATAGGCATTGCCAATCTCGCTGGTGCGGGCCTGCGCCACCTCGCGCATGCTCTCCGGAAGCCCCTTGCCCGCCAGCTTGTCCGGGTGATTCTGGCTCATCAGGCGACGATACGCTTTCTTGATCTCGGCATCGCTGGCGTCTTCCGCCACGCCCAGTACGCGATAGGCATCCTTCAGAGCTTCCTCGCTGGCGCCTTGAGAGTTGGCCGCCGCGCCATGCAGCATGGCTTCGATCTGCTGTACTTCGGCCTCGCTGCAGCCAACGCCCCGCGCCACGCGCAGAATCATCTCATGCTCGGCGGGGTGCAGGATCCCGTCGGCGGCAATCGCGCTGAGCTGAACCTGCAAAAATACCTGGCGCAAAATGGGCTGACGCTGGGTCAGGCGATTGACCTTGGCCAGCTCGGCCTCCAGGTCGAAGTCGTCGGCACGGCCCCGTTCGAAGGCGGCCCGCGCCTTGGCGCGGTGCTCGCCCTGCAAACGCATCTGATCGAACAGCTTTTCGGCCACGCCCAGCTCACCTGGCGTGACCTTGCCATCGGCCTGGCAAAGGCAGCCCATCACCGAAAAGATCGACTCCAGGAAGCCTTCCTGCAAGCGCGTGCGGGCGGCATTCAAACGGCGCCCCAGCTGGCGTGCCAACCACCAGCCCAGACCCGCCCCCACCAGCAGGCCCACGGGGCCGCCGCTGGCAAGGCCGATCAAACCAAACAGAATCATCAAAAAAAGCATAACGGTCTCAACAAGTTAGTCAGAAGGCTCAAGGCGACGGCAGGCGCGAACGAATGGCCGCTTCGATGCCGGCGGCATCCAGGCCGCAGTCGCGCAGCAGCTCGGCGGGGGTGCCGTGTTCGACGAAGCTGTCCGGCAAGCCCAGGTTCAGGACTTCGACCTGAACGCCTTCGGCGTGGAGCAGCTCATTCACCGCGCTGCCCGCGCCGCCTGCAATCACGTTCTCCTCCAGCGTGACCAGCAGTTCGTGCTCGTCGGCGGCGTGCAGCACGGCGTCACGATCCAGCGGCTTGATGGAGCGCATGTTGATATGCGTCGCATTGAGCTTCTCGGCCACCGCGGCGGCGGCACCATTGATGCTGCCAAAGGCCAGCAGGGCGACGCGCATACCGTCGCTGGTGCCGGTACGGCGTACCTCGGCCTGGCCAATCGCCATGGGCTCCAGGTGGTCAGGAATGGCCACACCGGGGCCGGTACCACGGGGGTAGCGAACGGCGGCCGGGCCCGGATGGTGGTAGGCGGCGCTGAGCATGGCGCGGCACTCTGCTTCATCGGCGGGTGCCAGAATCACCATGCCGGGCACGCAGCGCAGGAACGACAGGTCCATGCTGCCGTGGTGCGTCGGGCCGTCTTCTCCCACCAGGCCTGCTCGGTCGATGGCGAACGTGACGTCCAGGTCCTGCACGGCCACGTCGTGGATCAGCTGGTCGTAGCCTCGCTGCAGAAAGGTCGAGTAGATGGCGACGACGGGCTTCATGCCCTCGCAGGCCATGCCTGCGGCCAGGGTGACCGCGTGCTGTTCGGCAATCGCCACGTCGAAATAGCGTTCGGGGTAGGTCTGCGCGAAGCGAATAAGGTCCGAGCCTTCGCCCATGGCGGGAGTGATACCCATCAGGCGCGGGTCGGCGGCGGCCATGTCGCACAGCCAGTCACCAAACACATTGCAGTACTTCTTCTTGGGCGCAGCGGGGGGCTTCACCAGGGGCGCGCTGGACGCGGGCACTTTTTCCAGCTTGGTGATGGCGTGATAGCCAATCTGGTCGGCCTCTGCCGGCAGGAACCCTTTGCCCTTGACCGTCTTGATATGCAGAAACTGGGGGCCTTTCTGGTCACGCAGGTTGCGCAGGGTCTGGGTCAGCGCGTCCAGGTCGTGGCCGTCGATGGGGCCCACGTAGTGAAAGCCCATCTCTTCGAAGAGCGTTGCGGGGCTTACCATGCCCTTCATGTGCTCTTCGGTGCGCTTGGCAAACTCCAGCGCGCCGGGCAGGTGCGAGAGCACTTTCTTGCCCTCTTCGCGCATTTTCAGGTAAGGCTTGCTGGAGAGCATCCGCGCCAGATAGGTGGCGATACCGCCGACGTTCTCGGAGATCGACATCTCGTTGTCGTTCAGCACCACCAGCATGTTGGCGTTGACGTGCCCGGCGTGGGCCAGCGCTTCGAAGGCCATGCCCGCGGTGAGCGCGCCATCACCGATGATGGCGCACACGCGGCGCGGGTCGTTTTGTGCCTGGGCGGCCAGGGCCATGCCGAGCGCCGCCGAGATCGAGGTGCTGGAGTGACCAACGCCGAAGGTGTCGTACTCGGATTCGGCGCGGCGGGGGAACGCGGCCAGGCCGCCGTGCTGGCGGATGCCGAGCATGGCTTCACGGCGGCCGGTGAGAATCTTGTGGGGGTAGGCCTGGTGGCCTACGTCCCATACCAGGCGGTCCCTGGGGGTGTGGAAGGCGTGGTGCAGGGCCACGCTGAGTTCCACCACGCCGAGCCCTGCGCCAAAGTGGCCGCCGGTGACACCGACGCTATACAGCAGGTAGGCGCGCAGCTCGTCGGCCAGCTGCGCCAGCTGGCCGGGACTCATGGCCCGCAGGGCCGCGGGGTGGTCAAAGGAGTCGAGCAGCGGCGTCGCCGGGCGCTCGCGGGGTATCTCGTCGAACAGCTTCATAGGCGGCATGTTTTCATGGGTATGTTGTGAAAGGCATCGTTAGTGGTCGCGCTCGATCATGTAATGGGCAAGATCGGCCAGGGGCGCGGCGCGCTCGCCAAGCGGGGCGAGCGCGGCAATGGCGTCGTCGATCAATGCGTTCGCTTTTTGCTGGGCGCCCGCCAGCCCGAGCAGGCTGGGATACGTGGGCTTGGCGCGGGCAGCATCGGCACCGGAGGTTTTGCCCAGCGTGGCGGTGTCTCCGGTGACGTCGAGAATGTCGTCGTGAATCTGGAAGGCTAGACCAATGGCCCGCGCATAGCGAATCAGTGCCGCCAGGCGTGGGTCGTCGGCCTCGACGGCGATCAATCCACCCATCTGGACCGCCGCCACGATCAGCGCGCCAGTCTTGTGGGCGTGCATGTGAGCCAGTGCCTCGACATCGGGATGGCCACCCACGGCTGCCAGGTCCAGCGCCTGGCCCGCTACCATGCCGTCGCGGCCAGCGGCCACCGCCAGGGTAGACACCAGCGCAGCCAGACGCGGGTGCGGGCGGCTGGCCATGACTTCAAAGGCCAGCGCTTGCAGGGCGTCGCCTGCCAGAATGGCCGTGGCTTCGTCGTAGGCCTTGTGCACTGTGGGCTGGCCACGACGCAGGTCGTCGTCATCCATGGCGGGCAGGTCGTCGTGGATCAACGAGTAGGCGTGGATCAGCTCGATGGCTGCTGCGGGGGCGTCCAGGGCGTCGTCTTCTGCTCCCAGGGCACGCCCCGCCAGGTAGACCAGCAGCGGGCGCAGGCGCTTGCCGCCCACCAGCAGGCCGTGACGCATGGCTGCCTCCAGGCGCGCCTCGACGGCGGGCCGAGACTCGAACAGCGCCGCCAGGGTGGCATCGACGCGGGCGTTGCTGGCGCGGCGCAGCGTGGTCAGCGGTGTGTCGTGGGCCGTTACCATGGGGGCGTTTCCTCGCTGTCGTCGTGTCCCTGAGCGGCTGACGGCTCTGGTGTGGCATGGAAAGGAGCCACGTCCAGCTTGCCTTCGGGGGCTTCACTGAGCGCGCGCACTTTCAGCTCGGCACTGTCGAGGCGCTGCTGGGCATCGCGGGTGAGCCGCACGCCCTGCTCGAAGGCGGTCAGGGCATCTTCCAATGAGAGTTCGCCTGACTCCAGGCGTTCCACGATGGTTTCAAGCTCGGTCACCGTGGCAGCAAAATCTTGGGGAGGGGTGCTCATGGTCAATGCCTACCGTTTGTCGTGGGCCCTGTGCTCGGTGCGGGCGGCGAAAGTGGCCGGATGCCAGTCAAATAAACGCACAGTATACACCGAGGCAAGGGGGTGGCGTCTGCCTCCCGCAGGCGGGATTCCCCGACGTGTGCCGGGTTCATCTTCAAAACGCAGACTTTTCATCATCCGGGAGCGCTGAGAAAGGCGGAGGCTGTGCTACCATACGGGCCTTCCGTGAACCGATACACGGCGCCTGCCGCCGACCATAGAGGTTGATTCAGCCATGGCCAAAACGTCCCTGGAAAAGAGCAAGATCAAGATCCTGCTACTCGAGGGCGTCCACCAAAGCGCGGTGGACAATTTTCACAACGCGGGTTATGAAAACATCGAGCTTATCTCCACATCGCTGGATGAAGAAGCGCTGATCGAGAAGATCCGTGATGTTCATTTCCTCGGCATTCGCTCCCGTACGCAGCTGACGGAGCGTGTGTTCGATGCCGCCGAGAAACTGGTCAGTGTGGGCTGTTTCTGTATCGGGACCAATCAGGTCGACCTGGATGCGGCGCTCAAGCGCGGTATCACGGTCTTCAACGCGCCGTATTCCAACACCCGCTCGGTGGCCGAGCTGGTGCTGGCGGAAGCCATCATGCTGCTACGCGGCATTCCCGAGAAAAACGCGCTGGCGCACCAGGGGGGCTGGTTGAAATCAGCCAAGAACTCCCATGAGGCGCGCGGCAAGACGCTGGGTATCGTGGGCTATGGCAGCATTGGTGCTCAGCTGTCGGTGCTGGCGGAGTCACTGGGCTTCAACGTGATCTACTACGATGTGATCACCAAGCTGGGCATGGGCAACGCCAGCCAGGTCGCCAGCCTGGAGGAGTTGCTGGGGCGTTCGGACGTGGTCAGCCTGCACGTGCCGGACCTGCCCTCTACCCGCTGGATGATGGGTGCGAAGGAAATCGCCGCCATGAAGGATGGCGCGATCCTGATCAACGCCGCCCGTGGCAGCGTGGTCGAGATCGAAGCGCTGGCCGACGCCGTGAAGGCTGGCAAGCTGAACGGTGCCGCCATCGACGTCTTCCCGGTCGAGCCGAAGGGCAACGATGAAGAGTTCCAGAGCCCGCTGCGTGGCCTGCACAACGTGATCCTGACGCCGCATATCGGCGGCTCGACGCTGGAAGCGCAGGAGAACATCGGTATCGAAGTATCCGAGAAGCTGATCACCTACTCGGATAACGGCACCACGGTGACGTCGGTCAACTTCCCCGAAGTGGCGCTGCCTGCCCACCCGGACAAGCACCGCCTGCTGCACATCCACGACAACGTGCCCGGCGTGCTGTCGCAGATCAACCGCGTGCTGTCGGAGAACGGCATCAACATCTCCGGCCAGTACCTGCAGACCAACGACAAGGTGGGCTACGTGGTCATCGACGTCGACAAGGCCTATGGCCCGCAGGCGCTGGAAGCCCTGAAAAAGGTAGAGCATACGCTGAAGATTCGCGTTCTCTACTCGGCGCAGAACAGCTGATCTCGCCCCTTCGTGCAATAAAAAAACGGCCCCTCTGGGGCCGTTTTGCCTATCAGGCCAGGTCGAACAGCAGGACTTCACTGGCCTCGCTGCCTGCCACTGCAAAGTCCTCGCCTGGGTTGAAAGCCACCGCGTCGCCGGTGCGCAGGGTTTCTCCGTTCACCTCGATGGCCCCTTTCACCACATGCAGCCAGGCATAACGGGAGGGCGGCGCCGCCAGCTGATCACCCGCGCTCAGCAGGCTGGCGTACAGATTGACGTCCTGATTGACGCTCACTGACCCTTCTCGGCCGCTCTGCGACGCGACCAGGCGCCATTGGCCTTGGCGTTCGGCCGAGGGGAAGGCCTTCTGCTCGTAGCTGGGCGCGATGCCCCGCTGGGCTGGCTGGATCCATATTTGTAAAAAGTGCAGGCCGTTTTGCTGGGAGTGGTTGAACTCGCTATGCACTACCCCTGTGCCCGCTGACATGCGCTGTACGTCGCCGGGGCGCATGACCTCGCCGTTGCCCATGTTGTCCTTGTGCTCCATCTCGCCTTCGAGCACGTAGGAGATGATCTCCATATCCCGGTGGGGGTGGGCGCCAAAGCCATGGCCCGGGGCGACCCGGTCTTCGTTGATCACCCGCAGGGCGCGAAAGCCCATGTGCTCCGGGTCCATGTAATTGGCAAACGAAAAGGTGTGGTACGAGCGCAGCCAGCCGTGGTCTGCATAGCCGCGCTCGTTGGAACGACGAATCTTCATGAACGGTACCTCGTTATTCAGTCAGGTTGTTGCCTTCTATATGTCTTCTACTATACGACCGAGTGCGCCTGGCGTGGGGTGAAGCTTTCTCAATGGTGGCGTCGAAATAATCGACGATTGAGGGCCGCCAGAATAGTGGCTGGCAGGCGCGCGCAGATGCACGCGCGGCGCGCTTTTTGCTATCATGCGCGGGTTTATTCACCCGGTCCGCCCTTTACGAGGGCGACTACCAGGAGCACTTCATGACGACCCCCACTTCCACGCCGCCCATCGTGGTGGCTGCGCTATACAAATTTGTCACCCTGAACGACTTCGAAGCGCTGCGCGAACCGCTGCGCCAGACCATGCTGGCCAACGACGTCAAAGGCACGCTGCTGTTGGCCAAAGAGGGCATCAACGGCACCGTGGCCGGCAGCCGTGAAGGCATCGATGCGCTGCTGGCCTGGCTGACCGCCGACCCGCGCCTTGCCGATATCGACCATAAAGAGTCATTCTGCGACGAGCCGCCGTTCTACCGCACCAAGGTGAAGCTGAAAAAGGAGATCGTGACGCTTGGCGTGCCGGGCATCGACCCCAACGACACCGTGGGCACTTACGTCGAGCCGGAAAACTGGAACGACGTGATCTCTGACCCGGAAGTGCTGGTGATCGATACCCGTAACGACTACGAAGTGGCGATTGGCAGCTTCGAAGGCGCGGTCGACCCCAAAACCACCACCTTCCGCGAGTTTCCCGAGTACGTGCGCCAGCACTACAACCCGGAGCAGCACAAGAAAGTTGCGATGTTCTGCACTGGCGGTATTCGCTGCGAGAAAGCCTCCAGCTTCATGCTGAAAGAGGGCTTCGAAGAGGTGTACCACCTGAAGGGCGGCGTGCTCAATTACCTGGAAAAGGTGCCGGAAGAGCAGTCGCTGTGGCGCGGCGAGTGCTTCGTGTTCGATAACCGCGTCACCGTGCGCCATGATCTCACCGAGGGCGAGCACGAGCAGTGCCACGCCTGTCGTATGCCGATCTCTCAGGAAGACATGCAGTCGTCGGCCTACGAGCCCGGCATCAGCTGCCCGCACTGCATCGACTCGCTGCCCGAGAAGACCCGCGCCGCTGCCCGCGAACGCCAGCGCCAGATTGAGCTGGCCAAGGCCCGCGGTGAACCCCATCCGCTGGGCTACAATCCCCGCCAGGCGGCCCACGACAAAGCGTAACCCGACCCCGTGGCCGCTTGCCTTACAAGAGGCCACTTTGGTCGTAGTGAGCGATCAGCGCGTCGGGTAGGCGCTAGACTGAGCAGCACGTTTTGCTCAGGAGCCTGCCATGCCCTCTTCACACGTTGCTTCCCTCGACGACTGCCTGCTGCGCGGGGCATGATTTGAAGCAGATGCGCGCCCACTCCGAGCAGGCCTATTACCAGGTGCTGTTCGCTCGCCGTGGCGATGCCTTTGGGAGAAGCCTACGCCTTTGCCGGAGACACCATGGCCTGCAACATGCTGGCTGAGGACGTGGCCGAGGGCATCGATGCGTTTATCGAGAAACGCCCGCCGGTCTGGCGGCACCGCTAGCGATCCATTGGTGGAATTTGTTTCCGTAAACGCGACATGGCTGCCGGGGCGAGTTATCCTGCTGATTTATGAATGTTAACGCGCCCTCAGGAGAGTGCCAGGTGAGTGAAGTAAAGCGCAGGTCAGTCGGACGTCCGGCGGGAGCCACCAAAGCCAGCGGCGGGCATAGCCAATCGTTGGTACGCGGCCTCACGCTGCTCGAATACCTGGCGGCCAGCCCGCTGGGGATGGCGCTCTCGGAGCTTTCCGAGCAAGCGGACCTGGCACCTTCCACGACCCACCGGCTACTCCAGGCACTGCAAAGCCAGGGGTTCGTCACCCAGGAGAGCGAGCAAGGCCTGTGGCGCATCGACGTGAAAACCTTCCGCATCGGCAACAGCTTTCTGGAAGCCCGCGACGTGGTGGCGAAAAGCCGTCCGTTTTTGCGCCGCCTGACGGCAGAGACCGGCGAAACGGCCAACCTGGGCATTCGCGATGGCGCCACGGCGGTGTTTTTGGCCCAGAACGAATCGCCGCAAATGATGCGCATGATCACGCGGCTGGGGTCGCGGGCACCGCTGCACGCCTCTGGGGTAGGCAAGGCGCTGCTGGCCTGGATGAGCGAGGAGGAGCGCGACGCGCTGTTGGCGGGTGGGTATGAGCTGGCGCGCGTCACGGAAAACACGCGCTATCAGGTCGATTCGCTGTTGGTGGAAATGGCCGCCATTCGTGCCCAGGGCTTTGCCTGTGACCGTGAAGAGCACGCCATTGGCCTGCACTGCGTGGCCGCGTGTATTTTCGATGAGCACGCCACCCCCTTGGCGGCCATTTCCGTTTCCGGGCCCATGGCGCGCATTCCGGAAGATCGCCTGCTGGCGCTGGGGGCGCTGGTGCGCCGCACGGCGGATGACATCACCCTGCAAATGGGCGGCCAGCGGCCTCGTTAATTGCCGATGATTGCTCATGTTTAGTCTGTTTTGGGTGGCGCTGGCCAGTGCCACCCTGCTGCCGGGCGGCTCTGAAGTGTGGCTGGCCAGGCTCTGGTGCCTGGGTGAGCCCGCGCTGGGGCTTTGGCTGGTTGCCACGGTGGGCAATACGCTGGGTAGCATGATCAACGTGGCCATGGGCCGCTATGCGCGCCAGTTCCAGGATCGCCGCTGGTTCCCCGCATCGCCCCAAGGGTTGGCCCGCGCAGAGCGCTGGTATCACCGCTTTGGTGAGTTCAGCCTGCTGTTGTCATGGCTGCCGGTCATAGGCGACCCGCTCACCGTTCTGGCAGGCGTCATGCGGTTGGCCTGGTGGCGGGCGCTGCTCTGGATCGTGCTGGCCAAGGGCGCGCGCTATGCGCTGTTGATCGTCATGGCCCAGCAGTGGCTGGCCCCTTACTGCCAATAAGGCACTGCTATGCGATTGCCTGAAAACTGCGCGACGGTGTCTTCGTTGGCGCACCAGAAGCAGTCGCGTTAACGTCTCTTGCATTCAGGCATGTTACCCTAGCGTATGTTATGTCAGGTTTGCATTCCTGAAGGATGCACTATTCTGTGTGGACGTGTCTGTGTGGGCACGCATAGGCAGGCTCTTGGCGAGTCGCAGGTTCGCAAACACTCACCCAAAGGGAGGTTATGGTGTGACGTCACTACGTTTATTACCCTGGCTAGGCGTCTGGATGCTGGCGCTGTTCGCCTTATTGGCCGGACCCGCCATGGCGCAAACCACGCTGGGCGGTGACAACGAAGCGCCGGATACGAGCGCCGAGCAGCCGCCCTCGTATTCGGCGCTGGCGGACTTGCTGGAAGACGAGCAGGCTCGCCAGGAGCTGATTGAGCTGCTGCGCCACCAGGCATCGGCGCTGCCTCCAGGGTTGGCCAACGAACTCTCCCCGGAAGCCGCGGCTGCCGGTGGCAATGTCGCACCCGAAGATGTCTCGCTGCCGCGCCAGCTGGCCGAACTGACCAGCCGCACGGTGAGTGATGTCGGGGGCCAGCTGGAGCAGGCTATCTCGATCGTCGGCAGTCTGTTCTCGGGGCAAGGGGCCAGCACTTTCAATATGGCCGACTTCACCAATGCCGCGATCAATCTTGGCATCGTCATCATTGCCACGTTTGCCCTGTTCTTTACCTTCCGTCGTCTCGCCAAGACGCTGTTTACCAAGCTTAGTGCCTGGTCGTTGGCCGGTGGCAGCCTGACCCCGGTGCTGCGTCTCGTGCTGTGTGTGGCGCTGGCCACGGTGGTGGATGTGCTGCTGGTGGCGCTGGCCTACGTGGGCGGCAACCTGATCGCCACGTTTGCCGTCGGCGAAGCGGGCGAGCTGTCTACCCGAGCCTCGCTGTTCCTGAACGCTTTCCTGGTCATCGAGCTGCTCAAGGCGGCAGTGCGCATGCTGTTCTCCTCCCGCTATGAGGGGCTTCGGTTGCTGCATATTTCTGCCCAGGAAGCCTCCTATTGGAATCGCTGGATCGCCCGTCTGATCGGTATGGTGGGCTATGGCCTGATGGTGGTCGTACCGCTGGTCAACTATTACCTGGCCCCGACCTTGGGGCAGGCCGTGGGCACCTTCATCATGCTGCTGGCCTTCGTCTATGCCGTGGCGGTGGTGCTGAAGAACCGTGTTCGACTGCGTGATAACTTGAACCTGATGGGCGACCGTTCGACGCTGATGGCCAGCCGTGTCTCGCTGCATCTGTTCGCTCGTACGTGGCACCTGTTTGCCCTGCTGTACTTCCTGATGGTGTTCGTACTGACCCTGACGCGCCCGGGCGACGCACTGCCCTTCGTGCTCATGGCCACGCTGAAAACGCTGGTGGCGGTGGTGGTGGGGCTGCTGCTGTCCACCTTCCTCACCCAGACCATCGGCCGTCGTATTCAATTGTCGGATGACCTGCGTCGCAAGCTGCCGCTGCTGGAAACGCGCCTGAACAGCTACGTGCCCAATGCCCTGCGCGTGCTGCGCACCATCATTGTCGTGGCTGTGATCATGGTGGTGCTGGATGCCTGGGGAGCGTTCAATCTCGCCGCCTGGTACGCTTCCGAGCGCGGTGCCAACCTGGTGGGCAACCTGATCAGCGTGGCGGTCATTCTGATCGTATCGCTGGGCGTATGGCTGGGGCTGGCAAGCCTGATCGAGCACAAGCTGAACCCCGAGACGGGCGACGGGGAGCCCTCGGCGCGTGCCAAGACGCTGCTTAGCCTGTTCCGCAATGCACTGGCCATTGCCATGGTGACCATTACCGGCATGATCGTGCTGTCGGAGATCGGCATCAACATTGGGCCGTTGATTGCCGGTGCCGGTGTGCTGGGTCTGGCGATCGGTTTCGGTGCCCAGAGACTGGTGCAGGACGTCATCACCGGCGTCTTCATCCAGGTGGAAAACGCGATGAATACCGGCGATGTGGTGACCGTAGGGGGTATTACCGGTACCGCAGAGCGCTTGAGTATTCGCTCGGTGGGCATTCGTGACCTCTCCGGTACTTATCACATTGTGCCGTTCTCCAGTGTCGATACCGTCTCCAACTACATGCGTGAGTACGGTAATCACGTGGGCGAATACGGTATTGCCTACCGCGAGAACATCGACGATGCCATTGCCCAGCTCCAGTTGGCCTTCGAAGACCTCAAAGCCAGCGAAGAGCATGGTCACAAACTGCTGGCAGACATGACCGTGGCGGGCGTCACTGCGCTGGCCGATAGCTCGGTCAATATCCGTGTGGTCATCAAGACCACGCCGGGTGACCAGTGGGGCGTTGGCCGGGCGTACAATCGCCTCGTCAAGATGCGCTTCGACTCGGCGGGTATCGAGATTCCGTTCCCGCATACCACCCTGTACTTCGGGCAGGACAAGTCCGGCTCAGCGCCGCCTGCCAACCTGCGCATCATGCAGCAGGACTTCACCATCGATGGCAGCCCGGCCGGTCAGCCCAAGCGAGCAGAGCTCGATGTGGATGACCGTCATCGCCCACGGCGTGGTCAGGCACCTTCCGACCAGGCTGCCGAGCACCACAAGCCTGACGACGAGGATGTCTGATCCTCGCTGCATCAACGACAAGGCCGCCTTCGGGCGGCCTTGTCGTATTTATGGAGTGCTGCTGTGACTCAACAGCCCGGGTAGTTCTCCGAGTGGCGTCCCACCAGGTTGATGGATTCCCCGCCATCTACGAACAGCACCTGGCCCACCACGAAGTCGTTGTCCAACAAATAGTACAAGGCTTGTACGAGATGCGCTGGGCTTCCCTGGTGATCGGCAGGAATACCCTCGATGCGCCACTGAACATAGTCGCTGGTGCGCTGTGATGCGGGCAGCACGACGCCAGGGGCGATGCCATTGATGCGTAGGCGAGGTGCAAACTCCAGCGCCGCCATGCGCGTCATGTCTGCCAGACTTTTCTTGGACAGCAGGTAGGCTGCATAAGGGTACTGATGGTAAGCCACCTTGTTGTCGATGATATTGATGATCTGGCCGCGCTCGACCACCTCGGCAAAGTGGCGCGTCAATAGCAGCGGGGTAAACATATTGACCCGAAACTGGGTCTCCAGCATGTCCAGGTCTGTCTGGGCGATGGGCGCAGGCTCATAGGCTGAGGCGCTATTGAGCAGCACATTCAAGCCGGGAAAGCGCGCTTTCGCCTGTTGAATCAGTGTTTCCGGTGAGTCGCTCAAAAAATCGCAGGAAAGAATCTCGCACTCCCTCCCTTTGCCACGAATCACCATGGCCACCTCTTCAGCCTCCCCTCGGGAGCTATTCACGTGCAGGGCGATATCGAAGCCTTTGTCGGCCAGGGCTTCTGCAAAATGGCGTCCAAGTCGTGTGGCGCCGCCGGTGACCAGTGCCGCAGGTGTTGGCATGAAAAGTCCCTCGCTGTCGGTATGGTGAGTCATGATGGGGGTTTGATCACCAAGACTCTGCGTGAGCGCAGCGTTTGTCAATAAATTGTACAGTGCTTGAACAAAATGCGTGGCGGTTTACTCTGTAGAGAGCCTGAGTGAGCTATTTTTTTGGGGTGCCATGGCGGTTCGACAGTGCCCTTGGTCGGTAACTCCATCACGGTTTTTATCTGGAATACTGCTATGCCCTCAACGTCGTCATATGGAGCACCTGACACCATGCATCATGAATGCGTGATTTCACTGGGTTCCAATATCGAACCCGAGCACCATTTTGCCCGAGCACTGGACATTTTAAGCAGCGAGTGTGAGCTGGTCGCCCACTCGGAGGCTGTTCGTACGGCACCGGTTGGCTTTCAGCAGCAGCCTGACTTTCTCAATGCTGCGCTGGTGGTTCGCACCACGCTGGAGCGGCACGCCTTCAAGGCCTATTTGAAGGATGTCGAGCATCGCCTGGGACGCGTGCGTGGGCCGATCAAGTCGGGGCCTCGTACCATGGATTTGGACATCGTGGCCTGGGATGGCGAGATAGTGGACGAAGGCTATTTTCAGCACGACTACGTGCGTGGCCCGGTCGATGCCGTGCTAGCCGACAGCGGGCGCTCGCTAATCAGTGCAGGCCCTGTCCGACATAATTGATGCGATAGGCCTCACGTTTTCGGGGTGGCGGCCGATAATTACGCTAACCGCGCCCTGCGCGTTTACTTTCGAGGTCATGCCCGTGCTTAGCCTTGCGACCAACATCACGTCGCTGCTGGTGATGAACAATTTACGTACTAGCCAGCAGGCCATGCAGACCTCCATGCAGCGCCTGTCTTCCGGCTTGCGTATCAATAGCGCCAAGGACGACCCCGCTGGTCAGGCCATTGCCAATCGCATGGGCGCGCAGATTCGAGGCATGAACCAGGCCATTCGTAACACCAACGATGGCATCTCCATGGTGCAAACGGCGGAAGGCTCGCTGAACCAGATCAACGACAACCTGCAACGTATCCGTGAACTCAGCGTTCAAGCCCTCAACGGCACCAACTCTTCCGAAGATTTGGCCTCTATCCAGCTGGAAATCGATCAGCGCCTGGAAGAGATCACCCGTGTTACCGAGCAGAGTAACTTCAACGGCATCCCTCTAATCAACGCAGATCGAACCCTGAACATTCAGGTGGGTGCCAATGCGGGGGATGTGATTGGCGTTCGTTTTTCCGCCATGGGGCTTCAGGCGCTTGGGCTGGAAGGTTTTAGCGTGCTGGACGACGGCACGGCCACCGGCAAGCCCATGGACGTGGTGGATGAAGCCATGAAGCTGGTCGACCGCCAGCGCAGCTACCTGGGCGCCGTGCAGAACCGCTTCGAAAGCGTGATCGACGGCCTCAACACCAACATCATCAACACCTCTGCCGCCCAGTCACGCATCCAGGACGCCGACTACGCGCAGGAAGTCTCCAACCTGATTCGTGCCCAGCTGTTGCAGCAGGTCGGCATCTCCATGCTGGCTCAGGTCAACCAGCAGCCGCAGGTGATTCTGCGGCTGCTGCAAGGCTTGTAAGCCGAGATCAGTCGATGATCCCTTGCTCCCGCGCCATGGCGTAAGCCGCTTGCGGGCCGTTCCAAAGTGACGGCAGCAGGATCAGCGAGACGGGAATCGCGGTAATCACGATGAGCTGCTGCAGCGCGCCAATCTGGCCTGCGCCCATGTACAGCAGAACTGCCGCCATCAGTGCCATGGCGATCCCCCAGAACGCACGCATGTAAGGGCTGGGCGCATCATGCCCCGCTCCTACCACGGCAATGGCATAGCTCATGGAGTCGCCGGTGGTGGCCACGAAGATGGTGGTCAGCAGCAAGATGGCCATGGCCATCCAGGTGCCGCCAGGCAGTGCCTGGGCTACGGTGAGGGTAGCCACGTCGAACTGGAAGTTGTTGAGCGCTTCGGTGATATCGATCACGTCGGTCAATTGGTAGTAAATGCCGGTACCGCCCAGCAGCGTGAACCAGATGGTCGTCGCCAAGGGGGCGAGCACCGCCACCGCCAGAATCATTTCGCGTATCGTGCGCCCTCTGGAAATACGCGCCACGAAAATCGCCATCAGCGGCGCATAGCCGATGAACCAGGCGAAGAAGAACACCGTCCACCACTGCATCCACCAAGCGGGCGCGGTGTCGGCGGTCATGGTGGCCATGGTGAAAAAGCCGCTGACATACGCACCCATGCTGGCCATGTAGCTATTCATCAGAAACAGCGTGGGGCCAAAAACCACAATCACGGCACCAATGGCCAGTGCCAACAGCACGTTGAAACGGCTGAGCAGTTGGATGCCTTTGTGTACCCCACTCATGGAGGAGAGCACATAGATGGCCCCTAATATGGCCAGGATGATCAGCTGGCCGGTGTAACCTTCCGGCAGGCCGAACAGCTCATGCAGGCCGAAACTGACCTGAGTCGCCAGAAAGCCAATCGGCCCCACGGTCCCCGCCACGACACCGATCACACAGCAGGCATCCACCACGCTGCCCAGCGGGCCGCGCATCAGGCGCTTACCGAACACCGGATAAAGGAGCGTTCTGGGCTGAAGCGGCTGGCCTTTGACGTAATGCGCATGCGCCAATACCACCGCCGTGAGCGAGCCCAGGACCGCCCAGGCCATGAACCCCCAGTGGGTAAACGACTGAGCCAGCGCACCTGCCACCGCCTCGGCAGTGCCGGGTTCGGTATCGAAAGCGGGGGGCGTGACGACAAAGTGATAGATCGGTTCGCCTGTGGCGAAAAACACCCCGCCACCGCCCAGCAAAGCGCACAGAATGATCGATACCCACTTGAAGGTGCCCATTTCTGGTGCATCCAGATTGCCGATACGCGCCTTGGCTGCTGGTGTCAGCGCCAGGCCCATGGCAATCAGGAAGGTCATCAATAGCAGCAGTTGAAAGTAGCTTCCCAGGGTGAGCGCCGTCCAGGCAAATCCTTGGCTGATGGTGCTGGCTACCCGCTCGATGTCATACAGCGAAAGTGACAGGAAGGCCACGATGAAACCAATGCTAAGCACCAGTACGATGGGGTCTCCAAAGGGTCGCCGTGTGGCTTCCTCAGTGGAGCGAGAAGAGTGCGTCATGTCGAATACCTGTTCAGGATCGAAGGGGGAGTAGGCAGGGTAAGGGCATGGCTTGAGCGTGTTACGGAGCAAAACCGCAGCACAAAAAAAAGCGCCATTCAATGAATGGCGCGAGGACAGGAAACTGAGCACAGTATACCGTCGGATTAGACCAAAGTCTAACGATTTGGCCAAAATGTTTTCTAATGGTGCGAGATGGGTGTGGTGCGCACCATTTTGGCACTTTCAGGCGCAATGAGGGACCCGTTCGCTTATCTAAGCGCATGAATGAACAGTAAAAAGCAAAAGATGGCAGCGTTGCTGCAAAGCATCATCAATATTGTATACAAGGTGCTCACTGCCATGCCGACTCGCTCCCGTACTGCCCGTTCCTCTTTGTTTCCGCTAGCGCTATTTGGCGCGGTGCTGATGATGCCGCTCGGCGCTGCTGCCGAGACGACCTCGATTCGCTTCCAGCTGGACTGGCGCTTCGAAGGCCCGGCAGCGCCGTTTCTGATGGCAGCCGAAAAAGGCTACTTCGCCGAAGAAGGCCTGCAGGTTCAGATCGATTCGGGAAGCGGCTCTGCAGGGGCGGTGAACCGGGTGGCCTCGGGTGCCTATGAGATGGGCTTTGGCGATCTCAACGCGCTGGTCGAATTCCTTGCGGAAAACCCGGAAGGCCCCGGCATCAAGGGCGTTTATATCGTCTATGACGGCACGCCCGCGGCGGTGTTTGCGCGCAAGGAGAGCGGCATCGAGAGCCCCGCCGACCTGGCAGGCAAAACCATCGCCGCCCCGGCCTTCGACACCGGCTATCGCGCCTGGGGCATCTTTGCCGCTGCCAATGGGCTGGAAGCCGACGCAGTGGCGTGGCAAAACGTCGACCCTGCGCTACGCGAAACCCTGCTGACCCGGGGCGATGTCGATGCCATCACCGGCTTCTACTTCACCAGCCTGCTCAATCTGGAAGAGCGCGGCATGAGTGAAGACGAGCTGACCATCATGCCGTTCCCCGACTACGGCGTCCCGCTGTACGGCAACGCGATTCTGGTCAGTGATGCCTTTGCCGATGCCAACCCCGAGGCCGTGCAGGGCTTCCTGCGCGCCTTCAACCGTGCGCTGGGAGAGACCCTGGCAGACCCCGAAGCGGCCATCGAGTACGTGCGTAACCGCGATGGCCTGATCGATGTCGAGATGGAGACTCGCCGTTTGAAGCTGGCGCTGGAGAGCGTGGTGGATACCCCCGATGCCCGTGAGCATGGCGTGGGCGGCGTGGATGACGCGCGGCTGAGCCAAGCGATTCAGCTGGTGGCGGATGCTTACGATCTGCCCACGTTGCCATCCCCCGATCAGGTCTTTGACTCCCGCTACCTGCCGCCGGTAGAAGAGCGCATGCTGCTGCCGGAGGCGGAGTGATGTCGGCAGCGTTCGTCCGCTTCGATGACGTCAGCCTGGCGTACGACGGCTCGGGCAACGCCATCGAAGATATCGACCTGTCGATCCACGAAGGCGAGTTCGTCGCCTTCGTGGGGCCGTCAGGGTGTGGCAAATCCACTTTCATGAAGCTGTGTACCGGCCTGCATGCCCCTACGCAGGGAAGCATCCAGGTGGATGGGCTGCCCGTGACCGGGCCTTTGAAAATCACCGGCATGGCGTTCCAGAATGCCAACCTGCTGCCTTGGCGTACCACCCTGGACAACGTGCTGCTGCCGCTGGAAATCGTCGAGCCCTATCGGCGGCAGTTCCGCAAGCGCCGGGAAGAGTTCAAAGGCTGGGCTCGGGCGCTGCTCGAGACGGTGGGCCTGGCCGAGCATGAAAACAAGTACCCCTGGGAGCTGTCGGGGGGCATGCAGCAGCGGGCGTCCATCTGTCGCGCGCTGATTCATCGGCCGCGCTTGCTGATGCTGGACGAGCCCTTTGGCGCGCTGGATGCGTTCACCCGTGAAGAGCTCTGGTGCGTCTTGCGTGACCTGTGGGAAGCCCAGCGCTTTACCGTGGTGTTGGTGACCCATGACCTGCGCGAAGCCGCTTTCCTGGCCGACACCGTCTATGTCATGAGCCGTCGTCCGGGGCGCGTGATCGAGCGGCGCTCCATCGAACTGCCTCGCCCTCGGGCGCTGGAAACCACTTACCAGAAACCGTTCATTGACCTGGTGCAGTCGCTGCGTGCCCAGATCGGTGAAGTGCGCAGCGCCTGAAGGAGTGCCCATGAACCACAATCGCAAGCTGGCCGAGCGGCTGGCTCCCTGGATCGCCATGGCGGGGCTGGTGGTGATCTGGGAAGTGACGGTACGCCTGTTCAACGTGCCCAGCTTTATTTTTCCCAGCGCGCTGGACACGGTTCAGGCGCTGGTGACCTACGCCGGGCCCATCGGCAAGCACTCCTGGCAAACCTTCTGGACCACGTTGATTGGCTTTGGCCTGGGCGTTGCCGTGGGGCTGTTGCTGGGTTTCATCATCGGCTCGTCGCGCTTTTTGTACAACGCCTGCTACCCGCTGCTGGTGGGGTTCAACGCCATTCCCAAGGTGGCCTTCGTGCCCATTCTGGTGGTCTGGTTCGGTATCGGCTCGGTACCGGCGATACTCACCGCTTTTCTGATCTGCTTCTTCCCCATCGTGGTGAACGTGGCCACCGGCTTGGCGACCCTGGAGCCTGAGATGGAAGATGTGTTGAGAGTGCTGGGCGCACGGCGCATCGATGTGCTGCTCAAGGTGGGCTTGCCGCGTTCGCTGCCGTACTTCTTCGCCTCGCTGAAAATCGCCATCACGCTGGCCTTCGTGGGCACGGTGGTGTCCGAGACCGTGGCCTCCAATCAGGGCATTGGCTACCTCATGATGAGCGCGGGCTCGCAGATGCGCATGGGGCTGGTATTTGCCGGACTGCTGGTGATCAGCGCCATGGCCATGGTGATGTACGAGCTGTTCTCGCTGCTGGAAAAGCGCATGACCGCCTGGGCACACCGCGGGCAGCAGCGCCAGTAGCCGGTCAGGCTACCAGCGGTAGAGAAGCGACGCGCTGGTGGTATGGTCGGTCCGCTCGCTGGCCTCTTCGGGGGGCTGAGAGTTGCGCTTGATCTCATGAGACAGGCGCAACGACAGCCGAGAGTTCAGGCGTGCCGTGAGGGCCGACAGCGAGCGCGAGGTGGTGTTTTCATGGGTGTACTCCACCGACATCTCCTGGCGCAGATCCGCGAACTGGGAGAACTCCCAGCGGTAGTCCAGCGCCGAGTAGGCCACGCCCAGTTGCTCGTTCTCATCGTCACGCAGCCGGTCATGGCGATAGCCGGGCCCTGCTTCCAGAGAAAGGTAGTGGCGCTCGCCATCCACGATCTGTCGACCATAGCCACCGATGGCGGTGAGCTGCTGATCGTAGCCCGCAAAGCGGTCCTTTTCCCAGCGGGCAAACCCAAACAGATAATGCGGGCCGTTGAAGTCATAGCGCTCCCGCCCCGCCACGAGGTACTGCTCCGCGCTGGTGTTGCCATCCTTGCTGACATTGCGCACTTCTGCCCGAAACGAGTGGGTGAAGTCGCCGGTTAGCCAGGTGAGCAGTGTTTTGCCGATCAGCGTGCGGCTGTCGGTATTGCCGGAGAGCTGGTTGAAACCAAGCTCGGCGTCGCCGCTGAAGATGGGCGCATCTTCCTGGGGCGGCGGGGGCGCATAGAAAGGGTTGGCTGCGGCAGCCCCGGCCCAGAGCGGGCAGCTGGCCAGTAACAGGTAGTGTGAAAGGTGTCGCACTCTTCTCCTCCTTGAGTGTTGCGGTGGGCAGGGAGTATATAAGCCGCTGGGTGAAAAAGCGCAAAGCCTAACGCCGCCTGGCGGTGCGTGCCATAATGACGCTCTTGCGCATCACGAGTTCCCTTATGACCGAGCCCCGCCCACGCACCCTGGCCGAACTGCAGCGCTGGCGTCGCACGCGCGCCAAGCGACGCTGGTACAAACGCAGCTTTCGCTTGCAGGTCATGATCCTGGTGGGGCTGCTGCTAGCGGGTATGCTGCTGGCCCAAGGGACCTACCTGAACTACCGTAAAGCCGACATTATCACCTATCAAATGGGCGAGCGGGCGCTGGCGGTCGCCAAGACCGTGGCGGCCATGCCGCAAATCGTCGATGCCTTCTCCACGCCCGAGCCTTCCCACTTCATTCAGCCGCTGGCCGAGCGGGTGCGCCAGGAGACGGGCGCGCGCTATGTGGTAGTGGGCAATGCCCAGTCGATACGCTACTCCCACCCGGTGCCCGAGCGTATCGGCGAGCGCATGGTGGGGGATGATAATGATCAAGCGCTGATCTATGGTCAATCCTACGTGTCCGAAGCCACCGGCACCCTGGGCACCGCCATGCGCGGCAAAACGCCGATTTGGGATGAAGAGGGCAACATCATCGGCGTGGTTTCCGTCGGCTTCATGCTCGATCGCGTGGACATGGACGTGGCGCGCTACACCAAGCTGGGCTGGATACTGGTGGCCATGATGATCGTGCTCGGGTTTGCCGGCGCTTATTGGCTGTCGCAGCACCTCAAGAAGATCATTCTCGGCCTCGAACCCTACGAAATTGCCCGTCTCGCCATGGAAAAGGAAGCCATCCTGCAATCGATTCACGAAGGTATTCTGGCGGTCAATCGAGACGGCCACATTACCCTGGTGAACCAGCAGGCGCGCCGCTTTTTAGAGCTGCCCGACGAGCACGTGCTGTTGGGGCAGCCCATCCGCGAGGTAGTGCCCAACTCCCGCCTGCTGGAGGTGCTCAGACGCGGTGAACAGGAGTTCGACCAGGAAATGTGGCTGGGGGATCACCCGGTAGTGGTCAACCGTGTGCCCATCATTCACGAGGGCGAGATCGAAGGCGCCGTGGCGACCTTCCGTAGCCGCCGGGAAATCATCGACCTCTCCCAGGCGCTGACCCAGGCCAGCCGCGATGTGGACATGCTGCGCGCCCAGGCCCACGAGTTCTCCAACAAGCTCTACACCATTTCCGGGCTGCTGCAGTTGCAGCGCATCGAGGAGGCGCTGGCCCTGATTCATCAGGAAACCGAGCGTGCCCAGGCACAGATGAACTTTCTGATGCGCCATGTGGCCGATGCGGTGCTGAGCGGCACGCTGCTGGGTAAACTGACCCGCGCCCGTGAACTGGGCGTGGCACTGGAAATCGACGAACAAAGCTCGCTCTCCTGCCCGCTGACCGCAACGGGGCAAGAGGTCATGATGAGCGTGGTGGGCAATTTGCTGGATAATGCCTGCCATGCGGCACTGAACGGCCCCCACGCCAGCGAACCCAAGGTACGGCTGTTCTTCACGGATTTGGGCGAACAGCTGTTGGTCGAGGTCGAAGACAATGGGGCAGGGGTCCCTGCGGAGCACGCCGGGTCGATCTTCAAGGAGGGCTTTTCGACCAAGACCGGCAAGCACCGCGGCATTGGCCTGGCGCTGGTGGAGCGGCTGTGTCGCCAGCACGGTGGCGCGATCACCCTGGAAGAGAGCGAGCTGGGGGGCGCCTGTTTCATTGCCGTGCTGGACCGCTCGCTATGTGCCCGCAGCGATGAACCCGGCCCACCAGGCTAAACGGTTCACACTCATAATAACGACGTTAACAAGAGGATGACGCATGTCTGCGACGCAATACGGCATTCTGGTCGTCGAAGACGATTTCCGCATCGCCGATATTCACCGCGCCTTCATCGAGCAAAGTGACGGTTTTTATGTGGTGGGTATGGCGCGCAACGGCAGCGAAGCCAAAGCGCTGATGGCCGAGCACGCCTCGCAAATACAGCTGATTCTGCTGGATGCTTACCTGCCCGATGTGGAAGGGCTGGAGCTTTTGTGGTCGATTCGCCGCGACCATGTGCACGTGGATATCGTCATGGTGACGGCGGCCCGCGAGGTGGAGACCATCAGCGAGGCGCTGCGTGGCGGGGTGTTCGACTACCTGATCAAACCCATCGAAGCGGCAAGAATGAACCAGATGCTGGCACGTTTTCGGCGCGAACGGGAGGCGCTGGCCAACCGCGCTGAGCTGAACCAGGACGAGCTGGACCATGTGCTGGCCCGGGTGACGCCCAGCGAGCCTGCACGCGCCCCTCAGCACAGCTTGCCCAAGGGCATCGACCGCTTGACCCTGCGCCGTGTGGTAGAAGCCTTGGCAGCAGACAGCGGCGCCCTGACCGCCATGCAGGTGGCGCGTACCATGGGCGCCAGCCGTTCGACGGCACGCCGCTATCTGGAGTTTCTCGTGGCCGAGCAGGCCGTAGGCGCCGAGCTGGGTTACGGGGATGTTGGGCGACCCGAGCGGCGCTACCGCTTATTGAAGGGCGATCACGGTTGGCTGGATGCGTGAACAAAATGAACAAAACGACCATAAAGAACAATTTGTCGTTTATGGTCACAAGCTTGTCCTGAAAGGTGGCTGTCTTCTAACGTTCGCGGTGTAACCACAAATGCCGCGTGTCGATCACCGCGCATAACAACATAATTGACTGTGGAGAACGCCCATGATCTCGCTTTCCTTCAAGCGCGCCGCTGTATTTGCTCTGCCTCTGGCAGCCCTCGCCATGACCACTGGCGTACAGGCCCAGGAGTGGACCCCAAGCCGTTCCATCGAATTCGTCGCACCCGCCAACCCGGGCGGTGGCTGGGATACGCTGGTGCGTACCGTTTCTCGCGTGCTGCAGGAAGAGCAGCTGGCAGACCGTAACTTTGCGACCATCAACGTGCCTGGCGGCGGCGGTGCCGTGGCATGGGCGCAGATCGCCCGTGACAGCGGTAACCCGCACAAGCTGTTTGCCACCAGCCCGCCCATCATCCTGGTGCCGCTGGCAGGCGCCTCGCGCTACGACCACACGGATTTCACCCCCGTGGCGCGTCTGATCACCGACTACTCCATCATTCTGGTAGCGGCGGATTCCGAATATCAGACCATCACCGATCTGTTCGACGCGATGAAAGAGAACCCGCGTCTGAGCGTGGGTGGCGGCAGTGCGCCAGGCTCGATGGACCACATCTCGGTGGCTGGCCTGGCCTCTGCGGCGGGTCTCGATGCTTCCTCGGTGAACTACATCCCCTTCTCGGGGGGTGGCGATGCCATGACCAACCTGATGGGTGGCCATATCGAGGCGGTCATTACTGGCGCGGGTGAGTCCGTGGGCCAGCTGGGCGAAGGCAGCCAACTGCGTGCGCTGGGCGTATCTGCCCCTGAGCGCCTGGGCGGTGCTCTGGCCGACGTGCCCACGTACCAGGAACAGGGTGTGGACTACACCTTCGATATCTGGCGTGGCGTGATGGGCACCCCTGACATGCCTGCCGAAGCCGTGGCCTACTACGAAGACCTGTTTGCCGAAATGCTCGAAACCGATGGCTGGCAGCAGGCTCGCGACCAGTTGGGCTGGATCGATGCCTACCAGGATAGCGAAGCGTTTGGCGCGTTCCTGGATGAGCAGAAAGAACAGTTCAGCAGCGTCCTGAGCGACCTGGGCTTGCTGGCTCAATAACCCCCGCTTCACCGTGCTGCCCCGGGCCAGCCAGGCCCGGGGTCACTGCCTGTGACCGTAAGCGCAACCTGCGCCTTCGGAGAGACTCCCCATGACTCGATTGAACACTAATCAGTGGCTGGCCCTCGTGCTGGCGCTTCTAGCTGCCGCCTATCTAGCAATGGCCTGGCAAATTCCAACCTTTCCCCTGCCGCGCCCGGTGGATTCAGACCTGTTTCCAAAAGTGCTGGGAATTACCTTGTTATTGCTAGCAGGGCTGCTCTTCTTTGAAAAACCGGTACCGCTGGCAGGCGCTGACGAGATCGACGAAGAGGCCACCAACGGTCCGCTGCTGTTGACGCCCTGGGCGCGTGTGGTGGTCACCGCCGTGGCCATCGCCGCCTATGCCTTCCTGCTGGTGCCGCTGGGGTTCGTACTGGCGTCGACGCTGCTGTGCACCGGGCTGACGGCCTATTACGGGTATCGTCGTCATGGCATCAACCTGGCGGCTTCGCTGGGGGTAGTGCTGGCGCTGTATATCACCATGACGCGCGTCATGGATGTGTATCTGCCCACTGGCCTCCTGCCGTTCTGAATACGCCGTGCCCACGCACCTGCCGTAGTTTTTTAAGAGAGATACGCCCATGGATGCCTTGAACAACTTGATGTACGGCTTTGGCATCGCGCTCGAGCCCATCAACATCGCTTACGTCTTTGCCGGTGTGTTTGCTGGTACCATCATCGGTATGTTGCCGGGCCTCGGCCCGATCAGTGCCCTGGCGCTGATGATTCCGATCACCTTCTCAATGGAGCCTGCATCAGGCCTGATTCTGATGGCGGGTGTGTATTACGGGGCCATTTTCGGTGGCTCGACTTCTTCTATTCTGCTCAATGCGCCGGGGGTGGCGGGCACGGTCGCCACCTCTTTCGATGGCTACCCCATGGCCAAGCAGGGGTTGGCGGGCAAGGCGCTGGCCATTGCCGCCTACGCGTCGTTCATTGGCGGCACCGTCTCCATCGTCTTCTTGATGCTGGTGGCGCCGCTGCTTTCCAAAGTGGCGGTCAGCTTTGGGCCTCCCGAATATTTCGCGCTCATGGTGCTGGGCCTGACGGCGGTCGTCTCGCTGTCGGACAAATCGCTGGTGAAGGGCCTGATTGCGGCGGTGATCGGCGTCATGATCTCGATCGTCGGCATCGACATGCAAACCGGCACCGAGCGCTACACCTTTGGCTCGATTCAGCTGCTCGACGGCATCGACTTCCTGGTCGTGGCGCTGGGTATCTTCGCCCTGGCGGAAGTGTTCTACATGCTGCTGCGTGGGGGCGGTGGCAAGGAAGCGCCGCGTAACGCCATCGGTTCGCTCAAGCTGAGCGGCAGTGAAGTGAAGCAAATTGCAGGCCCCATCAGCCGTAGCTCGGTGCTGGGCTTCTTTACCGGCGTACTGCCGGGGGCCGGTGCCACCATTGGTTCTTTCCTGGGCTACAGCATGGAAAAACGCCTGGCCAAGGATGGTGACACCTTCGGCAAGGGCAACATCAAGGGCGTGGCAGCTCCCGAAGCGGCCAACAACGCCGCCTGTACCGGCTCGTTCGTACCACTGCTGACCCTGGGGGTGCCTGGCTCGGGCACCACGGCGGTGCTGCTGGGTGCGCTGCTGGTCATGGGCGTGACGCCTGGCCCCATGATGCTGGAGCAGCGCCCGGACGTGTTCTGGGGGGTCATTGCCAGTATGTACATCGGTAATATTTTCCTGCTGGTACTCAACCTGCCGCTGATTCCGCTGATCGCCAAAATTCTCGATATGCCGCGTCCGCTGCTGCTCTCGATGATCCTGATCTTCTGCATGATCGGTGTTTACGGCATGAGCTTCAGCGTCTTCGACCTGCTGCTGCTGCTGGGCTTCGGTTTGATCGGCCTGGGCTTGCGGCTGTTCGGCTTCCCCACGGCGCCGCTGATTCTGGCGCTGATCCTGGGCAGCCTGATGGAAGAGTCCATGCGTCGCGCACTGCAGATTTCCGGCGGTGACTGGTCCATCTTCATCGACAAGCCCATTTCACTGTCACTGCTGATCATTGCGGCCCTGTCGTTGGGCATGCCGCTGCTGAAAAAGCGCCGCAAGCAGAAGGCCATGGCCGCCAAATAAGCGATTGTTGCGTGGTGTGATGGAGTGAGTTTTGGCGTTGTCAGCGCCCGGGGGAAACCCCGGGCGCTTTTTTGTGTGCGTGCACCCCTCTTTGGTGCAAGGCGCTTTGCTGGTGCATGACAACTGTGCATGGCGCCTCTCTGCTTGCCCTGAATTAGTGCGCCTGGCGCAATGCGGGTTTTTTTGAGTATCGCTAACTGTCTGATTGTCATTGTCTTAATAGGCTTTGATTCAATCTGGCGCACCCCTTGCAACGTGAAAGGTGGATTAGCCCACGGCGGGTGAATGCCCGCTCTACGCGCCTATAACAAGCCCCTTCCAAGGGGTGCAAGGAGGTTCAAGTGACCACATCGCAACGCAAGACACACCCTCGTACCCTTGGCCGTTTCGCCACGGCCGCCTTGGCCGCCGCCATCATGGGCGCCAGCGCTCAGGCCGTTGCCCAGGACAACGACCCGATCAAGGTAGGTATTCTGCACTCCCTCTCTGGCACCATGGCAATCAGCGAATCGACCCTGAAAGACACCGTCGAAATGCTCATCGACCAGCAGAACGAAGCTGGTGGCCTGTTGGGGCGTCAGTTGGAAGCCGTGGTGGTCGACCCCGCTTCCAACTGGCCGCTGTTTGCCGAGCGCGCCCGCGAGCTGCTGGCCCAGCATGAGGTAGACGTGGTGTTCGGTAACTGGACCTCGGTATCCCGCAAGGCGGTACTGCCGGTGTTCGAAGAGCTGAACGGCCTGCTGTTCTACCCGGTACAGTACGAAGGGGAAGAGTCTTCCGAGAACGTCTTCTACACCGGCGCGGCACCCAACCAGCAGGCCGTTCCTGCGGTGGAGTACCTGATCAACGAAGTCGGGATCGAGCGTTTCGCGCTGATCGGCACCGACTACGTCTACCCGCGTACCACCAACCGGATTCTGGAGGCCTTCCTGAAGGATGAGCACGGGGTGGCCGAAGAAGACATCATGGTCAACTACACCCCGTTCGGCCATTCGGACTGGCAGAACATCGTCTCTGAAATCCGTCGTTTCGGTGAAGAGGGCAAACCCACGGCGGTGGTCTCCACCATCAACGGCGATGCCAACGTGCCGTTCTATCGTGAGCTGGCCAACCAGGGGATCGATGCTGCGGATATTCCCGTCATCGCCTTCTCGGTGGGTGAGCAGGAGCTGTCCGGTATCGATACCGGGCCGCTGGTGGGCCACCTGGCCGCCTGGAACTACTTCATGAGCGTGGACACCGACGCCAACTACGACTTCATCGACGCCTGGATCGACTGGACGGGCGATGAAGAAGCGGTCACCAACGACCCCATGGAAGCCCACTACATCGGCTTCAACATGTGGGCCGAAGCGGTGCGCAAGGCAGGCACCACCGATGTGGACGCGGTGAAAGATGCGATCATCGGCGTGACCGTGCCTAACCTTTCCGGTGGCTATGCCGCCATGATGCCCAACCACCACATCACCAAGCCGGTGTTGATCGGGGAAGTGCAGGACAACGGCCAGTTCGATATCGTCTGGCAAACGCCGTCCACCGTGGCAGGCGATGCCTGGTCGGACTTCCTACCGGGTTCTCGCGACCTGATTGCTGACTGGCGTGCACCGATGCGCTGCGGCAACTTCAACGTCGCCAACGGTTCGTGCGGTGGCAGCACCGCAGCAGAAGAAGCCGAAGCGGCACTCGCCGAGTAACGCTCTTCCCTTGCCGCGACCCGTCGCGGCAAGGGAGCACGCTACCTCTCCCCATTGATGATGACCAAAGGAAGAACCCCATGAGGCGTTTCCTTTCTGGGGTGTTGTGTCTGTTGCTGCTCAGCATGGCGACGTTGTCGCAGGCACAACCCCCCACCACACCTTCTGATGACGACGCGGCACTGGCGCTGCTGGAAGCGCTGGACGTGGAGAACTTCCGCGCCAAAGGCGACGCGATTACGGCCATTTTGCAAAGCGACGACGAGCGTGCCCGAGATTGGCTGCAAGCCTTGCTCGATGGCCGCCTGCAGCGCACCAGCGAGGGTCGCTTCGTCGTGGTGTTGAACAACACCGGGCGTGACTGGCCCGTGGCCGATGCCTTGACCGACGAGCCGCTGGGCGAGATGTCCCGCCGCGACCTCAACCGCATCGGCATCAACAACGCCCTGCGCAACCAACTGCGCAGCGCCATCGCCGTGGTTGACCTCTACTCCCCCAACGTGGAACGCCGCCGTACCTCCGCCGAGCGCCTGTTGGGCGAAGTGGACGAGACGCTGGCCGAGCCTCTGGAAGCGCTGATTGCCGAAGAAGAGGATAGCCAGGTGCAGCGCCGATTAGCGCAGGCACTGGCTATTTATCAAACCGAAGCGGGCCAGATGGAAGGCGTGGAAGCGCTGCGGGGCAGCCTGCATCCGCGTGCCCGTGTGGCGCTCAATCGCGCGGCCAATGGCGATGACCCGGTGGTCGCCGACGCGGCCAGAGAAGCGCTCCTCAGCATCGAGCAAAACCTCAAGCTCAATCGTGGCCTCGAAACGCTCTACTTTGGCCTGAGCCTGGGGTCGGTACTGGTGCTGGCGGCCATCGGCCTGGCCATCACCTTTGGCGTCATGGGCGTGATCAACATGGCCCACGGCGAGCTGATGATGCTGGGCGCCTATACCACCTGGATGATGCAGCAACTGCTGCCGGGCCAGCCGGGGCTGGCGCTGATTCTTTCCATTCCGGCGGGCTTCATGGTGGCCGCCCTGGTGGGCATTGCCATCGAACGGGGCGTGATCCAGTTCCTCAAGGGCCGCCCGCTGGAAACGCTGCTGGCCACGTTCGGTATCAGCCTGATTCTGCAGCAGCTGGTGCGCACGGTGATCTCTCCGCTCAACCGCACCGTGGTGACGCCCGAGTGGATGAGCGGCTCGCTGGTGATCAACGATGCGCTCTCGCTGACCCTCAACCGCATGTTCGTGCTCGGCTTTGCGCTGGTGGTGTTCGCCGGACTGATGCTGATCATGCGCCGCACGCGGCTGGGGCTCGAAGTGCGCGCCGTGACCCAGAACCGCGCCATGGCACGCTCCATGGGCATCCGGGCCACTCGGGTGGACATCATGACCTTCGCGCTGGGTTCCGGCGTAGCGGGGCTGGCCGGTGTGGCGCTGTCGCAGCTCACCAACGTCGGCCCCAACCTTGGCCAGAACTACATCATCGACTCGTTCATGGTGGTGGTGTTCGGTGGCGTGGGTAACCTGTGGGGCACGCTGGTGGCGGGGCTTTCACTGGGTATCATCAACCAGGTGCTGGAGCCTTGGGCGGGTGCCGTGCTGGCCAAGATCATCGTGCTGGTGTTCATCATCCTGTTCATTCAAAAACGCCCGCGTGGACTCTTCCCGCAGAAGGGCCGGGCTGCGGAGGGCTAACCCATCATGATGACATCTTCTTCTCAACGGTTCTGGCTGCTACGCCCGTTCGGCGAACGGGCCACCCAGCTCTTTCTCGGCGTGCTGCTGGCCGCCCTGGTGCTGGTCACCGTACTGCACGTGGCAGTGCCGCAAGGGCATCCGCTGCATGTCAACGCCTACACCGTGAACCTGTTCGGCAAGTACCTGAGCTATGCGCTGCTGGCCGTGGCGGTGGACCTGGTGTGGGGCTATCTGGGCATTCTGAGCCTGGGCCACGGAGCGTTCTTCGCCATTGGCGGCTACGCCATGGGCATGTACCTGATGCGCCAGATTGGCGACCGTGGCACCTATGGCCACCCGGTCCTGCCCGACTTCATGGTGTTTCTGAACTGGGACAGCCTGCCCTGGTACTGGCTGGGCTTCGATATGGCCTGGTTCGCCTTTGCCATGGTGCTGCTGGCCCCTGGCCTGCTGGCGCTGGTGTTCGGCTTCCTGGCGTTCCGTTCGCGGGTGACCGGGGTGTATCTGTCGATCATCACCCAGGCGCTGACGTTTGCCCTGATGCTGGCTTTCTTCCGCAACGAGATGGGCTTCGGCGGCAACAATGGCCTCACCGATTTCCGTGAGCTGCTGGGCTTCAACCTGCGCAGCAACGACACGCGGCTGGGGCTGTTCATTGCCACTGGGGTGGCGCTGGCGCTGGGCTACATCCTCTGCCGTGCCATTGTCACCAGCAAGCTGGGCCGCGTGTGCGTGGCCACCCGCGATGCCGAAGCGCGTACGCGTTTCATCGGCTACCGGGTCGAACGCTTCCAGCTGTTCGTGTTCGTGGTCTCGGCCATGCTGGCGGGCCTGGCGGGGGCGCTTTATGTGCCTCAGGTAGGCATCATCAACCCCAGCGAATTCTCGCCGCTGTTCTCCATCGAAATCGTGCTCTGGGTAGCACTGGGTGGGCGAGCCACGCTGTACGGTGCCGTCATTGGGGCGATCCTGGTCAACTACGCCAAAACCGTGTTTACCGGGGTCATGCCGGATGCCTGGCTGTTTGCCCTGGGCGCGCTGTTCGTCCTGGTCACGGTCTTCCTGCCCAAGGGCGTCGCGGGCCTTTTGAGCCACGTGAAGCGCCGTCGCAAAGCCGAACAACCGCCTACGGAGGCTGCAGCATGAGCCTGATACAATCGCTGAAAGCACGCGACCGAGTATTCGACTTCATGGCGGGGGAGGCCTCGCCGGTGGACGTTCGCCACGGCCCGATTCTGTACATGGAAGACGTGACGGTGAGCTTCGATGGCTTCAAGGCCATCAATAACCTCAACCTGACCATCGACGACGGCGAGTTGCGCTGCATCATCGGCCCCAACGGGGCCGGTAAAACCACCATGATGGATATCATCACCGGCAAGACCCGCCCCAACCAGGGCAGCGTCTGGTTCGGCAGCCGCCATAACTTGCTGCAAATGAACGAGCCGGAAATCGCCAGCCTCGGCATTGGCCGCAAGTTCCAGAAGCCCACGGTGTTCGAAGCGCTCAGCGTGTTCGACAACTTGGAGCTGGCCATGGCCGCCGACAAGCGCATCTTTCCCACGCTGACCGCCCGCATGACCAGCGAGATCAGCGACCGCATCGACGACGTGCTGGACACCATCGGCCTGACCGCGTTGCGCTTCCAGCCCGCCGGGATTCTCTCCCACGGCCAGAAGCAGTGGCTGGAGATCGGAATGCTGCTGATGCAGCGCCCGCGCCTGCTGCTGGTGGACGAGCCGGTGGCCGGGATGACCGAACAGGAGATGGAGCGCACTGCCGAGCTGCTTACGGGGCTGGCTGGCAAACAGTCGGTGGTGGTGGTGGAGCACGACATGGGCTTTGTACGCTCGATTGCGCGCAAGGTGACCGTGCTGCACCAGGGCAGCGTGCTGGCCGAAGGCAGCATGGATCAGGTCTCCAATGACCCGAAAGTGGTCGAAGTGTACCTGGGCGCGGACGAGGAGGAGATGGCCTGATGCTGACCGTCGACAAGTTGAACCAGTTTTACGGCGAAAGCCACACCCTGTGGGATCTGGACCTGGAGGTGCCCACCGGGCAGTGCACCTGCGTGATGGGCCGCAACGGGGTGGGTAAAACCACCCTGATGAAAGCCATCATGGGGGAAGTGGCGGTGAAGAGCGGCCAGCTGCGCTACCAGGGCAATGATGGCGAGATCGAACTCACCAAAAAAGCCGTGGAGGCGCGCTCGCGCCTGGGTATCGGTTTCGTGCCCCAGGGGCGGCAGATTTTCCCGCTGCTGACGGTGGAGGAGAACCTGCGCACAGGGCTTGCCGCCCGAGGCGACGGGCTGAAAAAAATTCCCGAGCGCATCTACGAGCTGTTTCCGGTGCTCAAGGAGATGAAACACCGCCGTGGCGGCGATTTGTCCGGTGGGCAACAGCAGCAGCTCGCCATTGGCCGCGCGTTGGTGATCGAACCGAAACTGCTGATTCTGGACGAGCCCGGCGAGGGCATTCAGCCCAATATCGTCGCCCAGATTGGTCAGGTGATTCGCCAACTGATCAAAGAGGACGGCCTGACGGTGCTGCTGGTCGAGCAGAAGCTACCCTTCGCCCGCAAATACGCCGACCGCTTCGTGATCATGGACCGCGGCCGCCCGGTGGCCAAAGGCGCTATCAGCGAACTCTCCAACGAGCTGATCAAACAGCATTTGACGGTTTGAGTTATCCACACCCGGTTTACAGCCGTGGATCGGGTTGAAACGGCAGTTCCTCGGCGCTGGCAACGGCGTGCTCGAACAAGGGGTGGGCCGGGTTGAGCATGTAATTAAGCTCTCTCGGCACCACCACGCTGGGCAGGGCCAGCGCCAGGCTCTGGCCGGAGGCTAGCCAGCCATCGCCCAGGTCGGCGGTTTCCGCAGGTGCTGGCGCTTCCCGCCAGTTTTCGGGTAAATCTTCCGTTCCAACGCTCAAAATGCTCTGATTGGGCAGCGTCAGTCGCAGCAGCGCATAGGCATTGAGCAGCCGATAGCTTTCCAGATGCACCATGATTTCCAGCAGCGCCAACGACTCTGAGCTGGCTACATACACACAGGCATTGCCTGGGCTGTTCCAGCGCCCGCCGTAAAGCCGTGCGCCCTCGCCATCAAACGCGCTCTCCTGAAACTTGCGCTTCACCAGCCGGAAAGCGGTGACTTCGCTCATACCGACACCCCGTGCTCCAACCGTCCAATCAGGTTTAGTACCGTTTGGTACTCCGCCGAGGTGGCGCTCATTTCAACGGGGCGACGTCCGCCTAGCCCGGCATTGGGTTTAAGCAGCCAGGCGCGGGCACCCTCCGCGTCCCCCTCGAACAGATCCAGCGCCGCTTTGAAAAGCTCGGCAAAGCGATACAGCCGGTCGCTTTCCGCCATCTTGAAGCGGCCTGACTTGGCGCGGCGGCTCAGTGTGGCGGAAGGGATATCCACATAGCGCGCCAGCGCCTTCTGCTCGATACCGGATACCTTGGCAAGCCTTGGGTATACCCGGTACTCCACCCCCTCATGCAGCAGCTCATGCAGCTTACGCCCTCGGGCAGGCAGGCCAATTTGCTGCCAATAGCCGGAGGCCACGGCTTTGGTGGGTTGATATTGGGAGAAGGTAGCGGTCATTGGGGACCTCCTGTTGATATATTGCCTCTATATCAAATGGTATATTCGAGGTTGGTCTCCGCGTCAAGGCAGCGCTTGCCTCTGGGTGAGTGAACGATGAAGTTAGCGCCACAAACCGCACCAAAAGGCCCAAAACCTTGCTTTGGGTGCGTATTGACTCACCTTGTTTATGTGTAACATGGTCGCTTTCCGCAAAGGTTATCGGGTGGGGTATGCGCTACAAGGATAAACATCAGCTGGCTGCTGAGTGGTTGACGCTGCTGGAGCGTACGCCGGTGGCACTGCGCCAAGCCGTCGAGCAGCTGGCCCATGCCCGCCGGGCGCCGTTTGCCGAGCACTTTTACCGGGTCATGCTGGATGACCCCCATGCCTCGCTGTTTCTCTCCAACGAGCAGGTCGAAAAACGCCTGCATCCTTCCATGCAGCGTTGGCTCAGTGCCATGTTTGCCGTCGAGCACGCGGATCTCGAGGCGCTGGTAGAGCACCAGGAGAAAATAGGCCAGATACATGCGCGCATCGACATCCCGATAAACCTGGTACTGAGCGGTGCCCGGCAGCTGAAGCAGGTGTTTTACGAACAGATCAATCGCTCGATCCAGGCGCCGCTGTCGGCGGGCGAGGCGGCCGTGTACGTCTCTGACCATATCGACATGGCCATGGAGATCATGAGCCATGCCTATTCGGTGGCCAATAATCGCCATGCGCGCACCGAAGAAGCCTACAAGCTTTTTTCGCTCACCCAGAGTATCGGTGATGAGCGTGAACGGCAGCGGGCGGCGCTGCTCAACTGGGAAAATGCGCTGATGTTTGCCGTGGCGGCGCAGCAGGAGACCAGCGCCTTGCCCCGCCTGGCCAGCTCCGAGTTTGGCCTGTGGTATTTGCACAAGGCGTGCCATACCTTCGAAGGCGCGCCGGAGATTGCCGTCATTTCGCGACATATCCATCTGGTGGACGACCAATGGATGGCGCAGTTGACGGATGGCGACAGCGCACTGCGCCTGGCCGCGCTGAGCCATATTCGGGATGCAGCGCGCACGATTCTGATGCTGCTGGACGATATTCTGGACCGTGCCTCGGGGCTGGACGCGGGTCGCGATAGCCTCACTCGCTTGCTGAACCGTAAATTTCTGTCGGTAGTTCTGAATCGTGAAATCGAGCTGGCTCGGCGCTCGGAGAAGTGTTTTGCCTTGCTCATGGTGGACATCGATCACTTCAAGTCGATCAACGATACCCATGGCCATGATGCGGGCGATAACGTGCTGCAGCAGGTCGCCAGTATTCTGGATCGCTCTACCCGAGGCGGCGATTACGTGTTTCGGATGGGCGGTGAAGAGTTCTTGATTATTCTGGTGGATACGGACCCGGACGGAAGCCGCCTGTTCGCCGAGCGGCTACGCCAGGCCGTGGCCAAAGAGCCGATGCTGGCGGCGGCGGATACGCTGCTGAGCGTTACCGTGAGCGTAGGACTCACGTTGCACGACGGCCACCCGGATTATCAGCATTCCATGCAGCGCGCCGACCAGGCGCTCTATCAGGCAAAACGCAGTGGACGTAACCGTGTGGTCGTGCAGTGAGGTAGTGGGTTGAGGTAGTGCGTTGAGATAGTACGTTGAGATAGTACGTTGAGATAGTGCGTTGAGTGGTCAAATTGACACATGGACTGGAGCACACCACGCTTTGCTCTGATAATGAGCACCCTTGCAACTGGTCAAGCGTGTCACGAGCAAGAGCACAATAACAATCAGGATCAGCTTATCCCATGACGAATCGGTGGCATCGACAGAGAGATCAGCGCAAGGGTAGCGTCACTGCTATCGTAGTGTCGTATGTTATCCTTTTGCACGTCCTGTTCGGTGCCTATGCACAGGCAGCGCTGCTTGGCGATGGCGCTCACTCTCCATTGTTCGTGCTATGTGACCCCCATGGTGTGGCGGCCAATCAGGACGGCAGGTCAGAGACCTCGGGCTCCAGCGAACTCAATAACCTCCTGTGCAAGTCGGCCTGCGCACTGGGTGCGGGACTCACGAGCGTACCGCAAGGCATTATCACGTTGGCCGGCATGGAGGCCTTGCCTCCTTATAATGGAGTTTTCCATGTTCATGCTTCGTACAGCACTGTTTTCCTCGCTGCTATTGGTCAGCACCACTCTGCTTGCCCATCACGGCGGTTCTCATGATGGGGATTCGGGGGATCACGACTCACGCATTGAAATTTCTCAGCCCTGGACTCGTGCTACGCCACCTGGCGCAGGCGCAGGAGGTGGTTTTGTCACGATTACCAATCATGGCGATCAGGATGACCGCCTGATGGGTGTTACCACACCTATTACCGAGCACAGTGAAATTCACACCATGGAAATGGATGGCGATGTGATGCGTATGGCGCCCCTGCCTGGCGGTATCGAATTGCCCGCAGGCAGTACGGTAACGCTGGCACCGGGTGGGCTGCATCTCATGTTCATGGAGCTACCAGCGCCGATCGTGGAGGGAGAACCTGTGCCCGTCACGCTGGAGTTTCAGCATGCCCCAAGTATCGATGTAGAGCTGCACGTCTTGCCGCCGGGTGCCTCGCCTGAAGGTGCTGCTTCGGAAGGGATGTCGCACAGCCACCCAGTGCACTGATGCAGCGCCGCGACGTTGCGCTGCTTTCCATTGGCTCGTTGGTATTGCTACTGACGTTGGCCGTGTTTTTTGTGGTCTTCGGCCGTCAATCCGAGGGCCCGACGCTGGCCGAGCTGGGTGGGCAATTTCAGTTGGTGGATACTGAAGGTGGGGTCGTTACGCAAGATGAGCTGATCGGAAAGCCGACACTGTTGTTTTTTGGCTTTACCTACTGCCCGGATGTTTGCCCTAACACGCTGTTCAAACTCTCGCGTTTGATTCAGCAGTTGGGGCCACAGGCAGATCAGTTCAACTATCTCTTTGTTTCTCTGGACTGGCAGCGTGATGGCCCTGAACAGCTGGCGCGCTACCTTTCGGTGTTCGACGAGCGCATACGAGGTCTGTCTGGAAACGAGGCACAAATTGACGCAATGGCTGACGCCTATCAGGTTCAGTACGAGCGTGTGTCACTCGGACAAGGCGATTACACCCTCAGCCATACGGCTGCCACCTACCTATTGGATCGCGAAGGCAACGTCGTGGGCACTCTGGCCTACGACTTCGACCCGGAGTTTGCCAAGGCATCCCTGATATCCTTACTGTCATCTTCCGCGCCGCTGCATCGCGGCGAGCAGCGACACCCCTAAGGAGGCGTGGCCACTGGGTAACAGGTGGGCAAGGCACTAAGAGGGTGTCTACAAACCAATACGGTTAGCTCATTGCGTCACGGTGTCGCGCAAGCCTTGGCATGCCTTTTTTTGGTGCGTACTTAAAGCGCTGCGCTTTTTTATGTGCTTTTTTGGTGCAAAAGGCGACTGGTTTCCCTGGTGGGAGGGGCTGCCAGCAAAGAGCCTATGCCGAGACAAGGGCTATGACAGGGGCTATGGCAAGGGCTATGGCGGCGCCTTCACCATTTTGGCGCACTCCTTGCATTTGTAAGCCAATGATTTATCCACAAGGAAGCGACAGCGCCCATGATATTGAGCGAACTCGCCCTACCCGCTGCTGGTTCCGGCCACCGCTTTGACGCCGAGCGCCGCTGGGCCGCCTCGTTGGCCCTGCGTTTTGCCAACCGCGATGGCGTGACCCGATTAGTGCAAGCGCGCCACCAAGGTCCGTTACGGGTACAGCGCCCCTTCTACCCAGAAGGCAGCCAGGAAGCGTGCCACGTTTACGTATTGCACCCGCCCGGCGGGCTGGTGAGCGGTGATGCGCTGACCATCCGTGCTCATATCGAGCGCGAAGCCCATGCGCTGCTCACCACCCCTGCTGCCAATAAGCTCTACAAAGCCGACAGCCAAGGCGTGGCCTGGACACAGCACACCGAGCTGACGGTAGAAGAGGGCGGCACCTTAGAGTGGCTGCCCCAGGAAACCATCGCGTTTAACGGCTCTAAAGGCAGCCAGCACACTCATATCGCGCTGCAGGGCAGTGCCCGCTGCCTGGGCTGGGAAGTGATGGCGCTTGGCCGCCCGGCCAGCGATTTACCCTATGTTTCCGGGCAGATCGAGCAGCACTTCCGCCTGACCCTGGACGGCAAGCCGCTATGGCTGGAGCGCCAGCCACTGGACCCCGCACACCCGCGCTTCGTGGGCCGCTGGGGGCAGGGCGGCGCGACGGTGCAGGCCACGCTGTGGGCCGTGGGGCTCGATGATGCCCCGGCGGCCATCGAAGTACTGCGCGAGGCGCTGCCGGATAACCCCCGCTGGGCAGTGACGGAGCGCCATGGCGTACTGCTGATGCGCTATTTAGGTGCATCCCGAAACGAAGCCTGGGCCCTGTGTGAACACGCCTGGCAGCTACTACGCCCGCGCTGGATCGAACGCGAAGCGCATACGCCGCGCATTTGGCTAACCTGATTGGCAACACGCTGATAACGCTGGAGACACTCCATGGAACTGACCCCACGAGACAAAGACAAGCTGATGCTGTTTACCGCCGCCCAGCTTGCCGAGCGCCGCAAAGCGCGTGGTTTAAAACTGAACTACCCCGAAGCGGTAGCGCTGATCAGCTTTGAGATTATGGAAGGCGCGCGAGATGGCCGCAGCGTGGCGGATTTAATGAGCTACGGCCGCGAAATCCTCACCCGAGACGACGTGATGGAAGGCGTGGCGGAGATGGTCGATGAAGTACAGGTGGAAGCCACCTTCCCCGATGGCACCAAGTTGGTCACCGTCCACACCCCTATCAACTAACCGTCCACCGCTAGGAGAGCGCCATGATTCCAGGACAGTATCAGTTACAAGAGGGTGATATCGAGCTGTGCGCGGGTCGAGAACGAATCACCGTCGAGGTGGCCAACACCGGCGACCGCCCCATTCAGCTAGGCTCCCACTACCACTTTGCCGAAGCCAACCCCGCGCTGGTGTTTGACCGCGATAAAACCCGTGGCTACCGGCTGGACGTCGCCGCAGGCACCGCCATCCGCTTCGAACCCGGCCAAACCCGCGCAGTCACGCTGATTCCGTTTGTCGGCAAGCGGGAAATCTACGGCTTCCGTGGTGATGTGATGGGGCCGCTGGATCGTCCTCTGAAAAGCTAATGGCGTCAGGCGATTAGGCACCGGCAGGCCATCGCTCATGGGACTGTCTGCGGCATGGATGCCGCAGCCAAGCGTACAGGGACGTATTCACAGCGTGTCCCATGAGTGATGGCCTCTCCAGTGCCAAGCTTCATCTTCTAGGAGAGGCAACACATGAAATCGGTAAACAAAATCAGTCGGCGCGCCTACGCCGATATGTACGGCCCCACGGTAGGCGACCGCGTGCGCTTGGGCGACACCGAGCTATGGATTCAAGTCGAAAAAGACGCCACCCACTACGGTGAAGAAGTGAAGTTCGGCGGCGGCAAGGTGATCCGCGATGGCATGGGCCAAAGCCAGCGCCAGGATGCCTCGGTGATGGACACCGTGATCACTAACGCGCTGATTCTCGACTGGTGGGGCATCGTCAAAGCCGATGTGGGGCTGCAAAATGGTCGCATCGCCGCCATTGGCAAGGCAGGCAACCCCGACACCCAGCCCGATGTCGAGATCGTCATTGGCCCCGGCACCGAAGTGATTGCCGGTGAAGGCAAGATCCTCACCGCAGGCGGCATCGACGCGCATATCCACTTCATCTGCCCCCAGCAGGTGGAAGAAGCGCTGATGAGCGGTGTCACCACCATGCTGGGCGGCGGCACCGGCCCCGCCACGGGCTCCAACGCCACCACCTGCACCCCCGGCGAGTGGCACATTGGCAAGATGCTTCAAGCGGTGGACGACCTGCCCATGAACATCGGTCTGCTCGGCAAAGGCAACGCCAGCCTGCCGGAAGGGCTCGAAGCACAGCTGGAAGCGGGCGCGATGGGTCTCAAGCTGCATGAAGACTGGGGCACCACCCCCGCCTCGATTGATACCTGCCTGAGCGTGGCGGAAAAGTACGATGTGCAGATCGCCATTCACACCGATACGCTCAACGAATCTGGCTTCGTGGAGGACACCCTGGCGGCCTTCAAAGAACGCGGCATCCACACCTACCACACCGAAGGTGCAGGCGGCGGCCACGCCCCGGACATTCTCACTGCCTGCTCCAAGGAGTACGTGCTGCCGTCCTCCACCAACCCCACGCGGCCCTACACGGTGAACACCATCGACGAGCACCTGGACATGCTCATGGTCTGCCACCACCTGGACCCCAATATTCCCGAAGACGTGGCCTTTGCCGATTCACGTATTCGTCGCGAAACCATCGCCGCCGAGGATATCCTCCACGACCTGGGCGTGATCTCAATGATTGCCTCCGACTCCCAGGCCATGGGCCGGGTGGGTGAAGTGGTCTGCCGCACCTGGCAAACGGCCCATAAAATGAAGGTGCAGCGCGGCCTGTTGCCGGAAGATGAAGCGCTGGGGGCCGACAACCTGCGCGCCAAGCGCTATATCGCCAAATACACCATCAACCCCGCCATTACTCACGGCATCGCCCATGAAGTTGGCTCCATTGAGGTGGGCAAACTGGCCGATTTGGTGCTGTGGAAGCCCGCCTTCTTCGGCGTCAAACCGGCGCTGATTTTGAAAGGCGGCATGATTGCCGGAGCGCCCATGGGCGACCCCAACGCCTCGATTCCCACGCCGCAGCCGGTGCACTATCGCCCCATGTTCGGCACCTTTGGCCGGGCGGCCAGCCAGGTAAGGCTCAACTTCGTCAGCCAGGCGGCTATCGATGCGGGCATCAAGGAGCGGCTGGGCCTGCAAAGTACGCTGTCGGCCTGCAAGAACGTGCGCGGCGTGCGCAAGAAAGACATGAAGCTCAACGACGCTTGCCCAGAGCTCACCGTCGACCCGCAAACCTACGAAGTGCGCTGCGACGGCGAACTGCTCACCTGTGAGCCCGCGACTGAACTGCCGCTGGCGCAGCGGTATCACTTGTTTTGAATGTAAGACATATCCTAGGCGACACGAGAGCCGGGGGCAGCCCGTAGAGAGGGTCTTTTGCCATGGATGGCAAAAGTAGCGTACAGGGAGGTATTTACAGCGCCCTCTCGTAGGGCTGCTCCCGGCGAGCCCCCCCAAGGCTATAACAGGACGATATCGATGTTGAAACTGATTGAACGCCTCGGCCCCGTAGATGAGGACACCGCCAGCGACACGCTGACACTGCCCTTCGAGCTGCGCATTCGTGGCCGCTTGAAAGCCGAAAGCGACAGCGGCCAGCCGCTGGGCCTGTTTCTGGATCGCGGCCCGGTATTGCGCGATGGTGAAGGCCTGAAAGCCGAAAATGGTGAGATCGTGCGCATTTGTGCCGCCATCGAGCCCGTGGTGACCGCGCGAGTGAGTACTGGCTTACCCCTGGCACGGCTGGCGTACCACCTCGGCAATCGCCATGTGCAGCTGGCGCTGGGAGAAGACCAGCAGGGCGGCTGGGTGCGTTTCCCACCCGACCACGTTCTCGAAGAGCTGGCCGAGCTGCTGGGCGCGACGCTCGAGCACCACAACGCCACCTTCGACCCCGAGCCGGGCGCCTATAACCAGGTGGGGGGTGGGCATTCGCACGGCCATGGTCATAGCCATGGCCACGGGCATTCCCATGCTCACGACCACGACCACGACCACGACCATGGACATGGACATGGACACAGCCATGCCCACTAAGCCAGACACCTCGCCGGACCTGGCGCTGCTGGGCTTGCTGCAACTGGTGAGCCCGGCGCTGCCCATCGGCGCCTTCGCCTTTTCCCAAGGGCTGGAAAGCGCCTTCGAGCTGGGCTGGGTCCGCGATGAAGAGAGCCTGAGCGAGTGGCTGTCTGGGGTGCTGGAAGATGGCCTGACCCGCTGTGAGCTGCCGGTGATCGACCGGCTATACGGCGCCTTTGCCGACCAGCAAGGCGACACGGTCGCCGAGTGGGACCACTGGCTGGCCGCTACCCGTGAAACCGCCGAACTGGCCGCAGAGGATAGCCGCCTGGGCGCGTCACTCACGCGGCTGCTGGGCAGCCTGGCGCTATTGCCAAACGATGAACGGCTGCCAGGTGAAGACTCACTGACGCCGCTTTTGCCACCGCAGGCGGGTTACGTCACGATGTTCAGCTGGGCAGCTTATCAACGGGGCATTCCCGTTCACCAGGCGCAGCTGGGGTTTGCCTGGGCCTGGCTGGAAAACCAGCTGGCCGTGGCCTGTAAAGCGCTGCCGTTGGGGCATACCGCGGCGCAACGTATCATCGAGCGGTTACGCAGCGAACTGGTCGTGGCCGTCGACCGGGCGAAGTACCTGGACGACGACGCGCTGGGCCCCGTGCTGCCCGGTGTGGCCCTGGCCAGCGCCCTGCATGAAACCCAATACTCCCGTTTATTTAGAAGTTAACTGGCATCATTCAGGAGAAGACAATGACTCACTGTTTACGCGTTGGCGTGGGTGGCCCGGTTGGTTCCGGCAAAACCGCGCTGCTCAAGCAGCTCTGTTCGGCACTGCGCGACCACTACGATATTGCCGTGGTCACCAACGATATCTACACCCGCGAAGACGCCGACTTCCTGCTGCGCCACGATGCGCTGCCAGCCGACCGCATCCTGGGGGTGGAAACCGGCGGCTGCCCGCACACGGCGATTCGGGAAGATGCTTCGATGAACCTGGCGGCCATTGACGAGCTGCACGCCCGCCACCCCAGCCTGGAGCTGGTGCTGGTAGAGTCCGGTGGCGACAACCTCTCCGCCACCTTCAGCCCCGAGCTTTCCGATCTCACCCTGTACGTGATCGACGTCTCCGCAGGCGACAAGATTCCACGCAAGGGTGGCCCGGGCATCACCAAGTCGGACCTGCTGATCATCAACAAGATCGATATTGCCGAGCAGGTGCATGCGTCGCTGGAAGTGATGGAGCGAGACTCGAAGAAAATGCGCGGCGAACGCCCGTTCGTGTTCACCAATCTCTACGATGGCGTCGGCCTCGAAGAGATCATCCGCTTTATTCTCGACAAAGGCATGCTGGAAGAGCGGCGCCCAGCGGCAGCAAGCGCCTGATAAAAAGCTGCCCTGACCAGGCGGTAAGCGGTCAGGGCAGCGGAAAAACGTGGTTGGCGTCGTGTCAAAACGGGCCGTCCCTGGCCACCACTCAGCTACATTGAACTGATAACTCCCTGATAACCTTAACCTAGGTTATGAAAACGCCTGTCGGCTATTAATTATTTGTTAGCAAATTAATAAATGTCGCAAAATGGCTAAAGATGACACATTGAACCTCTGTGGTTGGCCTCAGTTGCTGTAAATGGCGATGCCACTAACGGTGACGCTGGCGCAGGTGGTTGATCACGCCACCTTGCGCAATCAGCTCCCGTTGGCGGGGGCTGAGCCCATGATGCAGCGTCAGCTCGCCCTTGCCGGGGATATGCGCGGTCAGCGTGTCCCCGCGTTCCAGCTGCGCGTAGAGCCCCTCGATCACCAGGCAGTCGCCCTGGGCTAACCGGGCGCTGTCTTCCTCGCGGGTAAAGGTGAGGGGCAGGGCACCAAAGCAGATCAGATTTTGCCAGTGAATCCGCGCAAAACTCTTCGCGACCACCACCTGTAGCCCCAAATAGCGTGGTACCAGTGCGGCATTCTCGCGGCTGGAACCCTGGCCGTAATTCGTTCCTCCGATAATCGCGTGTCCACCCTGGGTGCGAGTGCTCTCTGCGCGCTCGGCGTAGTGCGGGTCGACTGCCTCGAAGGTGAAGGGGGCCGAGGCATACACGCTGCTCCAGTAGGGCAGCACCCGCTGCCCGGCAGGCATGATGTCATCGGTGGAGATATTGTCGCCGGTGACCAGGAGCACCGGCACTTCCAGGCGGTCCGGCAATGGGGCGAGCTCTGGCAGCGCCGGGGTGTTGTCGGTCTTCTGCAGCGCTTTCAGCTTTGCTTCATGGGGAGGCAGCGGCGCGTTGAACAGGGCACGGTTCACCTCGATTCGGGCGGGCTCCTGGGGGCGAGGGTAGGGCATGTCGAGGGTGCGTGGGTCGGTGATCACCCCGGCCACCGCTGAGGCGGCGGCGGTTTCCGGGCTGCACAAAAATACGCTGTCTTCCCGCGTGCCGGAGCGCCCGGGAAAATTGCGCGGCACGGTACGCAGGCTGTTGAGCCCCACGGCGGGCGCTTGCCCCATCCCGATACAGCCATTACAGCCCGCCTGGTGCAGCCGCGCGCCGCTGGCGACCAGATCGGCCAGGTAGCCCTGCTCGATGAGCGAGGTCAGCACCTGGCGGGAAGAGGGATTGATATCCAGCGAAACGCCGTCGGCCACCTGCTTGCCGCGCACGATCTCGGCCACCACGGCAAAATCGCGGAAGCCGGGGTTGCCCGACGAGCCGATGTACGCCTGATGCAGCGGCTGGCCCGCCGCCTCGCGCACGGTGACGACGTTATCCGGGCTGGAGGGCAGCGCAATCATGGGTTCCAGCTGGCTGAGGTCGAGGGTCTCGTGCAGGTCGTAGTGGCAGCCGGGCTCGGCAGCCAGCGGGCTCCAGTCGGCTTCCCGGCCTCGGGAGGCCAAAAAGCGCCGGGTCTCGTCATCGCTGGGGAACACCGTGGCCGTGGCTCCCATCTCGGTGCCCATGTTGGCCAGCACATGGCGGTCCATGGCGGAAAGGTGGGCAAGCCCCGGCCCGTAATACTCGATGATGGTGTTCTTGCCGCCCGCCACGCCGTGGCGGCGCAGCAGTTCCAGTACGATGTCCTTCGCCGAGACCCAGTCGGGCAGCTGGCCTTCCAGCTTGATGCCCCAAATCTTCGGCATGGTGATGTACAGCGGCTCGCCTGCCATGGCCATGGCCACTTCGATGCCGCCCGCACCAATCGCCAGCATGCCGAGGGCACCCGCCGCCGTGGTGTGACTGTCGCAACCGACGATGGACTCGCCGGGCACACCGAAGTTTTCCATGTGCACCGGATGGCTGATGCCGTTACCGGGGCCTGAGTACCACACGCCAAAGCGCTCGCAGGCACTTTTCAGAAACAGGTAGGTTTCGGCGTTCAGGTTGTCGGCCTGGACGAGGCCGTGGTCGATGTACTGAACGCTGGGCTCGGTGTGTACACGGTCGAGCCCCATGGCTTCCAGCTCCAGCATGACCAGCGTGCCCAGCACGTCTTGCAGCAGGGCCTGGTTGATGCGCAGGGCGATTTCACTTCCAGGGGTCAGCTCGCCGCTGACCAAGTGACGTTGAAGCAGCTGTTGGGCAAGGTTTGACGGCGGAACAGGGGAGGATGCGGTCATGGTCATTCACCAGGTTGTCGTTGTTATCGATGGCACAGAGGATGCAGGGAGAAAGCGTGTTCAGGGCAGGGCGTAGCAGCGGTTCGCGCTGCCGGCTTTCACCACCTGGCCGGGCGTGTCGTGGCCGATCAGCGCTGGCAAGGTGGCGGAAATATCCAGTAACGCGGGCAGGTGGACGCCGGTGGCGACGCCCATCTGCTCGAACATGTGCACCAGGTCTTCGGTGCAGACATTACCCGTGGCGCCAGGGGCAAACGGGCAGCCGCCCAGGCCACCCAGCGAGGCATCGAACCGCAGGATGCCCGCTTGCCACGCCGCCAGGGCGTTGGCCAGCCCCATGCCTCGGGTGTTGTGGAAATGCAGCGTGAACGGCACGCCGGGAAAACGCTCCAGCACCTGGCGGCATAGCGCGCCGACCTGGGCGGGGTTGGCCACGCCGGTGGTATCGCACAGCGTGATGCCTTCCACGCCTAGCGCCAGCTGCTGCTCGATCAGGCTGAGCACGCGGGCTTCGGGCACCTTGCCTTCGAAGGGGCAGCCAAAGGTGGTGGAGAGCGAGGCGTTGATGAACACGCCGCTCCCCTGTGCCAGCTGGATGATCGAGGCGAACTGTTCGAGTGACGCCTCTGGCGTCATGCGCAGGTTGGCGCGGCCATGGGCGTCACTGGCCGACATCACCAGGTTGATTTCATCCACGCCGCAGGCCAGCGCCCGCTCGGCTCCCTTGACGTTGGGCACCAGCACGGTGACCTCCACGCCGTCGCGGCGCTGAATGGCATTCACCACGTCGGCGGCATCGCGCAGGTGGGGAATGGCCTTGGGCGAGACGAAGGAGGTGGCCTCGATGCGCGCAATGCCGGTGGCAGTGAGAGCGTCGATCAGCGCGACTTTCTGTTCGGTGGGGATAAAGCGCTCTTCGCTCTGAAAGCCATCGCGGGGGGCCACTTCGTTGATTTGTAGGGTGGTCATGGCGGTCTCCGGTTAGATAATGCCCGCTTGGCGCAGCTTGTCGCGGGTGGCGGCATCGATGCCCAGCTCTTCCAGTACGTCATCGGTGTGGGCGCCCAGCGTCGGCCCGCCTTGCCCCAGCCTGCCGGGGGTGGCGCTCAGCTTGGGCAGCACGCCCGGCACCTTGAGTGGGCGGCCATCGGCGCGGGTGACGCTCTGGATCATCTCCCGGGCAAGGTAGTGGGGGTCGTTGGCGATATCGGCGGCGGTATAGGGGAAGCCTGCCGGTACGCGGGCGTCGTCTAGGGCGCTGAGAATATCGTCGCGGCGGCGGGTCTGGGTCCAGGCTTCGATGGCTGCGTCGATCTCGCTGGCGTGCTGGCTGCGGCCATCGTTGTGGGCCATGGCGGGGTGGTTGGCGAGATCCTCACGGCCAATCACACCCATCAAGCGCTTGAAGATGCTGTCGCCATTACCGGCAATCAGCACGTATTCGCCTTCGCAGGTGCGGTAGGCGTTGGATGGCGTAATGCCGGGCAGCGCGCTGCCGCTGGGCTCCCGCACCTGGCCGGTGGCATCGAACTCCGGCAGCAGGCTCTCCATCATGGCAAACACGGATTCGTACAGGGCCACATCGATCTCTTGCCCCAGGCCGCTGCGCTGACGCTCCTGCAGGGCCAACAGAGTGCCGATCACCGCGTAGAGCGCCGAAAGCGAGTCGCCGATGCTGACCCCCACCCGCACCGAAGGCTCGCCGGGGTGGCCGGTCAAGTAGCGCAGCCCGCCCATGGCTTCGCCAATCACCCCAAAGCCTGGCTTGTTGCGGTAGGGGCCGGTCTGGCCAAAGCCGGAAACTCGCACCATGATCAAGCCCGGGTTCTGGGCGGCCAGCGTGTCGTAGCCCAGCCCCCAGCTTTCCAGCGTGCCGGGGCGAAAATTCTCGACGATCACATCGGCTTCGGCGGCCAGGCGGCGCACCACCTCCTGGCCCTGTTCGCTGCGCAGGTCCAGCGTCACTGAACGCTTGGTACGGCTCTGGACGTGCCACCACAGCGAGGTGCCCTCTTCGAGAATACGCCATTTGCGAAGGGGGTCGCCGGTGCCGGGAGGCTCGATCTTGATCACGTCCGCCCCGAACTCCCCCAGCAGCTTGGTGGCAAACGGACCGGCGATGAGCTGTCCAAGCTCTACGACTTTAAGTCCATCGAGAGGAAGCTGGCGCGTTGTCATAATGAAGGCTCCTGGTAACGCTTGAGCGAGCAAGCGAGTCTGGATGCAGACTCGACTGTTGTTGTCCATCAAGCATCTGCGAGCCTGCCGAGCATCACAATTAGGCAATCAGGAAACGGGCGTTCGTCACTGGCGAACCCTGACGTGGGCGCGCGGTACTTTTTCCAACGATGTTTTCGACCACGTTTCCAACCACTGATCGGGTAATACCATGCTGCGATTCGATTTTGTCACGCTCAGACTGTTCGTCGCGATTGCCGACGAAGGGCGCCTGACCGCTGCGGCGGAGCGTGAGCACCTGGCGCTGGCGGCGGTCAGCAAACGGGTCAGCGACCTGGAGACGTTGGTGGGCACCGAGCTTCTGTATCGTCGGCCACGCGGCGTTGAGCTGACCCCCGCAGGCAGGGCCTTCCTGCACCACGCCCGGCGTATTCTGGAAGATGTGGCCCGGCTGCAGGCCGAGCTGAGCGAGTACGGAGAAGGCGTGCGGGGCCACGTGCGCATTCATTCCAATACCTCGGCGATCATTGCTTTTCTGCCCCAGGACCTCAGCGCCTTTGCCCGGGAATACCCGCAAATCAAGATCGACCTGCAGGAGCGCACCAGCAGTGAAGCGATTGCGGCGGTGCGCGACGGCGTGGCCGATATCGGCATCTTTGCCAGCCACGTGGCCGCCGATGAGCTGGAGGTGCGCCCCTATCGGCGGGACCAGCTGGTGCTGGTCACCCCGCAGGACCACCCGCTGGCCAGGCACGACAAGCTCTATTTGCACCAGGCGGCGGAGTACGATTTCGTGGGGCTGCAACAGGATGCCTCGCTGCAATCGCTGCTCCATGAACAGGCCAGCCAGGCTGGTAGAAACCTGCGCATGCGCATACAGGTACGCAGCTTCGATGCCATCTGCCGCATGATTCACTACGGCCTGGGCGTGGGGGTGCTGCCCCAGCGCACGCTCTATCGAGACCTGCAAGACCTCAAGCTACGCATGATTCCACTGGCCGACGAATGGGCTACCCGGGAGCTGGTGATTGGCATGCGCCATTACGCTGGCCTTTCGGTGGTGGCGCGTCATCTGGTCGACCATCTGCTATCCCCTCAGGAGACACCCCATGACCACTGATTTCGTTGATGACATCAAGGCGCTCACCTTCGATGTGTTTGGCACCGTGGTGGACTGGCGCGGCAGCGTCATCCGCGAAGGCGAACAGCTCAGCGCGGCCAAGGGCCTGGCCATCGACTGGCCGGCGTTTGCCGACCGCTGGCGGGCAGGCTATGCCCCGGCCATGAACCGCGTACGCCAGGGGGAGCTGCCCTGGACCAAGCTGGATGCGCTGCACCGCATGACGCTGGATACCCTGCTGGAAGAGTTCGGAGTGGCCGACCAGCTGAGCGAGGCCGTCAAGCAGCACCTGAACCGCGTATGGCATCGCCTCACGCCCTGGCCGGACAGCGTCGCAGGGCTGCAGGCGTTAAAGCAGCGCTTCACCCTGGCCACGCTCTCCAACGGCAACGTGTCGCTGCTGGTGAACATGGCCCGCCACGCGGGGCTCCCTTGGGACTGCGTGCTCTCCTCCGAGCTTGCTGGGCACTACAAGCGCGACCCCGAGGTGTACCACATGGCGGCCAATCTCCTCGACCTGAAACCCTCGCAGATTCTGATGGTGGCCGCCCACCAGGATGACCTGCAGGCCGCCCACCGGGAAGGCATGCGCACGGCGTTCGTGAAGCGCCCGCTGGAGTTTGGCCCCACGGCCACGCCGGACTTGAGCATCGACCCCTGCTTCGATCTGGTGGCCGAGGACTTCCTCGACCTGGCACGGCAGCTGACATGAAGCTCGACCCCACGTCACTCAGGCTGTTTGTCAAGGTCGCGGAGCTGGGTACCATCAGCGGGGCGGCCGACGCCTCGTTCATGGCCACGTCGGCGGTCAGCAAGCGGCTCAGCGAGTTGGAGGGGTACTTCAATACGCCGCTGCTCAAGCGCAACAATCGCGGGATCGAGCTGACGCCTGCAGGCAGTGCGCTGCTGAACTTGTCGCGCGGCGTGCTGCACAACCTCGAAGACCTCGACCTGCAGATGCGTGACTACGCCAGCGGCCACCGGGGCCTGGTACGGGTCTTCGCCAACATGTCGGCCATTACCCAATACCTGCCCCACGAAATGCGCGCCTTTTTCGAACAGCACCCGGACATTGGCGTTCAGCTCGAAGAGAAGGTCAGCCCCATCATCACCCGGGAAGTGATGAACAATAACGCCGACATTGGCGTCTGCGCGCAGCTGATCCACGGCTACGAGCTGATGGAGTTTCCCTACCATGTGGATGATCTGGTGCTGGTGGTGCCGCAGCAGCATCCGCTGGCTCTGCGGGAGAGCGTTCAGTTCCGTGAATGCCTGGACTGCCCCCATGTGGGCCTGCATACCGCCAGTGCCATCAACCTGGAAATCATGCGGGCGGCCAGCATGGCCAACAAGACGCTGCGGATTCGTATTCAGGTCACCAGCTACGATGCCCTTTGCCTGATGGTGCAGGCGGGGCTGGGAGTGGGCGTGCTGCCCCGAGGGGCCATTCGCCAGTACGTGGACGGTCTCAACGTCAAGGTGCTGTCGATTCAGGATGGCTGGGCGCGGCGCAAGCTGCGTATTTACGTGAAGGATATGGAGCGGCTTTCCATGGCAGCCCGCGTGCTGGTGGAGCACCTGATTCAGTCGGCCAGCACCGCCTCTGCCCCGCCTGAGTCATGACACCATGGTTCTGCTTTCGCGTTTGGAGAAGGCAGGTTCATCAATCACCAATATACAGCCTGTCGCTTTGGCGTTATCACTTTAAGCACCACTAAGCGATCCCCTTGCTTAACTGGTTATCGGGAGAGGCCCAGAGCCTTTCGCAGCACATAACAGCACAACATGCTTCCCGACGCTTCGAGGATATAACAATGACGACGCTAACCTTACGCCACTTGCTTCCCGCTTCCCTGCTTGCCGTAGGCGCACTGACTGCCGCCATTGCCCAGGCCAATACCTCGCTCAACATTGGCGCGGTGCCCACGGGAACCGGCTGGTTCTTCGGCATCTCCGAAGGCGCTCGGGTGATCAGCGCCAACACGGACTACGAAATCACCGTGCGTGAAACAGGCGGTACCCGCGAGAACGCCATCCGCCTGACCCGTGGCGAGCTTGACCTGGCCTTCACCGAGGCGCTGGTAGGCTACGAAATGTACAACGGCACCGGCCGCTTCGAAGACACGCCCAACCCCGATGCCCGCCTGATCTACTGGATTGCCCCCTCCACCATGCACTGGGCCGTGCGCGAAGACTCCGGCATCGAGAGTTTCGAAGGGCTCAACGGGGCGCGCTTCAACCCTAGCAGCATCGGCGGCGGCGGCGAGTACATCACCGAGCTGGTGTTCGATATCCTGAACATAAAACCCGACTTCCAGCGCATGCGCATCGATGATGCCGCCGAAGGGGTGATCGACGGACGCCTGGTCGGCTTCAGCTACAACGGCGTGCCGCCCATTCCCGCCTTCACCGAGGTGCACTCCTCTCGCACGCTGCGCCTGCTGTCGCTGACGGACGAACAGGTCGAGGCGGTCACCGAAGAACTGCCTTTCCTGGCCAGCACCGTGATCCCTGCCGACACCTATCGCGGCATGCCCGATACCACGTCGCTGGGCATCTACATGGGCGTGGCCGCTAACGCCAGCCTGAGTGAAGACTCGGTCTATGACATCACCAAGGCTTACTGGGAGAACCACGAGCAGGTGGCCAACTCCTTCCAGCCTGCCCAAGGGGTGACGCCGCAGGTCGTGATCGACAACGCGACCTTCCCGTTGCATGCCGGTGCCCTGCGCTACTACCGGGACGACCTGGGGCTCGATATCCCCGAGGAAATCATCCCTCCTGAAGCGCAGTAATCCTCTACTTCTGCGGGCTTATCGCCCGCAGAAGCTTCTGATGCCCTTATCCTGACGCGCCGCCATCCTATCGTGCTGCGGTGCGGGAGCTATCCCAATGGACACCCCTGCAAACCCCAACGTCGTTGAGAAATATTCGGAGGACTCGGGCAAGCGTCAGCTGTCCGGCTTCTGGTTCATGGTCACGCGCCTGGCGGCGGTCTCCATGGCGCTGTTTCATCTCTATACGGCCCTCACCGGCCCCATGAACACCCAGAATGCGATCCACTTGCTGTTCGCGCTGCCGCTGATTTTTCTGGCTTACAGCTGCCGTAGCCGCGACGCCAACCGCATTCCCTGGTACGACCTGGTGCCGATCATCCTCGGCGCGGTCGTCAGCATCTATTACGTGATCCACTTTGACCGAATCATCTATCAACTGGGCTATTTGATGCCCACCCAGCTGGATATCCTTTTTGGTGTCTCGGCCATTCTGCTGCTGCTGGAAGCCTGCCGCCGAGCCATCGGCCTTGCTTTCCCCATCCTTGTACTCATCGCGCTCTCCTATGCCGCCTTCGGCCAGCACCTGCCGGGCGTTTGGGGGCATGGCGGCTTCCGCTGGGATGACCTGGTAGCGACCTTCTACCTGAGCCCTACCGGCGTCTACGGCAGCCTGATGCGCACCTCGTCCACGGTGATCGTCGTGTTCATCATGTTCGGCGCCCTGTTGGTGACCACCGGCGGCGGCGACAGCTTCATGCGCCTGGCCAATGCCGCCACCGGTCGCCTCTCGGGCGGCCCCGCCAAGGCCGCCACCCTGTGTAGCGCCATGTTCGGCAGTATCAGCGGCAGTACCGCTGCCAACGTGGCCACCACCGGGGTGTTCACCATCCCGATGATGAAGAAGAACGGCTACAGCCCGCGCTTTGCGGCGGCCACCGAGGCAGCTGCCTCTACCGGTGGTCAGATACTGCCGCCCATCATGGGGGCCGCCGCCTTCGTCATGGCCGACGTCATTTCGACCAGCTACCTCGCTATCATCAGCGCCGCCCTCATGCCCGCGCTGCTCTTCTATCTCGCGATCTGGATGAGTGTGCACTTCGAGGCCAAGCGCCTGGGTCTGTCGCCGATTCCCAAATCCCAGCGCCCCAGCCTGCGCGAGGGTCTGTTCAACATCGAGACCCTGTTGATTCCCCTGATCGTGCTGATCACCCTGCTGGTGATGCGCTATACCCCCACCACGGCAGCGGTGGCCGCCTACTTCACCGCCATGGCGCTTTATCTGTTCTCCTGGCGCAGCCCGGGAACCTTCGTGGAGCGCCTCAAGTCGCTGCCCGCAGCGCTGGAAGCGGGCGCCATGACCGCTGCCATGATCGCGGTCATCATCGGCAGCGTGGCCATCATCGCTTCGGTGATCAGCCTGACCGGCCTGGGTCTGAAGGTCTCCTCGGTCATTCTGGTGGTCAGCGGTGGTGATGTGCTGGTGACGCTGGTGCTGGCCATGGTGGTGGCGATCATCCTCGGTATGGGGCTGCCCACCGTGGCGGCTTACATGCTGGCCGCCTCGGTGGTCGCAGGGGCCTTCATCGAAGCCGGTCTGCCGAGCCTCTCGGCGCATCTCTTCATTCTCTATTTCGCGATTCTCTCCGGGGTCACGCCACCGGTGGCGCTGGCCGCCTATATCGGCGGTGCCATCGCAGGTTCCCACTGGTTCCGCACCGCGCTGACCGCCACCAAGATCTCGCTGGGCGGCTTCCTGATTCCCTACATGTTCATCTACCACCCGCCGCTGCTCGGCAACGGCACGGCGCTGGAGATTGCCCTGGCGGTGGGCTCCGGGGTGATCGGCATCACGGCGCTGGCGGCCTCCACTATCGGCTACTTCCTGCGCCCCTGTTCCTGGCTGGAACGTGGGCTGCTGTTCGCGGCAGCGTTGATGCTGATCAGCGGCCAACTGATCACCGACGTGGCGGGTATTGGCGTCATCGGCGGGTTGTTCGCCTGGCAGTACCTTAAAAATCAGCACTCAGAGGTTGCCCTGACGCCCCCCACCCACAAGGAGCCCGCCAAATGAGTGATCGACAGGACACACTGGACCCGAACGGCCTGGCCACCCGCCGCGAGGTGTTGGCCGCCTGGCGAGAGGAGCAGAACGGCCGCTGAGGCCGTGTTTCGACGACCCGGCCGCCACCGGGCGAACGACAACAATAACTGAGTATGGAGAACTGCCATGACGCTATTCCCAAAACGTCTGCTCACCCCGTTGGCCACCGCGGTGCTGACCGCCGGTGTCGCCTCGGGTGTGGCTACCCAGGCCGTGGCCAACGAGGCCCTCGGCATCGGCGTGGCACCGGCGGCTTCTGGCTGGTACTTCGGCTTTTCGGAACTCTCGCGGCTGGTGAGCGGCGATTCACCGCTGGAAGTCTCGGTGCGCGAAACCGGTGGTTCCAGGGAGAACGCCATCCGCCTGGGCCGTGGCGAGATTGACCTGGGATTGATTGACGCCCCGGGCGCCTACGAGGCCTACAACGGTGAGGGCCGCTACGAGAACGACGCCATCGAGCAGATGCGCGTCGTGCTGTGGGTGGCACCTTCCACCATGCACTGGGCCGTGCGCCAGGACAGTGGCATCGAGACCTTCGAGGGCCTGGAGGGCGCGCGCTTCAACCCCAGCAGCATTGGTGGGGGCGGCGAGTACATCACCGAGCTGGTGTTCGATGCGCTGGGAATCTCGCCTGACTTCCAGCGCATGAGCATGTCGGACGCCGCCGATGCCGTGGTGGATGGGCGCATCGTCGGCTTCAGCTACAACGGCATTCCGCCTATCCCGGCGTTCACCGAAGTGCACTCCGCCCGCCCGCTGCGGGTGCTCTCGATGACTGAGGATCAGGTGTCCACCGTCACCGAGGCGCTGCCTTTCCTGGCCGCCACCGAAATTCCTGAAGGCACCTACCGAGACATGACCGCCGCCACCACGCTCGGCACCTACATCGGCATCGCCGCCACCCATGAGCTCTCTGAAGAGGCGGGCTACGCATTCACCCGTGCCTACTGGGAGAACATCGAACGGCTGGGCGAAACGTTTGCCCCCGCCCGGGGGATGACGCCGGAGATCTCGGTGGAGAACACCACCACGCCGCTGCACGCCGGTTCGCTGCGCTACTACCGCGAGATCGGTATCGAGGTGCCCAGCGACCTCGTGCCGCCGGAGGCGGAATAAACCCAGCAACCATGTGCCTGTGGAGTCATGGTATGTCGGCAGCGTGACCTCGAATGCCGCCACGAAAATGTCCTTGGGCGGCTTCCTGATTCCGTTTATTGTTGACGAGCGGGCAGGCCCTCAGCGCCCAGGTGGGCAGGGCGCTGACCTTGAGGTATGAGCGTGAGGTATGAACGTAAGGTACGAGCGAGAGGTATCTGCCTGACAGCGTGATGTCAGCCATGCCGTGAAACAGGGCACTTCCCTAAGCAGGCAGCAAGCAAGGAGCCGCTTTGATGAACATTGTCATTCCCGATGATTACCAGGATTGTGTGCGCGACCTGGATGCCTTCGCCAAGCTGGCGGGCCACCAGGTGACGATTTACAACGACACCGTCACCGATGAGGACGCGCTGGTCGAGCGCTTCAAAGACGCCGACGCGCTGGTGCTGATTCGTGAGCGCACGCCGATTACCGCGTCCCTGCTGGCGCGGCTGCCCAGGCTCAAGCTGATCAGCCAAACCGGCGGCGGCGCGGCCCACGTGGATATGGCCGCCTGCCGAGCGCACGGCGTGATGGTGCTGGCAGGCACCGGCTCGCCCTACGCCGCAGCGGAGCTTACCTGGGGGCTGGTGCTCTCGGCCATGCGGCGCATTCCCGACGAGGTGGCCAACCTCAAGGCTGGCCGCTGGCAGCGCACCCTGGGCATGGGCCTGAAAGGGCGCACCCTGGGCGTGTTTGGCTACGGCAAGATTGGCCAACTGGTGGCTCGCTACGGCCAGGCGTTCGAGATGAACGTGCTGGTATGGGGCCGCGAGGGCACCCGCCAGCGGGCCGCCGAGGCGGGGCTGGAAGTCGCCACCTCGCAGGAAGCATTCTTCGAACGCAGCGATGTGCTGAGCCTGCACCTGCGCCTGAACCCGGAAACCCGCGGGATCGTCACCGCCGCCAACCTGGCCAGCATGAAACCGACCGCCGTGCTGGTGAATACCAGCCGCGCCCCGCTGATCGAAGCGGGTGCGCTGGAAGCTGCGCTGAAGTCTGGCCGCCCCGGCATGGCCGCCGTGGACGTGTTCGACGAAGAGCCAGTGATAGAGCATACACTGCTGGCGCTGCCCAACTTCCTGGCCACGCCGCACCTGGGTTATGTGGAGAAAGATAGCTACGAGCTCTACTTTGGCGATGCGTTTGAGAACGTGCTGGCATTTGACGCAGGCACGCCAGGGCGTAATCTGGCAGAAGAGGGCTAAGCCTCTGACGCATACCCCGCGAGCGGTGAAAGGTCACCGCCCGCGAGGTGATAGAGGCCGAGGCGTCGGTTCAGTGGCCCGACCAGCCCAGCAGGATAGGCACGTAAACCACCAGCAGCAGAACGCCAATCAGCCCTAGCAGGTACGGCAGGATGGCTTGCGTAATGCGCTCCAGCGGCAGCTGAGTCACCGACGAGGCCACGTAAAGGTTGATAGCCACGGGGGGAGTAATCATGCCAATCGAGAGCCCCACCACGATGATCAGCCCGAAGTGGATCGGGTCGATGCCCAGCTGCAGCACCAGCGGCAGCAGCACCGGCGTGAGGATGATCAAGGCGCTGGCCGTCTCGATGAACACCCCGGTCAGCAGAATCACCGCCACCACCAGCAGCATGATCACGTAGGGGTTGGTGGAGAGCGACAGCACCGACTGGGCAATCGCACCGGGCACCTGCCAGCTGGAGAGCGTCCAGCTCAGCACCGCCGACATGGCAATCACCAGCATGATCACGGCGGTGGTCATCGCCGAGCGGATCAACAGCTTGTACACCTGGGGCAGGGTCAAGTCCCGGTACACGAACAGCGACACCAGCAGCGCGTAGTTCACCGCCACCACCGCCGCTTCCGACGGCGTAAAAATCCCCGAGAAGATACCCCCCAGAATGATCACCGGCGTCATCAGCCCCCAGCTGGCGGATTTCAACGTGCGCCAAATGGTGGCCAGCGAGAGCGGCGTGCCTTTCGGGTACTGGCGCTTGTACGCCTGGGTGATGGCAATGGCCATCAGCGCCAGGCCCATGGCCACCCCTGGCAAGAAGCCGTTCAGGAACAGCTTGGAGACCGACTGCTGGGCGATCACCGCGTAGATGATCATCGGCACCGAAGGCGGGATGACCACGCCGATGGTGCCGCTGGCGGCGATCAGGCTGGCCGCCTAGGCGGGGTCGTAGCCCTTGCGCTTCAGCTCCGGCACCAGGCTAGACCCCACCGCCGCCGTGGTGGCCGCCCCCGAGCCGGAAATGGCTGCGAAGAACATGCCTGCCATCACCGAGACCACCGAGAGCCCGCCGCGCATGAAGCCCACCAGCGAATCGGCAAAGCTCACCAGACGCTCGCTGACCTTGCCTTGGGCCATCAAATCACCGGCCAGGATAAACATGGGAATGGCCACGAGGGCGAACGAGTTGATGCCCTGGAACATCTGCTGGGTGACCACCATCAGCGGCACCCCCGACTGATGCAGGGCGTAGAGCGTGCTGGCGCCAATGGCAAAGGCAATCGGTATGCCCAGCAGCATGAACAGGAAGAACAGCCCGAACAGCACCAGCGTCATAGCACTTCCTCCTGGGCGGTGATGGGCTGCCCGTGCACCAGCACCTCGATTATGTCTACCAGCGCATACCACGCCATGATGCCCGCCGAGAGCGGGATGACGGCGTAGACGTAGGTCATCGAGAGGCGCAGCGCGGCCGACTTCTGAAAGCTTTGTACCTGCATGTAGCGATGGCCGATGACCACCAGTGTGACCATGAAGGCCAGCACGATGGCCAGCGCGGCCAACCTGGCCAGCTTGCGCAGCGGCAGGGGCAGGGCATCCACCGCAAAGGTGACCGCAATGTGCCGCCCACGCTGGAAAGCCAGCGTGCCCGCTAAAAAGGTGATCCACACCAGCAGAAACCGCGCGACCTCTTCGGTCCAGCCCACGGCGCTGAACAGCACCCGTGAGACGATCTGTAGCGTGATTACGCCAATTAAAGCTGCCATGCCCGCAAACACCACGGGCTGGATGATGGCATCCAGCCCGCGTTCAATGCGTTGCAGCAGCGTCAATAGAGGCTGTGCAAACGACATCACTGTTGCAGCGCCTCCTGAATGCGCGGCAGGTAATCACCGAACTGCTGGCCGTACTTCTCATAAACCGGCGCAACGGCGGCCTGGAAGGCTTCCATATCGGGGGAGTCGTTGATTTCCATGCCTGCTTCGCGCAGGGCGGCCAGCTGTTCGGCTTCCATATCGGCGTTCACCTGACGCTCATGCTCGGCGGCTTCCTGGGCGGCCTGGCGGATGACGTCCTGGGCGGCTTCCGGCAGCTGGTTCCAGGCAGGCATGCCCATCACGAAAATCGCCGGGGCGTAGGTGTGGCGTGACAGGGTCATGTAGTTCTGGGTTTCATCCAGCTTGAACGAGTGAATCACGTTCACCGGGTTTTCCTGGCCGTCGATGGTGCCCTGCTGCATGGCGGTCAGCGCTTCGGTCCAGGCCATCGGGATGGCGTTGGCCCCCAGCTCGCGGAAGGTATCGGTGTACACCGGGTTTTCCATCACGCGAATGCGCAGGCCATCCAGGTCTTCCGGCGAGTTCACGGCGCGCTCGCTGTTGGTCAGGTTGCGGAAGCCGCGCTCGGCGTAGGCCAGGCCTTTCAGGTTCACGTCGGCCAGCTTGTCCAGCAGCTCCTGGCCAATGGGGCCATCCAGCACGCCATAGGCGGCTTCGGGAGTGGGGAACAGGAAGGGCAGTTCGAAGACCGCCATCTCTTCCACGAAGTTGGCCACCGGCCCGTTGGTGATCACGCCCATGTCCACGGTGCCGATCTGCATGCCTTCCAGCAGCGTGCGCTCATCGCCCAGCGAGGCGTTGGGGAAGATCTCGATGTTCACCTTGCCTTCGGTGCGCTCTTCCACCAGCTCTTCGAACTTGGTGGCGGCAATATGGAAGCCATCCTGCTCGTTCACCACGTGAGCCAGGCGAAGGGTGACGGGGTTCATGTCGGCAAATTCGTTGGCGTTCGCGGCGCTGACCAGCGCCAGTGAGATGCCCAGTGCCAGCGTACTACGTGCAAATGTTTTCATTTATTATGTTCCCAAACGGATCAGGGTAGGTGCGAGGTGCAAAAGTGCCCCCAGAGCATGCACCACCGCAGGGAAAACGGTCAATCATCTACGCGCCGAAAACCGCCAAGCGGCTGGACACCACGCCCCCACACGGGTACGATACGCACCCAAAGCGCCCGTAGCTCAGTTGGATAGAGTGTCGGCCTCCGAAGCCGAAGGTCGCAGGTTCAATTCCTGCCGGGCGCGCCAGATATATCAAGGGCTTACGTTAATGCGTAAGCCCTTTTGTTTTGCTTGTGTCAAATCTGTGTCATCCATGTGCCACGCCTGCCAATATTGCCTTCAAGCCCTGCTACTCAGCCGTTGACCTGTGGCTTTTGTCTGACACCGGTGTGTCACACGCATATTAGCGTTCTGCTACCCAGTGTGTCGCTTGTGGGTATAACTATCGATATTCTCACGTCCGCTTAGCACAAGATGCTTAAGTCGGCTGAGTATCGTAAGCTAGTGCTTATAAGCGCCTGGCGTCCCTCGAACAGGCAACGGAGGGTGTCCAGCAGCAAGCTCTTGCCGAACCGGCGAGGACGGGACAGAAAATAGTATTTGTTCTGGTTGGCTAGGCGCTCAATGAACGGGGTTTTATCGACTTAGTAGTAATCGCCTTCGCGGATATCGAAAAGGTCTGAATGCCAATGGGAAGCTTGCGACGATGGGCGGATGACATGCGGGCCTCCAATGACGATACCGTTCACGCTTGGTGTGGGTGGGAAGTTTAGCACGGTCGCGTAGAGGTAGACTTGTAGCGGTAGTTACCCACCACGTGAAGTGTCGAGTAGAATTACGCCCTCACGACAACGATTGCGATGATGAACCGTTCAAACGGGCGTATGTCCCGCCGCACTACTGCTTTTTTATCACCCAATTTTTCTTCTTTTAGAGGTTTCTGTGTCTGACCACTCCCGCGCCAATGATGCCATGGCCCTCTTTATCGCGCTTCATCAGAATGATTGGCAGGGTTTCTTCGACGCCAATTCGTTGCAGCGCGGCAAGCGTTATGCCAATCAGCGTCGCGTGCTGGGTGAGCTGAGTCTGGAGCTTGATGCGGAGTGGCTGACGTTATCAGGCGACGTGGAGGGGAGCGAGCGCGAGCCTTACCACACGGATGTCACCATTGGCATTCTCGGGCGTGATGAGACGCTCATCACCGACTGTAGCTGCCCAGTGGGTGTCAGGTGTAAACACGCCGTGGCGCTTATCCAGACCTTTCTCAACCAGATGGGCAATGGGGCTGAGGTGTTTGCAGAGCGTCAGCCGCACAACGGCGCTTCGGGCAAGACGGACACGCAGCAATCGCTTAAACAGCGCTGGGAAAAGTGGATCAAGGAACTCGACCAGTCGCCGGCATCCGTGGGCGAGGGGCAACGTGTCGAGGCGACATATCGACTTGCGCTGTTTCTGGACAGCCGTGACCAGGTGGGCCCAACGCCTGTCTTATCCGTGCTGCCCGCCTGGTTGCGTCCTGGCAAGCAGAAGAGCCGCGGTAACGGCTGGGTGGCACCTCGTAGTATTGAAGTCAGTCGGTCAGGAGCGCTAGTGCCGGCCCCCGAGGGAGGTTGGCTCCCCGAGCAGGAGGAGGCCATTGATCAGCTGATGCACGGTGAGCACGAAGTGACGTGGTCAAGCACGCAGCGCATGTGGGCACTGGTGTCACATTCTTTTCAGGCCCGGGCCTTATGGGCGTTATTGGAGAGTGAAACACCCCCATTGCTGTTTCATCGCAGGCAGACGGGCACCCGGCTTGAGCGGGGGCCTACCTGCCAATTGTCACCGAGTTGGCAAGCGGATAGTGAAGGCGTACAACGATTACATCCGACCACCGTGCCAGAAGACACCCTCTCCTCCGAGGCGATCATCGCCAGAGTCGGTCGTGGCCTCTGCTATCTCGACCCCGAACGCGGCCAGTTCGGGCGGATGGAGGGTGCGCCTGAGCTCCTCGACAAGCTGTATCGGTCGCCGCCGCTGCCACCGGACATCAGCGAATGGCTGGGCGAACGGCTTCAGCAGGCACCCACACTGGCTGAACGCCTGCCCACACCGACACGGATAGAAGAGCAAACACTCAAGGATGTTACACCCCAACTCAAAGTGACGATGTGTGTCGCGGAAGGGCAGCTTGGGTTTAGCCATGGGGCGCCACTACCCCGCTGGATTCAGGTGGGCGCCGGCGTGGTGAGCTTTGATTATGCAGGCATTGAGGTACCGCCCGAAGAGGGTGACACCGCCAATGGATACCGGGATGGGCAGCGGCTGACGATACAGCGCGATACCCAGGCCGAGCGGACCCTGGTGTATGGCCTGCCCTCGGGCATGGTGACCCTTGAGCACTTGGAGAAGAAGAGCACGGTACCCGCATATCTGGAACTGCCGCCCTGGACGTTGCTATTGCCTCACCACGGTACGCCGCCCACACGGGCGACAGAGTGGCCAACGCACCTCGCCGGTCCTGATGAGTGGTGGGAGATGATAGACACGTTGCGCCAAGCGGGCTGCCTCATCGAATTCAGTGAAGACTTCCCTAAAGAGCCTATCTATCTTGAGCCCGAGGCGTGGTACGGCGAACTGGAGCCGGCCGGTAACGGCTGGTTTGATTTGGCGTTGGATATTGAGGTGGAAGGCGAGCGGGTTAACCTGCTGCCCATTTTGCGCCAACTGCTCAAGCGCGAGGATTTTCCCCTGGAGCCCCGCGAAGAGGAGGCCGATGACGCGAGCTGGACCTTGGAACTGGACGATCATCGCCGTTTGACGCTGCCCTTGTCTCGGCTGCGTGGGCTAATGACGCCGATCTTGGATTGGCTGGGCGATGAGCGCGACCCCGACGCGTCCGTGACATTGCCGCTAACGGCCGCCGAGAAAGTGGCGCCTGTCGCCGAGCACGAGCGCTGGGCAGGGCGTGAAGAAGTGAGCGCTTTGGCCCAGCGATTACGCGAGCTGCCGGCGAGCTTACCCCAACCACCCGGTTTTGTCGGTGAGTTGCGCGACTATCAGTCCCGCGGCCTGGCCTGGCTGCGTTTTCTTTCCGAGCTCGGCACCGGCGGCATCCTGGCCGATGACATGGGACTGGGCAAGACGGTGCAAGTCCTGGCGCATGTGCTTGATGAGCGGGCTCGTGGTTCGCTCAAGGGGCCGACCCTGGTGATTGCCCCCACAAGTTTGGTGGGTAACTGGTGCACCGAAGCCGCGCGCTTCGCGCCGGATCTCCAGGTGGTGGCGTTGCAAGGCGGCAAAGCCCAGCGTGAGCGTCAGTTCGCGGAGGCGCTACCCGATGCCGACCTGGTCATTACCACCTATGCGCTCCTGATCCGCGACCTTGAGCGCTTGGGCGAAACGGCATTCGGCCTGTTAGTGCTTGATGAAGCCCAAGCCATCAAGAACGCGGCCAGCCAGACCGCGCGAGCGGTGCGCGCGCTAAAGGCCAAGCGTGCCGTGGCGATGACCGGCACGCCACTGGAGAATCACCTGGGCGAGCTGTGGGCTCAATTGGATGCTGTGGCGCCAGGCGCGCTGGGTAGCCAGCAATGGTTTGGTCAGCGCTTTCGCACGCCTATCGAGAAGGAGGGAGATGTTGCGCTTCGCGAGCAGCTCTCTCGACGCCTAGCGCCGCTGATGCTGCGCCGGACCAAGCAGCAGGTGCTCGGTGAACTGCCCGATAAGACCGAGACGCGTCGCGAAATCACCCTGAGCGGTGCTCAGCGAGAACTCTACGAGAGCCTACGTCTCGCCCAGCACCAGCGCGTGCAACAAGCCGTTGCCGAACGTGGCCTAGCCGGTTCCGGCATCGTGATGCTGGATGCGCTGCTCAAGCTGCGCCAGGTATGCTGCGACCCGCGGCTGGTCAAACTCGACAGCGCCCAAAAGGTGCGTCGCTCAGCGAAACTTGATCAACTGCGGGAACTGTTGCCGCCCCTGATTGAAGAGGGGCGGCGTATCCTGGTGTTTTCGCAGTTTACCGAGATGTTGGGGCTGATCGGCCAGGCACTGGAGAAAGATGGTATCGCCTATACCACCCTAACGGGCGATACCCCCGGTAAGACGCGAACACAGCGCGTAGCGCGCTTTCAGCAGGGGGAGGTGCCGGTTTTTTTGATTAGCCTCAAGGCCGGCGGCACCGGGCTCAACCTCACCGCGGCGGATACAGTGATTCATTACGACCCTTGGTGGAATCCGGCGGTGGAAGCACAGGCGACAGGCCGTGCCCATCGCATGGGCCAGCAGAACCCGGTGTTTGTCTACAAACTGATGTGTGCCGGTACCGTGGAAGAGCGCATTCACGACTTGCAGTCGCGCAAGGCAGACCTGGCCGCGTCCATCTTGGAAGGCGGTGCCGAACGCCAGAGTGACGGCCCGCTATTCGACGAGGAAGACCTGGCGCTGCTGTTTGCGCCGGTGGCGTAGTTCAGGCATCAAAGCAAAAACAACCTCCATGCCACTGCCCTAAGGCCACGCATCACCCGCCATGGTATTCTGTTGCCAAACGATTAGCAGGGACACGCGATGGCGACTCATCATCATGATACGGGATATAAAGAGCTATTCAGCCACCCCGAGTTCGTGCAGCAACTGATTGAAGGCTTTGCCCCTTCCGACATCGCCGGGCTAATGAACTTCGCGACCCTCAAGAAACACAATGTGTCATTACATTACGCCCTTGTTTGAAGAGAAGATCGAAGACGTGGTGTGGTCGGTGGTGGTGACTTGGCAGGGTATGAAGCAGGACGTATTTCTTTACATTCTGCTGGAGTTTCAGTCATCAGTTGACCGCACCATGCCGATTCGGTTGATGCACTACGTTGCCTGCTTTTACAGCGAGCTGCTTAAGCAGAAAGCCATCGTTCCCAGACAAGGCTTGCCACCGGTGTTTCCAGTGGTTCTGTACAACGGCGCCAAGCCTTGGACGGCACCGCTGAACATATACGACATGATTCGGCCGGAACCGCCGAGTTTCCTGCAGGTCTACCAGCCGCGTCTTCGCTATTACCTGGTCGACGAAGGGCGCTATACTAACGAAGAGTTAGGCCTGCGCCAGACACCGCTTAGTGGTGTTTTTGGCGTGGAAAACGCTGGAGAAAGCTGGGAAGCTCTGCAAAATGCGGTGGATCGTGTGGTGGCAATTATTCAGGCCGACCCCAACAAGGAACGCACCGACCGGATCATCACTCGTTGGCTAAAGCGGCACTTGGGCTGAGTGCCGAGGTCAATCTGGATCGGCTAGACAGCCTGATGGAGGATAAAGCCATGTTGGCAGAGAACTTAGAAAATCTTGTCAAGAAAGAGCGCCTGGAAGGTCGGCAAGAAGGCCTGCAAGAAGGTCGCTTGGCAGAAGCACGTGAAGTTGTGCGTACTCAACTCAATTTCAAGTTTGGTGATGTGCCCGAGTGGGTAGAAGCGCAGCTTAGCCAAGCCGATCATGATCAATTGAAAGGCTGGATGCGTGAAGTTCTGTTCGCCGATAACCTGGGCGATATGTTTAAGCATTAAGCCTGTTGTTAGCTGAAACTCCCGGGTGATTGAGGAAAGGCGGCATACCTTGGTGTTTTCGCAGTTCACCGAGATGCTGGGATTGATTGGGCAGGCGCTGGAGAAGGACGGCATCGCCTACACCACCCTAACGGGCGATACCCCCGGTAAGACGCGAACACAGCGCGTAGTGCGCTTTCAGCAGGTGAGATTCCGGTCTTTCTGATTAGCCTCAAGGCTGGCGGCACCGGACTCAACCTCACGGTGGCTGATACCGTGATTCATTACGACCCTTGGTGGAATCCGGCGGTGGAAGCACAGGCGACAGGCCGTGCCCATCGCATGGGCCAACAGAATCCCGTGTTTGTCTACAAGCTGATGTGTGTCGGTACCGTAGAAGAGCGCATTCACGACTTGCAGTCGCGCAAGGCAGCCCTGGCCGCTTCCATCTTGGAAGGCGGTGCCGAACGCCAGAGTAACGGCCCGCTATTCGACGAGGAAGACCTGGCACTGCTGTTTGCGCCGGTGGCGTAACTTAAGTGAATGGATGAGGCCGGAGATATTATGTGTCAGTGGCAAGCGTTTCCACCTCAAACGCTACGATTTGGCGCTCAATGCTGGAAAACTCCACGCCAATGAGATGAATGGGCATGCCACTGGCACGGTGTTTGTCGGCATAGCCTTTGGCTTTGATCTGCTCCAGTGCTTTTCCCTCAGGCAGCTGCTCCACGACCTTGAACTCGAAAAGGTAAATATGCCCGCCGAAGTCGACGCTCATATCGACTTTACCCCGGTGGCTGGCGTCTTCCACCGTCACGCCCACCCCCAGTGCCGCGAAGTGGCTGTAGAACACGCTGGCATAATGCCCTTCGTATTTGGCAATGGGGTTGTTGCGATACCAGTCGTGGGGCAGGCCGGCGTAGAGAGCTTTGAGGTGACCTTCCAGCCCTGCTAGATCATGCTCATGCAGTACCTTAAACAGCGCCAGTTGATAGGTTTGCGCGTCGCTGTCTGGGATACCCAGCACGGGCAACAGAAACTCGTTCAGGCTGCTTTCGACTTCCCGGTTAGGAAACCCCAGCGAGTACAGCTGGTAGCCCACCATCGGCTCCTGCATATCCTTGATGGTGATATAGCCGGTCTGAAACAGCAGTGCCTCGGTTGCGATGTCATCGACATCAAAGCGGCCCAACAACTGTGCCTTGGCCTGAAGGGTGCCAAGTTGCGGGGTAAACACACCGCGTGCTTTCAGCAAGTCCACCAAAAACGTGGGCGTGGCGCTCTCAAACCAGTAAGCCCGGCTTATTCATGAGGCCGACCTGAAAACGAAGATGGCGAGTGGTTTTCTCTTGTAGAATCAGGATATTCCTGCCAGAACACGATTCAAGAGGACCACTCGCCATGGGTGAAAGCCTATCCACCTGGACGCCCTCATGCAACGGCTCTGTCCGTGTTGAGCTGAGCGGCCAGCGCACCACCAGCGACAGCGGCGCTCTGCTGTTGCGTGAGGCCCTCGACAACAGCGGCGTGATTGAGGCGCTGGAAGACAATCTGGTCGATCGACGCCACCCGCTGCGCATCCTTCATTCGCTGGCCAGCCAGTTGCGTACCCTGGTGCTGCAGCGTGCGATGGGCTGGATCGATCTCAGCGATACCGACACGCTGCGCCGTGACCCGCTTTGGCAGTTGGCCTGCAGCGATGCACGCGGGACGACGCCATTGGCGCAGGACAGGCCGTCTCAAGCCACGCTGTCGCGGCTGCTGACCTGCCTCGGCCGAGACGACAACATCGATGCCGTGCACGAAGGCCTGCTGCGACTGGTGGTCTGGCGCCTGACCTCGCTGAAGAACGGCGAGCGCCCCAAACAGCTGACGCTGGACATCGATGGCCTGCCGATCGAGGTGCATGGCCATCAGGGCGGGTCGGCCTATCATGGCCTTTACGGGGCCCGCATCTACTCGCCGCTGGTCGCATCGTTGGCGGAGACCGGCGACATGGTGGGCGGCCTGCTGCGCGAGGGCAACGCCGGCCCGGCAGAGAACGCCGACACCTGGATCCCGCATCTGGTACGACGACTCAACGAGAGCACCGGGGCACAGGTTCGTGTGCGCATCGACGCCGGTTTTACCGATAACGCGACGCTGGAGGCCCTGGAGGATCGGGAGATCGAATACCTGGGCCGGTTGCGCAGTCACACCGGTCTACAGAAGCTGGCAGCACCGCTCCTGAAGCGGCCACCCGGCCGGCCACCCGAGCAGCCTCGCGAGTGGTGCCACGATCTGGAGTACCAAGCCGGCTCCTGGTCGGCACCGCGGCGCGTAGTGCTGGTGGTGCAGGAACGCCCCGATGACCTGCTGCTGCATGCCTTCTTCCTGGTCACCAACCTCAGCAAGTTCGACTGGCCGCCAGAGAAGGTCCTGGCACTCTATCGCAAGCGCGGCAGCGCCGAGGCGCACATGGGCGAAGTGAAGTCGGCGCTCGACGTGCACCTCTCGTCGACCGATCGCGGCGCCTCCACCGTTCAGAACGTGATGGCGCGCAACGAGGTGAGCCTGCTGCTCAGCCTCTACGCCTACCAGGTCCTGCATGGCCTGCGCTGCCTCCTGGAGCGGCAAACCCGACAAGGCTGGAGTCTGAGTCGGATGCGCGAGCAGGTGCTCAAGGTCGCCGCCACGCTGAGGCTGCACGCTCGGCGAATCACCGTTCATCTGGGTGCCGCCGCCGACAAGTGGTGGCCGACGCTGCTGAAGGGGCTACCGAAGCTGACCGCACTGAGCTGACGCTCCTGCGAGACCACCACAGCATCAGAAAGCGAGCGACCGGAGCGGCGGTCGGCGATCACGGCTGCTTGGACGGCCACCATTGATTCCAAAGAGCTATAAGTAAGTAGGAAAAGGGCTGCGTTCAGGCATTACTCAACAGCCACTCGCGCTGAAAAGGCGAATCCTGATGAGCAATGCCAACAGCCAGTACCTTCAGACCGCTCAATCAGCGCCCTCGTGAATAAGGCGGGGTAAGGGCTAAATTTACGCTCTTCTAGCAATAGCAGCACATCAAAGGGGTTATAGACCGCTTCAACGTCCTGCCCACCCCAGCGGTAGCCGTTATACCAGCGGCGAATATCTTCACGGTCAAGCCCGGGCAGCTCCGGTGCAAAGACGGTATCGACATCGTGGTCGGTATAGCCGCAGATGGCGGCATAGTCAGATGAAAGCGTGATATCGCGCAGATTGTTCAGCCCCGAAAAGAGGCTGACTTTGCTGAATTTAGAGACACCCGTCAGCAACACAAAATGCAGGTGTGGGTCGGCATCCTTGAGCACGCTATACAAATTTTTCAGCCCCTCGCGAAGTTCGCGAGCCCTGTCAGCGTCGAGGATATTATCCAATATGGGCTTGTCGTACTCATCAATCAGCACCACGACGCGTTGCCCATGGACATGCTGGGCGTGCTCGATCAGGTTGGCGAAATCGTCGGCAATTCGCTCAGGCGGCGGTGTCTCAATTTTCAGGTTTGCTCGCTGCTGTTGCAGCTGATAACGAATGTTGGCGTCCAGGTCCTGGCGGCTGTTAACCACTCCGCTGGAGAAACTGAGGCGTAGTACCGGGTGTTGCTGCTGCCAGTCCCACTTATCGTGAATATAAAGTCCTTCAAACAGGGTTTCATGGCCTTCAAACAGGCAGCGCAACGTATCCAGCAGCAGGCTTTTACCAAACCGTCGCGGGCGGGAGAGGAAATAGTAACCGCCCGTTTCAGCCATGGTGTGAATCAAGGGCGTTTTGTCGACGTAGTAATACTGACCCTTGCGCAGCTTCTCAAAGGACTGAATGCCAATGGGGAGTTTACGGCGTTGAGCAGATGACATTGAGGACTCCCATGATAACCTGTTCGCTTGTGTCGTTGGCGATGAGTTTAGCACGGTGGCAAGTAGGGCAGGTGGTGATTCAACATCGGTTCGTGCCACCCGTGCTGCCGCAGGAGGCGGCAAAAAAGGGGCTCTGAAGAACCGCTAGATCATGCCCTTGGCCGCAGTCGCGGGGGGTTAACCACCAAAATTCATTTGGTTTGCGATCGTCATGGTTGGCCTCTGGCATTCACGCTGTCTCCCGGCCAAGAGGTAGACTCTCGGCACTTTATTTCGACATTAGAGAGCGTTTATCTGCCTGGTAACGTAGGGTGCCCGCGCAAACGTAGTCGCTATATGGTGGCTGATAAAGGCTATGACAGCGATGAGCTGCGTCGTTATTGCGATAGGCACGGGATGAAGCCGGTCATAGCTCAACGCAACATGTATCGAAGAAGGCGGCCAGGTCTACCTAGACGGTTTGATAAGCCTAAATATCGACAACGAAATGCGGTAGAACGCTGTTTTAGCTGGCTAAAGGAGCTACGCCGCATTGCCACACGCTACGATAAGTTAGCAAGCAGCTTTAGGGCGATGGTATGCGTGGCATGCATAGACCGCTGCCTGCGAGCTAACTTTTCGTACAAAGCCTAGTGAAACGCCGTCGTTGATTCCCCGCGTGATGGTGGAATTTGCTTGCAGGTTGGTCGCCATGCGATTACCAATCGCTTGCCCTGCTGCATCATCCTTTGCACTATTAATCCGAAGACCAGAAGAAAGTCGCTCAATACTTGTCGACAGCTTTGCGCCAGTATTATTCAGGTTTTGCTGTGCCTTGAGCGCAGCAAAACTGGTGTTGATCGTCGCCATTGTTCCGCTCTTCTTGTCCACGATAGTGAGATATTGCGACAAATATTAAAATAAATTTAGCGTGCTGGCGAGTGAGATGATGGGACGTCTGTTGTCGTGCTGCGACTGCAACTCTCATGATGCGGTATGTGCTTGAGATAACCAGCCTGATTGGTGTTGCTTAACTGCTTGATTTGTGGCTTGCAAGGCTCTTTCTGTATTCCCCAAACGGCACCACATGCTCAACGAAGCGGCGCACCTTGGCGAGCTCTCCCAGGTGTTCGGGGTAGACGAGGTAGTAGGCGTTGCGGCTGAGCAGTTGGTACGGCCATGCCAGGGCGAGCCGTTGGCTCTCCAGCTCTTCATCCACGGTGAAGTGGGGCACCAGTGCCACGCCGCCGCCTGCCATGGCGGTTCTGACCAGCATGGGGAAGGTTTCGAAACGGGTGCCGTGGTAGCTGCGCTCGGTCATGACGTGCTGGCTGGCAAACCAGTGGTGCCAGGCATCCGGGCGGGTCGAAAGGTGGAGCAGCGGGCGCTGCGTCAAATCATCGAGTGAATGAATCGGGTGCTGGGCCAGCCAGGCTGGGGAGGCGACGGCGACCATGAGGTCGTCGGCCAGCTTGTGGCAGGCCAGATTGGGCCAGCTGCCGTGCCCATACAAGAGGGCAATGTCGATGTTCTCCTGCTCCAGGTCGAAATCCTCGACGCGGTCGTGAAACGCCAGGCTGATACCAGGATGCGCCGCCATGAACGAGGGCAGCTTGTTGGCCAGCCAGCGGCTGCCGAAGCTGGGCAGGGTGGCGATGTTGAGCACTTCGCTGTGGCCGCTGTACGTCATGATGGCCTGGGTGGACATCTCGATTTGGGTCAGCACTTTGCGCACATCGCTCAGGAAAATCGCCCCTTCGGGGGTCAGCAGCAGGCTGCGGCGTACCCGGCGAAACAGCTTGTGCTCCAGGGTGGTTTCCAGCTGTGCCACCTGTTTGCTGACCGCGCTCTGGGTCAGGTTCAGCTCATCGGCAGCCCGGGTGAAGCTCATGTGGCGGGCGGCCGCTTCGAAGCACTGCATGGCGGTGATGGAAGGAAGATTGCGCATGGTGAACGCGGGCGCTCCTGGGCAAGCGTCACTCAACGGAATGACGGTAAGGGATCCCACCCTACCAAAGGGCTCCCTTGGGCGCCATACTGTTGGGTACCCGGTGCTCGCCGCTCTTTATAAAAGCCTTTAAGCATTCCTTTTTGGCATGCATTGAGTGCTTTTTTTCGTTTGTGGTTCGCTCCCCGAGTCGGTTTGATAGAACGCAGCGCAAGCACGTGTCATGAAGAGGCCATGAGGCTGGCGACGCGTGCCGTTCTTTATCGACCCAGAGAGCCACAACATGTCCTTTATCACCACTGATGCAATACGCGACCGTTTTTCCAAGGCGATGTCGGCCATGTATCAAGCGGAAGTGCCGCAGTACGGTGCGCTGCTGGAACTGGTCGAGCGGGTGAACCAGGAAACCCTTCAGCAGCAGCCCGCGCTGCACCGCCGCCTGAAGGCACAGGGCGAGCTGGCCCGGCTGAGCGTTGAGCGCCACGGGGCGATCCGGGTGGGCACCAAGGCCGAGCTTGCCATGTTGCGCCGGTTGTTTGCGGTCATGGGGATGTACCCGGTGGGGTATTACGACCTCTCGGAAGCGGGCGTGCCGGTGCACTCTACGGCGTTTCGGCCCATCGAAGACGAGGCCCTCGCGCTGAATCCTTTCCGAGTCTTTACCTCTTTATTGCGCCTGGAGCTGATCGAGAGCGAGGCGCTGCGCCGTCGCGCCGAGGAGATTCTGGCCCAGCGGGATATCTTTACCCCCACGGTGCGGGCGCTCATCCAGCGCCACGAAACTCAGGGTGGGTTGAGCAGTGAAGAGGCCGACCAGTTCGTCAGCGAGGCGCTGGAAACCTTCCGCTGGCATCAGGAAGCGACCGTCGACCTGGAAACCTATCAGGCGCTGCACGACGAGCATCGCCTGATTGCCGATGTGGTGTGTTTCAAGGGGCCGCACATCAACCACCTGACGCCCAGAACCCTGGATATCGACGAAGCACAGCGTCGTATGCCGAGCATGGGCATGAACCCCAAAGCGGTGATCGAAGGGCCGCCCCGCCGGGAGTGCCCCATGTTGCTGCGCCAAACCAGCTTTCGGGCGCTGGAGGAGTCGATTCGTTTCGCCGGGGAGGCCCAGGGCACCCATACGGCGCGCTTTGGTGAAATCGAGCAGCGCGGCATGGCGCTGACCCCCAAAGGGCGGGCACTTTATGATGAGCTGCTGAACCAGGGGCGTGCCCAGACCGTTGGCCTGGACAATGACGCCCATCAGGCCGTCATGGAGCGCGTGTTCACCGCGTTTCCGGACCACCACGAGGCGATTCGCACCGAGCAGCTGGCCTACTTCCACTATTACCTGACCGACGCCGGGCGGGCAGCCAAGGGCCGCGCTGAGCACGCCGACCTGGAAACGCTGCTGGCCCAGGGGTGGGTCGAGGCCCAGCCCATCACCTACGAAGACTTCCTGCCCGTTAGTGCCGCCGGTATTTTCCAATCCAACCTGGGCGGCAGTGAAAACGGCGCCTACGCCGGTAACGCAAACCGCGACGCCTTCGAAGCCGCCCTGGGCGCCCCGGTGCAGGATGAGCTGGCGCTATATGCCGAACGCGAACAGCGCTCGAAAGAGGCCGTGTTGGCGTGGTTGGGTGGAGCAGGTTAGGCGGGGAGAGAACTTATAGAAGAGTCTTGGATGAGCATATTGCGGCACGATGGTTTTAATCAGGCCACAATAATTCAGGTTTGCCAAGAGGTCAGCAGGGTACCTACTCCTCTTGGCAACCCTTTGCTTTACAGCATGGTTTGAAATATCAGTGCTTTGTTTAGGAGGGCATCAATTCATTAAAAATGAGCAATATGGCAATCAGTCTAGAAAATCAGCATCAATAGGCCTATGACGACCAGTAGGCCAATCATGAAAATGATGCCGACGGTGCTTGCCAGAAATTTCAACATGTTATCTCTCCTTGATTGTGATGATTAGCTCCTCATGAGCTAACGAGATAGGTGTATCCTTAGTTCATATACTGTACTCAATGTAGAAGCTAGCCCATGCTTGTGCAAATGTTGAGCACAAGCAGTTATATGCTTTGCTCAGCTATCTTCATGAAAATGAATGAAATCTTTTAAAGATAGCTGGCGGTGCGCGCATTTTCCTCGTCTGCTTCACGAAGCTTGAAGCTCAAGGCTAGGCACTGATGGTCGAGCGGATCAAACGCCCTTTTTCCTGCAGGAGCGGCAGGTGGTGTTTAAGCAGCGTCTCCATATCGACCCTGGCCGCATTGGTACTGATATTGATGGCGCCCAGCAGCTTTCCATTCATGTCAAATGCAGGGACGGCCAACGACCGCAAGCCTGGGTCCAGCTCCTGATCAGAGATGGCATAGCCTTGCTGACGAACCTTGTTGATGCATTTTTTAAGGTACTCTTTATCGGTAATCGTTTTCTCAGTATGGCGTTCGAGCACAATTCTCGATAAATAGGCATCCAATGCCGGTTCGGAGAGCTGAGCAAGCAGCACACGGCCCATGGAGGTGTGGGCCGCAGGCAGGCGTGTGCCCACAGAGAGCGAAATAGACATCAACCGATGGGGGGCTGCGGAGCGTGCGACATAAATCACCTCATCGCCATCCAGAATGCCTAGTGATGACGATTCCCCGCACTGCGCAGTAATATCCTCCAGATACTGCTGGATCACACTGCGGTAATTGTTGGCAGAGAGAAAAGAGTAGCCGAGCTGTAATACTTTGGGAGACAGCTCAAAGTAACGCTGCTGTTTTCTAACGTATCCCAGCGCATGTAGCGTCAGCAAAAATCGACGTGCTTTTGCGCGGTTCATGCCGGTGCGCGCAGCCACTTCGCTGAGGGTCATTCTGGGGTGTGAATCGTCAAACGCCATGATGACTTCCAGGCCGCTGGCAAGGGCGGTAACAAAGTCTCTGTCATCAGGCTGCAGGGCATCTGCCTGTAGAATATCTGCCATGTTGCATTCTCATTGGTGGATGCTTGGTCAGGCAACAATGTAGCATATTGTTCGAATGCCGAACAATTATTCCAGGATCAGCAATGCCTCTTCCAGTTGACTCAGGTCATTGATGACCACGGTATCGGCAGGGAAAGGGGATTGATGGGGCTCGGCCGCGACGCCAATGAATCGCGTGCCATTGGAGCGGGCCGCGCGGTAGTCATTGTAAGAGTCGCCAATCATGACGGTGTGCTTTGCGGCGTGGCCTTGTCTGACCAGCAGCTGCCCCAAACCAGTGGCTTTATCAGGCGGTGCCCCCACCGTCTCAATAAAGAATTGCGCAAGCTGCCGCTGTCACCGAGTTTATTGCGGCGGCGAAGCAGGTCGGTGCTGCGGTGGTGAGCGGTGTCAGCCTGTTCGTCTTTCAAGGCGTCGACGCCTTCAAGTTTTTTTGTGAAGATGACGCCAAACGCGAGGCAGCAGCGCAGCAATCGGCCACGCTATTTGCCCACTATCGCCGCCAACTGCTGAAGGAGAATGATGCATGAGCCAGGCTAAAGTGCTTGTCCTGCATGGGCCCAACCTGAATTTACTGGGCACTCGGCAGCCGGAAATCTACGGCTACGAGACGCTGGAAGACGTCAATAACGCGCTGCGTGAAAAAGCCGTGATGGCGGGATGGACGCTGAACTGCCTGCAGAGCAACCATGAGGGCGCCCTGATCGATGCCATTCACGCTGCACGCCTCGATGGCACCCAGGCGATCATTATCAACCCCGCCGCTTATACCCATACCTCTGTGGCTATCCTGGATGCTTTGAATGCCTTCGAGGGCACAGTGATCGAAGTGCACATTTCCAATGTGCACAAGCGTGAGCGCTTTCGCCACCACTCCTATGTCTCACTGCGGGCCGATGGTGTGATTGCCGGGCTGGGCACACAAGGCTACCAGGCGGCCCTGGACGCGGTGATGAAAGCCGCCGATCAGTAACACTCGCGGGAGCCATATCGCGCCTTGATGACGAGCCGCTTCCTGTAAGGCGACTCTGACCGTCATGAAGAGCATTTCATTGGCACTATCAAAAAGCCAGCCAGTGGGTAAGGCTGACCAGCCAGAGAATGAGGCTAAGGGTAAAAAAGGAAGCCACCGTGGCTACCAGCATGGCCGCCGTGCTGACCCCAGGCACTGCCCATGACCTTTGGGGTAAAAGTCGCGCATTGGGCCGTCGGCCTGGAGCGGTCCCTGCGTCGTTTGGGTGCCATTGAGCTTCCTGTGCAGTTTGGGGGTGCCGTGGGAGTGCACTCTGGCTGGGATGCTCAGGGCCTTGGGTGGATGGATGCGTTGGCAACGCATCTCGGTTTGGCAGCTCCAACGCTGCCTTGGCATACCGATCGTTACCCTGTTCACGCGCTTGGTACGGCCCTGGATGCCGTGGTCGGCGCTGCAGAAAAGGTAGCGCTGGATGTCTCCCTGCTGACCCAGACAGAAGTGGGCGAAGTCGCTGAGCCCTCTGCCCCCGGCATGGGGGAGTCCTCTTCCATGCCCCATAAACGCAACCCCGTACGCAGTGCCTTGATCCGCGGGGCTGCACGCCAGGTACATGGTCACGCCTCGGTGCTGTTGAATGCTGCCGCCCATCCATTGGAGAGGGGGCTGGGGGAGTGGCATGCCGAATGGGCGCCGCTCATCGAAAGCGCGCTGCTCACGGAAGGTGCGCTGGAGCAGCTGGTGGTGTTGCTCGAAGGGCTGGAAGTGTATCCAGAGTGCATGCAGCGCAACTTGCGGGCGACGGGCGGCGGCATCATGGCAGAGCCCGTGGCGAAGTTACTGACGGCCTGCCTCGGGCCTGAGCGCGCGAAGGCTTTGAGTGCTGAAGCGGCAGAAACCTCCCGTCTTCAGGCGCGGCCCTACGCGGAAGTCCTGCTCGAATATCCTGACGTTAACCGTCAACTAACGCCTGAAGAGCTGAGCCGGGTGTGTGACCCCGCTTTATACCTTGGTAGCAGCGAGGAGCAGGTGATACGCGCAAAAAATTGGCTTTTAAACATATAAGTTTTTGTTATTTAATGTTTTTGTTGGGTTTTCGAGAATGCCTTCCATCATGCTCGATAGGCATTCAGTGAAGAAGCCATTTGACCCCATTATCGTTCGACAGTAACTTGTTCGTATAGAGAATCTATGTTCGTTTAACGAACATAACGAGTTAGTACGCCAATACGAATAAGTACGCCAACGTCCAGTGAAGAGGCAACCAACAATGGCCGAGTTTCTCAGCTTGCATGACGCGGTAGCGCGCTACGTCCAGGACGGCGCTACCGTTGCCATGGAAGGGTTTACCCATTTGATTCCTTTTGCGGCAGGTCACGAAGTGATCCGCCAGAAAAAGCGCGACCTGACGCTGATTCGGATGACCCCAGATATCATCTACGACCAGCTGATCGGGGCGGGTTGCGCCAGGAAAGTGATCTTTTCCTGGGGCGGTAATCCGGGCGTGGGTTCCTTGCATCGCCTGCGCGATGCCGTTGAGAAAGGCTGGCCGCATCAGGTCGAGATTCTGGAGCATAGCCACGCCGCCATGGCCTGCGCCTTCGAAGCAGGGGCCGCTGGCCTGCCGCTGGCCGTGCTGCGTGGCTACGTGGGGAGCGAGCTACCCAGCGTCAATGAGCAGATCAAGTTCATCGAATGCCCCTTTACCGGCGAGCGCTTGGCCGCCGTGCCCTCCGTGCGCCCCGACGACTTTGCCGCCGCGATTTTCAAGGCAGTACTGGCTGACGCGCCGAACCTGGACCCGGCGGCCATCGAAGAAGTCTTTATGGGCTGCGCCAACCAGGCGGGAGAAGACAACCGCAACGTGGCGCGCATGGCGTCGCTGCTGGCGGGCATGCCCACCTCGGTTCCCGGCACGACCATGAACCGTCTGTGTGGTTCGGGGATGGATGCCGTGGGCACCGCTTTCCGTGCCATCAAGGCGGGCGAAATGGAGCTGGCGTTGGCGGGCGGTGTGGAGTCCATGTCTCGGGCGCCCTACGTCATGGGCAAGGCCGACAGTGCCTTTGCCCGCAGCCAGACCATCGAAGACACCACCATCGGCTGGCGCTTTATCAATCCTGCGATGAAGAAGGCCTATGGGGTGGACTCCATGCCGGAAACCGCCGAAAACGTCGCTGAGCAGTTCAATATCTCCCGGGAAGACCAGGACGCCTTTGCGCTGCGCTCCCAGCAAAAAGCCGCCGCGGCCCAAAAGGCCGGTCGCTTTGCCCAGGAGATCACCGCCATCGAGATTCCGCGTCGCAAGCAGGCAGCGCTGCTTTTCGACCAGGACGAACACCTGCGGGAAACCACGCTGGAGAAGCTTGCGGGCCTGCCGACGCCTTTCCGTGATGGGGGCAGCGTCACGGCGGGCAACGCCTCGGGCGTCAACGACGGAGCGGCGGCCATGCTGGTGGCCAGCGAAGCCGCAGTCAAACGCCATGGCCTGACCCCGATGGCCAAAATCATCGGCATGGCCACTGCCGGTGTCGAACCATGCATCATGGGTTACGGACCGGTGCCCGCCGTGCAGAAGTTGCTCGAGCGCACGGGGATCGCCATGGACGATATCGATGTGTTCGAATTCAACGAGGCCTTTGCTGCCCAGGCCTTGGCCTGTATGCGCGACTTGGGGCTGGCCGACGATGACCCACGCGTCAACCCGAACGGAGGTGCCATCGCTCTGGGGCACCCGCTAGGGATGTCGGGCGCGCGGCTGCTGCTGACGGCGGCCCACGAACTGCAAAACAGTGGCAAGCGCTATGCGCTGTGCACCATGTGTGTCGGCGTGGGGCAGGGCATTGCGACGCTGATCGAACGCGTTTGAGCATACGCTAAACGAAAAGTGCCTGGCATCAGGCACTTTCAATACGTCATCTTGACACTAGAAGATCAACATCAGTAGCCCAATGACCACCAGCAGGCCAATCATGAAAATGATACCGACGGTGCTTGCCAGGAATTTCAACATGTCGCTTCTTCTTAAGTGTATCGGTCAGCTCTTCATGAACTAACGGCGCAGCTACTGGCGAAAGCCTTGAAGATGGCCGCTTCAGCCTTCGAGTTAAAGGGTAGGAGTCACTAGGGGTTTGTGCAAACGAGCGTACCTGGAACGCTTATTCAGACGAGTGTTTGGCGCTCAGGGTGATGCCGATGGCAAAATGCCAGTTTCCTGTAGTCATTGAAAGGTTGCCCACTCGATGACTGCGACGCCTGGAGACGATTCTGGTGACGCCTATGACCCTTCTCGATAAACGGGCCTTCTACCTGTTTGAAGTCAGTAGCTGCGGGGGGATTCGCGCGGCGGCGGAGCATCTTCAGCTGAACCCTTCCGTGGTGAGTCGGCAGGTGCGCTCGCTGGAGCAGGCGCTGGGTATGGCGCTGCTGGAGCGCCAGGGGCGTCATGTGATGCTTACCGAGGCTGGCCAGTTGGTCGTGGAGGGCTTTCTGGCCCAGCGGCGCTTGAATGCCGAGCTGACCGATACGCTGGCGCGGCTGCGCAATTTGCAGGCGGGCAAGGTCGTGGTGTCGGTGGGGGATGGGTTCGTGGACAGTTTCATCAATCACGTGATGCGGCGCGTTGCCGAGCACTACCCTGAGGTGCTGATCGAGATCAAGACCGGCATCTACTACCCGCGTGAACCCCATGACATGGTGGCGAACGATGAAGTGGACATCGCCATTACCTATGGCCCTATTTCGGACCCTCGGTTGGTGGTGCACTCGTTCGAGCGGGGGCCGCTGTGTGCGCTGGTGGCGCCGTTTCACCCTTTGGCCAGGCAGTCCAGCGTGAGCGTGGCAGAGCTGTTGCAGCAGAAGTTGATCTTCCTGCCGGAGGTGTCCGGGTCGCAGCAGTTCGTGAATGCCCTGTTTGCAGCAGCGGGGCAGCCAGCCACGCCCGCGTATCGCTGCAATTTGCACTCGGTGGCCCGGCGCATGGCCAGTGCGGGGGTGGGGGTCGCGTTCATGACGGCGGCGGCGGCGCGCAGCGAGATCGAGGCAGGGTTGCTGCAGGCGGTGCCCATCGATCACCCCATGGCCGCCCGCAGCCAGGGCAATCTGGTACGCCGCGTCGGCAGAAGGCTGTCGCCCGCTGCCGACTATTTGTGGAAGCTGATGAAAGCGATGCAGTAAGGCTAGTTCGCCATCATGTAGACCCCTGGGCCGATGGGCCAGCCCATCATCAACCAGAACATCAGAAACGCCGACCAGGCCAGCAAAAAGCCCATGGCCAAGGGCAACATGGTGGCGATCAAGGTGCCTAGCCCCATGTCCGGTTTGTAACGCTGCATGTACACCAGTGCCACCGAAAAGTAGGGGCTCATGGGCGAGATGATGTTGGTGCTGGAGTCGCCGATGCGGAACATCGCCAGCACGAAGGCCGGGTCGAAGTCGATCATCATCAGCATGGGCACGAACACCGGTGCCATCAGCGCCCACTGGGCCGAGCCGCTGGTCATGAAGATGTTGAGGGTGGCGCTCATGACGATGAACGCGCCCACCAGCGGCAGCCCGGTGAAGCCCGTGTTCTGGAGAATGTTGGAGCCCTCGATGGCGATATACTGCCCCAGTGCCGACCAGCCGAAATAGGCGATGAACTGGGAAATGGCAAAGAACAGCACCAGCGTGGGGGCCAGGTCGCTGGCAGATTCGGCCATGCGCTGCGGGACGTCGCGACTGCTGGTGATCTTGCCCGTGGTGATGCCATACACTAGGCCAATCGTCACGAAGTAGAGAAACATCAGCGGAACGAGAGAGCTCAAAAACGGCGAGGGAATCAAACCGCCGTCATCGTTGCGCAGCGGTGAGGCCTCCGGCAACACGGCCAGTAACACCAGCGCGATGTACGCCAGCGTTGCCAGCCCCACGCGCTTGAGGCCCCGGCGTTCCGAAGCGGTCAGCTCATGGGTTACCACGTCGGTCTTGAAGTCCTTGCTCATGGGCAGCGTGCGCTGCAGGCGGGGCTCCACGACCTTGTCGATCAGCAAGGTGCCGACCATCGCCAGCACGAAGACCGAACAGGCAACGAAGTAGTAGTTGTCGACGGGCGAGACATACGCCTCGGGGTCGACCAGCCGCGCTGCTTCCGTGGTGATGCCCGCGAACAGCGCATCCCCGACGGTGATGAACAGGCTGGCATCGAAGCCAGCCCCGGCGGCGGCATAGGCCGCCGCGGCTCCGGCCACTGGGTGGCGGCCAACGGAGTAATAGACCATGGCCGCCAGGGGAATCAAAATCAGGTAGTTGGCATCTGATGCAATGCTGCCGCAAATGCCTGCCATGAAGACGCAAAACGTCAGCAGCGACGGGGGAGCCTTGGCCACGCTGACCTGCATGAGCGTCGACATCAAGCCCACCTTGTCGGCCAGGCCGATACCGAACATCACCACCAGAATCAGCCCCAGCGGCGGAAAGTTCACGAAGTTGCTGACCACGCTGGTCAGCATGAACTCGACCCCCTCGGCCGATAGCAGGCTGCGCACGACGACCTCGTCGCCGGTTTGGGGGTTGATGGCCGAGACGCCCAGTGCCGACAGCAGGGCCGAGACCACGACCACCAGCGCGGCGAGCACAGTAAACAGAATAAAGGGGTGCGGCAGCTTGTTGCCCACCCGTTCAATGGAAGTCAGAACACCTTGCATGAGTGAATCCTTGTTGAGACGTTGTTATTGCAATCGTGTTGGAGGTGTCGCTCAACGGCGCTGGAGCAGTGAACGGGCCAGCGCCACGAACATCCCGGCGGCCACCGGCAAGATGGCATCGTTGAAGTCGTAATGTTCGTTGTGGAGGTACGCGCTGTCGCCATTGCCCACGAAGAAGAAGCAGCCAGGCACCTCTTGCAGGTAGAAGGCAAAATCTTCGGCGCCCATGGTGGGCATGTAATCGAGCTGCTGGATGTCTGGGCTGACCCCCTGCTCGGTAGCGATGGCCAGCACCTGCCGGGACCACTCGGCGTCGTTGACCAGCGGCGGAATCTGATGCTGATGCTCCAGCGAGAAGTGGGCGCCGTGGGCGGCACACACCCCGGCCACCACTTGTTCCAGTTTGCCCACCAGGGCGTTGCGTGAGCTTTCACGGTCGCTGCGAATATTGACCAGCAGCTCTGCCGTGCCCGGAATGACATTGGCGGCATCGCCCGCATGAAAGGCGGCCACGGTGATCACGCCAGCTTCCAGGGGTGATTTATGGCGGCCCACCAGCCCTTGCAACTGCTGCACCAGCGACGCCCCCACATAAATGGGGTCGACCGCCAGATGCGGCATGGCAGCGTGGCCCGATACGCCCGACAAGGTGATCTTGAAGGTATCGTTACCGCCCATGGCCGGACCGGGTTTGACGAATAGCTGCCCTGCGGGAAAGCCTGGGCGGTTGTGGTAGCCAAAAATGGCCTCTACCTGCGGGTGCTGGAGCACACCGGCCTTGACCATTTTATCCGCACCGTTGCCGCCCTCTTCACCCGGTTGAAACAGCAGCTTGATGTAGCCGCAAAGCTGGTCGCGCTGGGCGATGATGGCTTCTGCGGCCAGCAGCAGCGTGGCGGTGTGCCCGTCGTGGCCGCAGGCATGCATCAGCCCGTCGCGCTGGGAGCGGTGCTCGAACGCGTTGGCTTCCCTGATGGGCAGGGCATCCATATCGGCCCGAAAGGCAATCACGGGGCCGGGGCGGCCGGTGTCCAGCTCGGCCATGACGCCGGTGGTCGCCAAACCTTCGGTCACGTGATACCCCAGGTCGCGCAAGCGCTGGGCCACGAGACGGGCGGTCTGCGTTTCCTCGAACTTCAGCTCTGGGTGTTGGTGCAACTGGTGCCGGATGGCAACCGCCGCGTCGACCTGTGCGTCATTGAAAAAGGGGGTGTAAGGCATTTCCTGTCCTCTGGTGCCGTTGTCAGTGTCGTTATGGGCATCTATCACGCTAAGCGACTTGGCGGGCAGGAACGAGTACCAGAAAACGTTGGGATTGTTGCTTGTGGAGCAACACTCGGCGTTACCGAGCAGGCTGGCTGCCAGCCGCTCGCTTCATTAGGCTGCGGATGTGCGTCGTTCAGTAACGTGTTTTTGGTACTGCCGTCCCGCGAAACCGCTTGGGGAGTCTCGATGAAAGGTGTCGCGATCTTGGTGGGCAGCTGGAGCAGGCGAGAAACAATCGTTCACGATTTCGGAGTGTCCACCGCCATTTCGTTATGTAACGATGGCATGGAAAAGGTATGAAGGGTGGCGGGCATGACCGGCAGGTGGGGGGCAGGCCCTGAAGTGACCATCGAGATGGCGCGGTGTGCCAACAAGGGAGGACCTATGCTGACCAAAGAGCGGGTGATGTTTCGTAATAACGTCAAAGTCATGGGCAGCGGCGACACCACGCTGATCCTGGCCCATGGGTTTGGCTGCGATCAGAACATGTGGCAGTACCTGGTACCCAAGTTGAAAGATACCTATACCCTGGTGCTGTTCGACTACGTAGGGTCGGGGGATTCGCTGAAATCCGACTTCAACGAGGTACGCTACAGCACGCTGGATGGCTATGCCCGAGATGTCATCGAAGTGTGTGAAGCGCTGGAATTGACCAACACCGTCTTTATTGGCCACTCCGTCAGCAGCAATATCGGTTTGCTGGCCGCCGCGCAGGCGCCTGAACGCATTACCCGGCAAGTGATGGTGTGCCCTTCACCGTGCTTTTTGAACATGCCCCCCGACTATTTCGGTGGGTTCGAAAAGGCCGACCTGGATTCGCTGATCGACTTGATGGAGAGCAGCCATACCGGCTGGGCCGAGTATTTGGCGCCTATCGTGGTGGGGGAAGAGGGCACTGAAGACCTCGTCGGCGAGCTGTCGGAGAGTTTCTGCTCCACCGATCCGACCGTGGCCAAGACCTTTGCCGTGGCAACGTTCTTTTCCGATTATCGTTACCTGTTGCCCATCTCGGAACACCCGACGCTGATCCTGCAAAGCGAGGATGACAAGCTGGCCAGCGTGGCCGTGGGCGAGTTCGTGCACCAGCTGATGCCCAACAGCCTGCTCAGCGTCATGCCCACCAAAGGGCATTGTATTCACATGACCCACCCGGACGCCGTCGCCGAGCAGGTCATTCGCTGGCTGAACAAAGCTGCCTGAGCGATGGCCCAGGCGGCTTTGCCATCACTTGACGGGCTTGGAAGCCGCCAGCGTGTAGAGGAATTCCAGCCCTAACGTGGCGGCGGCCAGCGAGGTAATGTCGCCGTGATCATAGGCCGGATTGACTTCCACCAGGTCCATGCCCACCAGCTCCATGCCGACCATGCCGCGAACCACCTTGAGCATCAGGTCCGTGGAGAGACCACCGCACACGGGGGTGCCGGTGCCGGGCGCAAAGGCCGGGTCGAGGCCGTCGATATCCAGCGTCACGTAGGCGGGGTGATGACCTACCCGCGCGCGAATGCGCTCCAGTACTGCCGCCGGGCCGTGGTCGTTCACCCAGTCGGCGTCCAGCACCTCGTAAGGGTGGTTGTGGCGGTCATAGCTGGTACGAATACCAATCTGCAGTGAATGCTCCGGGACGACCAGGCCTTCCTTCAGTGCATGATGGAAGATGGTGCCGTGATCATAGCGTGTGCCTTGCTCGTAGGTATCGGTGTGAGCATCGAAATGAATCAGCGCCAGCGGGCCGTGTTCACGGGCATGGGCACGCAGCAGCGGCAGGCTGATGTAGTGGTCGCCACCCAGCGTCAGCATCTTTTTACCCGCTTTCAGCCAGCGCATGGCGTGGCTTTCCAGGTTGTCGATCAGGCTTTCTGGTTCGCCATAGGCGTAGTCCAGGTTGCCGGCATCGCACACCCGCAGGCGCTCTTCCAACGCAAAATCCCACGGCCAACGCTTGCCTTCCCAAATCAGGTTGGCCGTGCTTTGGCGAATCGCATTAGGCCCCATGCGCGTGCCCGAGCGGCCGGAGCAGGCCAGATCGAACGGCACACCGCTGACCACGACCTCGGCGTCGGTAGCGCTTGGGTCGGTGGCTTTGGGTACCCCCATGAAGGTGGAGATGACGTCACCAAACAGGCTCGGCATGATCTGCGATGGGTTCACCTAATGTGTTCTCCTATCAGCGTGCAGCGGGGGAAACGTGGGTTCGCGAGGCGAGAAAGCGCGACGATAAGGAATTTTTGGCGATGAATGAAATGAATGTTTAGAATGAAATCATTCATCTTATGGATAGTGAGCCCTCATGCGTTCGTTACGCCATTTTGACCTGAATTTGCTGCTCGTCTTCGAGATGCTGATGCGCGAGCGCCATGTCACCCGTGCGGCGGAAAAGCTCCATTTGAGCCAGCCCGCCCTGAGTCATGCGCTCAAGCGCCTGCGTGAAGCGCTGGATGACCCGCTGCTGGTGCGTTCCGGGCAAGGGCTGCAGCCGACCCCCCGTGCCTTGGCACTGTTGCCGGTCGTGCAGCAATCCCTGGCCGCCCTGCAGGCGGGGCTGGCACCCCCCGCGACCTTTGCAGCCGCCACCAGTACGCGGCGCTTCACCCTGGCCACCACGGATTATTTCGAGGAGGTCATGTACCCGGCGTTTTTGAGCCAGCTGCTGCGCAGTGCGCCCGGTCTCAGTTTTTCGATAGAGCTGATTACCCCCGACGTGCTGAACGAGGCACTGGAGCAGCGTCAGGTGGATATGGTGGTGGGGCTGGATCGCCAATCGTCGCTGCCCAGTGGCGTGGTGCAAACCCCCTGGCTGCATGAGGAGCTGGTGTGCCTGGTGGCGCAGCACAACCCCCACGTGGGGGATGCGCTGGCGCTGGAGGCGTTTGCTCAGCTGGCGCACGTCGAGTTGGCCGACATCAGCGGCTTGCTGCCCAGCCCCATCGAGAACTGCCTGGCTCAGCACGGGTTGACGCGCCGTGTCATCTCCAAGAACTTGAACTACATTGCCGCTGCCCGCGTGGTTGCCCTCACCGATGCCATCATGACCCTGCCACGCCAGATGGCCGAGCGCTTCGTGGCCATGCTGCCGGTACGCATGGTGACGCCGCCCGCCGCGCTGCCCGCCCTCACCATGACGCTGATCCAGCATCAGCTTTACCTCAATGCCCCTGCCAACGTGTGGCTCACCGATCAACTGATGGCCTTTGCCAGCAGCAGCACCCGCTAGCAGTGCCCCAGGATGTCGTCGCTCTACAACCGGGTTGCATCAAAGGTTGAATGGCCACTGGCGGGCCTGGCGTTAGATCCTAAACTGCTAACGAGCAACGCCATGGCGTTGCCATGACACGACGGCGTACCCGCTTCTGAGGTTGGCAATACACGGGGAGAGGCGTGCGCAGGGCGGGCTAACCAGGGAGAACGCGTGTGAAAATAGGCGCACCAAAAGAGAGTGCTAAAGGCGAGGCGCGGGTCGCGCTGACGCCGGACAGCGCACAGCAGCTCCACAAGCTGGGCCATGAGTGCCTGGTAGAAGCGGGTGCGGGGGCAGGGGCCGGGTTCAGTGATGAGGCGTACCGGGCGGCTGGCGTCACCGTGGTCGAACGCGCCGAGGCGCTATGGCAAGAAGCCGACGTGGTCGTCAAGGTACGTGAGCCCTCCGAGCAAGAGGCGCAGTGGCTGCGCGAAGGCCAAACGCTGATCGCGTTCTTCTGGCCAGCCCAACACGCAGCGCTGCTGGAAACCTGCAAAGCCCAGGGCGCCACCGTGATCGCCATGGACATGGTGCCGCGTATTTCTCGGGCCCAGAAGATGGATGCGCTCTCTTCCATGGCCAACATTGCGGGTTATCGGGCGGTGATCGAGGCGGGCAACAATTTTGGCCGCTTCTTTACTGGCCAGGTGACCGCTGCGGGCAAGGTGCCCCCTGCCAAGGTGCTGGTGATCGGGGCGGGCGTGGCGGGGTTGGCGGCAATCGGTACCGCTACCAGCCTGGGCGCTGTGGTGCGTGCCTTCGATGTGCGCCCGGAAGTTTCCGAGCAGATCGAGTCCATGGGCGCCGAGTTTCTGTTCCTCGATTTCGAAGACGCCCAGGACGGCGCGGAAAGCGGTGGCTATGCCTCGCCCTCCAGCCCTGAGTTTCGGGAAAAGCAGCTGGCATGTTTCCGCGCGCAGGCGCCCGAGGTAGACATCGTCATCACTACGGCGCTGATTCCCGGCAAACCCGCGCCCAAACTGTGGTTGGACGACATGGTGGCGGCCATGAAACCCGGCTCGGTGATCGTCGATCTGGCCGCCGAAAAGGGCGGCAACTGCGACCTCACCCAGCCCGATGCGCGCGTGGTGAGCGATAACGGCGTGGTGGTGATTGGCTATACCGACTTTCCCTCACGCATGGCCACCCAGGCATCGCTGCTGTATGCCACCAACATTCGCCATATGCTCAGTGACTTGACGCCGGAGAAGGATGGCGTGCTCCACCACAATATGGATGATGACGTGATTCGTGGGGCCACGGTGACCCACCAGGGGGAAATCACCTTTCCGCCACCCCCGCCCAAGGTCAAGGCCATTGGCGCGGCCAAGCCAAAGAAGAAAGAGAAGCAGCCCTCGCCGGAAGAGAAGAAGGCCACCGAGCAGGCGGCCTTCAAGGCACAGACCAAACGCCAGGTCGGCCTGTTGGCGGCAGGCGGTGCCGTGATGCTGCTGCTGGGGCAAGTCGCGCCAGCGTCGTTCATGCAGCATTTCATCGTCTTCGTGCTGGCCTGCTTCATTGGCTTCCAGGTGATCTGGAACGTGAGCCACTCGCTGCATACGCCGCTCATGGCGGTGACCAATGCCATTTCCGGGATCATCATCCTGGGGGCCATCCTGCAGATGGGGTCGGGGAGCGGAGTGGTGAGCGTGCTGGCGGCGATTTCGGTACTGATCGCGTCTATCAATATCGTGGGTGGCTTCCAGGTGACACGCCGGATGCTGGCCATGTTCCAGAAATCCTGAGCGGCGGAGAAACGATATGCTAGGACAAGGGTTCGTATCTGCCGCGGCCATTGCGGCCAGCGTGCTGTTCATTCTTTCGCTGGGTGGGCTGAGCAACCAGGAAAAGGCCAAACGTGCCGTGTGGTACGGCATCGTCGGGATGGCGGTGGCGGTGCTGTTCACCGCCTTCGGCCCCGGTATTGGCGGCTACGGGTGGCTGATCCCGATGATGGTGATCGGCGCCGGGATAGGGATTTACGTGGCGGGCAAGGTCGAGATGACCGAAATGCCTCAACTGGTCGCGGCGCTGCACAGCTTTGTCGGGTTGGCAGCGGTGTTCGTGGCCTGGAGTGCCGACCTGGAGCGTCGCCGGGTGATGGCCGCGCGGGCTGCCGATGGCGTGATGCAGGAGTTTTCTGCGTTTGCTGCACTGGTGGCCACCAAGGCCCCGGACGAGCTGACCTTTCTGCAGATCGAGGTCGTGTTCGCCATCTTCATCGGCGCGGTGACCTTTACCGGCTCCGTGGTGGCCTTTGGCAAACTGGCTGGCAAGGTGGATGGCAAACCTCGCCAACTGCCCGGTGGACATAGGCTCAATGCCGGAGCGGCGGCACTGTCGCTCTTGCTGGCGATCCTGTACCTCAATGGCGCGGGCTTCTGGACACTGTTCCTGCTGGCGGCACTGGCGTTCTTCATTGGCTACCACCTGATCATGGGCATCGGCGGGGCGGACATGCCCGTGGTGGTGTCGATGCTCAACAGCTACTCCGGCTGGGCGGCGGCGGCAGTGGGCTTCACCCTCTCCAATGACCTGTTGATCGTGACCGGGGCCTTGGTGGGCTCCTCCGGTGCTATTCTCTCCTACATCATGTGCAAGGCGATGAACCGCAACTTCATCAGCGTGATTCTGGGGGGCTTTGGGGGCACTCAGGGGCCTGCCGCCGAGATCGAAGGCGAGCAGGTGGCCATCGATGCCAGCGGCGTTGCCTCGGCCTTGAACGACGCCGACAGTGTCATCATCGTGCCCGGGTATGGTATGGCCGTGGCGCAGGCGCAGGCGGCGGTCAGCGACCTGGTACGCAAGCTGCGCGCTGCGGGTAAAACCGTGCGCTTTGCGATTCATCCGGTGGCTGGGCGTTTGCCGGGGCACATGAACGTGCTGCTGGCGGAAGCCAAGGTGCCCTACGATATCGTGCTGGAAATGGACGAAATCAACGACGACTTCGCCACCACCGACGTGGTCATCGTCATCGGCTCCAACGACATCGTGAACCCCGCCGCCGAAGAGGACCCCAATAGCCCCATCGCGGGCATGCCGGTACTCAAGGTGTGGGAAGCCAAGCAGGTGTTCGTCAGCAAGCGTGGCCAGGGCACCGGCTACTCGGGCATCGAGAACCCGCTGTTCTTCAAGGAGAACACGCGAATGTTCTACGGCGATGCACGGGATAGCGTGAATGCCCTGCTACCGCTGGTCGAAGGATGAGTAACGCTGGAAGATGAACTCGGGGAGCCCATGGGCTCCCCGATTTGTTGGCGGGCTGGCTAGCCATCGGTCTCTTCGTCGGTGAGCTGTCGCCATGAGCGACGGCCCAGATGGTCGACGTTGAAGCCGATGGTGATGGAGCCATCGCCATTGGGAGATGCGCTGGGATCGTCGGGGTTACCCACGAACAGGCGCTCTACCTGGCCATCGTTGACTCCGACCAGTCGCTCGCCGGTACCTGCCTGAAGGCCTGTGATGGCATCACCGTTGATGGTGGCGTCGCTGTCTGGCTGGCCGTCGCCGTTGAAGTCGAAAGTGGTCGTGCCGCCGCTGCCGCCGGTATCGGCCAGCAAGGACATGAAGAAGCCTTCCCGGCCGCCACCGCAGGGGTCGGACTCATCAGGGAGCAGTGTCGAGAAGCGTACACGGCGCGGCAGGCTGCTGGAGATCGAAGGGGCAGCAATCACGCGTTCGCCGGGGGGCAGTTCGATGCGCCAGCCGCGCTGGCTACTGGAAGGCGCAAGGTTGGTGCTCGCCCTCAAGTTGAAGCCATCTCGCGACGCACTGCCGGTAATGCGCTGGGTCACCAGATCTGACGTGCCGTAGGGGGTCGTGCGGCCGACACGATCCTGAATGCCCAGAAACTGCTGCGTGGCATTGTTGCCGATATCGCCCGAGCGGAAATAGCTGCCGGTGCCGAACATGACCATCAGCGTATCGGGGGAGCTGCTGCTCAGCGTCACCGCTGGGGCAGAGGTAATCGGCTGGCTGGCGCTGCCCTGGTAAAGACGATTGACGCTGCCGCCCTCCGTGAGCGGGAAACGCCACATATTGCCTGCAAGGTCGCCAGCGTAAGCAAAGCGGGCACCGTCATAGCTGGGCCAGGTCGTGACGGTGGGCGTTGCCAAACCGTTAGGGGCCGCTTCGCTACCGGTGTTGGTTTTGAGGTGCGCAATGAGGCGCCCGGTGGTGAGGTTGACCACAAATAGCGAGGCCTGATAGCCAACGCTGTTATAGCCATTGCCGAAGATAGCCGCCCAGGTACCGTCGGTGAGCTGAGTGATGGTAGGCTGGCTGACCCCCGTGCCCAATTCCGGATGGCGGAACTCCCAGAGCACGCTGTTGGCTCCCATGTTGGCGGGGTTGCTTACATCCAGCGCAAACACCGTACGACCACCCGCGCCCATGGTGCCCACGGCAACGGCTGAAGGCCCACCGGAAATGTTGACGTCGCGAACGGCGGGTGTGCCGTCCATGAAGTAGCGGTGGTTATAGTCGGAGCGCGTCAGGGAACGGATGGGCGGCGCCTCCCCTTGTGTCAACTCTGACGGCAGATACGCGAATAGCTCCTGCCCCGTGTTGGCATGAAAACCATGCAGCATGCCATCGTTGGCGGCCACCATCAGCAGCGGCGGGCGACTGCCAGCCCCTTGCAGAAGCACCGGATTGGCGTTGATGATATCGCCCAACAGCGATTGCCGAGTGCGTAACCCCTGTACGCTTTCGCCCTGCAGCCAGCGCACCTCGGCGCTGGTCAGGCCGCTGGTCTCTGCGTTGAGCAGGGCGCCCACGCGGCTGCCGCTTTCCAGCCGCTGGCTCGTCAACAAACGGCGGTTACCTGCCTGCTGGGCAAGCTGCGTTTCGGCATTCCAGCGGCTGCTCCTGCTGCCATCTGATTGAATGGCAAAGGCGGCCAGGCGGCCTGACCAGTCTTCGCTTCTAAACCCCGCCGTATAAAGCAGGTTGCCATCCTCCACGCCGAACTCATCGCTATTGACCACCGCTGAGGTGTTGGACTGGGAGGCTGCGATGATATTGCCCAGCACCTGCTGCATCACCTGATTCAACGAGGCTTCGTCGTTGGCAAAGTAGGCACGCTCGGTGCCCCCAGCGCGGGCCAGGTCGCCCAGCGGGTCGTCCGAGACATTGGGCAGGTTGGCGATGTCCGGCGGCAGGTTGAAGCCGACGACATAGGTGCGCACAGGGTTCGAGAGCTGTGCCCCCGTGTCGTCATAAAGCCGTTTGATGGCCGCTTCGGCGCTGGCCAATGCGCCACTGACGTTGTTGCCCAGCGAGTTGCCAAAGCGGTCCACCGAGGGTAAGCCATCGGTCAGCCAGATATTGGCATTGATCAAACACTGCTGGGCGTCAGGATTGTTGAGGTTGGGAATCGAGATGCCCGTACGGCGCCCCTGGTTAGTGCCAAACGCGCTGCCGCTGCCACTGTTGTTCAAGAAGTAATCACGCGCGGTGTACATGGTGCCTTCGATAGGGGTCAAGCCCGTTGCCAGCAGTGGCCAGCTGGGGTCGGTCATGGGGTTGCCGCTACCGTTCCACTCGTGGCGCTGAGTGCCCAGCTTGGTCTCGATCGCCTCCCAATGGGCTGCGTTTACCGTGCCATCGTTGTTGAGCCCACCAATGGGCACGTGTAGGTAGCCTAGCCCTGGAGACGAGGTCGTCCGCCACTCCCACTGGTTGAGCTGCATGGAAGCGGTATGCGCTCCCCAATTAGGGATACCCCGCTGACGCAGGCTATCGACCAGCGGGAGGGTGAAATTCGAGCCCACCGGGTTGCTGTAAGAAACGCCGTCACTAATGGAGGGCGAGTTCGAATTGCCCGTGGTCAAGCCACGGTAGCGCTCAGACAGTTGATCGGATGTGGCCGTCGGGTTTGAGATACGCCGCCAGTACTCGGTCACATCATTGCGCGGTAGGCCGGTTGAGAAATTTTCCTCGAACATGTAGCCAGGCACGCCTACGTTGAAGAACGCATAGATATTGGTGCCAGGCAGTCTTGCCCGATAGCGCTTGGTCGTGGCATTCCATGCCCCGTCAAAGTTCGGGTCGTACCAGCTGGGGTTGGCATTGCTGGAGTAACGTGTCGCCAGGCCGCGCTCGGTGAGTCGCCATACGACGGTGCTGCCACTAAAGGCTGCGTCGCGCGTACGCGAGGCGGGGTTTTGCTGATACGCCATCAACCCCAGGTTCAGGTCGCCACGATAACGCTCGATCAGGTCGCGCCCTACGCGTTTCATGATGCTCGATTTGCTCAACGGTGAGCGTGCGCCAGCGGGGCATTCGGAGGCATTGAACGTATTGGGCTGGCAGGCCGCCAGATTTTCACGATCGCCAGGCTGGTTACCCACGGCCACTCGGCCATCCAACCCCTCTTGGCCGCTTTCCGAGTTGTCCAGAATCAGCAGAACATTGGGAGGCACTCGACTGACGACGTTCAAAGGCGCTGGGGAAATACCGACACGGTCACTGGGAATATCGAAATCTTCGTCGATAGGGGCATCATCACCTCCGCCAATGGGGGGCTCGGGCTCTGGTGGCGGATCAGGCGTTGGTTCTGGTTCCGGGTCATCCAGATCCAGGTCTTCGTCTGGATCATAATCTGGGGGTGGGGGAGGAGCAAATCCATAAGCTGGTTCATTAGCCATACTTAGCATAAAGGTAGCAACCAGAATTAACGGTAAAAAACGGATGTGCTTCACGGGGTCACTACCTCCACCGACTGCTGGCGAACGAACAAGGACTCAAGTATCACGCGAGTATCTTCACCACGGCCAAATCCTTGGGCTTCAACGCGATACAGAATATCGAGGACCTCACCGCCTTCATTATCGGAGCGCGAACCGATGGGCCCGATTCTTTGTGATCGGTAGCGCGGGTTGCGATTGAGCTGAGCCATGTTCATGGTATGCGTTGACCAGCCCCCCGAAGGGGCCGCGCCGTTTTGCAAGCGTGTCTCACCTTCCCGCAAGGCGGCTTCGGCTGCCTGAAAGGCAATGCTGTGGTCGCGTTGGCTGGAGGCCATGCGGTCCTGTGTCATGGCTCCTTGCATGGAAGAGAGGCTCAGAATCGTCACGATAGCCAGAAAAATCAGGCTCAATACCAGTGCCATGCCTTGCTGGGGGTGGCCTCGCATTGACATGTCAGCGGTTCCTCAAGGCAATGGTGGTGGTGAACGCCTGATACAGTCGCCCATCACCACCGGTAAAGGCGTTGTCACCCCGGAAGTTGCCTACGGCAAGCGTGGTGTCGGCGTTGCGCAGGTTGGGCCGGTCGCTTTGTACGATGAGCGTAATGCGCACTGCACGCACGGCAGGCCACTGGGCATCGTCGATGTCGTCCACCGCGAGATAATCATCATCCACCAGAAACGCTGTCCGCATGGCCACCACATGGCTGGCCACGATTTCATTGCGCGGTGTGGTTTGGCTGAGGTCCAGCCGCATTAGTGCCGGAATGCCATTATTACTCTGGTCGAGGCCCAGGTAGTAGATAGCGCTACCCAACGCACTCAGCGAGATAGTTTGCTCAGGCTGATAGCCCAACCCGCTGGCGGCGCCCCAAGGGCTAGTGTTGGGTGCCACATTACTTTGCCAGCCAGCCGTGCTGGCTTTTTGCAGTACGCCAGCGTTACTGGAGGTGTTATAGAAAATATCGCAGTTCAACAGGCCCTGCAGCAGCACCAACCGTTGATTGAACACGGCGCCGACATCACGACTTAGTGTGAGCTGTTGGTCGCTGTCGATGCTGTCTATTTCCAGTGACTCATCGGCAAAACCCGTGCGTGCGATGAGGCCTCCCCGAAACGCCAGCACGTCCTGGTTGGCCAGCGGGCTATTCAAACTGGCGGAAAAATCGGCGCTGGAGACATCCCCCCATGCCTGTAAAGGCAGGGGGGCGCTGCTGGTATCGGCAATATTGCGTACATGCACGGTGGTCTGTGGCAAGGCGCAGCCGCCGCTGTAGTCGGCTTGGCGTAATTCGCGTGACAGCGTATCCAGGGCAAATCGGCCCGTGTCTTGCATATCGGCCAGGGCTGTCTGAAAGCGAAAGCTCTGCTGCGACGAAATGAACAGCTGAGTCGCCCCCGCCATCACCAGAAGGCCAATGACCATGGCCACCAACAGCTCGACCAGCGTGAAACCCGCCTGGGCTTGAGAAGGAGAAACATGGCTCACGCTAGAGCTCCGATACCAGTTGGATTTGCCGAACGTCATCGGGGGCGGAGGTGTCGTCCCAGCGTACCGTGACGCTGACGCGCCGATTGGCAACTTCAATGCCGCCTTCGCCGCCGGGGAGCGCCGTCGCCAGGTCTTCGACCCACTGTGTTTGATCACGGCCGGGAAGACCACTCCCCCCGGGAGTGTTGCCTAGCCCCAGCGTGTAAGAGGAGGCTTGTTCGCGATTGGCACGCACCCTGTCCAGCATGTCCTGTGCCATATTGGTGGCCTGGGTTTCGAAATAAGCGGCGCGGTTATGTACCAGGGATTGGGTTTGTAGCCCCAGCACGCCCAGCAGGCCGATCGACAGCACCAGCAGGGCAGTCAACGACTCCAGCAAAGAAATACCGCCTTGGGCCTTGGGCATCCGGTCGTACTCGCTTTTATTAGTCACAGGCTTGCCGCTGGGTTAGTACCCGGGAAATACCGCTGGGCTCCACGCGTACGCAGCGGCCAATATCACCCAGCGTGAGCGAGACACTCTGTGAGGTAAAGTTCGCGCTCACCAACCGTCCCAAGCTGTTGAAGGTAAAACGTTCGGGAGCGTTTTCGATCGCAAGGTCAGCAGACGACTGCTCCCAGCGTCGCAGGATGTCGCCGTTGGCCACCACTTCCCAGCCAGTGCTCCACCCTCCGGTGGCAGGCTGCAGGCGAACTGCCTGATTACGTCTTACGGCCTCGCTGCGCGCAAAGCTCAGCGCTATCTTGTAATCGTTGGTCGTCGTGATGACCCGGTTCTCCTGAATGATTCTGGCAAAGCTGGGGACGGCGATGGTAGCCAGCGTGGCAAACAGGGCAAGCGCGACCAGCAATTCCAATAGGGTAAAACCGGCGGAGAGACGTTTTGTCGTCAGCATGAAGTGCTACTCTGATAGTCGAAAGGCCGAGTACCGTCTGACCGGGTTCATCATATCGTTATTTGATTTTATGCCATGAAAGTATAGCGTTAATGGAGGCGCGGAATGAACCCTGCGCCCGGATGTCGATTGGATGGCGCTGTTGCCATACAGCAGGTATCGGCGCACAGGCCAAAACATTCAATAGTTGAGAGCTATTGATCTGGTCGTAAAATGCAAATTGTGGCTATTAGCAAGGTGCTATAAAACTGTGACACATCAATAATGCATCCGAAACGCCAGCAATCATCGTCTTTAGCGTGGATGCACGGCACTTGTTCCCTTGGTCATTCCAAGGCATAGAGCAATAAGGGAGAGAGCTATGAGCGGTAAATGTCCTGTCATGCATGGCGGCAACACATCGACTGGTACTGCCAATAAGGATTGGTGGCCGGAAGGTCTGAATCTGGATATCTTGCATCAGCAAGATCGTAAATCGGACCCGATGGGCGCAGACTTCAACTACCGTGAAGAAGTGCGCAAGCTCGACTTCGACGCACTGAAAAAAGACGTTCATGCGCTGATGACCGATAGCCAGGAGTGGTGGCCCGCTGATTGGGGGCACTACGGCGGCTTGATGATTCGTATGGCGTGGCACTCCGCAGGCACCTACCGCATCGCCGATGGCCGTGGGGGCGGTGGCACTGGCAGCCAGCGCTTTGCGCCGCTCAACTCCTGGCCGGACAACGTCAGCCTGGACAAGGCGCGTCGTCTGCTGTGGCCGATCAAGAAAAAGTACGGCAACAAGATCAGCTGGGCCGACCTAATGATCCTGGCAGGTACCGTGGCCTATGAGTCCATGGGTCTGCCCTCCTACGGCTTCTCGTTTGGCCGTGCGGACATCTGGGAGCCGGAAAAAGATATCTATTGGGGCAACGAGAAAGAGTGGCTGGCGCCCTCCGACGAGCGCTACGGCGATGTCGAAAAGCCCGAAACCATGGAAAACCCGCTGGCGGCCGTTCAGATGGGGCTTATCTATGTGAACCCGGAAGGCGTGAATGGCCAGCCCGACCCGCTGAAAACCGCTCAGCAAGTGCGCGAAACCTTTGCTCGCATGGCGATGAACGACGAAGAAACGGCCGCGCTGACGGCGGGTGGTCACACCGTCGGTAAATGTCATGGTAACGGCGATGCCGGTGCCCTGGGTGCCGAGCCAGAAGCGTCCGATGTCGAAAACCAGGGCTTTGGCTGGAATAACCCGCACATGGACGGTAAAGCCAGCAAGGCGGTCACGTCGGGCATCGAAGGGGCGTGGACGACCAACCCCACCAAGTTCGACATGGGCTACTTCGACTTGCTGTTCGGCTACGAGTGGGAGCTGAGAAAAAGCCCCGCCGGAGCCCACCAGTGGGAGCCGATCGATATCAAAGAAGAAGACAAGCCGGTCGACGCCACCGACCCCTCCATTCGCCATAACCCGATCATGACCGATGCGGACATGGCGATGAAGGTGGATCCGACGTATCGCGCCATCTGTGAAAAATTCATGGCGGACCCGGAGTACTTCAAGCAGACCTTCGCGAAGGCCTGGTTCAAGCTGACCCACCGCGACTTGGGCCCGAAAGCGCGCTACATCGGCCCGGAAGTACCGGCGGAAGACCTGATCTGGCAGGATCCGGTGCCCGCAGGCAGCACCGACTACTGTGAAGAAGTCGTCAAGCAGAAGATTGCGGCCAGCGGTTTGTCCATCAGCGATATGGTCGCGACGGCTTGGGACAGTGCCCGTACTTACCGTGGTTCCGACATGCGCGGTGGCGCCAACGGCGCGCGTATTCGTCTGGCACCGCAAAAGGATTGGCAGGGTAACGAGCCCGAGCGTTTGGCCAAAGTGCTCAGCGTTTACGAGCAGATTTCAGCCGACACCGGTGCCAGCGTGGCGGATATCATCGTGCTGGCCGGTAGCGTCGGTATCGAGCAAGCTGCCAAGGCAGCGGGCTACGATATCCGTGTGCCCTTCCTGAAAGGCCGTGGCGACGCAACGGATGAGTTGACCGATGCGGACTCTTTCGCACCGCTGGAGCCGCTGGCCGATGGCTTCCGCAACTGGCAGAAGAAAGAGTACATCGTGAAGCCGGAAGAGATGCTGCTCGACCGTGCGCAGCTGATGGGCCTGACAGGCCCGGAAATGACCGTGCTGCTGGGTGGCATGCGTGTGCTGGGCACCAACTACGGTGGCACCAAGCACGGCGTCTTCACGGACCGTGAAGGCCAGTTGACCAACGACTTCTTCGTCAACCTGACCGACATGGCCAACACCTGGAAGCCGGTGGGCAGCAACGCCTACGAGATTCGCGACCGCAAGACCGGTGCCGTGAAATGGACCGCCTCGCGGGTGGATCTGGCGTTTGGCTCCAACTCGCTGCTGCGCTCCTACGCCGAAGTGTATGCCCAGGACGATAACGCCGAGAAATTCGTCAAGGATTTCGTGGCCGCCTGGACGAAGGTGATGAATGCGGATCGCTTTGACGTCGCGTAATCACTATTAGTGCCAGCAAAAACCCCGCATCTCAAGATGCGGGGTTTTTGTATCTGCAGCCCTCGAGTCTTTACGTGCCAAAGTCCTTTCTGAGGTGCTCTGAACATGCTACGGCCAACAGGCATATCAAGAAATCCTCTACAGCGGATAATTGCGAAAAATCCTTTACAGAGGATAAAATGCGTCTTATCCGCTAAAAGGGATAGATCCAAGGGGCCGTCCTGAGGAATCGTTCTGAGACATAGCCATGAAAATTACCTCACCCGATATGCTGGCCAAGGCCTTGAAAGAAGCCCGCTCCCATAATGGCATGAGCCAGAAAGATGCCGCCGAACAGGTCGGCATCAAACAAGCCACCGTCTCCGCTTTCGAGAATCACCCGGAAAAAAGCCGCGTTGAAACGCTCTTCAAACTGATGGCTGCCCTCGGGCTAGAATTACATGTGGCAAAGAGAGAGAGTAAGCAAAGTGAACAGGTGTGGGATGAGGAGTGGTAACCAGTGGCTAACCTGACGGTAGCACTCAACGGTATCGAGGTAGGCCGACTCAGCCTCGGCCGTTCCGGCGCCATGGCTTTCCGCTATCTGCCTGAATGGCTAAACCGCCCCGGCGCACGCGCTATTTCATTATCCATGCCGTTATCTTCGGCAAGCTATCGTGGCGCGGTGGTTTACAACTTCTTCGATAACCTGCTGCCCGACTCCGAGGCGATTCGCGCCAGAATGCAGGCAAAATTTCAGCTGGCGACCGGACACCCCTTTGACCTTCTCGCCGCCGTAGGCCGTGATTGTATCGGCGCTATTCAGCTGTATCCCGAGACAGACACCATACCCAATGTTCGACAGATCACAGCAGAGCCGCTGGATGAGACGGATATCGCGACATTGCTCAGCGGCTACCAAGAGTTGCCGCTTGGCATGCATCGTGATGGAGACTTCAGAATCTCGCTCGCCGGGGCGCAGGAAAAAATGGCTCTGCTTTGGCACCAGGAACGCTGGCATCGGCCATCATTTGCCACGCCCACCAGCCACATCTTCAAGCTGCCCATTGGGTTTCTCAGTCACAGCAATATCGACCTTCGCGATAGCAACGAGAACGAATGGCTATGCCTGAAGATTCTCGAGGCCTTTGGAGTGCCGGTTGCTAACGCCGAGCTGGCGCGCTTCGAACAGCATACCGTGCTGGTGGTAGCGCGATTCGACCGACGCTGGTCGAGCGACGGCAGCTGGTTGATGCGTCTCCCGCAGGAAGACTTTTGCCAGGCACTGGGCATTGCACCGGCACTGAAGTATGAGAACGACGGTGGGCCAGGTATCCGGGCAGGCATGGAATTGCTGATGGGCTCCCAGCAAGCCACGAGCGACCGGGAGAACTTCTTCAAGGCTCAGATCATGTTCTGGCTGTTGGCCGCCATCGATGGGCATGCCAAGAATTTCAGTGTGTTCATCGAGCCACAAACTGCTTACCGAATGACGCCGCTCTATGACGTTATTTCCGCCTATCCCCTCATGGCAAAAGGAAGCCTGCCCGAAGCAAAGGCCAGGATGGCGATGTCGCTGAAAGGAAAGAACCGCCACTATCACTGGTCGCGTTTCTTGCCACGCCACTTTCTCAGTACGGCCCAGCAGGTGGGGTTTTCTCGGCGGCGGACGCTGGAAATCATACAGAGCATACTCGCACAGGCTGACGCAGCCATGAGCCGGGTAGCGGCGCTGCTGCCGGATGATTTTCCTGACACCGTGAGTGCCTCCATCATGGAAGGACTGGGTCGACAGCTCAAGAGACTGGAAAAGGATATAGACCAATGACACCTGCTCCCTGTTCAGGTGCTATTCAGGCTTCGTCAAACCTTCACTCAACTGTCACGAGCATGACATGTTGCGCGCCGATGCTGCTGAGCAAGCCATATTGGCTGTTTCTCATATAAGCCAGCAAATGGTTAAGCCAGCAGTGGGCCGCTCATCAGGGAGATGTATCATGACGAAGAAAACCGTGGCAGGCAGTGTCGATAGCGTAATGGCTCAGGGGGATGAGCCGCTCAGCAACCGTTCCAGCAATGCCTATTTTGGCGATATTCTGGAGCGGCGCTTGAGCCGCCGAGGCGTCCTCAAAGGGGGGCTGGCAACGGTGATCGCGGGCCTGATGGCGACCAGGCTGCCGTTGACGCAAGCGCTGGCCGCCAATGCGGGCGCGGGTTCACCCACCATGGGATTCAACCCGGTAGGTATCAGCGCTGCTGATAACGTCGTGGTGCCTGAGGGCTATCGCGTGCAAAGCTTCATCCCCTGGGGAACGCCCATCACGGGCGATATGCCCGCGTTCAGCCTGGAAGCTTCCGGGGAGCAGCAGGCGCATCAGGTGGGCAGCCATCACGACGGCATGCACTTCTTTGCGCTGAACGGCAGCTCCACCGACGGCCTGTTGGTGCTCAACCATGAATACGTGGAACCACGCTTCTTGCACGCAGCGGCCAGTGGCCTGGCGCTGGACCGCAATGGCTTTCCTCAGCATGACGATGGCAGCCGCGATGCCGATCAGGTGATCAAGGAGATGAATGCCCACGGCGTGAGTGTCGTGCGCGTTCGTGCCAATGAGCAAGGCGAGTGGGAAGTGGTGCAGGATGCCCTGAACCGCCGCATTACTGCCCAAACGCCCATGCAGCTCTCGGGCCCGGTGGCGGGCACGGAGCACCTGATTACCCAGTACAGCCCGGAAGGCCTGATGACGCGTGGCACCTTGAACAACTGTGCCCACGGGGTCACGCCCTGGAACACCTACCTGGCAGCCGAAGAGAACTGGGCGGGCTATTTTGCCAACACGGATACCGACATCGATCGGCGCCAAGCGCGCTACGGGATCGAAACCCGCGACACCGGTCGTTATCAGTGGCACCGTGCCGATCAGCAGAGCGATCAGTTCAGCCGCTTCGATGCCAGTAGCCGAGGAGCCAGCCCGGCAGAGGACTTCCGTAACGAACCCCATGCGTTTGGCTGGATGGTCGAAATCGACCCGATGAACCCCGATTCCGTGCCGGTCAAGCGTACCCACCTGGGGCGCTTTGCCCATGAAGGCGTCATCTTTGCCCCTGCGGTGGAAGGGCAGCCCGTGGTGGCGTACTCCGGGGACGACTCCCGTTTCGAGTACATCTACAAGTTCGTTTCACGGCGCCCCTTCGACGCCGCGACGGCGGACGGCAGCCTGTTGGATGAAGGCACGCTTTATGTGGCCAGGTTCAACGATGATGGCAGCGGCGAGTGGTTGGCGCTGGCCCCCGGCCAGAACGGCCTGTCGCCCGAGAATGGCTTTGCGGACCTGGCGGATATCCTGGTCAATACGCGCAGTGCCGCCGACCATGTGGGCGCCACCAGGATGGATCGCCCGGAGTGGGGCGCCGTCGACCCGCAAACCGGCGACGTCTATTTCACGCTGACCAACAATACGCGCCGCGCAGAGGGCGACGAGCACCCCGCCAACCCGCGCGCCAACAACAGCTTTGGCCATATCATCCGCTGGCAGGAAGAGGGCACTCACGCGGGCGAGCGCTTTGCCTGGGACCTGTTCGTGCTGGCAGGCGACCAGGACGATAGCCGCGACCTGGCGGGCAATGCGCTGGTAGAAGACAACATCTTTGCCAGCCCCGACGGCCTGTGGATCGATGCCGACCGTCGGGTATGGATACAGACCGACATCAGCGAATCCGAAATGAACACCGGTATCTACGAAGTCTTCGGCAATAACCAGATGCTGGTCGCCAACCCGGAAACCGGCGAGATCAAGCGCTTCCTGACCGGGCCTGTGGGCCAGGAAATCACCGGCGTGGTGACCACTCCAGACCAGCGCACCATGTTCGTCAACGTCCAGCACCCCGGCGCCACCACCACCGAAGAAGCCTTTGCCGAAGGCCGCTTCACCAGCCACTGGCCGGAGGGCGGCAGCGCCATCCCGCGTTCCGCCACGCTGGTCATTACCCGTGAAGATGGCGGCATTATCGGCGCGTGAGTAGTGCTCTCAACGCCCTCACAACCAGGCATCCAGCAGGCGGCGATACGCCGCCTGCGCCTGGGTTGCGCTGATAGGCTGCAAACGCACTTCTGTACCCGGCAGGCACTGTGCCAGCCGGGCGCAGGCCATAGGCGTGAGGGCGCCCAAACGCGGGTAGCCCCCAATGGTTTGGCGGTCGTTCATCAGGATGATCGGCTGGCCATCGGGGGGGATCTGCACGGCCCCTAAAGGAATCCCTTCCGAGACGATGCCGCCCAGGCGATGTGCTCGGAGGTAGTGCCGCCACTCCTATCGGCGCCTCCACCGTTCAGAACGTGATGGCGCGCAACGAGGTGAGCCTGCTGCTCAGCCTCTACGCCTACCAGGTCCTGCATGGCCTGCGCTGCCTCCTGGAGCGGCAAACCCGACAAGGCTGGAGTCTGAGTCGGATGCGCGAGCAGGTGCTCAAGGTCGCCGCCACGCTGAGGCTGCACGCTCGGCGAATCACCGTTCATCTGGGTGCCGCCGCCGACAAGTGGTGGCCGACGCTGCTGAAGGGGCTACCGAAGCTGACCGCACTGAGCTGACGCTCCTGCGAGACCACCACAGCATCAGAAAGCGAGCGACCGGAGCGGCGGTCGGCGATCACGGCTGCTTGGACGGCCACCATTGATTCCAAAGAGCTATAAGTAAGTAGGAAAAGGGCTGCGTTCAGGCATTACTCAACAGCCACTCGCGCTGAAAAGGCGAATCCTGATGAGCAATGCCAACAGCCAGTACCTTCAGACCGCTCAATCAGCGCCCTCGTGAATAAGGCGGGGTAAGGGCTAAATTTACGCTCTTCTAGCAATAGCAGCACATCAAAGGGGTTATAGACCGCTTCAACGTCCTGCCCACCCCAGCGGTAGCCGTTATACCAGCGGCGAATATCTTCACGGTCAAGCCCGGGCAGCTCCGGTGCAAAGACGGTATCGACATCGTGGTCGGTATAGCCGCAGATGGCGGCATAGTCAGATGAAAGCGTGATATCGCGCAGATTGTTCAGCCCCGAAAAGAGGCTGACTTTGCTGAATTTAGAGACACCCGTCAGCAACACAAAATTGCAGGTGTGGGTCGGCATCCTTGAGCACGCTATACAAATTTTTCAGCCCCTCGCGAAGTTCGCGAGCCCTGTCAGCGTCGAGGATATTATCCAATATGGGCTTGTCGTACTCATCAATCAGCACCACGACGCGTTGCCCATGGACATGCTGGGCGTGCTCGATCAGGTTGGCGAAATCGTCGGCAATTCGCTCAGGCGGCGGTGTCTCAATTTCGTGCACGAAGGCCTGCTGCGACTGGTGGTCTGGCGCCTGACCTCGCTGAAGAACGGCGAGCGCCCCAAACAGCTGACGCTGGACATCGATGGCCTGCCGATCGAGGTGCATGGCCATCAGGGCGGGTCGGCCTATCATGGCCTTTACGGGGCCCGCATCTACTCGCCGCTGGTCGCATCGTTGGCGGAGACCGGCGACATGGTGGGCGGCCTGCTGCGCGAGGGCAACGCCGGCCCGGCAGAGAACGCCGACACCTGGATCCCGCATCTGGTACGACGACTCAACGAGAGCACCGGGGCACAGGTTCGTGTGCGCATCGACGCCGGTTTTACCGATAACGCGACGCTGGAGGCCCTGGAGGATCGGGAGATCGAATACCTGGGCCGGTTGCGCAGTCACACCGGTCTACAGAAGCTGGCAGCACCGCTCCTGAAGCGGCCACCCGGCCGGCCACCCGAGCAGCCTCGCGAGTGGTGCCACGATCTGGAGTACCAAGCCGGCTCCTGGTCGGCACCGCGGCGCGTAGTGCTGGTGGTGCAGGAACGCCCCGATGACCTGCTGCTGCATGCCTTCTTCCTGGTCACCAACCTCAGCAAGTTCGACTGGCCGCCAGAGAAGGTCCTGGCACTCTATCGCAAGCGCGGCAGCGCCGAGGCGCACATGGGCGAAGTGAAGTCGGCGCTCGACGTGCACCTCTCGTCGACCGATCGCGGCGCCTCCACCGTTCAGAACGTGATGGCGCGCAACGAGGTGAGCCTGCTGCTCAGCCTCTACGCCTACCAGGTCCTGCATGGCCTGCGCTGCCTCCTGGAGCGGCAAACCCGACAAGGCTGGAGTCTGAGTCGGATGCGCGAGCAGGTGCTCAAGGTCGCCGCCACGCTGAGGCTGCACGCTCGGCGAATCACCGTTCATCTGGGTGCCGCCGCCGACAAGTGGTGGCCGACGCTGCTGAAGGGGCTACCGAAGCTGACCGCACTGAGCTGACGCTCCTGCGAGACCACCACAGCATCAGAAAGCGAGCGACCGGAGCGGCGGTCGGCGATCACGGCTGCTTGGACGGCCACCATTGATTCCAAAGAGCTATAAGTAAGTAGGAAAAGGGCTGCGTTCAGGCATTACTCAACAGCCACTCGCGCTGAAAAGGCGAATCCTGATGAGCAATGCCAACAGCCAGTACCTTCAGACCGCTCAATCAGCGCCCTCGTGAATAAGGCGGGCTAATCGTAATGGAACATGACGTTCTTAGGCTGACCACGTTGTTCCCAAGCGTGATCCAGCGCTTTCACAACAAGATCTGCATCTGGGCTGGACGACATGGCCCAGCCAACAACACGACGAGCGTAAAGATCCAACACAACGGCCAGGTAGCTCCAACGCTGGCCACTCCAGATATAAGTGATGTCACCACACCAGACCTGATTGGGCTGGCCTAGTGCAAATTTGCGGCCAAGATGATTCGCAATATCAGGTCGCTCAACGGTCGCCTGCTCGTAAGCATGGGGCCCGGCTGCTTGCAGACCAACCCCATTTCGCTCATCAAACTCCGAACCTTGAAACGGCCGATGGTGACGCCTTCTTCGCTGAGCAACTTCTTGATTGAGCGGCTGCCCGCTGAGCTGCGACTCTTTTTGAAAAGGCGGCTTACCTGAGCTTTTAAGGCCAGACGTTCAACATCCACACGGTGCCGCCGCTGGCGGTACTCGTAGTAACTGGAGTGGCTAATATCAAACGCGTTACAGACCCGACGTCTCCCCATCTTCAGTAGCACCCGGGGTTAGAGTCTGACGTTACTTTATCGTGTTTTACCACCAATTGCTTGGCATAGGCTGCAGGGGTCAAGCCACTAAGACTCTTCTTCGGTCTTTCCTCGTTGTACTCACGCCGCCATGCCACGATGATCACCTTGGCGTGATGAAGGCTGGTGAACCAATGCTCATTCAGGCACTCATCTCGAAAGCGCCCGTTAAATGATTCGATGTAGTTGTTTTGATTGGGTTTTCCAGGCTCGATTAAAAACAGGGCAACACCACGTTGATGAGCCCACGTCAGCATGGCGCGCCCGCAGAACTCCTTGCCATTATCCGTACGAAGGGCGCCTGGTAGGCCACGCTGTAGCGCTAGATGATCCAGAACTCGTGTTAACATGGCACGGGCAGGCACGATAGCCACGGCTTCGTGAGTAGCGTCGTCGGCAATGGTGAGGTTCTTGATCACTCTCCCTTCCGCCGTGCGGTCAAACACAAAATCCATGGACCAGACCTGATTGGCAGCACCAGGGCGGCCAAGGGGTTTGCGTTCAGACAGGGGAATCTTCTTACGCTTGCGTCGCTTCACCTGTAACCGAGCCGCAGCGTAGAGGCGTTCGACGCGCTTGTAATTGACCTGTTCACCGGCTTGACGCAGCTTCAGGTAGATCATGCCCGCGCCGTAACGACGATGCCGGTGTGCCAAGGCAATAATGCGTTCACGCAGTGTCTCATTGCGGTCAGGGGCCGATTGGTAGCGCAAGGCACTGGCACTCATACGCATGACACGGAGCGCTCGGCGCTCACTCATGCCACGTGACACCATAAAACGCACCGCGTCTCGAGGTGCCGGGACGCTCACCACTTTTTTCTCAGCGCCTCGCGAGTGACCTCCCTCTCCAGGAGCTACTCCGCAAGCAGCTTTTTCAGGCGTCCATTTTCGGCTTCGAGCTCCTTGAGCCGTTTGGCATCCGGCACACTCATGCCGCCAAACTTGCTGCGCCACAGATAGTAACTGGCTTCCGAGAAGCCGTGCCGACGGCACAGCTCCTTGATAGGCAGCCCCGCTTCGGCTTCGCCCAGGAAGCTAATGATCTGTTCTTCGCTGAAACGCTTCTTCATGTCCCATCTCCTTAGCATAGGATCGGACTCTAAAGTGTAGCGCTACTCAATCTGGGGGTGACGTCGACCCTGTAAAACTATTGTCTAAGTCGTATGCATCAAAGTTTTTTAGCTGGCCTATAATTTTGGTCGAGCTTTTCTTAACACGGAGGCCATCTCTATTATGTGATATCCTGTGGTGGTTTTGCACTGTAACTTAACATCATCTTCATATTCTCTGTAATGGGAACTCCGAGTAAAAAATCTTCTTTCCATTACATTGTAATAAGATAAGCTTCTTTCGAATTCACCAACAAGTATGCTTGCTCTAATATACTCTAGGCTAGGCCATATTCTTTGTTTTTGATTAATAGGTAAAAAGCTGTCATCGTATTCATTAATAATTATTCCATGCTCATTTCTCTTTACGAGTGATAGAGATGCCCTATAAAGTGACTGTGCAATCTCATGAGCACCACTACTTTTTTCTAAATTAAGTAGTAAAGATACCCATTCAAAATTATGCCCTAACTGATAGCATTCAAAACTGCCATCTTCATTAGCATATTCAGCAATAATATTATTTTTAGGGTTTAAAAATTTATGCATGATGGTTTTGTAGTACTTTAAAGCATAACTTTCATTAATTATTTTCGTCTTTGCGCATTGAGTTAAAGACTCAAATATATGCATGGCAGAATTTTGTTCTATGCCAACTTTTAAATTTATTGGTCTGAATAGCAAGCCAGAAAGCGTAATATCTTCAATTAACTTCAGAGAATTTCTAATATCATTATTTAATTCTTTTTTTGGCATGGCATCAGAGTGAAGATAAAGAATAGATTGCGAATAAAGAAGAAAGCTCAACTCGTAAGCGGATAGCTTAGATAGTTCAGTAATATTGTGTTCTTTATCAAAATAAGAAGAGTACTCACTTTTGTTTTTTACAGCTTCGTAGAGCCTTATTGCTAGTTTTAACAATTTTTCATCGTTAAAATATTCGTAGCTTTTAAGAAGGAAGATAATGCCGCGAGTCTGACAAAGTAGTCTAGGAGAGGCGTTGGCTCTAAGCTCTTGTGAATCAGGGAAAATAACCTCCGGGACGAGACCAAAGCTATTGAGAGATGAGGAAATGTTGAAGATAAGCTCAGAAATGATTTTTTCACAATTTGAAAACATGAAGTTAATTCCATTAAATTTTTAATAATCTATCATTAAAGAAGTGAATATTTTCTTTTTCAATGATGTAAAGACCTTCTAAAGCGATAGGTTCTGGATGGAGTGAAACTGCGATATCACCCAGCTGATGTGACATGGTTTGTTTCTTTCGGTTTAAGTATGCATATTGCATAGATAAACTTTTAAGGGCTTTAGTATTTTCATCTGCTGAAATTACACCACCAACCAGCACTATTCTATCAGGCAGGTAAAGACATGATAAGTTAGACAGCCAAAGAGCTAATAGGGAAGTATATTCTTCTGACATATGAACTTTTGTTTTTTTCGTCTTGATTGTTTCTCTTACCAACCTGCTTCCATCTAGGTCTATAGCACAAAACCCAAACTCAGACCGTAAGATAGATATAAAGCCATCGTGTACATTTAAGTAACATGCGCAGGTACCTGTGCCTAAATTAACAACTAATGTAGATCCACTATAATACTTTGTTGCGCCCAAAGCAGCAGCAGCAACATCATTAACTGCATGTAACGACATTTTCTGTGAATGAAAAATTCTTTTGCATTCATCTATATCGAAGTTAAGAAAAGGAATATCATTGGAAAAAACTGCATTCTCTCCGATATGAGCTGCAAAAGCCGCCACAATTTTTGTAGCATATGGAGAGGTGTTCTTAACTAGCGAGATGAGCTTACTTAATGAGTTGATGTCTGATGTAGGTACATTGTAGGACCCATTCGACGACTTTATTTTTATATTAGTACCACCAACATCTAGGTAGGCCACGCTACTTTGAGAAGTGTCAATGTAAGTAATCATTTTTGCTCATAATTTTTCATTTGGTTTATAAGTTTTGCCCAATTCATCATTTCTTTATGTAAAGTGTAACCTACCATTTTGTAGCATGCTAGTAAGTTAAATGTCGAGGGTTAGGTACGACGTTGAGGCTGTAGAAAAACCCCTTTGACAGCCAGGTTTTGGTAGGATCGGGAAAACAGGCGGGGAGTGGTCAGCATGCCGCGCTTCAAGGTTTACAACTACGATCAGAACGCCATGGTGGTGATCAACTACCAGGATCAGCCTCAGCCTGGCACCTTCGAACACGCAGTGCATTACCTGATCGAGCATAAACTCGACTTGTCGGTTTTCCATCCGGGATATCGCAACGACAAGACAGGTCGGTTGGCCGATGATCCGGCCATCCTGTTGAAGATCATCCTGTTTGCCTACTCAAAAGGGATCACCTCCAGTCGCGAGATGCAGTGGTGCTGCGAGACCAATATCATTTTCAAAGCCCTGTCCTGCGATACCGTTCCCCACTTTACCACTCTGCATGCCGACGAAATTGAAGCGCTCTTTGAACAAGTGCTATTGGTGTGCCACGAACAAGGCTTACTGGGCAACGAACTCTTTACCATTGATGGCCGCAAGATGTCCTCCGATGCCTTTAAAGAGTGGTCGGGTACGTTCAAGGTGTTGAGCGAGAAGCGGGAGAAGCCTGGTTCGGCATCACCTGCTAGAGCACTACGCTCGTGATAAAGCCGAAACGGAAGCCGATTTGGATCGGGACATTCACCGAGCCAGGATGATCCTCTCACTAGATGCTGTTATGAACAAAGTGGATCGCTTCCTAAAGACGCACAGCCCAATGATGGACCGAGGGAAGCGAATTAATGAGGTGAAGAGCAACCTCACCGATAACGAAAGCGCCAAGATGATCACCAGTAAAGGCACGATCCAGGGTTATAATGGTGTGGCCAACGTCACCCCATCTTCAGTAGCACCCGGGTTTAGAGTCTGACGTTACTTTATCGCTTTTTAACACTAGTTGCACTGCATAGGCTGAAGGGGGCAGGCCATCAAGACTCTTCTTCATCAATGGATGACGTCGGGTAGGTATTTGCAATATTTCAAATTAGTGAATTTTTTGTTTCATCCGTTGACATGTTAAAAAAAAACAATATATCATCCTTTATTAAAATTATTTAGGTGGCGCTAATGAACGGTAAGAAAAGCTCTTTTGATTTTAGTTTCGGTACATTCGGAGTTCATGCTGCGCATGCTGAGGCAATTTCGGGAATAGCACCAACAATAAGTAAAAATGTATTAGCTGACCCTTTTGGAATGATAACGCCCGGAAATCATTTTTCAAATCTGATGTTTATGGATGGATATGGGTGGGTGTCAAGCCCTAGTAATGAGTTGTTTGATAAAAAAAAGGTTGAAGATATTACAATTGCTTTGACTGACTCTTTCTTAGATATTTCTGAGATAAAGGGCATGATAAAATCAGGCGACTTGGATATTGATGGTGAAATAATTAATCATGATGGTTGTGTAAAAGTAACCTGAATCCGTGAAGCCGGCGCCGACACTTTCCCTATCACCGCCAGCGAGCACTTTTTGATCATTCGCCCCGTGCAAGTTGGCTTTCGCAAGCCCGTTATTGCCAAAACCCACCGTGCTGATCGGTGCTGACGGCCCGTTTTGTCATGCCTTTCCACCCGCCAGGCACGACATATCTGGCGATCGCGTGTCGCTTGGAACTGCTTGTGGATAGAGTGTCGCCGATTGACGGTCAGCATGGCGTTCCTCGTGGATAACGCAGTCGGCTCCGCAGCGTCTTGAGCACCGTCATGCGCCCGATATCCTGCCCGAAGTCGAGGATGATCTGCCGTGCCTTGTGAATCACGAGAGCCGCACGGTGCACCAACTCTTGTAGCACGGTGCGCAGCCGGCGCCGCTTGGCCGGGTGGCGAACCGGGCTCAGCTCGCCGGTCATGCCTAGCTGTCCCATCAGGCGCAGGATGTTGTAGGCCAACTGGGCGAGATGCAGGATCAGATCGTTGGTGGCGAACTTGCCGGACGGCAAGCGCTCCAGGTCGAGATCGGTCTTGATCTCGCTGTGAAACTGCTCATGGGTGGCATGCGCCTGGTAGCGCTTGATCACCGCCTCCGGCGCCTCGTCCAGGCTGGTCCACCAGCCTTCCAACTCATAGTCCGGTTCGAGCAGCAACTGGCCATCGCGATCGGCGGTGCGCTCTACCAGGCGCATCACGCGTTGGACGACGTATTCGGTCTTGTTGTCGTCGTGGATCGAGACGGTCTGCGGCCACAGCGCCTGGCGCTTGCCAGGACGCAGCTCTTCCCAGTAGTCCGCCGCCACCGCCAGCCAGGTATCTCGATCAGCCGTGGCCGAGCCGCGCGGGTTCCATTTGACGACATAGTCGAGCCGGCGCCCCTCGTCGGCAAAGACCTGGCGTTGCTGTTCGAGAAGCGCCAGGTGCGCCTGGCTGTCGAAGCCGCTGTCCTCGCGTAACAGGATCGGTTGCCTGGTCAGGCATTGGGCGCGAGGCAGTACCCGCTCCAGGAAGGCGTTGCTCTCCTTCATGGTGTGCTGCTTGCCAGGCCGCAGTTCCAGACCCAGGCACCACCCTTCGTTGCCCAGATAGGCGGCGATCGGGGTGTAGCCATCGACCTTCTGGTAGGTCCGCGAGACGCCTTCCTTCTTCGAGTTGCTGTTGTCCATGACGAAGGTGTCGATGTCCAGGCAGACGTGCGTCGTCTCGGCGGTGATCGGTGCTTCGATCAGTGACAGCAGGGTCGTGGACCAGGTGGCGGTGCGCGCCTGCAGGTCGTTGGCGGCAAGTTTCTCCAGCCGCTGTCGCAACGTCGCCGCGCTCGGCACCTTCTGCAGGGTCAGCAGTTGTTGGAAGGGCTTGTCGCGGCGGAAGTTCTCGACAGCGTCATAGTCGCTCATGCCCAGACACAGCAGGCCCAGGTAGCTCTTGATCACGTCACTGGTGCGCATGCCCAGCGTGGTGGGGAAGCGGCTGTCGATGCTGTCGACGCCAGCGATCTCGAAGCATTGCCCGATGATGGACAGCCCGGCGTGGCTGGTGAGGGTGCGGCGACTGGCGCGGAACTTTATGTTGGGCATGGCACTGTCTGGGTGAATGGCGATAATGGCTATATTGCCATGCAGGTCAGTGGGTTAGAAGTGCTTCCGGGGGCCAGTCTCACGGATTCAGGAGTAACAAAGATTTCGATACAACCTGTTTGGGATATAAAGAGTATATGTGATTATTATTCAGTTACTGAGGAGAATTATTTAAGCAAATTATTTAAGTATACCGGTTTAGAATCTGAGTCTTTTTTGAAAAAGAGAGTGTTTATTCCATCTGTTCCAGCTAATACTCTTTATGTTGTAACGAAAAAACCAATATCAATTGGAAGCTTGCATAGTTTAGATATTCTTAGAGTTCATGATGAGTGCAATAGCTCAGATGTATTCGGTTCAACTATGTGTAGTTGCAGGCCTTTTTTAATTGAGGGTATAGTAAAATCGATCAAGTCTGCTCAGTCAGGTGGTAATGCAGCAATATTGTATATGCGCCATGAAGGCCGTGCCATGGGCGAAGTAAGTAAGTTTTTAATATATAACCAAAGAAAATATTTTTATAAAAATAAGGTAACTGATTATTTCGGTAGTGCGGTGGACATTACAAATCATTCTGATATCAGGAATCAGGATATAGCAGCTGAAATATTATATTGGGCTGGAGTAAAAGTAGTAAAAAATTTTGTCTCAATGAGCCCTCACAAGACTAAGGCTCTAGGCGATAAAAATATAATAATTGAAAATACTGGAGTCAATTACCAAGAGATAATCCCTAAAGAATCAAACATAGAGATTGAAGCAAAAATCCTTGCAGGTTATAAATAATGAATAGCATAGTAACGTTATTAGTCGAGGTGAGTTTAAATGGAAAAATCGACGAAGGGAATGGTGTTTCAAGTAAATCATTTTATCGTTATCAAAATAGCTCTGTAAGAGATTTTACACATAAGATTAGATCTGAATCAGACTGTATAGTGATTGGGAGAAAAACTCTTGAAACTGATAATCCATATTTAAGTGTCGATCAGAAATTATTCCCAGGTAAGAAGATTTCTAAAGTTATTGTTGGAAGGAAGCCAATAAAAAATGAAAATTTAAATGTTTTTGATGGCAATGGAGATGTATATTTTTTAGGAAATATAAAGCACCCTATAGACTCTCGTGTAAGGTTAATGCCTGTAGATAAGAATGAGTTAGAAGCATGTGAAATTGTTTCTTCTTTAAGGTCAGCAGGTTTTAATAGAATATTGATAGAAGGTGGGGCGAAGCTTCTGGAGAAGTTTTTAATATCAGGTAGCTTTGATAGATTGATTATTAAGTCTATTCCAATATTATGCTCAAGCGGAGCAAGTGATTTTTTAGATTTAATAGACAGCCCAACCATTAAACTGAGTTTATTAAAAAGCTATACTGCTGGAAATGTTTCTGTTTCTGAATATGAGTTGTTAAAAACTGGATTAATGTAATCATGAATGAATTTCATTCTAGCCAGCTAGAGTTGTCAAAGTGGTATGTTTCAAACTACGTAGTATTAGTTGGAGGCGCACAAAATGAAGATGATAATTATAAAAGATTTGTTTCACAATACGATAGATGCGAGTTGGAAAAACTTTTTATTAAAAAACATGAGCATGAGGAATTTTTCCGGCGTCATTATAATAAAATAACACAAGATAATGCTGAATTTAATCTAAATCGCGAGATTGAAGAAATAAGTAAAAGCGATTGCGACCCAGTTGCTAAAACTCTTTTAAAACATAAACGCTTAGACTTATATAAAGTATATCTAATCCAAGCATCAATGGACTTACTGGCAGAAGCTTCTGCATCAGGCTTTGGTTGTCTTGGAGTTGGAGGAGAACTGCAGACTGATTTATTTCGAATATTAGTAGACGAATTTGGATGCGGTAATTATAGTGAGAAGCACTCTACTTTGTATGCGGTGCTAATGGAAAAATTTGATCTCGATTCAAGTTATTTACATTATCTAAAACATTTTTCAATTGATGCAATTGTTTTCCATAATTTTGTACATTTTCTGTTTCAGAACAGGCGTAATTTTTTCTTGCAACTCGGATTTCTTGCGTGCGCAGAATCATCATATAGGAAGTCAACACACGAACACAATGAGGCATTAAAAGAATTAGGGGTTGAAAATAAGTATAGGAAATATCATTCAGAGCACGCCCATATTGATATTTTCCATACGGAAATTATGCAGGATATATACGAGAATAAAATAAAAGAATTCGGTGATCTTGCAAAACAAGATTTCGCTGCAGGTTTTAAAATGACAGAGTTTTACGGTAAGCGTTTAGCTGACAGCATTTCTAATGCAATGGAATGTATTGTAGAAGCAGGCATGAAAAGTTTTAGTAATGATATGATTATACCTGAATCCGTGAGACCGGCCCCCGGAAGCACTTCTAACCCACTGACCTGCATGGCAATATAGCCATTATCGCCATTCACCCAGACAGTGCCATGCCCAACATAAAGTTCCGCGCCAGTCGCCGCACCCTCACCAGCCACGCCGGGCTGTCCATCATCGGGCAATGCTTCGAGATCGCTGGCGTCGACAGCATCGACAGCCGCTTCCCCACCACGCTGGGCATGCGCACCAGTGACGTGATCAAGAGCTACCTGGGCCTGCTGTGTCTGGGCATGAGCGACTATGACGCTGTCGAGAACTTCCGCCGCGACAAGCCCTTCCAACAACTGCTGACCCTGCAGAAGGTGCCGAGCGCGGCGACGTTGCGACAGCGGCTGGAGAAACTTGCCGCCAACGACCTGCAGGCGCGCACCGCCACCTGGTCCACGACCCTGCTGTCACTGATCGAAGCACCGATCACCGCCGAGACGACGCACGTCTGCCTGGACATCGACACCTTCGTCATGGACAACAGCAACTCGAAGAAGGAAGGCGTCTCGCGGACCTACCAGAAGGTCGATGGCTACACCCCGATCGCCGCCTATCTGGGCAACGAAGGGTGGTGCCTGGGTCTGGAACTGCGGCCTGGCAAGCAGCACACCATGAAGGAGAGCAACGCCTTCCTGGAGCGGGTACTGCCTCGCGCCCAATGCCTGACCAGGCAACCGATCCTGTTACGCGAGGACAGCGGCTTCGACAGCCAGGCGCACCTGGCGCTTCTCGAACAGCAACGCCAGGTCTTTGCCGACGAGGGGCGCCGGCTCGACTATGTCGTCAAATGGAACCCGCGCGGCTCGGCCACGGCTGATCGAGATACCTGGCTGGCGGTGGCGGCGGACTACTGGGAAGAGCTGCGTCCTGGCAAGCGCCAGGCGCTGTGGCCGCAGACCGTCTCGATCCACGACGACAACAAGACCGAATACGTCGTCCAACGCGTGATGCGCCTGGTAGAGCGCACCGCCGATCGCGATGGCCAGTTGCTGCTCGAACCGGACTATGAGTTGGAAGGCTGGTGGACCAGCCTGGACGAGGCGCCGGAGGCGGTGATCAAGCGCTACCAGGCGCATGCCACCCATGAGCAGTTTCACAGCGAGATCAAGACCGATCTCGACCTGGAGCGCTTGCCGTCCGGCAAGTTCGCCACCAACGATCTGATCCTGCATCTCGCCCAGTTGGCCTACAACATCCTGCGCCTGATGGGACAGCTAGGCATGACCGGCGAGCTGAGCCCGGTTCGCCACCCGGCCAAGCGGCGCCGGCTGCGCACCGTGCTACAAGAGTTGGTGCACCGTGCGGCTCTCGTGATTCACAAGGCACGGCAGATCATCCTCGACGTCGGGCAGGATATCGGGCGCATGACGGTGCTCAAGACGCTGCGGAGCCGACTGCGTTATCCACGAGGAACGCCATGCTGACCGTCAATCGGCGACACTCTATCCACAAGCAGTTCCAAGCGACACGCGATCGCCAGATATGTCGTGCCTGGCGGGTGGAAAGGCATGACAAAACGGGCCGTCAGCACCGATCAGCACGGTGGGTTTTGGCAATAACGGGCTTGCGAAAGCCAACTTGCACGGGGCGAATGATCAAAAAGTGCTCGCTGGCGGTGATAGGGAAAGTGTCGGCGCCGGCTTCACGGATTCAGGTTATAGATAGCGCTCTTATTTTTGAACCGTCTGATGAGGATGACGACTATCTAATTAGCGGCTCTTTTATTGTTAATAAAAAACAGCTAGAAAAACACAATCTTTGCGATTACCCATTATATAAGGTTTTGTATTAAAGTGAGTATTTTTTTTGTTGCGCGGGATATATATTTCCAAGGGAAAAGACTTTTATTAGTTGAGATAGACGGTGTTCATTACTCTATTGAAGATAAGTGTCCGCATAGAGGGGGGCTAATTAGTAGAGGAAAAATTTGCGAAAAAGGAATCATCTGTCCATTACATCATAAAATTTATACTAAAAATATGATAAAAAAGAATTGTGTAGAATTTGATTTAAAATCTAATAGTGATTTTTTAATATAATTTGCATCAAATAAAACGGCACACTCATGATTAAACCATTTTGGTCTGGCAGATATTTTTTTTATTTGGCAGACCATTTGTCTGAATTGATAATTGTTTGGTTTGCCTGGCAGCTAACAGAATCTGCAGCTTCAGTTGGGATAGCTGTTTTTGTATCAAGGTTGCCATATTGGTTGTGCTCTATATTGATTGGATTCTTGGTTGATAAATTATCGCCTGGGAAGACTATATTTTTTGCAAATTTGTTAAGTTCTATTATATTGGTGGGTATTCCAATGTTTTTTTACATTAGGATATTAGATTATTATTTGTTTTGTTTTGTTTTTTGGTGTTTTTGTATTCATCTTGTAAAGTTTTTGATATGCTTGCAACGAGAAAAATTGTTGCTGAAATCTCTATGGGTTATGAGTATGTCAAGACAAATACTTTAATTGATATCTCAAAAAGAGCAGGAAGGCTGACAGGTCCCTTAGTTGCTTACTTAATGCTTTTTTATTTTTCGGAAAGTTTGATATTTGTTCTTACCATGGTCTTTCATGTATTTATTTGTTTTTCTTGTTATATTGAAATAGTTGTTCCGAAAGAAAAAAATCATAACAATAGAGAATTGATTTTACAGTCGCTTAAAAATTCTTTATTTAGGTATTTCCGAAACTCCAAACTGGCTAGGTTGGCTTTTTTATATGTTTTTATAAACCCTGTTTACTCAATTTCTTTATGGGTGTTTTTGCCTGTTTATTACGATGAAATTATGTTGTCAGGGGAGAGAGGTTATAGCTTTGCAATGTTCTTACTGTCTCTAGGGGCAATGATGTCAAGTATATTAATCTATAAGAAAGGTATTAAGGATGAAATGAACTCGGTGCTTCTCGGTTTTATTGTTTTTTCTTTAGGTTTTTTTCTGCTGTCCCTATCAACTGGACTACTGTCTTCATTTTTATCAATATTGATTATTTCTTTTGGGATACCTCTTTTTGATGTAGGGTCGGCATCTATTGTTAATAGCGAATCATCAAAGAAAGATCAAGCTAAGTTTTACTCGCTATTTAGATGTTTTGCAGAACTTGGTTTGGCAATTGGTTTGCTAGCTGGTGGTCATTTAATTGACATTTTTGGTTACCGTAATGCTGCAAGCACTATCTCCTTAATTTATATTTTTTTGTTAACTATTGCCCTCATTATAAATTTAAAAAGCCGAGAAAAGGGAAAGTCTCATTTTTGACATGCAACTAAATTGAAATTCAGTATTAGAGTGGCTAACCAGTCTAGTGCTTGGTGTCTATTGTAATGACCCCCTGGTTTCTGCACACCCTACGCGGCTAATGCCGGGTGTGCTCGGGGTGCCACATAGCCCAAGGACTGATGTGGCCGCTCTTCGTTGTAGTACCAGATCCAGCGACTGATCACTGCCCGCGCCTGGCCCAGCGATTCGAATCGGTGCTGCCAGATGCACTCTTCCTTCAAGGACCGGAAGAAGCGCTCGACCAGTCCGTTTTGCTCCGGGGTATAGGGCGTCGTGAACTCTTGGGTGAGCCCGTAGGCCTTCACCGTCGCCGTATAGTGTCGACTGCTGAAGACGAGGCCGTTGTCGGAACGCAGTGCCAGAGGTGAGTGAACTCTCCCCAGCGCTCCCAGGCGATAGATGAGCGCTTCTTCCAACGCCGCCTCAGCCGTCTTGCTACTGCCGTTATCCGATAACCGCCAGCCAAGGATCTCACGTGTACAGCAGTCGATGACCACCGCCAGACTGGCTCGCCGATCCTTTCCACACCACACGTACGTCAGGTCGGTCGCCCAACGCTCATCCGGCCTTGAGGCGATGGACGGTAGGCTCCTGGCCCGAGGCCGACAGCCTTGAGGCCGCTTGCGCACCTGCCATCCCTTCAGCTGAAGGATGCGCTGTATAGGCTTGCGATTCTCTCCCAGAACACACGCCAGACGACGATAGCCGTAAGTTGGGAAGCGCTCCAGGGCCAGTTTTACCCGGCTAACCAGCTCAGCATTGATGATACGGCAACGAGTCCTGGGCTGGTAATATAACGTCCTTCGAGGAAGCCCCAGCCACTGACACAGCTTGACGAGCGAGACCACGTGGCCTTTCTGGGCCATTTCCGCCTGCAACGACCTTACGAATTCTCGTCCTCGTCGAGCAGGCGTTTGAACTTTTTAAGGCATAAATCTGAAGATGGGCCTCACCCAAGGCTTCTTTGGTTTCCCGCAGTTCGGACTCGTACTGCTCGCGCATGTCCCTGGGGCGGGCTCGGAACCCGTTTTCCATGTTGCGCTGCGCTGCGCTTCCTCCATCCAGCCTTCGACGTCTGAAACGGTGAGGTCGTGCTCCCGAGCGACTTCGGCAACCGTGGCTTTACCTTTGAAAATGTCCATGACCACGGAGGCCTTGCGCTTGGCGGTCCAGCGTTTAACGGTAGGTTCGTGACTCATATCGTCCTCCTGATGGCTGCACTATAACCTGTGCAGCTACGAAGGGGGTCACTTCAAAACTGGCAAGATGATTGAGGTGGTAACCACTTCACCACCGCCGGGCAAAACGCCACTGAGGCGCTAGAAAGCGGCGCGCTGACCTTAAGTGACATCGACAACCGCGCCAGCTATGAGGCATACAGCACCAGCGTCGGGCTGAGTGCTGGCCAAGGCGATATGAGCTTCTTTGGTATCGGTGTGGGTCGAGGTGCTGGCGATGCCTGTAGCACTACGTTTGCTGCCGACCACCTCAATGCCCGGCAGCTCAAGACCAATAACACTCAGAATTAGAAAAGAGTATGGCGCCGCTTTGGGAGCAACGCAGCAGATCCATTCATTTTTAGTAACTATTCAGCACCGGTTGGCTGAGTCGGGGCTTCTTGCTGCATGAAGGCTGGCACATCACCCGCAAACAGTTGCTCCAGTGCGGTATGCGCCGCCACCCCTTGCTTGACGGCGGTCGAGAGGAAGCTGCGCATCCGGCAGAAGAATCTCCGCCCCCTCCCAGGAGCGGAAACAGCCCGAGATTTTCTGCTGGACCTTGGTCATTCGCAGATCGCGTTCCCCCTGGTTGTTGGTGAAGGGAGCGGCAGGGTCGTCGAGGAAGCGCAACACGTCGTCCTCGTACGCCTGGAGGCGTTCCAGGAGGTTGCGCGACTTGGTGCGCTTGGCCCGGCCTCGCGTTCCAGGTGGCGGTTTCACCGGCGGGGGGCTCTCGGCGTCCCCTTTCGCCAGGCAATCTCGATAGCGCTGCCGCCAGGCTCGGGTCTCATCGGCCGAGAGGCAGCCGTCGGCCACCTCCACGGCGCGATGCATCTCCAACAACAGGTCATGCAAGGCCTTGGCCCATGCCTGGCCATCGTTCTCCCAGGCCGCTGTCAGCTCCCGAAGGTGGTGCGCATTACAGAGCGCGTGCCGGCAATCCGGATAGCGGTAGTAGGGCTTCCAGTGATCATGCACCAGCACGCCACGCACGAAGGGCAATACGCCGATGGCGTCCATCGCTTCCTGGCCGCGCTTGGGGTGCGGGGCCAACCAGGTCAGGGCCTCGTTGGAGGCGCTGTGTAGCCAGTAGCGTTTGCCACCGACCTGCATTCCGGTTTCATCGGCATGGACGGTGGCTGCTTCACGTAGCGCCGGGATCACCCACTCGGCGAACGCCTCGGCCCGCTGGTAGGCCTCCTGGTTGAAGGCGAACAGGGTGCCGGTGCTCAGCGACAGGCCGCACTGCGAGGTGAGCAACTCGCGGATACGCGCATAGGGCAACAGCTGATACTGGGAGAGATAGACGACATGCGCCTTGAGGCGAGGGCCATACTGGATGGGGCGAGTCACGCCCTCGGGGAATGGCGCCACGTAGCGTTGCCCCTGATCATCTTCGAGGACCTCAGCCTGATATTCGGTGACCACGGCCTGGATTACGATGTCCTGCACTTGGCGCGTTTCGACGCCGACCGGGCGGTAAGAACGCCCCTTGGGGAGTTGCCGACGATCGACACGGAGCTTGACCACCTCGTCGGGGTCCGTCACCGGCGCCAACGTCTTACCCTCATGCCCTGGCTGTCCGCCGGGGCGCCGCTCGCCTTTGGCGCGCGAGCGGCGCTGGCGATTGGGATCCTGGGACGGTGGCTTGCTGCTGTTGCGGCTACTGGTGGCCAGGCGATCGGCCATGAGCTTGACCAGCAACATCAGCACATCGATGGCCGCACGCAGCGACGGAGAGACCGTCTGGTCTTCCTTGAGCTGCTGTCGGACCCGCTCCAGAGCCTCGTCGACGTTGATATCGCTGATGGTCATGTCACCGCATAGATATGCCGAAGGATTAGGCACACTATACCAGAAAAATCAGGTGGTTGGCGATATCCCATCCGCAGCCACCTGAATAGTTACCATTTTTATAGCCAACCTTGGAGCTGCTTGCGATACGCCGCCTGCGCCTGCGTCGCACTGATCGGCTGCAAACGCACTTCTGTACCCGGCAGGCACTGTGCCAGCCGGGCGCAGGCCATAGGCGTGAGGGCGCCCAAACGCGGGTAGCCCCCAATGGTTTGGCGGTCGTTCATCAGGATGATCGGCTGGCCATCGGGGGGGATCTGCACGGCCCCTAAAGGAATCCCTTCCGAGACAATGCCGCCCAGGCGGCTGTTCAGCGCTTTGCCGGTGAGCCGAATGCCCATGCGATCGGCGCGCTGGTCGACCGTCCAGGGCTGGTTGAAGGCATCGAACAGGCTGCGCCCGGCAAAGTGGGCGGCCTGGGAGCCCAGGACCATATCGAGTCGTACCGTTTGCGGCGTGCTGGAAATCGCAGCCGTTGGCAGCTCAGCGTGGGCGGGCAGCGTGCGCACCGACGCCGAAATGCCTTTCCAGGTCAGCGTATCGCCCGCCTTGAGCGGCTGGCCATCTTCATGCAGGCCGCCTATCTGCTCTCGGGCGGTGCATGCTCGGCTGCCCAGCACGGCGGGTGCATCGAGCCCGCCGGGAAAGGCGAGATACGCGCGCAGGCCTTGCTTTGGCTGACGAAAAACCAGCGTTTGGCCCGCCTGCATCAGGAAGCTGGCGTTGGGGGCAAGGGGCTGACCGTCCAGTGTGGTGGCCAGGTCGGCCCCGGTCAAAGCGAGGCGTACGTCCTGGTTGGCCACCAGGGTCAGGTTGCCGCCCATGACGATTTCCAGGGCGGCGCTATGCAGGGGGTTGCCCAGCAGCCAGTTGGCCCAGCGGAAGGCAATCCAGTCGGCGGCACCGCCCTGGGTAACGCCCAGGTGGCCAACGCCGAAGCGGCCTGCATCCTGAATCAGCGCCAGCGGCCCGGCTTGCTTGACGGTCAACATGGGCTGGCTCATGGGCGCTCCTCCAGCGGGGTGGTGTCGCCGCCGGCTGCTTCGAACTCGGCTTTAGAGATCGCCTTGAAGCGCACTTTATCGCCGGGGCGCAGCAGCGGTTCGCCGCGCTTGGCGCGCTCGAACAGCGGCACGGCGGTTCTACCCAGAATGTTCCAGCCGCCCGGGGAAAGCAGCGGGTAGATGGCCGTTTGTCGGTCGGCAATGCCGACGCTGCCCGCCGCGACGCGGCGGCGGGGCGTTTTCAATCGTGGCGTGGCAATGGCCTCATCTACCAGGCCCATGAAGCCGTAGCCAGGGGCAAAGCCCAGCGCAAACACGCAGTAATCGTGGCTGCAGTGGCGCTCGATCAAGTCATCGACGCTGAGCCCGGCGCGCGTTGCTACCGATGGCAATTCGGGGCCAACGCTTTCGTCGTACCACACGGGAATCTCGTGCAGCTGCCCCTGCTGGGTGTCGGCAGGGGTGAGATCGTGCAGCGCGCTGCGCACCAGCGTCGTGGCCTGGCTAAAGGTGAGCTTCTGGCAATCGTAGTGCACCAGCAGGGTGGTGTACGAGGGAATCAGGTCGATCAGCGCATCATCAAAGGCGCGGCGTAGCGCCTCGTCGGCGGCCATGATCCAGGCCATATTGCGTTCATCGATGGCGTCGAACAGGCGCACCGTCAAGGCGTCCATGGCGGCGGTTTCCAGGCGGAGTTTCACGCGGACTCCAGCGCCGTAAAGGCCTCGCGAATGGCGCGCACGGCAGCCACGGATTCGGGGTTGTCGCCATGCACGCAGAGTGTGTCGCAGGGCAACTGCAAGGCGCTGCCATCTCGGGCGGTGAGGGCTTCTCCCTTGGCCAAGGCAACTGCCTGGGCGACAATGGTGGTCTGGTCGTGGTGCACGGCCCCCGCCAGGCGACGAGAGGTCAGATGACCGTTGGCCTCATACGCGCGGTCAGCGAAGGTCTCGAACCACAGCGTGACGCCCATTTTTTCCGCTAGCTGACGGTGCGGCGCTGGGTCGGCAGTGGCCATCACCATCAGCGGCAGTCGGGCATCGTAGGCTTTCACGGCGCGCATGGCGCCTTCCAGCAGCGCCAGGTTGGCGGCCATGTCGTTGTACATGGCCCCGTGGGGTTTGACGTAGCTCAGCGCGGTGCCTTCCGCTTGGCAAATGCCCGCCAGCGCGCCGATCTGGTAGAGCATCATGTCTTCCACTTCATCCGGCGTGCAGGCCATGGAGCGGCGGCCAAAGCCCATGAGATCCGGATAGCCCGGGTGCGCACCGATCTTCACGCCGTGCTGCACGGCCAGCGCCACCGTCTTGCGCATCACATGGGGGTCGGAGGCGTGGTAGCCGCAGGCAATGTTGGCGCAGTCGACGTAGGGCATGACCTCCGCATCCAGGCCAATCGACCAGTTGCCGAAACTTTCGCCCATGTCGCAGTTGAGAAGGGGGAGCATTGTGCTCATAGTTGACTCTCCTGAAAAGCGCTGATTATTGCGAAGTTGCGGGCAACTTTATCAACTGATACTTCTGGTAGGCGCTCATAATGGTTTCATACTGCACTTGGTGGGCCATGACAAAATCATCGCCGTAGATCGTTTCGTCTGGGTATTCAGTAATCAATTGGAGTGGAGTGAGCTGGGTATCGTCACGAGTGAGTAGATAAGGAATATCGTTTCTTATGGTAAATTCCAAGCGGCCAGCGTGAGCTTCGAAAGCTTTGATCTGACGTCGATTGTAGGCCACCAGCCCCGGCACGTTCGCTAGATGTTCCGTGACATGTTCGAGCAGTGCTTCAGCCTGTGCCTTCCAGTGTTGGTGATAGCGGAGGACGAGAAAAAACCCCTTGGGTATCGACCACAGCTCGAAGTTGCGAGGTACGTAACCGGTCAGCGGGCGGGTCCACTCATGGGCGGGGTAACCATGCAGGTTGATGTGTAACTGCGCTCCGCTTGCCGCCTTGGCGCGCTCGCGAATGGCCAGCTCGAATTCTCCCCCCAGTGGCTGGGCCTGAAGGTCGTTGCCGAAAGCCGTGTAGCGCGCAGCATGGTGCATGTGATTTGGCTGTTCGGCAACCAGGCGCTGCTGTAGATGGTAGCCATCTGGGTTTTCGAGCGGTGAAAGCACGAAATGCGAACCTGCCTGCCTCGATAGATCTTGCCCTGCGCGCAAGGCGCCTACGATACCAGAAGGTTCGTTGGCGTGCTGCGCGGCGCTGATAATCACTGCCCGCTCTTGCCCTATGTGATAGCGAGCAGATAATTTACGCCCACTCCGGCTTTTGGCATGAAGTGCCTCTCCCTCAATGGTGTCGAGTTCGGCGTGTATCTTGGCAGCACTCAATGGGTGCTCGGCGCTGTCGAGCATAGTGATTTCTTCAGCAGCAGCATCGTCAGTGTTTAGTGGACGAAGTGTGATCGTAAGCGACGGCGGTGCCTCGGTGCGGGTCTTGATTTCCGGCACAATCTGACCTGGCTGGATTGAGCGGTCGCCCAGTGGCAGGCCAGAAAGTTTTTGGTAGACCTCCAATAGCGAGAAATAGAGCTCCTCGTGCAGTCCCTCGGCCAGGCTCATATGCTCGAGTCCGAAGGCCAGCGGCGTATCCTGGCATGGTAGAGTAACGCTGATATTGAGCTCTTCGAAAAATGGCTGCTCGGCGGGCCACTCGGCTTGGGTAATCGCGTCTATCGCCGTTTCAAAGAGCTGGACATAGTCACAGGTGTAGAGAGAGCTGCCGCTATAGCCGCTAGTGCTTTGCCAGTAGACCCAACCGCAGGGCGAGAGTTGCCAAGCCCCTACGTGGTCTAAATGATGACGGTTGGGTGCTTCCACACGCACCATCTCTTGGGTGCCGTTTGCATATGTCAGCGCCAGCTCGTAGTGGTATAGCATAGTTTGAGTTTGACAAGTGACCGCCTCCCAGCTCAGTGCGACGCTTTCGCCGAGGAGGCCTGCTAACGGGTAAGCCTCCAACAGGAAACGCTTAGGAGCCTCGATGGGTGCCGGGTAACGGATGTGCAACGCACGAAGAGGCAGTATGTCTAGCTCCTCTATCACATAATGCACCAAGGGTTTGTAAGCGCTGTAGAAGCGTGCCTCAATCCCTTGATCCTTGAGCATCTGCTCGGCGCGATGGCGGGCGGTACGATCGTCGAATACCCAAGCGGAGAGCTTGTCGCCCGGTGATAGAGTCTTTCGGTACTGAGATGCGATTGCTTCGACGCTGCGCTCGAAGGTAGTGTCCAGAAGTACAGTCATTGTGAGGTCCGCCCTGTGGGATCTAGAGTGTCGCGCAGCCAGTCACCCAAAAGGTTGAGTCCTAGCACGGTGAGCAGAATGGCAATGCCAGGAAAGACACTGACCCACCAAGCGGTCTGTAAATAGGTGCGGCCTTCGGCCAGCATGCCACCCCAACTCGGTATGACTGGATCCACGCCAAGACCCAGGAAGGTTAGACTGCTCTCTAATAGGATGTTGTTGGCTACGTTCAATGTCATTAGTACGATGACCGGGCCCAGTAGATTAGGCAGTAGGTGCTGGAACAGGATGCGCCAGTCGCGTACGCCTATGGCTTGGGCCGATAGAATGAACTCGCGATCCTTGAGCGACAGCACCGAACCTCTCACCAAACGAGCGTACTGTACCCACTGCGAAACGATCAGCAGAATGATCATGTTGGTCAGCCCGCCACCGATGACTGCAATAAAGGTAATAGCCAGCAGAATGAACGGCAGGGCGAGCTGCACATCGGCAAAGCGCATGACGATCATGTCGATGAATCCGCCGTAGTAGCCTGACAAAAGCCCCATGACGATACCCAGTGCTACCGCACCTAGTGCGGAATAGAAACCTACCTTGAGCGAGATTTCCCCACCGATGATGACTCGGGCCAGTACGTCGCGACCCAACGGGTCAGTACCTAGAGGAAAGCTGCCGTCAGTTAGAGGTGGAGTGAGGCGCATGGCGAGGTTGATGCCGCTGCCACCGTCTGGAAACAGCCAGCCTGAAAGCAGGACCGCTAAACCGATGCTTCCTACTAGCAGGGCGCCCGTAATAAACTCGAAGTTTTTGAAACGCTGAAGTCTCAGAGAATTTAACGACATAAGGCCACCTAACTCTTGCGCACGCGAGGGTCGACGAAGCCATAAGCGACATCGACCAGCAGGTTGATTGAGATGATCAGAAGTGACAGAACTGTGATTACACCCTGCAATACTGGATAGTCACGGGCGGCAACGGCGTCGAAGGCCAGTGTACCTAGCCCTGGCCAGTTGAATACTCTCTCGACAACGACGATACCGCCCAAGAGCCCTCCAAACTGCAAGCCGAAGTAGGTGATTAGCGGGATTGAGCAGTTACGCAGCGCATGCTTGTAGAGTACTACCGAATTGGAAAGCCCTTTGGCGCGTGCCACCATGATGTACTGGGAGCGCAGTGTTTCCAGCATGGTAGTTCTGACCAGACGTACGTTGGTGGCAGTCAGAATGATACCCATGGTGGCGGCAGGCATAATGAAGCTCTGCCATCCCTCCATGCCGCTGGGCGGCAGTAGATTGAAAGTGATTGATAACAGCAGCACCAGCATGATGGCCAGCCAGAAGTTAGGAAAGGAGAGGCCAACTAGTGAAATAACCCGGATGACTTGGTCGGGCCATTTGCCGCGGGAGACGGCGGCCTTAACACCTAGCGGAATCGATAGCGCGATAGAGACAAATAGCGAAGCAAACGCCAGCGCTAGGGTTGCTGGGAGTGCTCGACCGATTAGTTCGCTCACCTGCGTGCCGCCCATGAAGCTGCGGCCTAAGTCGCCGGTGAACAGACCTTTCAGAAACTCCATGTATTGCAACAAAAACGGCTGGTTGAGCCCGAGTGCTTCGCGAATGCGCGCCAGATCCGCCTCGGTGATACTACCCGCCCCTTGGGCAAGCATGATGGCGGGGTCGCCGGTCAGGCGAATCGCAAACGACACGATCAGCGTTACCGCCACAAGCACGAATAGCGCTTGCAGCAATCGGTAGAAAAGAAACTTGGCCACGTGGTTTACCCTCGAAACAGAAGGCCGCCGCCTTTAAGGCGGCGGCGGATTGGGCTTATTCGGCGACGTCGACGTCGGTAAGTCGAACCCGGTTGTCTGGGGCGGGTTCGAAGTTCTCAACTCGATTGCCTACCCCATAAAGCGCGTTCAAGCTATAAAGTGGCATTTCAAGCGCTCGCTCCTTGGTATAGCGAGCAACGAACTGCAATAAGGTTTCTCGCTCGGTGCGGTCAGTGATGCTGCGCTGTGAGTTGAGCATTTCGTCGAGCGTGGTATCGCTATCGTAGGGGTTCCAGCGCTCGCCGGAGTGGTACATCAGATACGCGGTGTTGTCGAAATCGAAAGTCCAGCCTCCCCATTTTTGCTGGAACATCTCACCTGTGCGCCCCGCTGGAATAATGTCGTTGAGCAACACGTTGGTTTCGTAGGGTTGAATAGAGGCGTTGAGGCCCACTCCCTGCAGATAGGCAGCAACCACCTGGGCCACTTCGGTAAAAGTAGCGTCGTTGCCGCGCACGTCGATTTGTAGGGTCGTGCCTGGCTCGATACCGGCCTCTGTGAGCAGTTCTTGGGCGCGCTGCGGATCAAAGGGGTAGGGCTCAAGTTCCGGGTCGAAGCCGAAGGATTGTTCGCCTTGGAAACTGGCAATCACACTGCCTTCTCCAGCCAAAATGGAGTCCACAATGGCGTGACGGTCGACTGCCATGATGATCGCCTGACGGACTCGCTCATCGGCGGTGATGCCTGACTGGGTATTGAAGCGTAGTGCCTCAACGGTGGGTGAGGCGACACTTACCACTTGTGTATTGGGGTGAGCGTTGATCGAGTCGATCATGCCGATAGGAATGGTTGGTGGCAAGACGATATCCACTCGACCGGATTGCAGTTCGGCAACGGCCGTGGAAGGTTCGGAAATGAAGCGGTAAGTGACGCTATCGAGCTTCGGTGCGCCACCCCAGTGATCGGCGAAGGCTTCTAGCCTCACATTGGAGCGTGGCGTGTAATCGACCATTTTGAAAGGGCCTGTGCCTACAGGGTGGATGTTGAAGTAATCGTCACCATGCTCTTCGATATAGCTTGGCGGCACGATCATTGCGCCGTATCCAGCCAATTTGGTCATCAAGACCGGGTCTGGGTTATAAAGGAAAAAATCAACGGTGTAGTCGTCGATAACTTCCACATGAGAAATCGCCGTGTAGTTGGAGCGTTGAGGACCACGGGCGCCTTCTTCCCCCAGTAGACGGTCAAAGGTGAATTTTACCGCGTCGGCATTGAAGGGCTCGCCGTTATGGAATATTACGCCTTCACGCAGCGAAAAGCGGATGCGTTTGCCCTCATCCAACTCTTCCCAGCTGGTAGCAAGGCCAGGTACCAATTCAAGATCTGGGCCACGATAGGTTAGGCCGTCGAAGATATTAGTGGCCACCGATGCCCAGTTGACCAGAAAGGTATCGATTGGGTCCCAGCTGCCTGGATCCTGAGGAGAGGCAATGGTCAGTGAACCTGCTTGACTCGCTCCAGAGGCGGCTAGAGCAGCAGCTAGGGTGCAAGCTTGAAATAGAGTTGTCTTTTTCATTGATCGTCTTCTCTATGGTTTCTTGTTCAGGTTGGAAACAAAGCGCTACAAGTGGGGCAAGGTGCTGTCGCGGGAAACGAAATGACCGGTGGCTATTTCATCAAGAGGATAAATGGTGGGTTCATCGCCCACTCTGCGGATTGGGCTCGGAATATCACCGTCTAACAGCATGTGCTCGCGCCGATGTTGCGGATCGGCCACGGGCACTGCGGAGAGGAGTTTCTTTGTATAGGAGTGTTGAGGCGCGTCGAAAACTCTTTGACGTGGCCCTATTTCGACAATTTGGCCAAGATGCAGTACCGCTACACGGTGACTCATCTTCTCCACTATCGCCATGTCGTGGCTAATAAACAGGTATGCCAAGCCTTCCTCGCGTTGAAGCTGCATCATCAAATGAATGATCTGCGCTTGGATGGAAACGTCTAGTGCAGACAGTGCCTCGTCGGCAATAATAAGTTTGGGCTTGGAGGCTAACGCTCGAGCGATACAGATGCGCTGACGCTGGCCGCCAGAAAATTCGTGTGGATAGCGGTTGGCGTGTTCTGGTTTCAAACCTACACGTTCAAGCAGCTCGCTGACTCGTTGCTTGATATGTTGCTGGTTAGCTATCAAGTGGTGAGTGTGGATGGGTTCTGCAATGGAAAAACCAGCGGTCTTTCGTGGGTCGAGAGATGCGAAGGGATCCTGGAAAATGTACTGCACTTCTTGGCGAAGCTTCATTTTTTCGCTGCGTGACATTTGTACGACCGGCCTGCCGGAGAAGGTGATATCGCCGCTGGTACTTTTCTGCAGTTGCTGGATAGTTCGTCCTATGGTGGACTTGCCCGAGCCTGATTCGCCCACTAGCGCCAGTGTCTCTCCAGGAAAGATGTCGAAGCTGACGTGCTCAACAGCGTGGACGCGATGGCTCACCCCGCCAAAAAAACCTTTGTTGATATCAAAGCGTGTGACCAGATTACGCACGCTGACCACCGGTATTTCTTGCGCACGCACGGTATCTTGGAGCGTAGATACACCTTGGGTAACGACCTTTTCGCCATCAAAGGTCATAAGCGGCTCAGCCCGAGGAAGGGCTTCACCCTGCATGCTGCCAAGTTTGGGCACTGCCGCTAGTAGTGCTTGGGTGTAGGGGGCCTGAGGCGAGGTGAACAATGTGGAGACATTCGCCTCTTCTACCTTCTTGCCGTTACGCATCACTACTACGTGGTCGGCTACTTCCGCCACAACGCCCATGTCATGGGTGATGAAAATTACGGCCATCCCGAGCTCTTTCTGGAGATCGCGAATGATGGTGAGAATCTGCGCCTGAATGGTAACGTCTAGCGCTGTGGTAGGCTCATCGGCCACGAGAACCTTGGGTTTGCAAGCTAACGCCATGGCGATCATTACTCGTTGGCGCATACCGCCTGAAAGCTGGTGTGGGTAGCGTTTCAAAAGCGATTCGGCATCTGCCAAGCGGACTAAGCGCAGTAGCTTTAAAGCTTCTTCGCGTGCTGTCGCTTTGCTGTAATCGCCGTGAAGCAGGAGCACTTCAGTGATCTGGTCGCCGATGGTATAAACCGGATTGAGTGATGTCATCGGTTCCTGGAAGATCATTGAGATCTCTTTTCCACGGATCTTGCGCATCTCCTTGTCAGCAAGCGTTGTTAAATCCAGCGGCGCTTTATCGCTCGTATTGCGATAAAAAATATGTCCCTTGGCGATGGTTGCGTTGAGATACTGTACTAGACCCATTATGGCGAGTGAGGCCATGGATTTGCCCGACCCGGACTCGCCGACGATCGCCAAGGTTTGACCAGCGTGAAGGTCAAACGTGAGATCCTGGACGACCCTGTGGGATCCGAACGTGACATCAAGGGATTGCACGGACAGCAGAGGTGGTATTGATAGCACAATTTTGCCTGTATTTTTTGTGTAATTCATATGGAAATTATATGTATGATGTTTGCATGTCAATTGGGTATTCGCCATTTCAATGTGGGCAGGCAGGTTGAGGTATCATGAGCTAGCCGTTAGCCAAGCCCCATGCCATAAATCGATTACAGGGCTCCTTAATTCCGTTGTGGACGAAAAAATTTTCAAAATCAAATGCTAAAGAGCATGCCTATGAGTGAAGAGAGACAGACTGTGCCCCTCAAGAGAAATCCCATCGTGTCGTCAGAACACCTGTCCCACAAAGCGCAAGAGCTTTCGGAGTTCGAGTTTGGACTAATTATCTCCAGCAATGCGTTCAACCGCTGGATGGTGCGCTGCATGACGGCTACGGGGTATCCTGAGCTTGGGGCGCTTGATGTTTTAGTGCTTCATAGTGTCAATCATCGGGCACGGGCAAAACGGCAGGGAGATATCTGCCTGGTTCTCAACGTTGAAGATACGCATACAGTGGCCTATGCATTGCGTAAGCTCTCAAAGTTAGGATTGGTAGTAGGTGAAAAACACGGTAAAGAAACGCTGTTTAGTACTACAGAGCAGGGGCATGATGCGTGTAATCGCTATGCCGAAATTCGGGAGTCGTGCCTCATTGAGTCACTTGACTCAATGGGTATTGAACGCAGCGAAATCAGCCGTTTAGCCAGCATTTTGCGAGCTATGTCAGGTTTGTATGACCAAGCCGCTAGGGCAGCTGCTTCGCTGTAAAAGCTATTGCTGTCGTTATGTAATGCCACGATTATCCCCTCATTTTGAGAGAGCTTCAAAAGTAGCACTTAGGCCATCATGAGCAGCTTTTGTTGAGGTGTGGCTCCTTCGAGTCCCATGTTGGGTTGTTTGTGATTGCAGTGCCAGAGCCAGCGAGTAGCATAATCTGGCACTTCCTTGGTGCTGTCGAACAAATACTGTGCCTTTCACTGATTCTGCTGTTGGCAATCGCCTTGATGCATATCTTCCCTGAGATTGCGCTGTACCTGCCGCAGGCGATGAATCGTTAACGAGAGGGAAGATCACGCCCGTATACGGCAATACCGCCCCGACCAGCGCGTTTGATGGCATACATGCTCTGGTCGGCGGCGTTGATGATCTCTCGTTCGTTATCAAACTCGCCATCGTCGAGGCACGCGATGCCGATCGAGACAGAGATGTACAGAGACTCATGGCCCACCTGAACCATGGGGGACGCCTGCAAACGTTGCGCTATCCGTTCGGCAGTAAGCGTTCATTCCACGACGTAGTTGACCTACTTCACGTCACGCAGAGGCCTTAATAACTCCGGCGAGACCTTGTACTGTTTGGTGCCGTCCTCGGCCAGAACAATCACACTCTTGCGGTTGATCTTGGTGACGATCCCCAGCACCGGGCCTTCCCGGCCCTCGAAGGTTACTTTCAGGCCCACCCGCAACTGACTCAGTGCCTGCAGATTTTCCTGATCCCTCAGTTCGTCGATGCGCCGGCAGACGTATTGATTCAATTCCAGCAACTGGTCGATGCTCATGTCCTCAATGCGCACGGACGGTAGCCTCCGGCTGTTTGCTCTGTCGATCAGGATGGCGTGGGTCGATCAGCGCCCGTAATGGGTTGTCGGCAAACCGGGTTTTCCAGAGACGAGGCGTCAGGTCGCTGACGTCACTGGCCGGGTGCTGGCTGATGCGTTGCAGCACGTCCACCAGGTAGGTGTAGGGGGTAATATCGTGCAGCTTGCAGGTGCTGATCAGGCTCTGGATGATGCCCAGGTGTTCCGCGCCCAGTTCGGTCCAGCAGAACATCCAGTTTTTCTTGCCCATGGGGATGGGCCGTAGGGCCCGTTCCAGGTGATTGGTATCGGGTTGTACGCCCGGATCTTCCAGGAACACCGTCAGGCTCGTTTCCCGGCCGAGCACGTAATTCAGGGCTTTGGTTAACGGTTCACTGGGTAACAGGCCGCCTTGCCCCAACTGATCCCGGCACCATTGGAAGAAGCCGCTGACGACCGGCTTCGCATGGTCCAGCCGGTATTGACGCTTCTTCTCGCCGGTGAGCTCCTTTTCCTTAATGGTATCTTCAATCTGGTACAGCTTCGCGATCTGTTGCAGGGCTTCGGTGGCCTTCTCAGGATGATCCTTTTGGGCCTCAACGAAGCAACGGCGACTATGCACCCAGCATTGAGCATGAGTAATGCCTTTCTGGGCCGCGGCATAGCGGGCATATGCGGCATAACCATCGCTGATCAGAGTGCCACTGAATTGGTCGTTCAGAACCTGCTCGATGTGCAGTCGGCCCCGACTGTTCGAGTAGGTAAACACCACTTCGTCGTCATCACCGTATAGGGGCCAGAACCAGCCTGTTTTCATCTTGCCTTTCTGCGGGCCTGCCCGGCCCTGGTGGCCCGCTTTGATGGGTGTTTCGTCCATGGCCAGCACCCGGCTGCGCAGCACGTTGTCGGTCTGGGCGTCCACAATGGGCCGAAGCAGGTCGATGGCCCGCTTCACCAGGTTCGTCAGGGTGCTGCGGCTGAGGGTAATACCCGCTTGTTGAATGCGCTGGTGCTGGCGATACAGCGGCAGGTGGAACTGGAACTTGTCCACCAGCAACCCGGCCAGCAGGCTGACATCGGCCAGGCTGTTGTCCAGCACGTTGAACGGGGCTGGTGTTGTCACAGGTTTTTGATCCGTGCCCTTACGACGGAACACCGGGCGTTCGCATTTGAGCACCACATAGCTGGAGGCCCGCTGGGCCAGACGGTAGGTGGTTTTGGTGCCGATGATGTCGTATTGGTCGGCGTCCGGCCCGGTCAGCTCCGGCGGCAGTTGCTCGATCACTTCCACCGGTACATCCGCCGTAAAGCGCAGGCCGGTGTCGTTCAGGCAGTCGTCATCGCGCTGCTTTTTGCCGGTGCCGCGCTGGTAGGCCTTGATGGTGCGCTTTTCTTCCTCGGCAGGCTGTTCCGGTAGCGGTGCGTCATCCGGTTGGAACAGGTTGTCCTGTTCCGGAATATCGTAAACCTGTTTCTCGGATTTGGGGCCGAACAGCTGCTTCTTGAACCAGTCTAACTGGTGTTTCAACTGCCGAATGGATTCCGCCTGGGCCTCCAACTGCTCGCGCTGCAACGCATTTTCCTCGGCCAGGGCCGAGTAGGAAGGTGCATTGGGTTGGGGGTCGGAAGCCGTTGAATTCATGGCCGACATTATACCGGAAGTCCGTCTTCTATACCCCTCGAAAACGCTTGAATTGGCGGTATTTCTGCACCTCGATGCCATCGATCAGTAGTTGCAGATCCGTCAGGGTCAGGGCTCGCTGACCGGAGGCGGATAACGGCACCCGGAACTGCCCCTGCTCCAGGCGCTTGGCCCACAGGCAATAACCGGTAGCGGTAAAATACAGCATCTTCATCTGGGTCTTGCGACGATTGACGAAGACGAAATACTGGCCACTGAGTGGGTCGTGCTTCAACTGATTCCGGACCAGGGCGCTCAGGCCCCGGAACGATTTGCGCATATCCGTGGGCTCGGTGCACAGCCAGATGCGCGCCTGACTATCGAGCCCGATCATCCGTTCTGGCTCAGCCGCAATTCGACGCCGTTGCCGAGGCTGAGCACAATGTTCCAGCCTGGGCCGGACTGCGCTGCACCCATCAGAGAGGACAGGTCCAGAAAACCGGCTTCGCCGGAATCCGCTGAGTCACCGGCCGCCTGATCGGACAGGCGCTTGCGCCAGTTGCAGAAACTGGCGTAGCCGATGTTCTCTTGTTTGCAGAACTTCGAAGCTGACAGACCACTGTCTCGCTGCTGATTGACCAGGGCCTGCCACTGTTCGGGTGTGCGGTGCTTTCTCATGGGGGTAACCTCGCTTGGAAACTGTGAGGTTACTTTAGGGCGAATTTTAGCGGGGTGGCAGAACGTCGTGGAATGAACGCTTACGTTCGGCAAAGTGTTCGGCTGTCCTGGCCGTTTCGTCGGGGAGGAGGACCAGGAACTCTTCACCGCCATAGCGGCCCGCCAGGTCACCCGCCCGAGTCAAGGCAGACAGCGTACTGCCGAACTGGGCAAGCACCTGGTCGCCGGCCTGGTGGCCGTAGCGGTCATTCAGCGCCTTGAAGTGATCCAGATCGATGAATACGACCGAGAGCGTGCGTTGTTGGGCACGGCATAGCGCGAAGCGCTCACGCAGTTGTTCTTCCAGCCAGGCGCGGTTGGCAAGTTGAGTCAGCGGATCGATGCGGCTGCGCTGTTCGAGCTGAGTGTAATCGTTGAGTAGCGCTTCACTGCTTTTTTGCTGTGCTTCCAAACGGGTACTGAGCATCAGCGTGTGCTCGAACAAGCGCTGCTGAGCTTGCTCGAGCAACGAGAAACTATCCACGGCCAGGGCCAGCGGAATGCCTAGCGATTGAGACAGCGGTGGTAACGTTTGCTGTAGGTAGGTGAGCAGTGTATCAAGGGCCAACGGCTCAGGTAGCTTCATCAGGTTTGACTGGCGTATCAGCAGCGCCAGCGCCTGGGCCGGGTCGGGGGATAGCCAGGCATCGGCGACCAGACCCGACAAACGGATGCACAGATCCGCCAGGTTGTCGGTATCCAGCGGACCATGGCTTTCATACACGCTACGCGCCAGTGTCTCGTGTACGCCCCACTTCAACAGTAGCCATGCACCCACCAGCGCGTGATCGCAGCCAAACAGGCATTGCTCGGCCTGTATGACCTGTTGATGTGTCACGTCTTCATGACCATAAAGAGGCTCCGCATCTGCCGGGAAGGCTTTCTGCAAGGCAAGCATGCCAATGTCCTGCAACAGCGCGGCTGTGAACACCCGTCCTGCCTGTTCGGGGCAGTGCTGTTGGGCGAAGTAGCTGGCCGTAACGGCCGCCGTAAAGGCGCGCTGCCAATAAAGACCCTGACTGGGCCTACCACTGTGCTGCTCAAACAGCTTGAAACTGAGCACCGTGGCCAGGGTGGCATCGGTGCCTAGCCGTTGGGTCGCTTCGAAACAGGTCAAGGGCGGCTGGCTGGCGCGCAGGTAGTGCGCGCTGTTGGCCACGCTCAGCACTCTGGCCGTCAGGGCAGGGTCATGTTCGATGGTCGTGGCATAGTCCGTCAGGGTCGCCTCAGCCGTGCTGGCAACTTCCAGGACACGCATGGCGACCATGGGCAGTGAAGGAAGGCCCTGACACTGTAGCAGCGCGCCTCCCAAGGCAGGGGGCATCTGATCGGCAAGCTGGCGGTAAAACGTTTCGCTGATGGCGGCTGAGCCCGTCATGTGATCTCCTCGTACGCCGAACAGCGGAGTGGGCGACTTATCGTATAGGGAAAGCTATTGTTTACCATAGTGTACGCCGCACCGATATGGCGGTGGTACCGCCTCTATCCCTAAGACCCTGGTTTATGCTGTAAATGTCACTGTGTTTTTTTACCTGAATTCAGGTTAAAAAGAGTCAAAGCCGAGCTGCTTAAAAATGACACAAGCGAGTGCCGTGATGCACACCAGACAAGAAGCAGCAGAGATGTTTCGCCAACTGGCAGAGGGGCTTGGGCATAGCCATCGGCCCTCCTTCTTCGACGCGCTGGTGGAACAGCTGGCGCGCCTGCTGGCAGTGGAGCATGCCCTGATTGCTGTGATCCGAGAGCCTAATATAGCGGAAACCTTGTCCGTGTGGTCAAGCGGCGCGCTCGCAGGCAATATCCGTTACTCGTTGACGGGGACACCCTGCGAAACCGTCGTGGGCCACCAACCCTGTCTCTACCCCTGCAACGTGCAGGCGCTTTTTCCAGAGGATGAGCTGCTGGTACAGTTGGGCGCCGAGAGCTACATGGGCTTGCCGCTCTTTGCTGCCGATGGCGCGGCCATAGGCATCATGGCGGTATTGAGCAATCGGCCACGGGCATTCGATGGGCTCGAGAACGAAATCCTGCGTATTGCGGCAGCTCAGGCGGGGGCTGAGCTGGGCCGTCGCCAGACCGAAAGCGCCTTGCAGGCAAGCGAGCTGGCAGCCAAAGAGAGCGAGCGGCGTCTGGATACCCTGCTCAATCACCTGCCCGGCATGGCGTATCGGTGCCAAAACGATCGCGACTGGACCATGCTGCTGGCGAGTCATGGCGCCACCGCCCTGACGGGATATCACCCGGATGAGTTAGTGGGGAGCCGTGTCATTAGCTTTGCTGAGCTGGTGCAGCCAGACGACTTTCCGCGTCTGGTGGCTGCCTCGCAGAAAGCCATCGAAGAGCGTTGCCCTTTTCGGGTGACCTATCGGCTGCGGCATCGTGATGGCCGCGAACGCTGGGTCTGGGAGCAGGGCCAGGCCATTTATACGCAGAGCGGCGAGCCGCTCTGCTTTGAAGGCTTCATCACCGATGTGACCGATCAGCAAGTGTCACAGCGAGTACAGCAAGCCGTGGTGGAGGTGGCATCCACGGTGACCTCGCGGATCGGGGACGACTACTTTTTACAGCTGATCACGACCCTGACGCGCCTGCTGGAGGCAGATGCAGGCTTGATTGCCCTGCTGGAGCCCCCTCTGCCCGGTGACGCTCTGCCTGATGCAACCGGTGCCATGGCTGCGACGACCGCCAGTCTGGTCAGCCTGGTCGTGGGCGGCGAGGCTCAGGCGAGCGGGCACTTTGCCTTGCCTGGCACGCCCGCCGAACGAGTGGTCATCGAACAGGAAGGTACCGAACTGCACAGTGCTGACTACTGGCTGCCGGGCAGCGCCCTGAGGGCTGAGGCCTGGATCGGGCGTCGGCTGGATAATGCCCAGGGCGATGCCATTGGGGTCATGATGGTGTTCTACCGACAGCCGCTGTCCACCAATGCCTTCGCCACATCGGTACTGCAAATACTCTCGACCGGTGCGGCGGCCGAGCTGGAGCGGCGCCGAGATCATCGCCGTATTCACCAGTTGGCCTATACGGATACCATCACCGAGCTGCCCAATCGTGCCCATTTCATGGAGCTGTTGGCGACACTGGGCGCCCAGGCCCAGCGTGAGCGTAAGTCGCTGACGCTAGTGCTGCTGGACCTGCGTCGTTTCAAGGAGATCAATGACCTGCATGGCCATCAGGTGGGCGACGTATTGTTGGCCACCGTCGCCAAGCGCCTCCAACACCTGCATGACCTGAGCGGCCACTGCGCACGTCTCTCCAGTGATGAGTTCGCACTACTTCTGCCGCAGCATCAGGGAGTTGCACTGGAAGCCTTCATCAGGCAAGTGATCGAGGCCATCAGGCACCCGATTCATCTGGAGCACCGTGAGTTTCAGTTGGATGCCAGCATCGGTTTCGCGCGCTACCCCAGTGACGTGGCCGCCCCCGCCGAGCTGTTCAACGCCGCTAGTATTGCGCTGCACGATGCCAAGCAGCGCGATACGGGCATATCTCCCTATACGCAGACCATGCGCCGCACGTTGGAGCGCCAGCAGTGGATGACCGAACGCCTGCACCGCGCCATCATCGAGCGTCGTCTGGAACTCTACTTTCAGCCGCAGGTAGACCTTGAGACCTATGCACTGACCGGTGCCGAAGTGCTCTGCCGCTGGCATGACCCGGAGTGGGGCTGGGTCAGCCCCGGTGAGTTCATCCCCCTTGCCGAACAGCGTGGGTTGATACGCCTGCTGAGCGATTGGGTATTGGAAGCATCGGCGCGTCAATGGTCGGCTTGGCAGGCGTCGGGCACCCCCTTGCCTGGGCGGCTGTCGATCAACATGGCCGCCCAGCAGTTTGCCGACCCACGGCTGACCGAGCACGTCGCGCGGCTCACCCAAGGAGTGCCGCCGCAAGCGCTGGCCCTGGAGCTGACCGAAAGCGACTTCATGCGAGACCCGGACCAGGCGGTCATGATTACCCAGGCCATGCGTCAGGCGGGGTATGCGCTGTTGATCGATGACTTTGGCACCGGATATTCGTCACTCTCCTATTTGCGCCGCTTTGCCGCCGATGCCTTGAAAATCGACATCTCTTTCGTGCGCGACATGCTGGACAACCCCCATGATCGTGCCATCGTGCAGACCATCATCGCCATGGCCAACGCGCTGGGCATGAAAACCCTGGCCGAGGGCGTCGAGCAACAGGCTCAAGCAGAACTGCTGGCCCAGCTGGGCTGCCACCAGGCACAAGGGTTCTGGTTTGGCAGGCCATTACCCGCTGCGGAGTTTGCGGCGACCTGGCTAAGCTGCTAGAACACGCGGCACGTCATCTTGCTGTCATCATCCATGGCATACCCTACGCGCGCCATACCGCGACGAGAGGAGTTTGCCATGCGCCTGGCCCTGTTCGACCTTGATGACACCCTCCTGGATGGAGACTGCAGCGACCGCTGGAATTTATGGATGATAGAGCAAGGCTGGGTCAGCGATGCCGAAGGGTTCATGGCCCGCGCGGAAGTGATGCAGCAGGCTTATCATGCGGGCAAGCTGAAACTGGAAGAGTACCTGGCGATGACGCTGGCGCCGTTGCGTGGCCGCCGGGTCGACGACGTTCAAAAAGAAGTCGAGCGCTTCGTGGCCACCCACCTGCAGCCACGCATCTTCGAGCAGGCATGGCGCTGTCTCGATGCGCACCGACAGGCGGGCGATACGCTGATCCTGATCTCGGCGTCGGCCTGCCATCTGGTCGCGCCCATAGCGGCCATGCTGGGGATCGACCACGTGCTGGCGGTGGAGCTGGAACAGGACCGCTTGCCAGGCGGCGCCGTGTACACCGGGCGCAGCGTGGGGGTGCTTTCCTACCGTGGCGGCAAGGTCACGCGGCTACAGCAGTGGCTGGCGGAGCAGGGGCGTCCAGCGTGCCATACCACCTTCTATTCCGATTCCCGCAACGACCTGCCGCTGCTGCAATATGTCGATTGTGCGATTGCCGTCAACCCGGACCCGGTGCTGGCGGAGGTGGCTGGCGTCGAAGGCTGGCGACGCTTAGACTGGCGAGCCGATACCGAGCAGAGCATTTAGCTTTGTGAACCGTCAACTCACCACTCATTTGCCAGCCCATGACGCACGACCCGCCTGATTACCGTTTCGTAGAACACTCCGCTGATCCTGTCCTGGTGGACTCCGTATGAGCCCCACCGCGCTCGCGCTGGTGCTGGTCTCGGTGTGCATGCACGCAGGGTGGAACGTGCTGGGCAAGCGCAACGCGCCCTCGCTTGGGTCGTTTGCGCTGGCTTATGGCGCTGGGGGTGTGGCGCTGTTGCCGTTGCTGGTGCTGGGCCCCTCCTTGACGGCGCTGCCGGGTGCCTTCTGGGGCTGGCTGGTGCTGTCCGGGTTTTGCCAGATGCTCTATATGGGAGGGCTCGCCTGGGCCTACGCCCGGGGAGAAGTGAGCGTCCTCTATCCCATTGCCCGTGCCTTGCCGGTGGTGATGGTGCCACTGGTATCGATTGCCTGGCTGGGCAATCGTGGCCTTGGCCTCTGGGATGGCGTCGGCATGCTGCTGATCATGCTAGGGGCGCTGGGCTTGCCGCTCAGCCGACCCGAGGCTCGCCGTCTTGCTTCGTATCTTTCCCCCGCCATGGGCTTTGCGCTGCTGGCGGCGGTGGGCACCGTGGGGTACTCGCTGATCGACAAGCAAGCCCTGGGCGTCATGCAAGGCGCTGGCCATAGCAGCCTGACGGCAGGGGCGGTCTTCATGGTTCTGCAGGCATTGATGACGCTGCTGTGGGCGCTCCCGCTGTTGGCCGTGTTGCCGGCAGAGCGCCGCCGATTGCCTGCGCTGCGACAGCAGGGGCTGACGATGCTGGTGGCCACGGGCTTGATGATGACCTGCACCTATGGGCTGGTGCTCATGGCCATGGCGCTGACCGACGAGGTCAGCTACGTGGTGGCGCTGCGCCAGCTCTCGATTCCGGTTGGCGTACTGATGGGGGTGCTGTGGCTCAAGGAGCCTGCCTCCAGCGCCAAGACGCTGAGCACGCTGGTGATGCTGCTGGGGCTGTTGATCGTGGCGCTGTAATGCTTGCCGCTAGCGCAGCGCCTGCCAGACCAGATTGAGGCCCACCACGAACATGGCCATGATCACCAGACGATAAAACAGCTTTTCATTGACGCGGCTTTGCAGCCAGAGGCCGTTGCGCACCCCGATCCAGGCAACCGGTACCAGCAGCAGCGAGGCCCAGGCGCTGGTCATGTTGACCTCGCCAAGCCATACGTAAGGGCCCAGCTTGATGCTGTTGACCACGGCGTAGGTCACCGTGCAGGTGGCAATGAACGTCTCCTTGGAGAGCTGGCGAGGCATGAGGTACATGTTCATGGGCGGTGCGCCCGCGTGGGCGATGAAACTGGTAAACCCGCAAACGCTGGCGGCGGGCAGGGCCCAATGGGTGGAAATGGGTTTCTTCGCCACGGGCTTGAGCAGCATGTAGGCCGCAAAGGCCACGGAGAGAATGCCCAACACCAAACGCACGCCCTCTTCGCTGAGACTGCCAAACAGCAGCGTGCCGACGGTCACCCCAATGAACAGGCCCGGCACGAAACGCCATACCTCCGCGCGGGAGTGCTTGCCCCACCATGCCTTGACGGCAAAGGCATCCATGACCAGCAGCAGCGGCAGCAGCAGCCCCGCCGCCTGGGTAGGGCTGATTGCCAGGGCCATCAAGGGCACCGAGAGCGTGCCGAACCCGCCTGCGAATCCGCCCTTGGACACCCCGGTCAAATAGACAGAAAAGATGATCAACAGCCAGGCGATGACGGAGTAATCAGGAAGCATGGGCGCCTCGAATGCTTGGGTCGGTGATATGAAAAGCCCCGCGAAAGCGGGGCAAAAGCATACCATTAGATAAAGGTTAGCGGGCGAAGGTGCTTCCTCAGACGTGCGTCAACCATTCATGATCGGGATCATTGTGAAACTTCCATACTCGCTTGGGCCCCGCCATGACGTTCAAGTAGTACAGTGAGTAGCCATGCGCTGCGCCCACGGGGTGATAGCCTCTGGGGACCAGCACGCAGCAGCCATTTTCTACGGCCATGGTTTCATCAAGGGATCGGTCATCCGTGTAAACGCGCTGGAAAGCAAACCCTTGCTCAGGGTTAAGGCGGTGATAGTACGTCTCCTCCAGCAACGACTCCCGGGGTAAGTCATCCACATCGTGTTTATGGGGCGGATAGCTCGACCAGTTGCCTGCTGGGGTAAATACTTCAACTACCAGCAGACTGTCTGCTGGCTCGCCTTCCGGCAAGATATCGTGAATATGACGTGTGTTGGCTCCTGTCCCGCGAGTACTCTTCTTGATGCTGTCGGGAGAGATCAGTCGTGGGGTGTGATTGCCGTACCCCGGCGCAGCGCATACCGCTAGTTCTAAATCCGTGGTCGCTTCCACCGTGTAACGTACATGGTCTGGCAGGTAAACCGCATAGGGTGGAATCTGCTCGAAGATATCCATGCGCTCGCCGATGTCTTCAAAGCGGTGCTCGCCGCAGACCACATTGGCGCGCCCGCTCAACAACACTAGGCAAATTTCTTGGTCATGGCTATGTGACTCAAAACGCTCTCCTTTGCCGAGTTTATGAACACGAAAGCCAATGTGCTTCCAGCCTGCTGACGCTGGAGTAATGTTAAGCACCTTGCCCTGTTCGTCGGGTGTGCTGGGATGAACCAGTAGTGAGCTCATGACGGCTCCCTTGTTGGTGAAGAATGGTAACCAGGCCGTATTACGAGGCTGCTTTCAGGCGACGACGTTGACGATACTGGTCGATGACGACGGCGGCGACGATGATGGCGCCCTTCACGATATCTTGGTAATAGGCATCGACCCCCAAAAAGGTGAAGCCACTGAGCATGACGCCAAGAATGAGAGCACCAATGACCGTGCCAGCTATGCGCCCGACACCACCGGCTAAGCTCGTTCCGCCAATCACGGCGGCGGCGATGGCATCCAGCTCGTACATTAGGCCCATACCTGCTTGGCCGGTGCCCGCGCGAGCGGAAGCCACAACGCCAGCTAAGCCCGCAAGCAGGCCTGCAATGGTGTACACCAAGATCAAGTGACGACGAACATTGATACCTGAAACGCGTGCCGCTTGGGGGTTGGCACCGATGGCGTAGGTGTATTTACCGTAGCGCGTGTATTTCAGCGCGATATGGAACAGCACCGCCACGGCTAAAAAGATAATGACGGGATTGGCGCCCGAGCCGATCCAGGTAAACTGATCAGTCAACATACTGACCGGTTGACCATCGGTATACGCTCGAGCTATGCCGCGAGCACTCACCATCATGCCCAGCGTGGCGATAAAGGGGGGAATCATCGCAAAGGCGATCAGGGCGCCGTTAACCAGCCCCGCCAATGCACCTATCAAAAGGCCTGCGATTAACGGCAGAAACCAGGGTAGGTCGGTAAGTGCCGGATAGACCGCCCGTAGGTAATCGGATTGCTGGGCAAAGCTAGCAGTGACCATGGCGGTTAGGGCTAGTACGGAGCCTGAAGAGAGGTCGATGCCGCCAGTAATGATCACTTGGGTGACTCCAATGGCGATAATACCAATGATCGACATTTGCAGGATCATGATGAGTAGACGCTGCGGATTCAACAGAAAGGAGTCGCCACGAACGACCCAGCCGAGCGCCTCGAATAAGAGGGCAATGCCCACCAGAACGAGAAAGATGCTTACTTCCGTGGGGATTTTTTTCTTGCGCTTTTTGACCATGCCCAGCTGATCGGCGGTGTCCACTGAATTATTCATTGTTGTTTACCTCAAGATGACCCATCTAGGGAAATATCAGCGCTCGACGACCGGTTCATCCGCCGGTGACGAGGCAAGCTCCATGATATTGACTTGGTTGGCTTCACTGCGGCTTAAGAAGCCCGTGACGCGGCCTTGGTGCATCACCATGATGCGGTCGCTCATTCCCAGCACTTCCGGCAGTTCAGACGAGATCATGATGACAGCGACGCCCTGCTTGACGAGTTCGGTGATGAGCTTATGAATTTCAGCCTTGGCCCCCACGTCGATACCGCGAGTGGGCTCGTCGAGTATCAGGATGCGGGGTTTGGTGAGCAGCCAGCGACCAATTAATACCTTCTGCTGGTTGCCGCCTGATAGGTTGCCAATTCGTTCCTCCATAGAGGGGGTTTTCACTCGCAGACGCTCCTTCATGGCGTCACACTCTTGGTCGAGCCGGTGTTGCTCCACAAAGGTGCCGCGAGTGTAGCCGTCGCGTAGTACGGCCAACTCCATGTTCTCTTCGACGGTCAGCCCAAGAAATAAGCCCGTCTCTTTTCGATCTTCGGTGAGCAATGCCAGACCACGCAGCATGGCTTGGTGGGGGGAGCTAATGAGCACTTCTTGACCATCAATTACAATGCTGCCTGAGGTGGGTGGCGTCACGCCGAATAACGTTTCGGCAATATTGGTACGCCCCGACCCGACGAGTCCCGCGAGCCCCAATATTTCTCCAGCCCGCAGGTTAAAGCTAACGTCCTCAAAAACGTCTTCCAAACCGAGGTTATTGACCGATAACACCACGTCACCGATCGGCACCTCTTCTTTTGGAAACATTTGTGTGACTTCACGTCCTACCATGAGCTTGATGATTTCGCTGGAGGTCATCTGCGAAGCAGGAGCAGAGTGGATAAACTGACCATCACGGAAAACCGAGATATCATCAGCTATTTCGAACACCTCATCCATCTTGTGCGTGATGTAGATGATGCCTTTGCCCTGCGAGCGCAGGTCGTTGATGATTCGAAACAGATGTTCTACTTCTCGGTCGGCCAATGACGACGTAGGCTCATCCATGATGAGCACATCAGACTCGTACGACACCGCTTTGGCGATCTCGATCATTTGTCGGCCCGCCACAGTGAGTTTTCGAACCTCCATGTCCGGGTCCATGTCGATGCCTAGCCGCTCGAACAATACCTCCGTCATCTGGTTCATTTTGTCGTGATTGATCATGCCAAACGCGTTGAGCGGCTCGCGTCGTATCCAGATATTCTCTGCGATGGTCATGAACGGCATCAGGTTGAGTTCCTGATGGATCATGGCAATACCGGCCTCAAGCGCATCCAAAGGACCTTCTAGTGCAAGCGACTGTCCCTTGAGACGTACTTCCCCCTGATCAGGAATATAAACGCCAGCAATAATTTTCATCAGAGTCGACTTGCCTGCGCCATTCTCACCCATCAGGGCATGAACAGTACCTCGGCGCACTTTCAGTTGAACGTTGTCGAGTGCCACCACGCCAGGAAACGCTTTACGTACGTTGGCAACTTCCAGAATGTAATTAGCGGGGGCGGGCGACAGTTTTTCTGCGGTCATTGACGCCATGTTGGCTTCTCCTGAAACATCAAGACTGGCTCGCCAAGAGGCGAGCCATTTGCCTTACTGATTAGCAAGAAATTCATCTAGCGTTTCGGGAGTCACCAATTGGAAAGGCACCAAGGTAGTTTTCTCGACCTCATCGCCTTCGGCGAGACCAATGGCAGCTTTAACCGCGCCACCGCCCTGGCCAACGGGATCTTGGAAAACGGTCACCGCTAACCCACCGCTTTGCACGGACTCGATGGCATCGCGCGTCGCATCTATACCGCCCACAATGATGTTATCGGGACTGATGCCCAGCTGGCGCATAGCGTTCAGGGCGCCAATGGCCATTTCGTCATTGTTGGCGGCGATGGCGTTGATTTCCTGGCCACCCACTATCCAGTTGGTCATCAGGTCGATGGCTTGAGTGCGCTGATAATCGGCTGGTTGCTCGGCAACAATCTCAATACCAGGATACTCAGCGGCTACCTCTTTCACCCCTGCCGTACGTTGGTGTGTGGCACCCGAGGAGAGCTCACCAAGCATAATGGCCACGTTGCCTTCGCCACCGATCCTCTCGGCGAGAGCGCGCATTTGCATTTCGCCCGACAGCTTCTGATCGGAGCCCACAAACACCACGCCGTCGTTCTCTAGATCATTGCCCTCCGGCTCACGGTTGACATACACCAGGGGAATATCTTGAAGCACGGCCTCTCCCGTCATTCGAGAAGTGGCGGCCGTATCGACGGGGTTAATAATAATGGCATCGACGCCCTGCGCCGCCAGACTCTGCACTTGATTGAGCTGGCGTCCGATATCGCCCTGGGCATCCAAAAATTGTATTTCATAGCCTTGCGCCTGCGCTTCGGCCTCCATCGCTTGACGCATCGAGGTCAGAAAGTTGTCGTCGAACCAAGCGACGGAGACGCCGATCGACTGAGCCATGGCAGATGAACAGGTCGCAAAAAGAGCAGCACCGAGCAGTAAGCGTTTCATTGAGCTATCTCCAGAGAGTTATTGTTGTGATGGTTGAAGCCGTTGCGAGCTTGGTTGTAGCGGGAATGAGGTTAGTCAAAACCCATGAATGGAATTTAGATTCCATTTTGAATAAATGCAAAATTATTGTTCTATACTTTGGTATAAATGGAATTTTTGTTCTCTTTGCGTGTGGGTGAGACGTCGCTCTTACAAAAAAATGCCCGGCCAATCGCCGGGCGTCGTAACGTAGGTCAATGCAAGCACGGCTAGGCGCGTTTGGGACTATCGCTTTTAGGCTGCTGTTCAAGCGCTTTGTCTTGGCGCATGCCAAGCGCGATGGCTAGCGTTTGAGACAGGCATAGAGAGGCGGTGAGGCCACGAAAGCTCTTGACTTCCGCTTCGTGGACCAGCAAGGCGACGTTGGCCAAAGGTACTAATGGACTGAGGTTGGAGTCGGTAATGACCACGACAGGAATGTCGCGCTCGTGTGCCGCTTCCGCCACACTTCGTGACTCCTGAGCATAGGGGGCAAAGCTTATAATCAGCAGAGCATCGTTGTGATCGATCGACTGCACTTGCTCGCCATACATTCCGCCTAGGCCGTTAACAAGAAAAGCCGGTTTTTCAATATGGTGAAGTGCATACGTCATCCCGGCTTATTCATGAGGCCGACCTGAAAACGAAGATGGCGAGTGGTTTTCTCTTGTAGAATCAGGATATTCCTGCCAGAACACGATTCAAGAGGACCACTCGCCATGGGTGAAAGCCTATCCACCTGGACGCCCTCATGCAACGGCTCTGTCCGTGTTGAGCTGAGCGGCCAGCGCACCACCAGCGACAGCGGCGCTCTGCTGTTGCGTGAGGCCCTCGACAACAGCGGCGTGATTGAGGCGCTGGAAGACAATCTGGTCGATCGACGCCACCCGCTGCGCATCCTTCATTCGCTGGCCAGCCAGTTGCGTACCCTGGTGCTGCAGCGTGCGATGGGCTGGATCGATCTCAGCGATACCGACACGCTGCGCCGTGACCCGCTTTGGCAGTTGGCCTGCAGCGATGCACGCGGGACGACGCCATTGGCGCAGGACAGGCCGTCTCAAGCCACGCTGTCGCGGCTGCTGACCTGCCTCGGCCGAGACGACAACATCGATGCCGTGCACGAAGGCCTGCTGCGACTGGTGGTCTGGCGCCTGACCTCGCTGAAGAACGGCGAGCGCCCCAAACAGCTGACGCTGGACATCGATGGCCTGCCGATCGAGGTGCATGGCCATCAGGGCGGGTCGGCCTATCATGGCCTTTACGGGGCCCGCATCTACTCGCCGCTGGTCGCATCGTTGGCGGAGACCGGCGACATGGTGGGCGGCCTGCTGCGCGAGGGCAACGCCGGCCCGGCAGAGAACGCCGACACCTGGATCCCGCATCTGGTACGACGACTCAACGAGAGCACCGGGGCACAGGTTCGTGTGCGCATCGACGCCGGTTTTACCGATAACGCGACGCTGGAGGCCCTGGAGGATCGGGAGATCGAATACCTGGGCCGGTTGCGCAGTCACACCGGTCTACAGAAGCTGGCAGCACCGCTCCTGAAGCGGCCACCCGGCCGGCCACCCGAGCAGCCTCGCGAGTGGTGCCACGATCTGGAGTACCAAGCCGGCTCCTGGTCGGCACCGCGGCGCGTAGTGCTGGTGGTGCAGGAACGCCCCGATGACCTGCTGCTGCATGCCTTCTTCCTGGTCACCAACCTCAGCAAGTTCGACTGGCCGCCAGAGAAGGTCCTGGCACTCTATCGCAAGCGCGGCAGCGCCGAGGCGCACATGGGCGAAGTGAAGTCGGCGCTCGACGTGCACCTCTCGTCGACCGATCGCGGCGCCTCCACCGTTCAGAACGTGATGGCGCGCAACGAGGTGAGCCTGCTGCTCAGCCTCTACGCCTACCAGGTCCTGCATGGCCTGCGCTGCCTCCTGGAGCGGCAAACCCGACAAGGCTGGAGTCTGAGTCGGATGCGCGAGCAGGTGCTCAAGGTCGCCGCCACGCTGAGGCTGCACGCTCGGCGAATCACCGTTCATCTGGGTGCCGCCGCCGACAAGTGGTGGCCGACGCTGCTGAAGGGGCTACCGAAGCTGACCGCACTGAGCTGACGCTCCTGCGAGACCACCACAGCATCAGAAAGCGAGCGACCGGAGCGGCGGTCGGCGATCACGGCTGCTTGGACGGCCACCATTGATTCCAAAGAGCTATAAGTAAGTAGGAAAAGGGCTGCGTTCAGGCATTACTCAACAGCCACTCGCGCTGAAAAGGCGAATCCTGATGAGCAATGCCAACAGCCAGTACCTTCAGACCGCTCAATCAGCGCCCTCGTGAATAAGGCGGGGTCATGTAGCTGGCCACCACAAAGCTACGGCGAGCACCCATGACATGGACGGCTCTAGCTTTTTCGAAAATATCTAAAGCACTTTCTAAATGTTGCTCGTTAATGCGGCTCGGTAGTTGGTTCAATGCCTCTTGGTTAGCATCCGCGAACTCCCAGAGCAACTGAGTGCTATTGGGGGTTTCTCCCGTTGCGGTACGAACGGCGCGTATGCGCTCATTGTAATTAGGTAATTCGTCAAATAGTCGCGCCCGAAAGAGCTGCTGCATCTCTGAGAAGCCAGAAAACCCGAAGCTATTAGAGAATCGGATCAGCGTTGAAGGCGTGACACCGGCCTTTTGTGCTAGCTGAGCGACGGTGGCAAAAGCAACCTCCTGAGGGTTGTCTAAAAGAAACTGCGCTGTTTGCTTCAAGCGGCGACTCAAAGTGGGGTAGTCAGCGGTGATACGCGCTTCGAGGGTCGCAAAGCTTTGCGGTACTTGGGTCATGAGGTTGCCCTGCCGGTCGCAGTGAATGTTGTCATCGTTGGAATCTATTCATAGCGTAGTGAAATGGGAATATAAATTCTATATGTAGACGCCATGCTGCTTTGCTAGAACGTGAAATAGCTGCTGCTTTGGTCGAACATTGAGCCGATTTTAGATGTATTTTTATTTTTAAGATATTGATTTAATTGAACATTATCGATTTGCTAAACAATTTTTTTTGAATTGAATATTCTGTGTATTGAACGACTGGAATGTATGTTCTATTCTGTTTTCAGCGTTGGTTAGCGCTGCCTCTACGTTCGTCTAACGTGTTGGGCGTCGGCTTATCCTTACTTCACAGCGATACACTCACTATCTGGAGACCACCATGGCGCAGCACAATATAAAATTAGCGCTAAATCATATGGTAAACCCCCGTTGGTCACCGCAGCAGTTAATCGAAACTGCCTCTGAAATGGGCATTGGTGCCGTAGAGTTACGTAACGATGTCGGCGAGAACAGCATCAACGATGTGGCGTCCGCACAGCGTGCCGGTGAGCGAGCAGCGGCGCTAGGGATTGAGGTGTTGAGCCTGAACGCGCTTTACCCTTTCAATAGTTGGAATGAAGAGCGCAAGGCGCAAGCAGAAACCTTAGCGCAGTGGGTGCACGCCGCAGGAGGGAAAGGGTTGGTGCTTTGCCCATTGGTGGATGCCAATACGCAATACAGCGCCAGTGAACGACGAGTGAATCTCGAACACGCCCTTACGGCCTTGGAAAGCATTTTGGGTCAGTATAACCTTCAGGGCTTTGTTGAGCCGCTGGGCTTTCCGATTTCCTCATTGCGCTATAAAGCTGAGGCCGTAGACGTGATCCGCTCGCTTGGCCTCTCCTCTCGCTTCTCGCTAGTACACGATACCTTTCATCATCAGGGGGCAGGGGAAGTGGAGTTTTTTGCCGATCAAACGGGCCTGGTCCATATTTCGGGCCTGGAAGACCGAGGCGTCACGTTTTCTGAGATGTTGGATGGGCACCGCGTTCTGGTCGGTGAGCGTGATCGGCTTGATAACCTCGGCCAGCTAAAGCAGCTACTGAGTGATGGTTACGCTGGCTATGTCTCTTTCGAGCCTTTTGCTGAGTCGGTGCACGCCGCTCAAGACCCGGTGAAATCACTACGAGACAGCATGGATTTTATCCAAAAATTCATTAACTGATTCGTGAGTGTCTACTTGCCAGCTCGTCAAACGATAAAGATGAGAGGAGAGTTCGATGAAAATCGCCCTTGACCCGCATATGCATCGGCATCTTTCTTTACCCGAAATCTGCCGCCTAACGAAAGAGCTTGGATACGACTATATCGAGCTATCGCCACGTCCCGACTTTATGGTGTGGTGGACGCGTCCTCGCGCTTATCCAGAGGCCATCAAGGCGTTTAAGAAGGCTATGAAAGAGCATGACGTTGGCCTAGCCACCATGCAGCCCATGTACCGCTGGTCCAGTCCCTACCGCGACGAGTGGGAAATGGCCATGGATAACTGGAAGCGGATTATCGAGGTAGCGGTAGAGCTGGATAACCCGCTGTTGATCTCTGAGTTTGGTCGCGGTGGCTCTGTGGAACGCTCGCAGGCAGACCGCTCGGGTCTTCATACGCCTGAAGCGTGTGAGAACGCATTTTGGCGCTCCATGGATGTATTGGTGCCCATCCTGGAGCGCGAAGGGCTAACGCTGAGTATTGAGCCACACCCCGAGGACTGGATCGAGACCATGGAGCCGGCGGTTGAGATCATCAAGACCATTAATTCTCCGGCTATCAAAAGCTCTTATATTGCCCCGCACTGTTTCTTCTATGGCAATGATTTGGAAACCACCCTGCGCTCGACTCAAGGTGAGTTGGTCCATGCCAGGGTTGCTGACACGTTCAATCATAAGGCCTCTTCCGAATTGCGCTATATCGTGAATCCCCCGGGCTCTACGGCGCGCGTTCACCAGCACCTGGATATGGGGGAGGGAGAAATTGATTGGGATGTCTTCTTTAAGACGCTGCATGACATTGGGTTCGACGGCGTGCTCTCCAGTTGCGTCTTCGGTTGGGAAGAGCGAGCGGAAGCCTCCAACCGGTTCATGCGTAGCGAGATTCAGCGTTACGTAGACAAGTACTGGAAATAAAAAGGAAAATAATCATGTCTGTAAATATCGGAATCATTGGCACCGGGATGATCGGTGAAGAGCACGCCCGTCGTATTACCCAGCAGCTGACTGGCGCCCGCATTGTCGCCGTGACGGACGTCAATCTCGAGCAGGCCAAAGCCGTGGTCGAGCGTCTGGGCGTTGATGCCAAGGTCTATGAAGACGGTCAGTCGCTGATCGTAGCTCAGGAAGTGGATGCCGTGATGGTGACCTCTTGGGGACCTACCCACGAAGAGTACGTATTAGCCGCCATCAAGGCGGGTAAGCCCGTTTTTTGTGAGAAGCCATTGGCCACCACGGCGGAAGGATGCCGCCATATCATCGATGCGGAGATGCAGGCAGGTAAACGTCTTGTTCAGGTTGGCTTCATGCGTCGGTACGACAGTGGCTATCGCCTGATGAAAGATGCTATCGATAACAATCGACTGGGCGAGCCGCTGATGGTTCACGCTGCTCACCGTAATCCGGAAGTGCCTGAGCGGTACATCACTCCGATGGCGATTCATGACACGCTGATTCATGAGCTGGATACATTCCGCTGGTTGCTGGACGACGACTATAAAAGTGCTCAGGTGGTGTTCCCACGTAAGACACGCCACGCCCATAGTCAGGTAGCCGACCCTCAGATTGTCCTGCTGGAGACGGTGAAAGGGGTGCGTATTGACGTCGAAGTTTTTGTCAACTGCAAATACGGCTATGACATCCAGTGTGATGTGGTCGGCGAAGAGGGCGTTGCCCGCTTACCCGAGCCGCAAGCCTTGCAGTTCCGTCAAGCTGGGCAGCTCTCCAATGAAATTCTCATGGATTGGAAAAAACGTTTCGGCGACGCCTTTGATGTCGAACTGCAGGCCTTCATTGATGGTGCTGCTGTTGGCGAACTGAGTGGCCCTTCTTCTTGGGATGGCTATGCAGCGGCCGTCGTGGGTGATGTCTGTGTTAAAGCCCAAGAAACCGGCGCCATCGAAGCAGTCGATATGCCCGAACGCCCTGCCTTTTACGCTTAACTACCGGCATGCGGTACCTCGGCTCCGCGTTGAATGGCGGGGCCGTTTTTTCTCTTAAGTGTGTTCGCACCCCCGCCTTTACCACCCAGTGGTAAGCGTATTGATTACGACCAAAGCATATGGAATGCTTGTTTTCATTTGTTGAATTTTTGGAATAAAAATTCTATATTGAGTTGAGTATCATCCAATAACAACGCCCACTCTTAGCCACCTGCATTCAAGTAACTCAAGTATCAGGCACTGCAGGTATGAGAACGGATAATGCGCAGGACGAGATGTCATGAACAAGACCAAGACACTGGACCTAATTTGCCTCGGTCGAGCGGCTGTTGACCTCTACGGCAACCAAGTGGGTAGCCGCTTGGAGGACATGAGCAGTTTCGCCAAATACCTGGGGGGGTCATCAGGGAATATCGCTTACGGAACGGCGCGACTAGGATTGAAATCGGCCATGTTGACGCGGGTTGGTGACGAGCACATGGGCCGCTTTGTCCGCGAGGAGTTGTCACGGGCAGGCGTCGATGTCAGCCATGTCGTCACCGATAAAGAGCGACTGACGGGCTTGGTTATTCTTGGCATCAAAGATCGTGAGACTTTTCCGCTGATTTTTTATCGCCATGAGTGCGCGGACATGGCCGTCGATAGCGGTGATTTCGATCCTGAGTTCATCGCATCCAGTAAAGCGTTGCTCATCACAGGAACGCACTTCTCCACCGAGCAAACCTACCGTACCAGCAAAACTGCGATTGAGTATGCAAAGGCTGCGGGCACCAAGGTGGTCTTGGATATTGATTATCGTCCTGTGCTGTGGGGATTGACCACCCTTGGAGATGGCGAAACCCGGTTCATTTCCGACGAGGGCGTCAGCCGTCACCTGCAAACTATCTTGCCTGATCTCGACTTGGTCGTGGGGACAGAAGAAGAGGTGCATATCGCAGGTGGAAGCACGGATACCATAACTGCGCTGAAAAAAATCCGTGAGCTGACCGACGCGACCATTGTGCTGAAACTCGGTGCCCAAGGATGCACCGTGCTAGATGGCGAGATCCCTGACACCGAGGCGGAGTTTGTTGTGCATACGGGCGTCAAGGTGGATGTACTCAACGTGTTGGGCGCAGGCGATGCATTTATCAGCGGCTTTCTGCGCGGCTGGTTGAATCAAGCGTCCCACACGCAAAGCTGTGCTTATGCCAATGCCTGTGGTGCCTTGGTCGTATCGCGCCACGGCTGCGCGCCTGCCATACCCAGCGCCGAAGAGCTGGACGACTATTTGTCGCGCGCCGAGAGCATTCCCCGTCCAGACCTCGACACACGGCTGAACTATTTACATCGCGTCACCACGCAGCGTCATCCGCAGCAGTGGGATGACTTATGCATCTTGGCTTTTGATCATCGCAAACAGCTATTTGATATGGCCCGCGAGGAAGGGGCCGACGTTGCACGAATCCCCTACCTAAAACAGCTGCTCGTCAAGGCTGCTGAGCAGGGTAGTGAGCGGCTAGGCAACAGCCAAGTAGGGGTATTGATCGATGATACTTATGGGCAGGATGCGCTTAACGATGTCACGGGACGCAATTGGTGGATTGCACGCCCGGTAGAGCTGCCAAGCTCACGCCCGATCGAGTTGGAAGGCGGACGCAGCATTGGTTCACGTTTACAGCATTGGCCGAAAGAGCACATCGTTAAATGCCTGGTGTTTTACCACCCTGAGGATCAAGTCGCGTTACGCCAAGCGCAAGAGCGGCAGGTTATAGAGCTTTATCGCGCCTGTGCGGACGCCGGTAACGAGCTGCTGCTTGAAATCATTCCCCCCCGTGATGTAGAGGCTGATGACGATATCTTCATCAATGTCATGCAGCGTTTTTACAACCTGGGCGTGCAGCCCGACTGGTGGAAGCTTCCCCCGCAAACGCCCCTCTCTTGGCAACACATCAGCGCTTTGTTGAAAGCGCGTGCGCCCCACTGTCGTGGCGTTGTCATGCTGGGCTTGGACGCCCCTTTGGAAGAGCTGAAACAAGGCTTGATGGACAGCAAAGGAGTCGACGTGTGCAAAGGCTTTGCCGTAGGTCGCTCCATTTTTGGTGAACCTAGCCGACGCTGGCTGCGTGGCGATTACGATGACGAACAGTTTGTCCAAGCGGTGTTAGATAACTACATGGCACTGGTGAATGCTTGGCAGATGCGCCAGCAAGCAGCCTAACGTATTCCTAATGATGACAAGAGTGATAGGGCTATGAATACTATTCGACTCACCATGGCGCAGGCTGTTGTACGCTACATGATGGCCCAAAAAGTAGAGGTCAATGGCGATATCAAGCCACTGTTTCCGGGCGTTTGGGCCATTTTTGGTCACGGTAACGTAGCGGGATTGGGCGAAGCGCTGTACCAAGCGCGTGAGACACTGCCCACTTACCGGGCCCACAACGAGCAAGGCATGGCGCATGCGGCCATCGCTTATGCCAAAACCCTCAATCGTCGGCAGGTCATGGCATGCACCGCCTCTGCAGGCCCTGGGGCGACGAATATGGTCACCGCTGCAGCAGTGGCCCATGTTAATCGGCTGCCCGTCCTATTTCTGCCGGGAGATACTTTCGCCACGCGCATGCCCGACCCCGTACTTCAGCAGGTGGAGAACTTCCACGATCATACGCTGACGTCCAATGATTGCTTCAAGCCGGTCAGCCGCTTCTTTGATCGTATTACGCGTCCTGAACAGTTGCTGACGTCGCTGCCTCAGGCGGTGCGGGTGCTCACGGACCCGGTCGAGTGTGGCCCGGTGACACTCGCCTTACCGCAGGATATCCAAACCTTTGCCTTTGATTATCCAGAGCACTTTTTCGACGAGAAAGTACACCGAATGCGTCGTCAATCTGCGGACCGTCGAGAGTTGGACGATGCGCTGCAACTCATTCGTCAGGCCAAAAAGCCGCTGGTCATCGCGGGTGGTGGTGCCCATTACTCAGGCGCGCTGCCGGAATTGGACACGCTGGTCTCACGTTACCAGCTCCCCGTGGGTGAAACCCAGGCGGGTAAAGGCGCCTTGCCCTGGGACCACGCCCAAAACGTGGGCAGTATCGGTGTGACCGGCGGCGCGGCAGCCAACGCGCTCGCCGCAGAAGCCGATCTCATCATTGCCGTAGGCACTCGGCTCGGCGACTTTGCCTCGGGCTCTCGAGCCATGATCAACCCCCACGCCAAACTATTGAGCATTAACGTGGCTTCATTCGACGCGGTGAAGCACAAAGGCCAGTCGCTGGTAGGTGATGCCAAGCTCACGTTATCAGCATTAGTCGATGGTTTAGACGGCTGGAAGCCTGCTGACAGCTGGGTTGAGCAAGCCGCGGAGCTACGCGCCGACTGGAATGACACGGTCAATAGAGTGACCGCTGATCGTGGCACGAAGTTACCCTGCGATGCGGAAGTCGTTGGCGCGGTTAACCGGGCAGCCGGTGAGCAGGATATCGTGGTTTGTGCTGCCGGTGGCCTGCCGGGCGAGCTGCAAAAACTCTGGCGTACCCGGTTTGATCGCGGCTATCACATGGAGTACGGCTATTCGTGCATGGGGTATGAGTTGGCCGGTGGCTTGGGCGTCAAGATGGCGAAGCCCGATTCAGACGTCTTCGTCATGGTAGGCGATGGCTCTTATCTGATGCTGAATTCGGAAATCGCGACGTCCGTGATGCTTGGTCACAAGATTATCGCAGTGGTGCTGGATAACCGTGGCTACGGCTGTATTCATCGACTGCAACAATTCTGCGGTGGACCCGGCTTCAACAACATGCTGGAAGATTGTCTTACCGTCGAGGCGGGTGCACCGAAAACCGATTTTGCTGCCCATGCAGCGGCTCTCGGGGCCCGCAGTGAGCAGGTAGAAAACATTCAAGCGCTGGAAGCCGCGTTAGAACGTGCCAAGGCCTCTGACACGAGTTATGTGATCGCCATTGATACCGATGCCTTGGCGGATACACAAGATGGAGGCTCTTGGTGGGACGTCGCGGTGCCCGAGGTGTCCGATCGCGCTGAAGTGCGCACGGCTCGAGAACGCTACGAAACCTATAAAGCGCGTCAATTCCAGAACCTGTAAACGATCCACTTTCCTCTTGATGTCATCGACATAATAACAGTACCGGAGACCGCCATGAGCGTAAGACTCGGAATTAACCCGCTCACCTGGACCAATGACGACATGCCCGCCTTGGGAGGCGATACGCCGCTGGAGACCTGTCTTTCAGAAGGTAAAAAAGCAGGCTTTTCTGGTTTTGAGCTAGGTCATAAGTTTCCCCGTGAACCGGACGTGCTGGGGCCGATTTTAGACAAACAGGGGCTTTCCCTGGTCTCTGGGTGGTACAGCAGTGAGCTGCTTACCCGCAGTGCCGAGGAGGAAATTGAAGCGCTCAAACCTCACCTGCATTTGCTCAAGTCCCTGGGTGCGACTGTGATGGTGTTTTGTGAGGTGACCCACTGTGTTCACGGCCAGCGTGAGACACCTCTTTCGCATTCGCCTCGTATGAGTGAGGAGGGCTGGAAAACCTTCATTCCCCGGCTTAATCAAGTGGCTGATTACTGCCTAGAGCAGGGCGTGCAGATGGCTTATCACTACCATCTGGGCACCGTGGTGGAAACACCCAGCGAGATCGACCGGCTGATGTCCGAGGCCGCACCGTCGGTGGGGCTACTTCTCGATACCGGTCACTTGGTGGCCGCAGGCGGCGATCCGGTGGCCTTACAGAGGCAATATGCAGACCGAATCGTCCATGTGCATTGCAAGGATATTCGCAAGGAAGTGCTGGCTGATGTTCGGAACCGGGATCTTAGTTTCCTCGACGGTGTATTGAATGGCATGTTCACCGTGCCGGGAGATGGCTATATCGATTACACCACCCTATTTGAAGGGCTTCGCGAAAGCGGTTACTCCGGGTGGATGGTGGTGGAAGCAGAGCAAGATCCTTCCGTAGCCCATCCGCTTACTTACGCCTGTTTAGGCCATGACAATTTGCGTCGTTTTTGTGCCGACGCTCGTTTGACCGTAGACGCGTAACCCGACCACCAAGAGGACTGCATCATGAGTACGCTAGGTAACTTCATTAACGGCCACATCGTGACCAGCCAGAGCGGTCGTACAGCCCCCGTTTATAACCCCGCCACAGGGGAGAAGGCGCTGGACGTGTCCCTCTCGACCGCTGCAGAAACCGCCGAAGCGGTGCGTGTTGCCCATGAGGCGTTTGCCGCTTGGGCCAAAGTGTCGCCCCTCAAGCGCTCACGTATTTTGTTTAAGTTCAAATCGCTGGTAGAAGAGCATACCGACGAGCTAGCGCGCCTGATCTCGAGCGAACACGGCAAGGTGTTCTCGGACGCCAAAGGAGAGGTCACGCGTGGACTCGAGGTCGTCGAGTTCGCCTGTGGCATTCCGCATCTGCAAAAGGGCGAGCACTCCATGAACGTGGGTACTGGAGTGGACAGCTACTCGATGATGCAGCCGCTCGGCGTGTGCGCGGGTATCTCACCCTTCAACTTCCCGGCGATGGTGCCGATGTGGATGTTCCCGATTGCACTGGCCTGTGGCAACACCTTCGTCATGAAGCCCTCGGAGAAAGACCCTTCCACGCCGATGCGTCTGGCGGAGCTTCTCAAGCAAGCCGGTCTGCCGGACGGCGTATTCAACGTAGTGAACGGCGATAAAGAGTCGGTCGACGTTCTGCTCACTGATGAGCGGGTGCAGGCGGTGAGCTTCGTTGGCTCGACGCCGATTGCTGAGTACATCTACGCCACGGCATCTGCCCACGGCAAGCGAGTGCAAGCCCTAGGGGGCGCCAAGAACCACATGGTGATTATGCCCGATGCCGATCTCGACCAGGCGGTGGGCGCGCTGATGGGGGCGGCCTACGGATCGGCGGGTGAGCGGTGCATGGCAATCTCCGTCGCCGTCCCGGTCGGTGAAGAGACCGCCAATCGCTTGCGTGAGAAACTCGAGGCAGAGCTTGCCAACCTGCGCGTCGGGCCTGGCCTGGTCGACGGCCCGGACAACGATATGGGGCCATTGATTACGCGGGAGCACCTGGAGAAAGTCAAAGGGTACATTCAAACCGGTGTAGATGAGGGTGCCGAGCTGGTGGTCGATGGTCGTGAGACACGTATCGACGGCGCGGGAGACGGTTACTTCGTTGGCGGCACGCTGTTTGATCATGTGACGCCCGGCATGCGCATCCACTCTGAAGAGATTTTTGGTCCAGTGCTGGCCATTAGTCGCGTCGCAAGTTTCGACGAGGCGGTCGCGATGATCAACGCCCACGAGTACGGCAACGGTACGGCGATCTTCACCCGGGACGGCGACGCGGCGCGCCAGTACTGCGAGCAAATCCAGGTCGGCATGGTTGGCGTCAACGTACCGATCCCGGTGCCGATGGCGTTCCACAGCTTTGGCGGCTGGAAGCGTTCGCTGTTCGGTCCCTTGCATATGCATGGCCCGGATGGAGTGCGTTTCAATACGCGCATGAAGACCATTACTCAGCGCTGGCCGAGCGGCATCCGTGAAGAGACTAATCACTTTACCATGCCGACTCTCTAAACCCTGCACATGGCCCCAACGTGTAAAACGCTGGGGCCATCACAAGGGAGCTAAGGCATACTGACATGTCGAGGTGCCACTAAGGGCGCCTATAGGCTTTCCGGTGTGTAAATATCGATCGGCAAGATGAATTGCCGCGTCCCTTCCAGTCTATTCTTCGATGTAAACCAGTCCATCATGGCGTCCACGGTGCGCTCTGCCAGCTCCCGACGGGGCAGAGAGAGCAGCATATTTAGGGTGCCGTCTATCAGCGCTCCACGTGTCGTCGCGGTCAAATCATGCCCTAAGACGAAGAGGTCGCTTCGTCCGCTGGCACGCAGTGTTGCCACCACGCCCTCAATGCCACCTCCCGCGACATAAAGCCCTGTTAGATGTGGTTCGGCTTCTAGCAGCGCCTGAGTCGCTTGGGCAGCCAGCGTGGCTTCCTCTTGGCTAAATATCGGCTCGATGACGCTAAACTGCGGTGCCTTCTCGCGAAAATAGCCGCGAAACCCTATCTCGTAGAGTTCCTGGCAAACGTAGCGATGACTGCCGGTGATAATGCCCACCGGGCCCGGTTGGGTCATCTGGCTCATGGCCCATCCGGCAGTGCGCCCCATTTTTCGAGCATCCTGACCAATAAACCCGGCACTGTGCCCGCCTGCCGGTAGTTCCGACAAGAGTGCAAAGACGGGAATGTCGCGCTGGCGAAGCCGCGCAATGGCTTGCGATACCTCGGGATGATCGGTCGCCACCACGCCAATCGCATCCACTTGTTCGCCAAGACGTGACAGCGCCTCAGAGACCTGTAGCGGGTCCAGCGTGTCGCAATACTCGATTACCGGTGTGATGATGCATTCTTGATAGTTTTTTGATGCTTCGATCAAAGAGTCTGCAATCAGGCGATACACCGGGGAACGACGCTTCTGAAGGAGAAAGCCAAGTCGTCTCGCTGGGCGATTCATTGACTGAAATAATGCGTGTTCCTCTGTTTTCTTTGATTCGTAACCTAATGATTTAGCTGCTTTTACAACCCTTTCGTAAGTGTCCTTTCGCACCTTTGCGCGGCCGCTGAAAACGCGATCAACGGTTGCAACACCGACGCCTGCTGTTTTAGCAATATCGACCATAGTAGGGGTCGACGAGGGCTTCCTGGTCATGGATTATCGCCTTCAATGATGTTTTTATCAATAATCTATCATTATCTATCAAAAATCAACGGTCAGAGGTCGATATGCAGCCCACACTCGCCGATCTACTAACGCCCCACCAGTTAATGCTGGGTATTAATCCGCTGAGCTGGACCAACGACGTCATTACCGAGTTTGGTGACCACACCCCCGTGGAAACCTTCTTGAGGGAAGCGGCAGAGTGCGGTTATCAGGGCGTAGAAATGGGACGACACTTTCCTCGCAATGCGGCTGTGCTCAAGCCATTACTCGCCGATTTTAACCTATTGTTGGCCAGCGGCTGGTACTCCGGGTTTTTGGCAGAGAGAGATGTGGACACCGAACTTGAGGAGGTGGCACCGCATGCCGACCTTCTGGCGGCATGCGGTGCCAGCGTCATGGTGTACGGCGAGTGCGGCCTGATGCCTGGGAGCGCGCCGCTGGATGCCTCGTTGTCACAATCACCCGCGATAGCGCAAGCCGACTGGCAGCGCTATGGCGAACGCATGACGCGCTTTGCCGAAACGCTCAAGGCTCGTCACGGGATCGCGCTGGCCTATCATGCCCATCTTATGATGGTGGTTGAAACCGAAGCCGAAATAGACGCCCTGATGGCTCACACGGGGGAATCCGTCGGCCTTTTATTCGATGCCGGTCACGTCGTTGCCGGTGGCGGAGACTTGAGAGGCCTTCTTTCGCGGCATGGCAAGCGTATCAATCATCTGCACTTTAAAGATATTCGTCGCGACGTCATGGCAAATGTTCGTCAGAACGATCTCAGCTTCAATCAAGGCGTGCGCAACGGCATGTTCACCGTGCCTGGCGATGGCTACCTGGACTTTTCACCGTTGATCGATTTTGCCATGAGCGCAGATTACCAGGGCTGGATGATCGTCGAAGCGGAGCAGGACCCAAGCAAAGCGCCGCCTAAGCAGATGGCCCAGATCGCCTACCGTCACATGACGAATCTACTCGCGCATCGTTAAGTACTTGACGTGCAAAGAACGCTAACAGCGCCGTCTGGCGTTTCGTAATGGACAGGAGATACCCACATGACAAAAACACTCAATATTGGGTTGATTGGTAGCGGTTTTATGGGGCAAGCACATGCGGATGCCTATCACCGGGCGCGGATGTTGTATCGGGATTTGCCGCTCTCGCCACACCTCTATGCTATCGCTGATCAGGGGGCCGAGGCAGCCGAGATGGCGCGCAGCCGTTTAGGGTTTGAGAAGGCCTACGGGGACTGGCGCCAGCTAGTGGACGACCCCTGCGTCGATGTGATCGATATCACATCGCCCAACTCACTGCATCATGAGATGGCAATGGCCGCGATTGCCGCAGGTAAGCACGTGTATTGCGAGAAGCCGTTGGCGATGAACGACGAACAGGCCCGTGAGATGCATGAGGCTGCCGAGCGCGCTGGTGTGAAAACCATGGTGGCCTTCAACAATATCAAAACCCCTGCCGCACTGCTGGCCAAGCAGCTGATCGATGCAGGTGATATCGGGCGCCCGATTCGTTTCCGCGGGACCTTTGATCAGGGCTTTTTCAACGATCCCGCGCTGCCTTGGTCGTGGCGTTGCTCTCGAGAGGGGGCCGGTACGGGGGCCTTGGGCGATCTGGGCGCGCACATCATCAGCGTAGCCCAATTTCTGATGGGCGATGTTGATCAGGTCAACTGCCAGACGCAAACACAGATTACCGAACGCCCCGTGCCCACCAATGATGCCGGGTACGCCAGCAAGGTAGACAAGGATGCGCAGATGCGTCGGGTGGATAACGACGACCAGACGCAGGCGCTAGTGAAGTTCACCTCTGGCGCCGCAGGCGTCATTGAAAGCTCCCGCGTCGCGGCAGGACGTGTGTTCGGCGTGTACTGGGAAGTGTCAGGTACCGAGGGCACGCTCTACATGGACGGTGAGCGTTTCAACGAACTTCAGGTGTATCGCTTTAATGACGATAAACGCGATCGTGGTTTTAAAACCCTGTTGGCTGGTTCTCAGGTGCCTCAATACAGCGCTTTCTTCGGCTTTGACTTTGCTGGCGGTGGCCTTGGTTTCTTCGATATCAAAGTCATCGAAATTTACGACCTTATACAAGGCATTGCTCACCTGAACGACTGTTATCCGAATTTTGCCTTTGGGCGCGATAACCAGCGCATCATTACGGCAATGGACGATTCCTCACAAAGCGGCCAGTGGGTTTGTATTTAAGAGACTTAATAGAAGGAGCACGACATGGTGGCGCAAAAAATTCGTGTCGGCATGGTGGGCGGTGGTCCTGGCGCTGGCATCGCGAAGGCACACCGGATGGGCATGCGGCTGGATAATCGCTATGAACTGGTGGCAGGGGCTTTCTCCCGATCAAGGGAGAAGTCACAGCAAGCGGCAGACGAGCTGGGGGTGGATGCCTCGCGGGTCTACGAAAACTACGCACAAATGGCCCAGGAAGAGGGGCGTCGAGAGGACGGTATCGAGGCCGTTGTCATCGTCACGCCCAATGATAGTCACTATCCGGTATCTCTCGCTTTTCTGGACGCTGGCATTCATGTGATCTGTGACAAGCCCATGACGGGAGATCTGCAGGAGGCAGAGCAATTGCATGCGTTGGCCGAGTCGCGGGGGCTGGTGTTCGCTTTGACACATAACTACAGCGCCTATGCCATGGTTCGTGAAGCTGCTCATCTGGTGCGAACGGGGGGGATCGGGGCCCTGCGAATTGCCATGGTGGAGCATGCTTCTGGCTGGGCCGCCGCCAAAGAGGAGGATGATCCCAATAACAAGCAGGCAGCTTGGCGGCTCGACCCGTCGCAATCCGGCACCACCAGTCTCATCTCTGATTTGGGGACTCATGCGCACCAACTCTTGCGCTTCGTCAGTGGTCAGGAAATAACCGCTGTTTCCGCAGAACTGAGTACGTGTGTCCCTGGCAGGCGTGTGTTTGACGATGCCCAGCTGCAGGTACGTTTAGCCAATGGTGCTCGCGGCTCGGTATGGGTCAGCATGGCGGCAACTGGCCATGAGCATGGCTTGCGCATCCGCTTGTTTGGCGATAAGGCCTCGCTGGAGTGGTGCCAGATGGATCCACACTATCTGGTCATGAAATATCCTGACGGGCGACGAGAAACCCTTGTGCAGGGGCACGCGAGTCAGAGCCATGCCCAGGCGCGGCTGACGCGCGTAGGACTGGGCCACCCTGAGGGATTTATCGAATCGTTCGCCAATCTGTATAGCGATATCGCCGATGTCATTACGCGTTATCGTCACACGGGACAGGCGGAGCACCCGGAAGTGCCGCTTCCAAACAGTCGCGATGGGCTGCTTGGTGTGCGCTTTGTCAGCGCTGTCGAGACGTCCTATCAGCGAGAGGGTCGCTGGGTCGATATCCCTTTGTCCACACCCCTTTAAAGGAGGGAGTTACATGCAACGTTTTGCCTTAATAGGAGCTGGTTTCATTGGCTCCCTCCACGCCCGGAACTTGTTTCGTCACCCTGGCGTTTCATTAGAGGTCATTGCTGACATTGATGCCGACAAAGCGGTATCACTGGCCAAGCAGTATCAGACGAGGCCGGCATCCATCGATGAGGTATTTGCAAGTGATGTCGATGCCGTGCTGATCGCTTCCTCAACCGCTACACATGCCGAGTATGTTGAGCGTGCTGCCAATGCGGGTAAGGCGATTTACTGTGAAAAGCCGATTGACTTGAGTACCCAGAGAGCCGAGCAAGCGGTAGCGGCCGTCCGTGAGGCGAAAGTCCCCTTTATGATCGGTTTCAACCGCCGCTTTGATGAAAGCCATGCTGCTCTAAAAGAGGCCATGATGGCGGGAGAGATCGGTCGCGTTGAGCTGGTTCAGATGACCTGTCGATCACAGGCCACCCCACCGATGGAGTACATAAAAACGTCGGGAGGACAAATGCACGACCAAGCCATCCACTTTTTTGATCTGCTTTGCTGGCTCACCAATGATGAGCCGGTGGAAATCCATGTCTTTGGTGGCGCGTTGTCGGATCCAAAGATCGGCCAGCTTGGTGATGTGGACACGTCGATCATCACGTTACGTATGGCCTCTGGTGCGCTGGCGCAAATCGATTGTACTCGGCGTACTGGTTACGGTTACGACGAGCGAATAGAGCTTTTTGGTTCAGAAGGCATGGCTGAGTCGCGTCGCCAGCCTTCTCGACACTTATCGGTATATCGTGGGAAACACGAAAGACGTGATGGGCTGGATGATGACTGGCTCGCACGCATCGAGACATCGTTCTCTATTGGGTTAAATGCCTTTGTGCGTGGTTTGGAAGGTGAGGACGTCAGCTACCCCAACGTGACGTCAGCGCTTCGAGCACAAGCTATCGCAGATGCTGCTGTACGCTCTTTACAAATAGGGGAGCGAGTAGCAATCGCAGGACTGATAACGTGAGAGGTCGACCAAAGTATTGAACGTTAAGTTTGAAAATGGGAATAATAGAATATAAATTCCAATCATGATCTGATTGTTGATTATATTCAAACTCTCAGTGCTTATAGCCCCAACAACAATAGGAGATGCGCATGAGCACCCACTCTCCAGCGCTGGCGTCCCATACTCGAATGGGCGCCCAATCCGCTGCCTCAACGCCGTCAGGTGAATTCGAACGCCAGCGTATCCCGACTAGCCACCAATTGAGCGGTAAATACTTTCTGGGCTCTTATGCCGGTGAGCATGTAGCAGGCACCGAGTTTGTGATCGGCGCTTCACTCGTTGCGCTCGGTGTCAGCACCAGCGACCTGCTGTGGGGGTTGCTGATTGGTAACCTGCTGGCAGTCCTGTCCTGGGCATGGGTTTGTAGCCCGGTGGCCGTTCGCTCAAGAATGACGATCTACTGGTATCTGGAACGGCTGGCCGGTAAGCGGTTCTCGACGATTTATAATTTGCTTAACGGCTTAATCTTTGCGGTGGTCTCGGGGGCGATGATTACGGTCTCGGCCTCTGCCTTTCGAGTAGTGACCTCTATCCCACCCCAAACCGCTTGGTATCCGCAGAGCCTGAGCTTCGTCGCGCTAGTGCTGTTCGTAGGTGCGATCACCGTGTGGATGACCCTGAAAGGGTTCAAGTTGATTGCGAACTTCTCCACCGTCTGCTCACCCTGGATGGCGACGATGTTCTTGGCCAGCGGCGTGGTAGCGATACCGGTGCTAATGCACATGGGCGAGCTGGATGGCTTAACCACGCTGTCCGGCGTGGTAGACACGTTTGTATGGACAGGTGCGACGCCTGATGGAGCACCGGGCATTTCGGTTTGGGTCATTGCGGCCTGGGCCTGGGGGGCGAATCTACCCATGCATCTTGGTATGAGTGACATGTCGATTCTGCGCTTTGCGCGTAAGTCCTCCTACGGCTACTTTTCTGCAGCAGGCATGTACATTGGTCACTACATGGCGTGGGTGTGCGCGGGCTTGATGGGCGCCACTGCCGCACTGCTGGCAGGCGATCAGTTGACCCAAATGGACCCCGGTGGCGTTGCCTTCCGTATTCTTGGCGCAATGGGGCTCATTGCGGTGGTGATCGCGGGGTGGACGACATCAATTCCAAGCCTTTACCGTGCAGGCCTTGCTTTTCAGGCGGTTTTTCCCCAGCACTCCCGCGTTCGAGTGACGGCGATTACTGGCGTTGCCACCACGCTAATTGCGTGTTTCCCGTTTGTGTTTACTCAATGGCTGAACGTGCTGTCCTACTTCATTATGCTCATTGCCCCGGTGGGTGCCATCATTGCTGCTGAGCACTTTTTGCTGCCGCGTATGAACATTCGTCCCTTCTGGCGTGAACACCAAGGCCTAGCCAACAACCGTCCCGCCTTCATGGCCTGGGGCATCGGGGTATTGGCGGGTGTGATGCTGCTCGTCGAGGGGTCGCTGCATCTGTTTACGCTGTTTATTCCCGTGTGGATTACGAGCTTCATCGCGTATCCGCTGCTTTGTCGACTCCAAACCGGCATGGTCGAGGACAGCATTGACTTCTATCATGAGGCCTACGGACCGACGAATCCGAGCGCGCCAGGAAGCGATAAAGCGGCTTCCCACCTGGCGGTACGTCGGCGCGACCCCTGGTACTTTATCTCTGTTGCTTGCTTGGTCGTCATTTTGGGCATGGCGGGTTGGTCTTGGTGGCAAGGCGTTGATGCCACGTCTCATTTAGACAGTTTCCAAGTGCTGATCGTAGTGCCCACTTTGGTTTACTTCGTGGCAGCCACGGTATGGATGAAGCGCCGCCGTTTACCGCGTAGCCAGTAAACAACCTCGTTGATCTAGACACGCAGTCGCCACCCCTAGTGGGTGGCGATTGTCTGAAAGGGAAACTGCTTCCTTCTCAATCCTTATAAGATAATCATCGTCGCCAGCCCCAAGAATGATAGAAAGCCCACCACATCCGTGACCGTCGTCAGAATGACCGCGCCAGACAGCGCCGGGTCGATCTGCAGGCGCTTCAGCACCAGCGGGATCAGTACGCCCGAGAGGTTGGCGAGGCTCATGTTGATGAAGATGGCGAGGGTAATGACCAGCGTGATCAGGGTCTGGCCAAACCACAGGTAGGAAATACCGCCCACCACCAGGGCCCATACCAGGCCGTTGCTCATGCCGACCCAAAGCTCCTTGTTATAGAGCCAGCGTTTGTTGTTACCGGCAATTTGCCCCAAGGCCAAACCGCGTATGACCACGGTCAGGGTCTGGCTTCCGGCAATCCCACCCATGCTGGCCACGACCGGCATGAGAATGGCGAGCGCCACGATCTGGTCCAGCACCGCCTCGAACTGGCCAATGACGAAGGCCGCCAGAAACGCCGTCAGCAAATTGATGCCCAGCCAGATACCCCGGCTTTTCGCGCTGCGTACGATGGGGGTGAACACTTCTTCTTCATCGCTGACGCCGGACATGTGTTTCAGCGTCAGGTCTGCGTCATCCTGGGTGATTTCGAGTATGTCGGCGGCATTCAATTGGCCCACCAACTGCCCTTCGCTGTTGCACACGGGCACGAAGTGAAGCTCTTTCGAGCGCAGCAGGCTGGCAGCGTCGCTGACCTTCATCTGGTCATGCAAGGTATAAGGCGCGCTATCCATGAATTCGTCGACGGAGCGCTCCTGCTACTGCTTGACCAGGTCGATCAGCGTCAGCGTACCGAGCAGGCGTTTATCCTTGTCGGTCACCATGACCTGCTGAGAGTCGACATCCAGCAGCCGGTGTATACGAATGTAGCGCTGAACGGCCTCCAGGGAGACGCCTTGTTTTACATTGACCGTTTCCGGGTCCATGTAACGGCCCACCATGTCCTCTTCATAGGTGTAGAGGTTTTCGACCTGGGCGCGAATCTCCTGGTCCAGGCTGGCATAAACGGACGTTTTGATCTCTTCGTCCGCAACATCGAGAACCTCGGCGACTTCCTGAGCGTCCAGGCCTTTGACGATCTGCTCGACATCGCTGGCGGTCAGGTCTTCGATGTAGTCGGCGCGGATGTCTTCGTCGACTTCCGCCAGCACCTCACCAATGATGGTTTCGGGAATGTAGTCCCATAGCTGGTCTCGGGTTTTGGCAGGGAACGACTCGAGGGTGCGCGCGATGGCCAGAAAGTCGAGCTCATTGAACAGTTCGTGCAGGGCTAGGGTGTCTTCGTCATCCAACAACTTTTGCAGGTACAGCAGTTGTTCTTCGGTATTGGTGTACTTCTCTTCGTCACGCATAGAGCCCATCCTCTGGGAAAACTTTTTGAAACAACTGCTTGGAAGCCCATGATGGCTCATTGACCATCTTATCGGCAGGTCAGGTCGAAAGCCACGAGGGGATTGCGCCTTGGGCAGGGTTGACCGCGATGGCCGCAACGGCCGCGACGGGTGATGCCTCAATGCCGCGTGGCAAAGGCCACGCGGACGCCCTGCTGAAGGCGCTGTTGGTCAGAGACGGGGGGCGTGGGGTGGCCAATCATTTCATCGGCAGCCTCTGCCCAGGTCAGCGTGCCATGGGTAAAGCCCAGGGGCGCCAGGGCGCGGCTGACCCACTGGGTGCCGCTGAAGCGCTGAGTGTCGCCTTGGGCCGTGCTGAGCAGGCTGACGGAGTGGTCACGATGGAGCCGGACGATATACCAGCCCATGTCGAGCCCGTGCAGTTCGACCTCGGGCCGCGGTTCGGCAAGATGGGCCAGTTCGTCCAGGGTCAGGCGAAGGGGGAGTGGCGATGGCATGGTGTCACCTCATTGGCTTGCAGGCATGCCAGATGAGTCTAATAAATGTGACATATTTGTATAGCTTTTGTTGGATTGGCCACCCCTCGCCAAAAAGCCCGAGCAGTTGCCCGCTCGGGCGTGGGCATGGCCCAACCGCACTCGTCCTGGTCAGCCGTTGCGGAACAGGAAGCTGTAGGCATTGAGGGCGGGCACGCCGCCCAGGTGGGCATACAGCACCTTGGAGCCTGCCGGGAACTCGCCGTTGCGCACCCTATCGATCATGCCGTGCATGGACTTGCCTTCGTACACCGGGTCGGTGAGCACGCCTTCCAGGCGGGCGCAGAGGCGAATGGCCTCTAGGGTGCCTTCATTGGGCAGGCCGTATTCGGGGCCGCCGTAGCGGGTGTCCAGGATCACGTCGTCATCGGCAATGCCGCCTTCCAGTTCGACCAGCTCGGCGGTGTGGCGGGCAATGCGCAGAATCTGCGCCCGAGTTTGCTCGGGCTTGGCCGAGGCGTCGATGCCGATCACACGCTGGGCGCGGCCATCGGCGGCAAAGCCCACCACCATCCCGGCCTGGGTGCTGCCGGTCACCGAGCACACCACGATATAGTCGAAGGTGAAGCCCAGCTCTTTTTCCTGCTGGCGCACCTCTTCGGCAAAGCCGACGAAGCCCAAACCGCCGTAGGGGTGTTCGGAACAGCCCGCGGGAATGGGGAACGGCTTGCCGCCCTGCTGGCGCACATCCTCCATGGCCTGCTCCCAGCTAGGGCGAATGCCGATATCGAAACCGGCAGCATCCAGGCGAACGTCGGCCCCCATGATGCGCGACATCTCGATATTGCCGACCCGGTCATACACCGCATCGGAGTAGTTCACCCAGTTCTCCTGAACGAGAACGCACTTCATGCCCAGGTGCGCCGCGACGGCAGCCACCTGACGCGTCTGGTTGGACTGGATTCCGCCAATCGACACCAGCGTATCGCAGCCTTGCTCCAGCGCTTCGGGAATGAGGTACTCCAGCTTGCGGGTCTTGTTGCCGCCGAAGGCCAGGCCGCTGTTGCAGTCCTCGCGCTTGGCATACAGCTCGACCTCGCCGCCCAGATGGGCGCTCAGCCGTTTGAGAGGTGTGATCGGGGAGGGGCCGAACGTCAGTGGATAACGGGGGTAGCGTTCAAGGTTCATGGCAAGCTCCTGCATTGGCAGTCAACGCGATAGACAAGGATCGCGGGGTAACGGTGGTTGGAACGTTGGCGTGCTCCCTGAGGTTTATAGTAGGCGCTTGCCTATCCTGGCGGGTTGCGAAATGAGGGCTTTATAAACAACAATGGATTGTCTAGTTGCGTTTGTAGGTTTGATTAATTCGTAAATTCGTTATTTTAGTAAATAATAATGTGTGCCAAGCGAGCGGGAGGGGCCTCAGAGCCCCATGCCATGGGCGGTGAGCTGGATCGTATCGACAAGCGTATTCTCAAGCTGCTTCAGGAGGATGCGACGCTTTCCAATGTGGCGCTGGCCGAGCAGGTGAACCTCAGCCCTGCGGCCTGTTTGCGGCGTGTCGAAAAACTGAAGCGAGACGGGGTGATCAGCCGAATCGTGGCCCACCTGAACCCGGAGCCCCTGCAGGCAGGCATGGTGGTGTTGATTGGCGTAGTGCTGGACCGCTCGACGCCAGAATCTTTCGCGGCGTTCGAGGCGGCGGCTCAAAAAGTGTCGGGCTGCATGGAGTGCCACGTGGTCACCGGGGAGTTCGACTACTTCATGCTGGTGCGCACCAGGGATAGCCAAAGCTTCAACCGGCTACACGCCGAGCAGTTGCTCTACCTGCCCGGCGTGCGTCAGATTCGTTCGTTCATGGGGCTGCGGGAGGTGGTGTCGACTCATAAGGTGCCGATCTAATCCCTGGGAAAACGCGCTTCCAGCTCGGCGACCTGCTCCGGCGTCAACCCGCGCGGGTTCTCGCCTCGCAGCAGCAGGTACAGCTTGGCGGTCTCTTCCAGCTCTTCGGTGGCATACACCGCCGCTTCGAGGGTATTCCCCGCCACCACCGGGCCGTGGTTGGCCAGCAGCACCGCGCTGTGCTTGCCCGCTAGCCCACGCACGGCCTCCCCCAGCTGAGGGTCTCCAGGAATGTGATAAGGCACCAGCGGCAGCTTGCCCACCCGCATCACGTAGTAGGCGGTGAGCGGTGGAATACAGTCGCAGGGGTCTACCCCCGGCAGGCACGACACCGCCACCGAGTGGGTGGAGTGCAGGTGCACGATGGCGCCAGACTGCGGGCGCTCGTCGTACATGGCCATGTGCAGGAACTGCTCCTTGGTGGGCGCATCACCGCTGAGCAGCTGGCCCTGCGGGTCCAGGTGCGAAATACGGGCCGGATCTAGCCGCCCCAGGCAGGCGTTGGTGGGGGTCATCAGCCAGCCGCCATCGTCCAGCCGCACGCTGATATTGCCGCTGGAGCCCATGGTCAGGCCCCGGTCGAACAAGGATTTACCGAGCGTGCTGATCTGCTCGCGCAGGGCGTTCTGATGCCGGTGGCGAAGGGGCGTGCTCATGCCAGCACCTCGAAGGCCCGGGTGAAGAAGTCCACGCCGCCAAAGTTGCCGGACTTCAGCGCCAGCGACAGCGGCGCCTCACGGCCTAGCCACGGGGACTGGGTCCAAGGTACGCCGGGGTCGATCTGCTCACCGATGCGCAGCGTGGTAATGCCCAGCGCCGAAACCACCGCGCCGGAGGTTTCGCCCCCCGCCACCAGCAAGCGGCCCACGCCTTCATTGACCAGCGTGACCGCCAAGTGGCTCAGTGCGGTTTCCACCAGGTGCCCGGCCTGGGCAACGCCCAACGCCGCCTGGGCCGCTTTCACCTTGTCCGGGTCGGCCGAAGCGTAGATCAGGGTGGGGGCCTGCAACGGCAAGCGCTCCAGGGCGAAGGCCAGCGCCTGCTCCCACTGCTTGTCGCCTTCGCTCAGCGATAAAGGGTCCAGTGCAAAGCCACCGTCCGGGTGCTTGGCCAGGAAGTCGGCCACTTGCGCCAGGGTGGCCCGTGAGCAGCTACCCGACAGTACCAGCGCCCCGCCCGCCGCAGGCGCTAAACGCCCCGGTTCGGTGATCGTCTCCAGCCAGCCTTGGGCTCGGTACTGCGCGGGCAGCGCCTGGCCCAGGCCTGAACCGCCAGTGACCAGCGCCATCGAGACGGTGGCTTCGGCCAGCACGTCCAAATCCTGCTCATCCAGGGTGTCACAGATCACATGGCGTACGCCCTGTTCGGCCAGGGACGACAAATGCGCCCCGGTGGCCTCGGCACCGTTCGCCAGCACTTGGCGGCTGGCCAGCCCCACGGCGTGAGGCGTTTGGCGGGAGAGCACGCGGACCAGATCGGCATCCTGCATGGGGGTGAGCGGGTGGTGCTGCATGCCGCTGTCGTTGAGCAAACGGTCGCCGACGAACAGGTGCCCCTGGTATACCGTGCGGCCATTGACCGGGAAGGCTGGCACCATCACGGTTTGAGCTGCGCCCAATGCCTCCAGCAGGGCATCGGCCACGGGGCCGATGTTGCCCTCGTCGGTGGAGTCGAAGGTGGAGCAGTACTTGAAGAACAGCTGTCGGGCGCCCTGGGCGCGCAGCCAATCGAGGGCGGCCAGGGAGTCGGTCACGGCCTCTTCCACCGGGCAGGAGCGCGACTTGAGCGCCACCACCACGGCATCGATGTCGCGAAGGTCCACCGCTTCTTGCGGCACGCCGATCACCTGCAGGCAGCGCATGCCGCCGCGCACCAGGTTATTGGCCAGATCGGTGGCGCCGGTGAAGTCATCGGCGATGGCACCAAGGAGAAGAGTCATGGGTCGCTTCCGTGGTCAGAGGTTAAGAAGTCGCTTTATTCAGGCGCGCGCGCTTGATGAGCGGCATGACAATGGTGATGGTCAGCAGCAGCGCTGCCACGGCCAGTAACGAAGCGCTGATGGGTCGCGTGAAGAAAATCGACAGATCCCCCTGCGACATGGAGAGCGCACGGCGAAGCTCGCTCTCGGCGATGGGCCCCAGTACCAAGCCAAGAATGATGGAGACCAGCGGGAATTTGAGTTTCTCCAGCAGGAACCCCAGCACACCGAAGCCAAGCATCAGCCACACATCGAACATCGAGTTGCGCACCGAGTAGGTGCCCACGATGCAGCACATGATGATGATGGGCCCAAGAGCGGAATACGGAACGTTCAGCAGCTTGGTAAACAGGGTGATGAAGGGCTTGGAGAACAGCAGGATCATGAAGTTGACGATGAACAGGCCCGCAAACACGGCATAGATCAGACTGCTGTGCGTCATCATGAACATGGGCCCTGGCTGCAGGCCGTGCATGATGAACGCCCCCAGAATCACGGCCGTCGTGCCACTGCCGGGAATGCCCAGAGCAAACAGCGGCACCAAGGCGCCCATGGCGGCGGCATTGTTGGCCGACTCAGGCGCCGCAATGCCCTCGGGTGCCCCTTTGCCAAACTTTTCAGGATGTTTGGACCAGCGCACCGTCTCGCTATAGCTGACCATGGCGGCGGTGCTGGCACCGATGCCCGGCAGAATGCCGATGATGACGCCAATCAAGGAAGAGCGCGTCAGCGTCGGGCCGATCTTGCGCAGGATGGGCAGGTCGAAGATCTTGACCTTCACCTTCTTGAGCGGCTGATGGGTATCTTGATCCAGCGCGCGCTTCATGACCTCCGAGACGGCAAACAGGCCCACGATCATGGGAATCAGCCCGACACCTTCCATCAGGTTCAGGTTGTCGAAGGTGTAGCGGCTGGTGCCGGTGAGCGGGTCGATCCCGATGGTGGCGATGAATAGCCCCAAGGTCGCGCCGATCAGGCCATATATCAAGCGTCCGCCGAGTGACGCCACCACCGTCAGCCCTAAAACCGCCAGAGCAAAATACTCCGGGGACGAAAAGCGCAGCGCCATGGTGGCCAGCATCGGTGTGAAAATGATCAAGGCAATGGTGCCGACCAGCCCGCCAATGGCCGAACTGAGCACGCCGATGCCCAGCGCTTTGCCAGCCTGGCCTTGCTGCGTCATGGGGTAGCCATCGAACGCGGTCATGACCGCTTCCGGGGTGCCCGGCGCACGGTAGAGAATGGCCGTGATCAGCCCCGAGAAAACCGTGGCTCCATAAATGGCCGTCAGCACCATGAAGGCCGTGGTGGAGTCCATGCCGTACGTGATGGGCAGCAGAATCACGACCAGAATCACACCGCTGATGCCCGGCAGGGCGCCACCGATGAAGCCGATGAACACGGCAGAAGTCAGCAGCAGCAGGTTCAGGGGCTGCATCACGACGGCTAACCCGCCAAGAAAATTCTCAAGCATGGGTAGCTCCTTGACAGAAAACAGTGATGACAAGGGAGAGCATCAGGCGTAACGCGCTCATAGCGGTATCCCCAGCAGCATGACGAAGACGCCTTGCATCAGCAGCGCGGCGATGACCACCGTGGCCGCGATGACCCGCCAGGAGCGTGCGCCCAGCAACAGCGTACATACCAGCGTGAACGCCACGCTGGCCGCCAGAAAACCGATCAGGCCAATCAGCCAGGTGTAGACGAGCGTGGCAGCGATCAGCCACCAATGGCGCGTCGATGCCAGCGTAAAGCGCCACGGCGGTGGGGTTTCGTCAACGGGGTCGTCGTCATAGCGCTTGCCTTGTTTGGCATCCCGCCAGGTGGTCAGCAAAAGCGCCGCGCCCAAGCCAATCAGCGCTAACAAGAGGATCAGCGGCCAGACACGCGGGCCGATGAAGGTCGACACTTGCTCCGAACTGGGAAACTGCAAGGTAGGCACGAGGCTGGCAAGGCCGAGCACTACGATGGCTATCGCAAAGAAAGAAATCCTGGCGTACATGATCAACCCCGAAGGGAGCATGGCGCGAACAACCCGCAACGCATTGCTCGTGCCGATGAATATCGAAAGGCAAGCAGCGGTGGCTGCCTGCCTTGCCCTGGTACGAGTGGCTTACTGCTCGTTGTTGAGCAGCCGCGAGTAAAGCTCGTAGTTGTGCTCGAGTCGCTCGCGGTAAGCGTCGCCTGCCATCCAGCCGTCGCGGTAGGTCAGGTTCACGCGCTCGGCATAGGCCTGGTAGTCTTCCGAATCGAAAATGCCCTTCAGCACTTCTTCCAGCCGTTGAACGAGCGGGGCCGGGGTATCCGCATGGACGAACACGGCCCGGTCGTTGCCATCGGTCAGGTCCCAGTCATGCTCCACGGTAGTGGGGACATCGGGAAAATCTGCCAGGCGCTCATCGCTGAACACGAGAATCGGCATCATTTGACCCGCTTCGATGTAGCTCAGCAGTGGGCTCAGCGAGGTCGTGGTGGCATCGATATTGTTGCCCAGGACATTGGCCGTGGCGTTGCCGGTGCTGTCGTAGGGAATGAAGCTCATGTCCAGGCCAGACGCGTCACGCAAGGAGAGAAAAGCCACGTGGTCGGGGCTCGCCGTGTGCGTGCCGCCCACGGTGACCTTGCCGGGGTTGGCTTGGGCATACTCCAGGAACGACTCGAAATCCGGGTAACGCTGCGGATTGACGAACAGCGCCATGACGTCCGACTGCATGCGGGCCACGGGGGTGATCTGATCCAGGCCCACCGGGTTCTGCCCAGCCGCCAACGAAGTCACGTAAGTGGTCGAGGCAAAGTCCAGCGTATGACCATCCGGAGCGCCATTGGCGGTGCGCTGGTGGGCCAGTGCGCCAGAAGCCGAGGGCAGGTTGACCACCGTGATGCGCGCGCCTCCCAGGGCCTCTTCGAACATGGGGCGAACCACGCGGGCGAAGTTATCCACGCCGCCTCCGGCACCCGCGGCCACCAGGAACTGGATCGGCTTGGTCGGGTAGTCGGCGGCTTCATCGGCCTGGGCGACCATGGCGGTGCTGATCAGGGCAACGCCCAGGGTCGTCATTTTCAGTGCGTGCGGTGTGAGCAAGAGCTTGGTAAGCATGGTGTTTCTCCTGACGGATTATTGTTGCTTTATTGTTTTGCGCTAGGTGCGCAATGGGCCCGTGGCACCAGCGACCCTCAGGCCAGCGTGCTGGCGTGTTCGGCGTTATCGACAGCGTATTGTTGCTTGAACAGCTCATCCTGCTGGTATCGCAGCTGCCTGAGTGTAGAGTCCGGCAGGGCGACATCGGCCAGCGTGATGGGCTGCTGGGGTGCGATATCACGAATGACCTCGGCACCGGGTAGTAGGTAAAAGGGCACCTTGGCGCTGGGTGAGAGCGGCTCGGCGGGATGAATTTCAGGGCGCAGGCCTTCGATGTGGCGATGATGCCCGCGCATCTCCAGGCGCTGGCCAGCCGCGATGGGCTGGGTAGCCCGTGCGGTCAGGTCGAAGCTCGGTGTGGTGGCGTGGCCGCCGCCGGAGGTCTGTTGATTGAGCACCACATCGAGCAGCGAGATGGGTGCTTCCAGCCCCAGCAGGTGGCGCGGCAGGTAGATCATGGCGCTACGCTCGCTGCGGCTCAGCACATGCCCCTTGTCGCGCAGCAGTGTCCAGACATGCGGGTCTTCACAGCGCACCACCACGAATACCCCACCGGCAAAGCTCAGCTCATCCGGGCGGCGCAGGCAGTTGAACACCTCAAGGCGCTTCAGCCCTTGCAGCATACCCCCTTCCGCCTGCAGGTCGAGCAACGTAGGGACTTCGGCGGTACGCAAGACCATGGCGTGAAACTCAGGCCGATCCGGGCACAGCCCGGTGGCGTTGGCCACGTTGACCATTTCGCACAGGTCCGGCACAGAAATTTGCGGAATGTCGGCCAGCAGGCGGCTGCGTGCCTCGACCACCTCGCGTTCGCCCCCTGGAGGCAGTTCCCACAGGTCGCTCAGGCCTGCGGCAGGGTAGCGCACGCCATTGCACTCGACCGTGGCGTTGGCCTCATCCCAGATGAAGTCGTACTCGCTGCTCTTGCCCGCCGCAATGATCTCGAAACCCAGTGTCTTGGCCCAGGTGAGCAGGCCAATCAGCAGGCTGGGCTGGTCGCCATCCATCGGGGTAAACAAGCGGCCCTGCTGATAGGCCAGGCGGGTCAGGTAAGGGCCCACCACGGACTCGGTCTCCTTGGTGGCAATGCCAACGTGTTTGCCGGCCAGCAAGGCCGCTTCGGCGTAGCGTGCGCCAACGTCCGGAATGCCCGTGGACTCGACCAGGATATCGAACGGCAGCGCCTTGATGGTTTCAAACGAAGCGGTGGCGATAAAAAAGCCGCTTTCCCAGGCCTGTTCGGCGTCGCTGGCAGAATGGCATACCATTATTTGAGCTTCTGGAACCCCCGCATGGCGAAGCGCCTCGACCGCTTTATCGGCATGGATATCGATGGCGATACGCGCCGATAGGCCACGCATCTGGCGTGCCTGACGCAATACGCCACGACCAAAATCCCCTGCGCCTGCGATGCAGGCTTCTACCACCTTGTCGGTATCGAAATGTTGTAAGTAGTTCATGAGGTGTGGGTCTTCCTGTGTCGGGACGCTCAGCCGAGGCCATCGCTTGGAGTGGCGTTGTGTGGCGGCAAGGCCTGGGTTGTCATTTGCATGAAATGTAGTGGTATACCATTTTGAGGGTCAAATTCTGAAGGGTTATACTTTGGTATCTGTTGGTCTGTTTTTGGCTCTATATGGCTGAAAATAATGATTTTTAATTTTCACCTAAATAGCCTTTAGCTATTTGAAAGCCAAGTTATGGTATGCCATTCTTGTGGCTCGCACATCACATGAAGACAGCCATGGAAGACATCACCCCGCCGAGCCAGCCGGGCCTGGTCGAAAAAGTCGCTCATTACCTGCGTGAACACATCGTGATGGATCATTTTCAGCCAGGGCAGCGGCTGCCTGAACGCACCCTGGCAGACGAGCTCCAGGTATCGCGCACGCCCATGCGCGAGGCCTTCAAGATCCTCGCTGCCGAAGGGTTGGTGGTGCTGTCGCCCAATCGTGGAGCCGTAGTGGCCGAGGTGAGCCCCGAAGACATGCAGGAGAAGCTGTATGTCTTGAGTGTGCTGGAGCAGGCGGCGGCAGAACTCACCTGTTCCCACGCCAGCGATGACGAGCTGGCAGAGCTTCAGGCGCTGCATTTCGAGATGAAAGCGGCCTTTCTGCGCCGCGACCGACAGAACTACTTCCGTCTGAATCAGGCCATCCATCGCCGTATCGTCGAGCTGGCCCGCAACCCGACGCTGACGGACATGCACGCCACCCTGAGTCGGCAGCTGTACCGCGTTCGCTACCTCTCCAACGACAAGAACGAAAAGTGGGCCAAAGCCATGGAGGAGCACGAAGCCATCATGGCCGCGCTGGAATCGCGCGACGCAGAGCGAGTAGGCCAAGAGCTGCGCCGCCACCTGGCCAAGACATGGGTGAAATATACCGATGACGATGTAACGGCATCGGGGTGAGGTAGTGGTCATGCAACGACGTCATGCTTTGAGCGCTTTGCTGATAAAATCTAAAAAGCGATGGTCGTTGGCATGCGCAATATTGATGCGCATGGAGTTGGCGTCAGTACTGTCGGGGCGAAGCGAGAAAATGGCACCAGGGGCAATGAAAATGCCTTGTTCGGATGCCTGTTTGGCCAGCTCGGTGGTATTGATGTGCAGAGGAAGTCTGGCCCATAGGTAGTAGCCTCCACCGGGGCCAGTTACATCGCTGACCCCGATCTGGCCGAGCACTCTGATGGCAGTGGCGCTTGCCTTGGCTACACGTTCGCGAAGCTGTGCCAGATGGCGCCGATAGCGCCCTCTTGCCAGCAGGTCATGAATGATCATCTCATTGAACGTCGAGGTATTCACGACCGTCAGCATCTTGATATCGATCAGTGCTCGGATCACTGAGCGGCTGCCCGCTACATACCCGCAGCGCAGGCCAGTGGAGAGCGTTTTCGAGAAAGTACCCACATAGATGACTCTTTCCAGGCCATCCAGTGCGGCAAGGTGGGGGCTGCCTTTGGGTAAAATATCTGCGAACACATCGTCTTCTACCAGTGTGACTCCATAGTGGTCCGCGAGCTTCAAGAGCCGATGCATGTTGCTCAGTGACATGGAGCTGCCGGTAGGGTTATGAGCGTTGGGCTGCAAGAAAAACAGCCTCGGCCGATATTGCCTGGCTTTTCTCTCGAACTCTTCCAGGTCTGGGCCACTCGCGGTACGTGGCACGCCCACCAATTTGGCTTTTGCAAGCCGCAGCTTTCCGAAAAGAGGGTAGTAACCTGGTGTTTCAACCAGCACGTTCTCGCCGGGTGCAATGAAGTGGCGGATAATCAGATCAAAAGCGTGGTTCGCTCCGAAGGTCATCATGATTTGATCATGTGAGGCGTGAATCGAACGCCCCGCCAGTGACATTGCCAGGCTCTCTCGTAAAGGAGAGTAGCCCTGAGGCATGCCGTATTCGACATCACTCATTTCATCGGATAAGCCGGTGCGGCGTCTTATTAAACGCATCAATTCGGTGCCGCCCATCCAACTGGCTGGTGCGCGTCCATCCCCCACACGTACTGCGAAGTTGCCGACCAGCTGTTCTCGCAGTAGTGAGACGCTGTCGACTGCCTCAGAAAGGTCGTGCGTGGACTTATCCATGGGTGAGGGACGTGGGCGCGTGACAAAGAATCCTGCCCCCTGGCGAGCGCTCAAGTGCCCCTGCGCCACTAGCTGATCATAAGCATCTATTACTGTGTTTTTAGATACGCCAAATTGTTGGGCTGCTTCTCGGATAGAGGCTACTCGTGTGCCCGGAGAAAGCCGCCCATCGTCGATGGCTTTCAAAAGAGCAGTGGCGACTTGGCGAGATTTTGACATGAATGCTCTCAAGGGAGGTAAAACTGTACCCTTCATTGGATGGGTACAGTACTTCGTACAATTCCAGTCTTTGTACCTTACTCAGCGCCTTGTCTTTCCACAAGCTAGGGTCAGCCTAATTGGGTATACAACACTAATAATGATCTCCGCGGAGAATAGGCATGTCTGATAAAATAACGAACTACCTTACCGTTTGGGACGATACGGTGACAGGTAAAGACCTGATCATTGCGCTATCGATCTCTACCCCACTGACACTGGGCGGGTTCATTTTTACTCCGTGGCCAGCCCCTATGCCGTTAATTATCGGCCTGTGTGGAGCGCTGCTGGGATTTTTCATCAATGCGATCTGTCTGCGTCCTAAGCGCCAGCTGGATATCGAAGGTGAGGTGTAGTCATGGATGCACTTATCCTCCTGCAGATGTTGATCGCCGCGTTGATAGGCGTGGTTGTCTATACCGCTATTGGGGTGGCGCCGGGTACCGATGAAACGGCAGTCCTTGCCCCCGTCACACTGGCATTAGTCGTCGCAGGCATCCCTTTGCCTGTCGTGCTGGCTTTTTTCATGGCGGCGATTGTGGCGAAAAAATTGACGGATTCGATACCCGTGTCGGTCGCAGGTATACCCGGTGGGGTCATGTCGGCTCCCATGGTCGAGCATGCCATGATTTTGAAGCGTGAAGGGCATGCTACCTTGGCGATTCGCAAGATGGCTTCGGGGTCGGTCATCGGAACGCTCGTGGCGATTCCGGTCAGCTTGTTTCTGGCTTTCCTGCTGACACCCTTGGCGGATGTATTGAGCCAATATGCCAGCCAGATATTCTTCGTAGGTGCCGTTTTTTTGGCGCTGATGAGTCGCGAGAAAGTCATCAGTCTGATCAGCATTGTCATACTGGCTGCGCTGATTCAGGCCCTGCGTCATTTCTACTGGGGAATGGGCGTCATCCCTGAAGGGCAGGTCGTCTTTATCTCTTTCTTCCTGGGCATCACGATCGGCCCGATGATTTTCAATCTGGCCCAGCTAACCGTTCGTGAAGAGCGGCGCAAAATGTCGGTACCCGAGCCCAAGACCATCAAGATTTACGCGGCAAATGATGGTAGTGATGACCAGCGAATTCCCAATCCATTTCGGATTCTGACGCGACAGGAAGCGGTATCCGCGACGGCTGCCTCGGTGCTTGGCTCGGCTACTTTCTTCATGAGCCCGGTTGGGATCACCATTTTTCTGGGCGAAGTGGTGTCGAGCTGGGTGAAAGGTACGGTGGAAAAGGCGAGTCGTGCACTCTCGTCAATGGATGCGGTCACCAATGCTGCCTATATCGCGGGCATTTTGATACCGCTGGCGGCCTTGGGTATTCCGATGAGCCCCATGGCCATCGGTCCTGGTAATGCATTCTTTAATGCTCCTCCCGTGCTCACTCTGGAGCAGAATGCCCACCATCTTATGAGCTTTGGAGAGATCGCCATCGCCACCATTCTGGGTGCTGGGGTCGCTCTGTTGATTACCTATCCCATTGCCGTTCGCTATGCACGGCATATATGCGTCTTCGTGTTCCAACGTATCCCCCATGAGGCATTTCTGGCGATGTTCTTCTCGCTGGTGATGCTGCTGGCTTATATGGATGCCGGGGTGATGGGCATTCTGGGGGTGGGCGTGCTCGCTCTGGTGGCTGGGCTTTTGAACCGCTGGGGCGTGAACTACGGCGTACAGTTCATGACCCTCTACGCAGCTCCTTGGCTAATGGGCTGGATGGCTTGAAAGCACGATAGAGTACGGCAACGAAATTTTATCCACATGTAGGTACCAATGATGACAACAACGACTTCACGCATACCGGGCTTTTATCAACTTTCTCCACGCGAGCGGCTGCGCAAAGTGGCTGCCATGAGTGGGCTGGATGCCGACGGCGAGGCACATCTGGCAGACACCGGTAATCTCCCAGCCGAGATCGCTGATAGCATGATCGAAAATGTGATTGGTACCTTGAATCTGCCGATTGGGGTGGCCACTAATTTATTGATCGATGGTGAAGAACCTCTTGTACCCATGGCAACGGAAGAGTCATCGGTGGTGGCAGCCGTATGTAATGCGGCGCGGCAGTGTCGCGAGTCAGGCGGTTTTCATACCGATACCTCCTCTCCTGTCATGATCGCTCAAGTGCAATTGATTGGCGTGCCTAACCCCGTTTTTGCTCGCCTGCGGCTGCTGGAGGCGCGAGCTGAAATCAAGCGAATCTGTGACGCTACAGACCCCGTACTGTTAAAGCACGGAGGGGGCTTTCGTGATCTGGAAGTGCGTGTCCTGGAGGATATGGTGATCGTACATCTACTGGTGGATGTGCGTGATGCCATGGGTGCCAATGCCGTGAACTCAATGGCTGAAGCGGTGGCACCCTCACTGGCAGAATGGTCGGGGGGTGAAAGCCGTTTGCGAATCCTTTCCAACTTGGCGGACCGCCGTATAGCCAGGGCACGAGCCACGTGGCGCCTGGATGAAATCGGGGGTGAGTCGGTGCGCGATGGCATGCTGCAGGCATTTCGCTTCGCCGATTTAGATCCTTATCGGGCGGCGACCCATAATAAAGGGATCATGAATGGGGTCAGCGCGGTGGTGCTGGCAACCGGCAACGATACTCGGGCAGTGGAAGCTGGCGCGCATGCCTATGCTGCACGTACAGGGCGTTATCGCTCGTTGACTCACTGGGAAGCAGATGGCGATGGCAACTTGACCGGCACCTTGGAAATGCCCATGCCCGTAGGGTTGATCGGCGGAGCCACCCGTGCGCACCCAACCGCTCGCCGCTGTCTCGATATCCTGGGTGTTAGTAGTGCGGATAAATTGGCACGTATCATCGTTGCGGTAGGGCTGGCGCAGAATTTTGCAGCGATGAAAGCGCTGGCGACGACCGGAATCCAAAAAGGGCATATGGCGCTGCATGCTAAAAACATCGCTTTGATGGCCGGGGCCGAAGGGGAGGAGGTGTCTCAAGTCGCCGATGCGCTGGTGCGCCGGGGCAGTGTGCGAGTCGATGTTGCCCAGGGTGAGTTGGCTCTGTTGCGCAAACAACGTGCCTCCACGTGAAATGACGTCGCCTTTCAGGAGGATAAAACCAGTACGTGCTGCCCCTTGGGACCTCGTGGCGTCTGCTGCAGTTCGGCATCATAGATCTCAGCGATAGTGGAAGATGTGAGTACGGAGTGTGGTAAGCCACGCGCCACCCGCTGCCCACGATGCATCAGCCATACGTGGTCCGCGAAGGTGCTGGCCAGGTTCAGGTCGTGCAGGACGCAGGCGATGGCCATCTGGTGTTGGCTGGCCCAGCGGCGTAGCTGGCGCATGAGGCGTTGCTGTTGGCCAATGTCCAGTGCGCTGGTGGGTTCGTCCAGCAGCAGCAGGCCGCCGTCGGTGGCGTCAGGCAAGCGGCGTGACAGCAGTTGGCAGGCACCTCGGGCAATCATCACGCGCTGGCGTTCGCCGCCGGATAGTGAGAGGACGCTGCGGCGAGCCAGGTGAGTCAGGTCCAGCTCGTCCAGCAACTGTGCCACCAGCGCCTTCGACGGCTGGCTGCCCAGGCTCACCAGCTCTTCGGTGTGCCAGTCAAAGCCTGGGGGCTCCTGCTGGGCGACCAGTGCGCGACGGTTGGCCAGTGCCGCGATGGGCCACGTAGGCAGGGGGTGGCCATCGAGCAACAGCTGCCCGGTTTCGCAGGGACGAAAGCCCGAGAGCAGGCTGAGGAGCGTACTTTTGCCTGCGCCGTTGGGGCCGACGATGGCCAGCAGTTCTCCCGGCAGCAGCGTGCCGCTGAGCGGTGTAAGGGCGGGGGCACGCAGCAGGCCTGCGTCGCAAAGCGTCAGCATGGTCGGTTCCGGCGCATCAGCAAATAGAGAAAGTAGGGGCCGCCCAACAGGCTGGTGAGCAGCCCCACGGGCATTTCGGCCGGTGCCCCCAGCGTGCGTGCCAGGGCGTCGGCCGCGACCAGCAGAATCGCACCGCCCAGCATGGAAGCCGGTAACAGCAGGCGATGCCCTGGGCCTAGCCATAGGCGCAAGCAGTGGGGCACCAGCAAGCCAAGAAAACCGATGACCCCGGTCAAAGCCACGCATAGGCCGACCCCAAGCGAGGTGGCGATCACGACCCGGCGCTTCAGGTGCGCGATTTCCAGCCCGGCGGCGTGGGCGGTGGCTTCGCCCAGCTGGAGTAAGTCGAGCTGCGTCGCGCTGCGCAGCAGTAGCCAAAGCGAGAAGGCCACCACTCCCAGGGCAACGGCGGTAGTACGCCATAGCGCATTGGTCAGTGTGCCCATGCCCCACAGGCTAAGCTGGCGCAGCTGCTCGTCGCTGGCCAGAAAGGCCAACACTCCGCCGCCAGCGCCTGCCAGGGTATTGATGGCCAGCCCCGCCAGCAGCAGCGACATCACCGCCGCACTGCCGCCGCCTTGACGGCTGGCGATACCAAAAATCAGCAGGCAAACGCACAATGCTCCCAGAAACCCTGCGGCAAACTGACCATACAGGCTGCTGGCAGCGCTGCCCTGTACCAGCACAATCCAGAGCGCCACGAACAGACCGGCTCCGCTGGCCAAGCCCAGCAGCGTGGGGTCGGCCAGCGGGTTGCGAAATAGCCCCTGCATGGCGGCCCCGCTGCCTGCCAACATGGCCCCCACGGCCATGCCCAGCAGGAGCCTGGGCAGGCGAAGTTGCCACCATACTTGCAGGCTCAAGGAGTCTGCCGTGCCGCTCAGCGCTGCCCACGGGGAGATGCCGAGCACGCCGGTGCTGGCGCTGATGGCCAGCGTGGCTACCAATGCCAACGCCAGGCCGCTCAGAACCCGGGTGGAGCGGCTCATGGTCGGTCGGCCTGGGCGCACGGAGATATAAGCGGGTTGTCGTGGGTTCATCGGCTGGCCTGTGCGGCGTGGTGACTGAGCAGGGCTTCCACCTGCTGGCGCAGCGTCAACAGGGCCTCGGGCGTGCGAGGCCCAAATCCCAGCAGTGCCTGATCATCCACCACGATCAGGCGCTGGTCGCTTCCCGCCGGGGTCATGGCCATGCCGGGCAGGCTCCAGAGTGCCGCCTCTCCGCCGAGTGCCTCCAGGCCTCGTGTGGACATGACGACGACCTCGGGGGAGTGCTGAACCAGGGCTTCTGCCGACACATTGTGGTAGCCCGTCATTTCCGCAAAAGCATTGTGCAATCCCACGGCTTGCAAAGCGGTATGGACGGCTGTCTCACGTCCGGCAGCCCTCGGGGTCAGGCCGCTGCGTTGCAGGATGAACATGGCTTGAATGTCGGGCAGTGGGGGCAGGGCGGCCAATCGCTCAAGGTCGCTGGTCAGCGACTCCGCCAGCGCTGAGCCGGCCTGCGGTTCGCCGATGTATTCACTGATATGGCGCACCTTGTGGGCAATGGCCTCCAGTGAGGCTGGGGCACTGACGACCTCTACCGCCACGCCCACCGCAGCCAACTGCTCCAGGACTTCGCGGGGGCCCGCCTGCTCGGCGGCCAGAATGCGTGTAGGCGAGACGGAGAGCACGCTTTCTGCCGAGAGCTGACGCAAATAGCCCACGGAGGGCAAGGCCGCCATCTCGGGAGGGTAGACCACCGTATCGTCCCGGGCGACGACGTGCTGCTCGGCGCCCAGGGCGCTCAGGGTTTCGGCGATATCGCCTCCCAGTACCAGCCAGCGCTCGCTGGCCAGCGCGGAGGCGCTCAGCGCTAGGCTCAGCAGAGCGACTCCCATGGCTCGAAACGGCCTGAATGCAAAGGCGTGGCCTACGAGTCTCATGCCACGGCCTCACGCTGGCTCAAGGTGTTCAAGAGTTGCCGCCACTCCCGCCGTTCGCTGCGCCCTTCCTGACGCTCTGCGTAGAGCTGCAGCACCAGTGAGCCCTGCGCATCGAAGGCCTCGACACTGGTGACGCCGCCATCGCGGTTGGGTTTGTTGACTACCCATAGCTGCTCGATAGCCGTGTCGTTGAGGTGCAGCGTGAACTGCTCGCCAAATAGGTTCAGCCAGCCTCTGGCGCGCACGGCTGCGGGCAGCGTGCCCGTTCGGATCTGCACGCAGCCTGGGCTGGCTACAAATAGCATCAGCGGTAGCGCTTGCCGGTGGACCTCCAGGAACAGAGTCTCCAGCGCATGGACAGGGAGCGTGTAGGTGTATTGGCCTTCCATGAGCTGATTGGCTTCCAGCCGCTCCAGGCGATGGCGCTGTAACAGAGCAAAGAACTGGTGGACGTCGCTCATGGCCGCCCACTCCTGGGCCAGGGTGGGGGCGCTGGGGAGCGGTCGCTGGGGGCGCGGCATGCTGTGAGTAAAGGCCGGGGTGTCCAGTGTGCCCAGGGCGGCCAGCGTCTCCCAGGCCTCGGTGCGCGGTTCGTCCAGTGCGAAGCACTTGTGAATGGCGCAGCCGTGCTGATCGAATACCTGCAGGCTCCAGCGGTGCGTGATGGTGCCTGTATCGGTAGGCATGGGGTCGCGTATCAGGCAGGCCCAATGCCAGTGGCTGTATAGCAGGCGCAAATCCAGCCCGCCGGGGTCGAGCATCAAGCCGGTGTGGGTGCCTCCCGCCAGGCTTGGGTAGGTGCCGTGCTGCTCCAGCACGGCCAGCCGCGAGCGGGTCAGTGCCTTGACGTGGCCCAACTGATGCCACCAGGCTGCCAGCGCCCTGGGGGCGAGTGGCAGTGTCCATACTTCCCTGCCCAGCCGGGCGGCCTGAAGCTCGCCCTCACTGATGCCAAGCCGTTCGGCGATCTCGATGGCCGGTAGGCGGGGTTGGGCAGCCCGTGCGCTGCTGAAGGCTTCCAGAATCGCGGTTTGTTGGGGGTGTGTCATGGTCGGTCTCCTGATTACCACTGCCAGTTCAGCGTGGCGAACAGGCTGCGGCCATCGCCCAGACTGCCATCCGGGCGGTACCACTCCTTGTCGCCCACGTTGGCCAGGCGCAGCGATGTGTCGAGGGCAGGGGTGACTTGCCAGGCCAGATGCAGGTCGTGCAGGCCATATCCTGGCAGCCGTTCGTCGCTGCTCTGTTTGTCGAAGTCGCGGGCGAACCGGCCCTGCCAGCCCACGCGCAACGCGCGGTCGTAAAGGGCCAGCTCGCTGCCCAGGGTCATTTCCAGAGGCGTCTGGCTGCCTAGCGCTTCGCCGCTATCGCGGTCCTTGCCCGAGACCTCGGAAAGGCCTGCAAAGCTGGTGAGTAGCGGGAAGGCGCTGGGCTGCCAGGCAAGGCGAGCGTCGTATCCCCATAGCTGGGCACGCTGCACGTTCACCGCCTGGGTGGTGCCCGCCATGATATCGACCTGGGTATCGATGAAGTCGTCTGCCCGCGTATCGAAATAGCTGGCGCGCGCTTGCCAGTCGCCCTGGTGCCATACCACACCGCTCTCCCAGGTATGGCTGGTTTCCGGGGCCAGCTCCGGGTTGGGGATCCAGAAGTTGTCCGGAGTACAGAAGAACGGGCCTGCACAGAAGCCCGCAAAGTGCCGCTCACTGGCGTACAGCTCGGACAGGCTTGGCGCGCGGAAGGCCTCGGCATAACCCGAGAACAGCATCACGCCTTGCTGCGGTCGCCAGGCCACTCGGAAACGTGGCGATACTCGGTCGTGGACGCTGGCATCGCTGGCTTGGCCTGAGGCGTCGTAGCGGTCATAGCGCGCGCCCACACCCAAATCCCACTGCCCGGCGCCGCCCTCTGCCAGATAACGCCCCGCCGTGAGGGTGGTATCCAGATAGGCCGCTTGCGTGTCGATGTCGGCATGCGGGAAGCCGTTGGCACTGCCTTCCGGACGCTGGCGTGCCTGCTCCAGTTCGGCCCCGAAAACCAGCGTTTGTGATAACCAGCCATGCTCCAGGCGGTGATAGCCGTCGCTTTGCAGGCCTACGCGCTCCAGCGTGCGGCTTGTCTGAGGCTCGCTAATCTCCTGCTGGCTGAAACTGAGGCGTGAGGTGATGTCGGTTACCGGGCTGGGCTGCCAGCGATGACCCAGCTGCAGGTTATGGCTCTCCACCTCGCGATCACGCAGCGGATTGCTGGTGGTGACATCGCGCTGCTGAGGGTTGGCGGGCTGGGTAGTGTCCTCATCGTAATACTGCCAGCCGATGAACAGCCGGTGCTCGTCGTTGGGTTCCCAGCCACCTTTGACGAGCAGGCTGTTGAGGCTGGCATCCTCCTCGGCCTTATCGCCCCCCGCCCGACGTATATCTCCCGACTCGCTGCGCCCCACGGAGAACAGTCCATCTACCTGTCCTCTCGATGTGTCCTGTCGGCCAAAGGCGCTCAGGTTGCCGCGCAGTTCACCGCTGGCGGTCGCCCCGCCCACTGACAGCCGAGCCCCGCTGTTTTCCCCAGCGGCCAGTAAGTCGCTGGCTTCCACCGTGGTGAAGCTCACCACGCCTCCCATGGCATTGCTGCCGTACAGGCTGGAGAGCGCCCCCCGCGCCACCTGCACCTCCTGAACAAGGGCCGGGTCAAGGAAGAAGTTGCCAATGTGGCCTGTGGTAATGTCCTGGCGCACGCCATCCAGCCGCACCAACACGCCATTGCGCCCAAAGCCGCGCATGCTCAGGGTCTGGCCGTTGCGACGCCCTTGGCCTGCCACATGCAAGCCAGGCTGACGGCTGAGAATGTCCTCCACGCGGCTGGCGGTTGCGAGTTCCGTATCCGTGCGGTCAATGATGTCGATGATCAGCGGAGCGGAGGAGAGGTCTGTCGGTGCCCGTGTACCGGTGACCGTCACCAGATGAAGCGACGAGTCGTCAGCCTGTACCGAAAGCAGCGGCAATAGGGTGAGGCAAATGCCCAGAGAGTAGGATGGTTTCATGAGCCAGCAATATCCAACGTAGCGTGATGGAGTAATTCGCTGGCTGGGTACGCAGGTTACCTGGCTGGCTGAAGCAAAAGGAAAATCAAGCGGTCAGGATCAATTTGCCGCTTTTCGTACGACGAAGCACATAGCGCCGCTGTTCGTGATGAATTACCAGTTGGCCATCCTGATCGAGCAGTGCCTGACTGGTAACCTCACGGGGCGAGCCAGATGAGCCTTCTGTCGGGGCATCTTTTTTATCGGGCTGCATGAGAGGATATTCCCTGTGTTAATGATAACTATTGCTATTAAGTTAACAGGGTTTGGCAATGTGCTCAAGAGGGGGAGGATCGAAAGGCTGGCAACACTCGGTTCATGTTGATGGGAAGGGGAAGAAGAAGGGGGGAAGGGTAAAAGCATCGCCGAGCAGTCTCGCCTGCTCGGCGATGGGGTACAAAAGCCGAGGGTGTGAACGATCACGCCACTTGTTGAGCGTGTTCCGTCGACGTCGATAGCAGGAAGCCGCGCAGTATCTTTTCCATGCGCCTGCGCGCATCTGCATGTTCCAGATCGAGAAAGTGGCCAGCGCCAGGCACTTCCTCAAACAGGCAATTTGGCATGTAATGGCTGGCCGCCTGGATATCTTCGGGGGATGTGTACTCATCCAGCGTACCATTGACGAACAGAGTGGGTACTTCGATATTGCTGAGTACTTCTTTATAGTCGGTATCGTTCATGGACAAGATCTGCTCGATATGAAAGCACGTTTGTGATAGTTCTTGTTCATCCAATCTGGATAAGTGTCTATAGTTGATATGCTTGAGCAGGCGAGGCAAGTATTTGCCCACTTCGTCATTTAACAAGTGTGCAGCTGCCTGGATTTCACCTGTCTGGATATAGTGTCTTGCGCCATGTATATAGCGCAGCATGTCATCATTCAACTGCGTGGAAAACGATGCAAGTACCGCTTTTTTGATGGAGCTGGGTGACTGGGCAAGTGCCATCATGGCGGCATATCCCCCCCAGGAAACCGACAGCAATGACGTGGGTTCGTAGCGTTCGATCAACGCCATGAGAATGGCGACTTCGTCTTCCTTGGTAATGATGTCCGTGTTTGGGTTGTGCGGCTTGGATTGCCCGGAGAAGGGGAGGTCGAACAGAATGACGTTCATGTCTCCACTTAAGTATTTGACACAGTTGGTAAAGGAGGCTGTGGTCGCGAGTGCCCCGTTGACCATGATGACGCTTTCCGCATGGCTGGGGTGTTGGTACGTTTCTACGTGAATGCGGTACTTGCCTATCGGTATGACGCTTTTATCGGCTTTCATGATGTTTCCTCACTGCGGCTTGTACATCGGATGATGTGAGCTCGTGCGTGCTGGTATCAGTGCTGAAAAAAGTCAGCGCATTTGCTGTCACGGAGATCGCAAGTAAGGTTGTTATTGTTGGAGAGTTGTTGTTTCTCTCTGATCTTCATCCAACGGGACTGTCATGTATGTAAGAGAAAGACGATAAAGCTTGTAGGAAATACGCTACTTCAATGTAAGTTTTATCTTATATGTAATATTTAAAATGAATTTTGTGTGGTTGTGTAATGAGATGGCATTAAAGGGTAATGGGAGGTTTTGATAAGCAAGGAACGTTTGGTGAAGCAATGCAACGCCGTTTTGCGGCATGATCAACGAGCGGCCCCATTTCCTGACGGAGAAGAGGGCCGCTCATGCTTGTTCACCGTCAGCGCGTGGCTGCACTCAAGTCGCTGTCGCCTTCGTAGGTCAGGTTGGTTTCCCAACTTTCACTGCTGACGGCAATGGCGGCGTGAATGCTTGGGCTATCACCTGCCTTGAAGGCCTTGTAAATCGCTTTGTGGTCTTTCAAGGCGGTTTCAGGGAGAGAGCGCATGGATGTTTCCAGTGCTGCTTCGATCAGTTGCAGCAGCGTTTCTCCCACTCGAATCGTCATGGGATTATGGGTGCTGTGCAAGATGGCGCGATGGAAGGCAATGTCGTGTCGTGACGTTTGCTCGCCTGCTCGGATGGCTTCTCCGCACCGCCATCGGGGTGGCGACGCTGCCCGGCAATGCTGCGGTGGAAGTCGAAGCGATCTTTGAAGTGCGCTAAGTACCCCCTCGGAGGAGAACGCATGCAGGATTCAGTGATTTTTTTACCGTTACGTGAGCAGCGCGCGCGCCTGCGGGCTGGCACTCTCACCGCCACCGAGCTGGCCGAGGCTGCGATAGCGGCTTACCACCAGCGCGGCCAACACGATCATGCCTATCTTACCTGGAACGGAGAGCAGGCACTGGCGATGGCAAAGGCGGCCGATGCCGTGCTGGCACAGGGGGGCGATGCGGGGGCGCTCATGGGGATGGCGGTATCGATCAAGGATATCTACGCCGTGAAAGGGCTGCCGACGTATGCAGGCTCGGCCCAGCAACTTCCCAAGCGCTGGGAGCATTCAGGCCCGGTGGTGAGTGCGTTGCTGAAGCAGCTGCCTTCCGTCATGGGTAAAACCCATACCGTCGAGTTTGCTTTTGGCGGATTGGGCACCAACGCCCATTGGGGAGCCCCGCGCAACCCCTGGGACGCGATGGCTCACCGCACGCCCGGCGGCTCCAGTTCCGGGGCGGGGGTGTCGCTGGTGGGAGGCACCGCCAGCCTGGCATTCGGTACGGATACCGCAGGCTCTGTACGTATCCCTGCTGCCATGACCGGCGTCGTTGGTCTGAAGACCACTGCCGGGCGCTGGTCCACGGAGCAGATCGTACCGCTCTCCAGCACGCTGGATACCCCAGGGCTGCTGGCGCGCCGAGTGGATGATATCGCTTTTGCGTTCGATGCCCTCGACCCGGTCCTGAGCGGCAGCGATAGTGGTGTTCCAGCGACCCCCTGTCTTGCGGGCCTGACCTTTGGCGTGCCGGAGACGTTTTTCTGGGACAACTGCAGCCCCGGTATTGCGGAAACGGTGCGCGCTGCAATCAAGCGATTGGAAGCTGCCGGTGCTCGGATCGTGACGCTGGAGCTGCCCGGTATCGATGAGGCGTATGAATTGTTCAAGCTGGGCGGGGTGGCAGCTGCGGAGCTGGCAGCGTTCCTGAAGAGTGAGTTGCCCGAGATGATCGACTCCCTCGACCCCAATGTCGCGGCTCGGGGGGCGGCAGCCGATACGATGCCTGCCTGGGAGTATGTGCGTCGTCGCACGATCCTGGATTCGCTCTATCAAACTGCCGCTGCGCGTATGGCGGATGTGGATGCGGTGCTGACCCCTACCGTGGCGATTACCCCGCCTACCCTGGAGAGTCTGCAGCCCGAAGGCGCATACCCCAAGGCCAATATGCACGCCTTGCGCAATACGGTCATTGCCAACTTTCTGGGGCTCTGTGCCTTGACGCTGCCGGTAGGAAAAGACGCCGAAGGCATGCCGGTGGGCCTGCAAGTGCTGGCCGGGCCATGGCAGGACGCGAAACTGCTGGCCATCGGGCAGGCCATTGAAAACGAGCTGGGCACAGGTCTGGACATTCTTGGCCAGCCGCCCGCAGTGTGACGGCCGGAGCTAGGCTTTGTACGAAAAGTCGGCGAGCGTAGGCAGTATTCGTACAAAGCCTAAGTGCTCCCGCCTACCTGCAGCGTGAACCCCACATCGTGTTGGCGGCGGTAGACGTGTTTACCGCTTAGCCTGCGGATCAGCTCTTTGGCGGCCAGCCGCCCCATCTCTTCTCTGGGCGACAGAATGGTGGTGAGCGGTGGGGTCACGTGTTGGCCAAGGGGCAGGCCGTTGAAGCCAGCAATGGCGATGTCGCCCGGCACATCGAGCCCCTGGCGCTGCGCAGCCAGCAGCGCACCGGCGGCCAGGTCGTCGTTGGCGAAATGGATGGCCTGGGTGCGCGGGTAATGCGCCAGTACCTGGGCCAGGCTGTCTGCGCCCGCTTGCAGGCTGCCCAGCGTGTCCAGCTCCACCAGCGAGGCGTCCAGGCCGTGGGCCGTCAACACCGCCTTGTGCCCTTCGTAGCGCATGCCCGCTCGGTAATCCTGAGACAAGCGTGCGCCGACATAGACAATATGGCGATAGCCTCTGTCGATCAGGTGGGTAGCCATGCAGCGCCCCGCCGCCACGTGGTCCAGCCCGACGTTCAAGTCCATGCCCTTGCCCAGCTCCATCACCTCCATGATGGGATGATCCCAGTTGTTCAGCAGGGTCTGGCAGGCGTGGTTATGTCGCAGCCCTGCGGTAATCAGGGCCGAGCATGACCAGCCCAGAAAAGTGCGCACTAACTGATATTCGCGGTCCAGGTCGTAGTCGGTGTTGCCCAGCAGTATCTGATACCCCTCGGCCTCCAGGGTGTCTTGCAGTCCCTTGATCACTTCCACGAACACGGTGTTGATCAGGGAAGGCACGATGACGGCGATCAGCCTGGAGCGTGAGGAAGCGAGACTGCCCGCCACCAGGTTGGGCACATAGCCCAACTGCTCCACGGCATCGAGCACGCGCTCTCGGGTCTGGTCGCTGACTTTCTCGGGCGTGTTCAGCGCCCGTGATGCGGTAATCGGCGAAACACTGGCCAATTCAGCCACCTGGCTGAGGGTGATCTGGTCCGTGCGGCGGCGTGCTCTCGCTGGGCTGGAAGCATCTTTAGACATTGGTCGCACGTCCCTATCGTTCAGCTTGTGATGAGAGAAAGAATAATCTAAAACGAATGTTAGCGCTATCATGACAGCGCTAACATAAACCGCCGTGAGCATGCCCTTGTGAGCATATGCCCATGATCTGCCCTTGCGAACACGGCGCGCGGTATTCAGAACGATGCTGCAGTCAAAACAATATTTAAAATAACAACAGTGAGGTAGCCGCCGGTGAGTCACGATACACAGCAATCCCCGTCAGTCGGTGTGATCGGGTTAGGTGCCATGGGAATGGGCACCGCTACGGCGCTGCTGGAGCGCGGCTTCAAGGTTATCGGGTGCGATATTTCAGCGGCTGCCCGCGAAGCCTTCATCACGGCCGGTGGCCACAGCGTGGCCACGCCGCAAGCGCTGTCAGGGTGCGAGGTGGTGCTGGTCATCGTGGTCAATGGCCAGCAGGTGGAAGACGTACTGTTTGGCGAGCAGGGCGTGGTGCCCCACCTTGCGCCCGGGAGTGTGATCGTGCAGTGCGCCACGGTAGCGCCCAGCCAGGCCAGGCAACTGGGTGAGCGCCTGGCCGCAGCGGGCATGGCGATGCTGGATGCCCCTATCAGTGGCGGTGCCGCCAAGGCCAGAAGCGGTGATTTATCAGTGATGGCCTCCGGCCTGCCGGATGTGTTCAAGAAGGCCCAGCTGATACTGGATGCCATGGCCGCCAAAGTGTATCGCCTGGGCGACGCGCCTGGGGTGGGTTCCAGCATGAAGCTGGTCAATCAGCTGCTGGCCGGGGTGCATATCGCCACTGCCGCCGAAGCCATGGCGCTGGGCATCCGCATGGGCCTCGACCCCGAGGTGATCTATGAGGTGATCACCCACTCGGCGGGCAACTCCTGGATGTTCGAGAACCGCGTACCGCACATCTTGAGCGGCGACTACACGCCGCTGTCTGCCGTCGATATCTTCGTCAAGGACCTCAATATCGTCCACCAGACGGGCCGTGAGCTGTCACTGGCCACGCCGGTGGCCGCCAGTGCATTGCAGCAATTTACCGCGGCCAGCGGCGCAGGCTTCGGGCGCGAAGATGACTCGGCGGTGATCAAGGTCTATCAACGCCTGTCAGGCATCGCCTTGCCAGACGCGGCCAACGACGCTGAAGGTGGCGCGCCATGAGCCGGGGGATCGTACTGGGCGCTATCGCCGACGACTTCACCGGCGCCACCGATCTGGCCAATAACCTGGTGCGCGGCGGCATGCGCTGCCTGCAGGTGATCGGCGTGCCGCAAGAAACGGTAGACCTTCGCGACATCGATGCCGTGGTGGTGGCGCTCAAGTCGCGCTCCTGCCCGGTGGAAGAGGCCGTGGCCGACTCCCTGGCCGCCCTCGATTGGCTGCGCGCCCAGGG
>NZ_AJTS01000039.1 GCF_000275725.1 Vreelandella stevensii S18214 | reverse complement strand
CACATCCCGGGCGACCCCCAGTTGGGTGAAGCGGTGCGGGGCCTGGCAGGCAAGCACAGCGCGGTGCTGCTGGCCAACCACGGCCCGGTGGTGGCGGGCAAGACCCTCGAGGCGGCGGTGTATGCCACCGAAGAGCTGGAAGAGACCGCCAAGCTGTACCTGCTGCTGCGAGGCGAGAACCCGCGCGGGCTGACCCCAGAGCAGGTCGCCGAGCTGGAAGCGCGTTTTCCCAAGGATTAATGACGCACTTGAACCCCTTTCACCAGGTACTGGATAACAACAAGAGCACGCCATGATTCGATTAGCCGCCAACCTCAGCATGCTGTTCAACGAACACGCCTTTCTCGACCGCTTTGCTGCTGCCGCCGAGTCGGGTTTCAAAGGGGTGGAGTATCTATTCCCCTATGCGTTTGCCGCGCGTGATGTGCAGCACGCGCTCAAGGATGCCCAGTTGGAGCAGGTGCTGTTCAATATGCCGCCAGGCGATTGGGACGCCGGTGAGCGCGGCCTGGCCAGCCTGCCGGGCCGGGAAGCCGAGTTTCGCGATTCGGTCACGGCGGCGCTGAGCTACGCCGAGGCGCTCGGCTGCCCGCGGGTTCATGCCATGGCGGGGCTGTTACCGGACAATGCCGATGCCGCGACCCAGGCAGAGCACCACGCCACTTATATCCGCAATCTGCGTTTTGCGGCGAACGAGGCGGCCAAAGTGGGCCGCGACATTCTCATCGAACCGATCAATACGCGTGACATGCCGGGCTTTTTTCTCTCTCGCCAGGCCCAGGCCATGGCGGTACTGGAAGAGGTCGGTGCCCCGAATCTCAAGCTGCAGTTCGACCTTTACCACTGCCAAATCATGGAAGGCGACCTGATTCGCCATCTCGAACGCCAGTTCAGCGCCATTGGCCATGTCCAGATTGCCGGGGTGCCTGATCGTCACGAGCCCAATGTGGGCGAGGTGCACTACCCCGCCATTTTCGAACGCTTGAGCGCGCTGGGGTATCGCGGCTGGGTTGGCTGTGAATACCGCCCCCAGGCGGCCACCCGAGCGGGGTTGTGGTGGGGAGCACCCTGGGGGTTGACCCCACGCTGAGCTCTTCGAACGCCAACAATAACAACGCCATATCAGGAATCACATCATGCATATTGCCATCACCGGCGCAGCGGGTTTTCTAGGTCAGCGTCTTGCCCATCAACTGATCCAGCGGGGCGAGCTTCGCCAGCAGCCGATCACCCAGCTCACGCTGATCGATCAAGTGGAAGCCCCCGCGCCCGACGCAGGTAGCATCACCGTGTCCTCGCGTGCCGTGGACATTACCCAGCCCCAGGCCCTCGACGACGTGCTGGATCAGCGCCCTGACGTGATCTACCACCTGGCGGCCGTGGTGAGCTCCGCCGCCGAAGCCGATCTGGAGCTGGGCATGCGGGTCAACTTCGATGCCACCCGTGCCTTGCTGGAAGGCTGCCGCCTGCGCGGCCTGCACGCAACGCGCTTGATCATGGCCAGCTCCGTGGCGGCCTACGGCGGTGCGCTGCCGGAGGTGCTCGATGACATGACCGCGCTGCACCCGCAGAACTCCTATGGTGCCCAAAAGGCCATGTGCGAGCTGCTCATCAATGATTACAGCCGTCGTGGCGAGATCGATGGTCTGGTGCTGCGCCTGCCCACCATCGTGATCCGCCCTGGCCGCCCCAATGCGGCAGCCTCCAGCTTTGCCTCCAGCATCTTGCGGGAGCCGCTCAATGGCGAAACGGCCATTTGCCCGGTGCCCACCACCCTTGAGATGTTCGTGATGTCGCCGGGCAAGGTGGTCGACGCGCTGGTGCATGGCGCCCAGGTGCCCAGCACGGCGCTGGCACCGTTCCGTGCCTTCATGCTGCCCGGCATCACGGTGAGCGTGGCCGAGATGCTCGATGCCCTGCGCAGCGCCGCAGGCGAAGACGCGCTCTCGCTCGTTCAGCATGCGCCCGATCCGCGCATCGAAGCGATTGTGGCCAGTTGGCCCGCACGCTTCGAAACCGCCAAGGCGCGCCAGCTCGGTTTTGTCGGTGACGACGACTTCACTCAGATCATCGAACGCTTCATGGCCGAGCAGCACCATGAACGCGCCTGATGTGGCTGCTTTTCCATCTGCCTGGCAGGCAGGTAACCCATAGGAAGGCCCTGCGCCTTCTTGAAACACCCACCCTCACAACAACACCAAGAGGGATACATCATGACCAAGCGCTTCACCCGACATGCTCTCGTGACCGCCATGAGTGCCGTGGCCACCGTCAGCCTCGCCCTGCACGCCCAGGCCGCCACCGATATCAGCCTGGGGCATACGCTCTCTTCTACCTCCCACTACTCGGTGGGCGCCAAGGCGTTCAAGGAGACACTCGAACGTTTATCCGACGGTGCTTTTACCGTCACCGAACACGCCTCCGGCTCTCTCGGCGGTGAGCGTGAAATGATCGAAGGCCTGCAGATCGGCACCGTGGATGTGGTGATCACCTCCAGCGGCCCACTGGGTAACTTCGTACCCGAAACCTACGTGCTGGATCTGCCGTTCCTGTTCGAAAACTACGACCAGGCACGCTGCGTGCTGGATAGCGAGATCGGTGACGAGTTGCTCGAGAAGATGAGCGACCATGACCTGGTGGGCATGGCCTGGTCGGAGAACGGTTTCCGCCATCTCACCAATAGCCAGCGTGAAGTCGCCAGCCCCGAGGATGCCAGTGGCTTGCGGGTACGCACCATGGAAAACGCGGTGCACCAGGAAGCCTTCCGGCAGTTGGGCGCACGGCCCACTCCCATGGCCTTCCCTGAACTCTTCACGGCGCTGCAGCAGGGCACCGTCGACGGCCAGGAGAACCCGATCACCGTCATCGTGGCCACCAATTTCTGGGAAGTGCAGGACTACCTCTCCCTGACCGGACACGTCTACTCCCCGGCCATCGTGCTGGGGTCGCCGATCCTGCTGGATGGCTTGAGCGATGAAGAGCGCGACTGGTTCATGCAGGCGGCAGCGGCATCGGTGGACGCCACCCGTGAAGAGGTCTCGCGCCTGGAGCGTGAAGGGGTGGCGTTGCTGGAGTCCAACGGAATGCAGGTGAAAACCGATATCGACCCGGCCCCCTTCCAGGCGGCCGTAGAGCCCGCCTACGAGATCTTCACGTCGCAGTACGGCAGCGAGATGCTCGAACGCATTCGTGAGAAAGCGGGCAGCTGCTGAGTACTGTCTTTACGCGCTTTCTCGACGAACTGTCTTGACGAGCTTTCTTGACGCACTTTCTCAACGTCGGCCTCTGGCAGTGCCAGAGGCCATTCAAGCAGGGTGATCCTTTATGCTATCGGTCTTGCTCCGTATCGAGCATCAGTTAACCCGGCTGGCCCTGATGGTGGCGGTGCTGATGCTGGTGATCTCGGTCACGCTGAGCTTCTATCAGGTGTTGACCCGGTTCGTGTTCAATGCGCCTTCCACCTGGACGGAAGTGGCGTCCCGCGCCTCCATGATCTGGTGCGTGTTCATGGCCGCAGCGGCCACCTTCAGAGGCGGCTACATGATGGCGGTAGAAGTGATCTATAAATGGCTGCCGCGCCGAGGGCTGCTGTTGCTCGAAGTGGCCATTGTCGCCTGCTGCCTGCTGGTGCTGGGGGTGATGTGCTATTACGGCATCCTCATGACCCTGCGGGTCAGTAACCAGGTGATGTCGGGCATGAATATCTCCATGTCCTGGGCCTACGCGGCCATCCCGACCGGCGCCGCTTTTGCCATCGTGTCGGTAATCGCCAGGCTGGCCGCGCAGCTCAGTGGACGTGAGCCCGTGGGGCCGGAAAACAGTGAGGTGTTGCCCGAAGAGGCCATGCTGCAGCAGGTCGAGCAGCCCAGCGCTGAACAGACCAACAAAGGGGCGCCCCTATGAACATGGTGATTGGCCTGTCGCTGCTTATTCTCTTCACCTTCGGCGTGCCCATTGCGATCTCCATCGTGCTGGCCTCGATCATCGGCATCGAATTCTTCACCCGGCTGCCGCTGTTGCTGGTGCCACAGCAGATGTTCATCGGGATCGACAAATTCCCGCTGATGGCGATTCCGTTTTTTATCCTGGCGGGTAACTTGATGGCCGCCGGGGGCATTTCCCAGCGGCTGGTGGACCTGGCCAAATCCATCGTCGGGCGGGTGCAAGGCGGTCTGGCCATGTCCTGCGTACTGACCTGCATGATGTTTGCAGCGGTGTCGGGCTCCAGCGTGGCCACTACTTTTGCCATTGGGGCCATCCTGATTCCGGCGATGGTCAAGCATGGCTATCCCAAACCGCTGGCCGCTTCCATTCAAGCGTCATCGGCGGAGCTGGGCGTGCTGATTCCCCCTTCCATTCCGCTGATTCTGTACGGCGTGAGTACCGATACCTCCATCGGACAGCTGTTCCTGGCGGGGATTGGGCCAGGCCTGCTGATTGGCTGTGCGCTGATCATCTTCCTCTACCTGTTCTGCAAAGTGCGTGGCTACGGCAAGGACGATTACAAGGACAGCACGGGCTTCATGACGTCGCTGAAGCGTGCCTGGGTGGCGCTGCTGATGCCGGTGGTCGTGATTGGCGGTATCTACGGCGGGGTGTTTACGCCCACGGAAGCCTCGGCGGTGGCAGTGTTTTTCGCCCTCATCGTGGGGGCGTTCTACTACCGTGAATTAACGCTGGCGGATATGGGGCCTATCCTGCGCCAAAGCGTGATTTCCACGGCGGCCGTCATGTTGATCATTGCCGCTGCCGCGCTTTTCAGCTTTTTATTGAGCCGTACCGGGTTGCCCGCCCACATTGCCACGCTGGTGACCAACACCATTGAAAGCCCGATGATGTTCTTGCTGGTGGTCAACGCGCTGCTGCTGATCGTCGGCATGTTCATCGAAACCTCGGCGGCCATCCTGGTGCTGGCGCCCATCCTGACCCCCATCGCCATGCAGTTTGGCATCCACCCCGTGCACTTTGGCCTGGTCATGGTGGTCAACCTGGCGCTGGGCATGATCACCCCGCCGTTGGGCGTCAACCTGTTTGCCGCCTGCGCCGTGGCCAAAATCTCCATCGATCAGATGCTGCCGTGGCTAGTGCGTTTCGTGCTGGTGGTGCTGGCATGTCTGATGGCGATTACCTACATGCCATGGATTTCCATGGGACTGGTCAATCTCTTCTATGGTTAAAGGACCTGTGAGGTTAAAAGACCTATGGGGTTAAAAACGTGCGGGGTTAAAAAACGTTCGGGATCAAAGAGCCGTCTGTGTTAACCGTAATGACCACAATGACAATAAAAGGAGCTCCTGATGTCGCATACCATCGGCCTGCTGTCGCAGCAGGCGCTGATTGGAGGAGAGTGGGTCGATACCGCGCAGACCCTCCAGGTAGACGCCCCCGCCACGGGCGAACCGTTGACCCGCATCGCGCGGTGCCAAGCCGAAGAGGTAGATGCCGCCGTGCAGGCGGCCCGCAAGGCCTTCGCTGGGCAGCTCGGGGAGTGGGCGCGCTGGTCAGCGCGCCAGCGCGGTGAGTGGCTGCTGCGCTTTGCCGACGTGATCGAATCACAGCATGAGCAGCTGGCGGCGCTGGAGTGCGCGGATACCGGCAAGCCCATGACGCAGGCCAAGGGAGACATTGCCGCCTGTGCCCGCTATTTCCGCTTTTATGGCGGTGCCGCCGACAAGCTGCACGGTGAGACGATCCCCTTTGAGACGGACTTTGCCGTGATGACGCTGCGCGAGCCCTACGGTGTCTGCGCCCAGATCATCCCCTGGAACTACCCGTCCCAGATCTTTGGGCGCTGTGTCGCAGCAGCGCTGGCGGCGGGCAACACGGTGGTGCTCAAACCTGCCGAAGATGCCTGCCTGAGCGTCATGCGCCTGGCGGCGCTCGCGGTGAACCATGGGCTGCCCGAAGGCGCCCTGAACGTGGTGCCGGGGTTGGGCGTGGAAGCGGGTGCTGCGCTGGCTTCGCACCCCTGGATCGACCACCTCTCGTTTACCGGATCGCCTGAAACCGGTACCCGCGTGGCGCAGTTCGCCGCCCAGCACCATGTCCCGATTACTCTGGAGCTGGGTGGCAAGTCGCCGCAGCTGGTGTTTGCCGATGCCGACCTGGAAGCCGCGCTGCCCGCCGTGGTGCGGGGCATCGTGCAGAATGCCGGACAGACGTGCTCGGCGGGTAGCCGACTGCTGGTGCAGCGGGAGATCGCCGATACGGTCGTTACGGCCCTTGCCCAACGTTTTGCCGAGCTGCGCTGCGATGCGGGGGAAGCCGATGCCGACTGCGGCCCGCTGATCAACGAGCGCCAAAAGCTCAAGCTGGAAGCCCGCCTGGCCGCCGCCGAAGCCGATGGCATCCAGGTGGCGGGGCAGGGGCAGTTGGCGCCGAGCGCGCCTGCCGGCGGGCACTTTGTGCTGCCACGGGTGCTGACGAACATTCCAGAGGGCCACGACGTACTGCGTGAAGAGCTGTTTGGGCCGGTGCTGGTGATACAGGTGTTCGATGACGAGGCGCAGGCCCTGGCGCTGGCCAACGCCACCGACTTTGGCCTGTGTGCCGGGGTCTGGACCCGTGACGGAGGGCGTCAGCTGCGCCTGGCCAAGGGCATTCGCAGCGGCCAGGTCTTCATCAACAACTACGGCGCGGCAGGCGGTGTCGAGCTGCCGTTTGGCGGGGTCGGGCGCTCGGGCCACGGGCGTGAAAAAGGCTTCGAAGGGCTGCGCAGCTATACTCGCATCAAGACCGTGGCCATCAAACATTGAGCGCTATCAACCTGGAGAGCACCATGACGACCGTTTATCGGGTAGGGCTTGTCGGCGTTGGCTTGATGGGCCACGGCATTGCCAGCAGCTTGCTGCGCGCGGGGCATTCGCTGTGTTTTCTGGAGCACGCGGGCAACCAGCCCGTGGAGGACTTGGTGGCGGCAGGGGCCGTGCCGCTGGCCAGTGGGCGCGAGGTTGCCCAGCAGGCCGATATCGTCATTCTGTGCGTGACCGGCTCACCGCAGGTGGAGGCCGTCCTGTTCGACCCCGACGGAGTGCTGGACGGGCTGCGTCCCGGCAGCGTGGTGGTGGACTGCTCCACCGCCTTGCCCAGCTCGACGGCCCAGGTGGCGGCCCGTGTCGCGGCGGCAGGCGGGCGTTTCATGGACGCCGCCATGACGCGCACACCCAAGGAGGCGGCCGAAGGGCGTCTCAACCTGATTGTCGGCGCGCCCACGCCGCTGTTCGAGGAGCTGCGGCCGTTGCTGGCAGCCTTCGCCGAAAACATCGCCCATGCCGGTGACGTCGGGGCGGGCCACACGCTGAAGCTGCTGCACAACTTCGTCTCGCTGGGCTTCTCGGCGGTGCTGGCGGAAGCCACGGCAGCATCGCGCAAGGCAGGCATCAGCGCCGATGCCCTGCTGGAGGTGCTGGGCGCGGGCGGCGGTGGCGGCGTGGTGCTGGAGCGCCTGCGCCCCTACATCGCCCACGACGACCCCTCCGGCTTTCGGTTTTCAGTCGCCAACGCCAGCAAGGACCTGGGCTACTACCACACCATGACCCACGAGCTGGGCGTGACTGGCGACATGGCTGGCGCCGTGCATGCGCTGTACCGCTCGGTGCCGGACCAGCAGCTGTCGATTCCTGAAGTCATCGGCGTGCTGGAGCAGCGCTGACCTACCTAATGCCGCCTATGGCCAGTCTCACCGCTTGCCATAGGCGGCCAGAAACACGTCCACTGCCCCGGTGATCTGCCGCTTCAGTTCGTCCTCCGAGGGCGGCAGGCGAACCCTCATGCGGACCTCCTTGATCAGCATACCCTGCCACATGCTGCATAGCTGGTCGGCGGCCTGGGCGGGGGCTGGCAGCGAAAGGTGCCCTGCGCTGGCCAGGCCCTCCAGCTTTTCCTGAAGCCATTGGCTCATGGCCCAGGGGCCTGCTTCGAAAAAGGCCTGCAGCAGCCTGGGGTGCTGCTCGCCCTGATTGCTCATGACCCGCTCCACGGCCAACACGTGGGGTTCCATCAGAAACCGCACCATGCTGATGCCCACCTGAATCAACGACTGGCGCACGCCATCATGGGTGTCCGGCAATTGCTCCAGCCCTTGGCGAATCGACGCGGTTTCCCGACGAATGACGCTGCCGAACAGTGCTTCTTTCGTATCGAAGTGCCCGTATACGGTCACTTTGGAGACCCCGGCTTCCTTGGCCACGGCTTCCATGGTGACGGCATCCGGGCCGTTGCGCAGAAACAGGCAGGCGGCGGCATCCAGCATGGCATCGCGTTTGGCCAGGTCCTTGGGGCGGCCCGCGCTGCGTTTCTGGCCAGCCGGAGAGGGGGGAGAAGCACTGGTCATGCCATTCATCCATGGGTTGAGAAAAGTAAAAAATAATTATTGAACGTTAACGTACACATATTATAGTGAACGCCAACGTTCAATAATATACCCGTCGAGGCCAGCATGGGCACGCACAACTTGGGTACGCACCACCTGGGCAGGCACACTAAAACAAGGCGATATTGGTTGGGCAGCGTGCTGGCGGCTCTGCTGACCGTGGGCGCCACTGCCGCCGTGGTCGTCGTGCTCACCAGTCAACACACCAGCGCCCAGCAGCTGCGCCAGCAAGGGGCCGACAACGCCTTGCTCCAGGTGGCTACCCAGCCCCTGCAGCTGGCCACTGAAATGCGCCGCGAGGTGAAGCTGACCGGGCGAGTAGTGGCGCGCCAGTCGGTGTCACTGGCCTTCGAACCTGCCGGGCGGGTCATCGACATCCGCGTCGATCGCGGTGATCGGGTGGAACAGGGCGAGGTGCTGGCTCGCCTGGACACCCGCCGCCTGGAAAGCCGCCTGGCCGAAGTGGCGGCGCGCAGCGAAGAGGCGCGTGCCGCGCTGGCGCTGGCCCAGCGCCAGGAAGAGCGCGAGTCGCAGTTGAATCAGAGCAACTTCGCCAGCCGCACGGCCCTGGACCAGGCGAGAACCGAGCGTCTCAGTCAGCAGGCGCGGCTGGCGGCTCTGGCCGCCGAACAGGAGAGCCTGTCGGCGGATCTGGCGGACAGCACGCTGACGGCGCCGTTTGCGGGGCAAATCGTGGCTCGGCAGGTGGACGTAGGCAGCCTGGTCAGTAGCGGCACGGCGGCCTTCGATCTCGTCGATACCCGCCAGCTAGAGGCGCACATTGGCCTGCCCGCCCGGCTGGCGGGCACCCTGGCGGCGGGGGATATGGTGACGATAACGGTGCACGGGCAAGCCTTCGCAGGTGACGTGCGCGCCCGGCTGGCCCAGGTGGACAACGACAGTCGGACACAAACGCTGGTCGTGGCACTGGCAAACCCCGAGAACGTGGTGCCCGGCGATTTGGCGACGCTGACCTACACCCTGGCCGAGCCTGCCGAAGGGTACTGGGTGCCGCTGTCGGCCTTGCGTGCCAGCGACCGAGGCCTGTGGAGCGTACTGATTGCCGAACCGCTGGAAGACGAGCGTTACCGCGTCGCCACCGCCAGCGTCGAGCTGCTGCATACCGAAGGCGACCGCGCCTTCGTGCGTGGTACGCTGCTGCCGGGCATGCAGCTGATAACCCAAGGGGGCCACCGTATCGTGCCCGGTCAGCAGGTGACGTTAGCCAGAGGCATTGCCCATGCCGCGCATTGAGTGGCTGTTCAACCGGCGCTTGCTGGCGCTGACGCTGGGCCTGCTGGTGGTGGCAGGCCTCTCGGCGATCAATACTCTGCCCCGCGCAGAAGACCCCCACCTGGTGGCGCGCATGGCGACCGTACTGGCGCCGTTTCCGGGTGCCACGCCCGAGCAGATCGAAGCGCTGGTGGCGCGCCCCATCGAAGACGAGCTGCGCACCATTGCCGAGATCAAGGTGCTGGAGTCGACCTCGCGGCCGGGCATCGCGGTGATCAGCCTGGAGCTGGAGGATAGCGTCACCCAGGTGGTGCCGATATGGAGCCGGGTGCGCGACAAGCTCAGCGATATCGCCCCCTCCCTGCCCAGCGGTGTGCAAACCCCCGAGCTGCTGGATGATCGTGGCTACGCTTTCAGCCTCGTGGCCGCGCTGCGCTGGACACAGGACACGCCCCCCAATGCCCAACTGATGGAGCGTTACGCCGAGCGGCTGGAAGACCAGTTTCGTCGCGTGGCAGGCACCGAATATACCCATCGGTTTGGCGTGGCGGGCGAGCAGGTCGACGTGCTGGTCGACCCGCTGGAGCTGAATGCGCTGGGGCTTTCGGTGGGCCAGTTGGCATCGGCCATCGACGCCAGCGACGGGCGCCGCACGGCGGGCCAGGTCATCACCCAGCAAAACCGCCTCACCGTGGGCATGAGCGGCGAGTTCGATGCGCTGGACCGCCTGCGTGACGTCAGCATCACGACCCGCCAGGGGCAGAGTGTCCGGCTGGGCGAAATCGCCGAGCTGCGCCGTGGTGTCCAGGACCCGCCCGCTGCCGTGGCACTGTTGAACGGTGAGCGAGCCGTCTTTGTTGGCGCACGCATGGCGCCCGGCCAGCGTATCGACGCCTGGGTCGAGCGCGCTCAGCAGCAGCTGGCCGAATTTGCCGAGGAGCTGCCCGTCGGGCTGGCGGTAGAGGAGGTATTCGAGCAGGCCAGCTACACCCAGCAACGGCTCGGTGATGTGGCGCTGAGCCTGCTGATGGGACTGATTCTGGTGGTGGCCATTCTCTTTCTCAGCATGGGCTGGCGCTCGGCGCTGACCGTCGGCCTGGCCATCCCGGCCACGGCGCTGCTGACCCTGGCGTTTTTCCGCCCGCTGGGCATGGAAATCCACCAGATGAGCATCACCGGTATTATCGTGGCGCTGGGGCTGATGGTGGATAACGCCATTGTCATGACCAACGCCCTGCGCGAACGCTTCCTGAAGGGCGATTCGGTGCTGGCGGCCACCCGCGATACGCTGCGTCATCTTGCCGTGCCGCTGCTGGCCAGTACGCTGACCACCATTCTTGCCTTCATGCCCATCGTGCTCATGCCCGGCCCTGCCGGGGAGTTCGTGGGGCCGCTGGCCATGGCCGTCATGGTCGCGCTGGTCAGTTCGTATCTGGTGTCGTTGCTGCTGGTACCGGCGCTCTCGCCGCTGCTGCTGGCCAAAGTGGCCGACAGCGACCGTGTGCCCCGTGACAATGCCATCAAGCGCGCCTTTCGCGGGACGGTCGCCAGCGCGCTGCGCCACCCGGTCGCTGCCATGGTGATGACCCTGTGTGTGCCGCTTGGCGGGATGGCGCTGATGCCGACCCTCGACGTGGCGTTTTTCCCGCCCGCCGACCGCGACCAGTTCCATATCGAGGTGAGGCTACCGGCGGCCAGCAGCATGGCCAATGCCCAGGCGCTGGCCCAGGACGTGGAGCGCCAGGTTCGCGAGGTGCCCGGCGTCGTACGAGTATCAGCCTTCATCGGCGAAAGCGCGCCGATGATGTACTACAACGTGCTGACCCAGGAGGACAATAACCCGGCGTTCGTTCACCTGATCGTGGATACCACGTCGCTGGACGTGACCAACCGCGAAGTGCCGGGCCTGCAGCAGGCGCTCGACCAGCACTTTCCCCAGGCCCAGATCGTGGTGCGAAAATATGAACAAGGCCCGCCGTTCAAGGCGCCCATCGAGCTGCGGGTGTATGGAGATGACCTGGAGGTGCTGTCGCAGCTGGGTCAGGAACTGGCCGGGTTGATGCACCCGTTGCCTCAGGTGACCCACGTCCGTGCCGGGATGCAGCGCGACTTGCCCAGGCTGACGCTGCAAGTAGATCAGGCGGCCCTGGGGGATGTGGGGCTGACGTATCAAAACCTGGCCGATCAGGTCAGCGCGGCGCTCTCCGGCCAGCCCGCAGGTCAGATGCTGGAAGACACGCAGCAGCTTCCCGTGCGGGTACGCTACGCGGCGGAGTGGCGCAGCGATGCCCAGCAGCTGGCGGCGCTGCGTCTGGTCAGCGACCAGGCCAGTGAAGGGCTGCCCCTGGCAGCCGTTGCCGATACCGCCCTGATGCCTGCCTGGAGCGTGATTACCCGGCGAAATGCCGAACGCGTCCAGCTGGTGCAAGGCTTCCTCGTGGCCGATGCGCTGCCAGCGGTGTCCATGGCACAGCTGGATGCCAAACTGCAGGCCGCCCAGGCGGACGGGACGCTGACGCTGCCCCCTGGGTACCGTATCGAGACCGGCGGCGAAGCAGCCGAGCGTGATGAGGCGGTGGGCCAGCTGCTGGCCTCGGTGGTCTTGCTGGTGATCGCCATGGTGGCCACCGTGGTGCTGGCCTTCAACTCGTTCCGTCGCGCGGCCATCGTGTTCATTGCCGGGGCCCAGGCCACCGGCATGGGAATCGTGGCCCTGTTGCTGAGCGGCCACGCGTTTGGCTTCGTGATCATCGTGGGCATCATGGGGTTGGTGGGGGTGGCCATCAACGCGGCCATCATCCTGATAGCTGCCCTGGATGACGACCCGGCCGCTCGCCAGGGTGATCTGTCGGCCATGCTGGCGGTGATCAGCGGCCCGACCAGTCGGCACATCGCATCGACCACCATCACCACCTTTGCCGGGTTGATCCCGCTCATGTTGGCGGCTGGGGGGCTATGGCCCCCCTTCGCGCAAACCGTCGGGTTTGGGCTGTTGCTCGCCACCCTGGTGTCGTTCTTCTTCACGCCCGCGCTGTATCGCTTGTGGGTGGCGAGGGCGGCCTGAATAGCGTTACTTTCCGCTTCCTGGCCCCTGAAACCTCGCTGCAGCAGGCCACCAGGCTCGCCGAAAAGATTCGTCGAGGTATCGCCAGTACTGCTTTCCAGAAAGCCGGACGCGTCACTGTCAGTCTTGGGGGTGCTGAAGCCACGTTGAATGACACGCCCAAGAGCATGATCAAATTGCGCGTCAAACCTCGGCCTTTTAGGCCGGGGAAGGATAGCGCGGCATCCCCAGGATGCCTTTGCTGACGTTTTGTACAGTGCTATACTACCCATGTCGACACGACCTACCGAGGGGCACTCGGAAAGTTACGTCTGTGGAGACGGCGTGAGACCTGGGGGATAGGCGTTGGTTCGTCACCGTAAAAATCCCCACCGGGACGTTACGGCGATAACCAAGCCATTCCCTCGGGCAGCTGTCCTTGAAGCAGAAACCAGGAAGGTAACAACCTGGGAATCCCCTTCCTTTCCGCCGTAGGCAGCAGCGCAAGCTGAGGGAGGGGAGGATGTCAAGAAACGAGTCGATAACGCGCTGTATCAGGCAAAAGAGAGCGGACGAGACCAGGTTGCATATTAATCCAAAGGGGCCATGTGTCCCCTTTCGTCATGCGGGGTAAGGGGGTCGTCTAGCGTGTGACGGCCAAGGAAGTGGCGGTGGCGTTGTCCACCGCATCCGCCAGCATCTCGGCGGTGATGGCCGAGAGTGTCCAGCCCAGGTGGCCGTGGCCCGTGTTGTAGAACACCGTCGGCAAGCGGCCCGGGCCCACTTTGGGCAGCATGTTCGGCATCATCGGGCGCAGGCCAGCCCAGGGTACGACCCGCTGGGTGCTGACACCGGGAAAGCACTGCTCTACCCAGCGCACCAGCGGCTGAATGCGGTCGTTGCGAATGTCGCGATTGGCGCCGTTGAACTCTGCGGTGCCCGCCACGCGGAAGCGATCGTTGCCCAGGCGGCTGGTCACCAGCTTGGTTTCGTCATCCAGCAGGCTCACGGTGGGGGCGGCCTGTTGCGAGGCTTCATCGTCCAGCTGCACGGTGATCGAGTAGCCCTTCACCGGGTAGATATTGACGCGATCACCCAGCTTGGCGGCCACCGCCCGGCTGCCGACCCCGGCGCACACCACCACGCTGTCGAAGCTTTGTTGCACCGCCTCGCCATCGACCACCGCCTTGACCCAGGCGCTGTTCTCATCGGCGCCCAGGTCGGTCACCTGATGGCCGTAGTTCAGGCGCACGCCGCGTTTCGCGGCGGCTTTCGCCAACCCATTGGTGTACTTGTGAATATCCCCCGTGGCGTCACTCTCGGTAAAAAAGCCGCCGTAGTAGCTGCCGGCCAGTGTGGGTTCGATGGCGCGCATTTCATCCGGGGTCACCGCGCGGCGTTCGAGCCCGCCCTGGTGCAGTAGCTGCGATACCCTGGCGGCATGCTCATAGCCTGCCTTGTCGCGATAGATATGCAGGATGCCTTTCTGCTTCACGTCGAAATCGATCTGCTCGTCACGAGCCCACTGGAACAGGTGTTCTCGGGCGGCGATGGCCAGGCGGGTCGTTTCGGTGGTGTTGTCGGCATAGCGGGGAATGGCGGCGATGAATTCTGCAAACCAGCTCAACTTGTGCCAGCTCGGGCGCGGGTTCACCAGCAGCGGGGCGTCGTTCTTGAGCATCCAGCGCAGGCCCTTGATGACCGTGGGCCAGTGGTTCCACACCTCTGCGTTGGAGGCAGACAGCTGCCCACCGTTGGCAAACGAGGTTTCCATGGCGGCGTAGCGATGCTTTTCGAAGACGGTGACGTCGAAACCGCGCTTTACGAGGGCGTAGGCACTGGTGATGCCAGTGATCCCACCGCCAATGATGGCAATGCGTTGCATGAGTCTCTCCACAGATTGTATGAGCGTCGGGCGATACCCCCGGCAGCCTATTGGCCGGGCGTACCCCTTCCGTCATGGAACCTGAGAGATTCACGCCGCTGGAATGGCGCTTGCTCCTTCGGTGGGCTGAGTGACGCAGTCATCAACCGCTCTGCGGAACGTCATGGATGGCCGTCGCGGTCCGTTGGCCTGAGAGTTTCCGGGGTCGTTGCTCCTTCGGCGCTGGTGTCAGGCACCAGTCTCTCCCGCGATGGCATACTGACGTTGTAACGCGACGGTGCTAAAAAGGGAATAGGCGAAAGGTGGAAACATGAGCAGCGGCTGCTTTGCCAGCCTCCGTGTTTTCGCTGACAATAGCGAATCCCTTCGAGCAATGGAAAAAGCGCATGCAGGCAAACGGATTTTTTGAGGGCATTGGCGAGGCGATTGGCGATGCGATCCGCATCGTGGTCGAGTTCTTGCTGGGTATCTTCACCAACTTTTTCGGTGCCTTCGACGATTTTATCGGCGGGCTGACGCGCTCGCTGGGCATCAACGACTCGTTCTTGAGCCTGGCGATTCTGCTGATTGGTCTGCTGGTACTGTGGGGTGGGCTGCGTGCGTTTTTGCGTGGCTCCATTATTGGCGGCATTTTCCGCACGCTGATTGGGCTGTTTATCCTGTCGTGGCTAATGATGTAGCGCCCCGGCCTCCGACCCACGCCTGCGCGACGCCGCAGGCGATCACTAGCCCACAGCCGCTTAACTGCAAAGGCGAAAGCGCTTCGCCAAACAGGCTCCAGCCAAAAATCACTACCGCCACCGGCTCACAGTAAGCCAGCGTACCGTATAGCGCGGTGGGCAGGCGGTTAATCGCCATCACCGCGCACAGCAGCGCCAAAAAACCGGGCACCAGGCCTGCAGCCAACAACCACGGCACTTGCCACGTGCTGGCCGCAAGCCCTGCTGGCTGCCATAGCGCAAACGGCAAGATCATCAGCGCCCCGACCGCCAACTGCCAGAAGGCGCAGGTGCGGTCATCCAGGTGGCGCGGCAAGCGGCGGTTCGCCAAGATAAAACCGCTGTAGGCTAGCATGGCCACTAAGCCAAAACCCATGCCAATCACGTCCTGCTGATCGTCCAGGTTGAGTCGAAACTCCTGCATCATCGCGAACCCAAACAGCGCCAAGCCAATGAGCGAAACCTGCGCCGCTGCAAGCCGTTCGTTAAACAGCGCATGGGCCGCGATAGCCGCCACAATCGGCGCGAGATACACCATCAAAATGGCGTTGGCCATTTGGGTGTAGTTCATCGCCTGCACGTAAAACAGGATGAACGCCGCCAGCAAACTACCGCTAATCACCACCTGCCGCCCTGGCAGTGTGGTGAGTCCTGCATGGCGTTTTGTCAGCAGTAAATAGCCGAGCAAAAACAGCGCCCCTAACCCCAACCGGTAGAAGGTAATGCTCTCTGCATTCAGCCCGGTGATGCGTGAGATCACGCCGATGGTGGCCATGCCCACCGCCGCCACCACCGCAAGCAATAGGCTGGAAGGAGCAACGGTGAGCGAGGGAGTCGGTAGTGGCATGCTGGTCGTCCTTGAGCGAGTTTCATGAGCATATGACGCATCGTCATTTGCTTTTTTGGTGCATTTTGTCATCATCTGCACTCTTTTTGTGCAAAGGCGAGTGCGATGAAAACGTATCTTGGCAAGATGCGCGGAGAACGAACGCCGCGCCCCCGGGTAGGCTGGCAGGATGCCTGCTGGTCGTGGCTGGGTGCCTTTACTGGCATGGCGCTGATTTGCTGGCTAAGCGCCGAGTGGCTCTCCCAGCAGCTGTTGATCGTGGGCTCGTTCGGAGCAACCTCGGTGCTGATTTACGCCGCCCCGGAAAGCCCTTTTGCCCAGCCCAGCCATGTGCTGTTTGGCAGCGTGCTCTCTGCCTGTGTGGGCGTGGGCTGCTATCAACTGTTGGGGGCCACGCCGCTTTCGATGGCGTTGGCGGTGTCGCTCTCCATTTTGGTCATGCAGCTTACCCATACCGTTCACCCGCCAGGGGCTGCCGCTGCGCTGATTGCCGTGGCAGGCGGTGCCAGCGTGCATCAGTTGGGCTGGTGGTATCCGCTGATCCCCATTGGCGCAGGCTGCATCGTCATGCTGGTGGTGGCGATTCTGGTCAATAACCTGGCGCGCCACCGCCGCTATCCGCGCTACTGGTAACGCTGTAGCTGCGCTTCCAGGGCAAAAATATGCGCATCTTCGGTGCCCAACTCGCGCAGCGCTTGGGCTAGGTTCAGCAAGTAAGCACTGTTGGGGCCGCTAGGGCCGTGGGCTTGGGCAATTTGCTGGGCGATGTCGGCCAGCGGGGCATCGCCTAAAAACGCCGGGTTGTCCTCGCTGGCCAGATAAATCAGCCCCTCGCTAGGCGCTTGGTCGGCGTCAGGGTTGCCCGCCTCATCCAAAAACGTCAGCGTGACTTTTTCCCGCAGGTAGCCGTTTTTCTCCCGCACATCCAGCGGTGCCAGGACCTCCGGCGTGATGCGGTAGGCCATGCCGTGGCACACCGCGCCTTCGGCCCGAGTCAACGTCGCCACACGCCCCGGTGCTTCGGGGGTGCCGCGATGGTCGTGGGAGCCCTGCCAAAAGCGCCGCGCCCAGCCGGTAATGGCCGCAGGGCGGCGCTCCAGATAGTCGAAATCGGCCTTCCAGATCAGCGAGCCGTAGCCAAAAAGCCAGATGTCCGCATGGCCGTCGAAGAAGTTTCTTTGCTGGTTTAACGTCGTGGTATCAAGCAACATAAGCGATCTACATGTTGATCAAAGTGGCTGCACGCGCATGGCGTTAACGGTGGTTCATCATCCGGGTTATACGATTGATTTACCAGCCAATCACCCCTTCCCCATGGAAAAGTTTCGGGTGCTTCGGCAACCGCAGAGCCTCGAATGGCATCCCCGCCGCCCGTCATGCTCGAAAGCTTACCGCGCGTGCACTCCCGTGAAGACTGCGATTGAAAAGGATGAACCCGATGCGCGCTATTTTTCTGGTCGATAACGGCTCTCTGCGGCCTCAGGCAACCCACAGCCTGCGCCGCGTGGCGGCAGCGCTGAGCGAGCAGGTGGGCGACACCGTTCAAGCGGCTTCGCTGCTGCACTCCAACAAGATCCCCGCTGAAGAGGTCGATGGTATTCCGGCCATTACCCTGGGCCCCGCCGCCGAGCGCAGCGCCGAAGCGGGGGCCACCGAGATCATCGTACTGCCGTACTTCTTTGGCCCCAGCCAGGCGCTGACCGGCTACTTGCCCGAGCGGATGGCGGCCCTGCAAGCCCGTTTTCCCCAAGTGACGGTACGCGTTGCCCAGCCGCTGGTGGACGAGCGGGGCGGTAACGACCTGCGCTTGGCCGCGCTGCTGGCCGATCACGTGCGCGCGCAGTTGCCCGATCAGCAGGCGGCCAGGGTGGCGCTGGTAGACCACGGCAGCCCGCTGCCGGAAGTCACCGCCGTACGCAACCGCCTGGCGGGGCAGCTCAGCGCGCTGCTGGCCGATGACGTGCACTGCGTGGCGGCAGCCTCCATGGAGCGCCGAGAAGGCGACGCATACCGCTTCAACGAGCCGCTGCTGGAGCATCTGCTGGACACGCCCGAGTTCAGCGCCAGCGGCGACGTGGTGCTGGCCATGCTGTTTCTCTCGCCTGGCCGCCACGCCGGGGAAGGTGGCGACATCGCCGAGATTTGTGCCGCCGCCGAACAGCGCCACCCAGGCCTGCGGGTGCGGCCGACGGCGCTGGTGGGCGAGCATCCTGCGATTGTCGATATCCTGGCCACGCGACTTCGCCAAGCACTTGATGGCGAACGCTTTCTACTGGAAATGCCCGTCCAGCCGCCAAACGCCCGATGACCGGAAACGCGCCGGGGAGATGTAACGTCGCCCAAAGGCGCGTAGAATCGCGTGCTTTTGCACGCGTGCCGCGCTTCCACCAGGGCTATTTCGCCAACCAGGGTTTCTATCTTGATCGCAACCGCCAATATCACCATGCAGTTCGGGGCCAAGCCCCTGTTCGAAAACGTCTCCGTCAAGTTCAATAACGGCAATCGCTACGGCTTGATTGGCGCCAACGGCTGCGGCAAGTCTACCTTCATGAAAATCCTCGGCGGCGAGCTGGAGCCCTCTTCAGGGCAGGTGATGCTGGACAGCAGCACGCGGCTGGGCAAGCTGCGTCAGGACCAGTTTGCCTATGAGAACGAGCGGGTGATCGACACCGTCATCATGGGCAACGCGGAGCTGTGGAAAGTAGCCGCCGAGCGGGAGCGGATCTACTCGCTGGCCGAGATGAGCGAAGAAGACGGCATGGCCGTGGCCGACCTGGAAGTGCAGTATGCCGAGCTGGATGGCTACACCGCCGAGTCCCGCGCGGGCGAGCTGCTGCTGGGGCTGGGCATTCCGCTGGAGCAGCACACTGGCCCCATGAGCGAAGTCGCCCCCGGCTGGAAACTGCGCGTGCTGCTGGCCCAGGCGCTGTTCTCCGACCCGGACGTACTGCTGCTCGACGAGCCCACCAACCACCTGGACATCAACACCATCCGCTGGCTGGAAGATATTCTGAAAGCGCGCAGCAGCACCATGGTGATCATTTCCCACGACCGCCACTTCCTGAACAGCGTCTGCACCCACATGGCCGACCTGGATTACGGCGAAATTACCCTGTTCCCCGGTAACTACGACGACTACATGACGGCGGCCACCGCTGCGCGTGAGCGTCAGTATGCCGACAACGCCAAGAAAAAAGCGCAAATTGCCGAGCTTCAGCAGTTCGTCAGCCGCTTCTCGGCGAACGCCTCCAAGGCCAAGCAGGCCACCTCCCGGGCGCGTCAGATCGACAAGATCAAGCTGGAAGACATCAAACCCTCCAGCCGCGTCAGTCCGTTCATTCGTTTCGACCAGAACAAGAAGATTCACCGCAACGCGGTAAACGTCGATGCCATTACCAAAGGCTACGACGGCGAGCCGTTGTTCAAGCGTTTTTCCATGACCGTGGAAGCGGGCGAGCGGATTGCCATTATCGGCCCTAACGGCATTGGTAAAACCACTCTGCTGAAAACCCTGGCCGGTGACCTGCGCCCCGATGCTGGCGAAGTGAAGTGGACTGACGCCGCCGAGCTGGGCATCTTCGCCCAGGACCATGCCGACGACTTCGCCAATGACGCCACCCTGTTCGAGTGGATGAGCCAGTGGACCAAAGGAGGCGAGCAGGTGGTGCGCGGCGCGCTGGGCCGCATGCTGTTTTCCAGCGACGATATCGGCAAATCGGTGAAGGTGATTTCCGGCGGCGAGCAGGGGCGGATGCTGTTCGGTAAGTTAACGCTCACCAATCCCAACGTGCTGCTGATGGACGAGCCCACCAACCACCTGGACATGGAGTCCATCGAAGCGCTCAACCTGGCGCTGGAGAACTACCCCGGCACGCTGCTGTTCGTCAGCCACGACCGCGAGTTCGTCTCCAGCCTGGCCACGCGCATCATCGACATGCAGCCCGATGGCATCGTCGACTTCAGCGGCAGCTACGACGACTACCTGCGCAGCCAAGGCGTGATCTGAGTCAGCCGATGATCTGCGCGTAAGTGGATTCGCTGGCCGGTTCTCGGTCAGCGTCCAGCATGTCGCCGCTGAAGGTCTCGTTCATCTCCTTGGCGAGCTCTACATACACGTGCATCTGCTGATTGCGGCGTTTATGCAGCGGCGGCTTCACCAGCAGGCTCACACCGCGGATCGGCTCGTGGGTTTCGCCCCTCAGCAGGTCGGGCATGTCTCCCGGCGGAAAAGCATTGGCCACGGTGATAGGGTTGGAGGGCTGCTGGCCGTCGATCAGAAAGACTTTCTTGATGGCGTGGTAATGGGCGCCTTTTTCCCTCAGCCACTCGGTCAGTCGGGCATCGGTCGAGGCATCCGGCTGATGGAAGATGACGAATAGCGAATGCTGTTTTACCTTGCCGGTTCGTTTGGTGGACGGCGGCGGCGGAGGCTCTTCAGCGGGCGGGGGTGTGGTGTCCTTGGCCACGGCGGGGGAGGGCTCCACGGCCTTTTCCCTGGCGCGCCGCCGCTTGGGCATGACGACGTAGATGAAAATCAACGCGGCCACCACGCCCAGTAACAAGGAGGCGAAAGCCAGCAGTACGGAAAGAGAAGTCATATCCATGGAGTGAATCCCTGTTGTCCGTTAACGCCTGGGCGCTATTCAACCGCCAGATGGAAGCATTGAGCGCCAGAGCCAGCGCGCCCCATAGCCCAGTAAGGCACCATCAGCCACGCGGCGAGGAGAGTGGCCTGGCCAGCAGTTGCGCGCCATAGACGGCCAGGCTGGCGTTGCGCAGAGGTGCATCTTCGGTCATGTAGACCCGCCATGCCGCGATGGCCATCAGCAGGTACAGAATACCCCAGACAATGGGAAAAGCGAGGTCGGGCGGTGTCCAGCGGGGCTTGCGCAGTGCCCGGTACCAGCCGTCGGGGCGAAAGCGTGCCCCCGTCATGGCGGCGGCTCCCACCAGCAGTAGCGAGACGAGCAGCGCCATCAAAGAACCGAATATAAGCGATCTCTCCAGCAATAGGAGTATCGCGTTAAAACGATAGAATCAACAGATTAACAGCGTTTCACGCGTTCAAGGCATAAAAAAGCACCACCTGAGTGATGCTTTTCATGCTTAAGGGTTCCCCCAAGTGGGGAAACCCTGAACACGCGTTGGCCTGAAACGTTTAGCCGATACGGTCGTAACCGTTATCCAGGAAGGGATAATCGGTGTAGCCCTTTTCATCGCCGCCGTAGAAGGTTTCGTGGTTCGGCTCGGTCAGCGGAGCGTTGACGCGGAAACGTTCCGGCAGGTCCGGGTTGGCGATGTAAGGGCGGCCAAAGGCCACGGCATCGGTGGTGTTTTCCTTGATGCGCGCTTCGGCACGCTCGGCGTCGTAGTTGCCGCAATAGATCAGGCTGCCGCTGAAGCGCTCGCGCATCTGCTCGCGGAAACCATCGGGGAAGGTGATATCGCCACCGGCCCAGTTGGGCTCGTTCAGGTGCAGGTAGGCCAGGCCGCGCTTGGAAAGCTCTTCGGCCATGTAGAACGCCATGGCTTCCGGCTCGTCGTCGGTCAAGCCAAACAGCTCGATGAACGGCGTCATGCGGATGCCGACACGCTCAGCGCCAAACACGTCCACCACGGCATCGACCACTTCCAGCGGGAAGCGGGCACGGTTTTCCAGCGAGCCGCCGTACTGGTCGGTACGCTGGTTGGTGCCGGTGGCCAGGAACTGGTTCAGCAGGTAAGCATTGGCAGCGTGTACTTCGACCATGTCGAACCCTGCCCGCTTGGCGCGAATGGCCGCTTGGCGGTAATCCTCCACGATACCGGGAATCTCGTCGGTCTCCAGCGCGCGGGGCGTGCTGGTGGGGTGCTGACCCGCGGTGCCGTCTTCGAACTCGACGAAACACTGGGCGCCTTCCCCTTTCAGGGCGCTGGGGGCAACCGGCTGCTGGCCATCGGGCTGCACCATCTCATGGGAAACGCGGCCCACGTGCCACAGCTGCAGGGCAATCCGGCCACCCTTGGCATGCACGGCATTCACCACCCCTTTCCAGCCCGCTTCCTGCTCATCGGTCCAGATGCCGGGCGTATAGACATAGCCACGAGCCGTAGGAGAGATATTGGTGGCTTCGCTGATGATCAAGCCCGCGCCTGCACGCTGGCCGTAATAAGCTTCCTGCATCTTGCCCGGCACGCTATCCGGCGTGCGCGAACGGGTCAGCGGCGCCATGATGACGCGGTTAGGAAGATTCAGGCTACCCAGCGTGGTGGGGGACAGCAGCGTTTCGTACGCCATGAGGCAAACTCCTTGTAACGCGGTGAGAGTGACAGTGGCAAAAGAATAGACCAGTTTACTACTTGGTGCCAATGATTGAGCCAGTGCCAACGATTACCCTATGAACGTATTAGTGGGGATGCTTCAGCAAAACAAAACCCCTCTGAAGGAAATTAAGCGGGGAAGCGGGATCATGACGAATCCTGCACCAGGCGACCTTGGCTGAAGCTCGGCACGGGTTGCTTTCAGGGGTACCGTTCTACATCATCAGTCTTTGCGCGAGAAACCCCGCACTTCTAGTGCGGGGAGGGATAGCGCGTCGTCCGTCAGGACGACCCTGTTCTCGCTGCCTCCCTCTCTCTGGTGGTTGCCATCTTACAGCTAATGGCATATTTTGTGAGGCATGACGAAACGCGCCTACAAATACCGCTTCTACCCGACGCCTGAGCAGGAACAGCTCCTGGCTCGGACGTTTGGGTGTGTGCGCTTCGTCTACAACGCAGTGCTTCGCTATCGCACCGATGCGTTCTACGCGCGCAAGGAAAAGGTCGGCTACGTAGCGGCGAACGCCGAGTTGTCGCGCATGAAGAAGGCTGACGATACCGCGTTTCTCAACGAGGTCAGCTCGGTCCCGCTTCAACAGTGCCTTCGCCACCAGCAGACGGCCTTCAAGAACTTCTTCGAGGGCCGAGCCAGGTACCCGAGCTTTAAGAGCAAGCGGCACCGCCAGTCGGCGGAGTTCACTCGCTCGGCCTTCAAGTACCGCGACGGCGAGTTGTTTCTTGCCAAGTGCAAGGAACCGCTGGCGATCCGCTGGAGCCGTGAATTGCCCAGCGAACCGACCACCGTCACCGTATCCAAGGACGCCGCAGGGCGCTACTTCGTCAGCTGCCTCTGCGAGTTCTCGCCCGAGACGCTGCCCGTGACCCCGAAAATGGTGGGCATCGACCTCGGCCTGAAAGACCTGTTCGTCACCAGCGACGGGCATCGAATCGGCAATCCCCGCCATACGGCGAAATACGCGACCCGGCTGGCCAGGGCACAGCGTCGGCTGAGTAAGAAGCAGCGCGGCTCGAAGAACCGTGCCAAGGCCAGGCAGAAAGTCGCCCGCCTTCACGCCAGGATCTCCGATTGCCGGATGGACAACTTGCACAAGTTATCCCGCCAGATCGTCAACGAGAACCAAGTGATCTGCGTCGAGTCCCTCAAGGTGAAGAACATGCTGCGCAATCGCTCGCTGGCCAAGTCGATCAGCGATGCGGGCTGGGGCGAATTCGTCCGGCAGCTGGCGTATAAGGCCGACTGGGCGGGCCGGCAACTGTCGGCCATCGACCAGTGGTATCCCTCCAGCAAACGCTGTTCTGGCTGCGGGCATGTGATGCCCGAGATGCCGTTGCAGGTTCGGACCTGGACGTGCCCCGAGTGCGCCGCCGATAACGACCGCGACATCAATGCCGCGCTTAACATTAAAGCCGCCGGGCTGGCGGTGTTAGCCCTTGGAGAGAATGTAAGCGGCATGGAGCCAGTCTCCGTGTCCGATTCTCGTTGAATTGGGAATCCTCGTCCTTCAGGGCGAGGAGCAGTCAAGATGCGTGCCCTCAGCTACGGCAAAAGGGCCCGACCTGATAGAAGCGTCGACACTGAAACTCGGCTTCACAGCTGTTCAGCTGGGCTTGATAACGCCCGGCTCGCTGGGCGACCTGGCGGCCCGCGCTGAGCACGTGGGGCTTATTGCGGTAGGTGCCACGCTGATAGCCGCCCGCGCCTTCATGGTAAGCGTAATAAAGGTGTTCGGGGTTGCTCAGGGAAATGCCGGTTTGCGCGCGGGTGCGGGCGTTGTACCAGCCGATGAAGTCGGTGGCGTGCTTCATGTGAGTGCGCCGCGCAAACATGCTGCCCGCCTGGTCGCGGTATTCGCCCCACACCGGGTCCTGTGCCTGGGCATAGCCCCTGGCCGATGAAGGGCGCGGGCCGGGAATGAAGCCCAGGTAGCGCTTGCGGTCGGGGCGCACATGGCTTCGGAACGAGGACTCCTGCTGAATGAACGACATCTGGGTGGCAATCGGCGTGCCCCACTGCTCCTGAGACTCCCGCGCATAGTCGTACCAGCTGGGCTGCTCGCGGAAGATTTCGCAGATGTTGCTCTGGTCCTGTGGCGGGCTGGGCGCCAATGAGGCACACCCCGACAGCAGCAACAGCGCCGCGATGCTCAACCATAGGCGCCAGGCCAGAGAGTTATCAACAGGGCGATGCATAGGACGTTCCTTGTGAATAAGTGGTTATACGGGGTCAGTGCCCCTGGCGCAGCAGTGGTTCCAGGCGGCGGCGCAGGCGCTGCGCTTCGCGTGCCAGGGTTTCCCCCGACAGCATACCCACCCCCATCACCAGGCCCACGCGAGGGTCAGAGGCGGCGCACACCGGGCTCAAAGGCCGCACGATCAAGTGCTCTTTCAGCAGCGCCTGGGCGATGGCCACGTCGTTGACGCCCGGCGCGAACTCCACGCACAGGCTGATGGCACTGCTGGGCGGCGAGACCGAGCGCACCTGAGGCAGCGAGCACAGCTGGTCGTGCAGCACCTGCTGGCGGCCTAGATAATCCCGTTGAATACGCCGACACCAGGCATCCAGGTCGCCGTCGAAGATGAACTGGGCCAGCACCGCCTGGTCCAGCATGCGGCCCTCGCGAAACAGCTCGCTGCGCAGGCGGTTCATCGGCCCCGCCAAGTGGCGCGGCACCACCAGATAGCCCAGCCGCAGGCCGGGAAACATCATCTTGGAGAACGAGCCTACCAGCAAATGGCGCTCAGAGGTGGTATCAAAAAGTAGATTGGCATGATCGTCCCGGTTGAACTCGTAGTCATCCTCGACCACGTAGCGGGGCGCAAGCGCCTCGCACAAGCGCTGCTTGTGGGCAGCATGGGTCGGCACGCTGAGCGGGTAGTGGTGCGAGCCGGTGAGGTAAGCCAGCGTGACCGGGCCGGAAGCGGTGGGCAACGTATGGCCCGTGTCCGGCCGCCAGGGCAGCATGTCGATGTTCAAACCCGCCGCCGTGAAGACGTTGCGTGCGCCCCAGTAACAGGGCGACTCCATGGCCACCGTGTCGCCCACATCCGCCAGGGCCACGGCGCACAGCTCGATGCCGTTGTGGGTGCCGTCGGTAATGATGATCTGCTCGGTATCGCAGTGAATATTGCGCCAGCGGGCCAGAAATTCGCGGATGGCCCGCTTCAGCGGCCCGTAGCCCCCGGTGGAGTAGGAGAGCAGCAGGGCGTTTTGCGGCACCGTGACGCTGGCATAGAGTTGGCGCCACTTGCGCATGGGGAACTGAGCGATATCGGGAATGCCGGGCACGAAGGCGCCGCTTTGAATCATGCTGGCCCCAGGCCCCTGCAAGACGCGCTGAGCGCGACGCGAAAGCCGAGGCGGCAGCGGTGGCTCGTGCGCTGGCGCGCTGGGCTTGCAGGTCCAGGTGCCCTGGCCGTGGCCGGTGGTCAGCAGGCGCTCCTCCTGTAGGGTGGCCATGGCCAGGGCCAGCGTTTGGCGGGCCACGCCGAAGGCCTCTGCCAGGGCGCGGTGCGAAGGCAGCCGCAGCCCGCCAGGCCACTGCTGAATGATGGCCTGGCGCAGCGCCTGCTCTATTCGTACCTGCTTGCTGAGCCGTTCAGGCTGCAGTGCATAAAGTTGTACGCATTGGTGCAACACCCGCTCGCGATCCATGAAATTGCCTCTTTTCTTCTGCCAGGCCGCGCATGATCAGCCTCTTGGACGAAAGCATTATGCGGAAATTGCACCGCTTTGGTGCATTCAAAAAATGGTCTAGTCGAACGCCAAAGTGGTCCATTACGCGGTTTGGCAGCCACCTGCTAGCGTGACGTTATTCCCTTGTCGGAATCAGGACACTGCGCCCAGAGCGCCAACCATAATCTCCAAAAACGTGCAGGAAAACGATAATGACGACTCCCTCTTCTGAACAGGACAAGCTCGTCCGGGTGCTGGCCCGGGGTGACGTGTTGGCCCTGGCCTTTGGCGCCATGATCGGCTGGGGCTGGATTGTACTGACCGGCACCGCCATTCAATCCGCCGGTAGCCTGGGCGCTATTTTAGCCTTTATCGTCGGCGGTCTGGCGATCGTGATGGTCGGCCTCACCTACGCCGAGCTGGCCTCGGCCATGCCCAGGGTGGGCGGCGAGCACGTCTACAGCTACCGCGCCCTGGGCCACTTGCCCTCGTTCCTGTGCACCTGGGCCATCATCCTGGGCTACTTGAGCGTGGTGGCATTCGAAGCCGTGGCGCTGCCCACGGTCATCGAGCACTTGGCCCCCAACTACGCCGTGGGCCACCTGTGGACCATCGCCGGCTGGGAAGTGAAAGCCACCTGGGTCGCCGTGGGCGTGGGCGGTTCGCTGGCCATGATGATCATCAACTACTTCGGCGTGACCACCGCGGCGCTGATCCAGAAAGTCGTCACGGGCATGATTCTGCTGGTGGGCGTCATGTTTGTCACGGGGGCGCTGTTCGAAGGCGAAACCATCAACATGATGCCGCTGTTCACCCAGGCCGATACCGGCGTGGTGGCGGGCATCGTCGCGGTGCTGGTCATGGTGCCGTTCCTGTTCGTGGGGTTTGACGTGATTCCCCAGGCCGCTGAAGAGATCAACCTGCCGTACAAGGCCATCGGCAAGGTGCTGATGATGTCGGTGATCCTGGCGGTGGTGTGGTACGCGCTGATCATTCTGGCCACCAGCCTGGCCCTGAACAGCACCGAACTGGCCGCCAGCTCCCTGAGCGTGCCGGATGCCATGGGCAGCCTGTTCAACGCCCCCTGGGCCAGCAACCTGATGGTATTGGCCGGTATTGCGGGCATCATCACCAGCTGGAACGCCTTCTACATCGGCGGTTCACGGGCCATTTACGCCCTGGCCAAAGCGGGCATGCTGCCTGCGCCCTTTGCCAAGCTGCACCCGCGCTATAAAACGCCCACCAACGCCATTTTCCTGATGGGCTTTCTCTCCTGTATCGCGCCGTTCTTCGGCCGCCCGGCGCTGGTGTGGATCGTCAATGCCGGTGGCCTGGGCATCGTGATCGCCTACCTGTTCGTGGCCATCTCCTTCGTGGTGCTGCGGGTTCGCGAGCCGGAGATGGAGCGCCCGTTCCGCATTCGCCACGGCAAGCTGTGCGGCACCCTGGCCGTGGTGCTCTCCTTCGGCATGGCCTGCCTCTACCTGCCCGGTAGCCCGGCGGCCCTGAGCGGTGCGGAGTGGTCGGTCTTCGCGGGCTGGTCTTTGCTCGGTGTGGGGCTGTACATCCACGCCCTGCGTACCTACGGCCGCGTCTACAGCGACCGCCACATGCTGGCGGATCTATAAACCCCTTCCAACACCCTAATAGTAGGAGCACGCCATGAGCTTTATCGAACAGTGGTTGCACGATGCCGTACCGGCCCTGGTGGGCGGTGAATGGCGCAAGGGCCAGCAGACCTTTGCGGTGGACAACCCCGCCACCGGCGAGACCATCGCCCATGTAGCGGACTTGAGCGCCGACGATACCCGCGACGCCGTGGCCGCCGCTTATGAAGCCGGTGCCGCGTGGCGCGCCACCCCGGTGAAACAGCGCTCGGCCCTGCTGCGCCGCTGGTTTGAGCTGGTCAATGAGCACGCCGACGACCTGGCTCGCCTGATGACTCTGGAGCAGGGCAAGCCGCTGGCGGAAGCCAAAGGCGAAGTGACCTACGGCGCCTCGTTCATCGAGTTCTTCGCTGAAGAAGCCAAGCGCATGGCCGGGGAAACCCTGCCCAGCCACGGTGCCGACAAGCGCCTGCTGGTACTGCGCGAGCCGGTGGGCGTGGTGGCCGCGATTACCCCGTGGAACTTCCCGCTGGCGATGATTACCCGCAAGTGCGCCCCGGCCCTGGCCGCTGGTTGCACCGTGGTCATCAAACCCGCCGAAGCCACCCCGCTCACCGCGCTGGCCGCCGCCTACCTGGCGCTGGAAGCGGGCCTGCCCGCCGGTACCATCAACGTGGTGACGGCCTCCAGACCCGCCGCCGTGGGCGAAGTGCTCACCACCGATGCACGGGTGCGCAAAGTGTCGTTTACCGGCTCTACCCCGGTGGGTAAGCACTTACTTGCCCAGTGCGCCAGCACGGTGAAGAAAACCGCCATGGAGCTGGGCGGCAACGCCCCGTTCATCGTCTTCGATGACGCCGACGTGGACGCCGCCGTGAACGGAGCCATCGCCTCCAAATTCCGCAACGCCGGGCAAACCTGCGTATGCACCAACCGCTTCCTGGTGCAGGACGGCATTTACGATGCCTTCGTCGCCAAGCTCACCGAGCGCGTGAACGCGCTGAAGGTAGGCGACGGCCTGGCCGACGGCAGCATCATCGGCCCACTGATCAACCAGGCGGCGGTGGATAAAGTGCAGCGCCACGTCGATGACGCAGTGAACAAAGGCGCGCGGCTGCTGTGCGGCGGCCAGCCCCACGCGGCGGGCGAGCGCTTCTTCACCCCCACGGTATTGGCGGATGTGACCACCCAAATGGCCGTGGCCGATGAAGAGACTTTCGGCCCAGTCGCGCCGGTGTTCCGCTTCAAGCAGGACGAAGAAGCCATCGCCATGGCCAACGACACGCCGTTTGGCCTGGCTGCCTACTTCTACGCCACGGATTACCGCCGCATCTGGCGCACCATGGAAGCGCTTGAATACGGCATGGTGGGCGTGAACGAAGGCTTGATCTCCACCGAGCTGGCGCCCTTTGGCGGCGTGAAGGAGTCCGGGTTGGGCCGCGAAGGCTCCCACCACGGCCTCGATGAATTTACCGAACTGAAATACGTCTGCGTAGGCGGCCTGTAAAGAGAACGATGATGACTAACCAAGAATTGAACGACCTGAAAAACCGCTTCGTGGCCAACGGTGCCGCCACGCCCACCACCCAGTTTGCCGAGCGCGCCGAAAACGCCGAGCTGTGGGACGCCGACGGCAACCGCTGGATCGACTTCGCGGGCGGCATCGGTGTGCTCAACCTGGGCCATCGCCACCCGAAAATCGTCGCCGCCGTGGAAGCGCAGCTCAAGAAAGTCATGCACACCAGCGCGGCGGTGATCTCCTACGCGCCCTACGTGCAGCTGTGCCAAAAGCTCTGCGAACTGACGCCGGTACGCGGCCCCGAGCGCAAAGCCATGCTGGTGAACACCGGCGCCGAAGCGCTGGAAAACGCCGTGAAGATCGCCCGCGCCGCCACTGGCCGCACCGGCATCATCACCTTCGATGGTGCCTTCCACGGCCGCACCATGATGACCCTGGCGATGACCGGCAAGGTGCTGCCCTACAAGAACGACTTCGGCCCCATGCCGGGCGACGTGTTCCGCGCCCCGTTCCCCAACCCGCTGCACGGCATCAGCGAAGAAGCCTCGCTGAACGCCATTCGCACGCTGTTCAAGACCGATATCGCCCCGCACCGCACGGCGGCCATCGTGATCGAGCCGGTCCAGGGCGAAGGCGGTTTCTACATCGCCTCACCGGACTACCTGAAAGCCCTGCGCGCGCTGTGCGACGAGCACAGCATTCTGCTGATCGCCGACGAAGTGCAGTCCGGCTTCGCCCGTACCGGCAAGCTGTTTGCGCTGGAACACAGCGGTATCGAAGCGGACATCCTCACCACCGCCAAGAGCCTCGCCAACGGCATGCCGCTCTCTGCGGTGGTCGGCACCGCCAAGGTGATGGACGCCTCCGGCCCCAACTCCCTGGGCGGCACCTACAGCGGCAACCCGCTCTCCTGCGCGGCGGCCCTGGCGGTGATCGAAGCCATCGAAGAAGAGAACATCCTCGCCCGCAGCGAGCAGATGGGCAACATGCTGGCTGAACGCTTCGCGGTCTGGGAAGAACGCTTCCCCGCCGTCGCCCACGGCCGCCAACTCGGCGCCATGGCCGCGTTCGAACTGCTCAACCGCGATGGCAAGCCCGACCCGCAGATGACCGCCGCGCTCTGCGCCAAAGCCCGCGAGAAAGGCCTGATCCTGCTGTCGTGTGGTTTCTACGGCAACAGCATCCGCATCCTGGTGCCGCTGACGGTGTCGTCTGCGGTGCTGGAGGAGGGGTTAAGCATTATCGAGGAATCGTTGGAAGCGCTGAGCTAGCAGCCTGTCGGTCTTTCCGTTGCACCGTGAGATACTGACCACCGTCATCGCCGAGCTGAGAAGATCGCCATGAGCCGCTTCATCCCTGTGGATCGCCAGACCGATTACCTGCTGCCGCCTTCGGTAGACGAGTGGTTGCCCGATGGTCACCTGGCGCGGTTCGTTGTCGATGTTGTCGAACAACTGGACCTCTCGACGTTGACCCGGCGTTACATGGGGCGGGGTTCCAAGGCACATCACCCGGCGGTGCTACTGAGCCTGCTGATCTACGGCTACGCCACCGGGGTGGTCTCCAGCCGCAAGATCGAGCGTGCCACCTATGACTCGGTGGCGTTCCGCTACCTGGCCGCCAATACCCATCCCGACCATGACACGCTGGCCACCTTTCGCCGCCGCTTTCTGCCGGAACTGGAACAGTTGTTCGTACAGGTGCTGCTGCTGGCCCGCGAGATGAAGCTGCTCAAGCTTGGCACCATCGCCCTGGACGGCACCAAGCTCAAGGCCAACGCCAGCAAGCACAAGGCGTTGTCGTATGGCCATGCCAAGAAGCTGGAGGCACAGTTCAGGGCAGAGGTGAAAGCGCTGACCGAGCGGGCCGAGTCGGCGGACAAGGAGGACGCGGCCGACGGCATGGATATCCCCGCCGAGATTGCCCGCCGTGAAGCCCGCCTGGCGGCCATCGCTGAGGCGAAGGCCAAGATCGAGGCGCGCGCCGAGGAGCGGGACGCCACCGAGCAAGCCGCCTATCAGGAAAAGGTGGCGCGGCGGGAGGCGCAGCGCAAGGCCGGCAAGAAGCCCCGTGGGCGTGACCCCGAACCGCCCACTGGTGGCCCGCGTGACAAGGATCAGATCAATTTCACCGACCCGCAGTCGCGCATCATGCCGGTCACCGGCAAGGGGTTTGATCAGTGCTACAACGCCCAAGCCGCGGTTGATACCGAGAGTCTGCTGGTGACCCATGTCCACGTCACGCAGGCGACCAATGACAAGCAGCAAGTCATGCCGCTACTGACGGCCTGGCAAGGTTACCCGGAAACGCTGGGAAAACCTGACCACCTGCTGGGTGATACCGGCTACTTCAGTGCCAGCAATTAATGTCGATATGCACGTAGCCCGGCTCATAGTCCTTGAAGGGCTTGTGCCGGGGCTTCTCGTCGCCAACGGCATCCTGCCGCGCCAGCTCTGCCAACGTCGGCACTTCACGCCGCTTGAGCATGCGATGCAAGGCAGAGCGCGACAAGCCTTGGCTCAGGAACTCACGCGCCACGACGAGAAGGTCATCCAAGCCGAGGCGCAGGAACTCACGAGCCGTGATCAGCACCTCCTCCTGCTCAGCTGTGAGCGTGGCCAGGAGGTTGTGACGGGTATGCGGTCGGTCATGGACATCGTCGCGGTAACGCCATCGCCGGATGGTCGCAGTAGCGACACCATACTGCCGGGCCAGTTCGCTATCCGTGATGCTGGAAGGCGCTGCCTGGATCTCGGCACGGATCTTCGGTGTCGTCGTCGCTTGTTTATGCAGCTTGATGTTCATGAACCTGTTCCCGGATGAATTGCTGAAGAAGCTCCCTGGCGGCTAGCAGAGGATAACTCCTATAGGCGATTTGATCATCCGGGACCCTACATCTAGGTTCAAGAAAACCTAAAGGGCCGTGGCTACTAATCACCGACATCGCAAAAACATTCAAGTCTTCCTATGAAGAAAACCGCCCACCGCCAACAGCTTACGCTGCCTGACGATGGGCGGGCTTAGTGCCGATTAGAAAACTACTAGCAGTCTGTCGGACTTGAGGTTAATGGATGAGCTGAGGCGTGGGTTCTTCACCCCCCCCTGTGTTGGTGTTGGTGTTGGTGCTGTTGTGTGGCTCTTAACCTGCCCCTCAGCTTCTGCAAGGCGGTTCTGACGCCTTGCCTGCTGGCCGGTTGGGCGCGGCGAGCCCTCAGCCCGCCGTCAACCGGTGCATCCGCTTGATACTTCCACGCCATCGGTGGCCAATCGCCACTCGCCGCTGACCTTATCCAGTCCGCGTAGCGAGAACTGCCGGAACCCCATCACGTGTTTGATGATCCCGAAGACCGGCTCCACGGTATGTTTGCGCAATGCGTAGAGCGCTCGGCCCGCCTGCGTCTTCAAGCGGTGTGCCATCTGTTCGACGGGGTCCTCGCTCTCCGGGGCAGGCGGATCCGCGGCGAAACGTTCAAAGACCGGAAGGTGATGGACGTCTCGCTTCATCGCCAACAGCGGTTCGATACCATGGTCATGGCAGGCCTGGATTAAGCACCTGCCTCAAATGCCCGACGAGGAGCAGAAGCGCTACTTGTACGTTGCCATCGACCGTGCGACACGCTGGGTCTACCTGGAGGTCCGAGGCAGCCAGTCCGCGAAGGATGCTCGGGCGTTTATGAATCAGGTGGAGAAAAAGGTGCCCTTCAAGATTCAGACGGTGCTGACCGACAACGGCAAGTCGTTTACGGATCGCTTCACGCGGGCAGGTGAGCGCAAGCCCAGCGGGCGCCATCCCTTCGATCAGGAGTGCCTGGCCCACGGGATTGAGCACCGCCTGATCAAGCCGGGAAGGCCGCAAACGAATGGAATGGTGGAGCGCTTCAACGGCCGTATCAGCGACGTGCTAGCGACCCGGCGCTATACCTCAGGCGAAGACCTCGAGCAGACGCTTAAGCGATACTGCTGGCTGTACAATCACCACATACCGCAGAAAGCGCTGCATCATCAATCGCCGATCACGGCGATGAAGGAATGGCAGGCCAAGCGGCCTGAGTTATTTACCAAACGGGTGGTCAATCACACGGGACCCGACACCTAGACAACCACTGAGTAGGGGTAAGACCGAAGGCCTTCTTAAAGTGGTTTGTCATATGGCTCTGGTCATTGAAACCAGCTGAAACCGAGGCGTACGACAACGAATAACCCTGGATCAAATAGTTTTTTACAAACGAAAGACGGCGCATGGTTAAGTAACGGTATGGGCTTGTTCCATATAATGCCCTGAAATCTCTTGATAAACTCCACTTTTCACGGCCACTCACTGACGCTAAATCATCCAGTGTGATCTGAGAATCCAACGAATAGTGAATATATTCTCTAGCCTTTTCTGCAGCGTTATAGTCGTATGCCACCCTACCTCTTTTGTGACCGGCAACAGCAGAGAGTACACTGGCTAGTTCGAAGACGATATCTTCCTCTTCAAACTGCTCATGAGCAGTTTGAAGGTCATTCATAAGAAATTCTGTGGCGGCATAAAGCCGAGGGTCTGTGCTAACGCCTCCCTTTATGTAGGGTAAGGTGCGGCCACCAAGCACCGCTTGAAGAGCACAGGGTTCAATATACATGATGCGGTAGTGGAAGCCGTCATCCGTACCAGCCTCACCGTCGTGGAGTTCATCAGGATGAATTACAATAGTATTGCCAGGTAAGCTAGTTCTTTTTTCACCTCGGTAATTGAAGCAATGAACCCCTGCCAGGGTTCTACCTACAGCATAAGTGTCGTGCCGGTGAGGCTCAAAGGCAACGCCAGAAAAAAAGGCTTCAAATCTTTCTATTTGTGTATTAAAAGAATTTAGCATAGGCGGTAGGTTGTCGGCTTCTGTCTGAATGCAAGGTTATCATACATCGGAATATATGAATAAGTAAAGCTAGTTAGCCAGCTTTGAGAGTTTATATAGCCTGTCCTTGAAACGCTTTCGTATTGCGGGCTATTCAGCTCAACACGTAATATAGAGTAGTAGCGACGACAGTCGTTAGAATCAGTCCGCTTTTTAATATAACCGCCAATATGCATACTGCAATAAAAGAAAAGATAGATAGGCTAAGCCCGTTATCCATCTCTGGCATCACGATATAAGTGATGAAGCAAATAAAAATAGAAGTAGGCAGTACCTCCTCAATCAGATGTTGGGCCTTTTCGCCGAAGTTAATTGTGAGCAAAGAGGGAATAACTCTTACCATGACACTTGTAAGTAGAAGAGCCAAAATCACTAAAAAATTATCTGCCATACTTGTTTCTCAATATTCTCTCTTCATTAAATAGAAGAGAGCGGATAATAGAATAATAGAGGGAATCCAAAAGTAGATGCCACCAAGGGTGTAGTAGAAAATTCCGCTTATTAAAAACCCTAACGTTGCCTTTGGAATAGTTATCAAGCCACTTGTATAAGGTCGGTTTTGAAGATACGAGATGGCCAGAAAAAGAAGTACCAAGCTCGCAGGGATACTGGCATTGATGTCATCAGGTAAAAGGTTGGGAAACAGCCCAGCTATAATGCCGCCTGCTACCCCAAAGAGTATCCAGGACAAGAAAATAGTGAAGCGAATTATCAGCATGGCTCTTTGATTATGTCCCTGCTCAATAGCGTACGCTTCGTCGCCGAGTGCATGGGACGAAAAAATCTTAAGCAGCTTGTTTTTTGGTAATTTTTTTGAGCATGAAAGCGAAATTGCAAAATATCGGCTATTGATCATAGTGGTAACGAAAGCAATAGTTAAAAGATTGGCACCAGTCTCAGATAGAGGTAGAGCTGCAAACTGCCCGCTTCCAGAAAAGCCTAATAAACTTACGAGAAAAATTTCAACAATGCTCCAGTCTGCTTTGTAAGCAGTAAAGCCGAACAGCATACTTACGGGAGCTATTGCAAAAATAGCCGTTGATATGTTCGATGTTAGAGCTGGGTTCTCTGCTTCATTTGAAGTAGAGGTGGGTTTTGCAATATTGAAGTATTCACGCATTTTACGTTACTCTTCGTAGGTAAGCTGACTTAGACAGCCTATGTGAGGCAGTTGATAGATGTATTGTAAGATCGTGCATGCCAAGCAGATTGGTAAGATGCTGGCCGAGCGCTTCCCCGCCGTCGTCCAGGGCCGCCAACTCGGCGCCATGGCCGCGTTCGAACTGCTCAACCGCGATGGCAAGCCGGACCCGCAGATGACCGTGGCGGTCAGGCTGCGCATGCAGGCATCTACCAGCGGCACGCCGGTTTGGCCGTGCTTCCAGGCGATCAGGTGCGGGTGTTCCGGGTCGCGCTCCCGCAGGCTGCGCAGCGCCGGGTGCAGGGTTTGCTGCTCGATGCTGGGTTCGCTTTCCAGCTTTTGAATGAAGTGGCAGTGCCAGTAGAGCCGCGAGGTAAAGGCGCGCAGCGAGCGGGCCCAGGCGGTGTCGTCGGCGTGTTTTTGGCGCTGGCGGCGCAGGGATTGCACCACTTCACGCATCGAGAGCGTGCCCCAGGCCAGGTGCGGGGAAAGCCGCGAACCAAACTCCCAGGCCAGTAACGGTTTGGAAAGCGAGCCGCGATAGCGCCGCCCGCGCTGGGTAATAAAGCTCAGCCACAGCGCGCGGCCTTCACTGCGCCCGCCGCGCTGGCGTTGGGGGCAGGGCGTGGTATCGAACCCCAGGGTCAGCGAGGGCAGTTGCTTTACATCCACGTGGTGAAACGCTTCCCAACCGGGTGCGGCCACCGCTGCTTGTGGCGCAGGGCAGGTGGGGGCGGCCATCAGCGTTTCCCAGTGGCTTTCCCAGCGGGATTGATGCCCGGTGCGGCTGCTCAGCCCGCGAATCACGCCCTGCTGGTGGGCTTCCTGCCAGGGCACCTGGTGGGCCTGGCACCAGGCCTGAACGCGCTGGTCCCGCGCGAAGCTCCAGGCGTTGCCGGTCTCCTGGTGGGAGTGCAGCACCAGTTCGCCGTAGTGGGCTTTGAGGGCGGCCAGGCACTCCAGCATATCGCCTTGCCACAGGCAGAGCGGCAGGCCCAGGGTGTCGAGCGCCTGGGCCAGGTCAACTAGCGAATCGGCGGCAAACTGCCAGTGGCGCAGCGCGCTGTCGGGCGCTTGCCACTGGTCGGGCTCGATGGCAAACAGCGGCAGCACCGGGCCTGCCGCTGCGGCGTTGGCCAGCGGTGCGTGATCGTGAATGCGCAAATCGCGTTTGAACCAAACGACCTGAAGGGGTGCCTGAGCCATGAGCCGTAACGCCTGTTCGTCGCAATCTATTCGTGATGAACGGAAGACGTTACCATCAAGCCAGCGTTGGCGTAATCACTCTATCTACTCCCGATCAACAGGAGAGTCTCGATGTACATTGCCATGAACCGTTTTCGGATTGCCCCAGGCCGCGAAGAGGATTTTCTGGAGGTGTGGCGCAACCGCGATTCCCACCTGGAGGAAGTGCCGGGCTTCAAGGAGTTTCACATGCTGCAGGGCGAAAGCCAGGAAGAGCACACCGTGTTCATCTCCCACAGCGTGTGGGAATCTGAAGAGGCCTTCCGCGCCTGGACCAAGTCAGAGGCTTTCCGCAAGGCCCACGCCAATGCCAAATCGCCGGAAGGCATTTACCTCGGCCCGCCCAAGTTCGAAGGCTATGAGGTAGTGCTGTAAGGCCCCAGGCCCTTGGCTCCAAGCCGCCGTCAGGCAAGCGCCAGCCCCACCGCGAGCAGCAGGCTGTAAACCAGCGTGGAAAGCGCGGTTTTCTTGAGCATGCCCGTTAGCTGCTCGCCATTTTCGGTGCGGCTGAGCGTGCGCCCGGCGTCGTAGAGCGGCTTGGCCACCACCAGGCAGCTCCAGCCCACCCAGGGCACGGGCAGCCACACCAGATACCCCAGCGTCAGCAGCAGGGCGGCGCCCAGAAGCGCCCAGTGGTAGAGAACGGCCCGCCGTTTGCCCAGCCTCACGGCCAGCGTCATCTTGCCGTGGCGGGCATCGCTGTGGATGTCGCGCACGTTATTGACGTTGAGCACGGCGGTGGCCAGCAAGCCGCACACGGCGGCGGGCAGTATGGCCAGCCCGTTCAGGCTCTGGGTATGCAAGTAGAGGGTACCCAGCACGCCCAGCAGCCCAAAAAACACGAACACCGCCACATCCCCCAGCCCACGATAGCCATACGGCTTGCCGCCCAGCCCCACGGTGTAAGTGATGGCCGCCAGCAAGGACGCGGCTCCCAGCAGCACGAACACCAGCCAGCTGCGCAGGTCGCTGCCAAAAGCGACGAACAGCAGCGATAACCCCGCTATGGCCGCCGCCAGCCCGGTGAGCAGCATGCCCCGGCGCATGGCGTCTGGGGTCAATAGCCCGCTGGCCACCGCCCGCACGGGGCCGGTGCGGCTAGCATCGTCCACCCCCGATTGGGCATCGCCATAATCGTTGGCCAGGTTGGAAAGCACCTGCAGCAGAATGGCCGTGAGCAGCGACAGCAGCAGCACCCCACCCTGAAAGCCACCCGCCTGCGCCGCCATGCCCGAACCCAGCAGGATCGAGGCGCAGGCCAGCGGCAGGGTGCGCAGCCGTGCGGCGAGCAACCAGGCATGAAGTGGGCGGTGTGGGGTGGTGTGTTCCATGGTGAGCATTCCTGTTGCAGTCGCTGAACTGGTCAGCGTGGCCGGTCGGTGTAGCCATCGGGCAGAGTAAACATTCAACTCTGTATCATTAATGGCAAAAACCACGACCTGGGTCAAAAAAGAGGTATCCGTCCTGACGCACACTGGGGCTTCCCCCTGAAAGTGAACGTGGCAGGAGTCTACGCGATGATCGGCGAGTTTTTCAGACAAAACAAATATGCTGCCCTGGTTTGGCTACTGTTGAGGCTGTACCTGGGCATTACCTGGCTGACCCTGGGCATCGGCAAGATGACCGGCGGCTTCAATGCCGAAGGGTTTTTGCGCAACGCCGTGGCCAACCCGGTCATGCGCGAAGGCAGTATGGTCTACCCCAACTACGTGGCGTTTCTGGAGCATGTCGCGCTGCCGTATGCGGATGTGATCAACGTGATGATCCCGCTGGGGGAAGTGCTGGTGGGGCTGGGGCTGATCGTGGGCGTGTTGACCTGCTATGCCGCTTTCTTTGCTATCGTCATGAACATGTCGTTCTTGATGGCGGGCACGGTGTCCACCAACCCCTGGATGATCGCCCTGAGCTTTTTCCTGCTGGTGGCCGGTGCCAACGCCGGGCGCTATGGCGGCGACCGCTGGGTGCTACCCTATATCAGGCATCGGTTGTCAGGGAAGTAACGACTATGCAGGTGATCCAGGCCGCGAAGGCGCTGGCAGCACAGCTGTCGGCGCTGGACCTTTTGGCATGCCGGGGTACGCAGAGCCTGAGCGTGCCCTGCGAGGTGGAGGATTTGGTGGGGTGGTTGAACGCACAGCGCGTGACGCCCCGCCTTTATTGGCAGCCGCGTGAGGCCTCGGCGGCGGGCTATGCCGTGCTGGGCGAAGCGCGAGCGTTTGACTCTCTGGTGGCGCTGCAGGTCGATATGCAGGCTCAAGCCCAAGCTCAAGCTCAAGCTCAAGCCCAGCCCGACAGCGGCTCACCCGACTATTTCGGCGGGGTGGCCTTCGATGCCCAGTCGGCGGGTTGGCCCGGGTTTGGTGACTGCCGCTTCATACTGCCCCGGGTGTTGCTCAAGCGTCAGCAGGGGCGATGCACGCTTTCCGTGAACCTGCGCTTCGATGACCGCCCTCCCGCCGAAGAGCTGGCCGCCGCCCAGGCGTGCCTGGCGGCCATCGCCCCGGAACAGCCGCTGCCCCCGGTAGCCCATGGCAGCTACCAGCGGTGTGATACGCCCACTCGGCCGGAGTGGGGCCGCTGGGTGTCGCAGGTGACCCAGCCCGAACGGCTGCAGCAGCTTCCAAAAGTGGTGCTTTCCCGAGAAACCTGCCTGACCGCCGAGCGCGTGCCCAGCCCCTGGGCCTTGCTGGGGCGCTGGCAGGCCGAGGCGCGGCACTGCTTCCATTTCGGGGTGCAGTGGGCGCCCGGTACGGCGCTGATTGGCTGCTCCCCCGAACGGCTCTACCGCCGCCAGGGCCAGCAGCTGATCACGGAGGCACTGGCCGGTACGGCCCGGCGGGGGCGTGACACGGTGCAGGACGAAGCGCTCGCCGGGGCGCTGCTGGCCGATAAAAAGAACGGCCTGGAAAACCAGTGCGTGTACCAGCAGCTGTTGACCCAGCTGGAGCCGCTGGCCCAGCGCCTGGAGATGGGGGAGGCCCACGTGGTGCCGCTGCGGTCCGTGCAGCATATTCGCCGCGAAATTCACGCCGAGCTGCACCCCTTCATCACCGACCAGCAGCTGCTCAGCGTGCTGCCCCCTACGCCCGCCGTCGGCGGCACCCCGCGGGCGGCGGCGCTGGCCAGAATCCGTGAGCTGGAGCGCCACGCCAGGGGCTGGTACGCCGGTGCCTTTGGCCGCGTGGGGCATGGCTCCAGCGAGCTGGCGGTGTCGATTCGCTGTGCCCAAGTCAGCGATACGGCGATCCGCCTGTACGCGGGGGCGGGTATCGTGGCGGGGTCGCAGGCCGACGACGAGTGGCACGAGCTGGATGCCAAGATTGCCGATATTCTCTCGCTGCTGGGGATGGGATAAGCCGATGCATTACGCCACCTTTAACCACGTTTGGGCGTCGCTGCTGTTGGAAGAGCTGTACCGCTGGGGGCTGCGCGAAGTAGTCGTGGCGCCGGGCTCGCGCTCCACCCCGCTGACCATGGCGGCCAGCGAGCACGCCGGGCTGCGCTGCCATACTCACTTCGACGAGCGTGGGCTGGGGTTCATGGCGCTGGGCTTGGCCCGAGGCGCCCAGCAGCCGGTGGCGGTGATCACCACGTCCGGCACGGCGGTGGCCAACCTTTATCCGGCCGTGGTGGAAGCCGCGCTGCTGGGCGTGCCGCTGGTGATTCTGTCTGCCGACCGGCCCATCGAGCTGCTGGATAACGGCAGTAACCAGGCCATCGACCAGCGGGATATCTTCGCCCGCCACACGGTGGTGCACCACGACTTCCCGACCCCCAGCCGCGAGATTCCCGCTGCCTATTTGCTCAGCACGATCGACCAGACCATGGCGCGACAGCACCGCTTGCCGGGCCCGGTGCACTTCAACTGCCGCTACCGCGAACCGCTCTACCCCTCCGGCCCACCCGTGGAGGCCAGCGACTACCTGGCGCCGCTTTCGCGCTGGCAGCACAGCGCTGCCCCCTGGAGCGCCTGGCAAACCGCCCCCGCCGCCTTGCCGGTGGCATGGCCCGCCGCCTTCACCCGGCAGCGTGGGGTAATCGTGGTGGGGCGCATCGATGACCCTCAACAGGCGGCCCCCATTGCGGCCCTGGCCGAGCAGTTGGGCTGGCCGCTGCTGGCCGACCTGCAAAGCCAGCTATACGGCGACCCGCGCCACCTGGTGCACATGGACCTGGCCCTTCAGGACCCGCAGGTCAGCGCCGAGCTGGGCCGCGCCAACGTGCTGCTGCAGTTTGGCGGTAGGCTGATTTCCAAACGCCTGACCCAGATGATTGCAAGCCACCCCTGGCAGCAGGCGTGGCTGGTCGACCCGTTACCCCAGCGCCTGGACCCGGACTTCACCCTTACCCAGCGGCTGGTGTGCACGCCCGCCGAGGCCATCGCCACACTGCCCGCCGGGCCCGCCCAGCCCCCCTGGCATACCCTGGCACGCCTTCAGCAGCGCACCCGCCAGGGCATCGAGCGCTCTACGGCGGAGTTTTCCGAGCTGGGGGTGTGTCATCAGCTGGCCCAACTGGCCAGAGGAGCGCTGTTCGTGGGCAATAGCCTGCCCGCCCGGTTGATGAACATGCTGGGCTCCACCCGTTCGACGCCGCTGCGGGTGATGGCCAATCGCGGGGCTTCGGGCATCGATGGGCTGCTGGCCACCGCGTACGGGCTGGCCTGCACGACCGATGAGCCCACCACGGTGATTCTGGGCGACACCAGCGCGCTTCACGACCTCAACAGCCTGGCGCTGCTGGCCAGGGCCCAGGCGCCGCTGGTCGTGGTGGTGCTGAATAACGATGGCGGCAGCATTTTCCACATGCTGCCGGTGCCGGACGAGGGCGACCTGCTGGAGCGCTACTATCGCCAACCCCACGGGCTCGCGTTCGAGCATGCGGCGCGCATGTTTCATCTGAACTATGCCGCACCGACCACGCTGGCGGCGTTTTGCGAGGCCTACACCCAGGCGCTGGAAGTCGGGGTGACGCTGATCGAGGTCACGGTGCCCCATCAGCAGGCCACCGATGCGCTGCAGGCTCTGGGCGCGTGGCTCCGGGAGGCAGCCCATGCATCCTGACCCTTCGCTGCCCTTTACGCTGGTAATGCTGCACGGCCTGCTGGGCGATAGGGACGATTGGCAGGCGCTTGGCGAGGCGCTGGAACAAGTGCTGCCGGGCGTGCGCTGCCTGGCGCTGAACCTGCCGGGGCATGGGCAGCCCACCACGCCTGCGGTGGGCTCTTTTGCGGATTTTCATGACTGGCTCAGCGGCACGCTGGCCGAGGCGGGCGTGGGGCGTTATGGCCTGCTGGGCTACTCCCTGGGTGGCCGGCTGGTGCTCTATCATGCCAGCCAGCGGCCCGGCGGTTTGGAGGCGCTGTGGTTGGAGAGCGCGCACCCCGGGCTGGCCGCGCCAGAGCGGGAAGCGCGCCGCGCCCACGATGAGCACTGGGCGCAGCGTTTTGAACAGTCGCCGCTGGCCGACGTGCTGACAGCATGGTACCAGCAGCCGGTGTTTGCCGATTTGACGCCCCCACAGCGCCAGCGTCAGATTCAGCGCCGGTTGGCCAACCATGGCCCCGCCGTGGCGCACATGCTGCGGGCCACCTCGCTGGGTCGGCAGCCCTCTCTCTGGCAGTGGCTGGCCGAGACCGACCTGCCGGTGGGCTATTTCTCCGGCCTGCGGGACCATAAGTTCAACACCCTGGCCAACCGCCTGGCGCAGCACGCGCCGCGCCTGCGCCACTGGGCGCTGCCGGGCGGCCATAACCTGCACGTGGAACACCCCAAGGCCATGGCAGGGCATTTGGCACAGCAACTGGCGCAGCACTTGGCACAAACGCTGCCGCGCTGAGGCGCGGCAAGCGCATGGTGCACTGAGTCAGTACATGGCTCACTGAATCAGCAGTAGCCAGGGCAGGCCAATGGCCAGCCAGGCCACCAGGAACAGCAGCCCGAAGATGGCCCCCAGGCGCCAGTACAGCGCGCTGGGCAAGTAGCCGCTGCCGTAATACACCGGGCTGGGGCCGGTGCCATAAGGGGTCAGGATGCCCATGAAACCCAAGGTGGGCAGCAACAGCAGAACGAACAGCTGCATGTCCAGCCCCGCAATGCCTGAAGCTGCCGCCAGCATGACCGGCAGTAGGGCAGTTACGTGGGCGGTGATGCTGGCGAAGAAGTAGTGCAGAACGTAGAAGATGACCACCAGGGCGACCATGGCCAGCAGCGGGTCGAAGTGGCTGATCTGCCCACCCACCACGTTACCGAACCAGCCCACGAAGCCCACCTGGCTCAAGCCGCCCGCCAGAGCCACCAGGGTGGCAAACCACACGAAGGTGTTCCAGGCGGCGCGGTTGTCGAGAATGTCGTTCCAGCTCACCATGCCGGTCAGCAGCATGCCGCAGATGACTACCAGCCCCACCAGCGACGCCGATACCCGGTCGCCAGCGAAGATCCATAGCAGCAGCGCGGTGACCACCATGATGACCAGCACGATTTCGTGGCGGGTCAGCGGGCCCAGGTTCTGCAGTTCCCCTTTCGCCCAGTCGGAGATTTCATGCCCGGCCTTTACCTCCGGGGCGCACAGCCAGTAGCACAGCAGCGGCACCAACAGCAGCAGAAGGACCCCTACCGGCACCACCGCCACGAACCACTGCCCCCAACTGATATGGATGCCCGTGGCGCTTTCAGTGAGCGCGATGGCCAGCAGGTTCGGCGCCAGGGCGGTGAGAAACATCGAGCTGGTCACGCAGGTGGCCGCAATGGCGGTCCACATCAGGAAGCTGCCCATGCGCTTCATGCTGGGGTCGTTGGGGTGCGAGTCGTACAGCGGCGGCAGGTTACGAATGACCGGATAGATGGTGCCTGCGCTGCGCGCCGTATTGGAGGGCGTAAAAGGGGCCAGAATGCCATCGGCGATCATCACCGCGTAGCCCAGGGTCAGCGTGCGCTTGCCCATGGCGTGCACCAGCCACAGCGAGATCCTCCGCCCCAGCCCGGTCTTTTCATACCCCAGGGCAAACATGAATGCACCGAAAATCAGCCAGACGGTAGCGTTGGTGAACCCCGAAACCGCCCAGGCGAAGGCCTGGTTGGCGGCGTTGAAGCCGTCGTTGGCCAGCTGCTCCGGGGAGAACAGCACCCAGCGGGAAAGCAGCGCCACCAGGGTAACGCCGACCAGCCCGATGACCGCGCCGGGCAGGGGTTCCAGAATCAGGCCGACCACGCAGCCCATGAAGATGGCAAAGAAGTACCAGGCATGGGGTGGTAGCCCGGTCGGGGTAGGCAGCAGGGCGATCACCAGCGTGGTGGCCAGTGGCGCGAGCAGCGGCCAGCGAGAGCGGAGCGAAGCGCTGAGGTTCATGGCGACCTCTCGATAAGTTATCGGCAAGCCGTAGCGCCTTGCCTGAGTGAGCACAGCAGAGATGAGGTTCAGCGTGGTGTTTCACGGGTGTCAGGGAAAGCATAGGCAAGGCAAGTCGCGGTTTATTTGATCTACATCAATCATGCTTTAGATCAAGGCCGAGGGCCGGTCGGGCTGTGATAACGTCGCTTCATCAGCAGGGCGGCAGGCCGTGCGCAGGCCGGAATCACGTCATGAGAATTGCGTCATGAGAAGTCCGTCATGAGAAGTCCGTCATGAGAAGTGCAGCCGCACAAGGGGGTGCCATGCAGCAGCAGGATGTGGATATCGTCATCGTCGGCGGTGGGGGCGCGGGCCTGCGGGCCGCCATCGCGGCCGCCGAGCAGGCCAAACAGGGCGGTCACGCGCAGCGCATTGCGCTGGTGTCCAAGGTGTACCCCATGCGTTCCCACACGGTGGCCGCCGAGGGGGGCGCAGCCGCGGTGACCAGTGACGAGGACTCGTTTCAGGCGCACTTCGACGACACGGTTTCCGGGGGCGACTGGCTGGTGGAGCAGGGCGTGGTGGACTACTTCGTGCGCCACGCCTACCAGGAGCTGGTGCAGATGGAGCGCTGGGGGTGCCCCTGGAGCCGCCAGCCCGATGGCCGCATACAGGTGCGCCGCTTTGGTGGCATGAAAACCGCGCGCACCTGGTTTGCTGCCGACAAGACCGGCTTCCATATGCTGCACACGCTGTTTCAGACCTCGCTGAAATACCCCGAGATCGAACGCCTCGACGAGTACTTCGTTCTGGACCTGGCCGTGCACGAAGGGGCCGTGGTGGGCGTCATTGCTCTGCAGGTCGCCACGGGTGAGCTGCTGCTGTTGCGTGCCAAGGCAGTGGTGCTGGCCACCGGCGGGGCGGGGCGGCTGTTCCGCTTTAACACCAATGCGGGCATCGTCACCGGCGACGGCATGGCCATGGCCTACCGCCACGGCGTGGCGCTGCGCGATATGGAGTTCGTGCAGTACCACCCCACCGGCCTGCCCGGCTCGGGCATCCTGATCACCGAAGCGTGCCGGGGGGAAGGCGGTATTCTGCTCAACAAGGAGGGTTACCGCTACCTCCAGGACTACGGCCTGGGGCCGGAAACACCCTTGGGCAAGCCGGAAAACAAGTACATGGAGCTGGGCCCTCGGGACAAGCTTTCCCAGGCGTTCTGGCAGGAGCAGCAGGCCGGGCGTACCGGCAAGTTTGGCGACAGCGACGTGGTCTATCTCGACCTTCGCCACCTGGGCGCCGACTATCTGCATGAGCGTCTGCCGTTCATCTGCGAGCTGGCCAAATCCTATATCAACGTCGACCCCGTCAAGGAGCCGATCCCGATTCGGCCTGCGGTGCACTACACCATGGGCGGCATCGAAACCGATCCCCAGTGCGAAACCACCATCGCGGGGCTGTACGCCGCCGGGGAGTGTGCCTCGGTAGGCCTGCATGGGGCCAACCGGCTGGGCTCCAACTCGCTGACCGAGCTGCTGGTTTTTGGCCGTTTGGCCGGGGAGCAGGCCAGCCTGCGGGCTGCCCGCACCGACTGGGTGGCGCTGCCGGTCTTGCAGGCGCAGGCCCAGCGGCAGCAGGCGCGGCTGGTCACGCTCTGCGATGGCCAGGGCAGCGTTGAATCCTGGGTGACGCTCAAGCACGCCATGGTGCAGGCCATGGAGAGCGGCTGCGGCATTTACCGCACCGAAGCAGGCATGCAGCAGGCGTTGGACACCCTTCGCCAGCTGCGCCAGCGCTATGCCCAAGTGCGGGTCAGTGACACCAGCAAGATATTCAATACCGAGCTGCTGGAGTGTCTGGAGTTTGGCTATGGGCTGGAGATCGCCGAGGCGTCGTGCCTGGCCGCCTTGGAGCGCCGCGAATCCCGGGGTGCCCACCAGCGCCTGGACGAGGGCCTGCAGGCCCGTGACGATGTTGGCTATCTCAAGCATAGCCAGGTGTTTTACCAGGGTGATGCGCCCGCCGAGTTGCGCTGGCAGGCGGTGGATACCCGCTTTTCGGCCCCGGCCGCGCGGGTTTACGGGGATGCGGCCAAGGGAGGCAAGGCATGAACAAGCACATCAGCATCAAGCGTTACCTGCCCGACAGCGCAGCGGAACCCTACTGGCAAACCTACGACGTTGCGGTGGAGGAGAGCACCTCGCTTCTCGACGCGTTGAACCATATCAAGGAGCAGCAGGACAGCACGCTGAGCTACCGCTGGTCTTGCCGAATGGCGATTTGTGGCTCCTGTGGCGTCATGGTCAACGGCATTCCCAAGCTGGGCTGTAAAACCTTCCTGCGCGACTACCCTGGCGAGATTCGTATCGAACCGCTGGCGCACTTCCCCGTGCAGCGGGATCTGGTTGTGGACATGGCGCTGTTCCTGGAGCACCTGGCGGCGGTGAAGCCCTACCTGATCGAACAGGACCCGGTGCAAACCTTCGACCCCGGCCAGGCGCAGCCCCACACACAAACGCCTGAACAGCTGGCGCGCTATCGGCAGTTTGCCAACTGCATCAACTGTGGCCTGTGCTATTCGGCGTGCCCGCAGTTTGGCTTGAACCCGGAGTTTCTGGGGCCTGCGGCGCTGACCCTGGCACACCGTTACAACCTGGACAGCCGGGACCAAGGCAAACGCCAGCGCATGGCGCAGCTCAACCGCCATGATGGCGTCTGGAGCTGTACCTTCGTGGGCTTCTGCTCGCAGGTGTGCCCCAAGCACGTCGACCCGGCCGCTGCGGTCAACCAGGGCAAGGTCGAGGCCGCCAAACATACGCTGATCGCGCTGTTCAAGGGGTAGGGGTAACCAAGCCGCGTTGCCGTGCGGCAGGTTTCCGCGAGGGCGCTGTGAACCCATCCATGGGCGCTACTTTCGCCATCCTTGGCGAAAGACCCTCGCTACAACCTGCCCCGCTCAACGGTATCGGATATCCGTCACTAACTGAGATAGCTCAGTTAGAAAAGGTGTAGGAGATTGGATATGGAAAAATCATCATCACAACGGCTGCCGCCCTTGAAGCGCAACTGGTGGCTGAAGCACGGTTTCTTCAAGCGCTATATGCTGCGCGAAGCCACGGTGGTGCCGCTGGTGTTTTTCATTCTCTGCCTGTTGGCAGGGGTGTTCGCGCTGTTGCAGGGCCCGGCGAGCTGGCAGGGCTGGGTGGCCTTCATGGGCTCGCCGCTGGTGCTACTGCTGAATGCGCTGGCGCTGGTGGCCAGTCTCTATCACGCGGCCACCTTCTTCGTGCTGTTTCCTCGGGTCATGCCGCTACGCGTGGCGGGGCGCAGCGTGCCCGCTGGCGCCATCGTTGCTGGCCAGTGGGCGGGGGTCGTGGCAGTGGCGGTCGTGTTGTTCTGGCTCTTGGGGAGGGGCGGCGCATGAAAACCTCACATCAAAAAGCACACCTGAGCCAGCCTCGGCAAGCCTATGACGAACCCTTGTGGTGGGGGCTGTTCAGTGCGGGGGGCGTCTGTTTTGCCGTGGTCTTGCCTGCGGTGATTCTGTTCATCGGGCTATTGCTGCCGCTGGGCCTGCTGCCCGCCGAGGCGCTTGGTCACGAGCGGGCCTCACGCCTGCTGTTCAGCCTGCCCGGTGTGCTGTTCATCGGCGCCGCCGTGTGCTTGCCGCTGTTTCATGCCGCCCACCGGCTGCGCCATGGCCTATTCGACCTGAGCCTTGGCCAGGACACCCGCAACAAATGGCTGATGTACGGCCTGGCAGCCTTGCTGAGCCTGTTGGCGCTGGCTCTGGTGGTCGTGGGCTGGCTGCGCTGAGGCCCGCCCGCGAACACCGCCTTACCAAAAAGAACGCACACCCCTGATAAAGCACGAGGTCAGCATGATCGAAGGACTCACGGAACAGGCGCTGTATGCCCCTATCGCGTGGCAGGACGCCTCGCAGGAGTACCAGGACATCCTCTATCACACCGCTGAGGAGGGCATTGCCCGGATCACCATCAACCGCCCTGAGGTGCGCAATGCGTTTCGCCCGCAAACGGTGAGCGAGATGATCCATGCCCTGGGCCGCGCGCGCCACGACAGCGCCATCGGCGCGATTCTGCTGACCGGGGCGGGCGAACAGGCCTTCTGCTCCGGGGGCGACCAGCGCATTCGTGGCGACTACGGCGGCTACCGCGATGAGGCGGGCACCCATCACCTCAACGTGCTGGATTTCCAGCGTGACATTCGTACCTGCCCCAAGCCGATTATTGCCATGGTGGCAGGCTACGCCATTGGCGGTGGCCACGTGCTGCACATGATGTGCGACCTGACCATCGCCGCCGATAACGCCGTTTTCGGGCAAACGGGCCCCAAGGTGGGGTCGTTTGACGGGGGCTACGGGGCTGCCTACATGGCGAGAATCGTCGGCCAGAAAAAAGCCCGTGAAATATGGTTCCTGTGCCGACAGTACAGCGCCGCCCAGGCGTTGGAGATGGGGCTGGTGAACCACGTGGTGCCGGTGGCCGAGCTGGAGCGAGAGAGCGTGCGCTGGTGCCGTGAAATGCTGCAGCATAGCCCCATGGCGCTGCGCTGCCTGAAAGCGGCGCTGAACGCCGACTGCGACGGCCAGGCCGGGCTGCAGGAGCTGGCGGGCAATGCCACCATGCTCTTCTACATGACCGACGAGGGGCAGGAAGGGCGCAACGCCTTCAATGAAAAGCGCCGCCCGGACTTCTCGCGCTATCCGCGCAACCCCTGATGGCGCTGGCGCTTTACCGCTACTCGCTACCGTTTCGCCAGCCGCTGACGTTCAAAGGCCAGCGGCTGGCGAGCAGAGAAGGGCTGTTAGTCACGATCAACGGCCAGTGGGGCGAGATGGCCCCGCTGCCGGGCTTCTCCCGTGAGAGCCTCGCTGACGCCGCCGCCGAGAGCCTGGCCTGCCTGGCGGCTATAGAGCGCGGTGAGACAGCCACGCCAACGTTACCTTCAGTACAGTTTGGTTTCGACTGTGCGCGGCACCGCTGGCCCGCTTCCCTGCCTGACCTTCGGCCGCCTTACCCATTGCTGCAGGGCACCCCGCAAGCGCTGATAAATGCACTGCCCGAGCGCGCGGCCCAATGGCAGGCCGCTCCACCAGAGCGCATCAAACTGAAGGTGGCCCGCTACCCGAGCGACGCGGAGCTGGCCTTGATCACAAGCCTCGCCAGATGGCTACCCAACACGCGGCTGATCCTCGATGCCAACGGTGGCTGGCAGCGTGAGCAGGCACTGCGCTTTTGCCAGCAGCTCTCGCCTGCCCAAGTCGATTACCTGGAGGAGCCCTGTGCTACGCTGGCCGACAGCATCGCCGTGGCGGACGCCACGGGCATCGACATCGCCCTGGATGAAACTCTGCAGCGCGGCACCGTTTGGGCGCCGCACCCCCGGCTGGCCGCGCTGGTCATCAAGCCGACGCTGATTGGCGGGTTCGCGGCCTGCCAGACGTTGGTTCAGCGCGCCAGGGCCCACCGCTTGCGGGTGGTGATCTCATCCAGTTTCGAATCTCAGTGGGGGTTGGGGCAGTTGAGTTGCCTGGCCCGGCAGTGGGCTCCCGAGGAGCCTGCGGGGCTGGATACCGCCCAGGCGTTCAGCGAATCACTTCTCTCGCCAGCCGGTAAGTTGCGGCACGCGCGGCTGCACTGCCTCTACCACGCCGCCGCTGGCGACGACTGCAAGGAGCTTTCCCCGTGACCGAGACATGCCCCATTCACTACTGGGCCCAACAGGCGCCGGAGCATATCGCGGTGGAGGCGGGCGCGGTGCGCCTGAGCTATCGCACGTTGAACCGGCGCGTGGCATCCCTGGCCCAGCAGTTGGCCAGGCAGGGCCTGGTACGGGGCATGCCCCTTTTGGTGCCCACCCGAGGGTCGTTGCAGGGCGTGTTGCTGGCTTGGGCCTGCCTTAGGGCAGGGGTGGTGTTCTGCCCGCTGAACCCGGCGTTTCCTGTGGCTCAGCAGCAGGCGCTGGCGCGGCGGGTGCAGGTCACCCGGGTGTGCCAGCCGGAGAGCGACTTTGCCTACTCTTCCGAGCTGCCGCCGATCTCCCTCGACTACCGTGCGGAGGCCGACCCCGGTGAGCCACCGGTCTTGTACGCGAGCCAGCGCAGCAACACCATCCTCACCTCTGGCTCCAGTGGCCCGCCCAAGGCGGTGTTGCACCGGGTGGGGAATCATCTGGCCTCGGCGCGGGGTTCGGCGTCGCTGATTCCTGTGGGCCCGGATAGCGGCTGGCTGCTTTCGCTGCCGCTGTTTCATGTGGGGGGCTATGCCATTGCGTTTCGGGTTTTTCTGGCCGGGGGGCGGCTGGTGCTGGACGATACGACTCGCCCGCTGGCCGAGCGCCTGATGCAGCAGCCTATCACCCACCTTTCATTGGTGCCGACGCAGCTTTGGCGGCTACTGAGGGAAGGCTTCGACCCTCGACATACCCAGCTTCGCGAGCTGCTGCTGGGGGGCGCGGCCATTCCCGCGCCGCTGGTCGAACGCTTGCAGCGCCTGGGGCTGACGCCCAAGGTCAGCTATGGGCTGTCGGAAATGGCCAGCCAGGTGTGTACCGGCTTGCCCACCGCCCCTGGCGTGGTAGGGCAGCCCTTGCCGGGGCGTCAGGTGCGGGTGGTGGACGGCGAAATTCAGGTCAAGGGCGACACGCTGTTCAGCGGCTATCTGGCCGACGGCGCACTGGACCCCGCCGTCAACGACGAGGGCTGGTTCGCCACCCGTGACCGAGGCTACTTCAACGACCAGCAGGCGCTCGTCGTCGAAGGGCGGCTCGACAACGTGTTCATTTCCGGCGGTGAAAACATACAGCCGGAAAGCATCGAGCAGCGGCTGGTCGACTACCCGGGCGTGGCCCAGGCGCTGGTGGTGGCCGTGCCCCACCCGGAGTGGGGCGAGCGCCCGGTGGCCTTCATCGAACCGCAAACCGATCCGCTCTGCCCCGAGGCCCTGGCCGCCTGGGTGCGCGAGGCGCTGCCGGGCTTCATGGTCCCCGATGCCTGGCTACCCTGGCCGCCGCAGGTGGCGCTCAAACCCTCGCGCAAACAGTTCGCCGAGTTGGCACGCAGGCAGTTGGCTGACGTTTAGCCACACTGCCCACGCTTCACGACTCAATGTCATGCAGCTCTGTCATGCACCTCTGTCATGCACCTCTGCCGCTTCCAGCATGGCGTGCAGCAGCACGTTACAGCCTGCGTGGACGTGCTCGGGCGTGGCGCTTTCGATCTCGTTATGGCTGATGCCATCCTTGCAGGGAATGAAGATCATCGCGGCGGGGGCAACACGGCCAATGAACATCGCGTCGTGGCCTGCGCCGCTGATGATATCCATGTGCGATAGCTGCAGCTTTTCAGCGGCCTGGCGTACGCTGTTCACGCATGCCTGATCGAAATGCTCAGGGGCAAAATCGGCCGTCGGGGTCAGTTCGTACTCCAGCCCGTGACGTTGGCAGATCTCTTCCACGGCGCTGGCCACGGCTTGCCCCATGGCAATGAGGGCCTCGGGTTCCCAGTGGCGCATGTCCAGGGTCATCTTGACCTGGCCGGGAATCACGTTGCGCGAGCCCGGGTGCAGCGTCATGCAGCCCACCGTGCCGCGCCCGTGGGGTTGATGCTCATGGGCAATCCGGTTGAGTGCCTGGGTGACTTCTGCCGCGCCCATCATGGCATCCCGGCGCAGGTTCATGGGCGTGGGCCCTGCATGGGCTTCGAGCCCGGTCAGGGTCAAGTCGAACCACTTCTGCCCAAGCCCGCCGATGACCACGCCAATGGTGGTATCGGTATCTTCGAGAATGGGGCCTTGTTCGATATGAGGCTCGAAATACGCCTTGATCTCGTCCGGCGACACCTCATCCTGACCGCGATAGTGAATGGCATCCAGCGCGTCACTCACCGTGATGCCTTCGGCGTCGGTGCGCGCCATCATGGCATCGAACGCCAGTTCGCCGGTAAAGACGCCAGAGCCCATCATGCAGGGAGGAAAGCGGCAGCCCTCTTCGTTCGTCCAGGCGACCACTTCGATGGACGAGCGCGTGGTGATGTTGTGCTGGTTGAGCGTACGAATGACTTCAAGACCCGACATGACACCGAAGCAGCCGTCGTATTTGCCACCGGTGGGTTGGGTATCCAGGTGGCTGCCCGCCATGACTGTTTTGGCACTGGGGTCGCTGCCTTCCCGACGGGCAAAGATATTGCCGATATTATCAATGCGGATCGTGCAGCCCTCGGCACGGCACCACTGAATAAACAGGTCGCGGCCCTGGCGCTCCAGGTCGGTCAACGCCTGACGGTTCACGCCGCCCTTGGGCGTGGCCCCTAGTTTGGCCATCTCCATGAGCGACGCCCAAAGGCGGTCGCTGTCGGTCTGTAAATGGCGCTGTGTAGTGCTGGGGTCAGTCAATGAGTTCATGGGAAATCCTTGTTGAATGAGCACAGGTAAGGCTGGCGAGCGTCCTGTCGTTTATTCATTAACTGCCAGCGTAGAGTTAAATGCGGCGATGTTACGTATCTATTCTCTAACGTGAACAAAAGAAAAGCGTAATTTTACATACGTGTCGAGTGGCGCATGCTGGCTGCATGCCATATTGCCAGGCAGCCGGACATGAGGAGACGAACACCATGTTGGACGTACAACGACCATCCGCCACGCAGACCGCCGAGCACGCATCCCGTGATGGGGAGGCGTCCGCGCCGCTGAATCAGCACTATTGGATGCCCTTTAGTGCCAACCGGGACTTTCGTGCCAACCCGCGCATGATTGCGGGCGCCGAAGGGCGTTATTACATCGATGACCAGGGGCGCAAACTGTTCGATTCGCTCTCTGGCCTGTGGACCTGCGGGGCGGGCCATAACCGTGAAGAGATTCAAAAAGCGGTAGCGGCGCAGTTGGGCACGCTGGATTTTGCCCCCGGCTTTCAGATGGCCCACCCGTTGGCGTTCAAGCTGGCAGAGAAGGTCGCCAGCCTCACGCCTGCTGGGCTGGATCACGTGTTTTTCACCAACTCCGGTTCAGAAGCCGCCGATACCTCGGTCAAGATGGCCAAGGCGTATTGGCGGTTGAAGGGCAAGCCGGAAAAAACCCGCATGATTGGCCGCGCCAAGGGCTACCACGGGGTGAATATCGGCGGCACCAGCCTGGGGGGCATTGGCGGTAACCGTAAGCACTACGGCCAGTTGATGGACGTGACGCACCTGCCCCATACGCTGCAAGCGGGCCATGCCTACACCCGTGGCCAGGCGGAAACCGGTGCTGAGCTGGCCGATGCGTTGCTGGATCAAATTGCCTTGCACGATGCGTCGACCATTGCCGCCGTGATCGTGGAACCCATGTCAGGCTCGGCGGGGGTGATCGTGCCGCCCAAGGGCTACTTGAACCGGCTGCGGGAAATCTGCACCGCCCACGATATTCTGCTGATTTTCGATGAAGTCATTACCGCCTTTGGCCGCAGTGGGGCGACCACCGGTGCCGAAGCGTTTGGCGTCACGCCGGACATCATGAACGTGGCCAAGCAGATCACCAATGGGGCGGTGCCCATGGGGGCCGTGATTGCCTCCCGGGAGATTTTCGACACCTTCATGCACGCCGGTGGCCCGCAGCATGCCATCGAGTTTCCCCATGGTTACACCTACAGCGCTCACCCCGTGGCCTGTGCCGCTGGCCTGGCGGCGCTGGAACTGTTCGAGCGTGAGGACTTCCCCGCGCAGGTCAGTGCGATTGCCCCGGTGTTCGAGCAGAAGCTGCACGCCCTGAAAGGCCGTCAACATATCGTCGATATTCGCAACTACGGCCTGGCCGGTGCCCTGCAGCTTGCGCCGCGTAACGGCGACCCGACGATTCGCCCCCGCGATGCCCATATGGCGTTGTGGGAAGCCGGTTTTTACGTGCGCTACGGCGGCGACACCCTGCAGTTCGGCCCTCCCTTTGGCACCACGGAAGCCGAGCTTGAGCGTTTGTTCGATGCCGTCGCCAGTACCCTGGATTCCCTGGCATAACCTTGGCCCACCCTGTTTCGGAGTTTCATGATGAGTGTTGTTTCCCACCTGATTAATGGTGAGCTGGTGGAAACCCAGCGTACGCTGGATGTGACCAACCCTTCCACGGGCAAGGTGGTTCGCCAAGTGGCGGATGCCAGCGCGGCGGATGTGGAGCGAGCCATTGCTGCGGCTCAGGCGGCGTTTCCTGCCTGGCGTGATACGCCGCCCGCCAAGCGTGCCCAGGTCATGTACCGCTTCAAGCAGCTGCTGGAAGAGCACGCCGACCGCCTGGTGCAGCTGGTCAGCGAAGAGCATGGCAAGACGGTGGAAGACGCCATGGGCGAGTTGAAACGTGGCATTGAAAACGTCGAATACGCCTGTGGCGTGCCGGAGCTGCTGAAAGGCGAGTACTCCCACAACGTGGGGCCGGGAATCGATGCCTGGTCCAACTTCCAGCCGCTGGGCGTGGTGGCGGGCATTACGCCGTTCAACTTCCCCGCTATGGTGCCGCTGTGGATGTACCCCATGGCGATTGCCTGCGGTAATACCTTTATCCTCAAGCCCTCCGAAAAAGACCCGTCGGCCGCCATGGCCGTGGCCGAGTTGTTGCAGGAGGCCGGGCTGCCCAAAGGCGTGGTGAACGTAGTGCATGGCGGTCGCGAAGCGGTAGAAACCTTGCTGGATGCCAAGGCCGTAAAAGCCATTTCGTTCGTGGGCTCTACCCCCGTGGCAGAGGCGATCTACTCCCGTGGCTCGGCGGCAGGTAAGCGCGTTCAGGCGCTGGGTGGCGCGAAAAACCACGCAGTGATTCTGCCGGACGCCGACCTGGAAAACGCCGCCAACACGCTGATGGGCGCCGCCTACGGCAGCTGCGGCGAGCGCTGCATGGCGATTTCGGTGGCGGTGTGCGTGGGTGATGAAACCGCCGACCGTCTGGTCGACACCATGCTGCCCAAGATCGCTCAGTTGAAGGTGGGCCCCGGTACCGATAAAGGCTTGGACATGGGCCCGCTGGTCACCGCCGAACATCGCGATAAAGTGCTTGGGTTTATCGAAGACGGCGTTAACGCTGGCGCTTCGCTCGTGGCGGATGGGCGCGGCCTGAGCGTGGCTGGCCATGAAGAGGGCTATTTCGTCGGTGGCTGTCTGTTCGATCACGTCACTGCGGAGATGCGCATTTATCAGGAAGAGATCTTCGGGCCGGTACTCTGTGTGGTGCGGGTCGGCAGCCTGGACGACGCCATGCAGCTGATCAACGACCACGAATACGGCAACGGCACCTGCCTGTTCACTCGCGATGGCGAAGCCGCCCGCCGCTTCACCGACGGTATCGAAGTGGGCATGGTGGGGGTGAACGTACCGCTGCCCGTGCCGGTGGCCTACCACAGCTTTGGCGGCTGGAAGCGCTCGCTGTTTGGCGACCTCCACGCCTACGGCCCAGACTCGGTGCGCTTCTACACGCGCCGAAAAGCGGTTTCCCAACGCTGGCCCTCCGTCAGCGAAGCCACCCGGGCGGAGTTCTCGTTTCCCACCAACCAGCGTTGACGCGATGCGCTAACTACGCCATCTTCTCTGCACCACCGCCTGCCTCCTCGTGGGGCGGTGGTGCAGTTTTTGGTGCGTATTGTGAGCGGACGGTTGCAAAGGGACATCAGCGTGGCAAGAACACAGGACGAAATACGGCAAACCAACGTCAAGAAAATCCTTCAAGCGGCGGAGCAGCTGTTTGCCGAAAAAGGCTACGCCGGTGCCTCCATGGGCGACATTGCCCAGTTGGCCGACCTGCCAAAGTCCAACGTGCACTACTATTTCTCGACCAAGAAGGCGCTCTACCAGGAGGTGCTGCTGGCGCTGCTGGAGGTGTGGAAGCAGGACGCGCTCTGCTTCGAGCTGTACGACGACCCACGGGTGGTTCTCTCCACCTACATTCGCGCCAAAATGAATCATTCTCGCTACCGCGCCCACGGTTCCAAGATATGGGCGGCCGAAGTGATGCAGGGCGCCCCGATTCTCAAGGAGCGGCTGCGCGACAACCTCTATGAATGGGCCAAGTTGAAAGAGTCGAAAATTCGCGAGTGGATCGACTCCGGCCAAATCAACCCTGTCGAGCCTTCGTACCTGCTCTACATGATCTGGGCCTCCACCCAGCACTACGCCGACTTCGATTACCAGATTTACCTGCTCAATGACGACAAACCGCTGGACGACCTGCAGTTCGAAAAAGCCGTGCAGTCGGTGACCTCGGTGATTTTGAGAGGGATTGGGTTGACGGCTTGAGGAGTGCGTCACGATGTTCGGGTGTGATGTTTCGTGATCCCAACATTGTTTGTAGTGCTCACGCAGTGATGGTTTGCTCGGTTGCCTGCGACAGCGTCGTTGAAGCGTATAGGGCAATGAGCTGCTGGCTCAACCTGCCGACAAACCTCCCCCTAATGGGCATTGAGCGTCATGGTTCCCTTGCCCACCAGAACGGCGTGCCCTCCCACTTGCACATGCCCAGCTTCGAGATGGCCATTAGCAGCCGTTTCGATGACGCTGGGACGACCCATTTCAATGCCCTGATGAATCGTGCAATGCAGTGCGTCGCTGGTGAGCGATGCCAGATAGTGGGTCAGGGCGGCGGCGGCACTGCCGGTTGCGGGGTCTTCGCAAAGGCTGGCATGCATGCAGAACATGCGGCTACGAACCACCGTGCGGGTGGCCTCGTGTTGTTCGATGACGTAAAGATAAACTTGGGGGGCCTCACTGGTCATCACCGCACTGGCCCAAAGCGCCGATGAAATGTGGACGCTCTCCAGCGCCTTCACATCGGCCAGCTCGATCAAATGAAAGGGCAGCCCCAGGGAGGCCATGACGGGGTCGCCTATTACCTGATGGATATCGAGCCCCAGCAGCTCAACGGCCGTCAGCCGGTCGATCGTACTGGCGGCCAGTAGGGCTGGTTGCGACGTCGTGAACATGGCCTGGCCGTTTTCGTAGCGAACCGTCAGCGCACCAATGGGCGGGTGAAGCACCAGGGGGTGCGCGGGGTTGGCGAGTTCCAATGCTGCCAGCAAGTGTGCGGTACCTACCGTCGGGTGGCCTGCAAACGGGAGTTCTCTCGTCGGCGTGAAAATCCGCATTGGATAGTGGTTCGGTTGTGTGGCGGCGCTCAAAAAAACCGTTTCTGCCAGATTCAATTCATTGGCCAAGGCCTGCATGGTGGAGGTGTCCAGTTCATCGGACGCCAGAAAAACCGCGAGCGGGTTGCCGGTAAATGGCTGCTCGGTAAAGACGTCCAGCAGGTAGTAGTCAGCGCTTTTCATGGGGAGTCTCCTCAAGGGACGTATGTTTCCAGAACGCTTTATGGCCTTCTTGGGCTGCCTGGGCGCGGGTGATACCAATATCCTCGAGTAGCGTTACCCGCCGTGGTGGATTGCGTGAAGCTCAATCAGCGTCTGGCGCAGCATGCCATCCACGTGGCGCCGGGCTCGCTGTTCTCCGCCTCCGGCAAGTTTCGCCAGTGCCTGCGGCTGAACTATGCGTTTACGCTCACCCCCGCCATCGAAGAAGCGGTGCGCACCGTCGGGAATATAGCGACAGAGATGGTGGAAGAGGCGCGCCACCATGCCACGGCGTCGTCTATCTAAATCAATCGATCAGCCCGGGCGCTGAAACTGCTTGCGCGCCTGCTCCACCTGTTCGCGTGTGATGCAGTGGAGCGAGTGGTCGTTGAGCAGCCCCATGGCCTGCATAAAGGCGAACGCCGTGGTGGGGCCGAAGAATTTCCAGCCGCGTTTTTTCAGCTCCTTCGCCATGGCGATGGATTCTGGCGAGGTGGTCTGCGATTGGGGGGCCACGGTGTCGCTGGGCTCATAGCGCCAGAAGAACGCCGCCAGCGACCCTTCCTGCTCGACCATCTCCTGGGCGCGCTGGGCGTTATTGATGGTGGCTTCGATTTTTCCACGATGACGAATGATGCCCGCGTCTTGCAGTAAGCGCTCCACGTCCTGTTCGCCAAAGTGAGCTACCTGATGAAAATCGAAGTGGTGAAAAGCGGCGCGAAAGTTGTCGCGCTTATTGAGGATCGTGCGCCAGCTGAGCCCCGACTGAAAGCTTTCCAGGCACAGTTTTTCGAACAGGCGCTGGTCGTTATCGACCGGAAACCCCCACTCCTGGTCGTGGTACGGCAGGAATTCCGGCGCTCCTGCGCACCACTGGCAGCGGGGTTGCCCATCCGGGGCGATAAAGCCGTTCGTCATCCGTCGTGTACCGTGGTGGTTAGAGGATCAGGCAAACCATTCCCGAGCGGTGCGCCACAGGCACATGCCGGTGAAGTAGACCGATGTCAGCACCCAACCCCATAAGGCCCAAGCGGCATGGGTGGGGTTCGAGAGAATCAGCGAAGTCGTGCAGACACACCACACCAGCGTGACCGTGATGTTCAGCGGCATGAATTGCCGTACCCGGAAAGGGTGCAGAAACTTCATGCGGGTGACGGTGAGGGCTGCCATGAGCAGAATGATCGCGAAGGTGACAAACGGCGGAAAATCAAGAATATAGAAGTAGGCGGCGATGATGTTCCAGGCAGCAGGAAAACCGACAAAGTAGTTGTCCTGGCTTTTCATGTTCACGTTGCAAAAGCAGAACATGGAGGAGAGCAGGATGATGAAGACCGAGAGCAGTTCGAAGTGGGTGGGCAGCTCGACGAAAAAGTAGATGAACAGCGCCGGGATGAATGCCCAAGTGAGATAGTCGATCACCATATCCAGCGTGGAGCCATCGAAGTGGGGCAGAATGGTCTTCACTTCATACTTGCGCGCCAGGGTGCCGTCCAGGCCGTCTACCATCATGGCGGCGCCTAGCCACAGCAGGCAGGCCACGGGGTTGTTATCGATCAGCGCCAACAGCGCCATGGTGCCCAGCAAGACACCGCTGGCAGTGAAGACATGCACGCTCCAGGCCTTGTAGACCGAGGCGCGCGATTCTGTGTGTGAAGAGAGCAATTGAGCCACCTTGACCCCATGGGGAACGGCCGTTCCCTTTCTATCAGGTTTATAAATGAGCGTATAAAGAACGCTACACTACTACAAGATTGCCCCCAGAGAATATGCCCCGCTCCCTTTATAACCACGCGTTGAGGTAATCGATATGACCACTGTTCGCCTAGCGACCATCCAGGACTTGGAAGCGCTTTCCCTTTTATTAGACGAATATCGGCAGTTTTATCAACAGCCAAGTGATATTCAAGCAGCGCTTGATTTTCTGCGTCAGCGCTTTGGGCAGGCAGACTCTCGTATTTTGGTGAGCGAGGGGCAGGAGGGCTCCTTGACTGGCTTCGTGCAGCTCTACCCGGGGGTTTCCACAGTAGGTTTAAATGCTCGCTGGACGTTGAACGACCTCTTCGTGCTGCCGCAGTGCCGTGAGAAAGGGACCGGGCGTACGCTGATGGAAGCCGCTACTCAACTTGCCCGTGAGCATGGTGTCGCGCGTTTGATACTAATGACGCAGGTAGAGAATGAGCGGGCCCAGCGTTTATATGAATCACTGGGCTGGCAGCGCAATACGGCGTTTTATGGCTATTTGCTCGACATAAAATAAACGTTTTTACACGGCCATTTAGTGGATGGTTTTTGCCGCAAGCCCTAACCAAGCCACGGTGGCGTCACGATGCGTGCGGGCTCCCGCTGCATGATGATGTCACCGTGGCGGACGGAGAGCAGTACGTCACCCTGGTTGCGTAGCACGCTGTAGTCGTCTTCTCCATCCAGCAGGTTGAAGCTGGCGGGTTTGCCCACCTCGATACCGTAACGTGCCTCGATGTTGAGCGTGCGGGCGCTGTTGTCGGTGATCAGCGACAGCGCCTGGCTGAAGTCCTGATAGCCCATCATCTGGCAGATATGCAGGCCAAAATCCAGCGTTCGCAGCAGTTTGCCGTTGCCCAGCGAGTACCAGGGGTCGAAGATGGAGTCTTCGGCAAAACAGACGTTGATACCGGCTTCGTTGAGTTCCTTGACGCGTGTTACGCCGCGCCGTTTGGGGTAGGTGTCGAAGCGCCCTTGCAGGTGGATGCTCTCGGTGGGGCAGGAAATGAAGTTGATGCCCGAGCGCTTGAGCAGCAGAAACAGCTTCGAGCAGTAGGCGTTGTCGTAGGAGTGCATCGCCGTGGTGTGGCTGGCGGTCACGCGGCTGCCCAGCTCATGAAACAGTGCCTCACAGGCGAGCACTTCGAGAAACCGCGAGTTGGGGTCGTCGATTTCGTCACAGTGTACATCCACCAGGCGGTCGTACTTGATGGCCAGTTCGATGACGCGCTTCATGGATGCCACGCCCAACTCTCGCGTGTACTCGAAGTGAGGAATGCCGCCTACCACATCGGCGCCGAACTCCAGCGCCTCTTCCATGAGCTTGTCGCCGCCGGGGTATGAAAGCAGGCCATCCTGTGGAAATGCCACCACCTGAATGTCGATTTTGTCCTTCAGCTCGTCTCGCAGTGTGCAAAGGGTTTTCAGGCCTACCAGGCTGGGGTCGCTGGTGTCGGCATGGGTGCGCACGAACTGCACGCCGTTGCCGATCAACAGGTTGAGGGTCTTCAGTACGCGCTCCCGAATGTCCGCCTCGTCAAGCAACGGCTTACGCTCTCCCCAGCGTTCGATGCCTTCGAACAGCGTGCCGCTCTGGTTCCAGTGAGGCTCGCCAGCGGTCAGGGCCGCATCCAGGTGGATGTGCGGCTCGATAAACGGCGCACACAGCAGTTTGCCGCCCGCATCCCTCTGGCCTTCGCCTGCCGTTTGCGGCGCATCCTGAGCGGTGATTGCGGTGAAGACACCGTTCTCGATATCCAGCCGATAAAGCCCAGGGCGCTGGCGAAGGCGGGCATTGATGATCTGCATGTTCATAAACAGGTGCTCACTTATTGTTTGGCCGTCGATGGGAAGCTATCACCCAGCGTAGCGTGCTTCAGACGTAGCAGCACGGCGTAGCTGCCTGCCGCGACTGCGACACCCACCAGCGGCGGTAGTAACGGAGAAAAATAGGCAGCCCCGGCACCAATGGCATAGGCGGCGAGGCCGCGCCGATTGAAATCGGGTAGCTGCGCAGAGGCCAAAGCAGGGTAGCGGCCTCGGTGCCTGAGCCAAAAATCAGCCATGATCACCCCGCCCATGGGAGGGATAAACGTGCCGAGCAGCACCAGAAATGGAATGAGCAGGTTGTACATGCCACCTACCGCCAGCACGGTACCAATGGCGGCGCCGCTGACGGTGACCAAGCGGCGCTTTTCGGTGCGCAGCAAGTTGCATCCCGCCACGGCGAAGTTGTAAATCGTGTTGTCCTGGGTCGTCCATATGTTCAGGAACAGCATCAATACCGCGAGGGAGAGAAAACCTTGGGCAATGAGAACATCGACGATATCTGCCTGCTGGTAAATCATCGTGCCCAAGGCACCGGTCAGCACCATCAATCCATTGCCAATGAAAAAAGCGGCCAGCGTTGCGATCACCGCAACTTTCGGCGTCCTGGCAAAGCGACTCCAGTTGGTCGCCTGGGTGCCACCGCTGATGAAGGTACCGATAATCACGGTGATCGCTGCTGCGACACTCATACTTTCCGTTGGCGTTTGCTGACTTAATCCTGCAAAGCCGCGCACATCGACCAGCCCGGTGAACAGGCTGACCAGGATGAAGAGCATCATGGCGGGTACGGCGAAGCGCGACAGCCAGTCCATGCCTCGATAGCCGATCATGGCGGTCACGCAGAATCCAAAGCCAAACAGCACCATCAAGGGGATTTCCAGCCATTCAGGCATCCCCGTGGTGCGTACCAGCACCAGAGCTATCGTGGCGGTTCCCCAAGCGTACCAGCCAATCTGGGTGAAGCCGAGGATAATGTCAGAGAGTTTGCTGCCTTTTTCGCCGAAGCAGAACCGTCCCATCAGGACGGCATTCAGGCCGCTCTGGCAGGCGATATAAGCCAGCGTTGCTGCGTAGATACCCAGTAGCAGGTTGCCTGCCACGATAATCCACAGTAGCTGGCCAATCGGGAAGGCTTGGCCCAGGGAGCCACCCGCCCACATGGTGGCGGTGAAAAAGGTAAAGCCAAGCAGTACCGCTGAGGTAGAGAGTAGCCCTTTCCGAGCCTGGAGGGGTACTTCGCTAAGTGGGTAGTCTGAATGGTGCATCTTTTTCCCCTTCGATACGTCGTCGCGTGTCATGGTCAAGAAAGATGCAGCAAGCCGCATGCCAATCAGGCGTGGTCAGGTAACAAGAAACGTTTAAATTTTTAGCCACTCGTGCGCGTCTTTAATGGTAGTTTGCGAAAAGAAGACATGAATAACGAGCGCGCACGCGCACAACAAGGTAACGAACGCTCTGCATGGCGTGGCGCTAACATGCCATTGACAGGATCGATGATCAGCAATGGGGCGATGTGGCAAGACGTGGCTGAGGGGGAGTCGGCCAATATGGAACCATCCAGTTCGCAAGAACCACCGTTGCCAGCCGCTGGGCTGCCCTGGTATCGCACCCTGGTCGGCAAAGTGGCGGCCTTCATGGTGTTGGGCGTGGTGTTTGCCTATTCCATGGGCGCCTTGCTGGGCTTGACCATTGTGGAGCGCAGTGCACGCGAACAGTGGGCTCGGGAAGCGCTGGTGAATGCCCAAATCGTGAGCGCTACGATTCGGCGCATCTACACGAACGTGGCGGTACGCACCGACCCCTCGGGTCAAGTGACGCACCTGGTGTCGGAACAGGCCCTTGGGGATGAAGACTCGGTGCTCAGTACCGGTTTCAGTCCCGTGGATGTGTTGGCGCTGGCGAGTGCGCAAACGCGCCACAACGTCTGGCTGTTTTCCCGCTTACCGGATGGCCGCTTCAGCATGGTCGCCGATGCCCATCACGGTGAAGACGTCTCGCTCACACTGCCTCAAGTCCCGGAGCTATCGCTGGCCGCGTCCGGTAACGAGCCGTACGTGGGTTTTGCATGGCTTGGCCATGAGGAGCACTTCATCAGTGCGCTGCCCATCGTGTCTTCCCAAGGGGAGCTATGGGGGGTGTCGGTCGCCTCCATTGGCACGAAGGCGACGCTGTATCACGGGCATCGTGAGTTTTTGCTGAAGGTTGTCGCCTCGCTGGGCATCGTGCTGTTGGCCACGGCCTTGCTGTTGAGCCTGTTGATGCATCGGCTGTTCAAGCCCGTACCGCGTCTGATCAAGGCGCTGACGCATATTTCCCATAACCGAACCGAGCAGGCAACGCCCTACACGCAGCGCCAGGATGAAATTGGCTGTATGGCTCAAGCCATCGAAGCGTTACGCAAAAAAGTCGTCGAGCGTGAGCTGCTGCTGGAGGTCAAGGAGGAGGCGCTCAAGTTCCAGCACCTGGCGCACCACGATGCGCTGACCAAGCTGCCTAATCGTGTTCAGTTCAACGATGCCTTGCGGGATGCCGTCGCGCAGCTGCCGAGCGGTGAGCGCTTCAATGTGATGATTTTTGATCTGGATCGCTTCAAGGCCGTCAACGATACGTTAGGGCATGCCGCCGGGGATGAGCTGCTGGTCCAGGCCAGTCGACGGGTGCAGCAGCTGTTGGCCGAACGCGAGCTGGTGGCGCGCCTGGGGGGCGATGAGTTCGCGATTCTCCAGCCTGTTCACCACCATGCGCTGGACGAAGCCAGTGTGCGGGCAGGGCGGCTGGTCGCTGCGCTGCGCGAACCCTTTGACCTGCAGGGAGAGCGCGTCCAGATCGGTGTCAGCATCGGGATTGCCTTGGCCCCACGGGATGGCGAAAGCAGCCATACCCTGTTGCGCAGTGCCGACGTGGCGCTCTACGCCGCCAAGGCCATGGGGCGAGGGCGTTATCAGGTGTTCAGTAGCGGCATGACCATGGGAGCAGGTCATGGTGTCTAGCGGAAGTGCGTGGAGTGCCGCTCTAGTGAGTGGGCTGCTGGCGGTGGGCATGGCCAACGCCATAGAGCCGGTGGCCGCGATCAACATCGATACCCTGGAACGCCTCAGGGAAACCGGCACGCTGCGAGTTGGCTATGGCGATACGGCCCCTTTTTCCTATGCGGATGATCAGGGCCGCGTGGTGGGGTATTCCATCGAGCTGTGTCAGCGGGTGGCGGAGCATTTACAGCAGCAACTGGCACTTCCCCGCCTGGAGATCGAATACGTCTTCCGTACCCCGGGTAACCGGGTTCAATTATTGAATAGCGGTGTGATCGATATCGAATGCAATGCCAGTACGAATACGGCAGAGCGCCGCCGTAGTGCGGATTTTTCGCTGAGCCACTTTTTCGTCTCCGTGCGCTATGTTGCGCTGGCCAAACATGGGTTTGCCACGCTGCAGGATCTGGCGGGGCGCAGCGTCAGTGTGGCGCGCGGAACGGTGAACGTGGGGCAGATCAATCTGGCCAACCGCGAGCAGCGTTTGAACCTGTCGGTAGTGCCGGTGGAAACGCTTCAGGAGGCTTTTGACCTGGTCACCCATGAGCGGGTGGCGGCATTTGCCATGGATGACATTCTGCTGAGCACGATGATGGCAGAAACCGGCAACCCCGGCGCCTATCGCCTGTCGGAAGAGGCGGTGACGGCGGAGGAGCCGTTGGGGCTGCTGATGCGCCGAGGCGATGACGCCTTTGTCGAGCAGGTCAACCAGGCGCTGCGCCAGATCTATCAAAGCGATGAGATGCTGGCGCTTTACGAGCGGTGGTTCCTGCAGCCGTTGCCCGGCAAGGGGATTACCCTGAACGTGCCGCTGAGCGAAACGCTGAAAAACCACTTTTCCAATCCCCAGGCCACCCCTCAGGCTATTTTAAGAAACTAGGCGCGGGCTTTTTTAGCCGTGGCAGTACTGGGGGCTTTCTCACGCCGTTCGGCCAAGTGCTCTACCTTGCGCTGCTTTTCGTACAGGAAGCGCAGCACTTCCTGGCGGTAGCGGTTGTAACGAGGGTCGTCGGCCAGCGTGATACGGTTGCGGGGGCGCGGCAGGTCGATATCGAGAATTTCACCAATGCGCGCCGAGGGGCCGTTGGTCAGCATGACGATACGATCAGACAGCAGCACGGCCTCATCCACATCGTGGGTGATCATGATGACGGTATTCCCCAGCTCGTCCTGAATGCGCATCACCTCTTCTTGCAGGTGGGCGCGTGTCAGCGCATCCAGGGCGCCAAACGGCTCATCCAGCAGCAGTACCTTGGGCTCCATGGCCAAAGCGCGGGCGATCCCTACCCGCTGCTTCATGCCGCCGGAAATCTCCGACGGGCGTTTGTCGAGGGCATGGGACATACCGACCATGTCCAGGTTCTTGAGAATCCAGGCGTGGCGTTCGGCCTTGGTCTTGCGGCGGGCAAAGGTCTTGTTCACCGCCAGCGCCACGTTCTCGTACACCGTGAGCCAAGGCAGTAACGAGTGGTTTTGGAAGACCACGCTACGGTCGGGGCCTGGTGCATTGACCTCCTTGCCATCCAGGATGACCGCGCCAGAGGTCGAGGAGGTGAGTCCGGCGATGATGTTGAGCAGGGTCGACTTGCCGCAGCCCGAATGGCCAATGATCGAGATGTACTCACCTTTGGCGACGCCCAGGTCGATCTCCTTGAGCACGTTGGTAGTGGCACCTTTGGTGGCAAAGGTCATGTCCACCTGCTCGACGCTTAAATAGTGTGAAGCCATGATCCAATCTCCTGGGTTAGCTTTGGGTGGTGCCACGGGTCACGCACTGGCCGATGAAGGCCACGATGCGGTCAAGAATGAAGCCCACGATGCCCACATAGATGAGTGCCAGCACGATGTCGCTGAGCATGGAGGCATTCCAGGCGTCCCAGATGAAAAAGCCGATGCCCACGCCGCCAATCAGCATCTCGGCGGCCACGATGGCCAGCCAGGAAAGCCCTACCCCAATGCGCAGGCCCGAAAAGATATAGGGTGCGGCGGCGGGCAGCATGATGCGGGTGAAATACTCCATGCCGTTGAGGCGAATCACTCGGGCCACGTTGCGGTAATCCTCGGGGATATTACGCACCCCCACCGAAGTGTTGATGATGATGGGCCAGATGGCGGTGATGAAGATCACGAAAATGGCCGAAGGGGTGCTGTCCTGAAACCCGGCCAGTGAAATCGGCAGCCAGGCCAGCGGAGGCACGGTGCGCAGCACCTGAAACACGGGGTCGAGGCCACGCAAGGCCCAGGTCGATTGGCCCACCAGCACGCCCAGGCTGATGCCTACCACCACTGCCAACAGGTAGCCATAGGCCACGCGTTCCAGGCTGGCCAGAATCTGCCAGCCCATGCCCTTGTCGTTGCCGCCGTAGTCGTAGAAGGGATGAATGATCAGCTCCCAGGTATCGTTGAGCACCTGCGAGGGCGGCGGCAGCGCCGCGCCAGGATAGGAGCACAGCGCTTCCCACAGGCCGATCAGAATGGCCATCACGACCACCGGCGGCAGCACGTTCTTGACCAGGGTGTCGCGCAGGCGTAGCAGCACAGGGTGCACGCCTGGCATGGAGGTAGACAGCGTATTGGCTCTTGATGAAGTCGTCATGAGGTTCTCCCAGGCTGCCTGGCTCAGGCCAGCGCCTTGATCTCCAGGCTATCGAGGTAGGCTTGCGGGTTTTCCGGGTCGAAGACCTTGCCGTCGAACAGCGTTTCGACGCCGCGAGAGGTGGAGTCCGGAATGTCTGCCGAGGCCACGCCAAGGGCGTGAGCGGCTTCTCGCCACAGGTCTTCGCGGTTGACCTGCTCGATCAGGGCCGCGCTGTCGAAGTCCTGCGGCAAGTAGCCCCAGCGCTTGTTCTCGGTCAGGAACCACAGGTCGTGGCTCTTGAAGGGGTAGGAGGCGTGCTTGTCCCAGTAGCGCATCATGTGCGGATGGTTTTCCACGACGCGCCCGGTGCCGTAATCGAAGTTGCCCTGAATACGGTCGATGAGGTCGGCATAAGGCGCATGAATCCAGCGGCGGCGTGAGCAGATCTGGGCCATCTCCTCGTGGTTTGCCGGGTCTTCGCACCACATTTGCGCTTCCATGATGGCCATCAGCAGCGCTTTGGTGGCGTTGGGGTGGGCTTCGACGTAGTCGCTGCGCATGGCGAAGGCTTTTTCCGGGTGGTCGTTCCACAGCTCGCCGGTGGTGTTGGCGGTGTAGCCGATGCCCTGGTTGATCAACTGCTGGTTCCAGGGCTCGCACACGCAGAAGGTGTCCATACTGCCCACCCGCATATTGGCCACCATCTGGGCCGGCGGGATGGTAATGGTGGAAATATCGCGGTTGGGGTCGATGCCCCCGGCGGCCATCCAGTAGCGAATCCACATGTCGTGCGTGCCGCCGGGGAAGGTCATGGCAGCGCTGACTTCGCTGCCTCCGCTGCGCTTTTCCGCCAGAGCCTGGGCAAACTCACGGGTATCCAGCGCGACCTTGAGGTCGGCGTACTCATCGCCCACCGAGATGCACTGCCCGTTGAGATTGAGGCGCGCCAGAATGCTCATCGGCACGGGAATGTTGTTGGGGGTCATGGCACCGCTGGCGATCAGGTAAGGCATGGGCGTCAGGATGTGCGCGCCATCGATCCCGTTACGCTGGGAACCCAGCACCAGATTGTCTCGGGTGGTACCCCAGGAAGACTGCTTGAGGACCTCCACATCGGTCATGCCGTGCTTGGCAAAAAATCCTTTTTCATCGGCCACGAACAGCGGCGCTGCATCCGTCAGCGCAATGAAACCGAGCTTGGCCGACGTGGTTTCCAAAGCGCCGTTGGCAAAAGCCCAACTCATGGGCAGGCTGCTGAGCACGGCAGAGCCTCCCACCACGGCGGCGGAGCTTTTGAGAAAGTGACGACGTTCCGGTGAGTGGGACGAAGAGATTTTTTTACGCATGACACGGTTCCTGCCCTTTGGAGACAAAAACGGCGCCTGCAATCAGCCCCCGTTGAGGAGCTGTTGCAGACGCCGTTGTCTGTTGATCGTCTTTTTTATCGCCAGGCCCACGTTGGCCCAGTTTGCTATCCCCTTGTCTTGTGCAGCTAACATGCCAAATGGCTTAGTCGTTTTTGCGAAACATCAGCTTTTCAAAAAGTTAGTCAGAAGTATGAAAGGAGCATCTTGTGCTTAAAGGGGGAAGTGATGGTGCGGTGCAGCGTGGGAATGGTGCAGTTTTGGTGAAGCTGCACGAAAAAGAAGCATGATTGTTAGCAAGTTATCTATAACGTCAAACAATGTAAACCCTATTGTCGGAATAGTGACCGCCCAACAGAATGTGGTTAACACATTGAGGCTCGGTAACGGGCATCACATTCAAGAAAAGGGATTTCTCGACTGGGCTGGCAAACGTTGGTTGGTCAGCGAGGGGGTAACATGAACAAGCTATTGGCAAACATCTCGGTAAAAACAGGCCTGACCGTTGTACTGGCCATCTTTGGTGTATTGATCATGGTAGTTGCTTTTATTGGTCATTTATCAGGCGAAAGGGGAGCGCGCTCGCTAGTAGTACTGGATACCATTTCGATGGATCAGATGTTGCCGCTTGCACGTGTTCAACGTTCGGTGGGGTTTTCTCAGTTGGCTTACATGAACGCTGTCGTAGCGGCTGAGGATGGGCAGCGTCAGCAAGCTCAGTCCTATCTGGCGGAGGCCGACGGCTTCTTGCAATCAGCCCAGCGCTACTTTGCCGAGTTCGAGGCTTCGTCCCCCCGTGACATCAATGGCGAATTGGCCGATGCCGTCATTACCGACTTTCATGCGGTCATGCAGCAAGGGCTTGTGCCGCTCGCTGCGGCGGTCACCTCTGGTAATGACGTACAGTTGATGAGTATACGGCAAACCCTTAGTTCTCTTAACCAGGAGTTTATCTCATCGAGCATGGCGTTCAATGACTTCCTGGCCGATTACGGTGATCAATTGGTGGCCAACTATGAACGCGACATGCAAATGTTCGGTTACATCGATATCGCCGTGATCATCGTTGCGCTTTTGACCATCGTGCTGGTGCGTATGGCCATGGTGAGGTCCATCGTCAAGCCGCTGGATGAAGCCGTGGTGCACTTCGAACGCATTGCCGAAAACGACCTCTCAGCCCGCGTGGACCTGCGCGGAAGCAATGAAATCGGCAAGCTGTTCAGTGCCATGCAGCGCATGCAGAATGGCCTGTTGGCCACGATATCGACCGTGCGTGACAGCAGCGGCTCGATCTACATCGGCGCACGAGAAATTGCCGGGGGCAACGCCGATTTGTCGTCACGCACCGAGCAGCAGGCGGCCTCCCTGCAGGAAACTGCCGCCAGCATGGAACAGCTGACTCAAACCGTGCGGCAGAATGCCGATAACGCACGTCAGGCCAGCACGCTGGCCAACGATGCTTCGGGTAAGGCGGTAGAAGGCGGCGACGTGGTCGATCAGGTCATCTCGACCATGCACGGGATTTCCTCGAGCTCCCAGCAGGTGGCCGATATCATCAACGTGATCGACTCGATTGCGTTCCAGACCAATATCCTGGCACTCAATGCCTCGGTCGAGGCTGCCCGGGCAGGCGAGCAGGGGCGCGGTTTCGCAGTTGTCGCCAGCGAAGTACGCAACCTGGCTAGCCGCAGCGCCGAGGCGGCCAAGGAGATCAAGCGATTGATCGATGCTTCCACGGCGCAGGTCAATGAAGGCTCTCAACTGGTAGAAAAAGCCGGTGCCACCATGCGGGAAGTCGTCGGGTCGGTACGCCGGGTCACCGACATCATGGATGAAATATCGGCAGCCTCCCAGGAGCAGAGCGCGGGCATCGAGCAGGTCAATCAGGCCGTCGCTCAGATGGATGAGGTCACCCAACAGAACGCGGCGCTGGTGCAAGAAGCGTCTGCGGCGGCCAGCTCGCTGGAGGAGCAGGCCGAGCGGTTGGAGGGCGTGGTGGCGGCATTCCGCCTGGAGCAGGGGAGCGAGCGTCGTCAGCCCGCGCTGGCTACCCCGCCGCCCCGCGGCGAGCTGCTGCGCCCCCAGCTTACGAGTAAGCCAAAGTCCAAAGCGGCCGCCAGTGCCGAGCAGGAGTGGGAAGCGTTTTGATAGGCTGAGGTTATCTCTATAAGCCACAGAGCCCCGCCACCGTAAACCGGTGGCGGGGCTCTGTGCGAGTGGCCGTCTGTATTTGGCCAAGCGAAGAGACTAAGAGGCGACGCGGAAGGGGTTGCGTGGGTCGTCGTCCCAGGCGAGGAAGGGCTTGCCGGTTTCCTGAGGCACCATGGTGATGCAGTTTTCCACCGGGCAGGTGATCTGGCACAGGTTGCAGCCCACGCACTCGTCTTCGATGACCTCGTAGCGGCGCGCGCCGTCCTGCTCGGTGAGCTTGGCAATCGACTGGTGAGAGGTGTCCTCGCAGGCGATATAGCAGCGGCCACACTCGATGCACAGGTCCTGATCGATATGGGCGATGGTCTTGAAGTTGATGTCCAGGTGCTTCCAGTCGGTGGTTTGCGGCACCGCCCTGCGGGAAAACGCTTCGATGGAGTCGTAGCCTTTTTCCGCCATCCAGCGGGAGAGGCCATCTTTCATCTCTTCAACAATGCGAAAACCGTTGAGCATGGCAGCGGTGCACACCTGCACGCTGCCCGCGCCCAGGGCGATGAATTCCGCCGCATCCCGCCAGGTGGAAATCCCGCCAATACCGGAAATGGGCAGCGTGGGCGTGGCTGGGTCTCGGGCAATTTCTGCCACCATGTTCAGGGCGATGGGTTTCACCGCGCTGCCGCAGTAGCCGCCGTGGGTGCTCTGATGGCCCACGGTGGGTTTGGCGACCATGTTGTCCAGGTCGATGCTGGTAATGGAGTTGATGGTGTTGATCAACGAGACTGCATCAGCGCCGCCTCGCAGTGCCGCCTGGGCGCCCACGCGAATATCGGTGATGTTGGGGGTGAGCTTGACGATGACCGGCTTGGAGTAGTGCTTTTTACACCAGTAGGTGACTTTTTCGATCAAATCCGGGTTTTGGCCCACCGCTGCGCCCATGCCGCGTTCCGGCATGCCGTGGGGGCAGCCCAGATTGAGCTCGATGCCGTCTGCGCCGGTGGCTTCCACCCGCGGCAGGATATACGCCCAGGCCTCCTCGTTGCAGGGCACCATGATGGAGACGATCAGCGCCCGGTCCGGCCAATCCTTCTTCACCTGGGTGATCTCTTGAAGGTTGATCTCCAGCGAACGGTCGGTAATCAGCTCGATATTGTTGAAACCGATCACCTCGCGGTTTTTGCCGTAGTGGGCCGAGTAGCGGGAGGAGACGTTCACCGCCGCGGGCTCTTCGCCAAGGGTTTTCCATACCACGCCGCCCCAGCCCGCTTCATAGGCGCGCACCACGTTGTAGGCTTTGTCGGTAGGCGGGGCCGAGGCCAGCCAGAAGGGGTTGGGGGCTTTGATACCGGCAAAGTTCACCGATAGATCTACGCCGTTCACCACGCTGTCGCCGCTGTGTTTCTTGCCTGGAAAAGAGAGGGTGTTGAAAGGTGTGGTGTTCATGCGGCCTCCTGCTGGGCGGCGAGCGCTTGATGGATGGCGTGGGCGGCCAGCTTGCCGTGCTGTACTGCTTGCACGGTGAGGTCCTGGCCGGGTTTGACGCAGTCGCCGCCAGCGTAAACGTTGGCCAATGAGGTCTGGAACAGCTCATTGACGTGGATGCGCTCGCCATCCCGGGCCAGTTCGGAGGCGGTGGCATCGCGTAGGCTGTCGCCCTCGAAGCCCTGGCCGATGGCGGTGAAAACGGCATCCGCCGCGATCTCGAAGGTCTCGCCCGTGGTGGAGAGGCGGCCCTGCTGCTCTGCGGTGTTGGCAAAACGCATGCCTGCCACTCGCCCTTGAGCATCCAGCAGAATTTCGTCCGGCTGGGCCCAAGTCACCATACGCACGCCGTTGGCCTTGGCGATCTCCTGTTCGTGGTCGGTGGCGGACATCGCCTCAGTGCCACGGCGATACACCAGAGTGACCTCTTTGGCCCCCAAACGCGCCATTTGCGTGGCCATGTCGATGGCGGTATTGCCAGCGCCAATCACGATGCAGTGCTTGGCCACGGCCAGGCTGCCCAGGTCATCGGTTTGGCGTAGGGTCTTGATGTAGTCCACGGCGGGCATCAGGCCCGGTGCATCTTCGCCGGTCAGCCCCAGCGTGCGGCTGGCTCCCAGCCCCAACCCCAGAAATACGCTGTCGTACTGCTGGCGCAGGGTATCGAGAGTGAGGTTGTCGCCCAGGCGCTGGCCGTACTGGAGGTCGATGCCGCCAATGTCCAGCAGGAACTCGACTTCCTTGCGGGCAAAGTCGTCGGTCATTTTGTAGCGGGCGATACCGTACTCGTTAAGCCCACCGGGCTTTTGCTCGGCCTCAAAAATCGTCACCTGATGGCCCAGCATCGCCAGGCGATGCGCGCAGGAGAGCCCGGCAGGCCCGGCACCCACTATGGCAATATGGCGACCAGTGCTGGCAGCGCGCTTGAAGGGGTGGCTCTCAAACTGCATATGGTCGGTGGCGTGGCGTTGTAGCAGGCCGATCAGTACTGGCTGACACTCGGCATCGTGGTTACGCACACAGCTACGCTCGCAGAGAATTTCAGTGGGGCATACGCGGGCGCAGCTGCCGCCAAGGATATTGGCTTCCAGAATGGTTTCTGCTGCGCCATTAATGTTGTTTTCACTGATTTGGCGGACGAAGCTCGGTATATCAATATCCGATGGGCAGGCCTCGACGCATGGCGCATCGAAGCAGTAGAGGCAGCGCTGGCTTTCAATCATTGCCTGGCGCGGCGTCAGTGGAGGGTGAAGGTCGCTGAAATTATGTGCCAACGTATCTGGGTCGTAGGTGCCGACCTCTTTTGCGCTAGGCAGGTGATCAAGTGAATGGGTCACGGTCGTTTCTCCCTTGAATGGTGTTAGCGCGTTACCGCAACGGGCGTATTCAGCTCGGCACGTTTGGCCAACAGCTCGAAAACGCCGGGGTAGGCGGGGCGTTCCAAGTAGCGACCTGCGCCGCGCTCGGCGTGCAGCTCGCCATCACGCCATGTCCACTTGCCTTGGCTAATAGTGTGACGGGCAATGCCGCGCACCGTTTTACCCTCGAAAATATTGAAATCGACGTTCTGGTGGTGGGTCCTGGCGGAAATCGTGCGGGTGCCGTTGGGGTCCCAGACCACGAGGTCGGCATCGGCACCCACCTGAATCGCCCCTTTGCGCGGGTAGAGGTTGAAGATTTTGGCGGTGTTGGTGGAGGTGACCGCCACGAACTCCTGGGGCGAGAGCTTGCCGGTATTCACCCCTTCGTCCCACAGCACGGCCAGGCGGTCTTCCACACCCGCAGTGCCGTTGGGGATCTTGGTGAAGTCATCTTTCCCGGCGGCCTTCTGCTCTTCGCAGAAACAGCAGTGGTCGGTAGCGGTGGTTTGCAGATTGCCAGATTGCAGGCCATGCCAGAGCGCTTCCTGGTGGCCTTTGGGCCGGAAAGGCGGGCTCATCACATGGGCGGCGGCGGTGGCCCAGTCCGGGTGCTGGTAAACACTGTCATCGATCACCAGGTGGCCCGCCAGGCACTCGCCGAACACCGGGTGGCCCTGCTGGCGGGCGTAGGCGATTTCATCCACCGCGTCTTTGGTGGAGACGTGCACCAGGTAGACCGGCGCGCCCAAGGTGGAGGCAATGCGAATCGCGCGGCTGGCGGCTTCGCCTTCCACCTGCGGTGGGCGGGAAAGCGGGTGGGCTTCCGGCCCGGTGATGCCCTGGGCCAGCAGTTTTTGCTGCATGTGGTAGACCAGCTCGCCGTTTTCGGCATGCACGGTGGGCACCGCGCCCAGCTCCAGGCAGCGGGAAAAGCTCTCCACCAGAATGTCATCGGTGGCCATGATGGCGCCCTTGTAGGCCATGAAGTGCTTGAAGCTGTTGACCCCGTGGTCGCGTACCAGGGTGCCCATTTCCTCTTTAACGCTCTCATCCCACCAGGTGATCGCCACGTGGAAGGCGAAGTCGGTGGCGGCTTTTTCCGCCCAGCCCTGCCAAGTCTCGAAGGCTTCCAGCAGCGACTGGCCGGGGCTGGGAATCACGAAGTCGATGATCGTAGTGGTGCCACCCGCCATGGCGGCGGCGGTGCCGGTGTAGAAATCTTCGCTGGCCACCGCGCCCATGAAGGGCATCTGCATGTGGGTATGGGGGTCGATGCCGCCAGGCATCACCAGTTGGTTGCTGGCATCGACGATCTCGCAGCCTTCCGGCACGTCCAGGTCGGTGCCAATGGCGTGGATTTTGCCGTCGACACACAGCACATCGGCGCGGTAAGTGTCGGCGTGGGTGACCACCGTGCCGCCCTTGATCAATAAGCTCATGGTTCGCTCCTGTCGTTGTGTTTAGCCAGCAGAATCATTCACCGTCGGTGAGGCGGGTGTAGGTTTCGGGGCGGCGGTCGCGGAAGAACTGCCAGCTGTTGCGCACTTCGCGCACCATGTCTAAATCGATCTCATGCACCAGCAGCTCGTCTTCCGTGGCGCTGGCCTGGGCTTCGATCTTGCCGCGTGGGTTGACGATGTAGCTGGAGCCGTAGAAGTCGCCGATATTCCAGGGTGCCTCGGTGCCAACCCGATTGATGGCGGCGATGAAGCAGCCGTTGGCAGCGGCAGAGGCGGGTTGCTCCAGCTCCCAGAGGTATTGGGAAAGACCGGCCACCGTGGCAGAAGGGTTGAAAATCACTTCGGCGCCGTTGAGCGCCAGTGCCCGCCAGCCTTCCGGGAAGTGGCGGTCGTAGCAGATGTACACGCCGATCTTGCCGTAGGCGGTATCGAAAACCGGCCAGTTGGATTGTCCCGGCTTGAAGAAGAATTTCTCCCAAAAGCCAGCCACTTGGGGAATGTGTGTCTTGTGGTATTTACCCAGGTAGCTGCCGTCGGCATCGAACACGGCGGCGGTGTTGTAGTAAACGCCAGTCTCGGTCTCTTCATAGATAGGGACGATGATCACCATGCGGTGCTCGGCCGCGAGCTTTTGCATCATCTGGCAGGTGGGGCCCTCCGGCACTCGCTCGGCGGCGGCGTACCATTTGCTGTCCTGGCTGGGGCAAAAATAGGGCTGATTGAACACCTCCTGGAAGCACAGCACCTGCACGCCTTGCTCGGCGGCTTGCTGAATCATGGGCAGGTGCGCTTCGTTCATCGCGTCACGAATGGCGCCGGGTTCCTGGTCGGTGCTGGTATTCAGGGCCATCTGGATCAGGCCAATCTTCATTTTCTGCATGGACTACCCCTCTTTTGTCATAACGCGCCGACCTCCGAATGGATGGGAAGTCAGTCGTGTATCGCTCGGTGCTGGGCGTGTCATGAACGCGACTCACGGTCGGGAATTATTATTGTTTACAAAGCTGTCATATTGGACAGCTTTTTGAACATAGCGCTGGATGAAGGCTGTTTGCAAGCAGTTTTTATAGAAAAGTATGTGAGGTTTTAAGTGTTTGTTTTTGCAGTTTTTTAATTTTTTAACCTGGCTTTTTTGTCAATATGGTGAAGCGTTGCACTATTATGGTTTTTATATTTTTTTCATATTTATCAGTGTTTTGTTATTTTTTTATTGGTTGGTTGTGATTTCTTTTGCATCTTGATGGTGCGTTTTATAGAGATGCCGCTACCCTTTTTATGAGGTTTTAATACCCGTGCGTATAACAACAACGATACGAAAGGCGTCGCTATTATATATGTCTATCAAGTCAGCTTTGTGTTCAATAGGTTAGTGGCGTGGGCATGCGTTTAGGCACGCTTATTGCTGCACAACTTGCTGAACCTTTGAAGATAAAAAGGCAATGGCGAGGCTGAGGAGACAACAATGACGGCAGCTAAATCTCGAATGATCGATCAGCAGGGGTTGGTCGAACTGGCAGTGGAAGACGATGTGCGTGAAAGCGCCCGCTTCAATGAAGATATTGCGCCTACCGAAGCAAAAGAGCGTACCTGGAGCAAATGGAACATTGCGGCGCTGTGGGTCGGTATGTCGATCTGCGTGCCTACCTACACCCTGGGCGGCGTGCTCACGGCCTACTTTGGGCTGAGCGTGGGCGAGGCGCTGCTGGCCATTCTGCTGGCCAACGTGATCGTGCTGATTCCGCTGACGCTGAACGCTTTTCCCGGCACCAAATTCGGCATTCCCTTTCCGGTGGTGCTGCGCTCTTCGTTTGGCATCCTGGGCTCCAACGTGCCCTGCCTGGTCAGGGCGCTGGTAGGCTGCGGCTGGTTTGGCATTCAAACCATGTTTGGCGGGCTGGCCATTCACCTGCTGCTGTCGGCGCTGTTTCCCGCCTGGGCGGCGCTGGGTGGCGTCGGCGAAGTAATTGGCTTCTTCGTGTTTGGCGCCATGAACCTGTACGTGGTGATTCGCGGGGCCGAGTCGATCAAGTGGCTGGAAACCCTGGCGGCACCGCTGCTGTTGGCCGTGGGGATCGGACTGATGATGTGGGCGTGGCCGCACATGTCGATGACCGAACTGCTGTCCCAGCCGCCGTCGCGCCCGGAAGGTGCTTCGGTGTATGGCTATTTCTTTGCTGGCCTGACGGCCATGGTGGGCTTCTGGGCGACGCTGTCACTGAACATTCCTGATTTCAGCCGCTTCGCCAAGAGCCAGAAGGACCAGATCGTCGGGCAGATCCTGGGCTTGCCGTTGACCATGTTCTTCTTTGCTGCCCTGGGCGTGGTATTGACCGCCGCCTCGGAAACGCTGGTAGGCCAAACCGTGGCCGACCCGGTGCGCCTGATCGGCTATATCGACAGCCCTTTCTGGGTCATCATGGCCATGCTGCTGATCATCGTGGCGACCATCTCGACCAACACCGCTTCCAATATCGTCTCACCCACCAATGACTTTCAGAACATTGCCCCCAAGCTGATCAACCAAACCCGTGGCGTGCTGATGACCGGCGCCGTGGGGGTGCTGCTGATGGGCTACGACCTGCTGCAAAAGGCGGGGGTGGTGAGCCAGGGCGTTTCACTGGAGCAGATGTACTCCAACTGGCTGCTGGGCTACTCCAGCCTGCTGGGCCCGATTGCAGGCATCATGGCGGTGGATTATTTCCTGATCAAACGCCAGCGCCTGGATGTGCCTAGCCTGTACATGGACCACCAGGCTTACCCCGCGGTCAATATCGCCGGATTCATTGCCTTCGGCATTCCGGTGAGCCTGACCCTGCTGTCGCTGCTGACCGGTACCATGAACTGGTTCTATGACTACGGCTGGTTCACGGGCTCGGCGTTGGGGGCGGTGGTGTATTACGTCGCCAGCCGTACGCTGGCGTCGTCTCCCCAGGCAGGCCCTGTGCCGCTGATGGCCAGCGAGGCGGCTCGCCAGCCTTGATGCGGTAGCGCATGGCGCAGCTAGCTGTCGGGCAGAGCCTGGCGGGCTGCGCCGCTAGTTGGCTTCCTTCACCAGCCCCAGGAAGGCATCCACCACGCGGTTGGGGCGGCGGTCGTGGCGGGTAATCAGCACGAACGGGATGCGATAGGCGTAGTGCTGGGGCAGCAGGGCACGCATCTTGCCTGCGCTGACCCACTGGGCGGCCACGTGTTCGGGTAGAAAGCCAATGAAGCGCCCGGTCAGGATCAGGAAGGCAGCGCCTTCCCGGTCTGACGCAGAGGCTCGACGGTTGAGTGCTTCGTGGGCCTGGCGGGCTTTTTCCGGTAGCGGGTAGCGGGGCTGTATGGCGGGGTACTGGGCAATGTCGCCTGCTTCGAGCCTCTCATCGGCCTGTGGAAACAAGGGGTGCTCGGCCGAGCAGTACAGGTAGGACGGCTCGTCGTAAAGCCAGCGTGTCTCCAGGCTGGTGGGCAGGTTCACGGCAGGCACCACCCCGACGTGCAGGTGCCCATCCATGACGCCCCGGATCACCGCGTCAGAGGGTTCCATATGAATATTGACGGTGACCGCATGGTTGGGCGCCGTCAGCGCCGCCAGGGCGTGGGTAACGTTCATGGCGGGTAGCGTCACCAGGTTATCGGTGATGCCGATATTCAGCTCGCCCTTTATGGTGTGATGCAGTGCATTGACATCGCTTTTGAAGGTTTCGAGGGCGGTCAGCAGGGTCAGGCCTGCCTGGTAAATCTCCTTGCCTTCTTCGGTCAGGCTGAACCCACCGCGACCTCGCTGGCAAAGCGAAAACCCCAGTCGGCTCTCCAGGTCGCTCATGTGTTGGCTGATGGCCGAGCGGCTGATGCCCAGCGTCGTTTCTGCAGCGGTGAAGCCACCGCACTCCACCACGGTCTTGAAAATACGCACCAGGCGTATGTCGTAATCACTCATTTGACCCAGAGATGCCATGCTTGCCTCGTTGCCTTGCCTGCTATACCGACATGCCGTTTTTGATGCTCTATTGTGCTAAAAATTGATATACATCAAAAAAACATCGCGTCACACTTTAACAATCCCCCCCATGTCTCGGGCTGGTGTATCTTCCTCTGTCTTTTTTCACTCTATCAGGTGCGCCCACGGGATGCCTGACTAAGGTATGCATGATGTCGCTCACGCCGAGTGATGGGCTCTCCTGGCACTGTTTGGCTGGCTGTTGAAGGAGCAGTATGAGCAGGAGTTACAGGCGGCTGAAGCCCGCGCTACTGCCCGTGCCAGCTGCCGTTGATCGATGAGCTTGGCGTGTTGAATGCAGACGGGCGCGCTTGGGTAAGCAGCGGCGACAACCGTCATGCGGGCAGGGATCTGAGCCAGACGGCACGTTGCGAGGTTTCAGCCAGTCAGCGTATGACGAAGTGGTCACGCCGCTTTATTGGTCGGCCCTGGATCAGCGCTTCTATCTGCACCATGTGCGGCGGCCAGGCCCTGCCGAGGGGGCGTTGAGTCCTCTGGTGAGCAGCACCCAACAACCGGACGAATTGGAAGGAGTGCTTTCCGTGACCCGTGAGGTAACTGACGCAAAACGCGCCGAGGTGGAGCTGCAAATTGCTGCCGCTGCATTTCAGGCACATTTGGGCATCATGGTGACCGATGCACGGGGCACGATCCTGAAAGTGAACGACACTTTCAAGCGCATCACCGGCTACAGTGATGCAGAGGTCGTGGGCAGGAACCCACGCATGTTCAGCTCTGGGCACCACAATGCCGCCTTCTACCGGTGTTTGTGGCGCAGCGTACTCTCCACGGGAAGCTGGGAGGGAGAAATCTGGAACCAGCGCAAGAACGGCGAGCTGTTTCCCGAGTGGCTGACCATCAGTGCCGTGCATGACCGCAACGGCAGCTTGACCCACTATGTGGCCACCATGAGTGACATCAGCGAACGCAAGGCGGCCGAGCAGGAGATTCATCAGCTGGCGTTCTACGATCCGCTGACCGGCTTTGCCAACCGTCGCCTGTTCATCGACCGAATCGGCGTGGCCCTCAAGGAGCTGAACCGCCACCAGCGCTGCGGAGCGCTGATTCTGCTGGACCTGGATAGCTTCAATCATGTCAACGATACGCTGGGGCATCATATCGGTGATCGGCTGTTGCAGAACGTGGCACGCCGTTTTGGCCAGATGCTGCGCGATACGGACACTCTGGCGCGACTGGGCGGCGACGAATTTGCCGTGTTGGTCGAGGGAGTGGATGGCAGCTCGCGTAAAACGCAGGCGCTGGCCGAGCATATCGCCAGCAAGCTGATGGCAGCGCTGGATACCCCGATCCAGGTGGGGGGTGAGCAGGCGTCGGTCACGGCCAGCGTGGGCATCACCGTCATGGCCGACAGCCAACACAGTACCGATGATTATCTGCAGCAGGCGGACATGGCGCTTTCCCAGGCCAAGGCCAGTGGCCGGCGCGGCCTACGTTTTTTCGACCCCTCCATGCAGGCCGCGCTGCTGGCACGGGTCAAGCTGGAGTCTGACCTGCGTCTGGCGCTGGATCACCAGCAGTGGCTGTTGCACTATCAGCCCCAGGTGGATGAACAGGGGCGCATCAAGGGCGTCGAAGCGCTGTTGCGCTGGTACCATCCTGAACGCGGGCTGGTGTCGCCCGGTGAGTTCATTCCGCTGCTGGAAAGCACCGGCTTGATCAACGACGTAGGCGAGTGGGTGCTGGAGGCAGCCTGCCATCAGTTGGCAGCGTGGCAGCACCAGCCGGGGTTCGAGCAGCTGACCATTTCAGTCAACATCAGCCCTCTGCAGTTCCGCGAGAGCGATTTTCTACATCGAGTGGAGCAGGTGTTCCAGCGCACCCGAGCCCCGCTCGAGCGGTTGAAGCTGGAAGTCACCGAAACGCTGTTCGTCGACGCCCGAGACGATGCCCGTGACAAGATGCTAAGCCTGAAGGCGCGCGGCGTTCGCTTCTCGCTGGACGACTTCGGCACCGGCTACTCGTCGCTGGCGTATCTGGCACAGCTCCCGCTGGATCAGTTGAAGATCGACCAGTCTTTCGTGCAGCAGGTGCTCGAGAGCAGTGCCAATGCCGCCATCGTCGAAAGTACCATTGCCCTGGCCAAGAGCCTGAATCTGGATGTCATCGCCGAGGGGGTCGAAACTCGGGCGCATCAGGCATGGCTCATGGCCCACGGATGCCATGCGTTTCAGGGGTACTTGTTCGGGCGGCCCCTGCCGGTGGAGGAAATGGAGCAGGCCGTACGCGCGCAACGTCCCTCACCGCCAGGCCCCCAGGGCGCGTAGCTGATCAGGAAGCGTAGCATCAGCCAGGGGCAGCGTGCCGTCAGGGGTAATCACTTCCAGCCGGGAGTCTTGTCGCCAGGCACTGGCGGCCACGCGCTGGGTGCCTTCGGCGCGGTTGAGCTGCTTCCAGCCATCGTCCGTATGGAAGACGCCCTTCACCCTGGCGGTGGCAGGTAGCTCGCTCATCCATAGCGCCAAACGGTCCAGGTCGAAACGCTCGGCGGGGTGCCAGCGCACGCCGGTGCTGGTGTAGCCCAGAGCGCTGGCGGACTGCTGCTGCGCCTTGCCGAGGGGCGGAGGGAGATCGAAGAATGCCCCTTCGAGGCTGGGGCCGCTGGTGGCCAGGGCCTGGTGCGCGGCGGGCATGGCGGCTGGCGCCGCAGGGCGGGGGGCCGAAGGGCTCAGCAGGCGGTCAATGGGCAAGGGGCCTTGCTGGGTGCTATGCACCCATTTGCGCGGCGGCCAGAGCGTGTCGATGAACTGCTCGGCCCGTGCATGTTGTTCGTCGCTGGCCATGTCGGCCAGAGTGATGACCACGACATCGGCCATGGTCAGCTGATCTTGAAAAGTCTCATGCGCTCGCACGCGTGCTTCGTCCAGCCGACGCGGGTCGAGGGTGGCGATGATGTCCTGCACCGCCACCACGTCCTGAAAAGCCTCACCCTGCAGCAAATCCATCAGCCCGGCGGGGTGCCCAAGCCCCGAAGGCTCGATGATCACCCGGTCGGGTTTCTGGCGTGCCAGCAGATTTACCAGCGCCGCCTGCAGCACGAATGCCAGCTGACAGCACAGGCAGCCGCCAGGCAGGCCCTTGACCACCACGTCATCACGGGCCGCGAACATGGTCTGGTCGATGCCGATCTGACCGAACTCGTTGACCAGAATGGCCCATTTTTCATGGGTGGGTTTCTGCTCTATCAGCTGATGAATCAGCGTGGTTTTTCCGCTACCCAAAAAGCCGGTCACGATATGCACGGGTACGAGTGCCTCAAGCGCCAACGGCTCACCCTCCGGTCATGTTCATGAAGCGCACCACCTGCACATCGCCATCGGTGGTGAAGTGGTGGCGCTCGGGCTTCAATGGCAGTGCGTCGATGATGGCCTGCTTGAGCGGCGCGATCTCGCCGGGGTAACGGCGCAGCACCGCGCGCAGGTCCACCGAGTGTTCATTGCCCAGGCACAGCAGCAGCCGGCCCTCCACGGTGACGCGTACGCGGTTGCAGCTGTCGCAGAAGTTATGGCTGTGGGGGGAAATAAACCCCACGCGGCTGTCGCTGTCGGCCATCCTGAAGTAGCGCGAGGGCCCCGGCGTGCTTTCGGTGGTGGGGGTCAGCGGGTAGCGGGTTTCGATCAGCGCCTGCACGTCATCGCTGGAGTAGAAGGTCTCTGCCCGTGAGTGGTCCGAGACATCCCCCAGCGGCATCTCCTCGATGAAGCTGATGTCCAGCTGCTCGCGGCGGGCAAAGCTCACCAGGTCGAGCACCTCGTCTTCGTTGCGCCCTTTCAGAATCACCGCGTTGAGCTTGATACGGGTGAAACCAGCCTCCTTGGCTGCCTGAATGCCGTCCAGCACGCGGGCCAGCTCGCCCGTGCGGGTCAGCTGCTTGAAGCGTTCGGGGTGCAGTGAGTCGAGGCTGATGTTGAGCCGACGCAAGCCGCCCGCGTAAAGCCGCCTGGCATGCTTGCGCAGGCTCGCGCCGTTGGTGGTCATGGTGAAGTCATCCAGCCCCGGCAGCGCGCCGATGTCGTCCACCAGCTGTTCGATGCCCTTGCGCACCAGCGGCTCACCGCCCGTCAGGCGGATTTTCTCAACGCCCAGCTCGGTAAACGCGCGGGCCACCAGAGCCAGCTCCTCCAGAGTGAGCACCTGGGCGCGTGGCAGAAAGGTCATCTCTTCGCTCATGCAGTAGACACAGCGAAAATCGCAGCGGTCGGTCACCGATAGCCGCACGTAGCGAACTCGGCGGCCAAAGTCGTCGATCAGTTGTTCGGTCATTGCCAGCTCGTTATCGGTTGTATGCAGACCACCTCGCCTGGCTGGGCGCCTGCCTGGTTATCGCCAAGTTCGATCAGGCAGTTGGCGGCCACCATGGAAGTCAGAATCCCCGACCCCTGGGCTCCAGTGCTGCGCACATGCAGCGTACCCTGGTCATCGCAGTGGTAAACGCCGCGAATGAAGTCAGTGCGCTGCAAGCGGCTTTTCAACGTGGTTTGGGCAATTGCCTTGAGCCGGGGCGGCGGCGCTGGGGTCAGGCCCTGCAACTGCCGCAGCAGCGGTACCACGAATTGCAGGAATGTCACCATGACCGCTACCGGGTTGCCCGGCAGGCCGATCAGGGGCGTTTGTGTAGCGCCCAGCTGTCCGCAGGCCATGGGCCGTCCGGGGCGTAGCGCTACCCGCCAGAAGGCCAGGCGGCCAAGCTTTTCCAGCGCCGCCCGAGTGTAGTCGGCATTGCCCACGGAAACCCCACCGCTGGTGATCACCAGATCGCTCTGGGTGGCGGCGCTGGCCAGTGCGGTTTCGATGGCGTCGAGGTCGTCGGGGAGAATGCCCAGATCCAGCACCTCGGCCCCCTGCTCGGCGAGCAGGCCCATCAGGGTAAATCGGTTGGTGTCGTAGACGCCTGCGCTGGGGAGTGGGTCGCCTGGTGGCGTCACCTCGTTACCGGTGGAAAAAATCGCCACCCGGGGGCGCCGATACACCGTGACGACGGCATGGCCCAGCGAGGCCACCAGCCCCATGCGAGCGGCGTCCAGGCGCGCGCCTGCGGCAAGGGCCACGCTGCCTTTGGCAATGTCTTCCCCGGCCTGGCGCACGTGCTGCCCGGCCGTGACCCGTTCGGGCGCATCGACGGTGGCGCTTGCGCCATCGTCGATCAGCTGTTCACGCATGATCACCGTATCGGTACCCCGGGGGATCGGCGCACCGGTGGTGATGCGTACACACTGGCCCGCAGGCACCTCGTCGGCAAACGCCTGCCCGGCGAAGGCGCCCCCCACGATGGGGAAATGGGTGGTGTAGGGAGGCGCTTTGGGCCAGGCCAGGGCCACGCCATCCATGGCGGCGTTGGTGTTTTGCGGTACATCGATGGGCGCAATGATGTCCTCTGCCAGCCGACGGCCATGAGCGCTGCTCAAGGCGACCTGCTCGGTGGCCACCGGCGACGCCACCAGCGTCATCAGCGCCTCGCGGGCAGCATCGACGCTGAGCATCTGCTCGCCCAGCTCGAAACACGACAGGCTCATGGGGTCTCCCGTGAGGACGTTGCCAGCGCCTGTTCCAGGCGGGCTTTTTCCTCTTCGGTATTGAGGTTGGCGAACGCCTCAGGGCAGTCGGACATGTCCACGCGGCACCAGGCGTGGCGAGCGTACCAGCGGTCGATCTTGCGTTCGCCCTCGGCCAGGGTGGCGGCCAGGTCGTCGGCCAGCAAGGTGCGCAGCAGCGCCACCACGGGGTGCAGGCGCTCGCCGTCGAAGGCCACGGCAATATCGTGCGTGCCATCCTCCGTGACGATGCCTGCCACCATGCGCGCCACCAGGTCATGGGGCAGCGCGGGGGAGTCGCAGGGGGCAACCAGCAGCCACGGCGTGCGGGCGGCGCGCAGGCCGCTATAAATGCCCATCAAAGGGCCCTTGAAGCCGCCTTCGGCATCGGCGATCACCCGATCGGCGAACAGCGCGTATGCATCGCCGTTGCGGTTGGCGTTGATCATCAGCTCATGAACTTGGCCGTCGAAGCGCTTGACGGTGTGTGCCACCAGCGGCAGGCCTGAGAAGGGCTCGAGGCCCTTGTCACGGCCGCCCATGCGGCGGCCTTCACCCCCCGCGAGAATCATGCCGGTAAGGTCGTGTGTCGCGATCATATGCCTGCCTCCCTGGACGAGCGAGCGCTCGGCGGTTTGGGGGGAATGGCATCCAGCGTCAAGCGCCCTTCGGCGTTGATGGCCTGGAAGCTTTTGCCTTTGGCGCGGGCAATCAGCATCACGCCGAAGCGTTCGGCCAGCTCGACACCCTTCTGGGTCACCCCCGAGCGTGAGACCAGCACGCTGATGCCCATTTGTGCCACTTTCAGCACCATCTCGGAAGTCAGCCTGCCGGTGGTGTAGAAGAGATCGGCCTGCTGGCTGTTGGCCTGGTTCAACCACTGGCGGCCTGCCAGGGTATCCACGGCGTTGTGCCGCCCCACGTCCTCGACGAAATCGAGCACCTGGGCCTGCTGGCACAGCGCGCAGCCATGCACGGCCCCTGCGCTACGATACGTTTCGTTATAGTGGTTCAGGTTGGTCAGCAGCTGGTAGAGGGTCGACTGGGCCAGCGGCGTGGCGGGCAGCGCCGTGAGCGATGTCTGCTCCAGCAGCTTGCCGAATACCGTGCCCTGCCCGCATCCCGTGGTCACCGTGCGGGTCCCCAGGCGTGCTTCCAGGTCGTCGGGCAGATGGCGCGTGACCACGGCGGCGGCCTCTACCTTCCAATCCACCTGTACCACCATAAGGTCTTCTGCCCGGTACAGCAGCCCCTGGTTACGCAGGTAGCCAACCACCAGCGCTTCGGGGTCATCGCCCAAGGTCATCAGCGTCACGATTTCACGCTTGTTGAGGTAGACCGTCAGGGCGCGTTCGGCGGCAATGGCCTGCTGGCAGGTTGCTCCGTAGGCATCCATCACGCTAATGGTGGTGGTGGCTGGCAGCCGGGCACGGCTTAACTGAAGGGCGGGCATGCGCAATCCTCACTGCTCCGCGTCACTGCCTCGCCCGATGGGCGCGGCGTTTAACGTAATAGTTGAGTAAAATAGTCTGAGTTGACGATGATGGCGCTCAAAAGGCTTACTTGTCTACCCGTTCAAGGTCTAAAGGGGCAACTCATGAGTGATAATCTGCGTGCCATTAGTGCCACCCTGGTGGCCGAGCAAAAGACCATGGGGGCGTTTACCGTGACCCAGTGGCGTATCACCGAGCTGGTGCCCGGTGACCAGGGTGACCACGTGCTGCATCTGCAGCTCTCCATGACCGAACGTGCGGCTTACCGCTTCAACCTGACGTCCGCTACCCCAAGACTCTTCGTGCGCGCTGGTTTTACCGGTCAGCCAGCCAGGCCGGATGCCATTACCGCGAGCCAGGACGTGGCGGCGGGCTGGCTGGATGGCGAACAGCAGGTGCTGGAGGCACCCATGCCGCTGGCCATTCAGGTGTGGATCGAACGCTATCTGGCCCGTCACGGAGAAGCCCCCGTGGAGCAGCGCAAGAAAAAACGCAAAGGGGCAGGCCGCGCTCAGGCGCTGCCCGACAAGGAGTGACCCGATGAGCCGATTAGAGCGTTGGTCGCGTAAAAAGCGCGGTCTCGAGAGCGATGACGTCATGGTGCCCGAGCCTGCCCAGGCAAGTGAGGAAGCGCCGGTGCTGGCTGACGCGCACGTACACCAGGAAGCCCCGGCCGACCCCGCTGAGCCCCCGGCACCTGCGCCCGGCAGCCTGGACGATACGCTCCCCGACCCTGATACCCTGCCCGCTGGCAGCGACTTCAGTGCCTTCATGGCGGCGGGGGTCAGTTCGGCGCTGCGCCGCCGTGCCCTGCGCCGACTGTGGGCCACCGGCAACTACAACGTGCGTGACGGGTTGGATGATTACGATGCCGACTACACGCAGCAGTTGAAGCCCATGGCCAGCGAGCTGGCGGGCAAGCTCAGGCGGTGGACTCACCAAGCGGAAGAGGCCAGCGAGGTGCCCCAGGAGGAGAGCACGCCAGCAGCAGAGTCCCGGACAGAACCCCGTACAGAGCCCCAGGACACCCCGTCGGCTGACCATACGGAGGAGATGGCGGCTTGCAACGGCGATGGCAGTTTTGTACAAAGAACCGACCTAGACGACCAGTCTGATTTATCTTGTCACGCTCGCCGTGAGCGCTCTGAACGATAGTTGTCTTTTTTATCATGAGGTTAGCGTTGGTCTGGTGGGCCACCGTTGACAGTGATACGACCAATGAAAGTGGCAAAAGGCGGCATAGCGCCATACGCTGAAAGCATAAGGACAGTGGCGTTACGCCGCACTTGTGTCAAAATGACCATTAAAACGACCATTCAAATAATAAGAACGACCCATTGACCGTGAGCGTGCATGAACCAACGAATCCAACTGGCGTCGATTGACGACCAGCGCAACGCGGCCGCTCGTGAAGCGGTGCGTCGGCGTATCTCCTGGCCAGTCAATCTGACCCCCGCCAACGTTACCTACCATAGTCGTGGACACGTGGTGCTGATCGGTGCCGTTCAACCCGTGACAGCCGCCGCTCGCGCACTGCAGCATCAGGGGCTGGCATCGCTGACGCTACTGACCCTGAACGACGCCGCCGAGCTGCCGATGGGCAGTGAGCCCGTCATCGAGCAGCCCTTGAGTGCCGAGCAGCTGGCGCAGCTCACTATCACCGGGCACCTGGGCGCGTTTCATCTTCAGGTGCCGTTTTCACAGGGTGAAACGCTGGATCTGGCACAAGTGCTGGTCGAGCGTGACGCCTTCGATGTCGTGCTGGACCTGACGGCCCCCGGCATGCTGCCCGCGATGCCATGGGAACTGCCGCCGCCTGGCTATTTGCGACTCGCTCCCGAGGCTGCCGATGAGCAGCGCCAGCAAGTGCTGGAGAGTGCCGTCGAGCTGGTAGGCGAGTTCGACAAGCCCCGTTACTTCCAGGTCAATACCGACCTGTGCGCGCATTCGGCCAGTGGCAATGTCGGGTGTACCCGCTGCCTGGACGTCTGCCCGGCGGATGCCATCACCAGCATCAAGGGGCGTATCGAGTCCCGCATCGAGATAGATCCCTTTCTGTGCCAGGGCGTCGGTAGTTGCACCAGCGCCTGCCCCACCGGTGCCATCGAGTTCAGGCTGCCCGAAACGCGCCGTCAGCAGGATACGCTGGCAGCGTGGCTCGAGGCCTACCGTGAGGCGGGAGGCGAGGTGCCCGTGCTGCGCTTCGTTACTCACGATACTCTGGAGCAAGAGCGCCAGGCGGGCGTGGTCACGCCAGGCCATCTCATCGATGTGCCGCTGGAAGAGCTGGGCGCGGCTGGCCACGACCAGTGGCTGACGGCCTTGGCCAGCGGCGCCTCTGAAGTACGTATTCAGCTTCACGAGGGCATGCCGCCCCGTTTGAGCGCCTTTCTGAATCATCAGGTGGCGCTGGCCCAGGGGTTGCTGGCAGCGCTTGGCCACGCCGTCGAACGTATCCAACTGGTGGCGGCCAACGCCACTGACGCGCGCGATGCTCTGCCCAGCCTGCTGCCGTTGAGTGACACTGCCGTCAGCTTCCGCGAGCCCAACAAGCGCACGCGATTGAATCAGGTACTGGCACGCCTGGCCGCGCTGGGAACCCCCAGCGGTGAGCGTCAAGCGTTGCCGGAAGGCGCGGCCTTCGGCGGCATCGACGTGGACAGTAGCGCCTGTACGTTGTGCTATGCCTGCGTCAGCAACTGCCCGACACCCGCGTTGCAGGCAGGCGGCGATACACCGGTGCTCAGCTTCCTGGAAGCCGACTGCGTGCAGTGTGGCCTGTGTGAACAGGCGTGCCCGGAAAATGCCATCACGCTGGTGCCTGGTTTTCTGGCCGCGCCTGCCCGTGAAACGCGCCACGTGTGCCATGAAGAGCCTGCCTTTGAGTGTATCGGCTGTGGCAAACCGTTCGCGACGGTCAGCACGGTGGCCGCCATGAAAACCAAGCTGGCCAATCACCCCTATTTTGCCGGCGATGCGCTGGCGCGTCTGGAAATGTGTGAGGACTGCCGCGTGAAAGACGTCTGGAAAACCATGATGCGCGACCCTGACGCGCAGTTGAAGGTGTAACGCCATGAGTGAAACCGAGGCGATGCTCAGCGAGGTCGACGCGCTGCGCGGGGATATCTACCAGCTGCTGGCACGGCTGTTGCGCCAGTCGCCCGACGTCGAGCTCCTGGCCTGGCTGGCCGAGCTGGAGGTAGAACAGGACGGCACGCGGCTGGCCGAATGCTGGGCTGGCCTTGCCAAGGCAGCCGCCCAGGCCGACCCCGAGCGACTGCAGCGCGCCCACTTTCGCCATCTGGTGGGCGTCATTCAGGGCGATATCGTGCCCTATGCCTCCTGGTATCAGCAGGGTGAGCTCATGGAAGCCGCGCTGGTGGCGCTGCGCCGTGACCTGAGGGAGCTGGGCTTCGAGCGCAGTGAACGCACCCATGAGCCCGAGGATCACCTTGCCGCCGTGTGTGAAGTCATGGGCATGCTGGTAGAAGCTCAGGCAGATGAGCAGGTAGCTTTTTTTCAGCAGCACTTGGCCCCCTGGGCAAAGCGCTGCTTCGACGATGTGGCTGACGTGGAGGCTGCCTTCTATGCCGCGCTGGGCGCGCTAGGCAGTGCCTTCATGGAGAGCGAGCAGGCGCGTATCAGCGACCGAGCCGCCCATCAGCCAGTACGACTCGTGACCTGACCCTGGTTCGCGGTCAGTGAATAGCCGGGCCAGCGGCCCAAGCATAACAAGCATGACAGTGGAGAACCCTATGCACACGTCACATAACCCTGAACGGCGTCGGTTCATGAAGACCGTTGGCCTGGGCACCGCAGCAGCAGGTGCGGCAGCGGCGGTCGGTCACGTTACCCTCGTACAGGCGAGCGACAAGACGCCCAGCCAGCGTGAAGCCCAGTCGGTGAATTACCGCGAGACGGATCACGTTCGTGCCTACTACGCCTCGCTGCGTGACTGACGGCGACCATCAGGAGATTTGCCATGCGCTTAACTCGTAAAACTCAAGCTCCGGCCGCGTCTGGGCTGGGTATCTCTCGTCGCCAATTCCTCAAGCGTACCGGCGCGGGTACGGCCGGTGTTGCGGCGGTTGGTTTCATGGGCGCGCCGATGATGCAGCGCACCGAAGCGGCGAACAAGACCCCGGTGCTCGACTCCCCCGTCGAAACCAAGCGCACCATCTGCTCCCACTGTTCAGTGGGGTGTGGCGTGTATGCAGAAGTGCAGGAGGGCATCTGGACCAAGCAGGAGCCAGCCTTCGACCACCCGATCAACCGTGGCGCCCACTGTGCGAAAGGCGCCTCTCTGCGCCAGCACGGCCACTCCACGCGTCGCCTGAAGTACCCGATGAAGCTGGTCGCGGGTGAATGGCAGCGCCTGAGCTGGGACGACGCCGTCAATGAGATCGGCGACAAGCTGCTGGAACTGCGGGACGCCTATGGCCCCGATAGCGTCTACTGGCTGGGCTCGGCCAAGTTCAGCAACGAGCAGGCGTATCTGATGCGCAAGCTCGCCTCCATGTGGGGCACCAACAACACCGATCACCAGGCGCGTATCTGCCACTCCACCACGGTAGCGGGTGTGGCCAATACCTGGGGCTACGGGGCGATGACCAACTCGCTCAACGATATGCACAACAGCCGCTCCATGCTGTTCATCGGCTCCAACCCCAGTGAAGCCCACCCGGTGGCGATGCAGCACATCCTGATTGCCAAGGAGCGCAACAGCTGCGACATCATCGTTGCCGATCCGCGCTTCACGCGTACGGCCGCCAAGGCCAACAAGTACGTGCGCATCCGCCCTGGCTCCGATGTGGCCTACATCTGGGGCCTGTTGTGGCACATTTTCGAAAACGGCTGGGAAGACCGCGAATACATCAACCAGCGCGTCTACGGCATGGATGAAGTGCGTGCCGAAGTCGCCCAGTTCCCGCCCAGCGTCGTGGAAGACATCACCGGCGTCTCGGAAGCCGACATGTTCGAGGTGGCCAAGCGGCTTTCCGACAACCGTCCGGGCTGTGTGATCTGGTGTATGGGCGGTACTCAGCACACCACCGGCAATAACAACACCCGCGCCTACTGCATCTTGGAGCTGGCACTGGGCAACATCGGCAAGTCGGGCGGTGGTGCCAACATCCTGCGTGGTCACGACAACGTACAGGGTGCCACTGACCTGGGCCTGGGCTGCGACTCGCTGCCTGGCTATTACGGCCTGGCCGAAGGCGCCTGGCAGCACTGGGCCAAGGTGTGGGACGTGGAGTACGACTGGCTGAAAGGTCGCTTCGACGACACCGAGTATGCCGACGGCAAGCCCATGTACACCAACGGTATCACCGTATCGCGCTGGGTCGATGGCGTGCTGGAAGAGGACGACAACATCTCCCAGCGTACGGCGCTGAAAGCGATGTTCTACTGGGGCCACGCGGTCAACTCGCAAACCCGCGGCGTTGAAATGCAAAAGGCCATGCAGAAGCTCGAGATGATGGTCATCGTCGACCCGTATCCCACCGTCGCGGCCGTCATGCACGACCGCACCGACGGCGTCTACCTGCTGCCTGCCGCCACCCAGTTCGAAACCACCGGTAGCGTCACCGCCACCAATCGCTCGATCCAGTGGCGTGATCAGGTCATCGAGCCGCTGTTCGAGTCCAAGCCCGACCATGAGATCATGACCCTGTTTGCCAACAAGCTGGGTTTTGGCAACGAGTTCGTCAAGAACTACGCCATGGAAGGTAATCGTCCGGTGATCGAAGACGTGCTGCGCGAAATCAATCGCGGCATGTGGACGGTGGGTTACACCGGCCAAAGCCCGGAGCGCCTGAAAGAGCACCAGCAAAACTGGCACACCTTCAGCTTTGAAAATCTGCGTGCTCAGGGTGGCCCCTCGGATGGCGACTACTACGGTTTGCCGTGGCCCTGCTGGGGCACCCCGGAGTTCCGTCACCCGGGCTCCCCGAACCTCTACGATACCAGCGTGCCCGTGATGGAAGGCGGCATGGGCTTCCGCGCCCGCTTTGGTATCGAGCGCGACGGTGTCAATCTGCTGGCCGAAGGCTCAGCCCCGGTGGGCGGCGATATCGATGACGGTTATCCGGAGTTCAACGACCAGCTGCTGAAAGACCTGGGCTGGTGGGATGACCTGACGGCCGAAGAGAAAGAGGCTGCTGAAGGTAAAAACTGGAAAACCGACTTCTCCGGCGGTATTCAGCGAGTGGCCATCGAACACGGCTGTGCGCCTTACGGTAATGCCAAGGCCCGTGCTGTTGTGTGGACGTTCCCGGATGCCGTGCCCAAGCACCGCGAGCCGCTCTACACCACGCGGCGTGATCTGGTCGAGCGGTATCCCACCTGGGACGATTTCGACTCCATCATGCGTCTGCCCACGCTCTACAAGACCATTCAGGAGCGTGACAACAGCGCGGACTACCCGATCATTCTGACGTCTGGCCGACTGGTCGAGTACGAAGGCGGGGGTGAAGAAACCCGCTCGATGTCCTGGCTGGCGGAGCTGCAGCAGGAAATGTTCGTCGAGATGAACCCTGCCGATGCCAACGATATCGGCGTACGTGACGGTGACGATGTCTGGGTCGAAGGCGCCGAGGGCGGCCGCGTCAAGGTGAAAGCTCTGGTCACGCCCAGGGTGGATCGCAAGGTGGCCTTCATGCCGTTCCACTTTGGCGGCATCTTCCAGGGCGAGAACCTGCATGATCGCTACCCGGAAGGCACGGCACCCTATGTTCAGGGCGAGGCAGCCAACACGGCGACCACTTACGGCTACGACCCGGTGACACTGATGCAAGAGACCAAGTGCACCATTTGTCGTATTGAGCGCGCTTGAACGATCACGCGCGACCCGACCAGACAGCAGGCCGATGCGGCAACGTCCGCATCGGCAAGAGGAGAACACCATGGCTCAAATGAAATTCATGTGTGATGCCGAGCGCTGCATCGAATGCAACGGCTGCGTCACCGCCTGTAAAAATGCCAACGACGTCGAGTGGGGCATTCAGCGCCGCCGCGTGGTCACGCTGAACGACGGTGAAGCCAGCGAAATGTCGATTTCGGTGGCCTGCATGCACTGTGACGACGCCCCTTGTATGGCTGTCTGTCCCACCGACTGCTTCTACAAGACCGACGACGGTATCGTGCTGCACGACAAGGACCTGTGCATCGGCTGCGGCTACTGCCTGTATGCCTGCCCCTTCGGCGCACCCCAGTTCCCCAAGCAGAACGCCTTTGGCGAGCGCGGCAAGATGGACAAGTGCACCTTCTGCGCAGGCGGCCCGGCAGAAAGCAAGGAAGAGGAGTACCAGAAGTACGGTTCCAACCGTATTGCCGAAGGCAAGCTGCCGCTGTGCGCCGAGATGTGCTCGACCAAAGCGCTGCTGGCAGGTGATGCGCAGGACGTTGCCGACATCTTCCGTCAGCGTGTCGTCCATCGTGGCCACCCGGATGGAGCGTGGTCGAACAATCCCCAGGCCAGCACCGACAACCTTGCCTACGATGCTGCCCGTAAAGGCTAAGGAGGCGTGTCATGACCACAATGACCATGACCACCGTTGAAATGCCTGCATCGACCAACGGGCATGCCGCCCGCGGGCTGAAGCGTGTCTGGCACCTGTGCCTGATGCTGCTACTGCTGATGGCCAGTCTCGGCGTGAGCCAGCTGGCCGTGGCCCAGGCAGACCCGCAACGGGAGATGACCACGGCGGCTCCGGGCATTACGGCCGAGCAGTGGCGCCAGGTGCGCAGCGGTGAAACCGGCCCGAACTATCGTGATTCGCGTCACGACAGCAACTACAACCTGATCAACGCCAGCGGTGAAACGTGGCGGATCCTGCGCAATCGCTGGGTCTCGCCGTTTGGTTTGATTGCCATTTTGGGCATGGCCAGCGTGATCACGCTGTTCTATCTGGTGATTGGCCGCAAGCACCTGGATGAGCCACGTACCGGGCGCAAGCTGCTGCGCTGGCCACTGTTCATGCGCGCGCTGCACTGGACGGTGGCGACGCTGTTCATCACCTTGGCGCTGACCGGTCTCAACCTGCTGTATGGCAAGTTCGTCTTCCGCTCGCTGTTTGGCGACGCGGTATGGGCCTGGATGATTGCGGCCTCCAAGGTGCTCCACAACTATCTGGGGCCACTGTTCGGCATCCTGCTGATCGTGCTGCTGGTCAAGCTGCTGAAGGACAATATCCCCAAGAAGCATGACCTGCAGTGGTTCAAGCAGGGCGGCGGCCTGGTCGGTAAAGGCCACCCGGATGCAGGCTTTGCCAACGGCGGTGAAAAAGTCTGGTACTGGCTGCTGGCTACCGCAGGGCTGTTGGTGGTGGCCAGTGGCTTCGTACTCGACTTCCCGAACTACGGGCAGAGCCGCGATACCATGCAGTGGGCCAACATCATCCATGCCGTGGGCGCGCTGGGCTTGACCGCCGTGGCGCTGGGGCACATCTACATCGGTACGGTAGGGACCGAAGGGTCGCTGGAAGGCATGACCACCGGCTACGTAGACGAAACCTGGGCCAAGGAGCACCACAACCTGTGGTACGAAGAGGTCAAGGGGCAGTCGCTGAGCGAGGAAGAGGTGGCTGCTCAGAAAGCGGGCGACAGCAGCGAGCCCTCTACGAAACCGGGCTGACGCACCACCATAGGATGACGCAAGATCGTCGCTGACACCGCCCTCGGGCGGTGTCTTTTGTTATGCTGCATATCAACCCTGTCTTGAAAGAGGAACCCGCATGGCTACGTTCGATGAACTGGATACCGCGACCCGCACGGAGCTGGAAGCCGCTGCATTTCGTCGCTTGCTTAAGCACCTGGATGACAACAAGGACGTGCAGAACATCGACCTGATGATTCTGGCGGACTTCTGCCGTAACTGTCTCTCCAAGTGGCTGGTCAGCGCAGCCGATGAGCGCGGCACGCCTCTGGAAATGGACGCTGCCCGGGAGTATGTCTATGGCATGCCCTACAGCGAATGGAAAGCCAACCACCAGGGCGAGGCCACCCCGGAGCAGTTGGCGGCACTCGAGGCTCGCCAGGCGCGCAAGAAAGCCCCTTCACAGAACGAGCCCAAGGAGTAGCGCCAATGGATGCCATGGAAGCCCTGAATATTGCGGTGCTCACCGTCTCGGACACCCGCACCGAAGAGACCGACCGCTCGGGTCAGTCGCTGGTTCAGCGGCTGACCGAAGCGGGGCACCGGCTGGCCGACAAGCGTATCGTGCCGGACGACGTGTACCAGATTCGTGCCGTGGTGGCCCAGTGGATTGCCGACCCCGGCGTGCAGGTGGTGCTGACCACCGGCGGTACCGGTTTCACCGGCCGTGACTCCACTCCAGAGGCGGTCTCGGTGCTGTTGGACAAGCGCATCGAGGGGTTCGGCGAGCGCTTTCGCCAGCTGAGTGGCGACGAAATCGGCAGCTCCACCATTCAAAGCCGCGCCCTGGGTGGTTTTGCCAACGCCACGGTGGTGTTTTGCCTGCCGGGCTCCACCGGTGCCTGCCGCACCGGGTGGGACGGCATTCTGGCCGAGCAGCTGGATAGCCGCCACAAACCCTGCAACTTTGCCAACCTGGTCATTCCCGGCCGGGGGCAGCATGGCTGAGCAACGCGCACAACATCAGCCACCGCCACTGCAGCCTATCAGCGCCGTTCTCGATGCGCTGCTGGCAGGGCTTGTGCCGCTGCCAGCCGAGCAGGTGCCGCTTGAAGAGGCGGCGGGTCGGGTGCTGGCTGAGCCGGTGATGGCAACGCTGGACGTGCCGCCCTTCGATAACAGTGCCATGGATGGTTATGCGCTGCGCGCCAGCGACGCGGGCAAGCGGCTGCCGGTCAGTCAGCGGATTGCTGCCGGAAGCCTGGCCCAACCGCTGGCAGAAGGCAGCTGCGCGCGGATCTTTACCGGGGGCCAGATTCCGGCGGGCGCGGATTGCGTGGTCATGCAGGAGCGCGTCACCCTGGACGACGGCCACGCGGTGATTCCCCATGACGTACCCGCGGGTGACAACGTCAGGCTCAAGGGGCGTGACGTGCAGCGTGGAGACGTGCTGCTCAAGGCGGGGCAGCGCCTGGAAGCGGCTGCACTGGGGCACCTGGCGGGGCAAGGAGTGACCGAGGTCAGCGTGCGCCGTCGGCCCCGGGTGGCGCTGCTCTCCACCGGCGACGAGATCGTCGACCCAGGCATGCCCTTGCAGCCTGGCCAGCTCTATAACTCCAATCGCCCGATGCTGACGCGTTTGCTGGAGCGCTTTGGTGCTGAGGTCGTACAGCGGGTCAGCGTTCCCGACGACTATGCCCGCACCGTCGAGATTCTCGAACAGGCGGCGGCCGTGGCCGACGTGGTGGTCAGCACCGGTGGTGTCAGCGTGGGGGAAGAGGACCACGTCAAGGCTGCGCTGGAGTCGTTGGGGCAGCTGGATATGTGGAAGCTGGCCATTCGCCCCGGTAAGCCGCTGGCGCTGGGACGCCTGCCGGCTGAGGCAGGGGGCGAGGCGCGCTTTGTCGGCCTGCCAGGCAATCCGGTGTCCGGATTCGTTGGCGCCTGGCTCTTTTTACGCCCGCTGATGGGAGCGTTGTTGGGCCGCCCTGCGCTTGCGTCACTGCCAGAGATCACCGCGAAGGCGCAGTTCACCACCGAGACGGGGCCACGGCAACACTACATGCGCGTGGCGCTGCGCTTTAGCGCTCAGGGAATCTACGCGGTGGCGTTTGAAGACCAGAACTCGGCGGTGCTCTCTTCGTGTATCGAGGCCGATGCGCTGGCCGTCATCGATGCTCACCAGCAGATAGCCCCAGGGGACGCCGTGCGCTGCCTATGGCTGGAGCACTGACGGCGACAGCCGTTGGCCATCCAGCAGCAAGGTCAGCCGCTGCTGTTCCAGCATCAGCCCGCACAGCGCGGGCATGCCCGAGCGGGCGGCGATCAGGGGAGGCAGCGAATGCAGCTGGGCGACCGGCAGGCGTGCCAGCCGACTCTCCGAACCAATGCCCAGCTGCCACGAGCCTTCGGCGTCGCGCAGGGTTAGCCAGCGGCTGGAGTCGCCGGGGCGATCAAAGAGTAGCGTGTCGACACTGGCGTGGCGCGGCTGGCAACAGTGGCTATCGATGCGCTGAACGTAGCGCGCGTCGATGGCCACCTGATAACCGCCTGCCTGAAAGACCACGCAGGTCACGGTTCGAGTGCCATCGTGGCCTGTTTGCTCGCTGTTCACGGCTCAGCCCAGCCCCTGCTGGTAGGCTTTCAGCAGGGCATCGGGGTCAAGCAGGGCCGTGGCCACACGGGCCTCTTCGGGCTGCCAAAGCGCGCTGACGAAAGGGCGCAGTGCGTCAGGCAGCGTTTCGGGGGGCGCTTTGAAGGCGCTGAGGGGTAAGTCGCACACGTCGTTCAACTGGTCGATACGCACGGCCGTACGTATCCCGGCGCTGCGCACCATCAGCAGCATGCCGTCGGCGTGGCTCTCGGTCAGCCCCAACAGCGGCTGTAGCCGAATCAGCGACTCGATGGTGCCGCGCAGATGGATGACGCCTTCGGTCGAGGAGGGCAGGCCAGGCACGAAATAGACCGGCGTATCGCCTTTGAGGATTTCCGTCACGGCCGTGCCTGGTAGCGCATAGGGTTGGCCGGACAGCGTGAACAGCACCACCTGCTGGCAGGGCTCCTCCACATCGACGATGTGGCCATCGTCCTCGCGGATGGCATCCTCAAGGGATAGGTTTGTTGCCTCATGCCCCGCGGGGCGCGAATCCGCCATGATCCTGCTCCGTGCTGATGACCACCTGGTTGCGCCCCTGGTGCTTGGCACGATAGAGCGCCTGATCGGCGCTGAGGCGTAGCGATTCGGTAGAGGGATGTTCAGGGAAACTGCTGATCCCGACGCTGAAAGTGCAGCGGAAGCGTTCGCCACCCGCGTGAAAGTCCACCTGTTCGAAGTCACGCCGCAGCTCGTCGATCAGCTCGCCTGCCCGCTGGTCGTCGATTCCCTTGAGCAGCACCACGAACTCCTCACCGCCATAGCGACCAATGATATCCGACATGCGTAAGCGTGTTTTCAGCAGCCGTGCCAGGGTGATGATGACCTGATCCCCTGCCAGGTGACCGTGGGTATCGTTGACCGCCTTGAAGTGGTCGATGTCGATCATCGCCATGGCATGCCGGGTCTTGTCCCGGTAAGCCTGGGCCAGTGTCTTGCTGATCATTTCAGTGGTGGTGCTGTGGTTGTAGAGGCCGGTCATGCTGTCCCGGGTCATCAGCGAGCGCAGCAGTCGCAGCCGCTCGGCGCGCAGCTTTACCGCCGAGACCAGCTCATCGGGTACCACGGGTTTGGTGATGAACGCCTCGACACCTGCGGTCATGGCAGACAGCTGTTTCTGGCTATCGGTCTCGCTGGATAGATAGATGATCGGCAGGCCGACGTACTCGGGCTGCTGGCGGATGATGTTGGCCAGCTCTTCACCGGAGCACACCGGCATGTAGACATCCACCAGCAGCAGATCAGGGCTGAAACGTTCAAGCGCGCTCAGTGCGTCGGCGGGGTGGTTCACCTGTTGCACCACCATGCCCGCCTCTTCCAGCAGTAGCGCATGGTAAGCGGCCACTTCCGGCTCGTCATCGACCACCATGACACGTAGCGGCTCGTCTTCGACAGGGGTGGTCAGCTCATCCACGGCCAGCATCAGGTCAAGGGGTTTCACGGGCTTGGTGAAATAGCCATTGCAGCCTGCGCGCACGGCGCTCAGACGCGATAGAAAATCGCCGTGAGCCGACAGTACGATGGAGGGTAACCGTTCGCCGGTGAGCTTGTTCAAGCTGGTGAGCGTTTCGGTACCTGCGGTTTGCCCCTGAGGGAACTGCACGTCCATGATGATGGCATCCGGACGGCGCGTGATGACGGCGTTGAAAAAGGCATCGGTGGTGTCGAAGTGCACTACTTCGTGCCCGAAGCAGCGCAAATGGTGCAGCAGTTGGCTGACCTGGTCGGGTTCGTCATCGCAAAGGTAAATCAGCCGCTGGCGCTTGCTGCGGGTTTGTTCAGGTGTCGGAGAGAACTCCACGCTTTGATGCGCTGCCAGGGCTTTCTGCTGCCCCGCCAGTGATTGCAGACGCTGCTGCTCTTCGGCCAGCTGTGCGAGTATCTGGACGATCAGCGCTTCCTGCAATGATGCCTCGCTGAGCGCGGCCTCGCCCTGGTCGGCCAGCAGCGCAATGCGCTCGAACCCCAACGAGCGCCCCGTCCCTTTCAGGCTATGAAAAAAGCGGTGCAGCTCCGGGGCCAGCTTTGCTTCTTCCTCGGCGGAGGAGCGGCTCTTTTGCCACTGCTCCTCAGTTTGCTGGAGGCGGCCTGGTAATTGGCTAATGAACCGTTGGCGCAGCTGGCTCAGCTTGTCGTGCAGCGATGAGGACATCGGGCTACCTGTTGAAGGCCTGGGCAACGGCCTGCCCCAGCGTCGTGTCTAGCTCGGCATCTTTTTGCAGACAGGCGCTCAGGCCGGGTGTCTGCATCAAGGCCGCTGTTGGCGTGTCGCCGGTGAGCAGGATGAACGGCAGGTGCACCTGCTGCTCGCGGAGCATTTCCAGTAACTCGACGCCGCTCACCAGCGGCATGTGCATGTCGCTAACGATCAGCGCGACATCCTTGTGCGCTTCCAGCTGGCGCATGGCCTCCATGGCGTCCTCGGCCAGTACCGTCTCATGGCCTTGAAACTCCAGCAGCGCAGCGGTCATTTCCCCAGCTAGTGGGTCGTCGTCTACGACCAGTATTCGCATGATCATTCTCTATCTGGTGGGGAAACCTAGCTTAGCAGGGCCTTCAGGGTTTCCACTAAATTGTTTTGGTCAAAGCTGCCCTTGACGATATAGGCATCAGCACCTACTTCGATGCCGCGCCGCCGGTCGGCCTCTTTCTCGCGAGACGTGATGATGATCGGCTTGTGACGATAGGCGTCATTTTCGCGCAGACGGGCCGTTAGCGCAAAGCCGTCCATGACGGGCATTTCAACGTCCGTCAGGACCGCGTCAAAGGTGTCGGCCAACGCCTTGTTCAAGCCATCGCGGCCATTCTCGGCCAGGGTGACCTGATAGCCCCAGGCCTCCAGCACATCCTTTTCGATCTCACGAGTGTTCAGCGAGTCATCGACCACCAGAATGTGATGGCGTGTTGCATCGGAGGGGAGCTGGGCGGCTTGGCGAAGTGACGAGTGGCGGGAGCGCTCCAGTAGCGCGGGCACATGCAGCAGGCTGGCCAGCGTATTGCGCCCCAGCGACACCATGCCCGACACCAGCGGCAAATAGCGAAGGTGGTTGGGCAGCGGCTTGATGACCATATCGCGCTCGTCCACCAGCGCATCGATGATCAGCGCCAGCTTTTGCTGACGTTGATGCACGACCAGCAATAGCACCTTGTCCCCTGCGGGCGGCGCAGCGGGCAGGTCGAGCAAGGTGGCGAGGGCAACCACCGGTACGAACTCGTTGCGCAGAATCAGCGTGGTCTGGCCTGCTGCGTCGATGAATTCCTCGGGGGAGCGCTCCAGCAACTCGGCCACATGGGGGGCGGTGACGCCCAGTGTTACGCCACTGACCTCCACCAGTAACACCCGCATCAGCGCCAATGAAAGGGGGAGGCGCAGCGAAAAGTGGGTGCCTTTGCCCAGCGCGCTGGTGACGTTCAGGTCGCCATTGAGCTCATCGACCACCGTCCGCTTGACCACGTCCATACCGACACCGCGACCCGAAAAATCGGTGATCAGGCTCTTGGTGGAAAAGCCGGGCAGCAGGATCAGTTCCAGCGTTTCCTGCTCGCTCAGCAAGGCCAGCTGACCTTCATCGAGCAACTGCCTGGCAAGCGCTTTCTGGCGCACGGCCGCCAGATCGATCCCGGCTCCGTCGTCACGCATCTCCACCACGACCCAGCCACCATCCTGCCTGGCTTCCAGGCTGAGCTGGCCACGCGGTGGCTTACCTGCAGCCTGGCGCTGCTCCGGGCGCTCGAGGCCATGATCCAGAGCGTTGCGCAGCAGGTGAATCAGAGGGTCGGAGAGGCGGTCGATCATCTGGCGGTCCAGCTCGATGGCGCTCCCCCGAACGCGGCACTCCACCTGCTTGCCCAGTGATTGCGCCAGCTCACGGGTCATTTGTGCCAGTGGGTCGAAGACGACGCTCAGGGGCAGCATGCGCATCTGCAAGGCACGGTCATGAAGATCGCTCATCAGGGCGTCGTGGCTCAGCACGCTGTCTTTGAACTCGCGCTGAAAATCGTGAAACTCGGCTTGATGCTGGGCGGGCAGAGACAGGCCGAGCTGGCGCGCCTGTTCGACCAGACCATGCAGGTGGTGATGGCCCGACAGTACTTCGCCCATCAGGCGAATCACGTCGTCCAGCCGGTCGAGACGGACCCGCACCGTATCGCTCAAGGCCAACGACGCCGATGAGGGCTTCGTGGCCGCTGGAGCCTGTTCGGAAGCGGTGGTAGAAGGCAGCGCCTTCTGCACCGCGGGCGTTGCTGAGGGCGCGTCTGCCGATGGGGCGCCTGCCGCCGACTCCAGCGCCTGGCAGAGCGCGGGGTCTGCGTCGGCCAGTGCGTCGGGGGCTGCTCCCTGCGCCAGCTGGCCGACCTGATCGTCCAACGCATCGATGGCCTGATTCAGCAGGTCCAGGGAAGCAGCCGTAGGCGCAACGCTGCCCTCGCGAAAGGCACTCAGCAGCTCTTCCATGCTATGGGCGAGGGCCGTGATCGGCGCCAGCTTGAGCATTCTGGAAGAGCCCTTGAGCGTGTGCGCCGACCGAAACAGCTCATTGACGTGCTCCTTGCCCGCCGCACCAGACGCGTTGCCGATGGCGTCCTGCGCCAGGGTATGGACCCCCTCTCGCAGGCGCGGCAAGTGGTCGGCGGCTTCTTCCACGAACCGCTGTATGAAACGACGCATATCCAGTGCCATTAGCCAACTCCCTGTATGGCGGTGTGCTCACCCAAATAGCGTTTGGCCAGAAAACAGGCATCGCCGGGGGCCAGCGGCGGCTGGATGACCTGCAGCGCACCGCTGGCCTGGGGCGTGGTTTCCAGCAGGCGTACCACGGCGGCATAGCCTCGCTGGCGCTGAACGGGGTTGTCCGGCAGCTCGCCCTGACGCAGCAGTTCCGCCTGATAGAAGTGCGCCGGCCAGCACTCCGGGGCGACGTACAGCGCTCGCTTGAAGAAATCGTAGGCCTGCTGAGGCCGCTGCAGCCAGCGCACTGCTAGCCCGGAAAGCAGCAGGGCATCTACACACCACGGGTCCTGCTCCAGCAGCGGGCGGATGAGTTGCAAGGCCGCTTCGAACTGGTTGTTATCGAGCAGCTCATGGGCCTGCTGCAGCGTCTCTTCACGCCTGGCAGGCTCGCGGGGGCTATCATGAGTATCGGCCGCTACAGGTGGCGAAGGCGGTATGTCGATGGCCTCACTGGGGGCGGCTTCCCTCGTGATGGGAGTGGGCTCTGGAGCACTCGTGAAACGCAGTGGATGGTTTGCGCGTTCGACGCCAGGGGGCTGAAAATAAAAGACCCCTTGCTCCTCTTGTAACGACAGGATGCCCAAGTCGTTCCCCAGCGTTTCCGTGACCCCGCACAGCAAGATGCCCTGTGGCGCCAGCAGCTGCTTCAAGCGCTGCTGGATGTCGCGGCGGGTGGCTTCATCGAAATAGATCGATACGTTACGGAACAGAATCACATCGAAGGGGCCGCCCAGTGCCTGGTGGTCTGCGTCGAGCAAGTTGAAGGGGCAGAACGTGACCCATTCGGTCAATGCGGGCACCAGTTGATGGGCGCGCCCCGCCGGGGTGAAGTAACGGGCCTTGAGGGCGGGGTGCAGAGCACGAAACGCCATGCCGCTGTAGCTCCCGGCTCTGGCCTTGTGCAGCACCTGTTGATCCACGTCGCCGCCGGTGATGCGGAACAGCGCCTTGGCACGTTCGCCGTACGCTTCCATCAACAGCATGGCCAGGCTGTAAGGCTCCTCTCCTGAAGAGCATCCTGCACTCAGTAGCCGCAGTGGCCCACCCTGAGTGGCCAATTGACGAGGCAGGTGTTCATCGACGAGCCACTGCAGGGCTTCTACCTCACGAAAGAAGTAGGTTTCGTTGACGGTGAGCTGGCTGATGAAATGATCAAACAGCGCTGAGTCTCGGGTGAGCCTGCCCAGCAGGGTCGCGGGGTCCTGGGTTGCCTGAGCGCGGCAAAGCTGCTCGATGGCACGCTCCAGACGCGACTCTGCCAGGCCTTCCAGAGAGAGCCCGCAGCGCTGGTGCACCAGCTGCTTGAAAGCGGCGAGGGTGGTCATGGGGAGATCTGCCGAGGTGTGGCCGTGCTCACCAAACGCAGCAAGCGTGCGGGGAGGTCGTCAAGGCCGATGATGTGCTGTATGGCGCCAGCATTGATGGCTTCCTGGTTCATGCCATAAATCACGGAGCTGGCTTCGTCCTGTGCCAGGGTGATGCCGCCTGCTTGCTGGATGGCACGCATACCGCTGACGCCGTCTCTGCCCATGCCCGTCAAAATCACTCCGATGGTATCCGCACCATAGACATCCGCGGCGCTGCGCATCAGCACATCGCAGCTGGGGTGATACAAGGCATCGGGTGGGCTCTGCACCAGTCGCACACAGTGTTCAGGCGTCACGCTCAGGTTACGCTCTGACGGTGACAGGTAAACATGGCCCGATTCGAGACGTTCCCCCTCTTTGGCCACGCTCACCGGCAGGGGGCACAGCGAGCCAAGCCAGGTGGCCATGCCTTCGATGAACCCATGGCTGATGTGCTGAGCTATCAGAATCGGCACGGGAAAGTCGCTGGGCAGCTTGCTGAGCAGGCGTGCCAGTGCCTGGGGGCCGCCCGTAGAGCAGGCAATGACCACGACCCGCTGAAAGTCGCGTGTGGCACAGGCCTGAGGGGGCGGGGAGCTCTGTATCAAGAGCGCTTGAGGGGGTGTTGCAGGCACTCGACGGCGTAGCCGCGTAATGACCGCGACCCCCGCCAGCAGGCGAACTCGAGCGCGCAGCCACTCCCCGGTGGCGTCATCCAGGGTAGGCTTGGGCATCACTTCCAGCGCCCCCACTTCCAGCGCCTTGTAGGCACTCTGGGCATCCGCACGGTCACTGATGACGAGAATCGGCACGCCCTTGGTGTGCATGATCTCTTCGATGGCACTCAGTCCATCCATGACCGGCATGTTGAGGTCCATGGTGATCAACTGGGGTGCTAGCCGCTTGGCCAGCTCGACGGCTTGCTGGCCATTGCTGGCTTCGCCCACGATATCGATATCGCCTTCGCAGGTGAGAAGGTCACGCAATATCTCTCTGGCGAGCGGGCTATCGTCAGCCATGACCACCCGGATTACACTCATCAGGCGCCTCCCATGCCGGTGATTATGGTCGACTCTGTTGGCGGTCGTCGGATTGCGTGGCCAGCGTAAATTCCTGAACCAGCTCGTTCAGCTCGGCGGACATCTGGATCATGTCCTGGCTGATCTCGGTGATGCTGCGCACGGACTGCGCATTGCGCGTGCTGGCGGTATCGATATCGCGCAGGGCGATCACCACCTGGTTGCTGGCGGTCTTCTGCTGCTGGGTCGATAGCGAAATCTGCTGGGCCGCATTGCTGGTTTGGCTAGCGGCCTTGAGCAGGGCTTCGAGGTCCTGAGCAGTGCTTTGGCTGGCCTCGACACCCTGTTCGATAGAAGAGGCTCCTTTCTCGGAGGCGACCACCAGACGGTTGATGGCTTGCTGGATATCATCGGTGTGGCCCTCTATTTCATGGGTCGAGTCGGTGACGCTATCGGCCAGGCGACGTATCTCGTTGGCAACCACCGAAAACCGACGGCCAGACTCGCCTGCGCTGGAGGCTTCCAGCGCCGCGTTGAAGGCAATCAGCTTGGTCTGTGCGGCCAGGGTGTTGATCAGCTCCATGACCTTGCTGATCTGTTTTGACTTGGCCCCTAGCGCCATGATTTCCGCCAGGCTCTGCTCGCTGTCGCTGCGGATGTCATGCATCCTGGCCTGCAGCAGCTGCATGGCCGTGCTGCCTTTACGGCTGCGCTCCAGGGTCTGGTTGGCCACGTCCACCACCGACTGGGAGTGGTCAGCGATCTGAGTCGAGGAGGTCGATAGCTCCTCCATGGTCGATGTGATCTCAGCCACGGATGACGCCATCTCCTCCACGGCCGCTGCCATGGTCTGGTTGGCCTCATGGCGAACATCGCCCCCCTGTACGCCAGAGAGCCCGGCAGTTTGCGCCAAGCGGTCTGCCACCCGGGTCAAGGCGAGGGCATTGTTCGACACGGCCTGAATGGCGCGAGAAAGCCTGGCCAGCAGTTCGTTGGTCTGAGCGGCCAGGTCGCCAAGCTCGGCGCGGTCATCGGTGTCTACCCGCTTGGAAAGATCCAGGCTGTGGGTGATCTCCTTGAGCTGGCGCTGAAAGCGGGTCAACGGGCGAATCAGGCTGCCGGTCAGCGGATAGAGCAGCACCAGGCCCGCCAGCAGGATCAATAGCCCCAGCTTGATGGAGGTGAAAAAACGCTCCCTCACGGTAGTGATGTACTCGTCTTTGGCAACTTCGACCATCAGGTAGCGCTGTACTTCTGGGAGCCAACGGGTCACCACAAACAGGGCGCGTCCATCGCGCTCGACTTCATCCACCCTGAGTTGACTATCGGTGTGCAGCAGGCCTGATGATTCCTGGTCACGTAGTGCAGAAAGGGTAGCTTCTTCACTGCTCATCAGAAAATCGCCATCCGCACTGAGAATGGCCGCGCGGCCGGTTTCACCCAGGCGGTACTCGTCAATGAACTGGGCCATGCGGGCAAGGTTGAGCCCCGCGCCAGCGACCACCCTCGGCTGGCCGTTGGCAGCCAAGGCCTGGCTACGGAAGTTCAGGAAGACGAACGCATCGTCCGGGTTGAACGTATCGCTATCGAGGTTGAGGTTGTAATCGACACCGCTTTGGGTGAACTCGTGGTACCAGGCGTCGCTGCTGTCCGGGCCTTGCAGCGGGCGCTGCTGGAAGGTCCCGTCACGATATTGAAGATAGACCTGGCGGCTGGGGGTCTGCGCGGCGATAAAGAGCAGTTCGGTGTCCAGTTGTCCCATCAAGCGTGACAGGTAGCGCTCTACATCGGCTTGCTGCTCAACCGGCAGATCGTCGGCCACCCACTGCTCGATAAAGTAGCTGTTGGCCAGACTTTCCGAAATGGCCAGGGCAGGGCTCAAGCCCAGGGTGATGCGCGTTGCCAGGCTCTCGACCTGGGTCGGCAGCTCGTTGTTGAGCAAGTGTGCTAGTCGCGCTTCGCTGTTCGTGCGGGCCTGCAGGTACAGGGCAAGCAGCATGGTCAGTGCCAGCACCGTTCCGAACGAGACAAACAGTCGAAGCCGTAACGGCAAGGATTTCCAGCGCGCAGTCATGGGCAGGCTTGCTCCAGGTGAACCCAAAGGCCTCATGATGAGGATAAATCGTCTATGGTATGAATATCGCACGACGCGTACGTCGCTCATCAGCATGATAGCAACGATTAATAGAGCTTTTTGTGATATTTGCGCAGCGCTGAGAAGCCTGACCAACGGTTCGACGTAGCTTACCTGCCCAGGATGGCATTTTTTCTATACAAAGATTATTTTTTGTATAAGTAGTAAGTGTTTTTTTTGACAAAAGTGATACATGCAGGTAGCCTGTTAACGAAATGGATACGACAAATTGCTAAGGAAGCATCATGTTGTCACTCACCTCTTCAACCGTGCTCGCGGTGCTTCAGGGCATCATGTCCCGCCACGGCATCACGCACTCAGAGATGCTGCCATCGGCAGGCACTGCTGAGCGTGACAGTTTGGTACAGGCTGTTACGCGTTTTTTTGGTCTCTCTGATGGAGAGCTGCTGTCACCTACTTGCATCACGCTTGAAGAGTGGGCCACGGCGCTGAGTGAACAGGGTGATTTTTCTCATCTCCAGCTTTTCGATACCGCTATTGGTGGTGCGTTCAGCCATCAGCTGCAGCGTCAGCATCGTTACGAAGCCGCTTTCTTGCAGCAGGAAGCCATCGCACTGCAAACGCTGCTGACCGTCGATACCCAACCTCAGCGCTCGCTGGTGAGCTGGCTTTCCAAGCAAACGGCGCCAGGGTTCGTGCTGGGTGCTTTGCTGCCTCAGCAGGCAGGGTGGCAGCCTCGTTCGCTGTTCGACCATGCCAACGCTCTGTGGGAGCTCAAGGCGGGTGATATCATGGTGACCAGCGAAGACCGCTGGCGCCAGCTGGCCCAGCGCCTTCCTTCGTTGCCCATGAGCATTACTGCCGTATCGACCGCACCATTGGACAAGAAAACCTATCGCGCGCTGTTGGCCAAAGGCGTGGCTCACATCATCGAGCTGCACTGCCAGCCGGGGCTGGGTGTGCTGGCAGCACGCCGTTCCCAGAATGCGCCGTTCGAGCTGCTGCCGCATTGGCACCCCACCGAAAGCGACAATTTTCTGCTCAAGCTGATCAAGGGCGGCGTGCCCGAAGAAGTGAAACTGGCGCAGCCGCTGCGTTGGGTTGGGGCGCGCCACTTTCGCCCGCAAGAGAATGCCTGGGCCGAAACGGTCCGTGTGGATCGCGCAGCTCTTCGAGTGGCGCCCGCGTGGCAGCCTGCAGCCGAGCATCATCAGGGCAGCAGCGCCGCCTGAGTGCGACGTGCGCTCACAAACGCACGCTTACACGATCGCGTGAGGTACGAAGCAGGACGTGTCCTTGGTAATTCTGCCCACGTCTTCGCGAATGCCGATACCACAGGCGCGATCGCCCACCACCCAGCTGCCGACCAGGGCATGCCGCTCCCCAAACCTGGGGAGCGGATGGTACGCCTGACGAATCCATGGGCTATCGGTGTAAGGCCCGTCGACGTTTTCCGACACTCCATCGGGGGTGGTCAGGCTGACGTTGCTGCCTTCCCGGGAGAAAAACGGTTTGCGAACCCAGCCCGGCGCAGGCGAGGCGTTCTCGGTTGGCTCGAAATAGGCGGGCAGCAGGTTGGGGTGGCCTTCGAACTGTTCCCACAGCAGCGGCAGGATACCTTTATTGGACAGAATCGCCTTCCAGGGCGGTTCGAACCAGTGGGTGTCCAGCTGGGTGATCTGCTGGCTGAACGCTTCCACCGCCATCTCTTCCCACGGGTACAGCTTGAAAACTGCCGCCATCGGCTGGTCTTCCAGGTCCACGAAGTGGGACTGACCCGGCGTTACGCCAATATCCTCGATGTAGACGAACGGCGCGTGAAGCCCCGCTTGCAGCGCGATGTCCTGCAGGTAGCGGACGGTAGCCCGCTCCTCGTCGCTGCCTTTCACACAAGAGAAATGCAGCGTGCGGTCGGGGAGCCGGTCGCCCAGATGTGCCAGGGCGTTCAGCAGGCGCTCCTGGATGGAGTTGTACTGGTCGGCATGGCGAGGCAGGATGCCCTGGGCAATGGCCTGTTCCAGCCATACCCATTGGAAGAACCCTGCCTCGTAAAGCGAGGTGGGCGTATCATAATTCAGCTCCAGCAGTTTGGCCGGGCCGTCCCCTGAGTAGGCAAAATCCATGCGCCCATACAGCGGCGGTTGGCCGGAGGTCCAGGAGCGATGGATGGTCTCCCACATGGGTGCGGGGATCGCCAGCCGCTGCAGCAGGGCCTCCGAGCGGCATACGCGGTCGACCAGCGCCATGCACATCTCGTGCAGCGTTTCGGTGGGTGTTTCTATGTCGTGCTCGACCTGCTCCAGTGTGAACTGGTAGTAAGCGCTCTCTTTCCAGTAGGGCTCGCCGTCGATGGTGTGAAAGTGGAAGCCCAGCTGCTGTGCCAGGGCTTGCCACTGGGGTCGTTCAGGAACGGTGATCCTTAGCATGAGGGCTCCGAGTGTAGGTCAGGAGCCCCAGGAGGCAGAGCGCGTGCCCAGGCCACGGCGCGTGGTGGTTTGACGGCTTTGTACCACCGAGTTGCGCATGGCGTCGTTGCGTTGATTGACCCGCTGGGTCGCCTGGCTGGCGGCGGCATTCCAGTTGCCCTGGTTGTCACGGTTGCGATAGACCGGCTCCTGGTAAACCCGCTCGAAGGAACGCCCACGGTTGGTGTTCGACAGCATGCTCCCCATCATGTAGCCCATCATGGCGGGCATGAACCAGCTACCGCCGCCACTGGCCTGGGTCTGCTCTTCATTGGGCGCGGCACAGGCGCCTTCGCCGTGCTCGGCCTCGCAGGCTTCCAGCGTATTGAAGCGCGGTACCGACTCCAGCGCCGCCGTATGGGCCTCCTCACAGGCGCTGCGGGTATAGATATTGGCGGCCACACAGTCTTCGACGCTCTGGAAGCTGCGCGGTTCGTCAAAATTCACGTCGGTAATGTGTTCGTCCTGGGCGGGTTCGGTACAGGCGGTCAGGCCAAAGGCGCCGGTGCCCATCATGGCCAACGACAGCCGTGCACTGCGCTTGCGGCGAGGAAGATGTTGATCTGCCATGTCGAACTCCTTACCAGGTCATGGAAGCGGCGTTGATGAGGCCGACCGCGATGGAAACGCTGCCCACCAGCGTGCCATAAGCCTGGTGCCCCTCGGTGATGTGCTGGGAAAGGCTCTCGCCCTGGCGGCGCAGCATCAGCTTCAAGCCGAAGAACGTGGCGATCTGCACCCCGAAGGCCACGATGCCCCACAGAATGAAATCGAGGTAGCTGATGGAGTTGGCCATGGCGCTATAGAGCGGCAGCGTGAAGCCGAGGATGGAACCGCCGTAGGCCCGTGCGGCAGCGGCATTGCCTTCACGGATCAGTGTCCATTCGTGATGCGGCGTGAGTCGGCTGTAGCAATACATGAACGCGACCAGCATCCCCAGCGCGCTGAGCAGATAGGCAAAGAAGTGCGGTAATCCCTGCAGGTAGTGCAACATGGTGATGTGCTTCCCTTGTGATCCTTGAGGGTCGGTATTGTGACATAGCTGGGCGTGGCTGCGTTACCCGCGACGTGATTTCCCGATCGAGGGGCAGGCAGTACGCAGAATGACGTAAATAAACAGCGTTTGCGCCACTTGAGCAAGACTAAAGGCTAATAGATAAATCGTGTCACCTCCTTAGAATCCCGCGAAGCTTGGTATTTTTACCAACATCCACCGTGTCGTATCGTGTAGAAACTGCGCCTCGTGCCCGCACAGGGTACTGCCCAAGACGCGACCGCTTCGAAGGACCTCCCTCATGCATGCCCTTACCCTGGCATCGTTTCTATTTTTTACGGGCCTGGTGGCCTTCGTCACCTGGCGTATTACACGCCGCGATGACCATCGCAGCACCAACGGCTATTTTCTGGCGGGGCGCACGCTGACGTTTCCGTTGATTGCCGCATCGATGCTGATGACCAACCTCTCCACCGAACAGATGGTTGGGTTGAACGGCTCGGCGTTTACCGACGGCCTGAGCGTCATGGCCTGGGAAGTCATCGCCGTGATTGCGCTGGTTGCTCTGGCGCTGTTTTTCCTGCCGCGCTTCTTGAAAAGCGGGATTGCCACGCTGCCGCAGCTGCTGGCGATACGTTTTGATGCCGGTACCCAGCTCATTGCCAACGTCATCTTCCTGATTGCCTACGCGGTGGTGCTGCTGCCCATCATTCTCTATTCCGGCGCCATTGGCTTGCAGGGCATGCTGGATTTGCAGGGCTTGACCGGCATCGAATCCAGCACGGCCCTGCTGTGGGCAACCGTCTGGGTCGTGGGCCTGATTGGCGCCGTGTATGCGCTGTTCGGTGGTCTGCGCACGGTGGCGGTGTCCGACACCCTCAACGGCGTGGGGCTGCTGATTGGCGGTTTCGTGATCGTTTACTTCGGCCTTCAGGCGGTGAGTGGCGGCACAGGCGTCATGGAAGGCTGGAGCATCCTGAAGGAGAGCGACCCTGGCAAGTTCAACTCCATGGGTGGCCCCGACCAGCAGGTGCCGTTCTCGACCATCTTTACCGGCGTACTGCTGCTGCACCTCTTCTACTGGACCACCAACCAGCAAATCATCCAGCGCACCTTCGCCGCGAAAAATCTGGCGGAAGGCCAAAAAGGGGTGCTGTTGACCGGCTTCTTCAAGCTGCTGGGGCCGCTCTATCTGGTGCTTCCGGGGATCATTGCCTACCACTTGTATGCCGACCAGGGCGTGCGCGCCGATGAAGCCTATGGGCACCTGGTATTCAACGTGCTGCCGCCGTATCTGACGGGCTTTTTTGCGGCGGTGATGGTGGGGGCGATTCTCTCCTCGTTCAATTCGGCGCTGAACAGCACCACCACGATCTTCAGCCTGGGGATCTATAAAGGCGTGCTGAAAAAGGACGCCACGGAAGAGCAGGTGGTGAAATCCGGCAAGGTGTTTGGCTGGATCATGGCCATCAGCACCATGATCATCGCGCCGCTGCTGGCGGGGCAGGATAGCCTGTTCGGCTACCTGCAGCGCATGAACGCCATCTATTTCATTCCGATTCTGGCCGTGGTGCTGGTGGGGCTGTTGACCAAGCGCGTGCCGCCCATGGCCGCAAAGGTGGCCCTGGTAGGCGGCTGTTTGCTGATTGCGGCAGGCTACTTCGTACCGCCGTTCAACAAGCTGCCGCTGGTCATGCACGAGTTCCACTTCGTCGCTGCGGTGTTCGTGCTGCTGGTCGCGGTGATGCTGGCGATCGGCAAGCTGCGTCCCCGCGCCACGGACTGGGTCCAGGAAGCCTCGGGCGATGTCGACCTCACCCCGTGGAAAGGTGCCGTGCCCACCGGCATCGTGCTGGTGGTGCTCGTGGTGATCATGTACGCCTCGTTTGCAGGCGGTTGATCATCGGCCACGTGTAGTAACGCCAACCCCAACGCCAACGCCAACGCCCCGCCTTGCGGGGCGTTGGCGTTTGTCAGCGTTCAAAAAGCCTGAGCGGCGCGTGAGGGCATTGGCTCGATGTCGTTTTCTGTGGGGTAATGGTCCTTGCCGACAAGCGGGGTAGCGCAGACACTCTGTTTACTGCTTTGGTCTCGAGGAGAGAAACCGTGACCCGCCATCTTGCCCTGCTTGCCTATCCTGATTGCCAACTGCTGGATGTGTGTGGCCCTTGGCAAGTGTTTGCCAGTGCCAACGCGTTGAGTGCTCAGCCGTTGTATCACCTGACGCTGGTGGCCGACAGCGTTGGCCCACTCATGACGAACGGAGGGTTGGCGCTGCAGGCGACCCACTCCTACCAACGGCCTCTTCCCCGATTTCCCTTGGATACGCTGTTGGTGGCGGGCGGCAGTGGCGTGATGCAGCAGCGCGATATCCACGAGGTCAAACAGTGGTTGCGGGAGGTAGCGCCTTCCGTGAGACGGCTGGGTTCGATTTGTTCCGGTGCCTTTTTGCTGGCCGCAGCGGGCTTGCTGGATGGCTGCCGTGTGACCACGCATTGGCGCCATGCCGCACAGCTGGCGGCGGAGTACCCTGCCCTGAGCGTCGAGCCCGATGCACTCTATATCGAAAGCCATGGCCGCTACACCAGCGCGGGCGTAACGGCGGGGATCGATTTGGCGCTGTCGCTGCTGGAGGACGATCACGGGTCTGAACTGGCCGGTCGTGTGGCCCGTGAGCTGGTGGTGTTTTTACAGCGTCCAGGGGGGCAGTCCCAATTCAGCGAAGTGCTGCGCCGCCAGCAATCGGCGGGGCCGCTGCGTCGGTTGCTGGATCGGCTCCATGCCGACCCCAGTGAAGAGCTCGGGCTTGCGAGCATGGCCGAGCAGATGGCCGTCTCCCCGCGCCATCTGACGAGACTGTTCAAGCAGCATTTGAACACCACGCCTTGCGCGTACCTGACCCAACTGCGCCTTGAACAGGCACGCCTGGCACTGATCAGCGAATGCGAACAGCTCTCTCTAGAGCGTCTGGCGCAGCGCTGGCGGCTGGGCGGTGCCGAACAACTGCGCCGCCAGTTTCTGCGCTACTACGGGGTATCCCCCTCGGTGTATCGCCAGCGTTTTGCCTCATCCCATGCCGTCCCTGTTCAGGAGGAGTTCTGATGCCATTCACGGTGACGCTGTTATCGCTTTGCCAAGCGCTGCTGGTCACGGGCAACGTCCTGTTGATCGCCGTCTCGCCCTTGATTGGCGCGGCGCTCGCCCCGAGTGCGAGCTGGTCAACGGCCCCGGTGGCTACCCAGTGGTTGGGGCTGATGTGTGCCACTATCCCTGCATCGTTGATCATGGCCAAAGTGGGCCGTAAGCGAGGCTTCATGCTGGGCAATGGGGTGGGTCTGCTGGGCGCGCTCGTCGCGGCGCAGGCCTTGGTGAGCGCCCACTTCGGGCTCTTCCTGGTGGCGACCTGGCTGATCGGCATTGGCATTGGTTTTGGGCAGCTGTACCGCTTTGCTGCGGTGGAAGCGACTCCCGCACCGTTGCGTGACCGGGCGATTGGCCTGGTCATGGGGGGCGGGGTTCTGGCAGCGTTTGCCGGGCCCTGGTTGGCAAGGGTGAGCCGTGAGCTGAGCATGGTGCCGTTTCTGGGGAGTTTCATAGGACTGGCCTTGCTCTACCTGCTCGCACTGGTGGTGCTGATGGCGACGCGGCTACCGCCTGTCTCCCAGACGCACGGTGCCGCCAATGCCATGCCGTTGCGCCACATACTCCGCCAGCCCGGGTTCATCGTGGCGGTGAGTGCGGCGATGGTGGGGTACGGGGTCATGAACCTGGCCATGACCGCCACACCGCTTGCCATGGCGGGGGCGGGGCATCATTTCGATCACGTGTCGATGACCATTCAGTGGCACGTGGTGGCGATGTTTCTACCCTCTTTCTTGACGGGGCATCTGGTCACGCGTTTTGGCGCCAGGCAAATGATCGTGGCCGGATGCCTGCTGCTGGTGATGAGTGCGCTGGTGGCTCAGTGGGAGGGCGGCCTGCTGGGGTTCAATGTGGCCCTCATTCTGCTGGGGCTTGGGTGGAATTTTACGTTCTTGCCCGCCACCGGCCTGCTGACCCAGAGCTACCGACCAGAGGACAAGGCCCGCACCCAGGCCACCAACGAGTTCATGGTATTTGGCACCGCCGCCCTGACCGCGCTGCTGGCAGGTCCCCTGGTCAATGGCCTGGGTTGGGCAACCCTCAACCTGGTGTTGGTGCCTGTGGCGCTGGTGCCTGTAGCACTGCTGCTTTGGCAGCGGCATGTGCCCCCCGCCAGTGCTTAAAAATCCCCCGGCGCGCACTGCAGGCAGGTAAGCCCCAGGGCGCGCCACTGGGCGACCACGGCATCACGGTCGTCCAGTACCAGCCAGGGCGCGAAGCCGTCGCTGCGCATTTGATCGAGTAGCGCGGCTTTTACCTCTTCATCGTCCACATGGTCATCGCCCTCGGGGCGCAGGTACATGGCATCGAAGGGGATGGCATGGCGGTCGAGCCAGGCCTGGGTATGCTCGCGGTGGCTGTCCGGGCGGCCGCTGCAAATGACGATTTGCTGGCCCTGGGCTTTCAGCAACTTGACCAGTTTGGCCACGGGTTCGATGACCGGCGCCTGGGCCATATGGGCGAAGAAGGGGTCCCACTGTTTGGCGGGGCCCAGCACCCACTCATGGACTTGCTGGGGGTGAAATTCGGCAAGCGTGCCGTCGACGTCAACGATGACTGCGGTCATGACATGGATTCCTGAGATGAAAAGAGTGAAACGGCCGAACCTTGAGAACGGCTGCTGAGGGCAAGCCGTGCCTGGGTCGTCAGCCGCGTGCCTAGACGTTCGCGCCAGTGGTCAATGGCTTCATCGTCCAGTCGCGTAAACAGAGGCACGACCTGAGCAGCCTGGAGCTGATGGGCCAGCGCCACCAAGTGCGAGGCGCGCAGATGGACGTTCCAGCGTTGCCAAAGCACCTCGTTGGCGGCCAGCTGCGCACAGCGCTGTGGCGTCAGGTAGCCGGTGTGCAGCAGACGATGGTCGGGCCAGTCGGCGGGCTGGTCGTCACGGTCGCTGACCAGCCAGAGTGTCGGATGGCTGGCGTTGGGCCGCTGGAGCAGGGTGCCGATGGCGTCGTCCAGCCCGTCACGCCGCAAACCGCATGGTAGCGCCAGCAGAGCGGCAAGGTTGTCGCGGATGATGGGGTCGATGGCCAAGGGGAGCTGTCGGCGATTGGCTTCCTCTGCCAACCACAGTGCCATTTCCAGCGCCCGTCCCGTTTCCGGTACCGGCAGCACCAGTGGCGTGTCCAGAGCACTGCTCAGGGTATCGAGGCAGTGTGCCTGGGGCTGGTCGTAGCTGCCATAGGAGGCGTCCAGCAGCGCCGTACGGGCAGGTGGCGGCGTATCGAAGGGAAACAGCCGCGACTCGAAACAGGCATCGCCGCTATAGAAAAGTCCGCCCGCCACGTCGAGATGCAGCCAGACTCCCCCCAGCGAGTGGCCCGCCTGGCCGGTGGTGACGGTAATGCCCTCCACTTCGAGACGGCCGCGATAGGGCAGTGGCTGCCACGCTCTGTGGGGCGGCAGCGCCTTGGCGACCAGCGGCGTGCAGTAGAGCGGCAGCTGCTCGGGCAGCTCGGCCCCCCCGCCAATATGATCGATATGATCGTGGCTGATCAGCACGGCGTCTACCGCGAGCCCCGCCGCCCAGGTGATCGCCTCACCGGGATGCAGTGCGCCGCCCGCATCCAGCAGCAGGCGTTTGCCCTGGGCCTCGACCACGATGGCGGCCGGGCCCTTGTCGCCCAGCCCGCTGAGGATCTCCATCAAGGCGCTCATTGGTCGGGCTCCAGACACCAGCCTTCCAGCAGGCGTACTGCGACCTGCTGACCTTCGCCAAGGGCGTGGGGATGATACGCCAGCAGGGCATCGCCGGTGCTCAGACGCAGGTGTAGCTCGTAGCGCTCACCGCGAAAGGTCAGCCGTTCAACGCGGGCGGTCAGATCGTGGGGATTGGGGGCCGTGGCATCCAGATGCACGTGCTCCGGGCGCACCAGCACGGGTTGCGAACGCGCGGTGAGCGGCGCGGCCAGCCCGTTCATCAAAGCGCTTTCGGTGAGACGCTGGCTAGGCGCGCCGCTGGCAATGTGAAGCAGGCTGCCCTGGCCGATAAACCGCGCGACCCATTCGCTGCGCGGCGCTCGGTAGAGCGTTTCGGGCGTGGCCCACTGTACCAGCTCGCCCTCCCGCATGACGGCAATGCGGTCTGCCATGGCCATGGCTTCGCTTTGGTCGTGGGTGACGTAGACCATGGTGGCCTGGGTCCGCCGGTGGAAATCCACGAAGCTGTGCTCCATGGCGGCCCGCAGGTTGCGGTCCAGGTTGGCGAGCGGTTCGTCCAGCAACACCACGTTGGGGTCGGTGACCAGGCAGCGGGCCAGTGCCACCCGCTGGCGCTGGCCGCCGCTGAGGGCCTGGGGCGAGCGCTGGGCATAGGGGGTCAACGCCACCTGCTCCAGCGCCTGGGCGACTCGGCGTTGGTAGTCGCTGCCTTGAATGCGGCGCAGCTTCAGCGGGTAGCCCACGTTGTCGGCCACGCTCATATGGGGCCATAGCGCGTAGGACTGAAACACCATGGCCATGTTGCGCTGCTCGGGGGGCACATGGTGGTGGGCGCTGGCCAGCAGCGTCTCACCGAGCGTCATGGTGCCGCTACTCACCTGCTCGAACCCTGCCAGCATGCGGAGCATGGTGGTTTTGCCGCAGCCGCTGGGGCCCAGCAGCGCCACGAATTCGCCGGGAGAGATATCGAGGGTGACGCCATTGACCGCGGTGTGTTGGCCAAACTGTTTGGTGACGCGGTCGAGCATTAGCCTTGCCATGGCACGACTCCTTTGGGTAAGCGAGGGGCCATCAGGCTCAGCAGCAGCATCAAGGTGGCCACCATGGCCACGACCAGCACGGCCACCGCCGACGCCAGCACGCTTTCGCCCCCTTCGTCCAGGTTGAAGATCAATACGCCCAGGGTTTCGTTGCCGGCGCTCCAGAGCAGCGCCGACACGGTGAGCTCGTTGACGGCCAGCAGGAATACCAGCAGCCCACCGGCAAACAGGGAGGGCGCGATCAGCGGCATCACGATGGTGGCCAGCCGCCGCCAGGGGCCAGCTCCGGCCAACTGGGCGGCTTCTTCCAGCGAGGGGTCGAGCTGCGCAAGGCTGGCGCTGACCGGCTTCAGGCAGACCACCAGAAAGCGCGCCAGGTAGGCCACGAAAATTAGCCCAAGGGTGCCGTACAGCGCCAGATTGATCAGTGGCAGCGGGCGCACGAACAGCAGAATGCAGGCAATCGCCAGCACCACGCCAGGCAGGGCATAGGGCAGCTCGATGACGCTGAGGGTGAGCTGCTGTAGACGAGGCGGCAGGCGCTGAAGACGGTACGCCAGGGGCAGGCTGCACAGCATCAGCACCAGCGCGGCGCCGCCTGCCAGCCAGAAACTGTTGCGCACGGCCCGCCAGGTGGCGCCCTGTCGGCCGATGACCTCGTGGTAGGCGTTGAGGGTGATGGTATCCAGGCTCAGGGGAACGCCCATGGCCGGGACCAGCGAGCTCACCACCAGCGCGAGCAGCGGCGCCACCAGGATCAAGAGCAGCACCATGATCAGCAGTGTCGTCACGCCGGTACGCCAGCGCCCCAGTGAAAAGTCGTGGGCTCGACCGCTGTGCCCACCCAGGCCAAAGCGGCTGCGATTCATCCAGTACTGCTGCAGGGCTACCCCGGCCAGGGCCAGCACACCAATCAACAGGGAAAGCGCCGCCATTTCTGCCAGCACGCCGGTGCCAAAGTTGGCCATGCGCTGGTAGATCAAGGTGGGCAGCACGTAATAGCCTGCGGGAATGCCCAGCATGGCGGGAATGCCAAAATTGCCCAGGCTGGAGATGAAGGCCATGGCCGCACCGGCGATCAGGCCGTGCCGGGTCACGGGCAGAATGATATGCCCCCAGACCTGACCCTGGCGGGCGCCGCTGATGCGGGCCGCTTCGACCAGCTCACGGGGGAGCGACATGAGCGAGGTACGCAGCGCCAGAAATACCAGCGGTGCACTTTGAATGCCGAGCAGCAGCGCAATGCCTTCGGCGGAATAGAGCGGCTGGGGGCTGCCCAGCGGCGGTGCCATGCCGATGCTTTTCAGTAAAGGGCTGGCCGGGCCGAACAGCTGTAGCCAGCTCAGCGCGGTGACTTGGGGCGGGATCATCATGGGCAGCATGAAGCAGAACACCAGCCAGGCCTTGCCGCGAATGTCCGTCAGGGTGATCACGAAGGCGAACAGGCTGCCCAGCACCAGGGCAATCAGCATGCCCAGGCCCGAGGTGTACAGGCTGTGCCACAAGGCGCGCCAGGTGCTGGCCGCGTTGAGCACTTTCCACAGCGGGGCACTGCTGCCCTGGCCCAGGTCGCTGAGGGCTTCCATCAAAAGCCGCAGGCTGGGCGCCAGGCTGAGTAACACCACCAGCAGCGTGAGCAGGGTAAGCAGCCAGCGATGCTGGCTGCCAACGTTCAGCGAAGGGCTCATCATCAACCGCCAAACAGCTCATTGAAACGCTGCTTGAGCGCCTCTTCCTGGGACAGCGCTTGCTCGATATCGACCGGCATCAGCTGAATCGAGTCGCGTTCGGGAAAGCCTTCCGGCGGAGCAACGTCCGGGTGCGCAGGCAGGTAGCCCTGCTGGCTCACCAATTCCTGCCCGGCTTGGGAGAGCACGAAATCGACGAATTTCTGGGCAGCATCCGGGTGTTGGGCTTCCGCCATGATGGCGACGGGTTCGGTCACGGCGCTGACGCCTTCCTCGGGGAAGACGAACGCCACGGGGGAACCCTTGGCCGCTTCACGGATAGGCAGGAAATCCACCACGATGCCGTACGGCTTGGTGCCTGCTGCCACGGCGTTGAAGACGCCACCGTTACCGCTTTGGGCTTCCGTACGGTTGGCGTGCAGGGCGTCGTAGTATTCCAGGCCCAGCGACGTTTCACCGATGGCGGCCATGTGGATCAGCGCTGCGCCGGAGTAGAGGGGGCTGGGCATGGTGACCAGGCCTTCGTATTCCGGGCCAATCAGGTCGGCCCAGCGTTGCGGCTGGTGCTCGGCACCCGTGTTGTAAACGATCCCGGTGGTAATGAGCTTGGTGCCGTAGAAGTAGCCGTCGGCGTCGTAGAGCGCCTCATCGTAGGCGTCGCGCTCGGGGCTCAGATAGGGTTGCAGATGGCCCTCCTGCTTCAGCGACTCCATGGTCATGCTGTCTGCGATCAGCAGCACGTCGGGGTTGCTCACTCCTGCGGCCAGCTCCGAACGCAGGCGAGTCATCAGGCGCGTGGTGCCGTCGCGCACCCACTCCACCTCGATCTCCGGATAGGCCGCCTGGAAGGCATCCACGGTTTGCTGGGCGTCGCTGTTGGGCTGGCTGGTATAGAGCACCAGCGTTTGGTTGGCCAACAGAGGCGTGGACAGGGCAAGGCTTGCAAGGGTCACGGCATGACACAACGAACGCTTCAACATCGGGGAAACCTCCAGTAGGTGAACAGTGATCACACTACTGTCATCGCCTTACAACATCGTGACACTAAGCTTTCGTTTGAAAGTGAATGGCTTTCGTCGAGCAGAAAACGGTTTTCGTTTTGCTGGCGGCAACCTTGAAGGGAAAACCGGGAGGAAGCATGGACGTCAATCAACGTCGGCGGGCGGTACTGGCCTGCGTGCGGGACGAGGGGCGGCAGACCCTGGAGGCATTGGCGCGACGGTTTGGCGTCTCGGTGCAAACCGTGCGCAGCGACATACGCTCGTTGGCCGAGCAAGGGCTGCTGCTACGCCGACACGGTGAGGTGATGGCGTTTCCTGACCAGGAGAATGTCGGCTATGACCAGCGCCAGATCGTCAATCAGGCCGGCAAACGACACATTGCCCGTCAGGCAGCCTCGCTGATTACCGATCACCAGTCGCTGTTTTTAGGCACCGGCACTACGGTGGAGCAGCTGGCCGATGCGCTGCACGGCAAGCAGGGCCTGCAGATCATGACCAACAACCTGCACGCGCTGATCAAACTGTGTGCCCTGGAGTGCGAGCTGGTCGTGGCGGGTGGTCGCGTGCGCCGCCGCGACCAGGACGTGATAGGCGGTGATGCCTGGCGCTTCTTTCAGCGTTATCGGGTCGATGTGGGCATCGTCTCGGTGGGCGGGATGGATAGCCAGGGCCTGCTGTACGACTACAACGATGACGAAGTCATGGCCCGAGAGGCGCTGCTGGCCCACGCGGCGTACCGTATTCTGGTACTGGACAAGACCAAGTTCGACCTGCCGCTGCGCTGCGCCGCCGGATCGCTGGCCGACTATCATGCGGTGATCACCGACAGCCCTTTGCCCGACCGGTTAAGAAGCCCGTTAGCGGCCCAAGGCGTTTGCTTCATGAGCGGAGGTTAGGCATCGTGCCGCTCATCCGGCAACCGCTTGAAATAGACGTAGCGGTGTAGGCGGATGGCCGGGCGTATCAAAAGTTGGATACTGCCAATGACAAACAACCAAACGCCCACGGTTTGCACTGTTCCCTCGTAAAAGAAGCAGATGCTACCGATGACGAACCACAGCCCTATCATGAAATCATTGATGATACCGAGCACCTCGTAGCGGCGATGAATCACCAGTTCCTCGCGCCCCATGGTGAAGGTGAGGTCGTTGCTGGACGAGACAGTGTGCTGGGCCATGTTCGCTCCTTTGTGGGCAAAGAAAACTCAACTTACTTGTTAAATACGGTTTCCATGTCGATGGCTTAGCCCGCGTTGACGATGGTGTTGACAAAGTTCAGCGGCTGGGGGGTATCGATCACCTCGGCCCACAGGTCGTACTCGTCGGCATGGGTGACGCGTGCTCTGACCAGGTCGCCGGCGCGCAGCGCATGGCGGCTTTCCAGATAGACCATGCCATCGATTTCCGGGGCGTCGGCTTCGCTGCGGCCAATGGCGCCTTCGTCGTCCACTTCGTCAACCAATACCTCGATCTCACGATCGATCTTGGCCTGCAGGCGGGCTGCCGAGATCTCCTGCTGGTGGGCCATGAAGCGCTCCCAACGGTCCTGCTTCACGTCATCGGGCACCTGCGCCAGGCCCAGCTCATTGGCGGGGGCGCCCTCCACCGGGGAGTACTGGAAGCAGCCCACCCGATCCAGCTGCGCTTCGCTCAGCCAGTCTAGCAGGTACTGGAAATCATCTTCGGTTTCACCGGGGAAGCCGACGATGAAGGTCGAGCGGATGGTCAGTTCGGGGCACTGCTCGCGCCAGCGTTTGATGCGCTCCAGGGTACGGTCTTCGAAGGCGGGGCGTTTCATCGCCTTGAGCACCCTGGGGCTGGCGTGCTGGAAAGGAATATCCAGGTACGGCAGGATCTTGCCCTCGGCCATCAGCGGAATCAGCTCATCCACGTGAGGGTAAGGGTAGACGTAATGCAGGCGCACGCGAATGCCCAGCTCGGACAGCGCATCGCACAGTTCGGTCAGGCGCGTTTTGACCTGGCGCCCGTGCCACTCGTTCTCCACGTAGCGCACATCGACGCCATAGGCGCTGGTGTCCTGGGAGATCACCAGCAGCTCTTTCACTCCGGCCCGCGCCAGGGCTTCGGCTTCGCGCAGTACCTCACCCACGGGGCGGCTGACCAGCTTGCCCCGCATGGAGGGAATGATGCAGAAGCTGCAGGTATGGTTGCAGCCTTCGGAAATCTTCAGGTAGGCATAGTGGCGCGGCGTCAGCTTGATGCCCTGGGCGGGCACCAGGTCGATGCGGTGGTCGTACTCGCTGACGAAGGGCACCGCGCTATGCACGGCGTTCACCACCTGCTCGTACTGCTGTGGGCCCGTCACCGCCAGAACGTTGGGATGCACGTCGCGAATCACGGACTCATCCACCCCCATGCAGCCAGTCACGATCACCTTGCCGTTTTCGGCGATGGCTTCGCCAATGGCGTCCAGGGACTCGGCCTTGGCGCTGTCGATGAAACCGCAGGTATTGACGACCACCACATCGGCGTCGTCGTAGGTGGGTACGATCTCGTAACCATCGGTACGAAGCTGCGTCAGGATGCGTTCGGAATCGACCAGTGCCTTAGGGCAGCCTAGCGACACAAAACCGACCTTGGGTGTGGACATAATGGGCCTCGAGGAAGAGAACTGAGGGGCGATCACCTTGAGCAGAGGCCCCAGAAAAGAACATGGCGAGTAGAGAAAGGGCGGCATTTTAGCGCCCTTGACCAGCGGGGGGAACCTCTACGCGTTGGATTCGCCAACGTGTTCGGCAGGCGACGCCGCCGTCAAGAGGTGGCAAACTAAATTGAAGGCTCGACAAGTGTATGAAACGAATGCCTAACCGAAATGGCAACGATTGCCCTTGGGCAGCGCAGGAGCAAGGACAATGAAGAGTGATAGGTTGCTGAACGCCATCGAGCATGAGCTCAGACCACGCTGCCGCTTACGGTTCAGGCAGGAGTTAGAGGCGCTCTTCGAACAGGAAACGCACCAGACACGCCAACGCCATCTGGTGATCATGGGCCTGATCACCGCTCTTCTTTATGTCCTGTTCCTGATCAACGACTACAGCTTTCGACCCGAAGCGTTTCTGGCCTCCGTGATGATTCGCGGTGTCATCTTGCTACCCATGGCGCTGGCGATTTTCTGGTGGGTCTATCGTGGGGTGCCGCCGTGGCTGCGTGAAACGCTGATGGCAGGGCTGGTCGTGATCGCCATGATCGGCTCCAGCACCATTTTCTACATTTCCAGCTCGCCGCACTCTTATCTGGATGTCTTTTCGTTTGGTCTGATCCTGGTGGCTGGAAACATCGTTTTTTCGTTGCGTTTTCCTTATGCCTTGACGTCCACGGTGATCAGTATCGGGGTCATGAGTGTCTTCGTATTTTATTACGAGCCTATGCCAATCGAGGCCAAACGTTTGGCTATGTTCGCTATTCTGGTCAAGGCGGTGTTTACGTTGATGGCCAACTACCGCCTGGAGTACAGCGAACGAACCTCCTTTCTGCTGCTGATGCGTGAAAAAATTCAGGCAGGCCATATGCAGAGTGCCAATCATCAGTTGACGCGACTCTCGGTGACCGACCCACTGACGGACATCGCCAACCGCCGCCAGTTCGATGCCATTTTTCCCGCGCACTGGCAGGTGGCCCAATTGGAACAGCGTTGTTTGGCCATCATGGTGATCGATATCGACCACTTCAAAGCCTACAACGACTATTACGGCCACCTGCAAGGAGACCTATGCCTTCGCCAGGTGGCCGCCGCGTTACAATCCAACAGCCGATCCGACGATCTGGTGGTGCGCTATGGCGGTGAGGAGTTCGTGATTCTGATGCCTCGCACCGAGCCGCATACGGCACGTCAGGCCGCAGAGCGTATCCGTGAGAGTATCGAAGCGCTGGCCATTGCGCATGCTGGGTGTGGCCCTGATGCCAACGTGACGGTGAGCATCGGGGTGGCCGCCATGCAGCCCACCGTAGGGCAAGAGGAAACGGTACTTTTCATGGCAGCCGATCAGGCGCTTTACGATGCCAAGCGCCAGGGGCGTAACCGCGTCTGCATGACGCCCCTGGCAGAAAGCTGACCGTCTAGAACGACGCCGCGCTGGCGAGTGGGCTGGGTGCAGGCTTGCGCGGCGGCAGAGCCAGCACGTTATCCTGGCGTGGCTGCGTGCCCTGAAGGGTCGTTAGTGGGGGTTGGCGTTCGCCGATAGGCATGAACGCGTGGGCGCTGTGGGCCAGGTGAGACACTTCTCTGGAGAGGAGGTCGACGGCATTGATGTAGGCATCCATGCTGGTCGCGCTCTCCTGGGTGCCCTGGTCGATCTGAGCGATGGCCTGGCTGATCTGAGCGATGCCTTCGCTCTGTTCGCGGGCGGCGGCGCGGATCTCCTCCATCAGGTCGTTGACGTTATGGCTCGCCTGACGGATACGGCCCATGGCATCCCCGGCGGAGCCTGCCTTGTGCTGGCCTGCCTCGATGCGCTGGCGGGCCGTTTCGATCAGTGTCTGCACCTGATGGGCTGCCTCGGCTGACTGACGGGCCAGGCGGCGTACCTCTTCGGCCACCACCGCAAAGCCTCGGCCATGTTCACCGGCCCGGGCAGCTTCGACGGAGGCGTTCAGCGCCAGAATATTGGTCTGGAAGGCAATATGGTCGATGGTCTTGACGATGCCCGCCATGTCCTGGGACGTGCTGGTAATGCCCTCCATGGCATCATCCAGTTCCTGCATGATGGCCACGGCCTTGTCCACTTCGCCCACGTTACCCACCGACGCCTGGCTGGCCAGTTGGGCATTTTCCGAACTTTGCCGAACGGTAGACGCGATCTGCTCGGCGCTGGCAGCCGTTTGCTGCACCGCAGAGGCCTGCTGATCCACTCGATGGCCCATGGCCTGGTTATGCCGCGACAGCTCCTCCACCGAGGGCATGACCCGGGCAATCCGCTGGTCCAGGTCGCCAATCAGTGCATCCAGCGAACGGCGCATGAAGTTCATGGTGGCCAGGGTGTTGTCCATGGCTTTGTTGCCCACGGTAGGGACCTGAGCGTTCAGGTCGCCTGCCGCGATTTGCAGTGCAAAGTCGTTGGCTTTGTGCAGGAAGCGACGCAACCGACGCGCCTGGCGCCACTGTAGCGCGCTCAGCAGCAGCCCGCTGGCCAGCACCATCATCACCAGCGGCAGGGTCACCGAGGTGGCCACGTGGCCCTTTAGCCACCAAGCGCATCCCGCCATCAGTAGCCCCGTGGTGAACAGCGTCATCAGAACGCCGGAAATGCTGGCCAGTCGCGGCGCCCACCAGGCGACACTTGCCAAGCGCTTCAGCGGGTTACGCGCCATGATCTCACCGTGCTTGACCGTGTAGCGACCCTGCTGCTCACGAATGTCCTGATAAATACGCTCCGCCTCGGCCACTTCTGCCTGTTCCGGTTTTACCCGAATGGACACGAACCCGGTGATTTGATTGTTTTCACGGATGGGCACCACGTTGGCACGCACCCAATAGTGGTCTCCGTTCTTGCGCCGGTTCTTGACCAGCCCGGTCCAGTACTGGCCCGCCTTGAGGTCGCTCCACATATCGGCAAACACCGGGGCAGGCATGTCAGGGTGGCGCACCATGTTGTGTGGTGAACCCACCAGCTCCTCATAGTCGAAGCCACTAATCTCGACGAAGCGATGGTTGGCATAGGCGATGTGGCTGCTTCGGTCGGTTTTGGAGATCAGCACATCATCATCGCGTAGAGGGTGTTCCACTTGGGTAACAGGGCCGTTGTTTTTCATGATGGAGTACCTGTGGGAGGAATACCTGATTGGGTTGGTCAGGTATTACTATAAATCTGCTACAAGAGTTATCCAGAGACGTTGCATTGTTTAACATTTCCCTTGTCCAAGAGAGCGCCGTGGCGAGAAGCCGCCATGAATTTGACAACCACCGCGCGGTATGACAAACACACAACCCTTTCAGGTGAGGGATTAAACGTGGCAGACGAGCAAAGCTATCAGGCGTTGGCAGTGGACACCCTTGGCCAGCGGCTGGGGGGAGTGGAAGCGGTCGCCCGCCGCGTGGGCGGCGACCCGGCACAGTGGCAGATCCGTGAAGTGGGCGATGGCAACCTCAATCTGGTATTCATCGTCACCGGCAGCACCGGTAGCGTGGTGGTCAAGCAGGCGCTGCCCTACGTGCGCATGGTCGGTGAGAGCTGGCCGCTGCCGCTCTATCGAGCCCATTTCGAATACTACGCCCTGGTGCGCCAGGCCAAGCGTGCGCCTGGCGTGGCCCCAGAGGTGTACCATTTCGACAAGCCCCAAGCGCTGATCGTGATGGAGTACCTTCACCCGCACGTGATTTTGCGGCGCAAGCTGATCAGCGGCGAGCGGGTGGCTCGGCTAGGGGAAGCCATCGGTGAATTCTGTGCCCGCACGGCGTTTCGCGGTTCGGAGCTTTCCATGGCCAGCCCAGAGAAAAAAGCCGATGTGGGCCTGTTCTCGGGCAACGTCGCGATCCCCGCGATTACCGAATCACTGGTGTTCACCGACCCCTACTACGGCGCCGAGATGAACCGCCACACGCCCGAGCTCTCGCCCGTGGTGGACGCACTACGCCGCAATGCGCCTTTGAAAGCCAAAGTGCAGCGGCTGCTGATGAAGTTCACCGCCAACACCGAAACCATGCTGCACGGTGATTTGCACTCTGGCTCCATCATGGCCACCGACACCAGCGTACGGGTTATCGACCCTGAGTTTTCCCAGTATGGCCCCTTGGCGTTCGACCTAGGCATGGCCGTGGCCAATTTCTTCATGGCCTACTTCAGCCAGCCAGCCCACCGCCAGGCAGACGAGCTGGAAGCGTATCAAGCCTGGATTCTCTCGGTGATCAGCGACTGCTTTACCCGCTTCGATGAGGAGTTTCGTCACCTCTGGCAAACCGAGCGGACCGGTATTCTGTTCCCCAGGTCGCTATTCGAAGAGCAGGGCAACAGTGCCGACGACGCCTGCGATGCCCTGCTGGATGAGATTCGTGAAGATGCGCTGGCCTACTGCGGCATCGAAATGCATCGCCGCGTACTGTCGCTGGCCCACAACGCCGACTTCGAAGAGATCGAAGACACCGCCCTGCGCGCCGAGTTGGAAGCACGCAACGTGCTGATGGGCCAAACGCTGATCATGGAACCGCAAGCCTACCGAGACCTCGACGCGCTGACGCAACTCGCCAAAACGTTCAATCAGAAAGCGGTGTTGTAAGCGTCTTTCCATTGATTCAGTGGCACCTTCGGCACCGCTGTGCGGTGCTTCGCGGGTGCGCTCCGCTTACGCCGCGCTACGGGTGCCCATTTTGAGCGTGGAGAAACGCCGTAGCGCGGCGTAACGCATCTTGCTCGGCACGAGCAAATGAGGCACCCGCGAAGGCGGCGGTAGCCGCCTGGGTGGGCCGCTGTGGAGGATCAACGCTCGGTGGCATCTTCGGCACCGCTGTGCGGTGCTTCGCGGGTGCGCTATCGCTTACACCGCGCTACGGGTGCCCATCTTGAGTTTGGCGAAACGCCGTAGCGCGGCGTAACGCATCTTGCTCGGCACGAGCAAATGAGGCACCCGCGGGGGCGGCGGTAGCCGCCTGGGTGGGGCCAGAGTGAATGATCAACGCTCGGTGGCACCTTCGGCACCGCTGTGCGGTGCTTCGCGGGTGCGCTCCGCTTACGCCGCGCTACGGTTTATCCTTCACCCTTCACCCTTCACCCTTCATCGCTCAAAGCTGATCTAAACGATCGAATTTTCCGGCGATGTCGCTTTCGGTCCAGTGGGGGACCCAGCCTTCCACGTTGTCGAAGAAGCGCAGCGCGGTGAATTCCGGCTCGGGGCCCATGTCGAACCAGTGCGGGGTGTTGGCGGGCACGCTGATCAGGTCGTTGCGGGTGCAGAGCACTTGGTAGACCTTGTCGTCGATGTGCAGGCAGAACAGCCCCTGGCCTTTGACGAAGAAGCGAACTTCATCTTCATGGTGGCGGTGCTCGTTCAGGAACTTCTGGCGCATCGCTTCCTTGTCCGGGTGGGTGGGCACCATGTGCAGCACGTCGACGGTCTGGTAGCCACCCTTGGCTTTGACCCGGTCGATATCTTCCTGATAGAGCGCCAGGATCTCTTCCTGGGTGGCATCGTCGGCAATCTCGCCCGGCGCTGCCCAGCGTTCGAACAGAACGCCCACGCGGTTCAGTTCGTCGGCGATTTGCGCGCCGTCCGTGGTATCCAGAAGCGCATCGTTAGGGTTTTGATCGGCAAAGACTTTCAGTTGTGACATCAATGACTCCTGAAATAAGCAATGGTCAACCGTTGCCGCTAGACGGCAATCTCGTCGAAGCGTGCGACGCAGGTGTGGTGTGTTCCCGGCTGGGTGCCTTCGCGTACCAGCTGCCGGGTTTGCATGCCCGCCTGTTCAGCGGCATCCAGCTCTTCGACGACATCTGACAAGAACAGCACCGATGCGGGCGGCAGGTCAAGGGTGTCGAGGATACGCTGATAAGAGGCGGCTTCGCGCTTATGGCCAACATGGGTGTCGAAGTAGCCGCTGAACAGCGGGGTCAAATCTCCCTCGTCACTGTAGCCAAACAGCAGCTTCTGCGCCTGCACCGAGCCTGACGAGTACACGTACAGCGCCACGCCCTCTGCCTGCCACTGGCGCAGCGCCGGAGCCACATCGGCGTATAAGTGGCCGGTGAAGTCGCCACGCTGGTAGCCGTCGGCCCATACCATGCCCTGCAGGGCTTTCAGCGGCGTCACTTTCTGGTCGGTATCGATCCAGTGCAGCAGTGTCGCAATCACCGCTTCCAGCGTGGCCTCAGGGGCCTGCATGTCGCTGCGTACGGCGTCGATTTGCTCGGCTACGGCAGGCGTGGCTGCGTGCTCGCGCAGAAAATCAGGCAGCTTGGCGTAGGCGTAGGGAAACAGCACTTTATGAACGAAATTGATATCGGTGGTGGTGCCTTCGATATCGGTCACGATAGCGCGAACGGTTGATTGACTCATTGGGACCACCGGCTCTCTTCCAGTACACAGGCAAGTAAGAATTCGATGGCTTCCAGGTGGCGGCGGCAGCTGGCAATGCTGTCGCCCACGGCGTAGATGCCGTGTCCCGCCACGAGAAAGCCCCAAGGCATCGGCCAGCCCTGGCGAACGTGCCTGGCCAGCTCCTCCATGTCCTGGGAGTTGGGCACCACCGGCAGGCGAATCGTTGCATCATGCGTCGCGTTACCCGCCAACGCCTTTTGCATCTCGAAACCGCTCAGTTCGATGCCGTCGGGAAAGCGTCGCGACAGCACGGTGCTGGCCACGGTGTGGGTGTGCAGCACGCAGTGAATGTTCGGGTCTAGCCGGTACAGCGCGGCGTGCAGATCGCTTTCGGCGCTGGGCTTGCCGCTACCTTCCAGCACGCGGCCTTCCAGGTCGCAGAGCAGCAGGTCATCGGCCTGGATGCGGGTTTTATCCCGCCCGGATGCCGTGACCCAGTAACCAGCCTCGGTACGCGCGGAAAAATTGCCGCCGGTGGCGGGGGTCCAGCCTTGCTGCGCTGCCCAGGCAATGGCGTCCAGCAGTTCGGTGTGTAAGGTAGTCATAAGGCCTGCATCGTCTCATCCAATGGGCATCATTCTATATGATAAGCTTCGCGCCTGATAAGCCGCGCGCCGAGTTCACCGGTTCAAGACCTCAAGGAGCCCTTCATGGTTATGTTACAGTCACGCAGTTTACGAGTGCATGCCGACGCCCTCGAATACCTGGACCAGACCCGGCTCCCCCAGGCCGAAGAGTGGGTGCGCTGCGACTCTCCCGAGGCGTGGCAGCACGCCGTCAAGCATCTTGCCATTCGCGGGGCGCCGTTGATTGGCTTGAGCGCGGCGTTCGTACTGGCCCAGTATGCGGCTCGCCATCCGCAAAGTGAGTGGCAGTGGGTGAGTGATCGCTTACGGGCGACGCGCCCCACGGCGGTGAACCTGATGTACTGCCTGGACGCCATGGAAGCCTGCTTTGCCCAGGGCGCGGATGCCCTGGCCGAGCGTGCCCAAGCGCTGTTCGAAGAGGACCGCGCGCTGTGTCAGCGCATGGCCGAGCGGGGCGCTGACCTGTTGGCCTCCGGCGACCGGGTGCTGACCCACTGCAACACCGGCGCGCTGGCCACGGCGGGCGTAGGCACCGCGATTGGCGCGCTGGCCATCGCCAAACAGCGCGGCGTGGAGCTGCAGGTCTATGTGGATGAGACCCGCCCGCTGCTCCAGGGCGGCCGCTTGACCGCTTGGGAAATGGCGGATTTGGGCATTCCCTACCAGCTGATCACCGACAGCATGGCGGCCAGCCTGATGGCGGCGGGCAAGGTGGATAAAGTGATGGTGGGGGCGGATCGCATCTGCGCCAACGGCGACTTTGCCAACAAAGTGGGCACTTACATGCTGGCGGTGGCGGCGCACTACCATCAGGTACCGTTCTACGTGGTGGCCCCTTACACCACGGTCGACCCCGTCTGCGCGACCGGCGCGGCGATTCCCATCGAGCAGCGAGATGGCGCGGAGGTGCGCGGTGCCGCCGGCGCGTTTGGCGAGGTGGTATGGGCGCCCAGCGATGCACCGGTGTGGAACCCGGCGTTTGATGTGACCCCGGCCTCACTGGTCACCGCCTGGATTCTGGATACCGGCGTGTTCGACGCCGCCGCCATTGCCCAAGGCGAGCATCTGCGAGGATGGCGCTAGGCTTTTACGAAAACTGCCTACGCTCGCCGACTTTTCGTAAAAAGCCTAACCCTTGGCAGCCATGGAGGCCCGCACGCAGTGCAGTATCGAATAATCGATACGCCCCTCCAGCGCCTCGAATACGACTTTCAGCCCCTGGCCTGGAAACTGCTCGAAGGCGGCGTGAATCTGCGCCAGGGTCGCTGTGTCCAGGTTGACCACCTCTTCCAGGGCCAGTTCACCGCCTTGAATGGCATCGCTCAAATGGCGGTAGACCGTGTTGGCGGCCAGCCCGCGCTGCTCGGCGACTTGTTCGGGGGTTAGCCCCTGGCGCAGCAGCGTGGCGGATTCCATGGCGCTATTGCCGATGTCGGTGGGCGCTTCGGGCTCATTGGGGTGCGCCAGTACCACCGCCAGAAATCCTTCGCCGTAATCGGCCAGCTTGCGCGCGCCGATGCCCGAGATGGTGCCCAGTGCCTGCAGCGTTTGCGGTTTTTGCGCTACCAGCTCGGCCAGGGTGGCGTCGTTGAAGATCACGTAGGCGGGTACGCCCTGGGCATCGGCAAGCGCTTTGCGATGCTGGCGCAGCGCTTCCCACAGTACGCCATGGCCCTTGGCGGCGGATGCCCCTTTGGCTCCGCGCCGCGCAGGCTTGCTGGGTTTGCGCAGGGTGAGACTTTGCTCGCCGCGCAGTATGGGCCTGGCGTTGGCGGTGAGCTTGATCGCGCCATGGCCCTCCATGTCCACGCTCAGATAGCCGCTGGCGATCAGCTGACGAAACAGCGCTTTCCACTCGCTGGCGGTGAGCTCCTGGCCGATGCCGAAGGTGCTCAGGCTGTCGTGGCCAAAGTGGCTGATACGCTCGTTGCGCTTGCCGAGCAGCACATCCACCAGATAAGTGACGCCAAAGCGCTGTTCGGTGCGGTAGACACACGACAGCGCCTTCTGCGCGGCCACGGTGGCCTCCCAGGTGTCAGGTGGGGTGAGGCAGTTATCGCAGTTGCCGCAGGGTTCGTCTAGCGAATCGCCAAAGTAGTGGAGCAGCGCCTGACGGCGGCAGCTGATGATCTCGCAGAGCCCCAGCATGGCATCGAGCTTCTGTTGTTCGATGCGCTTCTGCTGGTCGGCGGCACTGGAGTCCTGCTGCATCTGGCGCAGGGTGATCACGTCCTGAAGGCCGTAGGCCATCCAGGCATCGGCGGGCAGCCCGTCGCGTCCGGCGCGGCCGGTCTCCTGGTAGTAGGCTTCGATGCTTTTGGGCAGATTGAGGTGTGCCACGAAGCGCACGTCGGGTTTGTCGATGCCCATGCCGAAGGCAATGGTGGCGACGATCACCACGCCATCTTCACGCAGAAAACGGGTTTGATGCTGCTGGCGCTGCTCGGCGGGCAGCCCGGCATGGTAGGGCAGCGCGGTGAGCCCCTGACGCGCCAACCAGGCGGCGGTTTCTTCCACCTTGCGGCGAGAGAGACAGTAGACGATGCCCGCTTCGCCGTCGTGGTGTTCGCGGATGAAACTCAGCAACTGCTCTTTGGCATTGCCCTGATTTTCAGCGATGTGGTAGCGAATATTGGGGCGGTCGAAGCCGTTGTTGTAGAGCGCGGCTTCCTGAAGCTGCAGGTGCTCCATGATGTCGTGCCGGGTAGGCACGTCGGCGGTGGCGGTGAGCGCGATGCGCGGCACGTCAGGAAAGCGCTGATGCAGGTGGGAGAGCTGGCGATACTCGGGGCGGAAATCGTGCCCCCATTGGGAAACGCAGTGGGCCTCGTCGATGGCGAACAGCGCAATGCGCGTCTGCTCCAGCAGCATCTGCATGCGCGCCGTTGCCAGCCGCTCGGGCGCGATGTAGAGCAGGTCCAGCTCGCCTGCGCGCAGGCGGTTCTCCACCTCCGTCGCCTCATGCATCTCGAGGCTGGAGTTGAGGTAGGCGGCGCGCACCCCGTTCTGGATCAGCGCGGCCACCTGGTCCTGCATCAGCGCGATGAGCGGCGAGACCACAATGGCGGTGCCGGGGCGCAGCAGCGCCGGGATCTGATAGCACAGCGATTTGCCGCCGCCGGTGGGCATCAGCACCAGCGCGTCTCCGCCGCCCGTCACGTGCTCGATGATGGCCTGCTGGGGGCCACGAAAGCGCTCAAAGCCAAAGACTTCTTGAAGTACCTTGAGGGCTGCCGGGTCGCCGTGCATCGCTGCTCTCCTTGTCGTGTGCGTGAAGGAGAATTGTCGCACGAAAACCCGAGTGAGTTGGGTTAGCGAATCCCCGCCCGTAAAAACGACTGCACGAACTGGCGCTGGAACAGCAGAAAAGCCACCAGCAGCGGCGCAATACTCAGCAGCGTGGCAGCGCTGACGGTGGCCCAGTTGACGCCGGTTTCTGGCGCGGAGAACACGCCCAATCCTACCGTCAGCGGGCGGCTTTCCACGGAGTTGGTCACCACCAGCGGCCACAGGAAGTTGTTCCAGTGGTGGCTGATCGACACCAGCCCGTAGGCCAGATAGGTGGGCTTGGCCAGCGGCACGTAGACCTTCCACAGAATTTCCAGCCAGCCACAGCCCTCGATACGGGCGGCGTCCTCCAGCTCTCGGGGGATGGTCTTGAAGGTCTGACGCAGCAGGAAAATGCCGAAGGCGCTGGCCACGTAGGGCAGGCCAATGCCGGTGATGGTATTGATCAGCCCCAGCTCGCTGGCGATACGGTAGTTTTCGACGATCAGCACTTCGGGAAACACGAACAGCTGAATCAGTACCAGCATGAACAGCAGGTTCTTGCCGGGGATCGGAAAGCGGGCAAAGGCAAAGGCGGCCAGCGTGCAGACCACGAACTGGGCCAGTACCACGCCGGTCACCAGCGCGAAGGTGTTCAGGTAGTAACGCGCAAAGGGGGCCTGGGCCCAGGCGTTTGTGAAGTTGTCCAGCGTCAAAGGCGCCAGCAGGTCGAAACGTACCATGTAGGCGGGCGGGTGAATCGCGGCCCACACCGCGTAAAGCAGCGGAAAGATCCAGATCACGGCCAGCAGCCAGGCCGCCAGGGTTTCCAGGCGGGGCAGCGCCAGGGTGCGCCGTGGCGACACCGGAAAAGAGGAGGTACTCATTGGTAGTGCGTCCTGCGGTCCAGAATCGTGAACTTCAGCGTGGCCACCACCGCCAACACCAGCAGAATGACCACGGTGATGGTGGCCGCCATGGTGCGGTCGAAGAACGAGAAGGCGTTCTCGTAGACGTAATACAGCAGCAGGTTGGTGGCGTTATTGGGCCCGCCCTTGGTCAGAATGAACAGGTGGTCGACCACCCGCACCGCATTGATCAGCGCGTTGATCAGTACGAACAGCGTGGTGGGCATCAGCAGGGGAAACGTCACTCGCCAAAAGAAGCTCCAGCGGCTCGTGCCCTCCAGGTCAGCGGCTTCCTTGAGCTCCGGGGGGATGGCCTGTAGCGCGGCCAGGTAGAAGATCATGAAAAAGCCCGCTTCTTTCCACACCGACATGACGATGACCGACCCCAGTGCCACGCCGGGGTCGCCCAGCCAGTTCACCCCGGCAAACCCCAGGGCGCCGAGCAGCTTGTTGAATAGCCCTATCTGCGGGGCGTAGAAAAACATCCAGATATTGGCGGCGGCGATCATGGGCAGAATGGTGGGCGTGAAATAGGCCATGCGTACCAGCCCGCGCCCGGGCAGGCGGGCATTGACCAGCAGCGCCATGCCCAGTGCCAGCGCCATGGAAGTGGGAACCGTGCCCAGCGCGTACAGCAGGTTGTTGCGGGCGACTTTCCAGAACGTCGGGTCGTCCATCAGCACGCGATAGTTGTCGAGCCCGACGAAGGCGGCGGGCTCGCCGCGAAAGCCGGGCAAAAAAAGGCTGTTGATCACGGTGGTGATGGTGGGCAAGTAGGCAAAAGCTGTAAGCAGCAGCGCCGCGGGCAGAAGCAGCAGGGCGCCGTAAAGCTGCATCGTTCGATGGGCGTTCAGGTTCATGGGGCCGCCGTGATGAGAAAAAGCCGGGGCGAACCCCGGCGAGCATGGAAACGTCCGCCTATCGGCACTTACCGGGCATAGCGACGCAGCGCCGCATCGGCCTCACGCTGGGCCTGGCTCAGCGCGTCGGCAGGGCTCATTTGCCCTGTCAGTGCGGCTTGCACGGCGTTATCCAGGGCACGGCGCACGCGGCCACCCTGGTAGGTAGAGAGTTCGGCAGTGCCGTGTTCGAGCTGGTCCCGAGCCACGGCGGCAGGGGCGAATTCTTCCACGTAATGCTGCAATGCCTCGGTGTCATAGGCGGCGGGGCTGACGCCCATGTAGCCGGTTTCGATGGACCAGGCGGCGGCACGCTCGGGGGCGGTCATCCAGCGGATGAAGGTCATCGCTGCGCGCTGCTCCTCTTCACTGGCATCCTCGAAGATGTAGAAGTTGCCGCCACCGGTGGGGCTGCCGTGCTGGGTCTTCATGGGCAGCATGGCGACGCCAAACTCGAAATTGGCCTCGTTGCGTACCGCGGTCAGGTTACCCGTGGTGTGCCACATCATGGCGGTGGACTGCTCGAGGAAGTTCTGGCGCAGGGTGCCCCACTCGATTGTGCCACTGGGCATGGCGTCGTGCTCGGTGGCCAGCGACACCCAGTATTCGAGGGCTTCGATGGCGGCCGGGTCGTCAAAATAGACCTCGGTGCCATCGTCGTTCATCAGACGATGGCCGTTCTGGAAGGCAAAGGCCTGGAACATCCAGTAGGGGTAGCCGGTGGACGGCACCATCACGCCCCACTGTTCACCGTTCGAGCCTTCGCGCACGGTGGAGGCCATCTCGGCCATCTCTTCCCAGTTTTCCGGCGGCGTTTCCGGGTCCAGGCCAGCGGCTGCAAAGGCGTCCTTGTTCCAGAACAGCACGATGGTGGAGCGCTGGAAGGGAATGCCGTAGGTCTTGCCATCCAACTGACCGTTCTCCATCAGGCCGGGGTAGAAGCTATCCAGCCACGCTTGCTCTTCCTCGGTGTCGATGAGGTCATCAAAGGCCACGATGGCGTTCTGCTCGATCAGCTCGTACAGATCGATGGAGAACAGCACCGAGAGCTGAGGTGCATCCCCGGCTTCCATGGCGGACATGGCGCGCACGCGGGTGTCGTCGTAGTTGCCTGCGTAGATGGCTTCCACGTTGATGTCCGGATATTCGCTTTCGAATTCAGCCACCAGGCCATCGATCACGTCGGTCAGTGCGCCCCCCACCGACACCGGGTAGTACATCGTCAAATCGATGGTATCCGCCTGAACCTGAGCGGCGCCCAGTGCGCTGGCAAGCAGGGCGCCGGACATCAAGGGATGAGAAACTCGCATGGCTGACTCCTCAAAGAGTGGGTGATGTCGCAAGGGTTGTGGGGTGGTGAGCAAACTCAGTGCTGAAAAGAGCCCACCGTCGGCGGGCGCGGAATGGTGCGATACGGCGTGAGTTCCAGCGCCGACAGGTCGTCCCGGCGTGTGCCGGAGGGGTCGAACAGGTGGGCCTTGTCTGCCGACCAGAACAGTCGGCAGGGCTGGCCCGTCAGGCTGTGTTTGCCGCCCAGCCGCACACGCAGGGTGTGCTGCCCGACGCTCACATGGGCAATGGTGTCGGCGCCCAGATACTCTTCGCTTTCCACCTGGCCGGGCAGGCCAGCCGCCGAGGCCTCGCGCAGTTCGATATCCTCGGGGCGAATGCCCAACTGGCCGCCCGCGGCGGGCAACGGGGCAACGGGGGTGGTGGGTTCGCCTTCGATCACCGCTCCCTGTGCCCCGGCCACCAGCGGCAGCAGGTTCATGGCCGGGCTGCCGATGAAGCTGGCGGCGAAGGCGCTGGTGGGCTGGTTATAAAGCTCGTCGGGTGTGCCGTCCTGCACGATATGTCCTTGTTGCATCAAGATCACACGGTCTCCCATGCTCATGGCCTCTACCTGGTCGTGAGTGACGTAAACCACCGTCATATCGAGTCGTGATTGCAGGGCTTTGATCTCCCTGCGCATATCGCTGCGCAGCCGCGCATCCAGGTTGGACAGCGGCTCGTCCATCAAACAGATGGGGTGTTCGGAAATGATGGCGCGCGCCAACGCCACCCGCTGGCGCTGGCCGCCGGAAAGCTGTGCCGGTTTGCGGTGCAGGTAATCCGTCAGGTCCACCAGCTCGGCCACCTGGGCCAGGCGCTGCTGCCGTTCTGCCTTCGCTACCTTGCGGCTGCGCAGGCCAAAGACGATATTGTCGGCCACGCTCAAGTGCGGAAATAGCGCATAGGACTGAAACACCATGCTCAGCCCACGGTCGCCGGGCGGCAGGTGGGTCACGTCCCGTTCGCCGATATGGATGCGGCCACTGCTGGCGTCGTCCAGCCCCGCCAGCATGCGCAGGGTGGTGGATTTTCCACAGCCTGACGGCCCCAGCAGAATGACGAACTGCCCGGGCTGAATATCGAAGGAAATGTCGTTGACTGCCGTGGTCGCGCCCCAGTGCTTGGAGACGCCTGCCAGGCGAATGCGCGATTGGTTCATGGCTCTCATCCGTCATGTGTGGCGACGATCTAGAGTGAGAGCAAGGTGTTGCGTTTGTATGACGCCTGGACGTCAGGTTGATGTCGTGAGGCGCGGATGCCGAATGGCCCGGCGTAAGTCGCCGGGCCAACGCTTACGTCTGGTGGCGCAAAATGGTCGGCGCTGACCACTGCTGACACACGGGCATGACTTCCAGGCGGGTGATGTTGACGTGGGCAGGCAGGGAGGCCACATGCAGCGCCTGCGCGGCCACGTCTTCTGGCTGGAGCGGCTGGGTGCCTTCGTAGTAGCGGTCTGCGACGCCCTGGTCGCCCTTCATGCGCACCAGGGTGAACTCGCTGGCCGTCATGCCGGGGGCCAGGTCCGTGACGCGAATGCCCAGCGGGCCCACGTCACAGCGCAGGTTATAGCTGAACTGCTCCACGAAGGCCTTGGTGGCGCCGTAAACATGGCCGCCCGGGTAGGGCGTATTGGCAGCAATGGAGCCCAGGTTGATGATCGTGGCCCCTGGGGTGGAAGCGCTCAGCAGCGGCAGCAGGTGCTTGGTGACGTTGACCAGCCCCTTGATATTGGTGTCGATCATGCGATGCCAGTCTTCCAGCGATGCTTGCGGCGCCGGGTCCTTGCCCAGCGCCAGCCCGGCATTGTTGATCAGCGTATGCACGCGCTGAAAACGCTCGGGCAAGGCCGCCACGACTTCGGCCACCGCCTCGGCGTCGCTGACGTCCAAAGCCGCCGTATGGGTAGGCACGCGCTGTTCGAAGGTGGCCTGCAGCTGCGCCAGGCGGTCCTGGCGCCGCCCGGTCAGTACCAGTGCCCAACCCGCGTCGGCAAAAAGATGCGCGCATGCCAGCCCGATGCCGGACGTCGCACCGGTGATGAACACGACCTGCTCGGTTTCGTGCATGGAGAATACTCCCATACTGCATTGTGATGGAACCTCTCGGGGGAAGCGCCATTGGGTAACGAACCCGAGCCCTTGAGTATCCATCTTTAGTCGCAGCCTTTCGCAGTATCCCTGAAAAAGGTGCCATTCTCAGGGCGATTACAGCCATCGTCATTGACGAAGCCTGCCTTCTCGAACGCCGATTTGAGCCGTTTGGCGGCTTGTTTCAAGATCGAATCAGCACCACACCCAATAACGACAACCGTAGAGAGCCTTCCCATGCGGAAACAACTGCTTGCCACGCTGGCGACCCTGGGCATGCTGACGACAGCCCCGTTCGTTCTGGCTAACCCGATTGAAATCCAAGTCAACAACACCATGAGCGAAGGCGGTTCCGAAAGCGCCGCCGTGGAGCGCTTTGCGGAGTACCTGGAAGAGCAGGCGCCGGGCCGCTTCAACGTTCGCCCTTTCCTAGCGGGCTCGCTGGGAGGCGAGGATGCCATTCTGGAATTGCTCAATCTGGGGCAAACCCAGCTTTCCATTACCGGCGGGAATTGGCGCCAGCAGTATGCGCCTGAGTACGACGCCATTACCGTGCCATTCGTGTTTGCCACTTGGGAAGAGGTGGATGCGTACATGGAGAGCCCCTCTGGGCAGGCGTTAATCGAGCAGGCCGAAAACCAGGGCGGGCTCAAGTACTTTGGCACTCAGCATCGTGGGCCGCGCCACATGACCGCCAACAAGGCCATCGAAACCCCTGAAGACTTGCGCGGTTTCCGCATGCGTCTGCCCTCGTTGCCGGTGTGGCTAACGGTGTGGGAAGAGATCGGTGCTCAGGTGGTCAACGTGCCTGCTCCGGAGATCTATCTGGCCATGCAGACGCGCCAGGTAGACGGCCATGAAAACTCGCTCTCTTCGCCATATACCCGGCGCTTATGGGAAGTGCAGGACCACATCATTCTGACCAGCCACGTGCAGTTCCCGTGGAACTGGGTGGCCAGTTCGCGGTGGTGGAACGGCCTGGAAGAAGACGATCAAGCGCTGATCGAAGAGGCCATTCACGTGGCGCGAGCCCATGGCTCCGAGCGTGAGCGCGAGCTGGACGAGTACTACCTCGGCGCGCTGGAAGAGCAGGGCATGACCATCATCGAACCGGATATCGAAGCGTTCAGAACCGCTGCGTTGCCTGCCATCGAGCGGGTCATGGCCGACATGGCCGATGGCGTGAGCGAGGACGCCCTCGGGCATCAGGGCGAATGACGCGCTAGCGCCAACGCGTTGGGTTCAGCCACGGGGGTGCCCGACACCACCGTGGCCGTGGATTGCGAGATCACCTCAGGAAATTATCGATGAATGCTCCCTCGGAAGAGAAAGCGGCACCCGTGCAGGGGCTGGATAGAGCTGCCCAAAGTGTGCTGCGTGTCATTACGCGCCTGTGCGATGTGGTGGGCGTGACCTTGATGGTGGCCATTCTGTTGCTGCTGGTGGCCGCCGTGGTGGCTCGTGACCTGCTGGGGCTGGGAATGCCCTGGACAGAAGAAGTCGCGTCGCTGCTGGCCATTTATGCGATTGGCTTTGGCTCCATTTCGGCGTGGGTGCGTAGTGAGCATCTGGTCGTGGACCTGTTCAGTCACCGGCTCTCCAACGTGGGCAGGCATCTTCAGTACCGCTTGACGGCCATGATCTCCTGCGGATTTTTCGTGCTGGCGGCCTGGGGCGCCTGGATCATGTCCGACATGAGTGCCAACAATAAGACCGTATCGCTGAGTATCAGCTTCAGTTTTCTCTATTACGGCGTATTGCTCAGTTTCTCGGGCATGGCGCTGATCGCCGCGTGGCAGACCCTGCGTGGCCCCGTGGCCTGGTTGGCAGCGCCCCGTGAAGAGGAGCCTACGCAGCCATGATGGAATTGCTCGTATTCGTAGGGGGCTTGCTGGCCCTGATGGCCATTGGGTTGCCCGTGGTGGTGGCCATTGGCGTGACCTCGTTCATTGCCCTGGCGGTAACCGGGGCGGGGGGCCTGCCGGTGGAGCTACTGCCGCTGCGCATGGTGCAAACCCTCAACAACTTCACGCTGTTGGCCATCCCGCTGTTCATTCTGGCGGCCAACATCATGAACGTGGGCTCCACGACCACCCGTATCTTCGACTTCGCCTCGGCGCTGGTGGGGTTCACCAAAGGTGGGCTGGGGCATGCCAACGTCGTGGCCAGCTCGATTTTTGCCACCATGTCGGGCACCGCCGTCGCCGATGCCGCCGGGCTTGGCAGCATTGAAATCAAGGCCATGAAGGAGCGCGGCTACGAGCTGGGTTATTCCACCGGTATTACGGCGGCGTCCAGCGTCATTGGCCCCATCCTGCCGCCCAGCATTGCGCTGGTGGTGTATGGCTGGCTGGCCAATGTCAGTATCGGCGGGCTGTTCATGGCGGGGTTGCTGCCGGGCATCCTGATGGCGCTGTTACTGATGGGCATGACGGTGGTGCTGGGCATGACTGGCCGGGTGGTGATGCCCACACCGACCGCGTTCGATGCCTGCGAAGTCGTGCGCACGGGCAAACGGGCCATCCTGCCCCTGATGATGCCCGCCATTATCGTGGGCGGTATTTGGGGAGGCTTTTTCACCCCCACGGAAGCGGGTGCGATTGCCTCGCTGTACGCGGTGATCCTGGGCGGGGTGATCTACCGTGACTTGAACGGGCGAGATTTATTCCATGCGTTTCGTAGAACCCTGATGTTCAGCGCGGTCATTCTGCTGATCATCGCGGTATCGAGCTTCTACGGCTGGATTCTGGTCCGCATGGGTATCCCCCAGGCGCTGGCAGGCCAGGTTGCCAGCATCGATATGCCCACCATCGTGCTGCTGCTCTGTTTTGCGCTGTTTTTCCTGCTGATCGGTTGCTTCATGTCGGTGATCGAGAGCATTCTGATTTTCACGCCCATCGTCGTACCGGCCGCCCTCAGCGCGGGGCTGGACCCCGTTCACTTCGGTATCGTGATGGTCATCACGCTCTCGGTGGGCGTCATCACGCCGCCCTTCGGCACGGTGCTGTTCCTGATGGTCGGCATTACCCGGTTGAGGTACGGCCAGGTGGTCAAAGCCGTATTGCCGTTCCTGCTGCCCATCCTGGCCACGATCCTGCTGTTGATCGCCGTGCCTGGACTGGCGACCTGGCTGCCGAGCGTGATGGGGTATTGAGCCTGGTCCGCCAATGCTTCGCCCCTTGCGGATAGGGCGCTAAGGGGCGAAGTAAAGCGGTAGATGCCGAGGGGGCAACAGGATGGGTATCAGGCCAGATGCCCATTACCCATCGGCATTGATCTTCTCAACAATCTCCGCCAGCGCGCTTTCCGCCTGGTCATTATCGACCTGGCAGGTGCCCGCATTCAGGTGGCCGCCGCCGCCGTAGCTCAAGCACAGCTCGCCCACATTGGTGTTGCTGGAGCGGTTGAGGATCGACTTGCCAATGGCCAGCACGGTGTTCTGCTGCTTGAGGCCCCACATCACATGGATCGAGATGTTGCACTCGGGGTACATGGCGTAGATCACGAAGCGGTTGGTGGCATAGATGGTCTCTTCGTGGCGCAGGTCCAGGACCACCAGATTGCCGTGTACGCTGGCGCAGCGTTCGATCTGCTGTTTGGCCAGTTGCGCGTGTTCACGGTACAGCGCGGTGCGCTCGTGGACGTCTTCCAGGGCCAGGATTTCGTCGATGGTGTGCTCACGGCAGTAATCGATCAGCTTCATCATCAACTGGTAGTTGGAAATACGGAAGTCGCGGAAGCGTCCCAGCCCCGTGCGCGCGTCCATGATGAAGTTCAGCAGCACCCAGCCTTGCGGGTCGAGAATCTCGTCGCGATCGAACTGTGCCGAATCACCTTTATCGACCGCCTCCATCATGTCGTCCCAGCGGGCAGGGAAGGCCTCGTGGCCACCGTAGTACTCCCACACGACGCGCGCTGCAGAAGGGGCGTCGGCATTGATGATGTGGTTGTCGGCCCGCTCGACGTTACGCACGGTTTCGCTCAGGTGATGATCGAAGGCCAGATGGCAGCCGGGCACATAAGGCAGGTTGGTGGTGATGTCGTTGGCATCGATCTCGATTTTGCCATCCTGCATGTCCTTGGGGTGCACGAAGGTGATCTCATCGATCAGCCCCAGATGCTTGAGCAGTGCGCCGCATACCAACCCATCAAAATCGCTGCGGGTAACCAAACGAAACGTGGATGTTTGTTGCGTAGGCATTTGTAGTCTCTTCACGGTGATCGGTATCTGAACGATACCAGCAGTGATGGTGGGTTAAAATAAACCTTTCCGCTCTTGCAACCCCGGCTACCAACGCTTTGGCGGGCTGCTCATCGGCAAGGTAAAGTGAGCAGTGTTACAGCGGGGCGTGAGCATCAGGGGCCCATGTGCCAGAGGTAAACAATAAAAAACTAATTAAATGTTATAGAAGATACGCGTTGGCATGCGGAAAATTTTTATAAACCACTGAAATTTAGTGATTTAAAAATTTTCTGGCGCAGGCTGGCATGGGGGGTGCAATGTTCTAGGCAAGAACGGCAAGCATGAATGTCAGGACGACACGCCGCTCTTATCGATCGTGAAGATGAAACGTTGTTAGATGTGTAACACGCCGAACTGAACGAAAGAAACGCCATTAGGAGGCACGACCATGAAAAAGGAAGCTCTGAAGAAACTCGGTATTCTGGGTGTATCATTTGGCCTGGTAGCCAGCCCGCTGGCATTCGCAATGGAGGAGCATGAAGAGCACCCCACTGCGCCGCAGGAAGAAACCATGCAGGACGATCAAGGCTCATTCAACTCTTTCGATGCTGATCAAGAGCACGGTGCCACCAACGACGGTGTGACCACCGAGTACGAAGAGGAAGAGCAAGAATTCACTTATGAAGAGGAAGAAGAAGAGCAGGATCAGTGGGAGACTGAAGAGGAAGATGATTCTGGCTGGTAATCCCACGGCCGCTTAAGGGAGTAACTTCTACTTCGGCTCAAGGATGAGCCACGCAGCGCCCCGCCAATTGCGGGGCGCTGTTGCGTTTGGGCTATCGTGTCATGGGGCGAACGTGTCATAGGGGCTATCGTGTCATAGGGGCTATCGTGTCATAGGGGCAAAGCGTGGAAGGGAAATGCGCGTGAATGCGCTATGGTAAAAGACGCATCTTCACAAAATCCCTTCGCTATGACCCTGACCACGATCACAAGGATGTGCCCAACGTGTTGAATTGGAAAGAGCTTCCCCAGCTGCCTCGCGCCGAAGGGCGTATCGAAGCCATCGACCTCGCACGAGGTATCGCCATTGGGCTGATGATCGTCAGCCATGCGGTGAGTGGTTTGGTCGGCATACGCAACGTACCGGACTGGGGCATGGTCCCCGTTCACTTCATCACCAAGTTTTCATCGTCGCTGTTCATTCTGGTGTTCGGTATTGCCCTGGCGGTGGCCTTTTTGTCCCACACCCAAAGCGAGGATTGGCCCAAAAGGCGCCTGAAGCTCTGGGTGCGCGCCCTGGAAGTGTGGTTCTGGTACAAGGCCCTGACCATCGTCGAGATGCTGCCTTACTACTCTCCTGCCGACATCGTCGATACCCTGCTGTATGGCCGCTTTGCCATCTGGGTCGAAATCCTCGGGTTTTATGCCATTGCCCTGTTATGGGTGCCGCTGGTGCTTCCTCTGTGGGCACGAACGCCTCTGTGGGCACGACTCGGTGCCATTGTGGGGCTGACCGCGCTCTCGGCCTGGCTTCAAGGGCTGAGCTTCGGTGGAAACGATATTCTCAAGGCGCTGTTGGTGGATCATGAAGACCACTACACCTGGGGCCAACTGAGCCGGGCACCGCTGGTGCTGGCGGGGTTGCTGATGGGTGAGGCCCTGCTGCGCTGCTACTTCGATGTGGCGCTGCGCCGCCGTTTGGTCGGCGTATTGGTCGTGGTAGGGGTGCTGATGGTGGCCGGTTTTTATGGCCTGGCCATCAGCGCTGGAGATGTCGATGCCGCCATGCTGGCGATTGCCAACAATGCGGGCAAGCACCCGCCAGGGCTGCAGTTCATGCTGTTCAGTGTGGGAGGAGCGCTGGTGCTACTGGGCCTGGCATTGGCCGGTGGCGCCATGGCAGCCAAGGTGCTGCTGCCGCTGACCGTGGTGGGCAGCGATGCCCTCAAGGCCTTCATATTTCACATCGTGATGATTTTTCTGGTGCTGCGCTTTTTGCTGGGGGCCGAAAATGTCCTCTCTTATCCACAGGTGCTCGGCGTGGGCGGGCTGTTGATTCTGGGGGCCGCCTTGTGGATAGGGCTGACCCGCTGGGTGGCTCGACATAAATAGCCTGTACGAGAATAGGCAGAGCAACGGTAAGCCGTAGATGGGGAGGCAAGGTTTGAGACGTTTCAAACGCTGGTGGTTGAGTATGGTGCTGGGCGTGCTGCTGCCGATGGGGCCGATCGTTCTGGCAGAGACTCACGGGCAGGCGCATGGTTATGAGACGAACTGGTACTACGAAGTCGACAAGCAGAGCCCTTGGCAGGGCCGCCTGGATGCCCGGATCGCGGCCATCGAAGAGGCATTCGGTGGCGAGCTGGGCGTCTACGTGCAACAGCTGACGAGCGGCGAAGCGTACTCATGGCGTGCCGATGGCCCCTGGTATCTTGCGTCGTTGGTGAAAGTCCCAGTGGCCGCTGAAGTATTGGCGCAGCGCCAGGCGGGCACGCTGTCGCTGGATGAACGGATCACGCTCTCGCGCAGCGACTTCGTGGATGGCGCCGGGCCGGTCAACTGGCACGACCCTGGCACGCCCATTTCCATCCGCTACCTGCTGGAACAGATGGTGACGGTCAGCGATAACACGGCCACGGACATGCTGATCAACCGCGTGGGGCTTGCCGACGTCAACGCCCGTGCTCGGGCCATGGTTGCGGCCAGCGGCGGGCACCCCGAGCAGTTGGGGCCCATCAGCCTGCTGGTGGGTGTGCGCCAGGGCGTGTACGGCCAGCTGCACCCGCAGGCCCGCCAGCTGGGCGGGCTCGATTTCATGTCGCTTCGCCAGCATGGGCTTGGCCAGCGGCCTGCGGCGCTGGCCCGGACGCTCGGGGTATCGTCCAGCAGTTTCGCGCAGCCAGACTACGACAGCGCCTTCGATGCCTACGAAGCCAGTGGTGAAAACGTCGGTACGCTGCGTGCCTATGGCGACCTGCTGGCCAGCCTGCATCACGGAGGCATGGACGACCTCGACCGCGAGCAGCGGCAAACCCTGCTGGAGGTCATGCAGCGCACCCGCTCTGGCGAACAGCGGCTCAAGCGTGGCATGGGCCGCGAGGTGACGTTTGCTCACAAGACCGGCACCCAGCACCGTCGCAGCTGCGATGCGGGCATTGCTACCCGCGATGGTGCACCTGCGCAGCACTGGGTCATCGTGGCCTGTAGCCGTGGCCCGCTGGCGCTGAGTGCCCACGAGCAGGCGTTGACCCGCGTAGGTGAAGCATTACACGACAGCGGCGTGATAAACTGACCCGCCGTTTTGGGTTGAACCGTTATCAGGTTGAATATTAAGGAGTTGACCATGGCCCGCGCTAGCGCACGTCATATTCTGGTAAGCAGTGAAGAGCAGTGCAACGCACTGAAACAAGAGATCGAAAACGGCCGTGACTTTGCCGACGTGGCCAAGCAGCACTCCAGCTGCCCCTCTGGCCGTCAGGGCGGCGACCTGGGCAGCTTTGGCCCCGGCCAAATGGTGCCGGAATTCGACAAAGTTGTTTTCAGCGGTGAACTCAACAAGGTTCACGGGCCGGTTCAAACTCAGTTTGGCTATCACTTGCTCGAAATCACCAGCCGCACTTAATACCTTTTAAAGGCCGTCATGCATCGCGGCAGCCATGTCGCGGTGCCATTGGCATCGCGCTGCGCTGGTTCTGAGCTGTCCCGCGATGTAAGGAGACTATCCCGCGGCCAGGGAGCCGAGAGAGGAAGTGTTATGACCACCGTCACACGCATTCTTCATGCAACGAGTCCGGATCTTTCGCGTTTGCTGGCGATGTGCCGGACGATGGGGTTCATTCGGGCCGACCTTTGGCGCCGGTACGGTGCCCTTGGTACCGTTGGCAAGAGCGCCAGCGCCGTTCGCAAGGAAATAACCCAGGGTGGCTGGCATACAGACTTGCCACTGGATGGCACGGTTCGCGCCGAATCCACTAAGGATGTGATCAACGACATCCTGACCTACAAGGCGGCTGCCAAGCACAAGGTGCGCCGGGCCGTGGCCGCACGCACCACGGACGAAACCGAACGCAAACGCCTCTACACGCTGCTGAAACAGGACAAATGGCTAGAAGATACCTATCTGCATCGCATGATGCGCAAACATTTCAGGCATGGCAAAAGCCAGTGTAGTAACCAGTTCGTCGTCCGTTCCGACAAGCACAGTGAGCGAATCATCGACGGCCAACTGGTTATTACATTGCATCTGTCCAAAAAGGTGGGCGGCAGCATCACGCTATACACCACGACGTCAGGCAAGAACGTCAGCCTGGAAAAGAAGAATCTGCGCGTCATCGTTCGGGAGGGAAAGGTCGAGATCCATTATGCCTACGAGAAACCGCCAGGGCGGCCTCATGGGGACAAGGTAATGGGTGTCGATAAGGGCTACACGGAGGCCTTCACTGACTCGCAAGGCCAGCATCATGGCGAGTCGTTCGGTCAAGTGCTCACTGCGTACAGCCATCAGGTATCCGCCACTGGCAAGGCGCGCAATTGCCTGCACGCCCTGGAAAAGAAGCATCGGGCGGCAGGACGGATCGCCAAGGCCGAACGCATCCGCGCCAATAATCTGGGTAAGAAGAAGCAAGTGGCTCGCCGCCAGCGCACCCAGCAGCACCTTCGCACCATCGCCTATCAGGCGGCTCATACCATCATGGACGAGGCGGCGCTTCTCGCTTCGGAAGACCTGACTCAGCCCATCGCGGGCAAGGTACAGTGGCGGGATTACAACCGCCGCATGAGCCACTGGGCCAAGGGGGTGCTGGCCCAGGCGCTCGACGAAGTATCGCAGCAGCGTGGCACCCGTCACGACATCGTGAACGCCGCCTATACGTCGCAAATGGACTCGATCACGGGACGCCTGGAAGGTGAGCGCCGTGGCGACAAGTTTTACCGTGCAAACGGGGACGTGATCCAGGCGGATGTCAATGCTGCGCGGAATGTCCTGGCAAGGCTTGATGACCCCGACATTACGCGGTACATGCCGCACGGCGAGGTCAAGCGAATATTGTTGGGACGTTTCTCCGGCGCAACTGAGCGTCAAGAGGCCCGAGTTGTTTGCCAGCACGGCATGTCAACCGGGTGCGGATAAATCCTTTTTGGCCAATGATGGCCAAGCTTTAAGGAGCAGCACGCCTTGAACGACCCAATCATTGCCATCGAAGGCCTGAACAAAACCTACGCAGGGGGCTTTCAAGCGCTTAGCCGTGTCGACCTGACCATTGCACGCGGTGAAATCTTTGCCCTGTTAGGCCCCAACGGCGCCGGCAAGACCACCTTGATCAGCGTGGTATGCGGGCTGGTGAATCCCAGTGAAGGCCGTGTGTTGGTGGATGGCTTCGATAGCGTTCGCCACTATCGGCAAGCCCGCGAGCGTATCGGCCTGGTGCCCCAGGAACTCACCAACGAAGCCTTCGAAACCGTCTGGAACACCGTCAGCTTTAGCCGAGGCCTGTTCGGCAAGGCACCGAACCCGGCGCATATCGAAAAGGTGCTCAAGTCACTCGCCCTCTGGGACAAGCGCCATAATCGGCTGATGACCCTCTCGGGGGGCATGAAGCGCCGCGTGCTGATTGCCAAGGCGCTGTCTCACGAGCCGCGTATTCTCTTTCTGGATGAGCCCACCGCAGGCGTCGATGTCGAGCTGCGGCGCGACATGTGGCAAGTGGTACGCGGGCTGCGCGATGACGGCGTCACGATCATCCTTACTACCCACTACATCGAAGAAGCCGAAGAGATGGCCGACCGCATCGGGGTCATCAATCGTGGCCAGATCGTGCTGGTGGAAGAGAAAGCCGCGCTGATGAAAAAGCTCGGCAGCAAGCAGCTGACCCTGCACTTGCACACTCCCTTGCAAGCGCTGCCGGAAGCACTGGCCAATGAAGCACTGAGCCTGGCGGCCGACGGGCACGAGCTGGTGTACACCTACGATGGTCGCCAGGAAGAGCATCAGGCCGAGGGGCGCAGCATTTCGTCACTGCTGGCGCAGCTGGAAAAAGAGGGCATTACCTACAAGGACCTGCACACTCGGCAGAGCTCTCTGGAGGACATCTTCGTGGATCTGGTCAAGGAGCGCGCATGAACCTCTATCCCATTCGGGCCATCTACATGGCAGAAATGGCGCGTACTCGGCGAACCCTGCTCCAGAGCATCGTCTCGCCGGTCATCTCCACGTCGCTCTACTTCGTGGTCTTCGGGGCTGCGATTGGTTCGCGCATCAGCGAGATCGGCGGGGTGAGCTATGGTGCCTTCATCGTACCGGGCCTGATCATGCTGATGCTGCTCACCCAGAGCGTCTCCAACGCCTCCTTCGGCATCTTCTTTCCCAAATTCTCCGGCAGTATTTACGAGATATTGTCGGCCCCGGTGTCGTATCTGGAAATCGTCATCGGCTACGTGGGGGCGGCGGCGTCCAAATCGATTCTGCTGGGCTTGATCATCCTGGCCACCTCGGGCTTGTTCGTGCCGCTGGAGATTGCCCATCCCTTCTGGATGCTCACCTTCCTGGTGCTCACCGCCGTCACGTTCAGCCTGCTGGGGTTCATCATCGGTATCTGGGCCGACGGGTTCGATAAACTGCAGCTGGTGCCGCTGCTGGTGATTACGCCGCTGACGTTTCTGGGCGGCAGTTTCTACTCCATCGATATGCTGCCTCCGTTCTGGCAAACCGTGACCCTGGCCAACCCCGTGGTGTACCTGGTGAGCGGGTTTCGCTGGAGCTTTTATGGCATCAGTGATGTCAGTGTGGGCGCCAGTATTGCGATGATCCTGTTCTTTTTAGCCGTCAGTCTGGCCACCATTGCCTGGATTTTCCGCACCGGATACCGGCTGAAGCCCTGACGTTTCACGTTTTTCTGCAAAGGTAACGCCTGCTTATGCCGCTACTGCAAAGTGCCGTGCACCGCCTGGAGCCCTCGTTGGATGGCGAGCGCCTGACCGTGACGCCGCCCCCGGCACCCGCCGAGGCCGACAACCCCGTCATGGCCAGCCTGGTCAACACCCTCAACGATACCTACAACACCAAGGCCAAGGGGTGGGGGCGGTTTGCCGAGCAGGGGGAGCAGGCCGGGCCTCTGGTGGCCTGGCTGAGCGCCTATCTGGCGGCCGACCCTTCGGGCACCGAACAAGGTTTTGCCGAGCTGGCCAACGCCCTGGCCGAGCGCCTTGCGCAAACGCTGCAGGAGCAGCTGTCGGTCAGTGGTTATCTGGTGACGGCGCACCTTCGTCAGGGGGATACGGATACCCTGTTCTTCGGCTTGATCCATCAGCGGGAAGGGATCGGCTTCAATGAGGCCCATCAGGCCGTGCCAGCCGCTCAGTTGAACGCCAGCCAGCTGACGCTGGCGGCCCGGGTGAACCTCACCCAGTGGCAACGGGCGGATGCCACGACGCAGTACGTCTCGTTCCTCAAGGACCGTGGTGCCAAAAAGCTCTCCGATGGGCTGGTGGCGCTGCTGGGCATGGAAGAGGGCATCGATGCCCCGGCAGAAACCCGCACCCTGCTCAAGGCCTTCAGCGACTACGTCGAAAAAGAAGACCTGGACGACGACGCCAGCCGTGAAAAAACCGACACCCTGGTGGATTACGCCAACGAGCAGCTGCGCCGTGGCGAACCCATGACGCTGGAAGCGCTTTCCGAGCTGGTGGACGAGAAGCAGCCACAGGCGTTTTACGACCATATCCGCAACGCCGATTACGGCCTCTCTCCGGAGATTCCGCCGGACAAGCGCACCATCAACCAGTTCCGCCGGTTTACCGGCCGAGCGGGTGGGGTGTCGATCAGCTTCGATTCGCACCTGCTGGGTTCCAGCATCGAGTACGATGCCGCGCAGGACCGTCTTATCATCAAGCAGGTGCCCAAACAGCTCAAAGAGCAGTTGGCCAAACGCAAGGAGTAATTGCCGTGCTGGACGCGATTCAAAGCTTCTTTCAGCGGACGCTGTCGGCCCCGGAGCAGCGCGACGATCAGGCCCTGACCCTGGAACTCGCCTGTGCTGCGCTATTATGCGAAGTGATGCGGGCCGACTATGAACAGAGCGAGGCCGAGCGCGCCGCCATGCAGCGCATGCTGATGACGCGCTATCGCCTCGATGAGCAGGCAGTGGCCGAACTGATGCGCCTGGCGGAGGCAGAAGTGGACGACGCCGTGGACCACTACCAGTTCATCAGCTTGATCAAACAGCACTACGGCTATGAGCAGCGCCTGGAAGTAGTGGCCATGATGTGGCAGGTGGCCTGGGCCGATGGCGCGCTGGACCCGCTGGAAGAGCACCGCATTCGCCGCCTGGCCGACCTCCTGCACGTCAGCCACAGTGATTTTATCCGCAGCAAATTGGGCAACTCTCCAACGTAGCCGATTACGGTTCGGCGGCCTCGCCTTCCTCCAACAGGCCCGCCACCAGCCCATTCAACTGCTGCTGGAACTGGCCGCCGGGGGAGGGCCGCCGAGAGCAGATGGCTCGTACCCGTAGAGTAGAGCATGCGCCCGCTGGGGGTGTCGACGAACGGGCGGCTAAGCGCATCGTTGACCCGTGGGTCGGCATTGCTGGGCAGGCTGTTCACGAAATTACGCAAACATCAAAAAAGGCTGCTACGCTAGAAGGGCCTGTTAAGGGAGAAGCAACCCTTTGATTTTCATGAAACGCTAAAGCAAGGAGTGCCGTTATGCGTAGCATTATCTATATCGTGGGTCTGGTTGTCGTGGTGTTGTTCATCCTTTCGCTGCTGGGCTTACGTTAAGCAGCCTGGGGCCACCATCCCCGTTAGCACGCCAAGCGCCCGCTTCCCCCAGCGGGCGTTTTTTTAAGTTCATCGCATTCTGGCGTGACAGCGAAGCAACCCCCGGCAAAGTGCCATGAACATCAGCACGTCATGGATTCGTT
>NZ_AJTS01000038.1 GCF_000275725.1 Vreelandella stevensii S18214 | reverse complement strand
TTTAGCCTGCCTGTGGGAGGCCAATTCATTGGGCGACTGCTTGGGCAAGCACCGGTGCCGCCATCATCGCGGGCTAAAGCCCCCCTCCCGCCGGGTCATTGCCCAACTCACTTGTGGGAGGCCAATTGATTCACGCCAGAATGCGATGAACCTTTTTTATGCGCAGTCGGCGGCGCCTTGGCCAAACATATCGAACATCAGCTCGCGGCCCATGCCCGTCAACACCCAGCGGCCATAGCTGTTGTAGGTGGCGGCACCGCTCTCTTCCAACACCTGCTGGCACATGGCCCAGCCAGTTTGCTGCTGGCGCAGCGTGTTCAGCTCATGGCGGGACAATCCGCGTTGCGACAAGGTGATGGTTTCAAGGACGTGGCCGCTTTCGTAAAGCAGCTCGGCAGCGCGGGAAAGGCAGTGGCGCAGGCTGCGTTGCAAATGAAAGGCAGCGCTGGAGGCCTGAGATAACGCTTCTGCGGGCATGGATGACTCCTGCAATCGCACGGAAAAAGGATGTGCTGCGGTGCATTATAAATGAGCCGAGATGTTAGACCAAGGTCTATGTTGAGCCATGAGGGGCGCGCAGGGTGGTTGCCACATGTCTGCAACGTAAAGCCCGTAGATTTCACTTGTGAGCCGCTGAAATTCGCCTTTGCCAACACAATGCGCTCGGCAAGAAAATAATGAAAAATTGGATGAACCCTAAAGACTGGGGTTAAATGGCCGAAGGTTATTAGTAATACAGCACACTGTTAAACGATTCATTGGCGTCGGAGCACATAGCGAGGCGTATAAACAAAGGACATTAGCGTATGGCTTCCATTTCATCATTGGGTATCGGTTCAGGGCTTGATCTCAACGGCTTGCTAGACCAACTGCAAGAAGCCGAGCGGGGCAAGCTGGCGCCCATCGAGCGGCAACTGGAAACCCAGCAGACCAAAATCTCCGCCTACGGCCAGCTGCAAAGCGCCATGTCTCAGTTTCAAACGTCGGCGGCGGCGCTCAACGACAGCGCCCTGTACGAAAGCCTGTCAACCAACGTTGGTGGCAGCGCCATTACGGCCGCCGCTGATGGCGAAGCCCAGCCCGGTGCTTATAACGTTACCGTTGACCGGCTCGCGACCGCAGGCACGCTGGCCACCACCTCCGTGCCGGATGCCACGGTAGCCCTGACCGCAGAAGACACCTCTCTGACTCTGACCTTCGCCGGCCAGGACGATGTCGACGTGGCTATCAGCGCCAATAGCACGCTGGAAGGCGTGCGCGATGCCATCAATGCCCAGCAAGACAGCGGCGTCTCCGCGTCGATTATTTTCGACGGTGAAGAGTACCGCCTGGCGTTAAGTTCTACCCAAACAGGGGCCGCAGCTTCCATTGAAGGTGTGACCTTTGGCACCGCCTTCGGCAGTGAGCTGGCGACCGATGTGGTACAAGCTGGGCAAAATGCCCTGCTCAATGTCAACGGCGTTGAGATCACCAGCCCCACTAATCAAGTGGAAGGCGCCATTCAAGGGGTCACGCTCAACCTGCAAGAAGAAGGCACCAGCACCGTGGCCGTAGAACAAGACACCCGCGCCGTTCGAGAGGCAATCACCAGCTTCGTAGACGCCTACAACGACCTGAAAGGAACCATTGGTGAACTCGGCTTTAATGCCGAAACGGGCGTTGCTGGCGAATTGACCGGCGATAGCGCCATGCGCACAGTCGAATCGCGCTTACGCAGCGTGTTAAGTGGTGGTATGGAAGGCGAGCTTTCCATGTTGAGCGATATTGGCATTACCCTTCAGCGCGATGGCACTTTGGCCGTCGATAGCGACAAGTTAGATGATGCCATTGCCAACAACCAGGAGGCGCTTTCCACCTTCTTTGCAGGCGACGCCAGCGACGCGGGCATGGCCGGTCAAATCAACCAGACGCTAACGCAGCTGTTGGGCACCAATGGCGCGGTCTCGGGGGCCATCAGCGGGGCTGAAAACCGCGTAGAATCCCTGGGCGAACGCTATGTGCGCATGGAACAGTCAATCGAGCAAACCATTGCCCGATACCGCACCCAGTTTGGCCAATTGGATGGCATGATTGCCCAAATGAACCAGACCAGCGATTACCTGACCCAGCAGTTCGATGCGTTGGATGCCCAGCTGGGCCGCCGCTAAGCGCTCTCCCGCCTTACCTTACGCCTGCTGGAAACAGCAGGCGTTTTTGTGACTGGCATACTTTATGACGTGCAGGCAAAGCTTAAAAAAACACTCACCCCATTCAAGTTTTCCGCTGATGCGCCGATAATGACTTTACCTTTGATCGCTCTGCTTAACCCCCCTCAGGAGCGACGACACAAGCGCGTCATCGCGCATGGGTTTAGCCTTTTGCACCGAGGAACGACGGTATGGCGACAATAACCTCTCTAGGCGTTGGCTCCGGCCTGGATCTCACCGGTTTATTAGATCAGCTTCAAGAAGCGGAGCGGGGCAAACTCGTGCCCATTACCCGCCAAAAAGAGCAGCAGCAGGCCAAAATTTCGGCTTTCGGCCAGCTGCAAACGTCGCTGAACGGTTTTCAGGATGCGCTGGCTAAAATCAACGACCCCAAGCTCTACCAAAGCCTTTCCGCCAACGTGCGGGGCGATGCCATTAAAGCCACCACCACCGCCAGCGCGCTGCCCGGCAGCTACCGGGTAGAGGTGTCGCAGTTGGCCACCTCTGGCACCTTGGCATCTAACCGCATCACGGGTGAAAAAAACGCCGCGCTAGACCTGCAAGGCGCCACGGCCATACGGCTCAATTTTGGCGGCGCGGATTCGGTCGATATTGCCATTGCCCCCAACAGCAGCCTGGAAGCCATTCGTAACGCCATTAACGCCCACAAGGATGCCGGTGTTAACGCCACCATCATCAACGATGGGGAAGGCTACCGCCTGGCGCTCAGCTCCAAGGCTACAGGTGCGGATGCTTCGATTGAAGGCTTCAGCTTTGTAGATACCAGCCAGGACCCTGCGGCAACGGTAGCAGGGCCCTTTAGCGAAGATGCCGACACCAAGCGTTCTGGCGAAAATGCCGCGCTCACGGTCAATGGCATTGCCATCAGCAGTGCCAAAAACCAGATTGAAGGGGCCATTCAAGGGGTTACGCTCAACCTGGCCGAGTTGAGTATTGCCGAAGGCGAAACGGCCACCAGTACCATTACCGTCGAGCGCGACACCCTCAAGCAGCGCGAAGCCATCAACGACTTCGTGAAAGCGTTCAACGACCTGAAAGGCACCATTGCCAAACTCACCAGCTTTACCGGCGACAGCGAAACCGCAGGCGAACTGGTCGGCGACAGTACCGTGCGCACCATTGAAAGCCGCTTACGCAGCGTGTTGACCGGTGGCGTGGAAGGTGGCGAGCTAGGCACCCTGAACCAGCTAGGCATTACCCTGCAGCGCGACGGTAAGCTGGCAGTGGATGACGACAAGCTATCCGACCTGGTAGCCAATAACCCACAGGCGCTGAGCGACTTCTTCGCGGGTGATAAAAAAGAGAACGGTCTGGCTGGCAAGCTTTCCACGACAATCGACCAAATGCTAAGCAACAATGGCGTGGTCAAGCTGGCCATTAGCGGCGCAGAAAACCGTATTAAAAGCCTGGGCGAGCGCTTCGAGCGCATGGAAAAATCCATTGAGGGCACCATTGCCCGCTACCGCACCCAGTTCAGCCAGCTAGACGCCATGATCGCCCAGATGAACAGCATGAGCAGCTACCTCACCCAACAGTTCGACGCCCTGGACTACCAGCTAGGTCGCAAGCGCTAACCCATCCCAATACACGCCCAGCCCCCCTTTTTTGGGGGCGTTTCACATCTGGAGCGCACACTGCCAGCCTGAAGGCCAGCAACTGTGGGAGGCGGCTTCAGCCCGCGACCGAATTACGCGCCAGGCGCCCCAACCAAACCAAGAGACAGCGAACCCGGCATGAACCAACCTGAGAGCCACCGTGGGAGGCGGCTTCAGCCCGCGACCGATTTACCCCCACCCCCAAATAGCCCCACTCCTTCAGTTACCAAAAATTACACAAATCTTTGCCCTTCTTCCTAAAGAATCTTCCCCCCTTGCCGTTAATTAATACAACGGCGCTTCATGTCGCCGAACAGCGGGCCTTCCGGCCAGTTCACACGCAAGGAGAATCACCATGTCAGTGATCAATACCAACATCACTTCGATGATCGGCCAGCAGAACCTGCAAAAGAGCCAAAACGCGCTGCAAACCAGCATGGAGCGCTTGAGCTCTGGCCTGCGTATCAACAGCGCCAAGGATGATGCGGCCGGTCAGGCCATCGCCAACCGCATGTCTTCCCAGATCACCGGTCTGGCCCAGGCTCAGCGTAACGCCAACGACGGTATTTCCGTTGCCCAGACTGCTGAAGGCGCCCTGAACCAGATCAACGATAACCTCCAGCGTGTCCGTGAGCTGGCCGTTCAGGCCGAAAACGGCACCAACTCTGCAGAAGACCGCCAGTCGATCCAGAACGAAATCGATCAGCGCCTGAATGAGATCAACCGCATCTCCGAAGAGACCAACTTCAACGGCACCAAGGTGCTGCAGTCTGACGGCGATATGCGGATTCAGGTAGGTGCCAACGACGGTGAAGTGATTTCCGTTGGCCTGAAAGAAATTAATGTCAAGACACTGGGTCTGGAAGGCTTCAATGTAACCGGTAAGGGCGAAGTCGCCAATACTGCCGCGTCTCTGGATAGCTTGACACTGGCTGGTGCTGAGCGTGTTGGTACTACCAATGAATATGAGCTGAAGACTGATAACAATCTCGCGTCTGCAGCCAATGTGCTGGCCAGCGTGACGACTGAAGGCAGCGCTATTACAGTTGGCGATGCGACTTACACCGTCAACGCGGAGGGGAATTTCGAGCAGAGCCAAACCTTTGCACTGGGTAGTGGCGCCGATGCCATTGCTGCAGCGATGACCCCTGCAACTGCTGGTGAAACGGTCGAAGCCGATGTGGAAATTGGTGGCGAAACTACTCGCATTGCCATTGCCTCAGACGGTAAGATTACCAGCGCTTCAAGTGGCAATACACTCTATCTCGACTCCACCGGCAACCTGACCGAGAATGCTGCCGGTAGCCCGCCTGCCGCTACCATCGATAACCTGTCTCAATCACTGGCCACTCAAGCTGGCTCAACCATTGAGTTTGCTAACAACACCAAGTTTGAAACTGGTGGTATTGCTCCGGCTGCAACTGCAATCACTGATGGGGATATTGCACTTGATGCAGCGACTCTCACAGCAAATTTAAGCTCTGCTGCGCAGAGTGATACCGCAGGTGAACGTGCCGAACTCTCTGTAACTATCGATGGCGTAGAGACCACAGTTTTCGTTGGCAGTGGCGGTGACCTTTTTGCTAACAATACAGATACCGGCAGGTTCCAGATCGGTGGGTCTGATGCAACTGCCTCTGACCTGGCTGGTCTGGTAGCATCAGGTGGAGCCTCTGTTACTATTGAGGCTGCTGGTGGCACAGGTGATGCCACTAACGTTGGTAATACCTATAGCGCCAACTACGAAGTCAGCCTGTCTGGTCAGGAAGTAACAGCTGCTTCTATCAATGATGCTCTGAAGGGTGCGGCTGATGGCACTTACAGCATCGCAGTCAATGTTGAAAATGAAGATGGCGATGCTGTGCTTGGCACTCAAACCATCAATTTCACAGTTTCTGGTGGTGCGGTGACCGGGGCTGAATTTGGTGCATTTGCCGTTGATACAGGTACTGCTGACGATGCGCTTGGTGCATCAGGCGGTGCGGTTCGCCTTAGCGCTGACGATGGTAGCCTGACCTCAGAACTAACCACCGACGTTAGCTACTTCGCTCAAGCGAATGGCAACATTACCAACGACTCCGGCCAGCGCATCTTCCAAGATGCCGATGGTAACTTCACCACTGATGAGACTACTGCCGCTGAGCGCTCGACGCTGGGTGAGCTGGACAACGCTCTGTCAGAAGTTGACGCCCTGCGTTCCGACCTCGGTGCCATCCAGAACCGTCTGGAATCCGCTATCGAGAACCTGGGCACCACCCAGACCAACCTCTCCGCCGCCCGTTCGCGCATCGAGGACGCAGATTATGCCGTCGAAGTCGCCAACATGACCCGCGCGCAGATCCTGCAGCAGGCCGGCACTTCCGTACTGGCACAGGCTAACCAGATTCCGCAGAACGTGCTTTCTCTGCTGGGTTAATGGGTTAGGTAAGTTAGTGGTAAATGAAGGGCCGACTTTGTCGGCCCTTTTATTTTAAGGAAAGTGCTTATGGCAATCTCAAATTTGGCAAAATATTTAGAATCTGAGTTCGACTTTTATAGTTTGGTTGAATATGAGGAGACTAACGAGCTTCATCTTTACAAAGCTAAAAAAGATTCTAGCGGTGAGTGTTTTCTAGCGCGTGCAAAAACTACACCATTGTGCGGTGATGAAAGCGTAAAGCCAAGCTCGGTGCATGTCTTTGATTGTAAAACAAAAGAAGATGCGAGAGTAGAGTGTGCAAGGCGAGCGAATAGGGGTAAGGAGATTTGTGGGAAATGTGTGGGAGGTTTGTATAAAACATATAGATAGCTGTGTTGTGTATTAAAGTTTTTTGGGAGGGTATGTGGATAAATCTAAATTAAAAGAATTTAAAAAAATTCAAAAAATTGTCAATGAAATGAACTTGCTGTTAGATAAGGAGTTAAAAAAATTGGTTCTTCGACGTTTCATGTGGATTTAGCCTGATCGAGCAGGCGCCCTACAGGACTGCCAATCAGATAGATCATGGCGATGAAGTTGGCCTCATTCCTGTAGCCGCGTGCGCGTGAACGGGCGGCTTGGAACAGGCCGTTCATTCCTTCCAGTCGTGCGTTGGTCAGGCCAGATATCCAACGCCTGACCACTGCTTCAGCATGTCGCTCCAGCGTTGCCAGGGCCTTCGTCATCGGTTTGAGTAGCGGCCTTCCGGTGACCGCTTCGCGCATGACATTGAGGTAGTTCGTGATGCGCCACCGGGCCGCTCGCGGCGTTGGAGCTTTCTGAATCCAGCGCAGCTTTTCCTTGATCACCCAGGCATCGGCAGTGGCGCTCTGATTGGCAACCAGCTCTTGTAGAGCCGTTAGCTGTCCAGAGGTCAGATTGCCGTTATCCAGACTCTTCAACACGGCCCATCGCAGTCCCTTGGGGTGCCCGTTCTCATGGCGCTCCTTCTTACGTACATCATCCAGCGCCTTGGTGAAGGTTTGCACAATATGGAACCAATCAACGGTTACTTCAGCCTTTGGGAGGTGCTCTCCTATGCCACTGAGAAAGGCCTGTGACATATCGCAGACCACCTCGACGTAAGCGTTCATTCCACGACGTAGTTGACCTACTTCACGTCACGCAGAGGCCTTAATAACTCCGGCGAGACCTTGTACTGTTTGGTGCCGTCCTCGGCCAGAACAATCACACTCTTGCGGTTGATCTTGGTGACGATCCCCAGCACCGGGCCTTCCCGGCCCTCGAAGGTTACTTTCAGGCCCACCCGCAACTGACTCAGTGCCTGCAGATTTTCCTGATCCCTCAGTTCGTCGATGCGCCGGCAGACGTATTGATTCAATTCCAGCAACTGGTCGATGCTCATGTCCTCAATGCGCACGGACGGTAGCCTCCGGCTGTTTGCTCTGTCGATCAGGATGGCGTGGGTCGATCAGCGCCCGTAATGGGTTGTCGGCAAACCGGGTTTTCCAGAGACGAGGCGTCAGGTCGCTGACGTCACTGGCCGGGTGCTGGCTGATGCGTTGCAGCACGTCCACCAGGTAGGTGTAGGGGGTAATATCGTGCAGCTTGCAGGTGCTGATCAGGCTCTGGATGATGCCCAGGTGTTCCGCGCCCAGTTCGGTCCAGCAGAACATCCAGTTTTTCTTGCCCATGGGGATGGGCCGTAGGGCCCGTTCCAGGTGATTGGTATCGGGTTGTACGCCCGGATCTTCCAGGAACACCGTCAGGCTCGTTTCCCGGCCGAGCACGTAATTCAGGGCTTTGGTTAACGGTTCACTGGGTAACAGGCCGCCTTGCCCCAACTGATCCCGGCACCATTGGAAGAAGCCGCTGACGACCGGCTTCGCATGGTCCAGCCGGTATTGACGCTTCTTCTCGCCGGTGAGCTCCTTTTCCTTAATGGTATCTTCAATCTGGTACAGCTTCGCGATCTGTTGCAGGGCTTCGGTGGCCTTCTCAGGATGATCCTTTTGGGCCTCAACGAAGCAACGGCGACTATGCACCCAGCATTGAGCATGAGTAATGCCTTTCTGGGCCGCGGCATAGCGGGCATATGCGGCATAACCATCGCTGATCAGAGTGCCACTGAATTGGTCGTTCAGAACCTGCTCGATGTGCAGTCGGCCCCGACTGTTCGAGTAGGTAAACACCACTTCGTCGTCATCACCGTATAGGGGCCAGAACCAGCCTGTTTTCATCTTGCCTTTCTGCGGGCCTGCCCGGCCCTGGTGGCCCGCTTTGATGGGTGTTTCGTCCATGGCCAGCACCCGGCTGCGCAGCACGTTGTCGGTCTGGGCGTCCACAATGGGCCGAAGCAGGTCGATGGCCCGCTTCACCAGGTTCGTCAGGGTGCTGCGGCTGAGGGTAATACCCGCTTGTTGAATGCGCTGGTGCTGGCGATACAGCGGCAGGTGGAACTGGAACTTGTCCACCAGCAACCCGGCCAGCAGGCTGACATCGGCCAGGCTGTTGTCCAGCACGTTGAACGGGGCTGGTGTTGTCACAGGTTTTTGATCCGTGCCCTTACGACGGAACACCGGGCGTTCGCATTTGAGCACCACATAGCTGGAGGCCCGCTGGGCCAGACGGTAGGTGGTTTTGGTGCCGATGATGTCGTATTGGTCGGCGTCCGGCCCGGTCAGCTCCGGCGGCAGTTGCTCGATCACTTCCACCGGTACATCCGCCGTAAAGCGCAGGCCGGTGTCGTTCAGGCAGTCGTCATCGCGCTGCTTTTTGCCGGTGCCGCGCTGGTAGGCCTTGATGGTGCGCTTTTCTTCCTCGGCAGGCTGTTCCGGTAGCGGTGCGTCATCCGGTTGGAACAGGTTGTCCTGTTCCGGAATATCGTAAACCTGTTTCTCGGATTTGGGGCCGAACAGCTGCTTCTTGAACCAGTCTAACTGGTGTTTCAACTGCCGAATGGATTCCGCCTGGGCCTCCAACTGCTCGCGCTGCAACGCATTTTCCTCGGCCAGGGCCGAGTAGGAAGGTGCATTGGGTTGGGGGTCGGAAGCCGTTGAATTCATGGCCGACATTATACCGGAAGTCCGTCTTCTATACCCCTCGAAAACGCTTGAATTGGCGGTATTTCTGCACCTCGATGCCATCGATCAGTAGTTGCAGATCCGTCAGGGTCAGGGCTCGCTGACCGGAGGCGGATAACGGCACCCGGAACTGCCCCTGCTCCAGGCGCTTGGCCCACAGGCAATAACCGGTAGCGGTAAAATACAGCATCTTCATCTGGGTCTTGCGACGATTGACGAAGACGAAATACTGGCCACTGAGTGGGTCGTGCTTCAACTGATTCCGGACCAGGGCGCTCAGGCCCCGGAACGATTTGCGCATATCCGTGGGCTCGGTGCACAGCCAGATGCGCGCCTGACTATCGAGCCCGATCATCCGTTCTGGCTCAGCCGCAATTCGACGCCGTTGCCGAGGCTGAGCACAATGTTCCAGCCTGGGCCGGACTGCGCTGCACCCATCAGAGAGGACAGGTCCAGAAAACCGGCTTCGCCGGAATCCGCTGAGTCACCGGCCGCCTGATCGGACAGGCGCTTGCGCCAGTTGCAGAAACTGGCGTAGCCGATGTTCTCTTGTTTGCAGAACTTCGAAGCTGACAGACCACTGTCTCGCTGCTGATTGACCAGGGCCTGCCACTGTTCGGGTGTGCGGTGCTTTCTCATGGGGGTAACCTCGCTTGGAAACTGTGAGGTTACTTTAGGGCGAATTTTAGCGGGGTGGCAGAACGTCGTGGAATGAACGCTTACACCTCGACTACGTTGTCTGGATCGCCACCATGTGTCGCCAGGAAAGCGCTGAAGGCGGCGATGGCGGCCTTGCCGTGCCCGGGCACAGCGAAGAGTACCGGCTCCTGCTTGCGCTGCATGTCGAGGAACACGGTGACGTAGCGATGGCCGCGTCGGGATGCGGTCTCGTCGACTCCGACGGCGGCCACGTTGCTCAGATCCATCTCCCCCAGCATGCGGCCTACGTAGTGATGCACGATGCGCCATAGGCGCTTATCAGTTATTTCCAACTGCCGCGATACAGCCAGTACAGGCATCTCCTTAACCAATGACATGGCTGCTTGTTCGAACAGCAGGGTGAAGTCACTGCCCGGTCGTGCCCAGGGCACCTCGATACGCTTGACGCCATGCTCGGGGCACTTGGTGCGAGGCACGCGGGCATGCAAATGGCAGTGGTGCTGGAAGAAGTTCAGGTGCCGCCAGGTCTTATCGGCGAAGTCGTGAGCTGGGCAGGCCTTGCCGCAATCCGGACAGGGATAGAGGCTGCCACGCTCGGCCTCAACAAAGAGCTCTAACCGGTGGGGCGATACCGACGTATCCAGGTACTGGTCCTTGAGAATCCAAGGCGCTTGCAGACCTAGGCCGAGAGTCAGAATCTGGGTGCCGTCCATTCCATGCCTCCTGTCGTCGTGGAGGCATTATGGTGAACCAAGACTGGGGCCTGATTCCACACCTAACGACGAAGAGCCAAAAAATTAGAGAGTGGGAAGTGCGAAAGTGACGAGAAAACTCAAGAAATAGTCAGGTTGATCGATAATGCTATTTCTAAGCAGCTTGAGATATTGGGTTATGTGAAAAACGAGAAGCCGAGTTGACGCTTTTGTTTTTTTTTTCTATAGGATTATGCATTAAGTTGCTTTTTTGTTAGTGTATGATCAGTAATGTTATTCGGTGTGCAGGTCGTGCATGCCTCTAATCGAGGTATGCAATGGTTAAGCAAAGTCCCATCTCTTTAATAAGGTAGTAGAAATGGTTAGGGGGCGGCAGCCACTGAGTTACTTCCACCCCGCCGAAAAACTCGATCCTCTTTTTGTGGAGTGGGGGGTAGTGGAATGATAGCCGTTCTCGCTATTGGTGTGCCAAAAGCGATAAAAAATAGAAAATTCAGCAAAGCCAGGAATGAATGTGACTCAAGCAAGCACCACCATCTCAGCCCGAGAGGTCGTCAACGACCTCGTCCCCAAGCTCAACGCCGTTGAAAAGCAGATCAAGCTAACGATCAGCGCCGTTGTGGAAGCCAGCGGCACAGCGCCCGAGAAAAAAGAGCGCTATGCCAAGCTGAAGGCAGAGTTCCAGCTGGAACTCACCATGATCCGTATGAACCTGGAGCATTTGCTAAAACGCTACCGTAACGAGCTGGAAGCAGCGATGAACGACCCGCGTAAAGATATGCTGCTCACCCTGGATGCTTACGAAGCCACCGCGGTTGAAAACGCTAAACAGCTGTATCGTCGTGTGCAGGCATTACAAACCCAAGAGCCCGCATGACATCGGACGACCACCAGCACGTCATTAATGAGCTACAAAAAGTAATCGATGACACTCAAGCCACGTTAACCCGCTTTGAAGAAACCGGAATGGATGAAGAGATGCCAGCGGATTACGATAATCTGATGACGATTCTGGACGACGCGATAAAACAGCAGCGTGAGCATACTCAAGCACTGCTGTCTTAAAGGGGGTTAGCAGGAGTTTTAAGCAGCGTTGCGTTTATGCAGTAAGTATAAAATTATACATAGAATAATGAAAGGTCCTATTGTTAGCATTGTGGCCAATCCAAGTTGGCTGGTAATTACATATGTTATAATATGGTTTATTAGCTCTTGGATAAGATGTTCTTTAGCGGCTTTAGCAACGAATTTAATTGTTTTCGGCATGATCATAAGTGTTTCTCCTTAATATGATCATGTATTTACCTTTATATATATAACTTGGTGCCATATGTCTGGAAAAATATGCCTTGGCCGACATATAAAATTTAGAATTGCTCTTGATGAAGTAAGTAATGGAAGCACTGTTGACAGTGCATGCGAGAAAGCGGACATCTCTCGATCCAGTTACTTTAGGTATAAAAATATGCTAAAGGATTTTTTTAGTAATTCTGAGGAGGAGCAATCGCTTGAAGAGGTTTTTGAGAGTTTGGAGATAGCTTTAGCTCCTCGTAGCAAAAGGCCAAAAAAGCTAGCTAGGAAAATAGGTCAAGATAAGAGAGATAACATCTTAGAGGAAGCAAGATCAGGAGATCACAGCAGCGGTCTATCTGTAGCAAATTCGCTAAGGGAAAAGGGGATGGCTATCAGCACGAAGAAAGTTATAAGCGTCTTGAGAGAGGAGGGTGTTTATAGCGATTTGAAAAAAGGTACGCTGTAGGTTTTCGGTCGTTTTCTTGTAAGCGCTCCACCAACCCCATCTTCTACAGCTGAGTAGCACGCGTCAGACTAGTGACCCGATTCCAAGGAGGACACCATGACCGACCTGACCTCGACACAGGCCTTCTGGCTGGGCCATTTGTTCCATGCCTCATCCCGGCAGCTGGCGTTAAGTGAATATGCGGTGGAGCAAAGACTGGTAAGCCGCGTCGCCGTATACCCGCTTATCAGTAGGCGCTCCACTAACCTTGCAGTTACCGGTTACCGGCAGGCACATCTTACATTAGCGTGACTTCAAACCTGTCAGCCGTCACAACAGGCGTTTTAGCATGCCGAGGACCTTCTTTGATTTCTACCAAGCCATAGTCACCCATCTTTTTAATGGTGCGGCTCAGGCTCTCTTTGCGACGCCCTGTGATTTCAGCAAGCTCTCCCAAGGATTGTGGCTTGCATTGGCGAATCGTTTTAAGTAGCTCAAGGTTTTTTGTATTCAACAGACGAGACATGGACTCGACGCTATCGAACCATATCTTGGGCTCTTCAGCAGTAGGTTGATAGAGGCCTTTGGCAATCGAGATGGTGCGCTGGCGGAATTCATCACGGTTCATGATACCAATTTTGACTGTGGTCATATTCCTTCCTCTCGAAGTATTTCATCGACCTGTTTCCAAAAATCTTCGATTAACTGAGCGGCAGAATCAAAGAAGTAATCACTAACGACGCTACGGTAGTGGCGGTGATCCCATTCATCGCGTCGCCCCGCAAATTTTCTGCGTTTAATGTTTGGCCCATGGGCGTTGTCATATCCAAGTAGCCGTGTTCCGCTTTTATGGTGCAGCGTCAGGCTGTATTTGATTCCATGGGGAATATTGGGTGTTGGGATGACTCGCCGTACTTCAAATTTGACCCAAAAATCACCGTGAATACCGTACTGAATATCGTTTAGGGCTAATAAAGTATCTAACCCTGGATCCTCCATAAACACGCTCCTTTATCATGACTATTAATATAGAGGGGTTGATTTCAGGTGTCAATTGCTGGGTTGTAGGCTATTGTGCGGAGCATGAGATGGCTTCGTTGTTGCACTCCAACAAACGCTCGCCTTGGGCCCGTTGGCTCTGGGGCGTTGAGTCACTCAACTAACGTTCCAAGCACCGCCAGCATGTCTTGCTCGTCGTGGTTGTGTTCCCACCCCAAAGGATTTCCGCCGCCACGAAGAGGGGCACTTCAGTTGCACATTTGATCCCACCCAGTGATCCACTGACAATCACGCCTCCATCAAGAAGCAGATAGGCCAAGTGTGGTCGGTAGCGCTCAAGCCCCCTGTGGGAGGCCAATTCATTGGGCGACTGCCTGAGCAAGCACGGGTGCCGCCGTCATCGCGGGCTAAAGCCGCCTCCCACCAGGCTATTTCCCAGCGGCCGCTGGTACACTGCAGCCTCAAGCCCAGGGGGGCAGGGCAATCGAGCGACTGCCAGGGCGTTGAGCAGAAAGTCATCGGAAGGAATAAAAAAACAGGCAGAAACGACAAGGGCAGCCCCATTCGGTGGCTGCCCTTTTGTGGGCAAAGGAAGGGTATCGCTCGGGATCAGTGCTTATCTTCCCTGCGTAGCCTGGTAATCTCGTCAACCGCCAACCCGGTTGCTGTGGCTATCTGCTCGTCACTGAGCACGCCCAGCTTCAACAAGTTGCGAGCGGTTTTTTCAATACCCAGCTTCTCGCCTTGTTCAATACCCAGCTTTTCGCCTGCCTGACGACCTCTTTCTTCCCACAGCTCAGGCCACTTTTTAATTCGCTCTGCCAGCATGTCGTGTACCTCATGGCAGCCCCATTCGGTGGCTGCCCTTTTGTGGGCAAAGGAAGGGTATCGCTCGGGATCAGTGCTTATCTTCCTTGCGTAGCCTGGTAATCTCGTCAACCGCCATCCCGGTTGCTGTGGCTATCTGCTCGTCACTGAGCACGCCCAGCTTCAACAAGTTGCGAGCGGTTTTTTCAATACCCAGCTTCTCGCCTTTCTCAATACCCAGCTTTATACCCAGCTTCTCACCTGCCTGACGACCTCTTTCTTCCCACAGCTCAGGCCACTTTTTAATTCGCTCTGCCAGCATGTCGTGTACCTCATGCAAGTTGGTGAAATCACTCACCTCAGGAAATTCAAGCCCTGGGGCTCGGTTGGGCAGGAACACTCGGTAGAACCATACGATGATCGCCCGCCGCAAGCTGGCTTGTTCTGGGCCGTTGAGCCAGTCTGCTAAATGCCCCATGGCGTCTGAAACATCGTTTTCATCGCGATGTTTCTCGATACGAAATATCGCTGCCACGATATTGCGCGTTTCATCCGTCCATCCAGGCGCGTCAACAATAGCGCCTTCATCTATCAGCAAATAGCTAAGGTGGGGGCGATAGCGCTCCAGCCCACCCGGTACTGATTCGACCAGATCCGCGACGTTTTGTGCCGCTGTCCAGCGCTTCTCTCCATTGTAGAGCACAATGGGCAACACAGGTGGCAGCTTGCCGCTCGGGGTAAACGCGTCCTGGCGAATCAGATCCTGGTACAGCAGCCCCAGGTAGCTCATGATCCGCACGGCCATGTGCTTGTCTTCCGATGACTGAAACTCCAGTAGAAGATAAACGTATAGCCAGCGGTCTCGCCACCATATTCGCCAAATCATGTCATCTTCACGGTCGCGCAGTTCATCGGTGATATAGGAGCCGCTGACCTGTTCCATGTGGTTAAAATCCAGCTGCTCGACCCAGGCTTCCTTGACGAAGCCGGTGAGCAAGTCCCGCACCATTTGTTTATGCGAAAACATCAGTTTATAGCTGTGATCGTGACGGTTATGCACCTTGCTGACCATGCGGGCTCCTGTAGCTGGATTGATACTTTACCACAACACCCGCCTTCTCAACCCAGGCCCCCCTGTGGGAGGCCAATTCATTGGGCGACTGCCTGAGCAAGCACGGGTGCCGCCGTCATCGCGGGCTAAAGCCGCCACTCACAGGGCCCTTCCCCAGCTGCCGCCATAGAACCGTCATCCCACTGCCCCAGCCCTGTCATCTGGGCTTTGTAAGGTGCATGTCATCAGTCGGCATAGGCCGTGGGTGATGTTACCGGGAAGGGTTGGGTATGAAGATTTCCGTATTTGGCAGCGGCTACGTAGGCTTGGTCACGGCGGCATGCCTGGCCGATGTGGGCCACCAGGTGCTGTGTGTGGATGTGGATGCCGAGAAGGTAACTCAGCTAATGCGTGGAACCGTACCCATTTACGAGCCGGGGTTGAGCGAGCTGGTGCAGCGCAACCATGAGGCGGGCAGGCTGCGCTTCACCACCGATGCTGAGGTAGCGGTGGCGTTTGGGGTGCTGCAGTTCGTTGCTGTCGGCACCCCGCCGGATGAAGATGGCAGCGCCGATTTGCAGTATGTGCTAGCCGTGGCCAGCACGATTGGCCGCTACATGCACGATGAAAAAGTGGTGGTCACGAAGTCGACCGTCCCGGTAGGTACCGCAGGCCGTGTGCACGAAGCGGTTACTCAGGCATTGGCGCAGCGTGGTGCTAGCATACCGTTTGAGGTGTGCTCCAACCCGGAGTTTTTGAAAGAAGGCTCCGCCATTGAGGATTTCAACCACGCGGCGCGTATTGTGGTAGGCACCGACAGCCAGCGGGTGAGAGTGCTCATGCGCGAGTGCTACGCACCCTACATTCGCCTGCAGGAAAAATTGGTGTTCATGAGTATTCGCTCGGCAGAGCTGACCAAATACGCCGCCAATGCCATGCTGGCCACTAAGATTAGCTTTATGAACGAGATCTCCAACCTGGCCGAGCATTTGGGGGCAGATATTGAAGAGGTGCGTAAAGGCATTGGCTCCGACCCGCGCATTGGCTATCACTTTATTTACCCCGGCTGTGGGTACGGGGGCTCGTGCTTTCCCAAGGATGTGAAAGCCCTGGCCGCCACGGCTGAGCAGGTAGGCTATACCCCGGCACTTTTGAACGCGGTGGAAACGGTGAACCAGCGCCAAAAAGAGGGTATGTTCACCAAACTACAAAAGGCCTTTGATGGCGAGTTGGCAGGTAAAACTATTGCTCTGTGGGGGCTGGCGTTCAAACCTAACACCGATGATATGCGTGAAGCCCCCAGCCGAGCCTTGATGGAGGCGCTATGGCGCGTTGGGGCAAAGGTGCAGGCGTTCGACCCCAAAGCCATGGCGGAGTGCCAGCGGTTATACAGCCAGCAGGCAGCGCTCACGTTAGCCGCCAGCCGCGAAGAGGCGCTGCAAGGCGCCGATGCGCTGGTGATCTGCACCGAATGGAAGGAGTTCCGAGCGGTCGATTTTCACTGGCTGAAAAACATCCTGCGCTACCCCATTGTGGTGGATGGGCGTAACCTATATGCGCCAGAGTTGGTCAAGCAGGCAGGCTTGATCTACTACGCCGTAGGGCGGGGCGCTTCCTTGCAAGTAGCGCATTAGCCCCAAGATGGCGCGGGAATATACCCGCTCTACCAAGGGGTAATTCAGCCTTAGATCAGGCTGAGGGGGTGGTAGGGTAGTGCTTTAATTTTGAGCACCGCTGGGAGTCTTGTGAAACCGCATTCCGCCACCATTTCTGCGCTGTACGTGGTCAATGAACTGATCCCCAAATTAAATGCCGTTGAAAAGCGCGTTGCGCTGACTATGGGGGCCATTGCCACAAGCGAGGCCGTGCCTGCAGATATCGAGCGAATGACTCGGTTACAGGCGGAGTTCCAGCTTGAACTCACCATGATCCGCTTGAACCTGGCACATTTGCTAAAGCGCTATCAGACTGTGCTGGATGCAGCGATGCAGAACCCTGCCAATGACCAGCTATTGACCCTGGATGCTTACGAAGCCACGGCCATTGCCACCGCCAAGCAGTTATATGAGCGGGTGCAGCGGCTGCAGAAAGGGGAGTGATACGTGATGACGGCGGACGAGCACGAGCGAGTGATTCTGGCCCTGGAAGCACTGATACATGATACTCGCCAAACGCTGGCAAACGTTGAAAGGCACGGCCTGGAAGAAGCGCAGCCGAAAGATTACCAGGCATTGTTGGATATTCTGGATACCGCCGTCAAGCAGCAGCGGGCCCATACGCTGGCCATGCTGAAGGTAGAAGAAGGCCTCAATTAGCCACCGCGTTCTGGTGCTGCTCTTTCCTTGAAATAAACGCCTCCCCCCTAGACCAAATGTTAGCTTGCAAACCGCCTCCCCTGAACTATGGTCTGTTTTGATAAGCAGTTTGTTGCTTGGCTAACAAAACGAGAACAGGGCGATGGATACCCAAACGTTGGTGTTGGTGGTGGCGATTGGTGCGCTTTGGTTGAGCGTGACTTGCGGGTGTGTGGCGGGGTACATGATGCTGGTACGGCGGGCAAGCGCGGTACCGGTGACGGCAGGGGCGTTGGGTGGTGCGCCGCCACCTGTCGTGGCCCCAGAAGCACCGGCCTTATTGAATGCGGAAAATGCGGCTTGGGAAGTAAAAGTGCTGTTCGAGGAGCCGTCGCCTGCGCTGAACGACCGCTTGAGTGCAGTGCTGAGTTCGGCAGGTGCGGTGTATGAACAGCGCACCAAGACCTTTGCCGTGGCGGGGGATTCTTCTCGCACGCCGATTCTGATCGAAAACGCGCTAGGGTCGGGCCAGTTGCCGCCCTTGACGGAATCCCAAGCCAGTCATCCGCCGGTGAAGGGCGTTAGCCTCAGGATCGCCAAGACCCAGCGCATGCTGGCTCCCAGCAAGCTGCAGTTGGCCAAGCTGGTGTCGCTTTCCAAAAAGCTGGCCAAGCTGGGGGGCACGGCGCTGGATGCCGAGAAGCAACCAATTACGTCCGCTGGGTTCGAGGCGGTGATTCAAGGGCGGGCGAGGGTGTAACGCTTCGTACCGATGCCTGGCCCAGTGGGCTGACAACCACCACGACACACGCCCTACCAGTGGTAGCTGATGGCGACCACTGGTGGGGCGTGTGCGTTGTATGCGTAGGTTGTACGTTTAGAAGTGTGCCCGTAGTCAGGCGAGCTGTGGGCTGGGTTGCAGCAGTTGGCTGGAAAGTAGCGCCCACTGGTCTTCCCAGTACTCGGTGGGCAGCCGTTTGAAGTCGCTGCGCACGTACTGGGCGATGCGCCCTTCGGCTTGCGCGATCAGCAGGTTGGCAGCGGCGGAGGCGGCAATGCTGGGGCGCAGCCCTTCGCGCAGCTCGGCTTCGCGGAGGATTTGTTTCAGCTGGGTTTCCAGGCGTTCGAACAGCTGGTGAACGCGCAGGCGCAGGCGTGCCGTTTCGCCGGTGAGGGCGTCGCCGCCCAGTACCCGGGCCAGGCCGGGGTTTTTTTCGGCAAAGCCCAGCAGCAGTGAGAGTATCGTGCTGCAGCGGGTGGTGGCGTCGGGGATGTCTTCCAGTATCCGGGTGATGCGCGCGAAAATGCTCTCTTCGATGAAGTCGATCAAGCCTTCGAACATGCGCGCCTTGCTGGGGAAGTGGCGGTACAGCGCCGCTTCGGAAACCCCCACCTGGCGGGCCAGGGCGGCGGTGGTGATCCGCTTGCCGCTGTCCTCTTCCAGCATGATGGCCAGGGCCTGCAGTATTTGCTCGCGACGGCGAGGCTTGCGGTCGTCACTCATGACTCTTGCCCTCCGTCACAGTTAGCCTGCGTTGGTGATCAGGGTGCCTACCCCAGCGTTGGTGAAGATTTCCAGCAGCACGGCATGCGGCACCCGGCCATCGATGATGTGGGCGCTGTTAACGCCCCCCTTGACGGCGTCCAGGGCGCAGCGAATCTTCGGCAGCATGCCGCCGTAGATGGTGCCATCGGCAATCAGGGCATCTACCTGGGCCGTGGTCAGGCCGGTCATGACCTGGCCTTCGCTGTTCATCAGGCCCGCCACGTTGGTCAGCAGCATCAGCTTTTCGGCGTTCAGCGCTTCCGCCAGCTTACCGGCCACCAGGTCGGCGTTGATGTTGTAGCTGTTGCCTTGGGCGTCCACGCCGATAGGGGCGATGACCGGAATGAAGTCGCGGGCCGCGAGCATCTCGATCAGGTCGGTGGAGATCGCTTCCACTTCCCCCACGTGGCCGATGTCGATGATCTCCGGGGCGGTCATTTCCGGGCTTTGATGCTCCACCTTCAACTGGCGGGCACGAATCTGGGCGCCATCCTTGCCGGTCAGGCCAATTGCCTTGCCGCCGCTCTGGTTGATCAGGTTGACGATGCTCTTGTTGACCAGGCCGCCCAGCACCATTTCCACCACGTCCATGGTTTGCGAGTCGGTGACCCGCATGCCGTTGACGAAGCGCGATTCGATATTGAGCTTTTCCAGCAGGCTGCCAATTTGCGGGCCGCCGCCGTGCACCACCACGGGGTTGATGCCGACTTCTTTCATCAGCACGATGTTACGAGCAAAGGAGTCGATCAGCGTATCTTCGGTCATGGCGTTGCCGCCGTACTTCACGACCACGGTCTTGCCGGAAAACTGCTGAATGTAGGGAAGGGCTTCGGATAGCACCTCCACAACGACCTGGGGGTCGCGGCTAGCTGAACTCATGAGATTGTCCCTTTGCTCTAGTAATATCTGCTTTTAATGTCTGCTTCATCGTCGCGCGGGTGGTGGGCGCTCCGTGGCATGATCATGTGATGGGGGTATCCGGGATCGTCAACGTAGGTGAAACACCTTGCAGGGCGCGTGCGAAGCGCTCGCGTATCCGTTCCAGGGCCGCGCTGTCTTCCCCCTCGAAGCGCAGCACCAGCGCGGGCGTCGTGTTGGACGCTCGGCACAATCCCCAGCCGTCGGGGTAGTCAACGCGAATACCATCCAGCGTGGTTTTGATACCTTCGCCGAAGTCGCCCTCTCTGGCAAGCGTCTCGACCATGGCAAATTTGTCGGCATCCGCCACGGTGATGTTGATTTCGGGCGTGCTCACTGCCTGGGGAAACTGGTCGAAGAAGGCATCCGCATCGCCTGGGTAGCGGGCCAGTATTTCCAGTAGCCGGGCGGCGGCATACAGGCCGTCATCGAAACCGTACCAGCGTTCCTTGAAGAAGATGTGACCGCTCATCTCGCCCCCCAGCAAGGCGCCGGTTTCCTTCATGCGCGCCTTGATGAGCGAGTGGCCGGTGCGCCACATCTCCGGCTCGCCGCCTGCCTCGCTCACCACCCGTGCCAGGTGCCCGGTACACTTGATGTCGAACACCACTTTGGCACCAGGGTTGCGGGAGAGCATGTCGGTGGCGAACAGCATCATCAGGTGGTCGGGAAAGATCATTCGCCCGCGCGGCGTGACCACGCCCAGGCGGTCGCCGTCGCCGTCGAAGGCCAGGCCGATGTCTGCGCCTACCTGCTGCACCTTGCGCATCAGATCCTGCAGGTTCTCCGGTTTGCCGGGGTCGGGGTGGTGGTTGGGGAAGCGGCCATCGATCTCGGCGAACAGCGCTGTGGTGGCCACCCCCAACCGTTCGACCAGCTGAGGGCCAAGCTCGCCCGCCACGCCGTTGCCGCAATCCACCACCGCACTGAGCGGCCTTGCGAGCTGCACATCCTCGAGAATACGTGCCAGATACGTGGCCCGCAGGTCGTGGGCGCGCACACGGCCATGGCCCTCGGTGAAGTCGCCTGACTGAATGCGCTCGTACAGGGCGGTAATCGCGTCGCTGGCCAGGGTTTCTCCGGCCAGCACGATCTTGAAGCCGTTGTAGTCGGGCGGGTTGTGGCTGCCGGTCAGCATTACCCCCGAGCAGCTCTCGGGCAGGGTGTGTGTGGCAAAGTAGAGCACTGGCGTAGGCACCATGCCAAGGTCGATCACATCGCGCCCGGCGGCCTGGAGCCCTTTGATGAGCGCCGCCTGCAGGCGTGGCCCCGAGACTCTGCCGTCCCGTGCGACGATCACGGTGTGTTCACCGCGGGCGGTGGCTTCCGAGCCCACTGCCCGGCCAATCAGCTCGGCGGTGGCTTCGCTGAGAGTGTCATCCACGATGCCGCGAATATCGTAGGCGCGAAAAATCGAAGCGGGTACGGTCATGGTCAATCCCTGAAAGAGCGCGCTAGTGAGTGCTTACTGGCGGCCAGTGCTGCCAAAGCCGCCACTGCCACGGGTGGAATCGGTGAAGCTGTCGACGAGGGTCAGTTCGGCCTGCACCACCGGCACCAGCACGTACTGTGCCAGGCGCTCGAACGGCGTGACCGTGAAGCTGGCCTGCCCGCGGTTCCATACCGAGACCATCAATTCGCCCTGGTAGTCGGAGTCGATCAGCCCCACCAGGTTGCCCAGCACGATGCCGTGCTTATGCCCCAGCCCCGAACGCGGCAGGATCATGCCGGCAAGGTTGGGGTCTTCGATGTAGATGGCCAGGCCGGTACGCACCAGTTGGCATTCGCCTGGCGCCAGCGTCAGCGGTTCGTCCAGCAGGGCGCGCAGGTCCATGCCCGCCGAGCCAGCGGTGGCGTAAGAGGGCAGATAGTCGCGCAAGCGCTCGTCCAATATCTTGCACTGTAGGCGAGGGCGGTTCATGAGGAAGCTCCGTGAGAAGTATGAGGCAGCAGGGAGAGCGCCTGCTGCACGATCAGGGTGGCCAGCGCGGTCTTGGGTTGGGGCGGCGCGCTGTGCTGCTGCGTGCCGCCAGGCGTACGCCAGAGCAGCAGGGCGGCGTTGTCGTCGCTGCCAAAGCCCAGCCCTTGCTGGGCCACATCGTTGGCCACGATCATGTCCAGGCCCTTGCGGTCGAGCTTGTGGCGGGCGTAGCGCTCGACCTCCTGGGTTTCGGCGGCAAAGCCGACCACGAAAGGGCGTTGCCCGTTGGGCAAGGCCGCCACGTCGGCAATGATGTCCGGATTTTTCACCAGCGTCAGGGTCAGCGTGTCCTGATCGTCGGTTTTCTTGAGTTTGTGCTCGGCGGCGCTGGCGGCGCGGTAGTCGGCCACGGCGGCACAGCCAATGAACAGCGCTGCTTGGGGGGCCAGCTGTAGCGCGGCCTGGTGCATCTCCCGGGCGGTTTCCACGTTTTGGCGCTCGACCCCGGCTGGAGTGGGCAAGTTGACCGGGCCGCTGATCAGGGTCACGCGAGCCCCTTGCGCCACGGCGGCGGCGGCCAGGGCGAAGCCCATCTTGCCCGAGCTGTGGTTGGACAGGTAGCGCACCGGGTCCAGGGCTTCACGGGTGGGGCCCGCGGTGATCACCACGTGAGGGCGCGTTGCGCCCTGAGCGGGTGGCGCAACCTTGGCTGCTTTGGTGAAGTGCTGCTGAAGGGCTGCGAAGATCTCTTCGGGTTCGCTCATTCGCCCAGGGCCAACGTCGCCACAGGCCTGCTCGCCAGCGGCAGGGCCAATCAGCTGCCAGCCGTCGGTGGCCAGCTGTGCCTGGTTACGCTGTGTGGCAGGATGGCGCCACATGGCCTGGTTCATGGCGGGGGCCATCAGCCGTGGCGCTTCTGAAGCAAGGCACAGGGTGGTCAGCAGGTCGTCGGCCATGCCGTGCGCCAGGCGCGCCATCACATCGGCCGTGGCCGGGGCCACCAGCAGGGCATCGGCCCAGCGGGCCAGTTCGATGTGCCCCATCCCGGCTTCTGCCTCGGGGTCCAGCAGCGATGTGCGCACGGGCTCGCCAGAGAGGGCCTGCAGCGTCAGGGGGGTGATGAAGGCTTGAGCACCCTCGGTCATCACCACGCGCACCTCAGAGCCTGCCTGCTTCAGCAGCCTCACGATCAGCGCGCTTTTATACGCGGCAATTCCGGCGCTGACGCCCAGCAGCACGCGCTTACCTGCGAGCAGGGCGGTCGGCGATGGTTCTGAGAGTGGTCGTGGGGACTCGGACGCTTGCGAGAGTGATGCCATGGTCGGCGATTCCGTATGACGGTCGTAAGGAGGCTTACCATACCATTTGGCGGTTTATTTTGGCATGCTCGGTGGACGTGTTATAACGCCAGGTATAGTGAGGAATGGTGAAGGCGAGGGCGTGAGCCACACGCCTAGGGCATAGGCTGGGGGGGCATGGATGGGTATCAATCATTGGCCAGAAGGTGAGCGACCCCGTGAAAAACTGCTGACCATGGGGGCGCAGTCGTTATCGGATGCCGAACTGCTGGCGATCTTTCTGCGGGTGGGAGTTCAGGGGCGTTCGGCAGTGGACCTGGCGCGTGACCTGCTGGCGAGCTTTGGCGGGTTGCGACAGCTGCTGGAGGCAGACAGAGAGCAGTTTTGCACCGCTCGTGGGTTGGGCGATGCCAAGTTTGCCCAGCTGCAGGCCACGCTGGAGCTATCGCGGCGACATTTGGCCAGCCAGCTGGCACGCGGCAACGCGTTGACCTCGCCTGCCCTGGTGCGCCACTACCTGAGTTCGCAGCTGCGCCACCTGGGGCATGAGGAGTTTGCGGTACTTTTTTTGGATACTCAGCACCGAATCATTCGCTATGAATCCCTGTTTCGCGGTACCCTAGACAGCGCATCCGTTTACCCCCGCGAAGTTGCCAAGCGTGCGCTGGAACTCCACGCTGGCGCTGTCATCCTGGCCCACAATCACCCTTCGGGTGTGGCTGAGCCCAGCGACGCTGATCGACGTATCACCGAACGCTTGAAAGATGCCCTTGCTCTCTTTGACGTGCGAGTGCTGGATCATTTTGTGGTGGGAGACGGAGACGTGGTGTCTTTTGCCGAGCGCGGCTGGCTCTAGCGGGCAGGTCATGCGCACGCACTCCAGTAGTATCGAAAAGGCAGGCTGGTCCGCTCGATGCTGCGGCTGTCGTGACGAAAATTGTCCAAAAACGTGCTTTTTTGGCCTTTTTGGGCGGTTTCGCTTGCCGGTGGTCGGGTGCTCTGGTATAAAGTGCCACCTTTGAACTTGGGTTGAATAACGGATTTGGGTACAGCTAGGCGGTTAACTGCGTCGACTCCCTCCCTGCTCCGGTTTGCCCGACAGTTTTGAACAACTCGCCAAGCGGTTGGAGGCTCTCATGTCCAAAGTATGTCAGGTTACCGGCAAGCGTCCGGTAACTGGTAATAACGTTTCTCACTCCCAGCGCAAGACTCGTCGTCGTTTCTTGCCGAACCTGCACACCCATCGCTTCTGGGTGGAGTCTGAAAACCGCTTCGTCAAGCTGCGCGTTTCCTCTAAAGGCATGCGCATCATCGACAAGAAAGGTATCGACTCGGTTCTGGCCGACATCCGCAAACGCGGCGACGCTATCTAAGCCAGTTTCTGGCTCAGCATTTTTGGGAGAGTTAAACCATGCGCGATAAGATCAAGCTGGTGTCTAGTGCCGGTACTGGCCACTTCTACACCACTGACAAGAACAAGCGGAACACCCCGGATAAGTTCGAATTCAAGAAATACGACCCGGTCGTCCGTAAGCACGTCATCTACAAGGAAGCCAAGATCAAGTAACCTCGGTTACGATGATCGGCTTTCACTGCAGGCGAGCGCCTGTTGAAAAACCCGGCCCCAAGCCGGGTTTTTGCATGTCTAACGTTCGCGTTTCGCGTGTTAGCATCGCTGTCACTGTGCTGTCATCATAGGCTTTCATCATGCCCGAATTGCCTGAAGTGGAAACCACGCGGCGTGGTATCGCGCCCTACCTGGAAGGGCAGGAGATTACCGAAGTGCTGGTACGCCAGCCGCGCCTGCGCGTTCCCGTGCCGGATGATCTGGCCGAGCGGCTGGTCGGGGCTCGCGTGGGTGAGCTTGCCCGGCGCGCCAAATACCTGCAGATCCCGCTGGCCACGCCTACCGGCCACGCCACGCTGCTGTGGCACCTGGGCATGTCGGGTAGCCTGCGGATTGCCCGGCTGGGTGATCTGCCCAAAAAGCATGACCATGTGGATATCGTCACCGCCAGCGGTCATGTATTGCGCTATCACGACCCGCGCCGCTTTGGCTTCGTCGATTGGCAGCACGCCGATGCACAGTGCGATACGCGGCTGGCACACCTGGGCCCGGAACCCCTCGGCGATGCCTTCACGGGCCGGTGGCTCCACGCACTGTCGCGCGGCAAGCGCGTCGCCGTGAAGCCTTTTCTGATGGATAACCGCGTGGTCGTGGGGGCGGGCAACATCTATGCCGCCGAGGCGCTGTTCATGGCGGGCATCGACCCGCGCCGGGCCGCCGGACGCATTTCACTGGCGCGCTACGAAGCGCTGGCCCAGGCGGTCAAGGAAGTATTGGCGGCGGCCATTACCCAGGGCGGCACCACGCTGCGCGATTTCGTCAGCGGCCAGGGGGAGCCGGGCTACTTTGCCCAGCAATTGAATGTCTACGGTCGCCATGGCCAGCCTTGCCTGCGCTGTGGCAGCGAACTCAAGCGCATTACCCTGGGGCAGCGGGCCAGCGTATTCTGCCCCGGTTGCCAGCGCTGAGCGCCGCCCTGGGCGGCTAACTGTTTTGTTTATCTGGAGAATGTTGTGACTCAACGCCTGCGCCTGAATAAAAATGCCGATCGCCGCTTGAAGGCTGGCCATCTGTGGATCTACTCCAACGAAGTCGATATCAAGGAAACGCCGCTGAAGACCTTCGAGGCGGGCGAGCCTGCCTTGATAGAGGCCTCCAACGGCAAGACCCTGGGCGTGGCCTACGTGAACCCGCACTCGTTGATCTGTGCGCGGATCATGTCCCGCGACCCGGAAATGCGCCTGGATCGCTCGCTGTTCGTGCACCGTTTCAATCAGGCGCTGGCGCTGCGCCAGCGCCTGTTCGATCAGCCCTTCTATCGTCTGATTCATGGCGAGGGCGACCTGCTGCCAGGACTGATCATCGACCGCTTTGGCGATGTGCTGGTCGTGCAGCTCAATACCGCCGGCATGCAGGCGCTGGCCGACGAGATCGTCGATGCGCTGGAAAAGGTCATCAAGCCTGAGGTCATCGTATTCCGTAACGATACCGGGGGCCGCCGCCAGGAAGGCTTGGAAGCCCACGTGGAAGTGGTCAAGGGCACCCTGCCCGACGAAGTGCTGCTGGTGGAAAACGGCGTGACCTTTGCGGTGCCGGTACTCAACGGCCAGAAGACCGGCTGGTTCTTCGACCACCGCGTCAACCGGGCCTGGTTGAACAGTCAGGTTGCTGGAAAGCGCGTGCTGGACGTCTTCAGCTATGTGGGTGGCTGGGGCGTTCAGGCTGCCGCCAGCGGCGCCTCCGAAGTGCTGTGTGTGGATGCCTCCGGCGTTGCCCTGGAACAAGTGGCGCGCAATGCCGAGCTGAACGGCGTGCAGGAGCAGGTGGCCGTGGGGGAAGGCGACGCCTTCGAAGCGCTGGCCGCATTGAAAGCCGATGGCGAGCAGTTCGACGTGGTGATTCTCGACCCGCCTGCGTTCATCAAGAAGCGCAAGGATATCCCCAACGGTGAGCGCGCCTATGCACGACTCAACCGCGAGGCAATGCGCCTGCTGGGGCGCGATGGCCTGCTGCTGTCGGCGTCCTGCTCCATGCATCTGGCCCACGAGCGGCTGGTGGATGTGGTGCGCGGTGCCGTGCGCCATCAGGACCGCCATGGCCAGGTGATTTTCCAGGGCCATCAAGGGCCGGATCACCCCGTGCACCCGGCGATTCCCGAAACTGCTTACTTGAAAGCGCTGGGCGTGCGGGTCTTCCGCGACTGAGCATCGCCCGCTGTCGAGCGCCGTCGTCATAGGAAAGGAGGTGGCCACATGGAGTGGGCATTGCCAGAGCCGTTCGTACTCACGCTGCAGGTCGCGCCGGAAGCCATCGACGCTTACCGGCACGTCAATAACAGCGAGTACCTGCGCTGGGTAGAGCAGATCAGCTGGGCCCACTCCGAGGCGTTGGGGCTGTCGCTGGAACGCTATCGGGCGCTGGACCGGGCGATGGTGGTCCACCGCCACGAGCTGGACTACCTCGCCCCTGCTTTTCAAGACGACACGCTCTGCCTGGCCACCTGGATCGTCGACTGCGACGGCCGCTTCAGCCTGACGCGCCGCTTTCAACTGATACGGCCAGCAGACGGCAAGACGCTGCTGAAGGCGCGCACGCGGTTTGCCTGTGTCGCGCTTTCCAGCGGTCGCCCCAAGCGCTTGCCGGAGGAGTACCAGCGCATTTATGGCGCTGCGGTGGTGGCGGAATAAACAGCCGTGTTTTGGTAGTGTTGACTACCGAATGCCGCATGCCTTTTTAATACCTGCCAATAGCTGGTTGTAACTTTGTGAGTGATTCCCCTCCAGTGCTATCGCTAAGCCTAACGCACGAGAGCCGGATAGCTTTTGGTACTTTGGAGCAATGCGCTTCAACTCTTGGGCTGCGTTATTCAGACGGTCAGGGGTGCGGTATTTGGCTTTCGTTTGCTGCTTTGCCAAGCTGGCAGGCCCAAGGGCTTGTGCAACCGCCTTGAGGTCTCCAAGATAAAAGCTTTCAAGCTCATGGCAGGCAATGCGAACGATGGCATCAGGGTGGCCTGCCTCGCTGCATAGCGTCATTAGACGCTGCTTGATTTGCAGGCAGTCACCTGAGTCCTGATCACGCATGACCAGGAAGCATGACTCTGGGTTTTGCCATGCTCGTAAACGTATCGGCAGGCGTTTTTCTAAATCCTGCTTCCCTTCAAAAACAATATAGCGAGTTTCGATGCCTGGTAAGAGGCGAGGTATTATCCCTTGCAACATTGCCTTGGCTGAGGGCTCCTCCAAAAAGAAAACTAGTTCCATTATTCTGGTCCTGCCCCTTCAAAAAAACCTTCTTTCCAAAGATAACCCATCTGATCCCCTTCCTCGATAAAGGCAACAAGCTGTCGACTGTCCTTGGCTCGACATATGTTTGTATAGCCTTTCTCTTTCACGAGCCAGTAGACTTCCTCCACCTGTACGGCATTAAGGAAATCAGGAGAGTGACTCGATACAAAAACTTGTCCTCCTCTCTCAGCGTAAGCACGAAATTCTTCTGCCAATTCCCACAGTAAGGTAGGATAAAGCTGGTTTTCCGGTTCTTCGATACAAAGCAAGGGGTGTGGCTCAGGATCGTAGAGTAGTACTAGATAAGCAAACATTTTAATGGTGCCGTCAGATACATACCGGTCGATAAATGGATCGATGAATGAGTCGTCTTGAAAGTTTAGAATCAGCCGTCCATCTTGCGTCTGGATGGGTTCTATTTTATTAATGCCTGGAACCCGATGTTTCATCGCTTCGACCATTTGGTCAAAAATGCCAGGGTGATTTTCATAAATATTTCTTGCTACTAACTGCAAGTTATCACCTGATATAGAGAGGTGCTCGAATTCTCCAATGGCTTCTTTGCTACCACGAGCCAAATTGATATGAAAATCTGAAACATGCCAGTTTTCTATTAGTTGACGAAATGCATTGGCTGCTTTAAATCGTTCGAATTGTCCTAAGCCTTTAATCGCCAATGCATCTTTGCCAACATTTTGCTGCTCCCTTTGAAGTTCTTCATCTTGCTTGTCGAAATCTTCTTCATTCGTGATGGCGTAGCCCACGCCGCCTGAAAAATCCAGGAAGTGATAAGGTGAACCATAGCGACCACGTTTGTAACGAAGCACTTCACGCCTAACTGTCACCTGTCGATTTTCCATTCCTATTTCGATCAAGTATGAGATCAATCGTTCGACGCCAGCAATATCCATACGAAACTTTATTTCCAGCTCAATGGATTCATTACTGTCTACACCACGGCTAAGTACTTCTTTAAACCCGCCACGGACCTGCAGTGCTTGCTTAACATTGAAGGTTAAGCAATCCTTGAGGAAACCAAAAACATCAAATAGGGTTGATTTTCCTGAGCCGTTAGCACCGACGACAACACAGAAGCGTGGCAAGCCTTCCATCCTTGCGTGGCGAAAACTCTTGAAATTTTTAATTCGAATCGTTTCGATATGCATTGTTCGTCTCCGTCAACACCCAGTCCATTTGGCTCGCCGGGATGACCGGTATCGAGTGAGACTGTGGTTATCATCCTAACATCAGGAAAAACACTGTGCAGCACGGTTGGGTAGCACTAATGGGGGGGCATGCCTGGTTGTGGCTCAGCCTCTAGTGTAAAGGTTGATTTTTCCACTCGATGGCTTTATGCGCTATAATTTTCTGTTGAAAAACGCCTTTACCGGCGTTTTTTTCGTTTTGCTCCCTTGGGCTGGTGGTTCACGCCTGCTGTGCTGTAATGCATTGAGCACCCAGTGATGTTGATGACCCAAGGAGAGTCCGCCATGCACATTGCCGTTCCCAAAGAGATCAAGAACCACGAGTACCGCGTTGCGCTTACGCCCACGGGGGTGCGTGAGCTGGTTGGACGTGGTCACTCCGTCAGTGTCCAGGTAGGCGCGGGCGAAGGCGCTGGCTTTCAGGATGATGCCTACCAAAGCGCGGGCGCGACATTGGAGGCCGACGTCGAGGCGCTGTGGCAACGCGCCGAGCTGATTCTGAAGGTCAAGGAGCCCCAGCCGGAAGAGGTGGCGCGCCTGACGCCAGCGCACACGCTGTTTACCTATCTGCATCTGGCCGCCGAGCGGGCACTGACCGAAGGGCTGATGAAAAGCGGAGCCACCTGCATCGCGTATGAAACCATCACCGATGCTCGCGGTGGGTTGCCGCTGCTGGCCCCGATGAGCACCGTGGCGGGGCGCATGGCCATACAGGCCGGTGCCCACGGGTTGGAGAAGGCCCAGGGGGGCTCGGGGGTGCTGCTGCCCGGTGTGCCCGGTGTGGCACCGGGGCAGGTAACGGTCATTGGTGGTGGCGTGGTGGGGGAAAACGCAGCGCGGATGGCGCTGGGACTAGGGGCAGAGGTGACGATTCTCGATACCTCGGTGGCCCGGCTGGAAGCGTTGGATGCGCGCTACCAGGGGCGTATCAAAACCGTCTACTCCACCGCCGATGCGCTGGACCATGCGGCACGCACTGCCGACATGATCGTGGGCGCGGTGCTGATTCCCGGCGCGGCAGCTCCCAAATTGATCACCCGTGCCATGCTGGCCGAAATGAAACCCGGCAGTGTGCTGGTGGACGTGGCCATCGACCAGGGCGGCTGTTTCGAAACCAGCAAGCCCACGACCCACGCCGAGCCCACCTATCTCGTGGACGGCATCGTGCACTACTGTGTGGCCAACATGCCCGGCGCCGTGGCACGCACGTCTACCCTGGGGCTCACCAACGCGACGCTGCCGTTCGTGCTGGCGCTTGCCGACAAGGGGTGGCGCCAGGCGCTGGCAGACGATGCCCATTTTCTGCCCGGGCTGAACGTCCACGATGGCCAGATTACCTACCGGGCCGTCGCCCAGGCGTTTGGCCTGGAAAGCATCGAACCGGCCAGCGTGGTGAAGTGACCCGAGGAAGCGGTTAGTCCATTAGTAGTGGGGCGGGATGTCGTCTTCGGGGCGAAAGCCGCCCTGTGAGTCGCTGGCTTGCAGCGCCTGATGCTGTTCGCGGAGCCGTTCACGCATCAGGGCGCTCAGCTGTTCCAGCTTTTCGAGGCGGCGCTCCTGCTGGGCGACGGCCTGGTCGAGGGTGTCCAGCCAATGTTCCTGATAAGCCAGCCGACTTTCCAACGATTCAAGACGTTGAGTGAGCTCGGCAGGCGTTGAGTCGTTTGTCATGATAACATCGTCACCGTATGTAGTATGCTCGGTACTGTTAGGCAAGGGCCTGGTAGGCCGAGTATTGTCTTGCTTCTGTTACCCATACAACAAGAGAGCTTTTATCATCCATGAACCCAAAAGTTGTTTTTCGCTGTTTCTTTATCAGTATCTTACTGGCCGCCCCCACGCCGCTTCTTCTGGCGGGGATTGTTCATTTAACCAATGCACCGCTGGCTGAACAGTGGTTGGCCGAGGCTGCTTTCAGTGTGTATGCCGCTGTGGCACTTGGCTGTTTTGCAATGTTGTTCGTCGGTACGCTGGCGGCTGCGGCTCTGGCACCACCCATGGTGGTAAAGGCCGATGTGGCCAGGGTCAAACCTGCCACGCGTCAGCCCCAGGCAGCACCCGTGGTGGACGATGAAGAAGAGGATATCATCGACCCCAACGATGGCCGTGAAGAGGGCGAGGTCAAGTGGTTCAACACCAACAAGGGCTACGGCTTCATCACCCGGGACAATGGCGAAGATGTCTTCGTGCATTTTCGGGCGATACGCGGTCGTGGCCCACGCATGCTGGCCGAAGGCCAAATCGTGCGTTACCACGTGATCAAGAACGACCGTGGCCTTCAGGCCGATGATGTCAGCATTATCGAATAAGCGCTCCGGCGCGGTTGCTGACAGGAAAACCCCCGCCTTGTGCGGGGGTTTTTGCGTTTAGCGACCGGAGTCTGGCCATTCGATGGCTTTTTCCTGGCCGCCGGGCAGCACTTGCCAGAAGCGGTCCGGGTCATCGCCAGGGTGCCAGCCGCCCAGCGAACAGCGGACTTCCACGTTGAGCGCTTCGGCCGCGTGCTGCGCGCACTCCTGGTCGGTGTGCCAGGGGGTGTGGGCGCTGTCGAACCACAGGCTGGCAAAGCCGTCGGCGGCGTTGTCCACCAGCAGCACCGGGACGCTTTCCCCCTGATGCTGGCCACGGGTTTTCCACTTGCCCTTGCCCGCCGGGCCCAGCGGTGGGGCGGCGAGCGCCTCGCTGAGCCAGGCGTTGAGATCGTCCAGCGACACGCGGGCCAGGTACACTTCGATATCCGGAAACCGCTCCATCATACGCATACCTCGTCAGTAGTGAGCAGCGCCTGCAGGGTGGCTTCGTAGATGCGGCTGAGCGCATCGAGGTCGCTGGCCAGCACGCGCTCGTTCACCTTGTGAATGGTGTCGTTGAGCGGGCCCAGCTCCACCACCTGTGCCCCCAGGGTGGCAATGAAACGGCCATCGGAGGTGCCGCCGCTGGTCGACAGCTGCGGGCGCGCGCCGGTGACGGCTTCCACGCCGCGAATGGCCGCATCGACCAGTTCGCCTTCGGCGGTCAGGAAGGGCTCGCCGTTCAGGGTCCAGTCCACATGGTACTCGAGTCCATGGCGATCCAGAATCGCTTCGGTGCGGGCTTTCAGCGCTTCGTGGGTCACTTCCGTGGAGTAGCGGAAGTTGAACACCACTTCGATGTCGCCAGGGATCACGTTGGTCGCCCCGGTGCCCGCGCGCACGTTGGAAATCTGGAAACTGGTGGCGGGAAAGAAGTCGTTGCCAGCATCCCAGTGCTCGCGTGCCAAGGCATCGAGCGCAGGCAGCGCCTGGTGAATGGGGTTGCGTGCCAGGTGGGGGTAAGCCACATGCCCCTGCACCCCTTTGACATGCAGTACGCCGCCCAGCGAGCCGCGTCGGCCGTTCTTGATCACATCCCCCAGCCGCGCCGTGGAAGAGGGCTCGCCGACGATGCAGTAGTCCAGCCGTTCGTTGCGCTCGCGCAGGTGCTCCACCACGGCTCGGGTGCCGTCCACGGCGGGGCCTTCCTCATCGGAGGTGATCAGGAAGGCGATACGGCCGTCGTGGTCGGGGTAGCGGGCCACGAAGCGCTCCACGGCGGTCAGCATGGCGGCCAGGCTGCCTTTCATGTCGGCCGCACCGCGCCCGCAGAGCATGCCCTGCTCGTCGATGCATGGCTCGAAGGGCGGAAACTCCCAGCTGGTATGCGGCCCGCTGGGCACCACGTCGGTATGCCCGGCGAAGGCCAGCACCGGGCCATGATGGCCGCGCACGGCCCAGAAGTTTTTCACATCGCCGAACGGCAGCTGCTCGACATGGAAGCCGAGCGCCGTGAGGCGCTCGATCATCAGGTCCTGGCAGCCCTCGTCGTCCGGGGTCACCGACGCGCGACCCAGCAGGTCAAAGGCCAGGGTGAGCGTCGGTGACAGGGCAGCAGACTCAGTTGTGGGCATGCAGCGCCTCGTTCAGCGCAATGGCACTCTTGTTGGTGAGGCACTCGATGCGGCCATTTTGCGAGTTGCGGCGCAGCAGCAGGTCGTCCTGGCCAGCCAGCTCACGGGCGGCCACGGTGTTGGCCTCCTGGCCCTGGTCGTCGAGGACGGTCACCTTGGAGCCAGCGGTGATGTACAGGCCCGCTTCCACGGTGCAGCGGTCGCCCAGCGGAATGCCGATACCGGCGTTGGCACCGATCAGGCAGCCTTCGCCCACCTTGATGATGATGTTGCCACCACCGGAGAGGGTGCCCATGGTGGAGCAGCCGCCGCCCAGGTCGGAGCCTTTGCCGACCATGACGCCCGCTGAAATGCGGCCTTCGATCATGCCCGGGCCTTCGGTGCCCGCGTTGAAGTTGACGAAGCCTTCATGCATGACCGTGGTGCCTTCGCCCAGGTAGGCGCCCAGGCGTACGCGGGCGGTGTCGCCAATGCGGATGCCGGTGGGCACGACGTAGTCGGTCATCTTGGGGAACTTGTCGACGCAGTCAACGGACAGCGCGCGGCCTGCCAGGCGTGCCTTGAGGCGGCGAGCCGGCAGCTCTTCAATGTCGATGGCGCCTTCGTTGGTCCAGGCGATGTTGCGCAGCAGGCCGAACATGCCGGTCAGGTCCAGGCCGTGGGGCTTCACCAGACGGTGGGACAGCAGGTGCAGCTTGAGGTAGACCTCCGGCACGGTTTGCGGCGCCTGGTCGGTGTCCAGGAACATTGCTACCAGCGGGCGCTGGCTGGTGGCGAAAGACTCGGCCAGCGCTGCCTGCTCGGAATGACCCGCGGCTTCCAGTGCCTTGGCCAGGCGGGTGCAGTCTTCCGGCAGGAAGCTGACAGGGCTGTTCTCGGCAGCGGCGCCCAGCGCTTCCCTGGCGGCGGCCACCAGGCGCTCGTCGGGGTTCAGCAGCGGGGCCGGGTAGTAGATTTCCAGCCAGTCACCCTGGGTGTTTTGGGTACCAATTCCAAGCGCAAAGCTCAGCATAACGGGGCTTCCTTCAAGGTTGTGTGTCTAAGAGGGGGCGTTCAGCCGCTCAGTTTGTCGTAATCGCCGTCGCGGTAGCCGACCAGGATGGTGCTGTTGTCGACTTCGAGTAGCGGACGTTTGAGCAGCGTGGGTTGTTCCAGCAGCAGCCGACGGGCCGACGTGGCGTCCAGCTGATCCTTTTCCTCCTGGGGCAGGTTGCGCCAAGTGGTGCTGCGTTTATTGATGGCTTCCAGCAGCGGCACCCGCTCGAGAATATGCTCCAGCAGACTGGCCGACAGGCCATCCTTGCGCAGGTCATGGGTCTTGAAGGGAATACCGCTCTCCTCCAGCGCCTTGCGGGCTTTGCGGCAGGTGTCGCAGGTGTTGATGATATATAGCGTCAGCATGGAAAAGCCTCCTTGTCGTGGGGTATCGGCGGCGTTAGCTGCGCTCGATCAGCTGGCGCAGACGCTTGGCTGCTTCCAGGGTCGGTTCGAGCTCTGCCACCAACGCTAAGCGTAGACGACCTGCGCCTGGATTATGCCCCTCCTTGCTTGGGCGGCCCATCAGGCTGCCAGGCAGCACGCTGACATGCTGTTCGCTGAACAGCCGCTGAGCAAAGGCGATATCGTCGCCCCCCGGCACGGCGGGCCACAGGTAGAAGCTGGCTTCGGGCGTCGGGAACGACATGACCGGCGCAAGAACCTCGGTGACAGCGCTGAATTTCTCGCGGTAGGCGTCACGGTTGGCGCACACGTGGGCTTCGTCCTGCCAGGCAGCGATGGAGGCGTGCTGCAGGGGCAGTGACATCGCGCAGCCGTGGTAGGTACGGTAGCGCTTGAACGGGGCGAGGAGATCGGCGTCGCCCGCCACGAAACCCGAGCGCAACCCCGGCAGGTTGGAGCGTTTGGAGAGCGAATGAAACACCACGCAGCGGCGGTAGTCATCGCGGCCCAGCTCGGCGCAGGCCTGCAGCAGCCCGGGCGGCGGAGTGGCTTCGTCCAGGTAGAGCTCGGAGTAGCACTCGTCGGAGGCAATGATGAAGTCGTGCTCGTCGGCCAGGGCAATGAGCTGCTTGAACTCGGCCAGCGGGGTCACCGCGCCGGTGGGGTTGCCCGGTGAGCAGAGAAAGACGATCTGCACGTCGCGCCAGGTGTCGGCGCTGACGGCTGAAAAGTCCGGGCGAAAGCCGTTGTCGGCGGTACAGTCCAGGTAGAGCGGCTCGCCGCCTGCCAGCAGCGTGGCGCCTTCGTAGATCTGATAAAACGGGTTGGGTACCGCTACCTTGGCGGGGCGGGTGCGGTCCAGCGCCGCCTGCACGAAGGCGAAGATGGCTTCACGGGTGCCGTTCACCGGCAGCACCTGGCGTTCGGCGTCCAGCCCCTCCAGGCCAAAGCGCTGGGTGGCCCAGGCGGCAATGGTCTCGCGCAGGGCGGGCAGGCCGTTGGTGGCTGGGTAGCGCGCCATCTCCAGCTGGTGGGCAATGAGTGCGTCCAGTGCGCCTTGGTAAGGGGCATGCTGGGGCTCGCCAATGGTCAGCGGAATATGCGCAAGCCCCGCCGGAGGCGTGAGCGTCGCCTTGAGGGCGGCCAGCTTTTCAAACGGATAGGGGTGCAGGGCGTTCAGGTCTGAGTTCATGGCGAGTCCGTACCGTTTATCGAACCGCCGATTATAGGCAACCCCTGGGGCAGGCTCAAACCCAACGACCAGGGGCTGCTCGGCCAGGCACTTGGGCTAGACGCTCAACACGTCGATCAGCCGCTCACGAAGCTGCTGTTGACGGGCGGGGTCGGTGAGCGGTTCACCGGCCTTGGTGGTGATGAAAAAGACGTCCTCGACGCGCTCACCCAGGGTGGCGATCTTGGCGGCCGACAGGGCGATATCCTGCTCCATGAAGATACGCCCCACTCGGGCCAGCAGGCCGGGGCGGTCAGGGGCGGTCAGCTCCAGCAGCGTGCGCTCATTGGCCGGGTCCTGCTCGATGACGACTTCCGTGGGCACCTTGAAGTGCTTCAGCTGGCGCGGGGTGTGCCGGGTGACGATCTCGGGGTAGTCGTCCGGGTCGTCCAGCTCTTCCACCAGGTGGCTGCGCATCTCTTCGATGCGCTGTGGGTCACGGATTGGCTGGCTATGGCTATCCAGCACGATGAAGGTATTCAGCGTCCAGTCGTTATGAGACGTGGCGATCCGCGCATCGTGGATGGACAGCCCCAACTGCTCCATGGCCGCGGCCGTGGCGGCAAACAGATCATCCACGGAGCGGGTGTGGATGAACACCTTGGTGCCGCCTTCGGCCATGTCGGCGGTGGGGGCACTGATCAGCACCAGCGGCAGGGGAGAGGGCTGATGGGCCAGAATACCCTGGGTCTGCCACACGATCTCGCTGGGGGCGTACTGCAGGAAGTAGTCCTCCCCGAGGGACTCCCATAGCCGATCGATTTGCTGGCTATCCACTCCAACGGTCTGCAGCAGTGAGCGGGCCTCGGTGCGTGTTTCTCTCACCCAGTCGTCTCTGTCCGGCGGGTTTTTCAGCCCTCGGCGCAGGGCGCGCTTGGTCTCTGCATGCAGCTGGCGCAGCAGCGAGGCCCGCCAGCCGTTCCATAGCGTGGGGTTGGTGGCATTGATGTCGGCCACGGTGAGCACGTAGAGGTAGTCCAGGCGGGTTTCGTCGCGCACGACTAGCGCAAAGTCGCGGATCACGTCCGGGTCGCTGATGTCGCGCTTCTGGGCGGTCATCGACATCAGCAGGTGATGCTCGACCAGCCAGCTGACCAGGTTCGTATCGTGCTGGGAGACGTGATGACGACGGCAGAACTGCGCCACGTCACGGGCGCCGATTTCCGAGTGGTCTCCGCCGCGCCCTTTGCCGATGTCGTGGAACAGGCCAGCGATCCACAGCAGGTCCAGCTTGGGTAGCTGGTGGATCAGGTTGGCGGCCACCGGGAAGTCGTCCTTTGCCTCGGGCTTGCGGAAGCCGTGCAGAAATTTCAGCAGGCGCAGGGTGTGGGCGTCCACGGTATAGATATGAAACAGGTCGTGCTGCATCAGCCCGACCGCTCGGCCGAACTCCGGCAGGTACTTGCCCAGAATGCCGTAACGGTTCATGCGCCGGAGCTGACGAGGCACGTTGCCCGGCGCCCGCATGAGCGCCATGAAGAGCCGCTGGTGGCGCGGGTCTTCCCGGTAGTGGTCATCGATCTGGTGGCGGTGGTCACGGATCAAACGAATGGTGTCGGCGCGCACGCCTTCGATTTCCGGGTGCTTGGCCATCAGCAGAAACAGCTCCAGCATGGCGGCCGGGCGTTCGCGAAACAGGCTGCGCGAGCGGGCCTGAATGTAGCCCCCCTTGATCTCGAAACGGTCGTTGAGCTTGACGGTTTCCAGCGACTCCTTGCCGCGCAGGATCACTTCATCGAAGTGCTGCAGGAGCATGTCGTTGAGGCCTGCCAGCGCCGTCACATGGCGGTAGTAGCGCTTCATGAACTGTTCGACGGCCAGCCGCTCGGGCGTGTCCTTGAAGCCGAACATCTCGGCGATGGTGCGCTGGTGGTCGAACAGCAGGCGGTCTTCGGCGCGCCCGGTGAGCATGTGCAGGGCGTAGCGAACCTGCCACAGAAACGACTGCCCTTGGCTGAGGATGCGCAGCTCGGCGTCGTTCATGAACCCGTTGGCGACGATGTCGGTATACTGCTCGGTGCCGAAGTGCCGCTTGGCGACCCAGCCGATCATCTGAATGTCCCGCAGGCCGCCGGGCGAGCTTTTCAGATTGGGCTCCAGGTGGTACTCGGAGTTGTTGTAGCGGTAGTGGCGGGAGATCTGCTCCTGCCACTTGGCCTCGAAAAAGCGGTTGGCGGGCCATACGTGGGGCGCGCTCAGGCGCTCACGCATCTGTTCGCGCAGGGTCTCGGGGCCCGCGATCAATCGCGACTCCAGAAGATTGGTGATGACCGTCACATCGGCTTCGGATTCCCGCTCGCAGTCGTTGAGCGAGCGCACGCTATGGCCGATCTCCAGGCCAATGTCCCACAGGAACGTCACGAAGGCGCTCAGCGGCTCCCGGTAGGGGGTGTCGTCATCGTGTTCGAGCAGCAGCAGCAGGTCGATGTCCGAGTGGGGGTGCAGTTCCCCGCGCCCGTAGCCGCCCACCGCCACCAGCGCAATGCCGTCGTCGGGCCAGGCGTGGCGCTGCCAGGCAATTGCCAGCAGCTGGTCGAGATACCACGCGCGGCCGCGTACCAGATCACGTATGTCCGCACCCGCGCGAAACTGTTCGTCGAGGCGCGCCTGAATCTCCTTGAGCGCCGCCTTGAACGGGGCGATAGGTGAGCGCGCCCCGGACAGTTCGGTGCGAAACAGGTCCAGGTCGAAAAGCGACGTGTCCGGCTCGAACCGGTAGTGGTGTAGTAGCATCAGGCGTTCAAAAAGCCGAGGTCTTCGTTGCTGCGTGCGGTGAGCACTTCCACGCCGGTCTTGGTGACCAGTAGCGTGTGCTCCCACTGTGCCGACAGGCTGCGGTCCTTGGTCACCGCGGTCCAGCCGTCGCGCAGCACTTTGGTCTTGTAGCCGCCCACGTTGATCATCGGCTCGATGGTGAAGCACATGCCCGCGTCGAGGCGAATGTCGGCATCCGGGGCGTAGCCATCGTAGTGCAGGAACTGAGGGTCTTCGTGGAAGTCGGCACCGATGCCGTGGCCGCAGAAGTCACGCACCACCGAGTAGCCATGGGCTTCGGCATGCTGCTGAATCACGCGGGCCAGCTCGGAAAGACGCACGCCGGGTTTGACCAGGGCAATGCTCTTGTACAGGCACTCCTGGGTGATGCGGCACAGCCGCTCGCCCTGGATGGTCTCGCCGATCACGAACATCACGCTGGAATCGCCGTGGTACCCGTCGGGGGTGCGCACGGTAATGTCCAGGTTCATGATGTCGCCGCTTTTCAGCTTTTTGGCGTCATCCGGGATGCCGTGGCATACCACGTGGTTGATCGAGGTGCAGGTGGCCTTGGGGAAACCGTGATAGTTCAGCGGTGCCGGGACCGAGCCCAGTTCGTTGACGATGTACTCGTGGCACAGGCGGTCGATCTCGCCGGTGCTGATGCCTGCCTGGATGTGCGGCGTGATCATTTCGATGACGCTGGCGGCCTGGCGTCCGGCTTCGCGCATTTTCTCGATTTCAGAAGGCGTCTTGATAGGAACGTTCATGAATTCTCGATGTGGCTTCAGAGTAGGTGATGAGTAGCATTTTCGGCGGGTAAACGCAGCGGCGACTTCATCTTGGCAATGATCTATGGTATAAAGCCGCGCGCTTTCCTGCAATCGCCATCCGCAGCTTCTTTTGCTGGCGCAGGCGGCAGGCAAGGGCAACAAGAGCGCAACTCAGCATGGCTGGGTTGCAAGATAGCAAGCCTTGAAAACACACATGCACCGGCACATGGTCCCGGGTGCCTTTAGCAACGCCTGGCGGTGCTACTGGTCGGATCCATGGGGTGCGTGGAGGCCTAACCCGAGTTTCAGGAGTTTTACCATGTCTCACGTCAATATGCGTGACCTGCTGAAGGCAGGCGCTCACTTCGGTCACCAGACCAAGTACTGGAATCCGAAGATGGGCAAATACATCTTCGGCGCGCGCAACAAGATTCACATCATCAACCTTGAGCACACTCTGCCGGCGCTGAACGAAGCGATCGACGTGATCGAGAAGATGGCGTCTTCCAACAACAAGATCCTGTTTGTTGGTACCAAGCGCAGCGCGAGCAAGATCATCAAGGAAGAAGCCAACCGTGTTGGCCAGCCGTTCGTCAACCATCGCTGGTTGGGCGGCATGCTGACCAACTTCAAGACCATTCGTCAGTCCATCAAGCGTCTGCGTGACCTCGAAGTCATGCGCGAAGACGGCACGTTCGAAAAGCTGACCAAGAAAGAAGTCTTGATGGCCACGCGTGAGCAAGAGAAGCTCGAGCGTTCTATTGGTGGTATCAAGAACATGGGCGGCCTGCCGGACGCACTGTTCGTGATCGACGTTGACCACGAGCGCATCGCGATCAACGAAGCCAACAAGCTGGGTATCCCGGTCATTGGCGTGGTAGATACCAACTCTAACCCGGATGGCGTTGATTACGTGATCCCGGGTAACGATGACTCCATCCGCGCGATCCAGATCTACGTGAAGGCGATTGCCGACGCGTGCACCCGTGCGAAAGAAGGTCGTCCCGAAGAGTTTGTCGAAGTGACGGAAGAAGCCGCTTCTGCCGACGCTGACGCTGCTGCCGAGTAACGCTGGCAGTGGGTGCGGCGGGCAGTTGAGCCGCATCGTCAAGAGGGGGCCTTATGCCCCCTTTTTCCCGCTTTGGGTGCTCCCAAACGGGCCGATCACGCCGGACACCAGGTGCCGGCAAGCGCTCTGCACTGTGATACGCAACGGTCATCTATCGTGGGTATACTCTGTAGCGCGTTTAACTCTCAGTTAGAACCATTTCCGAGGTGAAATCTCATGGCAGCTATCAGCGCCTCTCAGGTTAAGGAACTGCGCGAACGTACCGGTCTTGGCATGATGGAGTGCAAAAAAGCACTCACCGAAGCCGGCGGCGACATTGACGTGGCGATCGAAAACCTGCGTAAAAGCTCTGGCCTAAAAGCCGCTAAGAAAGCGGGTCGTACCGCTGCAGAAGGCGCCGTGGTAACGCGTGTCGCTGAAGACGGCAGCTACGGCGTCATGGTCGAAATCAACTCTGAAACCGATTTCGTTGCCCGCGACGATAACTTCATTGCCTTCACCGGCAAGATTGCGGATGCCTTCTTCGCTGCCAAGAGCGAAGACGTGGCGGCCGTCATGGCGGGTGATCTGGAGTCTGCGCGTGAGCAGCTGGTTCAGAAAATCGGCGAGAACATCGGCGTGCGTCGTGCCGTCGTCGTCAACGCTGTAGACGCTGGTCTGGTTGGCGAGTACGTTCACGGTGGCCGCATTGGCGTACTGACCGTGCTGAAAGGCGGTAATGCCGAGGTTGCCAAGGACGTTGCCATGCACGTGGCTGCCATCAACCCGGCAGTGGCCCACCCGGCCGACATGCCCCAGGAAGAGCTGGACAAGGAAAAAGCCATCATCCTGGCGCAGCCGGACATGGCGGGCAAGCCCGAGCAGATCGCCGAGAAGATGGTCGAAGGCCGCCTGAAGAAGTATCTGGCCGAGAACAGCCTGACCGAGCAGCCGTTCGTCAAGGACCCGAACCAGTCCGTTGCCGAGTTCGTCAAGGCAGCCGGTGGCGAAGTGGTCAGCTTCATTCGCTTTGAAGTGGGTGAAGGCATCGAGAAAGAAGAAGTCGACTTTGCCAAAGAAGTTATGGAACAGGCTGGCCGTCGCTAAGGTCAGAGGTTTCTGTAAGATGATGGCGTGCGCGCGAGCGCACGCCTTCGTGTATCCGGCCCCTGTGAAATACAGGTGCTGTCTCGCCCACCTGTGTCCAGGTCTGCCTCAGGAGAGATGCCATGTCACGTGAGATTCAAGAGTCTGCCCCCGCTGCCACGAAAATCGACAAGTCGAAATCGAAATACAAGCGTATTTTGCTGAAGCTGTCGGGCGAAGCGCTGATGGGAGAGCATGATTTTGGTATCGACCCCAAAGTACTGGACCGAATGGCACTGGAGATCGGCCAGCTGGTCGGGATCGGTGTGCAGGTAGGTATCGTGATTGGAGGGGGTAACTTGTTCCGTGGCGCTGCGTTGAACGAAGCGGGCATGGACCGAGTGACGGGTGACCACATGGGAATGCTGGCCACCGTGATGAATGCGCTAGCCATGCGCGATGCGCTGGAGCGCTCCAATATTCGTTCACGGGTGATGTCGGCGATTCCCATGAGCGGCGTGGTGGAACATTATGACCGCCGCACCGCCATTCGCTATCTGACCTCCGGCGACGTGGTGCTGTTCTCTGCAGGCACCGGTAACCCTTTCTTCACCACGGACTCGGCCGCCTGCTTGCGCGGTATCGAAGTGGACGTGGACGTCGTCATCAAAGCCACCAAGGTGGACGGCGTGTACAATAAGGACCCGGTGAAGTACCCCGACGCCGTAAAATACGACCAGCTCTCCTACGACGATGCTCTGGAGCAGAAGCTGGGCGTCATGGATTTGACCGCTATCTGCCTGGTACGTGACCATGATATGCCGGTGCGGGTATTCGATATGAACAAGCCTGGTGCCCTGCTGAATCTGGTAGTAGGGGGCAAGGAAGGCACGCTGATAGACAGAGGGTAACAACGTGATCAACGACATCAAGAAAGATGCAGAATCTCGCATGAAGAAGAGCGTCGAGGCGCTGCACGTCAACTTTAACAAGATTCGCACCGGGCGTGCGCATCCCAGCATCCTGGATGCCGTGACCGTCGAGTACTACGGTGGCCAGGTGCCGCTGAATCAGGTGGCTTCGGTCAGCGTCGAAGACGCGCGCACCCTGGCCGTTGCCCCCTGGGAGCAGGGCATGGTGCCGAAGATCGAAAAGGCGATCATGACCTCTGATTTGGGCCTCAACCCCTCCAGTGCCGGTAACGTGATTCGCGTGCCTATGCCGATGCTCACCGAAGAAACGCGCAAAGGCTACATCAAGCAGGCGCGTGGCGAGGCCGAAACCGCCCGCGTGGCGGTGCGTAACGTGCGTCGTGACGCCAACGGTGACTTCAAGTCGCTGCTGAAAGAGAAAGCGATCACCGAAGATGATCAGCGCCAGGGCGAAGACGAGATCCAGAAGCTGACCGACAAGTACATCGCCGAGATCGACAAGGCGTTGGCAGCAAAAGAGCAGGATCTCATGCAGGTATAACGATGTCGTCGACATCGCAGACTGCGTTCACTTCACCACGGGCAGCCTGGCTGCCCGTGGGCCATCGCTTGGCTTTAATATGATTGATCTTTGGTGCGAGACCCCATGACCTCCCCCCAGCTTCCCTCACTGCAGCCGGGCGGCACGGAGCCTTCTCGATCCGAGGGGGGGCTGCCGTCCCATGTTGCGATCATCATGGATGGTAACAATCGCTGGGCTCGGGCGCGTGGGCTGTCAGGTGCGCGAGGCCACCGTGCAGGCGTCGAGGCCGTGCGTGCGGTCATCGAGCGCGCCGCCGAGCGGGGCGTCGACACCCTCAGCCTGTTTGCGTTTTCCAGTGAGAACTGGAAGCGCCCTGCGGCCGAGGTCAACGCGCTGATGGAGCTTTTCCTGATGGCCTTGAAGCGTGAGGTCAAGAAGCTTCACGAGCGCAATATACGGCTCTCCATCATTGGTGAGCAGCGTGGTTTTTCCCACGCCATTCAGAAACACATTCAGCGTGCTCAGGCGCTGACCGCCGACAATACGGGCATGCACCTGGTGATCGCCGCCAACTACGGTGGCCAGTGGGACATCGCCCGGGCTGCACGGCAGTTGGCCGAACAGGTGGCCGCAGGCGAGCTGAGTCCCGAGGCCATTGACGAGGCGCAGATGGACGCCGCCATGGGAGTGGCGCAGGTGCCGCCGGTGGATCTGTGCATCCGTACCAGTGGCGAGCAGCGCTTGTCCAATTTCATGCTGTGGCAACTGGCCTACGCAGAGCTGCATTTCTCTCCCTTGCTGTGGCCCGATTTCAACGGCGCGGCTTTCGACGAGGCGGTGGACGATTTCTGTATGAGACGCCGCCGCTTTGGCATGACCGACGAACAAATAGAGGCGCAAGGTGCTTAAACAGCGAATCATCACCGCTGCCTGGCTGGCACCCCTGGTGCTGGCCGGGTTGTTTGGATTACAGGGCGGCGCGTTTGCGCTGTTTACCGCCGTCGTAGTGCTTCTGGGTGCCTGGGAGTGGACCAACCTCGCAGGCGTGACGCAACCGAGCCAGCGGCTTGGTGGCGTCGTCGGGATGGCGGTGCTCATGGCGCTGCTGTGGTTTAGCGGGGCGGCCTATTCGGTGTGGCCGCTATGGCTGGCTGCTGCCGGTTGGCTGCTGAACCTGTACTGGGTAACCCAATACCCGGCGGCGGGCCAGCAGTGGCAGAGCACCACTCGGCGGCTGTTGATGGGCGTCTGGGTGCTGCTGCCTTGCTGGGTGGGGTTCAACGTCCTGCGTGATAGCGGCGCCGTGTGGCTGCTGTTCGTGCTGCTGCTGGTGTGGAGTGCCGACATCGGGGCGTATTTTGCCGGTCGCCGCTGGGGCAAGCGCAAGCTGGCCCCGCGGGTCAGCCCCGGTAAGTCCTGGGAAGGCGTGCTGGGCGGTCTTGCCGCCACGTGCCTGCTGGCGCTGCTGTTCGCGCTGTGGCAGCCCCTGGGGGTTGCTGGAGGCATCGCACTGCTGTTGATCACGGCTGTCGTCACGCTGATCTCGGTGCTGGGCGACCTGCTGGAAAGCATGCTCAAGCGTTACCGTGATATCAAGGACTCCAGCCAGCTGCTGCCCGGCCATGGGGGCGTGCTGGATCGTATCGATAGTCTGACGGCCGCCATTCCGACTTTCGCCTTGTGCTATCTGCTGGTGCTGCAGGCTCAGGTGAGCGCGCTATGAGCACCGCGCCTGTTCAGCAAGTGACGGTGCTCGGGGCCACGGGCTCGATTGGCACCAGTACCCTGGATGTGATCGCCCGTCACCCTGACCGCTACCGTGTTTATGCGCTGACGGCCCATACCTCAAAAGAAGCCTTGCTGGCGCAGTGTCAGGTACACCGCCCTCGGTTTGCGGTGCTGGATGACGCGAACGATGCCCAGTGGCTACAGCAGGCGCTTGGAAAATCGGGTATCGATACCCGAGTGCTCTCCGGCCCTGAGTCGCTATGCGACGTGGCTAGCGCAGCAGAGGTCGATACCGTCATGGCCGCCATCGTCGGGGCCGCTGGCCTTCTACCAGCGCTGGCGGCGGCAGAGGCAGGCAAGCGCGTGCTGTTGGCCAATAAAGAGGCGCTGGTCATGAGCGGCGCGCTGTTCATGGAGGCAGTCGAGCGCTCTGGTGCCATCCTGCTGCCGATCGATTCTGAACATAATGCCATCTACCAGTGTCTACCCAGCGAGCATCGTGGGGGGCTGGCCAGACATGGCGTGCGTCAACTGCTGTTGACCGCGTCGGGCGGTCCGTTCCGTGGCTGGGCGGCGGCCGACATCGCCAGGGTCACCCCCGAGCAGGCCTGTGCTCACCCCAACTGGTCCATGGGGCGCAAAATCTCCGTGGATAGCGCCACGCTAATGAACAAAGGCCTGGAGCTGATCGAGGCCTGCTGGCTGTTCGATGCCACGCCCGAGCAGGTGCAGGTGGTCGTGCACCCCCAAAGCGTCATTCATTCGATGGCAGCCTACGACGATGGCTCGGTCATTGCGCAGCTGGGCAACCCTGATATGCGCACCCCGATTGCCTACGGCCTGGCCTGGCCGGAGCGCATCGATGCTGGGGTCGAAGCGCTGGACCTGTTTCAGGTAGCGCGACTGGAGTTCGAGGCGCCGGACGAGGCGCTGTTTCCCTGCCTGAGATTAGCGCGGGAGGCGATCCAGAAGGGTGGCGCGGCGCCGGCCATTCTCAATGCGGCCAATGAAGTCGCGGTGGACGCCTTCCTGTCGGAAACCATCGGCTTTAGCGAGATTGCCGAGGTGGTGGCGGCGGTCATGGCACAGCCTTATCAAGGCGCTGCCGCGACCCTTGAGCAAGTATTGAATGCGGATCGCTGGGCGCGTGAGCAGGCAGACGTCATCGTACGCCAGCGCAGGGCTGAGCCCTCTCCGCTCTAACGGCGAGTCATGTAAAGGAGCACGGCGTGGGCCTGATACAGAATATTCTAGCGGTTATCGTGGTGTTGGGCCTGCTGGTCACGTTTCACGAGTTTGGCCACTTTTGGGTGGCGCGCCGGTGCGGTGTGAAAGTGCTGAGGTTCTCGGTCGGTTTCGGCAAGCCGCTGTGGTCGACGGTGGACCGCCACGGGACCGAATTTGCGGTGGCCGCCATTCCTTTGGGTGGCTACGTGAAAATGCTCGACGAGCGCGAGGCGCCAGTCCCCGAAGAGCAGCTGGACCAGGCGTTCAATCGCAAGACTGTCTGGCAGCGTATCGCCATCGTGGCGGCGGGCCCCATCGCCAACTTCCTGCTGGCCATCGTGGCCTATTGGGCACTGTTCGTGGCCGGTACCACTACGGTGGCGCCGATTGTCGGGCCGGTCACGCCCAACTCCCCGGCGGCCGAAGCGGGCTTGCCCCAGGGCAGTGAAATCACCGCCATCCAAGGCGATGCCATGCGCTCCTGGGAAGAGATCAATTTGAAGCTGGTATCGATGATCGGCTTCAACGGTGAGCTGGCCATCGAAGCGCGCCCGGAAGGCAGCAGTGCTTCGCGGGTATATCAGCTGCCGATCAGCCGCTACATGGTCCGCCAGGACCCGCCGCAGCCGCTGGAAACGCTGGGCTTTGTGCCTTGGCGCCCCGACGTTCCTGCCGTGCTGGGCCAGGTGTTGGAAGGCCAGGCAGCGGCCGAGGCTGGCCTTCAGGCAGGCGACCGGATTACCACGCTGAACGGTGAGCCGGTTCGCGACTGGATGCAGTTCGTTGAAGTCATTCGTGACAGTGCAGGCCAGACCCTCAGCGTGGGTTACCAGCGCAACGGCGAAGCCGGTACGCTGACCATGACGCCGGGGCGCAATACGCTGGAGAGTGGCGTCGAGGTTGGGTACATTGGAGCAGGTGCCGAGCCGGTCAACTGGCCTGACGAACTGCTGCGCGATATTCGCTATGGGCCCATCGAGGCGCTGGGCCAGGCGCTGTCACGCACCGGTGATATGGTGCTGCTCACCGTCGATGCCATTCGCAAAATGCTGGTGGGGCTGATTTCGCCCTCCAACCTGTCGGGGCCCATTACCATCGCGCAAATCTCCGGGGATTCAGCGCGTGCAGGTACCGAAGCCTTCGTTAGCTTTCTGGCCTATCTGTCGATCAGCCTGGGTGTGCTAAATTTGCTGCCTATCCCCGTGCTCGACGGTGGTCATTTGCTTTACTATTTCGTCGAGGTGCTGCGCGGGCGACCAGTATCTGAGCAGACACAGGCAATAGGCCTCCGCATTGGGCTGGCCATGGTAGGCACCCTGATGCTGATGGCGCTCTATTTCGACTTGATGCGCCTGTGGTAATAACGCGTGTAGCGCGCGGATGGCTTGTCATCTGCCTGCACAAATGTATATGGTGCCTGTCTTAACGACAGGCAGACCAACGCGAGCGAACTGACTGCATGAAAATCAAGACCCTTGGAATGGCGGCACTCTTGCTGGCAGGCGCCAGCGGCGCCCAGGCACAATCCTTTGATGTTTCGGACATTCGTGTGGAAGGACTACAGCGGGTATCCGCCGCCTCGGTCTTTAATGCGTTTCCTGTCAGTGCCAACGACCGCGTCAGTGAGCAGCAGCTGGCCGCTGCCGCACGTGACCTGTTTGCCACTGGCCTGTTCGAAGACGTCTCGCTGGCCCGGGAAGGCGATGTTCTGGTCATTCAGGTCGTCGAAAGGCCCACCATTGCGCGTCTGAACATTACCGGCAATCGGCAGATTTCCGATGACGACCTGCGTAACGGTCTGCGTCAGTCTGGCCTGTCTGAAGGGCAAGTGCTGCAGCTCTCCACGCTCGACGATATCGAGCGTGAGCTGGAAGGGGTTTATCAGTCGCAGGGGCGCTACAGCGCCAGCATCAATGTCGGCGTGGATGAAATCGACGAAGGCCGGGTTCAGGTCAACATCGACATCAACGAAGGTGAAGTGGCCAGGATTCGCCAGATCAATATCGTGGGCAACCGTGATTTCGATGACGACACGCTGCGTGGTGTCTTCGAACTGAACGACCGTCCCGGACGTTTCTTTGGCTGGTTCTCGCGGGACGAGTACTCCCGGGAAGCGCTCTCTGGGGACATCGAGCGTCTGCGCTCTTTTTATCTGGATCGCGGCTATGTCAACTTCGATGTGACCTCCACGCAAGTCTCGATTGGGCCTGAAAAGTCCGAGATCTTCGTGACGTTGAACATCGATGAAGGCACCCAGTACCGGGTTGGTAACATTCGTTTCGCGGGCGACCTGCAAATCAGCGAAAGCGAAGCGCGCAACCTACTGCAGATCAACAGTGGCGAGATTTTCTCCCGTGGCGACGTGAACGCGTCCACGGAAGCGTTGCGTCAGCGCCTGGGGGCCGAAGGCTTCGCGTTTGCCGAAGTGCGCGGTATCCCTGAAATGGCCGACGACGGTGAGACCGTCGACCTGGTGATCGCTGTTGATCCGGGCCAGCGGACATACGTGCGTCGTATCGAATTCTTTGGTAACACCACGACTCAGGACGAGGTGTTGCGCCGTGAAATGATTCAGCTGGAGGGGGCACCTGCCTCCACGGAATCCATTACCCAGTCGCGTCAGCGCCTGGAGCGGCTTGGCTTCTTCAGCCAAGTGGAAGTCGACACTCAGCCCGTGCCGGGGCAGCCCGACCTGCTGGATGTCACCTACAACGTGGAAGAGCAGCCTTCCGGCTCCATCTCGGCCAGTGTCGGTTTCTCGCAAAGTGCCGGGGTGATCTACGGCGTTGGCCTGGCCCAGAACAACTTCCTGGGCACCGGTAACCGAGTCAACGTCGGCGCACAGCGCAGCGACACCTTCACGAGCGTGAACTTTGCCTTTACCGACCCCTACTGGACCCTGGACGGTATCTCCCGAGGTTATAACGTTTTCTATCGCGAGACGGATTTTGCCGACTCCGATATCTCTACGTTCTCCACCGACGCCTACGGCGCGGGCATCAACTTCGGTTACCCTGTCAGTGAGCTGTCGCGGCTCAACTTCGGGGCGAGCATCGAAGACGTCACCGTCAAGACCTACTTCGACACGGCTTCTGAAATTCGCCGTTACGTGGAAGACGAAGGTGACAATGCCCAGAGCCTGAAGCTGACCGCCAGCTGGACCCGCAACAACCTGAACCGCGGTATCATGCCGACGGCGGGTAACTATCAGCGTCTCTCGCTGGAAACCGGGGTGCCGGGCAGCGATGCGGAGTACTACAAGGTTCAGGCCCGTGCCCAACAGCTCTTCCCGATCAACGACGATCAGACCTGGGCGTTGAAGTTCAGCGGTAACCTGGGCTATGCCGATACCCTGGCCAGCAACGATCCTTACCCCTTCTATGAGAACTTCTATGCAGGGGGCCTGGGTTCGGTGCGTGGTTTCACGTCCAACACCCTGGGGCAGCGGACCACGCCCGCCCGCGAGGGTGGCCGGGATCGTACCCTTGGGGGGAACGTGCTGGTGCAAGGCAGTGCCGAAGTCCTCTTCCCGATGCCGTTCGTCGAGAACCAGCGCTCGGTTCAGCCTTCGCTGTTCCTGGATGCGGGTAATACCTTCCTGAGCTCCTGCTACGACGTGCTGGAAGAGGATGCTGGCCGCCAGCAGTGCAGTTCTGGCGTTGATCTGGGCGATTTACGCTACAGTGTGGGTATTGGTCTCTCCTGGCTGACGCCCGTGGGTCCCTTGACCTTCAGCATTGCAGAGCCGTTAAACGATGAGAGTGGCGATGACACGCAGTTCTTCCAGTTCTCGCTTGGCCAAACGTTCTAATTCAAGGAGTGTCATGATAATGCGTAAACTGACCGCCGCTGTGTGCCTTTTCGGAGCCATGACGCTACCCGCCTACGCGGCTGAAGTGGCCGTGCTGGATTGGCGCGCAGCGCTGATGAACACCCAGTCGGCACAATCATCGCTGAGCCAGCTCGAAAGCCAGATTGGTGGCCAGCAGCGTGAAGCGCAGTCGCTGGGTAATGAGCTGCAGCAGCTGCAAACTCGCTTGCAGCAGCAGGGCGAGACCATGTCGCAATCCGAGCGCGACGGGTTGATTGCCGAGTTGCAGGAGAAGGGCAGCCGTTTCGAGCAGCTTCGTCGTGAAGTGATGCAGGCGCAGCAAACCTCCGAACAGCAGTTCCTGGAAAGCGCCGAGTCCAAGCTCGAGCGGGCCGTGGAGCAGGTGCTGGAGCGTCATAACATCGACGTATTGGTAGAGCCTCAGGGAGTGCTGCACTCCTCGACGGACCTTCCCAATGTGACCAACGAGGTCACACAGATTTTTGATTCGCTGAACTAATTCATGACCGTGGGTGCGGCGCTCGTTGGCCGCACCGCTGCTTTCCTGGGCTCCCATGATGCACGCTTCTCAACACCTCACCCTGGCTGATATCGCTCGTCATCTGGACGTTGCTTTTGAGGGCGACGCCGACCAGCCAATCCGTGGCCTGGCCACCCTCAAGGAAGCCACGCCCGATCAGGTAGCGTTTCTTGCCAATCGCGCGTATCTCAAGGATCTGGCCACGACGCGTGCTGCCGCCGTTCTACTGCACCCGGAGCACGGCAAGAATTGCCCGGTGCCACGGTTGGAAATGAGCAACCCCTACCTTGGCTACGCCAAGCTATCGCAGCTGTTTGACCCTTTGGCGGCCCGCGATGTGCCGGGCATTCATCCCAGCGCCGTGGTGGCGGAAGGCGTCACGCTGGGCGAGGGCGTCTCGATTCAGGCCAATGCGGTGATCGAATCGGGGGCCGTGCTGGGGGATCGGGTGATCGTCGGGGCAGGCAGCGTGGTGGGGGCCGACAGCCGTCTGGGTGACGAGACCCGGCTGCATGCCAACGTGACGGTGTGTCATGGCGTCATCATCGGTAAGCGGGTCATTCTGCAAAGTGGCTGTGTGATCGGTGGCGATGGCTTCGGGTTTGCCCACGATGGCGCAGGCTGGCACAAGATCGCCCAGTTGGGCGGTGTCATCCTCGGCGATGACGTGGAAGTCGGCAGCTGTTCGAGTATCGACCGTGGCGCACTGGGCGATACGGTCATCGGTAATGACGTCAAGATCGACAGCCAGGTGCAGATTGCCCATAACGTCACGATTGGCGACCACAGCGCCCTGGCGGGCTGTGTGGGCATTGCGGGTTCCACCAAAGTGGGCAAGCACTGCATGCTGGGCGGCGGCGTTGGCTTGTCGGGCCACTTGACCTTGTGCGATGGGGTGCAGGTGACGGGTATGAGTCTGGTGACCAATTCGATTCATGAGCCAGGTGTCTACTCCTCCGGCACGGGCGCCATGAGCAACACTCAATGGCGCAAGAACGCGGTGCGCTTCAAGCAGTTGGATGATATTGCCAAACGATTGGCGCGAGTGGAAAAAAGCCAGCGTTGATCGTGAAGCAAACAAGGATTTTGAGGATGCGTGGCTTGAGGCTCGATAGCAGCGCGTTATAATCCTCTGCCTTTTGGCCAGCAGGAGTGCTGGTGCCTGCCTGACACTGTTCAGGCGCTATGTCTATTTAGAGGTCGTTACGATGGTTATGGATATCAACGAAATTCGCGAGTACTTGCCCCACCGCTATCCCTTCCTGCTGGTGGATCGAGTCACGGAACTGACCGTGGGCGAAGCCATCGTGGCGTACAAGAACGTAAGCATCAATGAGCCATTCTTCAATGGCCATTTTCCACATCACCCCATTATGCCCGGCGTGCTGGTCGTCGAAGCGCTGGCGCAAGTGTGTGGCATTCTGGGCTTCAAGACGGTCAACAAGCTTCCGGCAGATGGCTATGTCTACTATCTGGTTGGCAGCGATAACGTACGTTTCAAGCGCCCGGTCATGCCGGGTGACAAGCTGACGCTGGAAGCCAACGTCATTCGTGGCAAGCGCGGCATCTGGAAATTTGCCTGCCGTGCCACGGTAGATGGCGAGCTGGCGTGTGAAGCTGAAATCATTTGTGCCGAGAGGAAGGTGGCTTGATACATCCTACTGCACTGGTCGACCCGACGGCACGACTGGCCGATGACGTCGAGGTCGGCCCTTTTAGCGTGATCGGGCCCGATGTCACCATCGGTGCTGGTTCCGTCATTGGCCCCCATGTGGTGATCAAGGGGCCCACCGTGCTGGGTGAGCGCACGCGTATTTTCCAGTTTGCCTCGGTGGGGGAAGATTGCCAGGACAAGAAGTACGCCGGCGAGCCGACGCGGCTGGTCATGGGCGACGATAACGTGATCCGTGAAGGGGTGACGCTGCACCGCGGTACGGTGCAGGATCGCAGCGAAACCACCATCGGGTCGCGTAACCTGTTCATGGCATACGTGCACGTTGGCCATGACTGCGTGATCGGCAACGACTGCATCCTGGCCAACCAGGTCACCCTGGCAGGGCACGTGACGCTGGGCAACCATGCCATTCTGGGCGGGCTCTCGGCGGTGCATCAGTTCTGCCACTTTGGGGACCATGCCATGGCGGGCGGTGGCTCGATCATCACCAAGGATACCCCGGCGTTCGTCATGATCAACGGCAACCCTGCCGAAGCGCGTGGCCTGAACCTGGTCGGCCTCAAGCGCCGAGGCTTCAGCCGCGAGGCGATTGCCGCCCTGACCACTGCCTACAAACTGGTCTACCGTCAGGGGCTCACCGTCGAGCAGGCCATCAGCGATATGCGCAGCCGCTTCGACCTGCCGGAAGTCGTGCAGTTTGCCGACTCCATCGAGCGCTCCACGCGCGGTATCGTGCGCTAATACACCTCAACTGGCTGTCTTGTCTCCATGACACTGCAACGCGTATACCTTGTGGCAGGCGAACTCTCTGGCGATATTCTGGGCGCGGGGCTCATGCGTGAGCTACGCGCCCGCTATCCTGACGTGGAGTTTCGTGGGATGGGTGGGCCCCGCATGGAAGCGCAGGGCCTGCAAAGCCGCTTTCCACTGGAAACGCTGTCGGTGATGGGGCTGGTCGAGGTGCTCAAGCACCTTCCCGAGCTGATCCGCGTACGCCGTACCCTGCGGGAAGACGCGCTGGCCTGGCAGCCGGACATCATGATTGGCATCGATGCGCCCGATTTCAACACGGGGCTGGAGAAACAGCTGCGTGAAGCGGGCGTGACCACGGCCCATTACGTCAGCCCTTCGGTATGGGCCTGGCGCCAGGGGCGGGTCAAGAAAATCGCCAAGGCGGTGGATGGCATGCTGACGCTGCTGCCCTTCGAGGCCGACTTCTACCGTCAGCATCGCGTGCCGGTGGCGTTCGTGGGCCACCCCCTGGCGGACGAGCTGCCCCTGGTCAACGACCGTCAGGCGGCCCGTGAAGTGTTGGGGTTAAGGCTCGACGGGCCGGTATTGGCGCTGCTGCCGGGCTCCCGTGGCAATGAAGTCCGCTTCATGGGGGCGACCTTCCTGGCGGCGGTCACGCTGCTCTGCCAGCGCCACCCTGATCTGCAGGTCGTGATCCCTGCGGCGACTGCCCAGCGGCATCGGGAGCTTACCGAGCTGCTGTCCGGTTACCCTGTGCTGCACCCATCGGTAACGCTGCTGGATGGCCAGGCAAGAGAAGCCATGGTGGCCAGCGACGCCGTACTGCTCACCTCTGGTACGGCCGCTCTGGAAGCGATGCTGTGCCACCGGGCCATGGTGGTGGCCTACAAGATGGCGCCCGCAACCCACTGGCTGGCCCAGCGGCTGGTCAAGACGGCCTGGATCTCGTTGCCCAACTTGATTGCCCAGGAGAGTGTGGTTCCCGAGCTGATTCAGCACGCCGCCTCGCCGGAGGCCATTGCCCAGCAGGTGGGCGAGCTGCTGGAGGAAGCTTCCACCCGTCAGGCGCTGGAAGAGCGCTTTGCGGCGATGCACGCCGCGCTACAGCGCAATGCCAGCCAGCGTGCTGCCCAGGCCGTGGCGGCGCTGGCGGCGGGTCAGCCCTTGGAGGCCGCGACGGATGGCCAATGATTCCCGTGATTACCCTCCGCTGGTAGTGGCCTATACCGGCCCCTACCTGGCCGGTGTGGATGAAGTAGGGCGTGGCCCGCTGATCGGCAGCGTGGTGGCGGCAGCGGTGATACTCGACCCCCAGGCGCCCATCGAAGGCTTGACCGATTCGAAAAAGCTGACGGCCCGCAAGCGGGAGCAGCTGGACGTGCAGATACGGGAGCGGGCATTGGCCTTTGCGTTGGCCGAGGCCAGCGCCGCCGAAATCGACACGCTCAACATCTATCATGCCACGCACCTGGCCATGCGGCGCGCCATCGATGCCCTGATGCCCGCCGCCGAATACCTGCTGGTGGATGGCAACCGGCTGCCGGGGCACGCCTTGCCGGGCCAGGCCGTCGTCAAAGGCGATGCGCGCCACCCTGCCATTGCCGCTGCCTCGATTCTGGCCAAGGTGGCCAGGGACGCCCAGATGGCCGAGCTGGATTTGCGCTATCCTGAGTATGGTTTTGCGCGCCACAAGGGCTATCCAACCAAAGAGCACCTGGCGGCTCTGGAAGCCCATGGTCCGCTGGCCGAACACCGCAAAAGCTTTGCGCCGGTACAGCGTCAGCTAGCGCTGCTGTAGCGCGGTCTTTTTTTCATTTGCGCTTTATGCTGAGAGTCTCATGACGGTTCCGTTCGTTCATCTTCGTTTGCACAGTGAATACTCCCTGGTCGATGGTCTGGTCAAGCTCAAGCCGCTGGTCAGTACCACCGCTGAACGGGGGATGCCCGCGCTGGCGCTGACGGACGAGACCAACCTGTTTGGCCTGGTGAAGTTCTACAAGGCAGCCCAAGGCGCGGGGCTCAAGCCCATCATCGGCAGCGACTTGTGGCTGGCCAATCCCCACGATGAAGCGCACCCGTATCGCATTACGCTGCTGGCCATGAATCAGGACGGCTATCGCAACCTCACCGAGCTGATCTCCAAGGGGTGGACCCACGGGCAGCGCCAGGGGCGGGCGATTCTCGACAAGCAGTGGGTACTGGCCCAAAGCGACGGACTGATTGCGCTGTCCGGCGGCCGCGATGGCGATATTGGCCGTCATTTGCTGTCGGAACACGAGCGTGAAGCGCGCCAACTGCTGGAGGAGTGGCAGCAGGCCTTTCCCGACCGTTTCTACCTGGAGCTGGTGCGCACCGGGCGGCCGCTGGAAGAAGCCTGCGTGCACGCCAGCGTCAAGCTGGCCATCGAGACCAACACGCCGGTGGTGGCCACCAACGACGTACGCTTTCTGGCCCGCGACGATTACTGGGCCCATGAAACCCGTGTCGCCATCGGGGAAGGCAAGGCGCTGGACGATCCGCGCCGCGAGCGCCGCTATACCGAAGAGCAGTACCTGAAAAGCCCGGAAGAGATGGCGGCCCTGTTTGCCGACATTCCGGAAGCGCTGGAAAACAGCGTGATGATTGCCGAGCGCTGCAGCGTGGATGTGCGCCTGGGCGAGATATTCCTGCCGGAATTCGGCATCCCCGAAGGCATGACCCAGGATGAGTTCTTCCGCAAGGTCTCCCATGACGGCCTGACCGAGCGGCTCGACTTTCTGTTTCCCGCCGAGGAGTACCCCCGCGACGGCGACGCCTTCCGTGAGATCGAGCAGCGCTACCGTGACCGCCTGGAGTTCGAGCTCAACGTCATCATCCAGATGGGGTTTCCGGGCTACTTCCTGATCGTCATGGACTTCATCCAGTGGGCCAAGGACAACGGTGTGCCCGTTGGCCCTGGGCGGGGCTCCGGTGCGGGCTCGCTGGTGGCCTACGCCCAGAAGATCACCGACCTGGACCCGATTGGCTACGACCTGCTGTTCGAACGCTTCCTCAACCCCGAGCGTGTTTCGATGCCCGACTTCGATGTCGACTTCTGCATGGAGAAGCGCGACCGGGTCATCGAGTACGTTGCCGACCGCTATGGCCGCAACGCGGTCTCCCAGATCGTCACCTTCGGCACCATGGCCGCCAAGGCCGTGGTGCGTGACGTGGCCCGTGCCCAGGGCAAGCCCTACTCGCTGGGGGACAAGCTCTCCAAGCTGATCCCGTTCGAAGTGGGCATGACGCTGGCCAAGGCCATCGAGCAGGAGCCCGCCCTCAAGGAGTTCATCGACAACGACGAAGAGGCGGAAGAGATCTGGGAAATGGCCCTGAAGCTGGAGGGCACCACCCGGGGCACCGGCAAGCACGCGGGGGGCGTGGTCATCGCACCCACCAAGCTGACCGATTTTTCGCCGCTGCTGTGTGACGAGGATGGCGCCGGGCTGGTGGTGCAGTTCGACAAGAACGACATCGAAGACGCCGGGCTGGTGAAGTTCGACTTTCTGGGGCTGCGGACCCTCACCATCATCGACTGGGCGCTGGAGATGGTGGACAAGGTACGCGATGCCGCAGGCCAAGGCCCGCTCAATATCGATGCCATCCCGCTGGACGACAGCAAGACCTTCGAAATGCTCAAGCGGGCAGAGACCACGGCGGTGTTCCAGCTCGAATCCCGCGGCATGAAGGAGCTGATCAAGCGGCTGCTGCCCGACTCCCTGGACGACATGATCGCCCTGGTGGCGCTGTTCCGTCCGGGCCCGCTGCAGTCGGGTATGGTGGATGACTTCATCAACCGTAAGCATGGCCGGGCGGAAGTCTCTTATCCACACCCGGATTACCAGCATGAGCTGTTGAAACCGGTACTGACGCCGACCTACGGCATCATCCTGTACCAGGAACAGGTCATGCAGATTGCCCAGGTGATGGCGGGCTACACCCTGGGCCAGGCAGACATGCTGCGCCGGGCCATGGGCAAGAAAAAGCCCGAAGAGATGGCCAAGCAGCGCTCCGGTTTCATGGAGGGCTGTGCCGCCAACGGCATCGACAAGGACCTGGCGGGCAACATCTTCGACCTGGTGGAGAAATTCGCCGGTTATGGCTTCAACAAGTCGCACTCGGCGGCCTACGCGCTGGTTTCTTACCAAACCGCATGGCTGAAGGCCCACTACCCAGGCCCGTTCATGGCGGCGGTCATGTCCACCGAGATGGACAACCTGGACAAGGTGGTACCGCTGATCGAAGAGTGCCGCCATCTGAAGCTCACCGTGACACCCCCGGATGTCAACGTGGGTGGCTACAAGTTCACCGTGGATACCGAAGGCCGCGTAGTGTACGGCCTGGGGGCCATCCGGGGCGTGGGCGAAGGCCCGATTGGCGCCATCGTCGAGGCGCGTAATGCCGAAGGGCCTTTCAAGGACCTGTTCGATTTCTGCCGCCGTATCGACCCCAAGCGCATGAACAAGCGCACCCTCGAAGCGCTGATTCGCTCCGGGGCGCTGGATACCCTGGGCCCCAACCGTGCCGTGCTGGCTGCCGCCATGGAAGACGCCCTCAAGGCCGCTGCCCAGAACCATGCCAACCAGAACCTGGGCATGCTGGACATGTTCGGTGATGCGTTTGCTGCTGAAGAAGAGGCCGGGGATGTGTACGCCGAGTACCGCCATGCCCGGGAGTGGACCGACCGCGAGCGTCTCTCGGGGGAAAAAGACACCCTGGGGCTTTACCTTACTGGCCACCCCATCGATGAGTACGAGCGCGAGCTCAAGCGCTTCGTCTCTACGCGCATCAGCGACCTCAAGCCGTCCCGCGAGCCCCAGCGGGTGGCAGGGCTGGTGGTGGCCATGCGCACCATGAAGTCCAAGCGTGGCGACACCATGGCCTTCATCACGCTGGACGACCGCACCGGGCGTATCGAAGCGTCGCTGTTCGGTGAGCTGTTCGATCAGCTGCGCGGTCAGATCGAGTCGGATCAGGTCATCATCGTCGAAGGGGAAGTCTCCAGCGATGACTTCTCGGGCGGTTTGCGCCTGCGTGGCAAGGACGTCACCCCGATGGTCACTGCCCGGGTGCGCTATGGCCAGGCCGTGGAGCTGGCGCTGGATGCCGGGCAGATCAATGGCCGCCTGGTGGATAGCCTGCGTGACAGCCTCTCGCCTTACCGGGATAGCGAAGGCCTGCCGGTGAGGCTGCAGTACCGCCATCCCGAGGCCGTAGGGTGGCTGGAGCTGGCCGATGAGTGGAAAGTGGCCCCCAGCGACGACCTGCTATTGGCCCTGCGTGACGTTCAGGGCCAGGTGGGCGTCCAGCTGCGCTATCGCTGAGCCCTTGCGTGGCGGGGTCAGGGTGCGATAATGGCCCCAACCGAGATGCGTTTTGATAATGCCTTTTTATGACAGGCAGCTTACAGGCAGAGCCGATGAATCCAAATTATCTTGATTTTGAACAGCCCGTCGCCGAGCTCCAGGCAAAGATCGAAGAGCTGCGTCTGGTCAGCTCCGACAGCCAGGTGAACCTCTCTGACGAGATTGCCCGGCTGGAAGAGAAAAGCCGCAAGCTGACGGAGTCGATCTTCAAGGACTTGACCCCCTGGCAGGTTTCCCAGCTATCGCGGCACCCACAGCGCCCCTATACGCTGGATTACCTGGAGTACATCTTTACCGACTTCGACGAGCTGCACGGTGATCGCAACTTCGCCGACGACGCGGCGTTGGTCGGTGGCGTTGCTCGTCTGAACGATGCGCCGGTCATGGTCATTGGCCATCAGAAGGGCCGCGACGTCAAAGAGAAAGTGCGCCGCAACTTCGGCATGCCGCGTCCGGAAGGCTACCGCAAGGCGTGCCGTTTGATGGAGATGGCCGAGCGCTTCAAGATGCCCATTCTCACCTTCATCGACACTCCCGGCGCCTACCCCGGCATCGATGCCGAAGAGCGTGGCCAGTCGGAAGCCATCGCCTATAACCTGGCCGTCATGTCGCGGCTGAAAACGCCGATCATCTCCACGGTGGTCGGGGAGGGTGGCTCCGGTGGTGCCCTGGCGATAGGCGTGTGTGACGAGCTGCACATGCTGCAGTACTCCACCTACTCGGTCATTTCCCCGGAAGGCTGCGCCTCCATTTTGTGGAAGAGTGCCGAGAAAGCCTCCGACGCGGCTCAGGCCATGGGCATCACGGCCGAGCGCCTCAAGGAGCTGGGGTTCGTGGACTCGCTGATCAAGGAGCCGCTGGGCGGCGCCCACCGTCATCCCGTGACCACCGCAGAGCGGGTCAAGGAAGCGCTGAGCGCAAGCCTCGAAAGGCTCCAGGCGCTGGACCATGAGGCGCTGCTGGAGCGCCGCTACGCACGCCTGATGAGCTATGGCGCCCCTGCCGCCTGACGCACTGCTTGCGCTGCTCGACGACGCCCTGGCGGAGACCCCGCCGGGGCGTTGCGTTTGGGTGGCGCTCTCGGGCGGGCTGGACTCCTCGCTGCTGCTGACTCTGGCCGCAAGGGCCTGCCAGCTGCGTGGCCGCAGCCTGCGTGCGCTGCACGTTCACCATGGTTTGCAGCCTGCCGCCGCCGACTTCGAAGCCCACTGTGCAGCGCTTTGCCAGCGGCTCGGCGTCCCGCTCAGCGTGGCGAGGGTCAGCGTCGAACCGCAGGGGGAGGGTATCGAAGGCGCTGCCCGGCGTGCGCGCTATCAGGCTTTTCTCGAGCACCTCGCCCCCGGCGACACGCTGTGGCTGGGCCAGCATCAGGATGATCAGGCAGAGACCTGGCTGTTGGCAGCGCTGCGCGGAAGCGGTATTCGTGGGTTGGCTGGCATGCCTTGGCGCCGTGAGTGGCAGGGGCGTGTACTGCTGCGTCCGTGGCTGAGCGTTCGGCGAGACCAACTGCGCGAGGCTGCCCGGCACGAGGGGCTGGCGTGGTGCGAAGACCCCACCAATCAAGATACCTATTACGATCGCAACTACCTGCGCCACGCCGTGCTGCCCGTGCTCGGCCAGCGTTGGCCCGGGGCCGCCCAGGCGTTGGCCCGCAGTGCCGCCTGGGCGGGAGAGGCCGATGGGCTACTGTCCAGCTACGCCGCCGAGGAGCTGGCCGGTTTGGCGCTGTCGCCCGGCTGTATTGACGCCCATGCCCTGGCCGCGCTGCCACTTCCTCGTCAACGGCTGCTGGTGCGGACGCTGTGCCAGCAACACGGGTTACCGACGCCGCCACTGGCGCGGTTGGCCAGCCTGCTGGAGCAATTGAGTGCTGCCGCTCAGGCGCGTGTGCACATCATATGGCCCGGGGCAGAAGCGCGGGTATGGCGGGGCGGGCTTTACGTGATGGCCCCGCAGGCACCGCTGGATGGCTGGCAGGCGGAGTGGGATGGCCGGGCAGGTCTGGCGACGCCGCTGGGCACGCTGGCGCTCGAGGTGAAAACGGGAGCACAAGATGCGGCTAGCGCCTCATTCGTGCTGCGTGGGCGTCAGGGCGGAGAAACGCTGGTGCTGCCGGGGCGTGGCCGACGTGACCTGAAACGCTGGCTGCAGGAGCAGTCGATCCCCCCCTGGGAGCGTCAGCGGCTGCTGCTAGTGATGGAAGGGGAGCGCTGCCTGGCCATCTTGCAGCCGCCTGCCAGAGTGCTCTGGCAGGCGGCGGGGGTGGCGGTGCGGTGTCCTGACTAGCTGACGAGCGTCAGCAGGAAACCCGCCCCTGCAATATGCCCCTGCTCCTGCTCCAGGTCGGTGCTCAGCAGGGTAGGCTCATCGCTCTGGGGGAGCGTGATCACCAAACCTTCGCCGCTGTCGTCGACCACGATGTGTGGCAGCGCCGGGGGGCTTTCGGGCCGAGAGTGATTGAGCAGCACCGCCAGACGCAGCAGGCGAGCCAGCTTGCCCGCCGTGGGCTGTTGGGATGCGGGCAGTGCCTGCCACTCCTTGAGCGGAAACTTGCGTCGATGGGCGCGCACCAGAAAGGCCAGCAGGCGCTGTTCCGGGCGTGAAAACCCGGCCAGATCCGAATGCTCCAGTAAGTAAGCGCCGTGACGATGGAACTGGCTATGGGAAATGGCGAGCCCGATCTCGTGGACATGGCTGGCCCAGTTCAGAAAATGTCCCTGTTCGTTGCTCAACCCCCAGGGCGATTGGAGACGTTCGAACAGTCGCCTGGCGGTGTCGGCCACGTTCTCGGCTTGCCGGGTATCCACGTCGTAGGTGCGCTTGAGCAGCTCCAGGGTGCGTGAGCGGGTGTCTTCGGCACTGTTGCGCCCGGCCATGTCGTACAGCACACCTTCCCGCAGCGCGCCATCGGCAAAACGCATCTGGTGCAGGTCGAAGGCTTCGAACACGGCATTGAGAATGGCGATGCCCGCCGGGAATACCCGGGCGCGGTCTGCTTTCAGGCCATCCAGCTCGACCTTGTCCAGGTGCTTGCACTTTACCAGCCGCTCTCTGAGCTTTTGCAGGCCGCTGCGGGTAATCACCCCTTCCTGGGGCGCATCGCCGTAGGCGAACAGAACGCTGGCGGCAGCCTTGATCGTGCCGCTGGAGCCCACCGGATCATCCCAGCCCAGGCGCTGGTAAGGCCGCTGGATATTGGCCAGTTCCGAGAGTGCCGCCAGCTCGGCGCGGCGCATGCGTTTTTCGGTAATCTCGCCATCGGCAAAAAAGCGCTGGCTGAACGTTACGCAGCCCATGCGCAGGCTCTCCAGCGCCCTGGGCTCGAAGGCTTCACCAATGATGAACTCCGTGGAGCCCCCGCCAATGTCGACGATCAAACGGCGACCGTTCTCGGCCAAGGCGTGGGCGGCACCCAGATAGATCAGCCGGGCCTCTTCACGTCCCGCAATGATTTCAATGGCGTGGCCCAGCTGGGCTTCGGCGCGTTCGATGAAGTCCTGGCTGTTGTGGGCGTCACGCAGCGCGTTGGTGCCCACCACCCGCAGGTTGGCACCCTCTATGTCGGTCAGGAAGGGTGCAAAACGGCTCAGGCAATCCAGCGCGCGCTGCATGGCGGCTTCGCTAAGGTAGCCATTGCCATCCAGGCCAGCGGCAAGCTGCACCTTCTCGCCTTGTCGGGCAACGACTTGTAGCCTTTCATTCTGGTAGTTGGCGACCAGTAAATGAAAGCTGTTGGAGCCCAGGTCAATGGCGGCCAGGCGCTGGGGAGCAGCGCTGTCGACTTCGCTATTGGGCGCATCGGTGGGGAGCGAAATGTCCATGGGCATGAGCTATCCTTCAAGTTGGCTATGCCAAGGTTGCGGCGCCCTCTGACTATTGTCAATTGTCAAAGGCTTGCGTTTGTCGCGGGGCTTGACTACCATCGGGTAACTGGCCTGATCCGAGTTGGCTTGTACGTCCAGACAAGCGTGTTGACTCGGCACCCCGAGCAATGCGTATTCCGATGGCATCAGCCAGATGTCCAAGTCGTCAGATAACCTACCCTCACGCCCAGCGGTCACCAATTACGGCTAATGGCTACATCATGGCCGACGCGACTGCCCATACTTATCAATCGAGCGTGTGCCTGGATGGAGTCTGAACGCATCACTCGGCGCTTTGCCCTAATGACCTGGGCCTCGCCTCCTGTCTTATTCCCGGCGCTCGTCGCCCAGCTTTCATGAGCAATTTTCTAACACACCGATGAATCTCACTGAACTCAAGCAAAAAACCGTTCCCGAGCTGCTCGATATCGCCCGCGAAATGGGTATCGACAACCTCGCCCGTTCGCGCAAGCAGGACATCATTTTCGCCATCCTCAAGAAACATGCCAAAAGTGGCGAGGATATCTATGGCGACGGTGTGCTGGAAATTCTTCAGGACGGCTTTGGCTTCCTGCGTAGCGCGGATAGCTCTTACCTTGCCGGGCCAGACGACATCTACGTCTCGCCTTCACAGATTCGTCGTTTCAATCTGCGCAAGGGCGACTCCATTTCTGGCAAGATCCGTCCGCCGAAAGAGGGTGAGCGTTACTTTGCCCTGCTGAAGGTGAGTCAGATCAACTTTGACCGCCCGGAAAACGCCAAGCACAAGATTCTCTTCGAGAACCTGACGCCGCTGTTTCCCACCGAGCGTCTGCGCATGGAGATCGGCAACGGCTCCACCGAAGACCTCACCGCACGTATCATCGACCTGACCGCGCCCATCGGCAAAGGGCAGCGTGGTTTGCTGGTGTCGCCCCCCAAGGCGGGTAAGACACTGATGCTGCAGAACATCGCCACGTCCATCACGCGTAACAACCCCGAGTGTCATCTGATCGTACTGCTGATCGATGAGCGCCCGGAGGAAGTCACCGAGATGTCGCGCACCGTGCGTGGCGAAGTCGTGGCCTCGACGTTCGATGAGCCGCCGGCGCGTCACGTTCAGGTCGCCGAAATGGTCATCGAGAAGGCCAAGCGCTTGGTCGAGCACAAGAAAGACGTGGTGATTCTGCTCGACTCCATCACCCGTCTGGCGCGGGCCTACAACACCGTGGTGCCCAGCTCTGGCAAGGTACTGACCGGTGGTGTCGATGCCCACGCGCTGGAGAAGCCCAAGCGGTTCTTTGGTGCGGCGCGTAACATCGAAGAGGGCGGCAGCCTGACGATCATCGCCACGGCGCTGGTCGACACCGGCTCCAAGATGGACGAGGTCATCTTCGAAGAGTTCAAGGGTACCGGCAACATGGAAGCCCATCTGGACCGCAAACTGGCCGAAAAGCGCGTCTTCCCGGCCATCAACATTCGTCGCAGCGGCACGCGTCGCGAAGACCTGCTGGCGTCGGAAGACGAAATGCAGCGCATGTGGATTCTGCGCAAGCTGCTCAACCCGATGGAAGATACGGCCGCGACCGAGTTCCTGATTGACCGTCTTAAAGATACCAAGACGAATCTGGAATTCTTCGAGGCAATGAAGCGCCGTTAAGGCGCTGCATGGTGGCGCCACCTGCTACGCGGCGACTGATATCCGGGTTGAGGAGAGGACCTTGAAGTACAACGACTTGCGCGATTTCATAGCAGCGCTGGAAGCTCAAGGTGAGCTCAAGCGCATTACCGCCGAAGTTGACCCCTACCTTGAAATTACCGAAATCTGTGACCGTACGCTGCGTGCCGGTGGCCCGGCACTGCTGTTCGAAAATGTCAAAGGTCACGACATGCCCCTGTTGGGCAACCTGTTTGGTACGCCCAAGCGCGTTGCGCTGGGCATGGGGCAGGAGTCGGTAGAAGCCCTGCGGGAAGTCGGCAAACTGCTGGCGTTTCTGAAGGAGCCTGACCCGCCCAAAGGGCTGAAGGATGCCTGGGAGAAGCTGCCGATCTTCAAACAGGTGCTCAGCATGGGGCCGAAGAACGTCAAACGCGCCCCGGTCCAGGAAGTGGTCTACGAAGGTGACGACGTAGACCTGGACCGCCTGCCCATTCAGCACTGCTGGCCGGGTGATGCAGCGCCGCTGGTGACCTGGCCGCTGGTGATCACCAAAGGGCCGCACAAGAAACGTCAGAACCTGGGGATCTACCGCCAGCAAAAGATCGGCAAGAACCGGCTGATCATGCGTTGGCTGTCCCATCGTGGGGGCGCGCTGGACTTTCTGGAATTCCAGAAGGCGCATCCTGGCGAGCCCTTCCCCGTGGCCGTGGCCCTGGGGGCAGACCCCGCCACGATTTTGGGGGCGGTCACCCCGGTGCCCGATTCGCTCTCGGAGTACGCGTTTGCCGGACTGCTGCGCGGATCGCGCACCGAGCTGGTCAAGTGCGGCCATGCCGAGCTGGACGTGCCTGCCTCCGCCGAAATCATGCTGGAAGGGTTCATCTACCCCGACGACATGGCCCCGGAAGGCCCCTTCGGCGACCACACTGGCTACTACAACGAAGTAGACCGGTTCCCGGTGTTTACCGTGACGCGCATGACCATGCGCCGCGACGCGATCTACCACTCCACGTACACGGGGCGTCCGCCCGATGAGCCCGCCATTCTTGGCGTGGCGCTCAACGAGGTGTTCGTGCCGATCCTGTGCAAGCAGTTCCCCGAAATCGTCGATTTCTACCTGCCGCCGGAAGGCTGCTCCTACCGCATGGCGGTGGTCACCATGAAGAAGCAGTATCCGGGCCATGCCAAGCGGGTGATGATGGGGGTGTGGAGCTTTTTGCGTCAGTTCATGTACACCAAATTCGTGATCGTGCTGGACGACGATGTCGATGCCCGTAACTGGGAAGACGTCATGTGGGCAATCACTACCCGCATGGACCCGGCCCGGGACACGGTGATGGTCGAGAACACCCCCATCGATTACCTGGACTTTGCCTCGCCGGTTTCCGGGCTGGGCTCCAAGATGGGCCTGGACGCCACCAACAAGTGGCCCGGGGAAACCGACCGAGAGTGGGGAACGCCCATCGTGATGGACGATGCCATCAAGACCCGCGTCGACCAGCGTTGGGAAGAGCTGGGTATCGATATTCCCCTGCCCGCACCGCGACACGGCTAGTGCTGCCGTGGGACTGAACGATTTGCCAAAAAGAGGCTTTCATGAGCGTTAATACGTCAACGTGTAAAACGCTGACCTGCCAGGTGACCGCCGTTGAAGATCTCAATCCCGATGTCTTCAGGGTGGTGATTGCCGGACGCGCAGAGGCAATGCAGCACGCCCCCGGCCAGTACCTGGAACTCAAGCTGGACGACGATACCTGGGTGCCTTTCTCGATCGCCAGCGCCGACCGCGGCGATGGCACCCTGGAGCTGCAGATCCAGCACTGGCCCGAGCGCGAGAACTCCCGCCGCTTACGCCAGTTGCTACAGGTGGCCAACCAGCTGACCGTACGCCTGCCCAGCGGTGTCTGTGTGCTGGATGGGCAGAGTGAGCGCCCCCTGCTGCTGATCGCCGCAGGAACCGGGTTCGCGCAGATGAAAGCCATCGTCGAGGCGGCCCAGCGTGACCAGCCACAGCGGCCGATATCGCTGTGGTGGGCGAACCGCGAGCACCGCGACCTGTATGCCGAAGATCTGGCATGCCAGTGGGCTCAACAGGCCGAGCAGCTGTCGTTCCATGCGGTGACCGAGTTTCCGCTGACCGAATCTCTTGCTGCTGGCGAGCGTATTCACCACCATCAGGGGCGGGTCGACCTGGTGCTGGAGAGCCAGTTGGTGAAGGCGCTGGAAAAAACGCTGGGCACGCCGGAAGGCTGCGATATTTACCTCTCTGGTTCGCCGGGCATGGTGTACGCCTGCGTCGATGTGCTGGAGCGGCTGGGCGCGAGCAGTGAGCGTATGTTCTCGGATGTGTTTGCCTACGCTCCACGCCCTCACTAGAATGATCTACCGACGTAAGCAATAGAGCGGCAAGAGCCGCCTGTAGACCCTTGACGAGGAGGCTATATGGCCCATCATGATGAAGACTTCAAAGATGAATCCGGACTGTTGCCTATCGTGCTGGGCATCGTCGTGCTGGTCAGCATGAGTGCGCTGCCCGCCACCATCGGCTGGATTCAGGCCTTCAGTAACTGAGGCTGCCGCTGGCCTGACGGACAGGCCAGCCCCTTGAATGGAAAATCTTGCATGAAGAACCTCGAATGGCGGGTTGCCATTTGGCGTTTTGGCAGGCAGGATTAAGCAGTATCGTCGTTATGACTTTTATGAGGAAGCCGCCATGCATCATGCTGCGTGTTCAGACCGCCGCCAGCGCCAACCGGAAACGGTGGTGGGCGCGTGGGCGTATACGTCGCTGAGCGTCGCGTCTTTCCAGCCCGTTTATTATGCAGCGTATTGGTTTAGCCAGGGTGTGCCGCTGGCCGACGCCTGATGTCGGGTCGGCAGGCACACCGCACAGGTGACCTGCCGCATGCAAAAAGCCTCGGTGGGTTACCCCACCGAGGCTTTTTTCGTTTTACGCTGCGGTCAGCCAGGCTGGCCTGAACGGGCCACGGGTTTTCATTCAATGCAACACAGGAGCTGCACCATGTCTTACCGCAACCGCGCAATCGTTAGCCCCCAGGCCTTCCGTTATATCGGCTATGGCTATGGCTGGCGATTTAGTGACGCGCGGTCGGTGCAAGCTGCCACCTCCGATCGTGCTTGCCTGGGTGGCAAGGAAGGATTGCGATGTTTAGCGCTGTGTCCCACGATCTCGGAGAGTTGACCCATGAATGCCCCTATTGCCCCCCAATGCACGCCCCTGGCAGACGACCACGTCTCCTTGTCCTCCACGCCCTTGCCGTTGCCCGCTGAGCTGCGCCAGCGCATTGCCATCAATGCCCCCTTGGCCGTACAGATTGCCGAGCAGCAGCGTGCGGTACAACGTATTTTGAATGGCCAGGATGACCGCCTGCTGGTGGTGGTCGGGCCTTGCTCCATTCACGACCCGGACGCTGCACTGGAGTATGCCGACCGCCTGGCGGCGCTCAGCGACGACATTGGCCAGCATATCCTGCCGGTCATGCGTGTCTACGTGGAGAAGCCGCGTACCACGGTGGGCTGGAAGGGACTGGCCTACGACCCGCACCTGGATGGCAGCGGCGACATGCCTCATGGAATTGCCCTGTCGCGGGAGTTGATGCATGCGGTGGCCTCGCGCGGCTTGCCGGTAGCGACCGAGCTGCTGCAGCCCATGCTGGCGCCTTACCTGGATGACCTGCTGAGCTGGGTGGCGATTGGCGCGCGGACCACGGAGTCCCAGCTGCACCGGGAGCTGGCCAGTGACCTGACCGCCGCGGTGGGTTTCAAGAACGCCACCAGTGGCGATGTGCAGGTGGCCATCGACGCCATGCAGGCTGCGGCGCACGCCCATCAGCGGTTTGCCATGGACCGCCAGGGCCGCCCCATCATGCAGGAAACCGCCGGTAACCCGCACACCCATGTGGTGTTGCGCGGCGGGCACGGCGAGCCCAATTACCAGGCCCACCACGTGCAGGCGGCCATCGACACGCTGCAACGTGCGGGGCAGAACCCGCGCCTGATGGTGGACTGCAGCCATGCCAACGCTCGCAAGGATCATCGTCGGCAAAGCGAGGTCATGCGGGAGGTGCTGGCACAGCGCCAGGCAGGCGAGGCCCGCCTGGTCGCGCTGATGCTGGAGAGCCATCTGGTCGAAGGCAAGCAGCCGCTGAGCCTTGGCCAACTGCGCTATGGCGTCTCGGTCACCGATGCCTGCGTGGGTTGGGAGACCACCGAGCGGCTGCTGAAGAGTGCCGCCGAACAGCTGGCCTGAGCGCGTTGACTGACCTGGTCAGCCCCGTATCATAAGAGGTTCCTTTCGATAACGAGGTTGGCCATGGCCTTTACCCTTGAGCACCACGATCCAGATACCTATCGGCGCAAGGCGCGCATCATCAGCATCATCATGGCAGGGCAGTTGGTGGTATTCGGCCTTCTGTTCTCCATGCTGCTGACCGCGACTTTCGGCAGCAGCTTCTGGCTGAATGCCCTCGGGGTGCTGCTGGGTCTGCTGGCGACCAGCGCCATGTTTGCGGCCCTGCGTGAGCGGCCCTGGATGGTGGAGATGCGCTATGTCTGGCAGCTCAAGCATCACCTGTCGCGCATCAGCAGCTATCTGCAGCCGCTGCGTCGTGGGGTAGAAGAGGATAATCGTCTGGCGCTGGATATCCTGACCTTTTATCACCAGGGCATGTCGCAACTGGCCGAGCTGAACGGCCGCACCACCGATGACGATGCCGAGCGGCTGGCCGAAAAAATGCAGGTCAAGGTCCGGCGCGAAGCGCTTGGCTTGCCCGCAGAGGTAACGTCTTTCGATCCGCATGATCTCAGCGCCTTCAAACCGTCATAACGGGAACCTGCCTCATGATCGCCAAGCCCATTACCTTTCGTCCGCTGTTGGCCATGGCCTCGGTGGCCCTGCTGGCAGGCTGTGCCAGCACCCCACCTGCGGCGGAAACCCCCACCCGCACCACGGTGCATAGCACAGCGCCCTTGTTGCCTTCTGCGCTGTTTCCCGGCAGTGCGGAGCAGTTCCAGGCCTGGCATTGCCAGCCGGCTCATCAGGATCTGGTCACCGCCTTGAATGGCGACGAATTGCGCTTGTGGTCACTGCACGGTGCCTGGCGTTTGCCGCAGGCTGTGGTGGCCAGTGGCGCGCGTTATCAGGATGGCGAGATCAGTTTCTGGAACCGTGGCGAGCAGGCCCAGGTAGAGACGCCGCGGGGTCAGTTGCAGTGCCAGCAGGGGTTGGCACGCGCTGCGGCCACCCGTTCGGCACATCCGGGCGTCATGTTCCTGGCACGAGGCAACGAGCCCGGCTGGAGTATCGAGCTGGCCCATGACGCACCGGTCATGACCTGGACCACGCAGTACGGCAGTGAAACGACCACGCTACCTTATATGGTCAGCGTCATGGATAACGCCGCGGGTCGTGTGGTGATCGAAAACGCCGATGCCGAGTCGTTTTTCCGGGTGAGGATCGAGTCAGGGGCCTGTTTTGACGACATGAAAGGCCAGCCGTACCCTGCCCGTGTCACGGTCAGTATCGGCGGCGAACAGTACAAGGGGTGTGGCCAGGGCATTGCGCCCTGATCACAACTCTGAATTTCCCTTCATGAGGGGTCAGCAGCGATAAAGAAACGGCTCGGTGCGCCATTGAGGGTCGACGAAGTCAGTGGCGCAGAGTGCCGAAATATCGCCGCCTGCCCGTGACGCCAGGCGCGCCAGGGTTTCCAGCTCCAGCCCGCGTGGGGTGCTGACCTGCTCGCTGACCTCCAGCGGTACCCAGCGCTCATCTTCCCGGGTGGCCAGGGTGAAGTTGAAGGGGTGAAAGCCGGGGAACCCGAGACGAATGTCGGTGGCGATTAGTGTATCGACGCCATCGATCTGGCGGATCTCGTAGCGCAGGAATGGCCCCGTGAACCAGGCCAGGCGCTCCCCTTTGGGGTTGCCAAGGGCCGCGCTTTCCAGTGCCACGTTACGCCGCAATGGCTCAAGCGTAGGTGTGCGCTGGCGGTCGAACACGCTGATCAAGCTTTCGTAGTAGTGATCGTCGTCAATGATTGTGGCGCGCCATAGGGCAATATTGAAGGGGGTGGGCTGCACCATTACTGGCGCCTGCTGCAGGTTGGCCTCAGCCAGGGTGGGGGCCAGGCGCTGCTCGACGTGCCACTTGGCGCCCGCGGCCAGCAGCAGGTAGGCGCTGGACACCGCCAGGCCCACGCGACACGCTTTTTGCACCTTGTGGGTCGAGGCGCCAATCAGCAGGGCCAGCAATAGCGGCAGCGTATAAAGCGGGTCGATGATGAACACGATCGGCCACGCAGCCGGGGGCACGTCCAGCGGCCAGAACAGCTGGGTGCCGTAGGTGGTCAGGGCGTCCAGCAGTGGGTGGGTGGTCAGGCAGAGGACGTAGAACCACCACCAGTGGCGCAGGTGAACGGGGCGCTGCCGCGTGGCGGGCCAGCGGTAGGCGGTCAGGAGGGCCAGCAGCGTACCCAGCCCCGTCAGCACGAACAGCGAATGGCTGAAGCCACGGTGCTCGGTGACATTGGCCACCGCATCGCCGTAGTCCAGCACCACGTCCAGGTCGGGCAGTGTGCCCAAAAGCGCGCCCACCACGATGGCCTTGCGGCCCCAGCGGCGCCCCAATATCGCGCCGCCCACAGCGGCGCCCAATGCCGCCTGTGTAATCGAATCCACTGATGCCTCCCGGGGTCGTCCCGTCTATCGCGTGATGGTGTTAGTATTATACAGATCTTTAGTGATGGTGATGAAATGTCAAAAAAACGTCTAATAATGCCGCTGTTGATGATAGCAGGGCTGGCCGTATCGTTGTCGTCTGCACAGGCCGCTCCCGTGATCGAGGTACACAGTGACCCACACTGCGGCTGTTGCAGCGACTGGGTCAGCCATCTGGAAGAGGCTGGCTTCGAGGTCGACCACCACCGCCATGATGGGGTGCGCGCCATCAAGATAGAGCATGGCGTTACCCCTGAGCTGGCGTCCTGTCATACGGCGCTGGTAGAGGGCTATGTCATCGAGGGCCACGTGCCAGCGGGTGACATTCAGCGCTTGCTGGAGGAGCGCCCGGCTATTGCTGGCCTGGCCGTACCCGGTATGCCGCATGGTTCACCGGGCATGGAAACCGGCAGGGTAGACGACTACGCGGTGCTCGGATTCACCCGCGATGCGCGTCCGCCTGCTATCTTTAGCGAGTATCTTCAACCATAGCAAAGGGTTAGCGCTGACCTACTGGCGCTGCACTTGACCAGAGAGAGACGACTCAATGCAATTTCTACATACCATGGTTCGCGTCCATGACCTGGACGCTTCGCTTCACTTCTATTGCGACCTGCTAGGTCTCAAGGAAGTACGCCGTAAAGAGAACGAGAAAGGGCGTTTTACGCTGATATTCCTGGCTGCGCCGGACGATGAAGAGCGCTCAGCGCGCCTGACGGCGCCCGAGCTGGAACTGACCTACAACTGGGACCCTGAGGAGTACACCGGCGGGCGCAATTTCGGTCACCTGGCTTACCGTGTCGAGAACATCTACGACCTGTGCCAGAAGCTCCAGGACAATGGCGTCACCATCAATCGTCCGCCTCGGGATGGCCATATGGCGTTCGTGAAGTCGCCGGATGGCATCTCCATCGAGTTATTGCAAAAAGGCGATGCCCTGGCGCCTCAAGAGCCTTGGGCATCCATGGAAAACAGCGGCAGCTGGTGAATGAGCAGGAGCACACGCAAGGTGAAAGCACACTATCGTAATACGTTGATGGGGTTGAGTCTGGCGCTACTGGTGGCGGCCTGTGGTAGCTCACCGCAGCAGGAGCGAGTGGATGCGCCCCCCCGTGGTGATCTGTCGGGGCCGGTCGTCGAGCAGCGCTGGAACCTGCTGTTGGTGGGGACCGATGAGCGTTTGTCGATGCCCAGTACGCCATTTTTCCGCATTGGGCGTGACGGCAAGGTGAGTGGTTCGGATGGCTGCAACCAGTTTACCGGTACGGTCAGCCTGGGAGAGAGTCAGCGCATCGAGTTCAGCGAGTTGGCGTCCACCCGCATGGCCTGCCCGAACATGGAAGGTGCCAAGCGGGTCACGGACATGCTGGATACCGCCTACCGCTACCTGATCGACCATGATCGGCTGGTGTTCTTCGGCCCGGATAGCCGGGTGCTGGGCGGCTGGCGCAAAGCCAACGGCTAGCAGCGGTAGGGGCGGTTTTAATGTGTGAAAGGCGGATTGAAGCGGGCAACGAAGCGCGCATCGATCCGCTTTTTCCATTCCCATACCCAGCGGCCTGAAAAACCGATGGCGCCTCGACTGGCAATGGCGCGACCGTCCCCTGTGCCAATCAGTGCCAGCACTCGCCTGGGGGGCTCCCAGGTGGCCAGCGGGGCGCCGTAGCAGGCGGCTCGCAGGTTGTCGGCCAACACGGGCCCCATACGCACTGCGTACACGCCGGCCTTGGGCAGTGGCGGCGTGTGCTGGCCGAAAGCTGCACAGTCTCCCGCCGCAAATATCCCCGAGTGGCCTGTGACTTCGAGGGTCGTGTTCACGCTGATGAACCCCCGTTCGTTGCGTGGCAGCGCGGTTTTCTCGAGCCAAGGCTGGCCCACGGCGCCGGTGGCCCAGAGCACGATGTCGGCGTCGATACGCTGGCCTGCTTGCGTATGCACGCCGCCCGCCACTAATGCACTGCCCCGTAATCCCGCGTGTACGGCAATATCGGCCCGTTGAAGTGCGCGCAGTACCAGCCTGCGCGGTAGCCAGCCAGCGCCAGGCAGCAGCGAGGGGGACGCGCTGATGATGGCGCCTTTCCATGCCACGTCGGGACGCCGTTGGCGCAGCTGTGCCAGTACGCTCATCAGGGTTTCACAGCCCGCCGCACCGCCCCCCACGCTCACCACGTTCTGCCGTGTGCCGGGAGGCAACTGGTCGATATCCTCCAACAGCGCCTGCCAGCGATGGTGCAGAGAACCGAGTGGCCGCATGGCCAGCAGGGCGGGCTGCGTGCGCTCAGCGTTTTCGGCGTGCTGAGGCGGCTGGAGAGTTGCGCCCACGTTGAGCGAGGCCACGTCGAAGGCCACCACATGGCCGTCCTGCAGAGTGACCTGGCGTTTCGTGGGGCACAGGGCCACGGCCGGTGAGGTGATGAGACGAGCCCCCGCCCGCTGGCAGAGCGCGGCGATGTCCAGCTGGGTGTCGCGCAGCGTGCACTCCCCCGCAAGCCAGGCAGGCACGCCACCGGAATAGGCGGCCAGTGGACTATCGCTGACCACCGTGAGCGATATCGTCGGGTCCGGGCGCTGGGCAAACGCTTCCAGCACGAAGGCGTGGGCGTGGCCTGCGCCGACCAGCAATAGCCGCTTGGGTGGGGGCATCGGGGATACTCTTGTGTCGAAGGCTGCAGGGCAGCGTCAAGGGCAAAGAACGCACCGGTTCTTGCCAGCCTGCTTGGCAAGATAGAGGCCCTGGTCGGCGCGTTCAAGCCATTGCCGAGGCGATTCATGGGCGTGTAGCAGCGTGGCTCCCATACTGATCGAGACCGGCGCCGCCACGGCGAAGCGGACGTTTGCGACGGCTAGCCGTACGCGGTTGGCAAACTGCAAGGTGCCCTCATGGTCGAGCTCCCTGGCCAGAATCATGAACTCTTCGCCGCCCCAGCGGCCAAGGTGGTCTCCTTGGCGCAAGACTCTCTCTACCACGCCGACCAGATCGCGCAACACATCATCGCCTACCGCATGCCCATGAGTGTCATTGATGCGCTTGAAATCGTCGATGTCGAACAGAATGAGCGCCATGGTGGTGTGGGTCGGGTCGATACTGTCGAGCACCAGTTCGGTATAGTAACGGTTCCAGCACTGGGTAAGGGCGTCCTTGTGCGCCAGGGTTTCCAGCCATTGATTCGTGGCGACGAGCTGCTGGTTGAGATTGGCGATTTCGATGGCCGTGATGACCGAGGTCAAGTCATCGGCCAGCTCGGCAAGGCTGTTGATCTCGGATGCGAGCCAGTAGCCGACAGGAGTATGCGGGCAGCTCAGTTCGGGCAGCAGTGGCACGGCGTGACGACGACGAAACAGCATCAGCCACGCTGGCTGTGCGTCAGCAACATGAACACTGACGGCAATCCCGCCCGCGCACTCGCCATCAAGCTTGATGGCCTCCGTGTCGTCCAGCGGTGCTGCCAGGGACGTGATGGCCGCTAGAAGCTGGCGCTCAGGGGGGCACTGGCCAAAGCAGGCCAGCTCTTCCTGATAATAGAGCGCTATGCCGACCGCTTGAAAGATGCGACACCAGCTTTGTCCGTGACGTTGAACGAGATGCTCGATACTGCATGTGTGCTGCATGTCTTTGAGAATCGAGCGTCTTCGCCGCCTCAGGCGTATACGCCTCTCCGTTGCATTGGCGGCCTTCAAAAGACGCAGGCGCTGGCTGGCAAGGTCGATGAAGAGCGTCAGCCACTGGGTTTGCTCATGAGTATCCGGCGTTGGATAAGCCACATAGCCCCAAATGCCGAACTCGCCTTGGATGTCGCGATAGTCCAGCCCGAGCGTGGACAAAGAGGCGAGCGAGGTGATGAGCCGCAGCGCATGGGGGGCTGCCTGTTGGCCAGCAGGCGAAAGATAGTAGGTCAGGTGCAGGGCTTTGGCGTCGTGAAGACGGTACAGGGCGATGGGCTGCTGACGGTTGATATGGTACAGCGTGCTGGCCAGCCCCTTCAGCAGCGTATCCGGGTCGGGTGCCGAACCAAGGGTCGATAACGCCCGGTGCAGATAACTCGGTTCGGGAAGATAAGGCGTCTGGCTCATCCTGGCAGACTCCTGGCGCGCTAGCGGCCGTCTTGCGTGTGCACGGTTTAGTTTAATTCGGAATTGAAGTAATGATTCAATCAGAAGGTTAACCGTTATTCAACTCTTATTGAAGAATCACTTCACATTGGCGGCATGAATGAAAAAAGCATGTTTGCCGAGCGTTTGATAGCCGCCATGCAAGCGGCAGGGTACGAAGCCCGACCCTCCGTTCTGGAGCGTGAATTCAATCTGCGCTATTGGGGAAAACCCATCACCTTCCAGGCGGTCAGGCGCTGGTTGCGGGGAGACTCGTTTCCAAGCCAGGAAAAGCTGCTGGTTCTGGCCCAGTGGTTGTCCGTCTCTCCGCACTATTTGCGTTACGGCGCGGCTGAGGTGGTGGGTGTCAAGGAGCCTGCCGCCGCCTGGCAGGTATCCCCCGATGCCGATGAACTGAGGCTGTTGGCCCTGTATCGCCAGTTACCCCAGGCACAGCGGAAACTGGTGCGCGACATCATGGAAAACTTCGTAAACGACCCACAACCCCCCTGATCCATCGCACCCAAGCGCCCCTGCCCGCGGTGGTCATTCGCCACGGCGCCAGTGAAAGTAGCGGTTCAACCAGGCCAGCACACGCTCGGGTTTGTGCGCGTTCTTCCATACGCCTGCGGTGGCCTTGGCCGCTTCGCCCAGGGTGGGGTAGGGGTGAATGGTGCCGAGCAGCTTGTTCAGCCCCAACCCGTGTTTCATGGCCAGGGTGAATTCGCCCAGCCACTCGCCAGCGTTTTCCGCCACGATGGTGGCGCCCAGAATCTTGTCCTTGCCGGGCACGGTCAGCACCTTGATGAAGCCGTCGGTGGCACCTTCGGCAATGGCGCGGTCGCTGTCGCGCATGGCGTAGCGGGTCACTTCGTAGGCAATGCCTTTGGCGGTGGCCTCTTTTTCATTCAGCCCCACCCGCGCCACCTCCGGCTGTACGTAGGTAACGGCGGGCATGAAACGGTAATCCACGGCGAAGCTTTTCAGCTCGCCAAACAGGGCGTTGACGGCGGCGTGCCAGGCCTGATGCGCCGCCGCATGGGTCAGCTGATAGGGGCCTGCCAGATCACCGCAGGCCCAGATGTTGGGCACCCGGGTTTGCAGCCGCTCATTGAGGGCCAGGGTGCCGACCTGGGTCGTACTGATGCCCAGTGTTTCCAGCCCCAGGCCTTCCACGTTGGCCTGACGCCCCGCGCTGACCAGCAAATAATCGAACGCCAGCGTCAAGCGTTCCCCCTGGTGCTCGATGACGAGCTGGTGTGCACCGTCTGCCTGGCTGACTTCCAGCGCAGTGGCGCCCGTCATCACCGTCACGCCTTCCCCGGAGAGCGTGCCTGCCACATGCTCGCCTACCTCGCTATCTTCACGGCCCAACAGCTGGGGCGCACCTTCAACCAGGGTGACCTGACTGCCCAGCCGAGCAAAGCTTTGGCTGAGTTCGCAGCCAATGGCGCCGCCGCCCAGCACCACCAGGCGCTTGGGCAGCTCGGTGAGCGACCACAGGTTTTCCGAGGTGAGCAGTGGCGCGTGCTCGATGCCGGGCAGCGGCGGCACCCGTGGGCGAGCCCCCGTGGCCAGCACGATATGGCGCGCGGTGAGCGTGGTATTCCCCACGCGAACTTGCCAGGGCGTGACGAGCTGGGCGTGGTCCTGATACACCGTGACCCCCAGCCCGGTATAGCGCTCGACGCTGTCGTGGGGCTCGATGTCGGCAATGGCTTGATGGACATGGCCCATCACTTTGGCAAAGTCCACCTCGGGGGCACTGGCGCTGACGCCAAACCGATGGGCGGTGCGAATCTCGTGGGCCGCCCGTGCCGCCCGTATCAACGCTTTGGAAGGCACGCAGCCGGTATTCAGGCAGTCGCCGCCCATCTTGTGCTTTTCAACGAGGGCTACCTTGGCGTTGACGGCGCTGGCGATGTAGCTGGTGACCAGCCCCGCCGAGCCACCGCCGATCACCACGATGTCGTAATCGAAGCGTGCAGGCCGGGTAAAGTCCTGGTAAACCTTGCGTGTTTGCACGGCGGCGGCAATACGCCGGGCCAGCCAAGGAAACACCGCCAGCAGTGCAAACGAAGCCAGCAGCCCCGGCGAGACGATCCCCCCCAGGCTCTCCAGCTCACCCAGCTGGCCGCCCGCGTTGACGTAGACGGCCGTGCCCGGCAGCATGCCCAGCTGGCTCACCCAGTAAAACGTGGTGAGCTTGATCCGCGTGAGTCCCATGACCAGATTGATCATGAAAAACGGGAAGATCGGCACCAGGCGCAGCGTGAACAGATAGAACGCGCCGTCCTTCTCCACGCCCCGGTTGACCGTCTCGAACTGGCGGGGAAAGCGCTTTTCAATCGGCCCACGAAACAAGAAGCGCGAGAGCAGGAACGCCAGGGTGGCCCCCAGGGTGCTGGCAAAGGAGATGATCAGCAGCCCCCAGCCCAGGCCAAACAGTGCCCCGCCCAGTAGCGTCAACAAGGCCGCACCGGGCAAGGAGAGCGCCGTCATCACCACATACACCGCGAAGAACAGACCCGCCACTTGCCAGGGAGACTGCTGGAACGCGGCCTGAAACTGGCTGCGGTAGGCCTGCAAGGTCTCTAGGGTAAAGAAGGTGTGGGCGCCACTGACGTAAAAGCCCAGTATGGCCAACAGCAGCAGGGTGATGAGCAGCAGGCGCTGACGATTCATGGCAGGCTCCGGGAGAGGAAGAGGTGATGGTCAGTGACGATACGCGAGAATGCCTTACACACTCGCTTGATGAAGTTGTTGCCAGCGAAACCAGTCTTCGGGGCGGTCGATGTCCCACATGGTGTCGGGGTAGGCGGCCTCCAGGCCCAACGCGGCAAGGCGTTCGCGGGTTACGCTCAGCACCTGCTCGGAGCCCCAGGGAATCGCCGTGAACAGCTCGGGGTAGTCCTGGTGGCTGCCAATCAGCCCGTAGCCGCCATCTTCGGCGGGCAAAATGACCACATCAAAGGTGGCCAGGGCTGCTCGGCAGCGTCGCAGCATGGCCACGCTGATGCTGGGACAGTCGGTGCCCATGACCATGGCCGGGTAGCCTGACGTGTGATTCAGTGCCCGGCGAACGCGCATGCCCACGTCGCCAGGCTGCTGGGCCGCCAGGGCAATGCCATGCTGCGCCTGCAGCTCCAGAAACAGCGGGTGATTATGCTCCAGCGAGGTCCAGAGCGTGACCTGGCTCGCCCCCAGGGCCTCGCAGGCCGTGGCCACACAGTGGCGCACCATGGTGGCATGAGCATCGGCGGCCCCCTGAGGGCCCAGAGCAGGGATTAGCCGGGTCTTGGCATGGCCGGGCAGTGGGGCCTTGGCCAACAGATGCAAGTGGGCAGACAGTGAGTCAACGGGCATCACGGTACTCCTTGGCCAGTTGCGTGGCACTGACGCCACGCCAGTAGCGGTAGCGCAGCCGCCACATCAGGCAGATGGTTGTCCAGGCGCCCTGCTGGTCCCAGCGCCTGCCCGAGCTTACCACTTTATGGGGCAGACAGGCGGGCGGTGAGTACGCCTTCAGGCGCTTGCTGAGTTCGATATCTTCCATCAGCGGCTGGTCGGGAAAGCCGCCCAGCGCAAAAAACGTCTCACGACGCACGAACAGCCCCTGGTCGCCGGTGGCGATGCCGCTGAGCCGAGAGCGTCGGTTCATCAGCGCGGCGACGAGCGGCAGCCAGCGGCTTTGCCCTGCCAGACGAATGTCAAAGCGCCCCCAGTGGCGGTGCAGCAGCGCCTGGCAAAGCGCATCGATGGCCCGGGTTTCATGGCCCCAGGGCAGGTGGGTATCGGCGTGCAGGAACAGTAGCAGGGGCGCTCGCGCCTGCCGGGCGCCCAGGTTCATCTGCCGCGCTCTGCCCGGCGGGCTTTCGAGCACCGCGTCGGCCAGCGGGGTGGCGAGTGCCACGCTGGCGTCGCGACTGCCGCCATCCACCACCAGCACTTCGACGCCTTGCGAGCGTAGCGGTTGCAGGCGCATCAGCGTGGCGTGAATGCTCACCGCTTCATTAAGCATCGGGATGATGAGCGTCACCCTGGGAAGCCCGGGGCCGTGGTCAGTCGAGGACAAGCACGTCGCCTCCCGCTGCCGAGGCGTCGGCCTCGTCGTGGGTGACCAGCAGGGTTGGTAGCCCGGCGTCGCGGAGCTGCCCGAACACCAGCGCACGCATTTCCTGGCGCAGCGCCGTGTCCAGTTTGGAAAACGGCTCGTCCAGCAATACGGCCCGGGGCTGGGAGAGCAGCAAGCGCATCAGCGCGACCCGGGCTTGCTGCCCGCCGGAAAGGGTGGTCGGGTCACGCGCTTCGTAACCGGCCAGCCCGACCTGAGCCAGCGCATGGGCCACCTGTGCCTGGGGTTGCGGGCTGCGCTTGGGCAGGCCAAAGCGCAGGTTGCCCGCCACGCTAAGGTGGGGGAACAGCAGCGGGTCCTGAAACAGCAGGCCGATGCCACGCCGCTCTGCTGGCAGGGGGGAGAGCTCGCGCTCGCCCAGCCATAGACGGCCTTCGGCACGAAAGGGGGCGGCGAGAAAACCGGCCAGCAAGGCCAGCAGGGTCGATTTGCCCGAGCCGGAAGGCCCCATGACGGTCAGCACGTCGCCGGGGGCGATGGTGGCTTCGATGTGGAGCAGTTCGCGCTCAGCCAGGAAAATGCGCACCTGCTCCAGGGTCAGGGCATGTCGAGCTGTGTTCATTACCGGGCTCCTTCGTTGGATGAGACGCTGCGGGGCGCTCCCAGCCAGCGGGGGATCGCCAGCGCCAGCATGAAACCCGCCAGCGGCAGAACGGCCTGCACCAGCGCCCAGACGCCAATCAAACGGCGATTGCCGCCGGATGCGAGGGCGACCGCCTCAGTGGTCACGGTGGAAACCCTGCCCGCCCCCAGCAGCTGCGTGGGCAGGTACTGGCTGATGCTCACGGCCAACCCGACGGCCAGCGACGTCAGCAGCGGGGCGAGCAGCAGCGGCAACCGCACCCGCCAAAACGCGAGGTTGGGCGTGACGCCCAGCGACTGTGCCATGTGAATCCAGCGCGGGTCGAGCTGGCGATAGGCTTCCGCCAACGACAGGTAAAGATAGGGCAGCACGAACAGCAAATGGCCCGCCATCACCAATGCCAGCTGCGGGCGAATCCCGAGGCTTTCCGCCGCTACGATCAAGCCAAACAGAAACGCAATCTGCGGCACCAGTAACGGCAAGTACAGCAGCCACAGGGCACGGGAAGGACGAATCTGCTGGCGCTGCTCATGCTCCAGCGCCGCCACCACCAATAGCGCCGCCACCCCCGTGGAGACCACCGCAATGGCCAGGGTCGTCCGCAGGGGACCTGCGAGCTGAGGGGCGCTGCGCTGCCAGTGGTCCAGGGTCAACACTTGCGGAAACAGCTCAGGAAAGCGCCAGAAACCGGCCACCGAAAACAGCGCCAGCCCCGCCAGGGCCGCCAGGGCGGCGACGGTTACCAGGGTCAGGCCGCCTCGGCCCGCAATCTTCACTGCCGTGGCGCCGCGCTGGCGGCTGCCGTTGACGAGCCAGCCCCGGCTTGACCAGCGCACACCCTGCTCCATGAGCCACCAAAGCAGCAGGGCCAGCACCGTGACCCCCAGTTGCAGCACGGCCGCGGCAGAGGCCATCAGGCGGCGGGTGATGTCCGGGTCGTTGAGCCAGCCCAGAATCGACACGCTGAGGGTCGGCGGCAGGCGCGGGCCCAGAATCAGCGCCATATCCACTACCGAGGTAGCGTAGGCGATCACCGCGTAGACCGGCAGCCGAATCAGCGGGTAGAGCGAGGGCAGCACCACCTTCAGCCAGCCGATTACCGGGGTATAGCCCAGCGACCGGGCAAGCCGAAGCCGCTTTTCGGGCTGCAGCTGGGGCAGCGCTGCCAGGCTCATCAGTAGTAGGAAGGGCGCTTCCTTGAGCACCAGGCCAAGGGTCAAGGCCACCCCCCAGGGGTCATTGACCACCAGCGCGTCAGGCGGGCTCTCCCAGCCGGTCAGCCAGGGCGAAAAGAGCCGCGCCGTCAGGCCGGACGGGGCGATCAGGAAGGCAAAGCCAAAGGCCACCGCCGCATGGGGAATCGACAGCAGCGGCGACACCCATCGCCGCAGGCTGCGGTCAAGCCAGGTGCCCTGGCTGGCGGCCAGAAACAGCACCACCACCAGCAGCGCCAGGGCAGTGCTGGCCAGGCCGCTGAACAGGCTGACCAGCACCGAGCGGCCCAGCCCCGGCTGGGCCAGCAGCTGTTGCCAGGGGGCGAGGCTCAGCTGCTCGCGACCAATGACCGGCAGGTAGCCAAAGGCGGGCAGCAGCACCATGGCCAGCCCTGCCGTCACCGGCAGGACTAGCAGCGCCACGAGGGTAATGGGCGCCAGCCGCAGCATCATGAACGAAGGGCCATGCTTAGTTGACGCCGTAGCGCTCGAGCCAGGCGGCTTGCAGGGCGGTCATCCAGCTGGGGTGGGGCTCGGCGAGGGTATTGGAGAGAGCGTCGGCAGGCAGGGCCGAAGGATGGTGGTCGCCCTCCTCGAACAGCGCCTGCTGTGCGTCGCTGAGCTGGTCGATGGCCAGCACGCTGCGGTCGCCCCACATGCTCAGCGACTGCTTCTGCGCTTGCGCCTCCGGAGAGAGCAGGAAGTTGGCCAACGCCATGGCGCCCGCCTTGTGGGGCGAGTTATAGGGAATCGCCACAAAGTGAACGTTGCCCAGGGTGCCCCCTTCCAGCACATAGCTGCGCACGCTGTCCGGCAACTCGTACTCCATCACGGCCACGGCGGCATCGGTGGGGTAGAAGGAGAAGGCCAGGCTGATCTCGCCATCGCTCATCAGCGTGCGCAGATTGGGGCCGGATGCAGGGAAGCTGCGGCCGCTGCGCCACAGGTGGGGGTGCAGCGCATCCAGGTAGGCCCACAGCGGAGCCGTGATGGCCTCGAAATCCGCGTCTTCGACAGGCTGATAGAGCGCCTCGTCTTGTTCCGTCAGTTCGATCAGCGCCTGCTTCAGGAAGGTACTGCCGGTGAAGTCGGGGATGCGCGGATAGCTGAACTGGCCGGGGTTCTGCTGCGCCCAATCCAGTAAAGCTTCGATGCTCTGGGGAGGCGTGTCGATGTGGGCGCTGTCGTAGAAGAAGGTGATTTGCGCCTTGCCCCAGGGGGACTCATAGCCTTCGGTGGGCAGCGTGAAGTCCGTCACTACCTCGGGGTTGTCGTCGGGGTGGGTGAGGGCGAAATGGGGCAGAGAGTCGGCAAAAGGGCCGAACAGCAGGTCCTGGGCGCGCATGGCGGCAAAGTTCTCACCGTTGATCCAGATCAGGTCGATACTGCCATCGTCGTGATTACCCGCCTGCTTTTCCCCCAGTACCCGAGCCACGGCGCTGCTGGTGTCATCGAGCTTGACGTGCTCGACGCGCACGCCGTAGGTGGTACGCATCTGCCCGGCGACCCAGTCGATGTAGCGATTGGTGCGGTCATCGCCACCCCAGGCGTTCCAATATACGGTCTGGCCTTCGGCATCGGCCAGAACGCTTTCCCACTCCTGTTGGTCGGGCTGGGCGACCACCGGCGTTGTCAGGGTCGCTAAAGCAAGCGCCACGGCGGTGGCTAAAGCAGAGCGTGATTTCATCGAATGCCTCGTAACGTCAGTCGGTTATAGCGCGGTTTGTAAACATTGAAGCTCACCATGCACGTGGTCAATGATCGCGGGCGACAAATAGTGCTCTACCCTGTCACGTACATGGGTGATGACGGCGTCGTTGGTCAGCTCTGCCGACCAGTCTTCGCCCTGGCGCTGTTCATCCTGGCGGTGCAGATGCTGAGCGCGCCACTTGGCACACCAGGTGAGCGACCAGAGCCAGGTGGCGCGTCGACAGGCCATCAGCGTCTCAACATTCGGCAGGGTTTGCCCCTGCGTTGACATCTGCGTCTGCCAGCGGCGGTAGAAAGCGACCACCTCGTCCAGGCTGAGTACTGCTTGGCTATTCAGGTCCCAGGTCGTCGAGGTGTAGAGCGACGTGTGCGCCAGGTCGATGCCCGGCAGGCCATAGCGGCATTTTTCCAGATCGACCAGGATCGCGCGCCCGGTATCCGTGACCAGGAAGTTGCCGGGATGGGTATCAAAACTGATCAGGGTCGGTGAGGCATTGGGCAGCGTGCGGGGCAGTAAATCCAGCTCCTGCTGAATGCGCTGGCCAATCCCGGCGGGTAGCTGTGCTTTCGCCAACCAGCTCGCCTGTTGATGCACTTCCGCTACCATGGCCTGCCAGGGGTCGGCAGGGGCCAGTAGCGGTGCCCGAGCGGTCGTGCATGGCAGGGGTTGGCAGTGCAGGCTGGCAAGGGCATCGGCGATGGACGATAAATCTCCGGGCAGTTCTGCCAAACGCCCGTGAATCGCATCGACCAGCAGCGCCCCCCGCGGTAGCTCTGGGGTGGCGGGGAGCACATGGTGTAAGCACGGCGTATGTCCGCCCTGGCTAGCACGCGCATAGCAGGCGGCCTGGTAGTCCAGGTTGGCCTGCGGTGGCAGGTTCATCTGGCTCTGCTTGGGCAGCCTGGCGACCCAGTCTTCCCGCTGGCGGTGAATCCAGACATGGTCGTGGGCCAGGCCGGTGTCAGCCATGGGGGAGAGCGACCGATAGTCGATCCCCTCGCGCTGCAAGGTGGCTGCCAGCGCCTGCAGGCGTGCCGCTGAAAGAGTGGACATCGTGATTGTTCCGCGCAATGAAAGCCGTGGTGGCGCTGATGGGAGAGGGGCTCACCAGGGTGCCAAGTGGTTGCCAGATACTGTAACAAAAACGGCACCCCGGAGGGTGCCGCTGCGTCGCTGTCGCCTTACATGGCCGCAATCTTGGCCTGCTGCTCTTCCAGCAGCTGCCGGGTGGCCTGGAATTCGGCGAGCTTTGCCCGCTCCTTTTCCACCACCGCCACGGGGGCCTTGGCAATGAAGCCATCGTTGCCCAGCTTCTTCTCGATGCCGCCAATCAGCTTGTCCTGCTTGTCGATCTCCTTGGCAAGGCGGGCAAGCTCGGCGTCCTTGTCGATCAGGTCGGCCATGGGCACCAGCACTTCCATATCACCGACGAGCTGGGTAGCCGAGAGCGGCGCTTCATCCGGGTTGGCCAGCCACGTGACGCTTTCCAGTTTGGCCAGCTTGGCCAGGAAACGACGGTTCTGGTCCAGGCGTTCGGCGTCTTCCGGCTGGCCCTTGGTCAGCAGCACGTCCAGCGGCTTGCCGGGGGCAATGTTCATTTCGGCGCGGATGTTGCGCACCGCGATGATCACGCCCTTCAGCCACTCGATATCCCGAGTGGCCTGCTCGTCAATCTTGCTCTCGTCGGCTTCTGGCCAGGCCTGGTGCATGATGGACGCGCCCTCGCCCACATAGGTGCCCGCCAGAGGGGCGACCCGCTGCCAGATCTCTTCCGAGATGTAAGGCATCATCGGGTGGGCCAGGCGCAGGATGGTTTCGAGCACCCGCACCAGGGTGCGGCGCGTGCCACGCTTACGCTTCACTAGCGCTGCCGCTTCCGACGTCCTGTCTCCCGCGGCATTGGTACTTTCCTGTACGTCATCTTCCCATAGCACCGGCTTGGAAAGCTCGAGGTACCAATCGCAGTACTCGTTCCAGACGAACTCGTAAAGCGCCTGGGAGGCGTGGTCGAAGCGGTACTCGTCCATCGCCTTGGTGACCTGCGCTTCGGTTTTCTGCAGCTGGGAAATGATCCAGCGGTCAGCCAGCGAGAGCTCCACTTCCTCACCCTGGTTGCCGCAGTCTTCGCCTTCGGCGTTCATCAGCACGTAGCGCGAGGCGTTCCACAGCTTGTTGCAGAAGTTGCGGTAGCCATCCAGGCGGTTCATGTCGAACTTGATATCGCGCCCGGTAGTGGCCTGTGAAAGGAAGGTAAAGCGCAGCGCATCGGTGCCGTGGGGCTCGATGCCGTCTTTAAATTCCTCTTTGGTGGCTTTGGCAATCGCCTTGGCTTTCTGAGGCTGCATCATGTTGCCGGTGCGTTTTTCCAGCAGCGCCTCCAGGGTGATGCCGTCGATCAGGTCGATGGGGTCGAGCACGTTGCCCTTGGACTTGGACATCTTCTGGCCTTGGCCGTCGCGCACCAGGCCATGAACGTAGACGGTCTTGAAGGGGACTTCGCCGGTGAATTTCAGCGTCATCATGATCATCCGGGCGACCCAGAAGAAGATGATGTCGAAACCGGTGACCAGCACGCTGGAGGGGTGGAAGGTGTCCAGCTCCGGGGTTTTTTCCGGCCAGCCCAGGGTGGCGAAAGTCCACAGGCCCGAGCTGAACCAGGTGTCCAGCACGTCTTCGTCCTGGGTCAGTACGACGTCAGCGCCGAGGCCATGCTTCTCGCGGGCTTCCTCTTCAGTTCGAGCCACGTACACATTGCCGTCGGCGTCGTACCAGGCAGGAATGCGGTGGCCCCACCACAGCTGGCGGGAGATACACCAGTCCTGCAGGTCGCGCATCCAGGCGAAATACATGTTTTCGTAGTTTTTGGGCACGAATTGGATGTCGCCATTCTCTACCGCCGCGATGGCGGGCTTGGCCAGGCTTTCCACCGCCACGAACCACTGGTCGGTGAGCAGCGGCTCGATGACATCGCCGGAGCGGTCGCCGTAGGGCAGCGTGTTATTGACGCTTTCCACTTGCTCCAGTAGGCCGAGCGCGTCCATGTCCGCAACGATCTGCTTGCGTGCCTCGAAACGGTCCAGGCCCGCGTACTTGGCCGGCAGGCTGGCGTCTTCATCGGGCTGCGGTTGACCTTTCAGGTCGAAGATTTCCGCCTGCTCCAGGAGGGTGGCATCCTTGGTGAAGACGTTGATCAGTAGGTGGTTCTGGCGCTTGCCGACTTCGTAGTCGTTGAAGTCGTGGGCCGGGGTGATCTTCACGCAGCCAGAGCCCTTCTCCATGTCGGCGTGCTCGTCGGCCACGATGGGAATGCGGCGGCCCACCAGCGGCAGTTCGATGAACTTGCCGACCAGCGATGCATAGCGCGGGTCTTCCGGGTTCACGGCCACGCCGGTGTCGCCCAGCAGGGTTTCCGGGCGAGTAGTGGCGACCACCACGTAATCCTTGCCGTCGTCGGTTTTGACGCCATCGGCCAGCGGGTAGCGGAAGTGCCAGAAGCTGCCCTGCTGCTCCTTGTTTTCGACTTCCAGGTCGGAAATGGCGGTGTGCAGGGTGGGGTCCCAGTTCACCAGCCGCTTGCCGCGATAGATCAGGCCCTCTTCATGCAGGCGCACGAACACTTCCTGAACCGCCTTGTAGAATCCATCGTCCATGGTGAAGCGCTCACGGCTCCAGTCAACGCTGGCGCCCATGCGGCGCAGCTGGCGGGTAATGTGGCCGCCAGACTCCTCCTTCCACTCCCACACCTTGTCGATGAAGGCATCCCGGCCAAGGTCATGGCGGGTCTTGCCTTCTTCTACGGCGATCTTGCGCTCCACCAGCATCTGCGTGGCGATACCCGCGTGGTCGGTGCCTACCTGCCACAGAGTGTTGTTGCCCTGCATTCGTTTCCAGCGCGTCAGGGTATCCATGATGGTGTCCTGGAACGCGTGGCCCATGTGCAGGCTGCCGGTGACGTTGGGCGGCGGAATCATGATCGAGAAGGGTTGGCCATGGCCCGATGGCGCGAAGCGATTGTCGGCTTCCCAGCGCTCGTACCAGCGGGTTTCGATCTGTTCGGGTTGGTAGGTCTTATCCATGGAGTCACTCACAGCAGAGACGCCCCGCTTGGCGAGGTATCGAATTCATAGGTCAAGGATGCAAAATGGCGACAAGTATAGCGCGACTCGCCTGGGGGCGTCAGGGGGAGGGCGGTATCCTCCCCTGGTTTAATCCCTCAGCGCACGGTCGCGGACCTTGACGACGGGCTCCATCAGGTAGTCCAGCACGCTGCGCTTGCCGCTGAGAATGTCGATTTCGGCCACCATGCCCGGAATGATCGACAGCGGCTGGTTGTCGGCATCGTACAGATAGCCTTCGGTGCGCACTTCGACCGGGTACATCAGCTCCCCCGTTTCCGGCATTTGCACGGCATCGGCAGCAATGGTCACCAGCTCGCCGTCGAGACCGCCGTAGCGGGCGAAGTCATAGGCAGTGAGCTTTACCTTGACCGGCTGCCCGGGGTATAGAAATGCGATATCGGAAGGCCTGATGTGGGCCTCCACCAACAGCGCATCGTCGGCTGGGACGACTTCGATGAGCGGCTCGCCGGGGCGGGCCACGCCGCCAACCGTGCTGATGTGCACCTGATTGACCACACCGGCCACCGGCGAGCGTATCGTGGTGCGTGCCACCTGGTCGGCACGGCCGGGCAGCGTTTTTTCCAGCTCGGCGACCTGCGAGGTGGCTTCGGCCAGTTGCGCCAGCGCATCGGCTTCGAACGCGTTGCGCGCCGCTACCTTGCGGTCCTCGATTTCGGCAATGGAGGCTTCGGCCCTGGCCACGGCGCTCTGCTGGCGAGCCACGTCACCGCGCAGCTCGTTGAGGGTTTGTCTTACCCGCAACAGGGAGGTCTCAGGCTCGATGCCGCGCTGGGCCAGTGGCTGAATGATCGCCAGCTCCTGCTCGGCGAGCTGGACACCGGCTCGGGCCGTGCTCAGCGCCGCTTCCAGCTCGGCTTTTTCCTGGCGGCGCTGATAGCCTTGTTGTTCCAGCACCTGCAACTCGGCCCCCAGCTCGAGCTGGCGACCATGGAACAGGCGCGTTTCGCTGGCCGCGACGCTGGGCGCGCCCTGGCTCAATGCCTCATCCAGTGCCAGCGGCACCTGATTGATTTCGGCTTCGAGCCGCTGTAGGCGCAGTTGCAGTGACCGCAGGCGCTGCAGGCTCTCTTCGTAGTCCCCTTCCAGCGTGCCGCCGCTCAGGGTCATGAGCGTATCTCCTTGGGCCACCACATCGCCACGGCGCACGTTGATTTCCGTGACGACGCCGCCTTCCAGGCTTTCGACGACCTGCAGGCTGCGCGAGGGCACGACCTTGCCTTGGCCACGCGTGACCTCGTCGACCTCCGTGAGGTAGGCCCAGATGAAGCCCACCACCAAAAAGCCGATGATGGTCATCAGCAACAGGCTGCTACCCATGGACCGCCTGGCGCGGCCGTGACGCACGAAATGCTCGAAATCCAACGGAGAGTGCGACTGGCTCACGGGGCTGTTCCTTCACGCGTACGAGTGGGGGAGGCTTCTACCGGGCGCATCACGCTGGCTTTGGGGCCGTCGGCGATGATGCGGCCCTGGTCGAGAATCACCACGCGGTCGACCAGCTCCAGCAAGCTTGTCCGGTGGGTCACCACCACCAGCGTCTGATGCGTGCTGGCGGCCTTGAGCCGTGCGATGACCTCTTTTTCGGTCTGGATATCCATGGCGCTGGTAGGCTCGTCCATCAGCAGGATAGGCGGCGCGCCCAGCAGCGCGCGCGCCAGGCAGATCAGCTGCCGCTGGCCGCCGGATAATCCCTCGCCGCGTTCGCCAATGGGCATGTCATAGCCCTTCGGGTGACGGGCAATGAAGTCGTGGGCCCCCGCCAGCCTGGCAGCGTTCAGGATCTGTTCGTCGGTCGGGTGGTGTGCACCGATGGCGATGTTCTGACGTACCGTGCCGGAAAAGAGCCAGGCTTCCTGCAGGACACTGCCGATGTTGTGGCGCAGATCCGCAGGGTCGATTTGCCGCAGGTCCGTGTCGTCCACCAGAACGGCGCCCTGCTCAGGCGGATAAATCCCCAGCAGCAGTCGCGCCAGGGTGCTTTTTCCAGAACCGACACGACCCAGCAAGGCGACCTTTTCGCCGGGATGGATGGTCAGGTTGATATTGACCAGCGCGGCGGTGGTCTGCTCGGGGTAGCGAAAGCTGACATCCTGCAGGCACAGCTTGCCGTCAAGCGAGGGGCGGCTCAAATAGTGGCGCCCGGCGGGGCGCTCGGATGGCATGCTCATGAGCTGGTCGAGGGCTCGGTACGAGGTGCGAGCCTGATTGATGCGCGTCATGGTCTGGGCCAGTTGGGCCAGCGGCGCGAGGGCACGGCCAGTGAGAATGACACAGGCAATCATGGCACCCATGGAAATCACCCCATCCCCGACCAGGAACACGCCATAGACGACGATGCTTACCTGAGCGGCCTGCTGCGCCAGGGCCGTGGCGTTGAGCGCAAACTGCTGAATGGCGCGACCCTGACGACCCACCTTCGACTGCTGCTGAACGCTCTCTTCCCAGCGCTGGCGAATCATCGGGGCCGCACCGCTGGCCTTGATGGTTTCAAGACCCGCCACGGCTTCGATCAATACCCCCTGCTTGGAGCGGCTCTCTTCGAAGGCCTGCCCGGACAGCCGCTTGAGGAAGGGCTGCACGGCCACGCCAATCAGCAGCACCAGCGGGACCGCCACCAGTGGCACGATGGCCAAGGGGCCACCAATCAAATAGATGACGCCGACGAAGAGCAGTATGAACGGCAGGTCCACCACGGCCACGAGGGAGGCAGAGGCGAAGAAATCGCGCAGCGTTTCGAACTCCCGCAGGGTATTGGCAAAGCCGCCGGTGGAGCCCCGCTTGGCGCTCATCTGCAGGTTGAGGACGTGATCGAAGATACGTCGCCCCATGCGCAGGTCCGCTTCCTGGCCTGCCCGCTCGATGAACAGCTGGCGCAAGGTCTTGACGGCAAAGTCGAAGACCAGCGCAATACTCACCCCTATGGTGAGCGCGACAAGCGATTCGATGGCCTCATTGGGCAGCACGCGGTCGTACACCACCATGATGAACAGCGAGGTCGCCAGGCCGAGAAAGTTGGTCAAGGCGGCGGCGATCACCACTTGGGTGTACACCCAGCGGTTGTTCGTGAGGGCGCTCCAGAACCAGTGGCCGCCCTGTATCTCGGGGGCCTGATTGAGCGCGACGGGACGATAGCGGGCGCGCACGGCGATCACATGGCCGATATATTCGGTCTGCAGCGCTGCCAGGGTGGTCTCCACCGGCTGGTCACCCAGGGCCGGGTCGTAAAGCGCAAACCGCTGCTGATCGATACGCCCGATGATCACCACGGCGCGGCCATGCTGGAGCAGGGCAACGGCTGGCAGCAGCGAGTTACCCAGCGTTTCCAGGCCGTGCTCGCCCAGCGCCGCCACCATGCCATGGCGCTCTGCGGCGTCGATGAAGCCATCGGGGGTCATGGCGGTCTCGTTGCCAACGCGATGCGCCCGTACGGCTGCTGCCGACACCGGCAGCTCCAGATGTGAAGCGACAAACGTCAGGCATTGTTCAAGGGCGTCGGAGCGCGAATCAGCGGCGTTCAATATGTATCTCCAGGGCGTCCAGCAGTTCGCCGGTCACCGCCAGCTGTTGAAAGCTGGCCTGTTCCCAGCGTACTCGGCGATTGACCAGCTCGACGGCGGCTTGGAACAGGTCTCGTTGGGCATCCAGCAGGTCGTTGATGCTGCTGCGGCCGACGGCAAATTGATCACGGTATGCCAGCAAGGCCTCCTCTTCGGCGGCCAGGGTGGCGGTCTGGGCTGCCAGTTCGGCACGCCGGGTATCGGTATCGGTCAGCGCAGAGCGGACTTCGCGCTCCAACTCGCGGCGCAGCGCCTGCTGCTCGTACTGGCTTTGCTGCTGGCGCTCGACGGCCTGGGCCACGCGTGCGGAAGTGGCGCCGCCGCTGTAGGGGGTGTAATCCACATTGAACAGCAGGGCCACGTCGTTATCGGACTCATTGAAGTCGTTGACATCGAACTGGCGACCCTCGACGGCGACACTGACGCTGGGTAGACGCGCATTGCGGGTGGCCTGCGCTTCGGCGCCGCTGGCTTCGCTGGCCAGGGTGCGGCTGCGTAACGCGGCATTGCGGCTGAGGGCGCTGTCCAGCAGCTGGTCGGCGTTGACATCGCGCAGCATGGCGGCGCTTTCAGGCAGCGCCAAGGTGTCCGGTGTCGTGAAGAAGGCTTCCTGATAGACATTGATGGCACGGGCCAGCTCGCCTTCCAGGGAGATCAGTCGAGACTCGGCATCGCTCAAGCGACTCTGTGCGCGCAAAACGTCCGCTCGCGAGCCTGCCCCCGCATCCCGCCGCAGGCTGACATCCGTGAAAATGCGCTGGTGCTGCTGGAGATTGTGCTCTGCCAACTGGCGCTGCGTGGTCAAGCGCGCGACATCCAGGTAGGCATTGATGGCGTAGAGGACTTCCTCTTCGATGCTGACCTGGGATTGCCAGAATGCCGCTTCCGCGCTGAGGTCGGCGGCGCGCAAGCGCTCACCGCTGGCGCCAAAGTCCAGCAGCAGTTGGCTGAGGGTGACCACGGCGTCCATCCGCGAGCCGCGGTCGGGCAGCGCCTCGGTGCGCTGGAGATCATTGCGATACTCGAGGCCTGCGTTGACTTGCGGGCGACGTACGGCGCGTACTTCATCGATCTGCAGCACCGACTCGCGCTCCCGGGAGCGCTGAGCAAGAATTCTCGGCTGCTGTTCCAGCGCGCTCTGGAGGCGGTAGCGTAAGTCATCGAGGCCCTGGTGCCGTTGAGCAGAGCGACCTTCCTGCCAGCGGAACGCGTCCAGCTGCTGGCGCAACTCGGGCGTAAACACCGGGCCTTCCAGTGACGAGGCGGGCAGGGGAAGCGGTTCCTCCTGAGCGTCGGATACAGGCTGTGCCACCAGCGGCGGGCAGGTCAGCAACAACATGGCCCCCAGGCAACAACCCAGGCGTACTCGGCGAGGCAGCGCCATCACATTTACGTTCATACACTTTCCTGATCCAGGTGGTGCCGAGCACTCACTTACGAGGGTCTTGCCAGTGGTATTGCTCTTCATCGTTCAGCGCTTCCTGCCACTGTGCCAGGGTGGAAGACGTGTCGGCAGGCGAGGCGGCCGGCGCGGGGGGAGTGCGGCGCTGTCGATAGGCCAGCAATCGCCCCATCTGGTGCTGCGATTGCAACTGAGCGTACACCAAAGGCACGGCCCCCAATTGCCAGAAAAGCCCCAATTGTGTGTCGGTAAGTGATTGCCAGGCGCTTTCGTTCACTTGATGCAGCGTCACGCTCCCCTGGTAGGCCTTTGGCGTCCAAGGGGTGAGCAGCCTGGCCTGGTCGAGGGCAGAAAGCGCCTTTGCAACACGCTGGCAGCCTTGCGCTCGCTGGGTTAAAAAGCGCAGCACTTGCTGCGGAAAGCGTGCCAGGCCACCCTGTTGCTGAAACAGCGGCTCGCCATCGAGGGCCTCGACCACACAGGGGGAGTGGGTGTCGATGCAGAGTTGCCCCGGCGCGTCGGGATGCAAGCCAAAGGGGTGGCTGCGCAGGGCCGAAGGAACGTAAGCGGCTTGCCAGCGGCCGTCGGCATCGACCATCAGGTTATGAGTGTCATCGAGGCTCAGCAGCGCCACCGCTTGCCACCCTTGATCACCGTTCACGAAGGCCATTGGAAAACAGGCAGCCGCATGCCGCAGCTCCGCATCGGCCAGGGGCGTCATAAGGGTGTGGCGGGCAAAGTGGTAACGGGTAAAACGTCGCCACATCAATGCGCCGTGGCGTTTTGGGTCCAGCGGTTCCCAGTGGGCTGCAAGGGTCATGGGGCACACCTTATATCGTCAAGCGCGCACCTTACCAAATCCAGCTCGGTGCGTCAGCGCAAGATCAGCCTGCGCATGGTCAACAGGCCAATCACGGGGCCGGGCAGTAGCCACCAGATCACCCAGGGCCCCTGGCTTTCCCATAGCGACGTTACCAGCGCGATGGATGGGATGGTCAGCGCAAAGCCGATGGCATTCATCATGGCTAGGGCGGCACCCAGCCGCTCGGGGGGCGCGCTGGCCGACGCCAGGGCCGAAAACTGCGCCGAGTCGGCAATCACGCTGATGCCCCAGAGCGCCAGCAGGACCAGCAGGAACCCTGGGGAAAGGCCCGCCAGCAGGGGGTATAGAAGGCATAGGGTGCCGGATACCGCCAGCGCTACGAAGGCCACCTTTGCGCTGCCTATGCGACGGCTCCAGCGGCCTGCCAGCACACACCCGGGCAGGCCCAGCGCGATCACGGCAAAGCTGAGCCACGGCTGAAGGCTGGCGGCGGCGCTGAGCCGTTCCAGTTCTCTGGCCACCAGCAAGGGGACCAGCGCCCACAGGGCGTAGAGTTCCCAGCAGTGGCCAAAATAGCCCAGCGACGCGGCGCGGAAAGCTTTCTGTTTGAAGGCGGCAAGCCCTGCCCAGGGGCGGCCTGCCGAGGCCTTGGCAGGCAGGTGGGGCCCAGTGCCCAGCCGCAGAATCAGCAGGGCGGCCAGCAGCGCCAGCACCGAGGAGAGCAGCAGCGGCCACTGCCAGGGCAAATGCAGCGTGACGCCCCGCAGCAGGTGCGGCGAGGCAATGCCGAGGGTCAGCATGCCGACCAGCCACCCCAGTGCCGAGCCTGCATGGCGGGGTGTCCAACTGACCACCAGCTTCATGCCCAGTGGGTAGATGCCTGCCAGGCAAAGCCCCACCATGAAACGTGCCATGGCTGCCAGCGAGAGGCTCTCCACCACGCCAATGAAGGCGGCATTGAGCACGGCGCCCAGCACGGCCGAGACGGCAAACAGCTGGCTGGCCCGTACGCGGTCCGCCAGGCCCGTGGTGGCGATGGCCAGCGTGCCGGTAATGAAGCCCGCTTGAACGGCCATGGTCAGCAGCCCCAGGTCGCGCTCGCTGAGTCCCGCCGCTTCCTGCAGCGCTAGGCCAACGCCGTTGATGCTGAACCACAGCGAGGTGCCAAAGAGCTGAGCAATGACAATGACGGCAAGCGGCCAGCGGGCCAGGACAGTTGACGGCATGGGGGGCCTATCCTTGGAGTTGTTGTTATTGAATGATGGTTGGAGGACGGCAGGGGGTGAGTTGCTCGGAGCGCTTGGCCCTCAGCCTAATTTGTGTGGCACCACCTCGTGCCCCAGCGCCTTGTAGCGCTGCCAGCAGGCGCGCTTGGCCAGCAGCACCTGCTGGTGCTGGTTGATGATTTCCGCGACTCGGGCGTAGTGCTCGAAACCCTCGGGGATCTCAGGGTGCAGATTAAGTAGCGCGGTCGCTTCCGTGGGCACCGGCAACCGCTGCCAGCCCAGAGTGATGGGCACGCTGGCCGCCAGCTCGCTGTCTTCCAGCGCATGGGGCAGGTAGGCATCGTCGCGAAAGCGCCACAGGGCGTCGTCGGCCTGCTCGGCCAGCGCTTTGTCTTCGCAGTGCAGGTGCAGGCGGTAGCCTTTGCGATGGATGGTCTCTGCCAGTTTACAGGCGAACTGCAGGCGGGCGTCGAGGGTGGTGTCGGGAAGAATATAGAAATCGATACGCGCCATCGGATGGCTCCAGAAGTCTGGCGGTGCTCCCCCCGGCCGAGCAGCGGCCGGGGGGCAAAGCCCGGTGTGATTAGACCAGGCGGGTCAGCCAGCCGTACTTGTCTTCGCTGCGGCCATACTGAAGGTCGAGCAGCGTCTTGCGGATGCGCTTGGCTACTTCGTTGTTGCCGTCACCCTGCAGGCGGATACGCTCGTTTTCGGTCACCAGTTCCCCCACTGGCGTGATCACGGCGGCGGTGCCACAGGCAAAGACTTCGGTGATCTCGCCGGAGGCCGCGCCTTCGCGCCATTCGTCGATGCTGATGGCGCGCTCTTCGGGCGTCAGGCCCGCATCCTTGGCCAGGGTCAGGATAGAGTTGCGGGTCACGCCTTCGAGAATGGTGTCGGTCAGGCGCGGTGTGACGATGCGGCCATCCTTGTAAACGAAGAACAGGTTCATGCCGCCCAGCTCTTCGATCCACTTGTTCTCGGCCGCATCCAGAAACGCCACCTGGCTACAGCCATTGGCAGCCGCTTCTTTTTGAGCTGCCAGGGAGGCCGCGTAGTTGCCGCCACACTTGGCAAAGCCGGTGCCGCCGGGGGCCGCGCGCTTGTAGTGGGAAGAGAGCCAGATGGAGACCGGCTCGATGCCGCCTTTGAAGTAGGCCGCCGCGGGCGACGCAATCACGTAGTAATCGACTTCGTGGGCCGGACGCACGCCCAGAAACGCTTCCGAAGCGATCATGAACGGACGCAGGTAGAGGCTGCACTCGTCGGCGTCGTTGGCGGGGGTGGGTACCCAGACGTGATCCTGGGCCAGCAGCGCTTTCAGCGAGCCGAGGAAGTCTTCATCGGAGAGTTCCGGCAGGGCCAGGCGGCGAGCACTGCGGCGGAAACGCTCGGCGTTCTTCTCGGGACGGAAGGTCCACACCGAGCCATCGGCGTGACGGTACGCCTTGATGCCTTCGAAGATCTCCTGGCCGTAGTGCAGCACAGAGGCGGCAGGGTCCAGGGTCAGCGGGCCGTAGGGGCGCACCTGATGGCCGTGCCAGTCGGCATCGATGGTCCAGCGCACGTGGGCCATGTGGTCGGTGAAGTGCTTACCGAATCCTGGGTTTTGCAGAATATTGTTACGAATCGCATCGGCTACCGGCTGGTTGGAGGGCAGCGTTTCAAAACGTGAGTCGAACTGAGCATCTGAAGCTGTGGGCACGGCGTGTTCTCTCCGCTAGAGCCAGGCCCCGAAGGGCGTAAAAGCGTTGTATGGGGTATCGCGTGTGCCGAGGTAGCCCCGGCACACGCTTATGCTGTCAGGTTTAACGGTTGCGCTACGGAAAGGCAACCATTGTTGGCCTGTTTTGGCGTCACTCGCCGCTGTTTTCCACTTGGGCGTCGGCTTCACGGTCCAGCAGGTACTGGGTCAGCAGACCCACCGGGCGACCCGTGGCGCCTTTCTGCTTGCCGGAGTGCCAGGCTGTGCCGGCGATGTCCAGGTGCGCCCAGGGGAAGTGGTCGGCGAAGCGCGACAGGAAGCAGGCCGCCGTGATGGTGCCTGCTGGGCGGCCACCAATGTTGGCCAGGTCGGCAAAGTTGGAGTCCAGCTGCTCCTGGTACTCGTCCCACAGCGGCAGGTGCCAGGCGCGGTCCCAGGCGGTTTCCCCGGCGTCCAGCAGGTCGAGGGCCAGGTCGTCGTCATTGGCCAGCAGGCCGGTGGCGTGATGGCCCAAGGCAACGATGCAGGCACCGGTCAGCGTGGCGATATCCACGACGCTGGCCGGCGTGAAGCGCTCGGCGTAGGTGAGTGCATCGCACAGCACCAGACGGCCCTCGGCATCGGTGTTGAGCACTTCGACGCTCAAGCCCTTCAGGGTCTTGATGATATCGCCCGGCTTGGTGGCAGCGCCGTCGGGCATGTTCTCGGCCGCAGCGACGATGAACACCACATTGAGTTTGGGCCTGATGGCCAGCACGGCCTTGACGGTGCCGAACACGCTGGCGGCGCCGCCCATGTCGAATTTCATCTCGTCCATGCCTTCGCCGGGCTTGAGCGAGATGCCGCCGGTATCGAAGGTAATGCCTTTGCCGATCAGCACGTGGGGCGCTTCGTCGGCATCCTCGGCGCCTTGATACTTCATCACGATCAGGCGCGAGGGTTCGCGGCTGCCGCGACCCACGGAAAGTAGCGAGTGAGCGCCCAGCGCTTCCAGCGCTTCCTCGTCCAGGATGTCGACGGCCAGCGCACCTTGTGAATCGCGCCCCAGCGCTTCGGCCTGTTCGGCCAGGTAGCGGGGCGTGCAGACGTTGCCGGGCAGGTTGCCCAAGGTGCGAGTGACGTTGATGCCTTGCCCAATCGCGCAGCCCAACGCGGCGCCTTGTTTGGCCAGCAGGCCTTCGGCGGCGTCCGTCACGATCAGGTGAAGCTTGGCCAGGGTAGGTGGTTTGGCGGGCGCGAACTTGAAGTGATCGAAGCGGTAGAGGGCACGCTCGGCAGCTTCGAGGGTCTTGCGCGCTTTCCAGCTGGCATCGCGGCCTTCCAGCGGCACGTCGGTGAAGGTAGCGCTGGCTTCATCGATGGGGAGCTTGACCAGCGCTGTCATGGCCGCGTCCAGTGCCTTGAGGAAAGCGGCTTCCTGGCATTTGCCGCGCTCTCCCAGCCCAACCAGCAGCAGGCGCTCGGCGCCCAGCCCTGGTGCAAAGGGAATCATCTGCACATTGCCCAGGGCGGCGTCGAAGTCACCGCGGCTCAGCAGTTGGCCGATCAGCCGCTCGCTGGCATCGTCGAGTTTGGCGACAGCGGGGAGTAAGTCGCTATCCTTGTAGACAGGCAGAACGAGACAAGCCGTTTCGGCTTTGGCTGGGTTTGCGGTCTGAACGGAAAATTCCATGACGTCTCCAACAAGACAAGCAACGAGTGATTCGGGATAATGCCCCGTCATTTACGACCAGTGTGATCAGTGTATCCAATTCGATGAATAGTGTACCCAAGCCACGGGCGCATTGCATGGCAACCTGTACCGCTAGCCGGAGAGTACGTTGATATTATTTCGGTACTTAACTCGTGAAGTATTACTGACCATGTCTGCGGTGGCAGGCATTCTGCTGCTGGTGATCATGGGTAGCCGGTTCATCCGCTATTTCTCGGATGCGGCCGAGGGCGATTTTCCCGTGACGATTCTGGGCAGCCTGATGGTGTTCCATTTGCCCGGGTTTATGGAGCTGATTCTGCCGCTGTCGTTTTTCCTCGGCATTCTGCTGGCGTATGGCCAGCTCTACATGAACAGTGAAATCACCGTCATGGTGGCCTGTGGCATGAGCCCGACCCGGCTGCTGCGGGTGACGCTGCTGCCCGCCTCCGTGGTGGCCGTGCTGGTGGGGCTGTGTAGCCTGTGGCTGACGCCTACCGGGGCCTTGCAAACCGCAACCACGCTGGAAGAGCAGCGCAGCCGCCTGGACGTCTCGGTACTGGCCCCCGGACGTTTTCAGGATTTTGGCGGCGGGCGTACCGCGTACATCACCGATTTCAGCAGCGATGGCCGACAGATGCAGGAAGTGCTGGTGCACGAACAGGCGCGGCAGGGGGCCGAACAGCCGCACAGCTACGTGACCCGGGCCGGGTCGGGCTACCAGGAAACCAGCGTCGAGACCGGCAGTCGCTTCCTGGTGCTGGAAAACGGTGAACGCTACGGCGTCACCCCAGGCCTTCTGAATGCCGAACGTCTGACCTTCGAGCGCTATACCCTGCGGCTGGGTTTGAGCCGAGACCGTCAGGAGCTGGATTCTCTTGAGTATGCCAGTACCCTTGAGCTGTGGAACGACGCAAGCCCCCGCGCCCAGGCGCAGTTTCAGTGGCGGGTAGGCCTGCCGCTGATGGTCTTCGTGCTGGCCCTGCTGGCACAGCCGCTTTCTCGGGTGAACCCGCGCCAGGGGCGATTTGCCAAGCTGCTGCCTGCAGTGTTTCTGTATGTCGCGTATCTTAGCCTGTTGCTGGCAGCGGTGGATGCCATTGGCGGCGGCTCGCTGCCTGCGGCTATCGGCGTGTGGCCGGTGCATGGCCTGTTCCTGGCCTTGGGCTGTTTGCTGCTATGGCACTCGCAACGGAAAGGAATGCGCTAATGCTGAATGGGTTGATGGGGGCTGACCGACTGGATCGCTATATTGCCCGCAACGTGCTGGCGGCCATTATCGTCGTGCAGTGTGTCTTGCTGGGGCTGGATATCACGATTGCCTACATCGGTGACTTGAGCGACACCCAGGGCGACTACACTGCTCTGGATGTGCTGTTATACCTGATCATGCGCCTGCCCTGGCGGTTCTATCAGTATGCGCCGGTAGCGGTGCTGATTGGCGCGCTGATTGGCCTGGGGAGTATGGCCTCCAGTAACGAGCTGACCGTAATGCGGGCGGCGGGCCGCTCGCTGGTGCGTATCGTATGGGGCGTCATGAAGCCGGTGCTGCTGGTCGTCGTCGTCGTGCTGCTGGTGGCCGAGTTCGTGACCCCGCGCACCGAACAGTACGCCGAAGCCTGGCGGCTGGAGCAGCGCCAGGGCGAAGGCGCGATGCTGACCAGTCGCAGCGGCTGGCAGTTCGAAGGTGACAGCGTCTACCGTTTTGGCGCCATCCGTGCCGACAACGTGGTGCTGGATTTGACCCGTTACCGCTTCGACGAGCGGCGGCTGGTGGAGGCGACCCATGCGCAGCGCGCGCACTGGGAAGAGGGTGCCTGGGTGCTGGAAGAGGTCACCACGACCCGGATATACGATGCTCGGACCGAATCGGACTACCAGCCAACGACTGCCTGGGACACGAACCTGACGCCGACGCAGCTGGAACGCTTGCTGCGCGATATCCAGAGCCAGGCACCCAGCGAACTCTGGGCCTATGCCCAATTCCTCAAGAGCCAGGGGCTTCAGGCCGACCAGCCGCTGCTCTACTTCTGGCAGAAGGTGCTGCTGCCGCTCACCATGGGCTCGCTGGTACTGATTGCGGCGTCCTTCGTGTTTGGCCCGCTGCGTACCGTGGCGGCAGGGACGCGGGTCTTCTATGGCGTGGTCACCGGCCTGCTGTTCAAGTACGTACAGGACCTGCTGGCCCCGGCCTCCACGCTGTTCGGGTTTTCGCCGGTCTGGGCTGTTCTAGTGCCCACCCTGGCCTGTGCGGCGGTGGGCATCTACTTCCTGCGCCGCAACGGTTGAGCGGGGTATACGCATTGAAAAGAGGATGGAAAGAGTGACCCATACAAGACGCTTCACCCAGTTAGACAGCGTGTGGCCTGCGGGGCTGGGACGCCGTCTGGGCGCCATGATTTACGACGGTTTTCTGGTGCTGGCCATCTGGATTGCGGCCACCGTTGCCCATCTGGCGTTCTTTCGTTTCGTGCTGGGCCAGACGGCGGATGAAATCGGCACGACGGCGCTGGACATCTGGAGCTTACGGCTGATACTGGTGTTCTTCGTGACGCTGTTTTTCGTCTATGCCTGGCGACGTGGCGGCATGACGCTGGGGATGCAGGCCTGGCGGCTTCGCGTGCAAACGCTGGACGGGCACGCCATCTCCTTGCAGCAGAGCCTGATTCGCTGTGCGGTGGCCTGGGTGTCGCTGGCCGCCCTGGGGCTGGGCTATTGGTGGGTGCTGTTCGACCGGCAGCGCAGAAGCTGGCCCGACATCGTATCGCGCACGGAAACCGTGGTGTTGCCCAAGAAGTGATAAAAATAATGAAAAAATTCGAGCGACGAAAAGGATGAAAAATAGCTTTTCGTCAATCGGTTAGCTATCCATTAGCAGAGCCTCAAGAAGAATCGCTACTAAAGAGTAGTGTTTTCTACTTGAAAAGATGTATGCGAATCATTTACATTCATCTCATGTCTTGTATGAGGTGGCGCTATGTACGTATGCGTGTGCAAAGGAGTAACCGACCATCAGATTCGTCAGCAAGTGAGCGACGGAGCGCGCAGCTGGCGAGAAGTGCGTGAAGCTACCGGCTGTGGCACGCAGTGCGGCAAATGCGCCTGCTATGCCAAGTCGCTGACCCGTGAAGCGGTTCAGGTGGCGCGGGCCGAAGCCGACATGAGTCTCGCTTACGCCGTATGACGCGAATCACTCTTGTTAGGCTTATCGTTAGCAAATAATTGATTTATTTGAAATTTTTGTTTTCCCGTCTATACTCCCGACAACGTTGGGAGTAAGCCTTTTTATCGAACATCGCGAAAAACCTCGTACTTCTAGTGCGAGGATGGATAGCGAGGGGCGCGAGAGCGCCCCTAGCCCGGCCTCGATTG
>NZ_AJTS01000037.1 GCF_000275725.1 Vreelandella stevensii S18214 | reverse complement strand
AGCCATGAAGCAGACCAAGACCCTCAAGGTTCGAGTGAAGGACAAACACGCCGCCGAGCTTAACCGCATGGCCCGCAGCGTGAATTTTGTTTGGAACTACCTCAACGAACTGTCTTCCCGAGCCATTCGGGAGAAAGGTCTGTTTCTGTCTGCCTACGACATGCACCCCTATACCAAGGGTGCTGGCAAGGACCTCGGCCTGCACAGCCAAACGCTGCAATGCATCGCTGCTGAATACGTTGCCCGCCGCAAGCAGTTCAAAAAGCCCCGCTTGAATTGGCGCAAGTCCGGCGGTGTACGCCGCTCACTTGGCTGGATTCCGGTCAATACCGGCGCGGCCAAGTGGAAGAACGGGCAGGTATTTCACAACGGCACCTACTTCAAGGTGTGGGATAGCTACGGCCTGTCGACATACAAGTTCCGTGCCGGCAGTTTCAACGAAGATAGCCGGGGCCGGTGGTATTTCAATGTTGCGGTCGAGGTGGACGTGCAGCCGACGCTTGGGCAGGGCGCCGTTGGCATCGACCTTGGGCTCAAGGATGTGGCCACCTGTAGCGATGGAGGAAGGCTGGAAAACAGCCGCTTCTACCGCCGCATGGAAGACCAGTTGGCGACAGCCCAACGTGCCCGCAACAAGCGGCGGGTAAAAGCTATTCACGCCAAGATCAAGAACCGTCGCCAGGACGCGCAGCACAAGTTTTCCCGGAAACTCGTCAACCAGTACGGCGAAATCGTCGTGGGCGATGTTTCCTCAACCAGGCTCGCGAAGACCAGGATGGCCAAAAGCGTCTACGACGCTGGCTGGTCACAACTGAAAACGATGCTGGAATATAAATGCGCTCACGCAGGCATCGTCTTCAAGGTCGTTCGCGAAACCAACACCACCCGCGCCTGTTCGTCGTGCGGCTCGCTTAGCGGGCCGCAGGGCGTCAACGGGTTGCGAGTAAGGGTCTGGGAGTGCGTGGAGTGTGGTGTACTCCACGACCGGGACGTGAATGCGGCCCGGAATATCCTCAGCCTCGGGGCAGGACGTTGCCCTCAAGAAGTTGGAATCCCCGTCCTTTAGGGCGGGGAGGGCGTCAAGGCCTATACTCCTTGTTTGACGCAGCTGTAATCAACAGCACTATACTCTAAAAGAAGGTGACGGCATGAAAGGTGATCCGAAGGTCATTCAGCATCTCAACATCGCACTCGGCAACGAACTGGTCGCCATCAACCAGTACTTCCTGCACGCCAAGATGTACAAGGATTGGGGGTTGAAAACCCTGGCCAAGTGGGAGTACGACGAGTCCATCGAAGAGATGCAGCACGCTGACAAGCTGATCGAGCGCATCCTGTTCCTGGAAGGCATCCCCAACCTGCAAGACCTCGGCAAGCTGCACATCGGCGAGAACGTCAAGGAAATGCTGGAAGCCGATCTCAAGATCGAGCACGACGGCCGCAACGACTACATCGAAGCCATCACCTACTGCGAAAGCGTCAAGGATTACGTGACCCGTGACCTGCTGCGCGACCTGCTGGCCGATGAAGAGGGTCATATCGACCACATCGAAACGCAGCTGAAGCTGATCGAGCAGGTCGGTATTCAGAACTACCTGCAAAAGCACATGGCGTTGGCGACCGACGAAGAGTAACGCGTCAAGCCGGGCATGCACTGCATTGCCCCGCCAACCAAAACGGGCAGCCCCAAGGGGCTGCCCGTTTTTTATGCGCTTCGGAATGAATGGCGGGTCACTGGCCCTGAGGCGCCAGCTGGCCCTCCGGATTCGCTGGGGCCTCGAGAACGGGTTCATCGACGCTGAAGGTCGTCCGGCTCAGGCGACGTACCCGCTTCATGAACAGCGCGATGCACACCAGCGTACCGCACGCGGCAACTACGTAGCTGACCTGCAGCGGCAGGTTGAAGCCAATGGGGGCGTAGGCGAGGTAGGTGAACGTTGCCATGGTCATGAAGACCGCCGGGATGGAGGTGATCAGGTAGGGCTTGCGTGAGAGTACCAGGTACATCGTCGCGGTCCACAGGGCGATGACGGCGGTGGTCTGGTTGGCCCAGGAGAAGTAGCGCCACAGCAGCGTGAAGTCCATGTGGGTGAGCGCATAAGAGGCCACGAACAGCGGCAGCGCGATCATGATGCGCTTGGCGATCGGTTTCTGGCCCACTTTCAGATAGTCGGCAATGATCATGCGCGCACTGCGGAAAGCGGTGTCGCCGGACGTGATGGGCAGCACAATGACACCCAGTACCGCCAGCGTGCCACCGACGGCGCCCAGCATGGTGGTAGAGACTTCGCTGACCACGGCGGCCGGGCCACCGGACGCCAGCACGTCGGACAGGGTCTGGTCGCCGTAGAACAGGCTCATGGCGGCGGCGGCCCAGATCATGGCAATCACGCCTTCGGCAATCATCATGCCGTAGAAGATCTTGCGGCCATTGGTTTCGTTTTCAGTGGTTCGCGAGATGATCGGTGTCTGGGTGGCATGAAAGCCGGAAAGCGCACCACAGGAAATGGTCAGAAACAGCAGCGGGAAAATGGGCGCATTGTCTGGGTGCATGTTCTGGAAAGAGAGTTCGGGAATGGGCGCACCAGTGACCACGAGGCCGATGCCGATACCGGCGGCGCTGAACAGCAGCAGCGCTCCAAAGTAGGGGTAGATACGGCCAATCACCTTGTCGATGGGCAGCAGCGTGGCCACCAGGTAATAGGCAAAGATGGCCAGGATGATCAGCGTGACCGAGAAAGAGGTCATGTTGGCCAGCAGGGCAGCGGGCGACGTCACGAACACCGTACCCACCAGCAACAGCAGCAAAATGGCAAAGCCGTTGACCACGTGCTTCATGGCTTTACCCAGAAACTTGCCAGCCAGTTGGGGCAAGTGCGCGCCGTGGTTACGAATCGAGATCATGCCGGTCAGGTAGTCGTGAACGGCACCGGCGAAAATACAGCCAATGACGATCCAGACGAACGCCACCGGGCCGTACAGCGCCCCCAGGATAGGGCCGAAAATGGGGCCTACGCCTGCAATGTTAAGCAGCTGAATCAAGGAGTTACGCGTCGTATTCATCGGCACGTAGTCGATGTTATCGCGCATGCTGAAAGCGGGGGTCTGGCGCTTACGATCAGCGACAAACACGCGCTCGACGAACTTGCCGTAGGTAAAGTAACCCACGATCAGCAGTAGTATCGAGAGAATGAAGGTAATCATCTAAAGCACTCAACAGGTCTGGGGGAGTGCGTGGCCATTGACGGGCCACGCTTATTTAGCCGGAAGGAATGTACAGAGACCTGTCAGGTCATGCCTTACAACTTTAGTGGTTGACGACTTTAGTGGCTTACGACTTTAGTGGAGTTACGAGCTGATCACGCCACACGCCATGCGAGCACCGCCGCCGCCCAGGTGAGGTTCGTCATCGTAGGTGTCGCCGCCTTCATGAATGATCAGGCTGCGGCCCAGCACGTCTTCCATGCTCAGGCGCGGTGCCAGCACCGGCAGGTTGGCTTCTCCGTCCTCATTGACGGTCAGCACCGGCAAATCACCCAGGTGGCCATCGCCATAGGGGCCCTGGTGGGTGTCGGTCTCTTCGGGGTCGTAGTGGCCACCAGCCGCTTGCGCTGCGGTCATCTCGCCATCTTCGTTTTCAGCCGGGTCGCAGCTGGCGTTTTCATGCATGTGAAAGCCGTACACGCCTGGCTCCAGATCACTCAAGGAGGGCGTGAAGAGCACGCCGTGATCGGTATGCTCGATGGCGATGGTACCAATCGACTCTTCGATACCTTCAGCGCTCACCTTGTGTATCTCGACGTCCAATGCTTCATTGGCCTGTGCCGCGCCTGCCAACAGCAGGGCCGCAGCGATACCGGTCAGCGGTAATGAATAGCGCATGTGATGGCTCCTTTCCTTGTCCATGGAAGCCCTGGCACAGCGTGGCGTGCCAAGGGGTGCCTTATCAAGGTAGTTGGCGAAGGGCTAACCCGCCAACGCCAGGGCCATCTGACGATCACACACTTTCTCGATCAAGGCCGGGTCATGGCTGACCAGCATCACCGCACAGCCCTGTTCCCGGGCCAGCTCGATGAGCAGGCTGAGGGTGTGCTGCTGAGTGACGGGGTCGAGCCTGGACGTGGGTTCGTCGGCGAACAGAAAGCGTGGCTCGAGCAGCAACACGCGCAGCATCGCGAAGCGCTGCAGTTCGCCGCCGGAAATCTCCCCCGGCCGGCGGGCCAGCAGGTGGTCGTCGAGCCCCAGGCGCTGCAGCAGCGGTGCTACCCGTGCCGGGTCGAAGCGGTGACGGCACTGCAGGTCGGCCAGCAGCTGCGCCAGTGTCCAGTGGGGCGAAAAGGCGGCCGGAGGGTCCTGGTAGAGCTTCTGGCGGCCCAGTACGGGAATACTTTGATGGTAGTCGACGCGCCCCTGATTGGGCCGCGTGACGCCCAGCAGAATATCGCCCAGCGTGCTCTTTCCGCAGCCGGAAGGGCCCACCACGCCGACGATTTCGCCGGGGCGCAGGCTGACCTCCAGCTGGGAGAAGAGCTCTCGACCGCCGCGCGTCATGGCAAGCCCCTGGGCGCTGACCACGGGGGCCTCGGCGTGGCCACGAAACACGGGGGGATCGGGCCAGCGGCTGGGTTCGGCGGCCAGCAGGCGTTGGGCATACTCGGTATTCGGGTGGTTCAGCAGCACTTCGGCAGGACCGCGTTCAACCACCTGTCCCTTGCGCAGAATGATCACTTCGCCCCCCAGTCGCCGGGCGACTTCGATATCGTGTGTGATGGTCAGCAGGGCGCCGCCACGCTCGGGGGTGCTGGCCAGTAATTCGACCACGTCATCCCGGCGCGGGGCATCCAGCCCTTTGGTGGGCTCATCGGCAATCACCATGGCAGCCCCCGCAGCGCTGGCGGCCGCGAAGGCCACCCGCTGGGCCATGCCGCCGGAAAGCTCCCCCGGCAGTTTATGCAGCGCATGGGCAAGACCCAGGCGGCTCAACTCGGCCTTGGCGGCGGCTTGGGCGTCTGCTGCTGTCTTGCCAGCGACGAAACGATGGGTTTCTGCCACTTGTGGCAGGGCGCGCATGGTGGGGTCCAGCGCGTTCCAGGGCTCCTGGGGCAGCAGCGCCAGAGTGCGGCCCCACAGCGCCTGCCGGCTTTGCGGGGCGTCGGCAGGGTAAGTCACACCGGCAATCTCCAGCGAACCTTGCGCCGCCAGCCCCGGCGGCAGCGTGCCCATGATGGCCTGGGCAATCAGGCTCTTGCCCGAACCGGTTTCCCCCAGCAGGGTCAGGCGCTGGCCAGCGGCCAGGCGAAAGCTGATCGGGGCGATGGTGACGCCATCGCCAGTGATCTCCAGATCACTGACATCCAGCAGTTGAGTGGTGAGCGTCATGGAGGTCATCGTGGGTCCTTCCCTGCCAGCAGGTTCAAGCTCAAGACCACCACGAACAGCACGAAAATCGGCTGCGCCATGGCCCAGGGAGCTTCGTGGTAGTAGGGCAACAGCTCGATCATCATCAAGCCCAGTTCCGCCGTGGGCGGCCGCAGGCCAACGCTGACAAAGCCCAGCGCGGCCATGGCGAGAATCGCGCTGGCGGCACCGAAGGCGGCCAGTGTGAACACCTGGGGCGCCAGCTCCGGCCATAAGTGGCGACGAAACAGCATCACCGGGCCAAACCCCAGCAGTCGGCTGGCTTCGATCTGTGGCGAAGTGACCAGCGCTTGGGTGCGCGCTCGTACTACCCGGAAATACTCGATCCACAGCACCAGCGAGATCCCCACGTAGAGGGTCCAGAAGTTGCCGGGGGCGATGGCGGCCAGCAGCAGCACCAGCAACAGGCCCGGCAGCGCCAGGCAGGCATCGGCAACGCTACCCAGCAGGCGGTCGGTCCAGCCGCCCCGCCAGCCCGCCACGACGCCCAGCAGTACGCCGGGAATGGCGGCGGTGGCTACGCTGAGCAGTGCCATGCCCAATGAGAGCCGAATGGCGGCCGCCATACGCGCCAGCATGCTGCGGCCAAGGTGGTCGGTACCGAAGGGCTCGGCCAGCGAGGGTGCCTGCAGGATGCGGCTGAGCTGCTGGCGGGCGGGGTCGGCGTCGACCAGCCAGGGCACCAGCCAGGCAAAGGCGAGCAGCAGGGCCAGCAGGCCCGCGCCCCACCATTGGCGCGCCGATAGCAGCGTCGTATGGCCATGCAGGGGGCGGGAGGCAGGTAGCCGTGACGAGGTAGTGCCCATCATGCTTGGCGTCTCCTTGGGTCGAGTAGGTGGCAGGCGATATCCACCGCCGTATTCAGCAGCACGAACAGCAGGCCCATGACCAGCGCCGTGCCCTGAATCATCGGCACGTCTCGGGCCACGATGGCGTGCACCAGGGCGTGGCCGATGCCGGGCCAGGCGAACAGGGTTTCGACCACCACGACACCTTCGATCAGGTAGACGAACTGGACGCCCAGATAGGCCACCACGGGCACCGATGCGTTGCGCAGACCGTGGCGCAGGAAGCTGCGCCGTGGCCCAAGGCCCTTGGTGTGAGAAAAGGCGTAATAGGCCGACTGGGAAACCTCGGCCATGGCGTTGCGAGCCACGCGGCTGGAGACCGCCGCCAGGCCCAGCGCCAGCGTCAGGGCCGGTAGCACGGTATGCAGCGGCCCACCGTGGCCTGCCACCGGCAGCCAGCCCAGGGTGACGGCAAACAGCATGATCAGCAGCAGCCCGACGGCAAAGGCGGGCAGCGCGCGCAACACGCTGGCGGCGACTTCACTGGTGCGATCCAGCAGGCCGCCGGGGCGGCGCCCGGCCGCCAGCCCCAGCGGGGGGCCAATCAGCAGCGAGAGCAACACCGCCACCACGGCCAGGCTCAAGGAGTGGCCCAACTGGTGGGAAAGCTCTTCCAGCACGGGCCGCCCGCTCACCAGCGAGCGGCCCAGATCGAACTGGACGAGATCCCAGAGCCAGCCCAGGTAGGCGCCCAGGCCCGACTGGTCCAGCGCCAGCTCGGCCCGCACGGCCTCGGCGGCGGCGCCATCCACCATGTCATGCCCATAGCGACCGGCGGCAATGCGGTAGGCCATATCGCCTGGCAGAGTGCGGGTAATGATGAACGTCAGCGTGCCCACCAGCCAGGCCACCAGCCCTGCCTGCAACAGCCGCGACCACAGTAGTCGGCCCAATCCATGGTTCCAGCGTGATATCACTCTGCCCACCCCATTTGGTCGATGCGGTAACTGCGCTCCAGCGGATCGATGGAGAACCCTTCCAGGGCGCTGTTGACCGCTGCGGTTTGTTGATACCAGGCCACGGGAATCAGCGGCATCTGCTGGTGAAGGCGCTCTGCGACCAGCGGTGCCAGGTCATCGAGGGTCTGCTCGTCGGTGGCTTGACGCAGCGCGTCCAGCCACTGAGCCACCTCTTCGTCACGCCAGTTCATGGTGCCCCAGTCGCCGCCCATCGAGTTGGCGTCACTGCCGATATCGTCCATCAGCGAGCCCAGCGGGTTGGGCACCAGACCGTAGTTGCGGCCTACCAGGCCGACTTCCAGGCTGTTGTCGTGGTGGCCGGAAGGGATCTCGCTGGCGTTACCCATGGCGACTTCCAGCGCGACACCAATATCGCGCCACTGATCCTGCAGGGCAGTGGCCACGACCGGAAGCTCGGGGCGATCCGCATAGGTGCGCAGGGTCAAGGCAAACGGCTGGCCATCGCGCTCCAGCATGCCATCACGCCCTGCTTCCCAGCCCAGTTCGGCCAGCAGCGCCTTGGCGGCCTCGATATCCTGGGCATCCGCAGGGTCAAGCCCCAGGTGCCAGAGGCCAAGGCTATCCGGGAAGAGTTCGGCGGCCGCGGCTTCCGGGGTGCGCAGCAGGCCCGCCGCAATGCCCTGCCGGTCGATGGCCATGCTCAGCGCCTGACGAGCGCGCGCATCTTCCAGCAGCGCATGGCCTGCATTCAGTTTCAGCATGATGGTGCGTGGCAGCGGCTCGGCGTGCAGCGCTAGCCGTGCGTTGCGCGCCAGGCGTGCCTGGCTGGCGGGGTCCAGGGTGTACACGATATCGGCGTCACCGCTTTCGGCCATCAGGGCGCGGGTTTCGCCTCGGCTAACGGCCAGGTAGCTGGCGCTGGCAATGTTGGCGGGCTCCCCCTAGTAATCCTCGAACCGCGTGACGGTCATGCGCTGCGGGGGCGAGAGCGCCTCCACTTGATAAGGGCCGCTACCGATCATCGCCACGACGTCGCCATTATCGGCAAACGCCGCATCGGCAAGAATCAGCGCGGTGGAGTGTGCCAACAGGGCCGGCAGGGGCGAGAAGGGGCTTTCCAGCTCGATGACCACGGCACCCTGGTCGGCCCGCATCTGCTGAATCGGGGCGCTGTCGAGTATGCCCGGTTTGGCACGGGCGACTTCCAGGCTGTGGAGCGCTGCCTCGGCGGTCACGGCGCTGCCGTCATGAAAGGTGGCTCCCTCCCGCAGCAAAGGCGCGCTTCATAAGAAACTCCTGATGGAATAAAAGAGTTATCTTATAACATATCAGGTCAGGTATGAAAGTCATTCTCGTCTGTGCAACGGATGACATTCACCTCTGTAGCCGCGACAATAGCCCGCCGGGCATATCGCCACCCGGGTCGTCGTTTCATGCCGTTAGTAGGGAATTCCATGCCGCCACTCAACATCCTCTATCAGGATGAGCATCTCGTTGCCGTGCATAAGCCTTCCGGGCTGCTGGTGCACCGCTCCGCCCTGGCGCGGGGAGAAACCGAATTTCTGCTCCAGCGCCTGCGCGACCAGTTGGGCAAGCGGGTATATCCCGTGCATCGGCTGGACCGCCCCACCTCCGGGGTCATGGTGCTGGGGCTCTCGTCGGAAGCGGCGGCGCTGCTGGCCGAAGCGTTCAGCGAACGCCAGGTGGAGAAGCGTTACCTGGCCGTGGTGCGCGGCAAGGCACCTGAGCAGGAGCGGCTGGACTACCCGCTCAGGGAGGAGGACGGCACCCGACCCAAGGCGGAAATGCCCGCCATGCCCGCGATGACCGACATTCGCCGCCTGGACAGCGTCGAGCTACCCGTGCAGGTAGACCGCTACCCGGTGGCGCGTTACTCGCTGGTGGAGGCGCGCCCCCTGACCGGGCGACGGCACCAGATACGCCGCCACTTGTCCCGTCGCGGCTACCCGATCATCGGCGACGCCAAGCACGGCAAGAGTGTCCACAACCGCTTTTTTGCCGAACAGCTGGCAGCGCCACGCCTGCTGCTGGCAGCGACTTACCTGGCCTTCGATCATCCGCTGCTGGATAAGCGCATTCAGCTTGGCTGTGCCGTGGACGACACCATGAAGCACCTGTTCGAGCAGTTTGGCTGGCAGGGGCATTTACCCCTGGATAGCGTGCGAACGCCACCCATTGCCAAGCCTTCTGTCCTGCAAGCCCTGTGAGTCAGCCCATGTCATTGAATGAATCTACGCCCTCTTCCAGCGATTATGATTTCCGCTTTGGCGGTATTCGGCGCCTTTACGGCCAGCGTGCGGCGCAGGCATTTCGCCGTGCCCACGTGGTGGTCGTCGGGGTCGGTGGTGTGGGTAGCTGGACGGTCGAGGCGCTAGCCCGCTCAGGCATCGGCAAGCTCACGCTGATCGATCTGGACGACGTGTGTGTCTCCAATGTCAACCGCCAGCTTCACGCGCTGGATGGCACGATTGGCCAGCCCAAAGTAGACGTTTTGGCCCAGCGCTGCCGCCTGATTGCCCCCGAGATCGAAATCATCGCGGATACCGCCTTCGTCACGCCCACCAATCTGGCCGAACGCATTCCCGACGATGCCGACCACGTGGTGGATGCCATCGACAGCGTCATCGCCAAGGCCGCGCTGATTGCCTGGTGCAAGCGGCGCAAGATCCCGATTACCGTCACCGGTGCGGCAGGCGGGCAAACCGACCCCACGCGCATTCAAGTGGCGGATTTGACCCGTACCGAGCACGACCCGCTGCTCTCCAAAGTGCGCTCAAGATTGCGCCGCGACTACGGCTTCTCCCGCAATCCCAAGCGGCGCTTCTCGGTGGAGTGCGTCTACTCCGATGAGCAGTTGATCTACCCCAGTGCCGACGGCGAAGTGTGCCTGCAAAAGCCCGGCAGCAACGAGGCTACACGGCTGGACTGCGCCTCTGGCTTTGGCGCGGCGACCTTTCTCACCGGGACCTTTGGCTTCGTGGCCGCCTCCAAAGTACTGGAGCGCCTCGCCAAAAAAGCGCAGCAGCCCGCCGCCACACACACAACCGAAGAGGAAAGCGAATGATCACCCCCACCCCTGGCATTTACCGCCACTACAAAGGCAGCCTTTACGAAGTGATGGGCACCGCCCAGCACAGCGAAAGCGAAGAACCGCTGGTGGTCTACCGCGCCCTCTACGGCGACTACGGCCTCTGGGTGCGCCCGCTGGCGATGTTCATGGAGAGCGTGACGAAAGAAGGGAATACCCAGCCGCGCTTTGCGTTGGAGAAGGCGTTTTAGGCGCTGACTCAGATAACACACCATCGCACAATGAGTGAGTGATGGTGTATCTGATCGTTTACAAGCCTGCTAAAGATGCCAAAACACCAAAAATAGCGCAGCTAGCCAGCACTGTGAGCATGCCTACGTTGAAACGAAAAATTGCGATCATGGCGCTTGCCGACAGCAATAGTGCCAGCAGGTCCAGAGTGGCTACGTCAGGTATCAGCAAACGAGCGCCCATGATGTGCCATTCGCCTACGTCAGCGAAGATGACGTGAAGCCCGAACCAGATGGCCAGGTTGAGAATTACCCCGACGACTGCAGCGGTAATGGCGGACAGCGCAGCGCTCAGGGCGCGATTGTCGCGTAGGCGCTCTACATGGGGAGCGCCCAGAAATATCCAGAGAAAACAGGGAACGAACGTTACCCAAGTGGTCAGCAATGCCGCCAGCGTTGCCGCTACCATGGGGTCAAGGCCTGTGGCCTCACGAAAAGCGCCCATAAATCCGACAAACTGCACGACTTGAATCAGTGGGCCTGGGGTGGTTTCCGCCATGCCCAGGCCATCCAGCATTTCACCCGGCGCTAACCACCCGTAATGTTGCACCGCTTCTTGAGTGACGTAGCCCAGTACCGCGTAAGCGCCGCCAAACGTCACTACCGCCATTTGACTGAAGAAGAGCGCAATCTGGCTGAATACATTGTCGCTACCGAATAGAGCCAGGAGCAGTACTACGGGGGTCAGCCATAACAGGAGCAACGTACCTGACATGCGCAGAGACCACTGGCGACTGGGGCGTGCATGGGCAGGCAGCCCTTCGCCAAGTAGAGAATCCCGGTCGCTCAGTACCGAGGCGTCGGCATTGCCATGGCCGCCTCCTGCTTGAAAGGCCGCGATGCCATGTTTTCCTCCCCAATAACCGAGTAGAGCGGCGCTCAGAATGATCAGTGGGAATGCCACTTCGAAAAAGAAGATGGCAATAAACGCGGCCGCAGCAAGGCTGAGCATGACCCGGTTTTTCAAGGCTCGCTTACCGATGCGAACGACGGCATTGAGTACGACGGCCAGCACGGCGGCCTTGAGCCCAAAGAAGAGCCCTTCAACGGCACCCACGTTGCCCAAGGTGGCATAGAGGTAGCTCAAGGCAAGAATAGCGATGAAGCCAGGCAACACAAAAAGACTGCCCGCGACCAAGCCGCCTTTGGTGCGATGCATCAGCCACCCGATATAAATAGCCAGCTGTTGCGCTTCTGGTCCCGGAAGCATCATGCAATAGTTCAGTGCGTGAAGAAAACGGCGCTCTCCAATCCATTTTTTTTCTTCAACAAGAATGCGATGCATCACCGCTATTTGCCCTGCGGGGCCACCAAAGCTCAATAGCGCTATTCTCAACCATACTTTGACGGCCTCGCGAAATGGGACGTGATGGGGCGACTCATTGATGGGATGCATGGAACACTCTTTGGTGAAGTGAGAGGTTTTTTGTAAAATGTATAACAAGTTAGTCATACGTACAACGAAGGAGCCGGTATGGCTGATCATGCACAGCATTGGTTAATACTGATCATGCGTCTTGCGGGACGGGCGGGTACCCCACGGATGAGGATTTGGCGGGCACTGCGTGGTTTGGGTGCTGCGGTGCTCAGAGATGGCGTGTATCTGCTGCCTGCCAGCCACTCGCGTAGGAAAGCGCTGGAGGAGCAAATGGTCGCTGTTCGGGAATTGAAAGGAAACGCACTGCTGATCGAAGTAGCCGAATCCGCCATCGATAGTGCTGATGTGCTGGCTTCACTTTTTGATCGCACATCAGATTTTCAAGCGTTGCAGGCGGATGTACTCGTCTGGCAGCAAGCATGTTCTCAATTGGAGGCGCGAGAAGCACAGCGCCAACTGACCCAGTTGCAACGTCGTTTACATAGTATTGTGGAGATCGACTTTTTTCCTGGACCAGAAGGCGAACAAACTGTCCAGGAATTGGCAAACGCTGAGACCCTCTTCAATCGCTGTTTTGTACCAGACGAGCCACGGTCAATTCAGGCTGACATCCCTCGGCTTGAGCGTGCCAAATTTTGCGCCAAAGTGTGGGCAACGCGTCGTCGCCCTTGGGTGGATAGGCTCGCTTCTGCCTGGCTGATACGGCGTTTCATCGATCCAGAGGCCCACTTTGTCTGGCTTGCACATCCAAGCCAATGCCCAGTCGGTGCGCTTGGGTTTGACTTTGATGGCGCAGATTTCACTCATGTTGGTGAAAAGGTGACCTTTGAAGTACTGATCGCAAGCTTTGGCCTTGAGCAAGATATGGGTTTGCAAAGGATGGCAGCGCTTGTTCACTACTTGGATGTAGGTGGCACACCTGTCGCAGAGGCTGTGGGATTAAAGCTTATGCTAGCCGGGGCCAGGGAGCGCTGTGACAACGATGATGTCTTGCTGCAGCACACAGATAGCTTGTTTGACGACCTCTATCAGGGGTATTTGGCGGGGAGTACAGGTTAAATTAACGTTGGCTGCCCAATGGCAATGGGTGTGCCTTTTGCTGGATATTGCGAGTGGATTAAGCACACCACCTGACCATGGGGTGGTGTGCTACCAATCCATGAATATCAAGGAAGCGCGGCGGAGCTGAGCTTCAAGTGCAGCAGCTCGGCGGCACTTTTGCCTGCTACCGCGCCCAGCACCACGGCGCTCAACAGCCCGTTGCCGGAAAGATAGCCGCTGTCGTTGGAGCCCGACACCCCGCGCGCCGCGCCGCCTGCGGCAAACAGGTTGGGCAGTGCCTGGCCCTGGGTATCGAGCACGCGGGCCTTGCGGTTCACTTCCAGGCCGCCCTGGGTATGGAACAGCGCCCCGGTGACGCGAATGGCGTAGTAGGGGGCTTTCAGCAGGTTGGCGGGTTCGAAGCGGCGGCCAAATGCATCCGTGGTTTGCTGCAAGGCGTGCTGCTGCATCTGAGTGAAGGTGGCTTGCAGTGCGCCCAGGGGGAGCTTCAGGCCCGTGGCCATCTCTTCCAGGTTTGAGAAACTGCGTACCGCGCCGCTCTCCTCGGCATTACGATAATCTTCGAACGCCTGCGCAGACTCATGAATGCGCGCATCATACAGGTTCCAGGCCACTTGCTCCGGCTGCGCCAGCACCTTGGCGGCCTGTTCGGAGTAGCCGCCATGCTCATTGGAAAAGCGCTCGCCCTTGATATTGACCTGAATACCCCCTTGCATCATCAGCGCCCAACTGATCAGCGTTTGGTGCGGCGTGGCGAGGGAGCCATGGCCCTGGCAGGCGCCCAGATCCTTGGTGCTCGCGCCCATTGCCTGGCCCCACAGCAAGGCATCGCCCTGGTTGCCTTCGTGGCCGTAATAGAGTGCGTGTTTCAGCGTGGGCAGGTAGCGCTCGACCAGCTCAGGGTTACCGCCATAGCCGTTGCAGGCTAGAATCAGCGCGTCGCAACCAATGCTTTCGCGGCTGCCGTCTGGGCGCTCCAGGGTGACGCCACGCACGCGCTGGGAGCTGTCCACGTGCAGATCCACTACCCGGGCCTGGGTCAGGATGTCGATGCCTGCGGCTTCGGCGGCGTTGAGCAGCGCGCCCATCAACTCTTCCCCAGTGCGCCGAGGCGTGGCGTGCATGCGCAGGTGGCGGTGGCCAGGGTAGAGAAAGCCTTCCACCAGTTCGAAAGGCACACCGTGCCGGTCTGCCAGCCACTCGATGGTGGGGCCGGATTGGTTGGCCAGCAGGTCGACGATGGCCGGGTCCGCCTCGAAGCCGTTCTTCTTTTGAATATCCTCTGCCATGGCCTCGGCAGAGTCCGTGACGCCTAGCTCATGCTGAAAGCGCGTATTGGCGGCAGGAATAAACCCCGACGACATCGCTGTGCTGCCACGGGGCAGAGCATCGCGCTCCAGCACCGCAAGCTCGATACCCGCTTCCTGTGCTGCCAGGGCGGCCACCAGCCCGCAGGCACCCGCACCGATGATCAGCAGCGGCAGGTGGGCATCGAAACCACCGGGTGAATAAGGAAGTATCGCCATTATGCTTGCTCCGCCGCTTGGTGGAAGGCGTCCAGAATCTCGCCCGCCGGGGCTTGCCATACGTCGGCATGCCCGCTGATGTGTGCCAGCACCTCTTCCAGGCAGGCAATACGGTGAGGCTGGCCCACCAGCCATGGGTGTAGGTTCAGCGCAAACAGCCGCCCACCCTGTTCCCGGGACTCTTCCAGCAGAAAATCGAACGCGTCTTTTACCTGCGTCACCCATGAGTCTTCCGAATGCAGGTTTTGGCTCATCACGAACTGATCTTCGATCTCGGTGGCCAGCGGCATCATGATTAATTTGCCCGTGTTGGTGTTACACGCGTAAGGCAAATCGTCGTTGACCCAGTCGGCGCAGTACTCGATGCCGTTGTCTGCTAGCAGGTCCAGGGTGTTGAAGCTCTGGTGCTTGGCGGGGCTGAGCCAGCCGCGTACCGGTTGGCCGGTCACTTGCCGCAGGGTATTCACGGAGCGCTGGACCAGCTCGGCCTCTTCTTCGAGGGGCTGGCCGCCGTAGTGCAGGTGGTCCATGTTCCAGCCGTGGGCAATGAACTCGCCGCCGTGCTCTTTCAAGCGCTGCACCAGATAGGGGGTCTGCTCGGCAAGCTGGGCGTTGATCGCAAACGTAGGCGTGATGTTGTGCGCGGCCAGCGCTTTCAGCACGCGATAGATACCCACGCGGTTGCCGTAATCCCGCAGCGAGAAGTGGCGCAGGTCCGGGTAGGGCATGGTCATGCCGTTGGGTACCTTGAACGGTACGCCGCGCTGGTCGAGCGGGTAGAACTGCAGCGATATGTTGATCCACACCGCCAATGTCTTGCCGCCGGGCCAGGTAATGGGGGCGCGCTCGCCCAGCATCGACCATGCATAGCGGTCGTGGTCGTAGCCGTGGCGACGCAAGGGGTAATCGAGATAGTCGTCGTTGAGCGCCATGTCGTTGGATGCCATAGGATTAGCCCTCCCTGCGTGCGGTGGCGGCCTGGGCCTGGATGCTGTCGAGGGCGGCATCGTAATGGTGGGCCAGGTAGTAATCGGCAATCTCGCGGCCCGTGGCGACCCACACATCCGGGTGGCCGGTGATGTACTCCAGCGCTTCTTCGAATGCCTTGATGCGGTGGGGGCAGCTCACCTGATAGTTGTGGGTGGGAATGCACATCACCGTGCCGGACTCTGCGCCCTCCAGGTACAGGCGGTCAAAGTGGCGCTTGAGCATGGTGGCGTACTGGCGCGGCTCGACCTTGTTCACCGCGTAGACGATGGTGTCGTTCATCTCCAGCGAGTAGGGCATCGAGATGAACCGCTTGCCGGAACGCACGCTGACCGGCGTGGGTTGGTCATCGTGGAACAGGTCGCAGGTGTAAACACCGCCTTGCTCGCCGAATAGCTCCTCGCCCACTTCGGCAAACAGGTCCAGGGTGCGCTCCGAATGGGAGAGCGCAGGCGCCAGATACCCGGCGCAGGCCTGGCCGGTGTGGCGATGGATGGTCTCCATGCTGTCGCGGATCATCGCCCGCTCCTGGGCTTCGCTCAGCCCATAGGTGTAGCGGGTGTTGTAGATGCCGTGGCTGAAGAACTCCCAGTCGCGCTCTTTGCACATCTGGATGATTTCTGGGTGGTGCTCGCAGAGCGCCACGGAAAGCGATACCGAACCACGAACTCCGTACTTATCCAGCAGGGCCATTTGGCGTTGGTGGCCCACCCGGTTGCCGTAGTCGCGAATGCTGTAGCCGGGCACCGACGGGTGGGGGTGCGGCCACGGCTTGCGGCTCGGGTTCTGCGGCGGGTCGATCTCGTAATACTCGATATTGGGGGCCACCCAGAAGGCTACCTTCGCGCCGCCGGGCCAGGTGATTTTCGGGCGCTGGTCGTAGCCCCAGTAGTCGTAAACGCCAAGTGACTCTTTCATCGTGGGCTCCTCGCCTTATGCATCGCCCTCGAGCCACGCCAGCACGTCAGCCACGGGCATGACATCGGCGTACTTGAGGTGCAGGTCGGTCAGGTTGGCGTAGTGGTAGCTCTCGTGCTTGTCGGCCACGCACTCCATGGGCACGATAGTGCGATAGCCTCGGGAGAGGCTCTCCACGGCGGTGGCGCGGATGCAGCCCGACGTGGAGCCACCGGTGATGATCACCGTGTCGACTTGGTGCCATACCAGCAGTGACTGCAGCGGCGTTTCAAAAAATGCCGAGGGCATGCGCTTGGTGTAGATCACGTCGCGGCTGCGATCGATCTCGCAGCGCTCGTCGAACTCGGCGCGCTCGGAGCCGTACTTGATGTTTTGCAGTGAGTCGGGGGTGTCGGTACGGGTGCCCCACACGCCCGCATCTTCAGCGGAGTCCAGAAAGGCAACATGGGTCCAGACCACCGGCCAGCCCTTCTCCCGAAAGCCACGCGCCAACTGGTTCGTATACTCCAGCTGTTCGGGGTCGGTTTCGTAGGCGGTCTTGAAGAGGTCGGTGCGGGTGTAGGCCTTTTGCGGATCCACATTGACCAGCACCGCTTTCTTGCCAAAGCCGAAGGGCACTCGCTGCGGGTTGGCCATGACCTCGTGAAAGATCTCTTTTGCCGTTTTGTCGGTGGTCTGCATTATCGTCTCCTGAGTCGTTATTGGTTGGCGGCACGGGTCACTAATCGCAACGTACCGATGAACGAGCGCTAGCGATTGTCGTACTGTTCGCCCAGCTCGAGCATCGCCTGGGTGCCCAGGTAGTCGTTGAGCTGTTTGAAATCGAGCATCTGGTCGCGGAACGCATCGGTGGTGCCATCCTCTTTCAGCGTGGCAAAAAAGCGGCTGGCCATGTGGGTGATGGCCCGGACCAGCGCACCTGGGAAAATCACCATCGAAAAGCCCAGTGCTTCCAGGGCTTTGGCATTTTTCAGCGGGGTGTCGCCGCCTTCCACCATGTTGGCCATGATGGGCACCTTGCCTTTGAACTGTGCCATGATCTTGCCGATATCTTCGTCGCTGCGAATGCCTTCGATGAACAGCATGTCGACGCCCGCTTCATGGTAGGCCTGGGCGCGCTCGATGGCGCTGTCGGTGCCTTCGACACCCAGTGCGTCGGTACGGCCGATGATCAGCGTACTGTCGCTTTCCCGAGCGTCCAATGCGGCATGCAATTTGCCGACCATTTCACCTTTGGAGACCAGCGTTTTGCCACGCAGGTGGCCGCAGCGTTTAGGATAGGTCTGGTCTTCCAGCTGAATGGCATTGGCACCTGCGCGCTCCAGCAAACGTACGCTGCGCATGACGTTCATGGCGTTGCCGAAGCCGGTATCGCAGTCCACCACCACCGAAAGCTGCGTGCGCTCGCGAATGTGCGACATGGCGGTGCAAATTTCGGTAATACTGAGCAGGCCAATGTCCGGGCGGCCCAACTGGGTGTAGGCCAGGCTGGCACCCGACAGGTAGACGGTGTCGAAGCCTGCTTGCTCGGCAAGCGATGCGCCGAGGGCATCGAAGACGCCGGGGGCCACGACGATCCTGCTGTCGTTCAAGTGCTGCTTCAGTTGGGCTGGCTGGTGCGCCAGGGGAGAGGAAGCCTGATGGGAAACATTGTGTTGGCGTGTCATAGCGGTCTCGTCATGTGGGGGGCGGGTTGCGCCAGCGCCAGGTCATTCCAGACATCCTGGCGGGTAATCAGTCCATCGGTTAATTCGAAGCGGTCAATGAAGCGCACGCTGGCGCTGGTGCTGCCGTCCAACCACTCGACGGCCAGCTCGCCGTGGCACACGACGATGCTCTGGCGAGGTGTCAAACAGTGGTTCACGGCATGAAAGGTTTTACTGACGCGGCGATAACGGTGTCGGGCCCACGCCACCACGTCGTCGAGATGATGCATGGCGGGCGCCCCCGGGAACTGCATGACGACATGCTCGGCCAGACAGCGCTGGGCAAGCGGTAGATCGCGTGCTTCCATGGCGTCCAGAAACGTCAGCACCTGCTGCACGTCATGGGGGTGAACATCGAGGCATTGCGTATTCTTCACGGCGCATTACTCTTGTTGATATGGCAAATGCGGTATGCTGATACGGTGTTTTATATGTATTATATTTAATACATTTTTATGTCTATTGTTGTTCTCGCGTCAAGCCCGATGTGAATATTTTTTGAAGCATACCCTGGAGGGGCGTGAATGAGTGATGCACAGTCCTCGGCGGTGGGTGGGACCAAATCGCACCGGATATACCTGTTGCTGAAAGATGCCATTCTCAGCGGCAGGCTGCCCGCCGACAGCAAGCTGCCGGGCGAAAACAAGCTGGCCGAGCAGCACGGCGTTTCCCGCGTGACCGTTCGGCGCGCCATGGAGGCGCTGCAGTCTGCCGGGCTGGTCGATCGCAGGGCGGGGGTGGGAACCGTGGTGCTGGAGCAGCCGCTGGATGCCACGGTGATGACGGCCAGCGTCTCCAACCTGATGCCCAACATGGTCAAGATGAGCCAGGCGTCCCAGGTGCGCCTGCTGGAGTTTGCCTACATTCCGCCCCCGGAGATGATTCGCGAGCGGCTGGGCATGGCCAGAGGCGGCAAGGTGCAGCGTTCGGTGCGGGTGCGGATGGTCGATGGCAAGCCGTTTTCGCATCTGATTACCCATGTGCCGGAGGCCATCGCGCTGCACTACAACGAGATGGATCTGGCCAATACACCGCTGTTCGTGCTGCTGGAGCGCAGCGGCGTGAAGGTGGACCACGCGTCGCAATCCATTTCGGCCACCCTGGCGAGCCATGACGTGGCCCAGGCGCTGGATGTCACCGTGGGCTCGCCGCTGATCTCCCTGACCCGCGTGGTATTCGATGAGCAAGGGCGGGGAGTGGAGCATCTGGAGGCGCTGTATCGGCCCGACCGCTATCGTTTTCAGATCGATCTGGAGCGCAACGGCGATGGTGATGCGCGGTACTGGGAGCCCCGTGTGGGCGGTGGACCCACCCAGGGCGAGGGGTAAGTGGGCATTTTTGCTCTGCTTTTAATGTATTAAATTTAATACAGATTTAAAATTTCAAAAAATACATTTGACCTGTGCTGGATAACTGCGCTAGTTGTATTGGGGTAACAATGACAAGCCTGGCAAGGCGCACTGAGGCAGCGAGTGACGACAATGAGTTCCCCCAAGACGCTATTCGACAAGGTATGGCAAACCCACGAAGTGCATCGCAGCGAAAGCGGCCAAAGCCTGCTGTGGGTAGATCGTCACTTTGTCCATGAAGGGTCGTTCCACGCCTTCAACAAGTTGAGTGAAAGGCAGCTGCCTGTCGCCCGGCCAGACCTGACCTTTGGCATTGCCGACCACTATGTGCCCACTCAGGCACGCGACCTTGCCGAGGTGGCAGACGCCAAGGTGCGCTCGATGATTGAGCAGCTCAGCCATAACACGCAACAGCACGGGGTGGCGCTGTTTGGCCTGGAGGACCCTCGCCAGGGGATCGTGCATGTTTTGGGCCCCGAGCAGGGGCTTACTCAGCCCGGTATGGTGATGGTGTGCGGCGACAGCCATACCGCCACCCACGGGGCGTTCGGCAGTATTGCTTTCGGGATTGGCGCGTCAGAAGTGGCCCATGTGCTGGCCACCCAAACCCTGTGGCAGAGCAAGCCCAAAGTGATGCGTATTACGGTGGATGGCCAACTGGCGGCAGGTATCACCGCCAAGGATATCGCCCTGACCTGGATTGCCAAGCTGGGGGCCGACGGTGCTCGCGGCTATGCCATCGAGTATGCGGGCGAGGCGATTCGGGCGCTCTCCATGGAAGCGCGGCTGACGCTATGCAACCTCTCCATCGAAGGTGGCGGGCGCTGCGGCATGATCGCCCCGGATCAAACGACGTTCGACTACCTGCGTGGACGCCCCTGGTGCCCGAAGGGCATGGCTTTCGAGCAGGCCTGTGCGCACTGGGCGACGCTATGCAGCGACCCTGATGCGGAGTTCGATCTGGAAGTGGTGCTGAATGCCGACGAAATCGCCCCCACGGTGACCTGGGGCGTCTCGCCTGAAGAAGCGCTGCCCATTGATCAGCACGTGCCCGATCCTGCGCAATTGGATGACCCCGCCAAAGCGCGCCAGGCCCGGGAGAGCCTGGCCTACATGGGATTGACGGCAGGGCAAAAGCTCACCGACATCACCATCGACCGTGTCTTCATCGGTTCCTGCACCAATGCCCGGATCGAAGACTTGCGTGCCGCCGCCGCCGTGCTGGCAGGCCATGAAAGCCGCGTGCCGGGCATGGTGTCTCCGGGCTCGACCCTGGTAAAAGCCCAGGCCGAAGCCGAGGGGCTTGACCGTGTTTTCAAGGCCGCAGGACTGGAGTGGCGCCACTCCGGCTGTTCCATGTGTGTGGGCATGAACGGGGACCTGGTGGCCAGCGGCGAGCGCTGTGCGTCCACCACCAACCGTAACTTCAAAGGGCGCCAAGGCCCGGGAGCGCGTACGCATTTGATGTCGCCCGCCATGGTGGCCGCTGCGGCCATCAACGGGCGGCTGACTGACGTGCGCCAGCTCGCTTCCTCCTCACCCCGCGCCTCGGGAGAGCCGTCATGAAACCCATCACCATCCTGGACACTCTGGGGGTGGCGTTACCCGCCGCGAACGTCGATACCGACCAGCTGATTCCTGCCCGCTTCATGAAGGAGCCACGCAGCGTGGGGTACGGGCAGTTTCTGCTGCATGACGTGCGCCATGACGAACAGGGCCAGCGGGTGCCGAACGTCATGCTCAATCATCCCATGGCGAGCCAGGCGGAAGTCATGGTCAGTAGACGCAACTTTGGCGCTGGCTCTTCCCGCGAGGCGGCTGTCTATGCGCTGGTGGACGATGGCTTTCGCTGCGTCGTGGCGCCGAGCTTTGGCGATATCTTCGCCTCCAACGCCGTCAACAATGGCTTGCTGCCCGCCGTGGTGACGGAGGAGGCCGCAGAACAGCTGCTGCAGGCGCTGGCCGAGGCCCCTGCGCCTATCGTGGTGGACCTGGAAGCGCAGCATATTCGCGTCGGCGAGCTGTGCGTATCCTTTAGCGTCTCGGCCGTGTGGCGCACCAAGCTGCTGAACGGTTGGGACGATATCGATATGACCCGGCAGCATCTTGAAGAGATCGATACTTTCGCCGCGCACTACGAACAGCAGTTTCCATGGGTGGCGCCCGTGCCGCCCAGTGCCGCGATCATCAGCAAAGGATAAAGCGGCCCGGGCCAGGCGGCCGTCAGAGCAGCCACCCCGCGCCGTACATGACGGACCGATAACAACACGACGCACGCTTGCAACAATGGTTTTAGGCAGTAGATCAACACAATAACCGCTACAAAAGATCACCTTGTGCAGGAGATACACATGAAAAAAGTAACCCTTACGTTGGGCATGCTCACGGCGCTGGCGTCTACCCATGCCTTGGCGGTGGATCAAATCACCGCCGTCCATGCTTTTCCTCCTTCGCTGATCTACACCCAGAGCTTTCTGGAGTTCGTCGACAAGGTCAACGAGCGCGGTGAGGGCGTGGTGCAGATCAACGTGCGCGGCGGCCCTGAGGTCATCGGTCTTTCCGAGCAACCCGACGCGGTGCGCAACGGCGTGGTGGACATGGCCTACACCGCCGCCAGCTTCTATGCGGGCACGGTGCCTGAGCGTGATGCCATGGTGGCGTCCAATACCAACGCTATCTTTGCCCGTGACAATGGCGGTATCGATCTGCTCAACGAGATCCATCAAGCGAAGATGGGCACCTATTATCTGGGCTGGTTCGATAGTGGCGTGAGCTACAACCTCTACACCATCAACGAGCCTACCATCGATGCAGAGGGCAACCTCAGTGTCTCGGGGCTGCGCCTGCGCAGCAACCCGGTCTATGATGCGTTCTTCCAGGACTATCTGGGCGCCCAGCCCATCAGCTTGCCGACCACCGATGTTTACGCGGCCCTCGAGCGTAGCGTGGTCAATGCCACCGGCTGGACGCAAATTGGCCTGAAGGATCTCAACTGGGATCGCTTCCTCAACTACCGGGTAGATCCCGCGTTCTTTTCCACGGACATGGGCGTGATCGTCAACCTCGACAAGTGGAATCAGCTCAGCCCCGAGGCCCAGGAAATCCTTCAGGAAGTGGCCATCGAGCACGAGCGTGACAGCGCCGAGAAGCTATCAGCCCTTGCCGAAGAGCAGCAGGCCGCACTGGAGGCCGATGGCATGCAGGTGATCACTCTGGAGGGGGAGGTGGGCGAACGTTATGCCGAAGCCGCCCGTGAGGCCACCTGGGAGCGCATGCGTCGTCAAATGGAGCGCCACCCCATGGGGCTGGAGCACTACGACACGCTGCTTGAGAAGTTCAACGACTTATAAGCAAGCAACCCCGGTGGGCGCTGCCCCTCATGGGTAGCGCCTGCCGGTTTCCAGGCGACTTCCAGGACTTCCTATGCGTTACGCACAACGTGGCTATTTGCTGCTGCTCAACGGCATGGCCCTGCTGGCAGCCATCATGCTGGTATGGCTGATGGTGGCCGTGGTGCTCTCGGTCGTGATTCGTAATTTGGGTCTGCAACCTTCGGCGTGGTTCTTTCTCTCCACCGAGTACGCCATGTTCTATCTCACCCTGCTGGGCGCGCCCTGGCTGGTGCGACAGAAAGGGCATGTACACATTGAGCTACTGACCTCCATCCTGCCGCTGCCCGCGCTGAACATCCTCAGCCGGGGTGTCTCGCTGCTGTGTGTGGTGGTGTGTGCCGTGTTGGCGTGGAAAGGGCTGGATCTGGTGATGCTGAATATCGAACGCAGCGACTATGACGTACGCGCGTTCTTCGTTCCCAAATGGCTACTGACCATCGTATTTCCCATCAGCTTTACGCTGATGGCCATCGAGTTTGCTCGCTTTGTGGTGGGCCATGAACTCCTTCACAGCGGCGAAGCGGGGATTAAAGAATAATGGAATGGTACTTTGCGCTCGCTTTTCTACTGTCACTGATCCTCATCTTCATGGCGATCGGTACGCCGATTGCGCTGGCCTTCCTGGCAGCCAACGTGATTGGGGCCTGGCACTTCATGGGCGGGCAGGCAGGCATCATGCAGATGCTGAACAATGGCTTTGGCGCGCTCTCAAGCTTCAATCTGGTGCCCATCCCGCTGTTTCTGCTGATGGGTGAACTCTTCTTTCGCACCGGGCTGGGCATGAAAATGTTCAACGCGGTCGATCAGCTGCTGGGCAAGGTGCCGGGGCGCTTGTCCTACGTCACCGTGGTAGGTGGCACGGCTTTCTCCACGTTAAGTGGCTCTTCCATGGGCTCTACGGCATTGATGGGGTCGTTGCTGGTGCCCGAGATGGAACGCCGAGGCTACAAGAAGAAGATGGCCATTGGCCCCATTCTGGGAACCGGCGGTCTGGCGATCATCATTCCTCCGTCAGCACTGGCGGTGCTGCTGGCGACGCTGGCAAAAGTGGATATTGGCGCACTGCTGATTGCCGGTATTCTGCCTGGCCTGACGTTGGCGGGTTTTTATATCGTGACCATCTTCATCCAGACCCGGCTGGATCCGCAGTCAGCGCCTGCCTATGAGCTGGAGCCCGTGCCGTTGAGGGCCAAGCTCAAGCTGATCGTGACCGATATCCTGCCCATGCTGAGCGTCATGATTATCATCGTGGGCATGATGTTGATGGGCTTTGCTACGCCTTCCGAGGCGGCTGCCTTTGGGGCCCTGGGGGTGATCATCCTGGCTTTCATCTTCCGCTGCATGACCTGGGAGGCGTTCAAGCTTTCGGTGTCAGGTGCGCTCAAGGTCACGCTCATGGCCTATCTGATCGTGTTTGGCTCGGCGACCTTCAGCCAGCTGCTGGGCTTTTCTGGTGCCTCGGGCGGGCTGATCCAGTGGGCCACCAGTTTTGATCTCTCGCCGATTCTGATGCTGTTAGCCATGTTCGCGGTGCTTTTGGTGCTGGGCACCTTCATGGAGCAGATTTCGATCATGATGCTGACCGTGCCAATCTTCTTCCCGCTGGCCCAGGCGCTGGGGTTCGACCTGGTGTGGTTTGGTGTGGTGGTGCTGCTGGCACTCGAGATCAGCTTTTCGACACCGCCCTTGGGGCTTTTGCTGTTTGTCATGAAGGGGGTTGCGCCGCCTGGTACCACCATGCGTGAAATCTACTCCGCGGCGATTCCGTACATCGTCTGCTCAATGCTGCTGGTGGTAGTGCTGATCATCTTCCCGAGTCTTGCGACGTGGCTGCCCGGCATGGTGCGCTAATGGTTTTGATGGCAATAAAGGAAGAGAGGCCTCGGCCTCTCTTTTTTCATGGTGCGCCAGGCATGGCGCGCAGCGCCAATTAGGCGCTATCCGGTCCGCCGTGGTGGTTGGCCGGATGACTTGGGGGTGAAAGTCCCCTACGGACCCTGATAGCGGGAACCGTTAGCTGAACAGCAAGGGTGTTCGTCGTGAGGCGGAATCTGAAGGAAGCTGTAGGCAAACTCCTGGCCCGACGAACAGGAACCGCATATGAGGCAGCCACATCTGGGCGAGAGGGCCATGAAACTCGAAGCCCAATAGCTATCCAGAAGATGTGGAAGTAGATGCGGCGGGTAGATGGGAGGAAGGTCGCGCGTCTTACCCTGGGAGGCCTGTTCGCCTGCCACTGGCTACCGACACCGTGAGGTGTCGGGATGGGCGAACAGGAGTCAGCAGAGGCCATATTAGGCTCTCTAACCAAGAGCTGAAGGGCTGAACCTGTCACGAGTGGATAGTTGACCACTCTCTGATGTGTACGAGCAGAAGCCTCCCCGGAGGGCTCTCGATAACTGTATGGCGGGCCGGAAGCCCAAAGACTGTCGAAGCGCTCAGAGCACACAGGCGAGCGAATTCAGCGGAACGAAGCTCAGCCCGATAATGGGGGGCAGGAACCGCCGTGGTACGGATCCGTTTGCCCGGTGGTGTGAGAGGACGGGGGAGGCGACTCCCCCTCCTACTCGATGTGCGCCAGGCATGGCGCGAAGCGCCGCTCAGGCGCTATCCGGTCAACCGTGGTGGTTGGTGGGATGACTTGGGGGTGAGAGTCCCCTACGGACCCTGATAGCGGGAACCGTTAGCTGAACAGCAAGGGTGTCCGTCGCGAGGCGGAATCTGAAGGAAGCTGTAGGCAAACTCCCGGCCCGACGAACAGGAACCGCATACGAGGCAGCCACATCTGGGCGAGAGGGCCATGAAACTCGAAGCCCAATAGCTATCTAGAAGATGTGGAAGTAGATGCGGCGGGGAGATGGGAGGAAGGTCGCGCGCCTTACCCTGGGAGGCCTGTTCGCCTGCCATTGGCTACCGACACCGTGAGGTGTCGGGATGGGCGAACAGGAGTCAGCAGAGGCCATAGTAGGCTCTTTAACCAAGAGCTGAAGGGCTGAACCTGTCACGAGCGGATAGTTGACCGCTTTCTGATGTGTACGAGCAGAAGCCTCCCCGGAGGGCTCTCGATAACTGTGTGGCGGGCCGGAAGCCCAACGACTGTCGAAGCGCTTAGAGCACACAGGCGGGCGGATTCAGCGGAACGAAGCTCAGTCCAATAGTGGATGACAGGAACCGCCGTGGTACGGATCCGTATGCCCGGTGGTGTGAGAGGACGGGGGAGGCGACTCCCCCTCCTACTCGATCATGGTCTATCAGGTCATTACAAAGAATGCTCACAGACCAAAGGGTAATTCCAGCAGATACCAGATGAAGAATAGGCTGCTCCAGCCAGCCAGAATGGCAAGGGAGTAGGGCATGGCAATGGTCAGCAGGTGACCGAGCGTAAACGACTTGTTGTAGAGATGAATGACCGCCAGCACCAGTGGCAGGTAGGGATTGATGGGTGAAATGACATTGGTCGATGAATCCGCGATCCGATAAGCCGCCTGGATGGCTTCCGGCTCAAGTCCCACGAGCATCAGCATGGGCAGGAAAATCGGTGCCATCAATGCCCACTGCGCCGAGCCGCTGTACAGAAACAGGTTGACAACCGCTGCCAGCAGAATGAAACACAACAAGGCCATCGGCGTCGGCATGTTGATACTCAACAGCCAGTCGGCTCCATTGACCGCGCTGACGATGGCCAGATTCGACCAGTTAAAGATGGCAATGAACTGCGCCACCATGAACACGATGACGATAAACCCGCACATGTCGCGCATCGCTTCTTCCATTAAGCGCGGCACGTCGCTTGCCTGCTTGATCTTGCCGATGGTAATACCGTAAACGATGCCGCACAGGCTGAAGAACAGCACGATGATGGGGACCAGGCCGCTCATGAACGGTGAGGGCAGCAGGCCGCCTTCGGCATTACGCAGCCCGGAACTCTCGGGCAGGATCAGCAGCAGGACAGCCGCAATATATGCCAAGGCCGCGAGGCCGGTGTAGCGCAGCGCACGCCGCTCCCTGTCGGTTAGCTGTATATCCTGCTCTCCTTTTTCCTCGGTGCCCTGATCTTCAAAACGTGCCAGCGTGGGCTCGACGTACCGGTCATTCATCACCGTAATGATAAGCGTGATCAGCGGTACCGACGCGCACATGAAAAACCAGTTGGACACAACGCTGACTTCATAGCCCGGGCGAACGCTCTGCACGACTTCGGTCGATATTCCAGAAATCAGAAGGTCCGTTCCGGCAATGAAGAAGTTGGCGCTGAAACCGGCAAAGACAGCGATGAATGCCACGATAATACCAGCAATCGGGTTGCGGCCGACCGTTTTGAACATGAGAGCTGCAAGCGGCGGAATAAGAAAAATGGCGGCATCCGATACCAGATTGGCGAGGATGGAAGTGACAATCACCGCCGGCGTAATGAGCGACGGTGCCACGTTGCTAAGCATGCGCCGGATGGTCGCATCGGCAAGGCCGGTTTTCTGAATCAGCCCCAGCGCCAGTACCATTACCAGTACCAGGCCAAGCGGGCGGAAGCTGGTGAAATTGGTCACCGCGCCGGTCACCATGAATCTCAGTCCGTCCCAGCTAAGCAGGGAGCGAACCTGTACGAGTTCATCGGTAGCAGGATGGCGAACCGGGGCGACCCACTGGCTCATCACGGCGGACAGGCCCAGCGTGACGAGAAAGATAACAAGGAACATGATAAAGGGGTGGGGCAGAGCATCAGCGATACGCGCAATGCGGTGCATGATTCCGGTGTTGCCACCGGAAATCTGATTTTTACTGGCTTCCATATTGTTCTCCGCTTTATACGAGGAAGTGCCTTTTAAAAGCTTTATGGGTCAACTGCTTAGTGAGCGGGGAGTTCGCGCTTGATGAGCTGGACAAAGTAGGAGGCGCCTGCCGGGATGATGCTGTCGTTGAAGTCGTAGCTTGGGTTATGAACGCTGACACCCCCGGTTTCGCCTTCCACACCATTGCCCAGAAATACATAGCAGCCCGGAACAGCCTGCAGCATGAAAGAGAAGTCTTCGCTGCCGGAAACCGGCTGGCAGTTCTTGTTCACCTTGGCATCGCCTACCACGTCTCGGGCAACGTCGGCGGCCAACTGCGTGGCATGAGCGTCGTTGACCGTGGCCGGATAACTGCCGGGGCGAAAGGCGAGCGTTGCGGTGGCGCCATAGGCGGCCGCGGTACTTTCCACCAGCTGCTTCAACCGTTGGATGGCATGCTCGCGAACGGTGTTGTTGAAAGAGCGGATGCAACCCATCATGGTAGCGTTGTCGGGTATGACGTTGAATGTGCCAGAGCCTGCGTGCAGGTCGGTAAACGATAGCACCGCCGCATCCAGCGGGGAGGTATTGCGGCTGACGATGGATTGCGCACCGCTGATGATGGCGCTCACGATCAGCATCGGGTCGACAACGTGCTGGGGCATGGCTGCGTGGCCGCCCTTGCCGTGTATGTCGATGGTGAAGCGGTCGGAACTGGCCAGCAGCGCGCCCTCGCGAAGCCAGAATTCGCCTTGAGGAATACCCGGCATATTGTGGATGCCGTAGATGCGGTCACAAGGGAATCGGTCAAATAGACCTTCGTCCACCATGACCTTGGCGCCGCCCAGACCCTCTTCAGCAGGCTGGAAGATGAAGTGCACGGTACCGGAAAAGTCGCGATGCCTGGCCAGATACCACGCGGCGGCCAGCAGCATCGTGGTATGCCCATCGTGACCACAGCCGTGCATCTTGCCTGGGGTGAGTGATGCATGACCGAACTGATTGTTTTCTGTCATGGCAAGGGCGTCCATGTCGGCACGCAGCCCGATAGTGCGAGAACTTGGCGTCTTGCCCCGCAGCACACCCACAACGCCGGTCGTCGCGATCCCGGTATGCACTTCGTCAAACCCCCACTCTGTCAGCCGGTCGGCTACTAACTTGGCAGTACGCTGCTCTTCGAAGCCCAGCTCGGGATGCTGGTGGATATCGTGGCGCCAAGCGGTAAACAGGGCATTGTTAGCAGAGATTTCATCGATCATGGTCAATCCTTTTTGATTTTATCAGGCGATAGCCAAATATTATGTCGTGAAGCTGGATGCATCTTTTTTAGCTTCATTCAACTGTATACTGGCTCTATTGAGCAGTTATATTGATTTTTGATTATCGAAGGATGACGAAATGTTATGGCTTATCGAGGATTTACGGATAGTCAGATAGAAGCTTTCATGTGGATCATGAAAACCCGAAGCGCAACGGAAGCCGCCAGCAAGATGCTGATTTCGCAACCGGCCATCAGCCGTTTGATAAAACAGCTGGAGGCAAGGCTCGGGTTCGATCTCTTTGAGCGCCATAACAACCGCCTGCTGCCGACCCGGCGTGGCACGCTGTTCTATGACGAAGTGGAACGGGTTTATGTGGGGCTGCACCACCTGCGTCAGTTTGCTGAACGGCTTAAAGATCAGGCGGCTGGCCAGCTGAGGGTGGTCAGCATGCCCTCGTTCGCCATGAGTCTGGTACCGGATGCCGCAACGCTGCTGGCCGAGCAGTTTCCCGAGCTGGAGATCAGTCTCTACTCCTATCGCTCAAGCCAGATACCCGATGACATGGTGGCCCAGCGCTTCGATTTCGGTATTACCAGTGATACTCGTGTCGATCCGCGTTATCAGAGTTTCCAATACTCTCTGCCCGGTATGTGTCTTATTCCCTCGGGGCATCCGCTGGAGGCCAAGGCGTTTATCGACATCAAGGATTTTGCCGACGAAACGCTGATTTGTGGGGAGCCCAAGGAACAAGGACGCCATCTGATTTCCCAGCGCTTGGCGAAGCATGCCGTCTCGCCCAGCAAAATATGGACCGTCTCATTGGGAGAAATGGCGATTCGTCTGGTGGCGAATGGTGCAGGCCTTGCCGTCTTGAACGCCGTGTCGGCCAGCGACGCCAAGCGAGCGGGCGTGGTGGTTCGCCCGCTCGGTTTTGATCTGTATTATGACTTTCAGATCATTCTGCCGCTGGAAAAGAATCTCGAGCCCGCCATCAACGCCATCAATGTCGAGTTGGTTGCGTTAGTCGAGCAAAAAATCTTCGAAAGCCTCAAGATATTCGATTAGTTATCGTTCCTTGGCTGCTGATCTACAAATATTCGATCAATTAAGACTTTATCGCTGGGCTTATACTTCGATTATTCAAGCCATTTTAAAGAGTGATTTATAACGATCAAGCAGCAGTTGTTCCGAGCGCTGTTATGCTTGAAAAAAGCATAGTCGCCCTATTTGATTTTCTGTTTTACGCGTTACTATAAAAGCAACTGCGCAGAGTTTTAATGAGCGCTAGATAAGGATGGAGGCCCGCGCGTTAACGAATGCGGATAGTTGTAGTGGAAAACCGCACCGATGTGAGGCGCAGGCGTAACGTCGTCAGAAGTGACCAGGGCGCCTTGGGCAATCGCAGGCAACGCTGTCGAGAGCGAAGGGCTGTGTTGCCATAGTTCGCAGTAGCCGCACTGCGTATGCCAGTTCGCCAGAGCACCGAAAGCTGTGGGCTCACTCGCGGTATCATGGGAATGACCCGAGGGGTCTATAGCGGAGACGAGATGGTGATGGTGGCCAGTGTGGGCGGAATGGGCATCTTGAGGATGCGGGGCGGCCTGGAACTGAGAAATGACCGGCCCTGCAAACAACAGGCACATCGCCACCCACGCCATCGCAAGCGTGCAGCGGTAGTAGAACATGCGTGCTGAGCGGGACAGTGGCATCGAACAACCGGTTTCCAGAAATCTTCACGGAGGGGGATTATAGCAGCCTCCTTGCGGCTGCCCTAATCCCTGGAAGCGCATCATCAAGTAAATGAGAGGGAGTTTAAAACACTCGCTATATCTCTTTTACCATAATGTCAGGTCGTTATTTTGAAAAGGCTACTGGTCATTACCGATAGTTAATATTTTCTTTAACTATTTTATACCATAGATGCATATCGGCGTCTCTTGAAATACTTCTCAGGAAAGATAGAGCATGCCATCGAAAAAAGCTGGATTATCACCGCCCAGGCGAAGCGGAAAGATTCTCTTTGCCCTACTAATGCGTATGCACTTTTACGTAGGGTTACTGGTAGGGCCTTTTATACTGGTGGCGGCGCTAACCGGCATGGTTTATGTATTGACGCCTTCGGTTGAGGCCTGGCTATACCGCAATGCGTTGACCGCAAGCGCCGAAGGTGCGCCACAGCCGCTTGCCCGGCAAGTCGACACCGCCCGGCTTGCAACAGGGCAAGACGTGCTGCCGGCAGCGGTTCGCCCCGCGCCGGATGCGCACAGCACCACGCGAGTGATGTTTGCCGACACGGCCCTTGGGCCATCCGAACATCGCGCTATCTTCATTGATCCGGCAACCCTTGAAGTGAAAGGCGACATGACGGTGTACGGCACCAGCGGTATCCTGCCGTTTCGTACCGCCATTGATCACTTCCACCGCGGCCTGCTGCTCGGCGATACCGGCCGGCTCTACAGCGAGCTTGCTGCCTCCTGGCTATGGATTATCGCGCTGCTGGGGCTGGTGCTCTGGGTGGCGCGGCGTAAAGCGCTCAACGGCACCAGCCCGCGCATGAAGCCCAGGCGCCATCATGCCACTGTGGGGGCGTTGGCACTGGTCGGGCTATTGTTCTTTTCAGCCACCGGGCTTACCTGGTCAAAGTGGGCTGGCGGCAATATCGGTGAGTTAAGGCAAGCCTGGGGCTGGGGCACACCCAGCGTGTCTACCATGCTTCCGATGCCCGGCGATGCATCGATTCATGGTGCCCACAATCATCACGACATGCATGCCGACCATGGCGTGAGCAGTGCGCCACAAGCCGGGGTAAGCGCTGAAGGGTTTGATCAGGCGCTGGCAGCGGCAAGAGGCGCCGGATTGCTGGCCGGCAGGCTTCAGATAGAGCCGCCCGCCAATGAGGGCCGGGCGTGGCGGGTGTCTGAAATCGATCGCCGCTGGCCTACCCAGGTCGATCAGGTTGCTCTGAACCCCGGCGATATGCGGATTCTCGATCAAACGGATTTTGCCACTTTTCCGCTGGCGGCAAAGCTGACGCGCTGGGGTGTCGATTTACATATGGGGGTGCTGTTCGGGCTGGTGAACCAGCTGGTGCTGGCCCTGTTGGCCGCCGCGCTGGTATTTTTGATCGTGTGGGGTTACTGGATGTGGTGGCAGCGCATCAAGAGTGTCACGGTCAATCAGGCACAGACCCTGACGGCGCTGTTCGTCATGCTACCTCTGGCCATTCAGGCAAGCCTGCTCATCGTTCTGGTACTGTTGGGCATCGCCTTGCCGGTACTGGGTGGAAGCCTGGTCGTCATCGTGCTCATCGATGCGCTGCGCTGGGCCGTCTCTCGAAAGCGGCAAAGCGTCTGACGCGTGGCTATCAAGGGGTAACAGAAAAGGCCCCGGATCGTTATCCGGGGCCTTCGGTGGGGTCGGTCACTTATTCCCAGGCAGGAAAGGGGTCCGGCAGCGTTTTCCAGTGTTCGGCCCCAGCGAGCAGTTCGTCCTCTGTCAAAAGGCAGTCATTCAGCGCCTGACGCATCCGCGCCTGATCCAGGCGCTGGCCGATAAATACCAGCTCCTGGCGCATATCGCCAAACGGCTCTTCCCACTTCTCCAGAATGAAGGCGCGATACTCTGCGTCCTCCGGCCAGCGCTCTTCCGGGATGGCCTTCCAGAACACCCCGGCAGGGCCGTGATGGGCAATACCGCCTGCCTGGCTCCACTGGCCCGCGTAGCGGGGGCGAGTGGCCAGCCAGAAAAAGCCTTTGGAGCGCAGCAGACCCTTGCCGAACCACTCGGCATTCAGCAGGTCGTGAAATTTTTGCGGGTGGAAGGGGCGGCGGGCGTGGTAGGCGAAGCTGCCAATGCCGTACTCTTCGGTTTCCGGCACGTGCTCTCCGCGCATCTCCTTGAGCCAGCCGGGCGCCTGCTGGGCGCGCTCGAAATCGAACTTGCCGGTATCCAGCACCTTGTCCAGCGGGACGCCGCCCTGGGTGATGGGCACCAGCTCGGCCTCCGGGTTGAGCGAGCGCAGGATCGCTTTCAGTGACGCCAGTTCGGTCTCACTGATCAAGTCCGTCTTGCTGATCAGCAGCACATCGCAAAACTCGATCTGGTCCACCAGCAGGTCGGCGACGTTGCGCTCATCGTCCTCGCCCAGGCTTTCTCCTGCCTCGGCCAGGCTCTGCGCTTCCTGGTACTGAGCCAGGAAGTTGGCGCCATCGACCACGGTGACCAGCGTGTCCAGTCTTGCGACCTGGGAAAGGCTCTGGCCGCTTTCGTCTTCGAAGGTAAAGGTTTCTGCCACGGGCAGCGGCTCGGAGATGCCGGTGGACTCGATGACCAGGTAATCGAATTTGCCCTCGCGAGCCAGTTGGCTCACCTCTACCAGCAGATCTTCGCGTAGCGTGCAGCAGATGCAGCCGTTGCTCATTTCGACCAGCCGCTCTTCCGAACGATTCAGTGCGACGTCACTGTCCAGCATCGGCTCGCCGGGGCCGCCGCGTACCAGTGCACCATCGATATTGACCTCGCTCATGTCGTTGACGATCACCGCCACGCGACGACCCTCGCGATTGGCGAGAATATGATTGAGCACGGTGGTTTTCCCCGCGCCCAGAAAGCCGGAAAGCACGGTCACGGGTAAAGGAGCGAACGCAGACATTGCCAGTACCTCTAAACGGGTTTATGTTATGTGATAATATAACATTTATTTGCCGATGAAAACGATACCTTGAATACTGGCTGATCAGGACGTGAGCTTACCGCTTGTATTGGGTTGGGCAGTAACCGCGCAGAACCTCTGGGGAGCGCAGTGCAGCATGCTTGGTGGTTCTACCTGATACCCGTTGGCGCCATAGGCGAAAAGAGGTCGGTTTGAGCTGGTGACGCATGATGGCGATCACCTCAGGCTCGCCTAGCCCGAACAGTGATGCAATTGCCTCGAAAGGAGTACGATCCTCCCAAGCCATCTCGATGATGCGAGACTGCTCGTCGAGTGGCAAACGATGAAAGCGTTTTACAGCAGCATGGGGCATGGCGGGGTCAATGGCGCAAAGAGTGGTACGTTCATTGTACGCTATGAGCAACTTGTATTGGTACTGTCTGGTTTGTCTTTGGCTGCCAGCAGGGCTCGAAAAAGCCCGTTCATCAGCACTGGCCGATCATGACGAATCCGAAAACCTGCCTGCGTCAGCAGTGGGGTTGCTTGGCGAGTGATGTCGGTAGCGATAAAAGAGGTCAGCAGATTCAACGCCCGTCGCCCCCTTCCCGCTGCGTGGGTGTCAGGCTGAAACTTGTCCAGGACGCACAGCTGCCCGCCGGGCTTCAAGACGCGAAACGCTTCTGCCAGCCCTTTTTCGGGTTGGGGCATGACCGCCAGGATCAGATGCATGACCACCACATCGAAATGCCCCTCGGCATACTCCAGCGCCGCAGCATCCATGACCTTGCAGAATACGTCGCGCTGGTGGCGGCTGGCCCTGGCATCGGCGCGCTTCAACATGGCGGGCGTTACATCGGTCAGGTGCACTTCCAGCTCGCGGGGGAGAAAGGGAAGATCGAGCCCCGTCCCGGCTCCCACCACCAATACGCGCATGCCTGGCTCCCAATCCACGTGGCTCAGCGCCACCTGGCGCGGTTTGCGCAGTGCTCGTGAGATCAGAACGTCATAAACAGGTGCATACAGGCTATAGCGCAGACGATTCCAGGCGGTGGTATTCAGCATGAGCGTTACCTTGTGATGCGCATTGGGCAGTCGGGCGTGTTGGCGCGGAAGGCATGAACATCTATAGCATGAATATCGAAAGGCTACCAAGCCGTACGATTTATTCTTGGATACACTTTGAATCCATTTTGTTACTTATGGATACATTTTGTGGTGGTTTGACGTGGTGCGGAGGGGGAGATTACTCACCCAAAGAGGCCTGTTGCTGTAAGCGGTGGGCAAGACTTTCGGTAATGTCCAGTATCAGTTGTCGATCTTGTTGCTTTAATGGCGCTAATAAGAGTTTGATTCTTTGCGTCTGGTCATCGATATGTACACTGGCTTCTCCGAGTAATTCCGCGGCCTCACAATTGAAAATCTCGGCTAATTCAAGTAAGCGCACAATATTGGGTATGACCCGCCCTCTCTCAATACGTGATACCGCTTCGTTGCCTACCCCCAACCGCTCGGCAACCTCTTCTTGAGTGAGTTGGCAGCGTATTCGCTGCTTGGCAATGGCTCGTCCGATATTTCCAGCTAGCCGTTTCTGTTCAATTTTGTTCACACTTTCCTCCATATAGCCCTGAATGGTTGGGGAACGGCCTATTGACATGAAGGACTGTTTAGGTTGAATATCATCCTGATGGGTTGAGTGGTGATGAGGTCCCAAGCTTTTTTTTCACGCCAGCGCGCACGCGCAGCGTTAAACGGATTAACTTTTTTTAAATTAGTCATTTGATTAAATGTTGATGCTGGTGGGGAGAAAGTGAAGTGAGTTTCATTAGGTTTTGCAACCCAGTCATGAATCGTTTTTAAGATGACGAAAAAAGAGTCTTGTTGAGTGCGTTAAAACAGCAAGAGAGCGAGTACAGGTGAGCAGTACCTAAACTCGAATCAAGTCAGTGAGCCCGCTAAAGGGTTGACTACTCATACCATCACTGTATGGCTCAGGGATGATCACACAGCGGTCAATAGGGCTTATTAAAAAAGCATCTGGCTTGCCATCGTGGCTGACCTATAGAACCCGAAGGCGCTAAATATCATGGCTTCCACGACGGCTCCAGAAATTTTTCAGCAACTTGCCGCCAGCTTGATGCGTATCAGCCAGGGTGAGTTTTTTGGTCATGTCGCAGAATCCGTGGCCGAACTACTCGATATCGATCATGTCATGATTGTGCGTATCGACCCTGGTAAGAAACGCGCCTTGCCGTTGGCGACATGGTCCATCAGCGGCTTTGTCGATGCGCCGAGTTACGACTTGAAGCACACCCCCTGTGCGAAGGTGTCATCAAATAGCTGCTTTCACATGCCATCGCGGGTAGCGGACCACTTTCCTCATGACCCAAAGCTGGCAGGTTATGAGGCCGAAGGTTATCTTGGCGTGCCCATGTCGGATGCCTCTGGCCAGTGCCAGGGGATTATCGTCATGATGCATTCTGCTCCGCTTGAGCTGCCTGCCTAAGCGACAGAGGTGCTGCGTATCGTGGCTTCCCTGTCCGGGTTCGAGCTGGCCCGCCGCCGGATGGGGGAGCGAGCCGATGAGCAGATCGCCAATAAACAGCGCATTCTACGCCTGCTGAACCGGGTCAACGAAGCGCGCTTTCACGCAACGGACGAGCAGGCGTTGCTTAAGGCAGCCTGCCGAGCCATGGTCGAGGTAGGCGGTTATAGCGCTGCCTGGGTGCATGGACGCCCGTTTGCCGCTATCAAGCGTGAACTGGGACCTGTGCAGGCCAGTGCCGATGTGGAGAGTGGCGATCTGGCGTGGCTGAGCCCCAGGCAGCTGATGGTCGAAGGCGTCTGTCACGCTCTGGCGCTTACGGCGCTGGAAACCCAGCAAGCCGTCACCTGGTCCTCTTCTACGGTGACTGACGACACTGCACGGACACCCATGTTGCACGAGCTGGGTGTCAATGTCTTCATGGCGTTGCCGTTGATCTATCGAGGGCAATCGATGGGCGTGCTTTGCCTCTCCCGGACGGAAGAAGCATCGATAACCACGCGCGAGCTGCGTTTGCTGAGCGAGCTGGCAGATGACGTAGCCTTCGGGATCGATAACCTTCTGCATCGGCAATCCGAAGCGCGTATTCAACACGCTGTAGCCCAGGTGGCGACGGCCGTGTCTGCTCAGCATGGACAAGCCTTCCTGACACAATTGACGGATCACATGGCCAATGCGTTGGCGGCCGAAGTAGGCTTCATTGCCACGCTAGATGAGCGTGACCCCAATCTCGCCAACGTCTTGTCGCTGTTCGTGAACGGTCAGCCACAGGCACCTTTCAGCTACCATCTGGCCGGGGTGCCGTGTCAGGATGTGCTCATCGAGCAGGAGTGCGTCGTTCTTGAAGGAGCAGGTATCCGCTTGCCCAAGGAAGCCAACGGCGCATTGGAATGGGTCAATGCTTATGTGGGGCGTCGGCTGGACGATGTCGAAGGACGGCCCGTGGGCATCATCGGGGTCATGTTCAAGGCACCCTTGGAAGATGCCCATATCGTCTGCACCGTGCTGCAAATCTTCGCGGCGCGGGCTGCCTCGGAGTTGGGACGTCAAAAAGATGAAGCGCGCATTCGACAGCTGGCATTCTGCGATGCCGATACCCAACTCCCCAATCGGGCAGATTTCATTCAACACCTCGAAGAGCGAGTGATTCGCAAGACGAGCTCGCGCTTTGCATTGCTGCTCCTGGATCTCAATCACTTCAAGGAGATCAATGATACCGCGGGACATGACATTGGCGATCTGGTGTTGAAAAAAGTCGCCCAGCGCTTTCGTCATGCATTGCCCGCCGGGGAGTACCTGGCAAGGCTGGGAGGAGATGAATTTGTCGTGGTGTGTGACAACGCCAACGATAAAGGCCGTGCCTTGATAACCGCCGAGCGGCTATGCAACAGTTTAGAGAATCCTATTGTTATAGAGCAGCACTCTTGCGAATTATCGGTCAGCGTGGGCATTTCGCTCTATCCGGTACACGGGCAAACAGCGCAGGCGTTATTAAAGCATGCGGATATCGCCATGTACCAAGCGAAACGTCACAAGCTCTCCGCGCGTACGTTCGAACACTGGATGGGCCGCGCCGTGGCCGATCAACTACGCATTGCCAAGCGCCTGGCAGTGGCGCTGTCCAACCACTCCCTTTATCTGCACTTTCAACCTCAGGTCGACATGCGTACCGGCGAACTGATCGGTGCCGAGGTGCTGTGCCGCTGGCGGGACGATGAGCTTGGCGAAGTCCCGCCCAGTCAGTTCGTGCCTATTGCGGAAGATCGAGGGATGATCGTGGCGCTGGGCAATTGTGTCATTGAGCAGGCGTGCCAGCAGTTGGCTGCCTGGCAGCGTCAAGGGTGCCAATTGAGCGGCCAGCTCTCCATCAATATTGCCGCAGACCAGTTTGAAGATAGCGAACTGGTGGCCACCTTACTGAATAGTTGCCGACAGCATAGTATCGCCCCCGACCAGCTGAGCGTCGAGATCACGGAAAGTGGCATCATGACTCACCCTGAGGACGCCATTGCAACCACCGAGATCTTGAAGGGTCATGGCCTGGGTTTATCCATCGACGATTTCGGCACGGGCTATTCGTCGTTGGCCTACCTGAAGCGTTTTGCCGCCGACCGGATCAAGATCGATATTTCGTTCATCCGTGACATGCTGGTCAGTGATAGCGACCGCACCATCGTGGCCACGATCATCGCCATGGCCGACACATTGGGGCTGCAAACCATCGCCGAGGGCATCGAGTGTCAGGCCCAGGCAGAAGCGCTGCTGGAAATGGGCTGTTATCAGGCGCAGGGCTATTTTTACGACGCACCGCTCGACCCGCAGCAGTTTGCCCAACGCTGGCTCAAGTGATTCGATCTGCCAAGGGAGTACGCAGCGTATCCGATGGGCACTCGCCAAATTGACGCCGATAGTCGTGGGCAAACTGCCCTAGATGGCAAAACCCCCAGTACGTGGCAACCTCGGTGACCGTCTGGGGCGGCTCGGCGGCGCGCAGGGCACGGCGCACATGGTTCAACCGCGATAAGCGCAAGAATTGCAGTGGGCTGATCCCCAGAATGGAGGTAAAGCTGTATTGCAGCGTGCGTCGGCTGACATGGGTCAGATCGCATAGCGCTTCCATGGTCACGGGGCCTTCGAGATGCGCTTCCACGTAGCGTTTAACGCTGTCTACCACCGCTTTCCGATGGGCGTAGCTGGGGGGCAGTTCTTCATTGGGTTGCCAGGTGCCCAATAGCTCCAGCAGGCCCATCATGACGATGTCCTGGTGCAGCCGCTCGACAACGGGGGCACCTTGTTCTCCCAGTAGCCGCTCCAGAACGAACATCAAGGCGTGCCGTGTCGATGGGTGAACCATGCGTCTTGGTTCCCGCCGCCAGCGTTCATCCAAAGCAATACCCTGCTGCTGAGCGGCGGCGTAGAGTGCAGGCAGTCGCACGACCAGCCCGTAGATATCGAAGTGGCCAGGGGTCACCAGCTCGAAAGCCTGGCCCCCCGGGCGGCACATGATCTGGTTGCCTGCCAAGGGTTGCCCGTTGATGCGTGAGCCGTGGGGGCGAACGGGAATTCCCAGCCACAGCGAATCCTCCCACACCTGGCAATCCTGGCGCAGCGCCTGTTCGGTATGCTCCTTGAAGAGCTGGACGGCGGGCAGCGCGATTTCATCCAGCCGCCCGTAAAAGCGGCCTGGGCTGAGCTGGTCGTACTGCTGCTGCCAGCGGGTCAGGTTCTGGGCGTGCTCGTCGGCATCGCAGGCTTCTCGTGTGCACTTTTGTGGTGCGTTATTCGACAACGTCATCTCCATGACCTGCTCCTGAAGGTGTCGCCATGTGGCTGTTCTGCGATGGAATTTCGTGCAAGGCTTTGTTTTTGTTTGTTTTTCGAGCCTGTCAGGTGGTTTGCCAAAACTCGATACTCCCCGTTAAGTGATAGCGCTATTGTGACAACAAGCAAGTTTTGTTCCGTTTACCAGCACGAAACAGCACCGCCCAATACGAGGCAGGGCAGGAGAGGCCTATGGCGCACTATCACTCGACGGTGGGCAGCCGCCATTATCGATTCAAGGGGCTGGCCGAACTGATGGCCAAAGCTACGCCACCGCGCTCTGGAGACCGGCTGGCCGGCGTCATGGCAGACACTGCCGAAGAGCGGGTGGTGGCCCAGATGGTACTGGCGGAGCTGCCGCTCACGACCTTCTTGAACGAAGCGCTGATTCCCTACGAGCAGGATGAAATCACTCGCCTGATCATCGATGACCACGATGCCCAGGCCTTTGCACCGCTGCAGCACCTCACCGTGGGCGACTTTCGCAACTGGCTGCTCTCTGATCACGCCACCAGCGAGGCCCTGGCCGCTGCCCGCCCCGGCATCACGCCGGAAATGGCCGCAGCAGTGAGCAAGCTGATGCGCAACCAGGACCTGATGCTGGTGGCGAAGAAGTGTCAGGTGACCACGGCGTTTCGTAACACCATCGGCCTGCCGGGGCGGCTTTCCACTCGCCTGCAGCCCAATCACCCCACCGATGACGTGACCGGTATCGCGGCCAGCATTCTCGATGGCCTGCTGTATGGCAGTGGCGACGCGGTGATCGGCATCAACCCCGCCACCGATAACGTCGCCCAAAGCATCAAGCTGATGCGCCTGATGGATGAGGTGATTCAGAAATACGAGATTCCCACCCAATCCTGCGTGCTCACTCACGTCACCAATACCCTGGAAGCCATCGAGCAGGGCGCGCCGGTGGACCTGGTGTTTCAATCCATCGGCGGCACCGAAGCCACCAACCGCAGCTTCGGGTTCGATTTGAGCACCCTGGCCGAAGCCGAAGCCGCCGCACAAACGCTGAACAGAGGCAGCGTAGGTCGCAACGTGATGTATTTCGAAACCGGCCAGGGCAGCTCGCTCTCGGCCGACGCCCATCACGGGCTGGACCAGCAAACCTGCGAAGCCCGCGCCTACGCCGTGGCGCGCAAGTTCAACCCGCTGCTGGTCAATACGGTGGTCGGGTTCATCGGCCCTGAGTATCTGTACGACGGCAAGGAGATCACCCGTGCGGGGCTCGAGGATCACTTCTGCGGCAAGCTATTGGGCGTGCCGATGGGGTGCGACGTGTGCTACACCAACCATGCCAACGCCGACCAGAACGATATGGATAACCTGTTGACGCTGCTGGGCGTGGCGGGCTGCAATTTCGTGATGGGTATCCCCGGCTCCGACGACATCATGCTCAACTATCAAACCACCTCGTTTCACGACGCGCTCTATGCCCGCCGGGTGCTGGGGCTGAAAGCCGCGCCGGAGTTCGAACAGTGGCTGGCCAGGATGCAGATCTTCCAGGATGTGAGCACCCATCGCCTGAACGACCAGCTTCCCGCCGCCTTTGCCAACAGCCTGCGTCACTTGCCGAAAGGGAGCGACTAAGATGCCGAAGCCACCCTCGCAGGACACCAGGGCGCCCATCGTGATCGAGAACCCCTGGGAGCGCCTGCGCGCTTTTACCGATGCGCGCATCGGGCTGGGGCGTGCCGGGGTGAGCCTGCCCACCCATCAACTGCTTGCATTTCAACTGGCCCATGCCCAGGCCCAGGACGCAGTGCACTGCCCGCTCGCGTGCGAGGCACTGGCCGATGAGCTCACCCGGCAACTGGCGTTGGGCAGCGCGCCGCTGGTGGTACACAGCCGCGCCGAACACCGGGCAATGTACCTGCAGCGCCCCGACTACGGCCGACGGCTCGACGAACCATCCCGGCAGGCACTGCAGCAAGCGGCGGCGAGCGGCCAGCGCTATGACCTGGCGGTGGTCATCGTGGATGGCCTCTCGGCCTTGGCGGTGCAGCAGAACAGCGCGCCGTTTCTGGCCGCCCTTTACGATGCACTGCAGCGCGACCACCACGACTGGCAGCTGGCGCCGCTGACCCTCGTCGAGCAGGGGCGCGTGGCCATTGGCGATGAAGTGGGCGCGCTGCTCAATGCCGACGCCGTGCTGGTGATGATTGGTGAGCGCCCCGGCCTCAGCTCACCGGATAGCCTGGGACTCTACATGACCTGGGCCCCCGAAGTGGGCTTGAAGGATGACCGACGCAACTGCATCTCCAACGTGCGCCCCGCTGGGCTGGCCTATGCAGAGGCGGCAAGGCGTCTGTTGCTGCTGTTGCGCGAAGCGCGGGAGCGCAAGCTCTCTGGCGTGAAGCTCAAGGACCGCAGCGAAGACAGCGTGCTGGAGGGCAGCCACTCGACCCGGAATTTCCTCGTGGCCGATTGAAAAAACAGGCGACGGCTCAATGCGCGAGATGACTTCTCCGCTCGCGCTCTGAACGGCCATTTCCACACAACAAGAACATCGCCAATCACAACGCAAACAACGCAGCACGCCGCTGACACCCATTGCGTTCCACACTGAAAAAGGGCGAGACCATGACACAACCAACGGTTGATCAGACGTATCTGGCGAAGCGCCAGCTGCGTAAGGGTACGGCAGGCTGGATGCTGCTGGCAGGGCTTGGGGTTTCCTACGTTATTTCGGGGGATTTTGCGGGCTGGAACTTTGGTATTGCCGAAGCGGGCTGGGGGGGCTTTGCCATCGCCGCCTGTCTGATGGCCGTGATGTACCTGGCCCTGGTGCTCTCCCTGGCCGAAATGTCCGCAGCGATCCCGGCGGCAGGCGGGGGCTACAGCTTTGCCCGCCAAGCCATGGGGCCGGCGGGAGGCTACTTGACGGGGCTGGCGGTATTGATCGAATACGCGCTGGCGCCTGCAGCCATCGTGATCTTCATCGGTGCGGCGGTCGAGGCCTTGTTGGGTGTCAACGGCCCGCTGGTGTATCTGCTGTTTTATGCGGTGTTCATCGGCATTCACCTCGCCGGGGTGGGCGAAGCGCTGAAGGTGATGATGGTGATCAGCGGCTTGGCGGTCTTCGCGATTCTGGCCACCGCCGTGGCGCTGATCGGTGACTTCGATGCGGCCAACCTGTTCGATATTGCCCCCACCGAGGCGGCGGGGGCGAGTACCTTCATGCCCTTTGGCTGGTACGGTATCTGGGCGGCACTGCCCTTCGGCATGTGGTTGTTCCTGGCAGTAGAAGGCGTGCCGTTGGCGGCGGAAGAAGCCAAGGACCCCGCCCGCGACATGCCCAAGGGCATCATCGGTGCCATGCTGTTTTTGCTGTTCACCGCACTGCTGGTGGTCGTGCTGCTGGCGGGAGCCACCAGCGCCGAGATGATCGGCCAAAGCGGCGTGCCGCTGGTGGATGCCTTGAATGCTGCAGGCAACCCGACGCTGGCGACCCTCGTTAATGTGCTGGGTCTGGCGGGCTTGATTGCCTCGTTCTTCTCGATCATTTACGGCTACAGCCGCTTGGTGTTTGCGCTCTCCCGGGCGGGCTATCTGCCCAAACGGCTGTCTCTGACCAGCGAACGTAAAGTGCCTTACCTGGCGCTCATCGTGCCGGGGGTGTTTGGCTTCCTGGCCTCGCTGAGCGGGGAGGGTGACCTGATGCTGGGCATGGCCGTCGTGGGGGCGACCATCTCCTATGCGCTGATGGCGTTCAGCCATATCTGGCTGCGCCTCAAACAGCCCGAGCTGCCGCGCCCCTACAGAACGCCGGGTGGTATCGTCACCTCCTCGGTGGCCCTGGTACTGTCACTGGTGGCCATGACGGGTGTATACGCCTTCGACCCCCGCGCGTTCAACTACACCCTCCTGCTGTTTGTGGCGGGCGCGGCTTACTACTTCCTGTACAGCAAAAACCACCTGGTGGCGAAAACGGCCGAGGAGGAGTTCGCGCTGGTCACTGCGTCGCCAGAAGAGATCGAACCTCCCGCGTCGGGCGTCGCTGCGGCCAGGCTTTAATCAGCGCGGCGAATCACCTAGTCTGAAGCTCGGCAGCCCGCCTCTGGCCCTGGTGCCAAGGCGGGCTCATTGGCCAAGCGACAGAGGGAAACCGTGATGATGCTCGATTTTACCGACCCAGCCCTGGGCGATGCCGAACAGGCGCGCTGGTACGCCGTGGACGATGGTGTGATGGGCGGCGTGTCCCACAGTGGCTTTCGTGTGGAAGAGGGGCATGGCTGCTTTTATGGAGAGGTCTCGCTGGAAAATGGCGGCGGCTTTGCCTCGGTGCGCCGTGAGCCCGGCACGTTTGAGCCAAGCCTGGCCCAGGCCAAGGGCATCACGCTGCGGGTGCGCGGCGATGGCCGTCGCTATCAACTGCGCCTCAAAAGCCATGCGCTGGACGATGCGAGTGCCTACCGCGTGGCGTTCACGCCCAGCGCCCAGCAGTGGGAAACGCTGCATTTCAGCTGGGCGCAGTTCGACGCCGTGCGCCGGGGGACGCTGCTGTCCAACGCGCCGCCGCTCGAGCCCGGCAGCGTTCACCAGTTGGGCTTTCTGATTGCCGACCGCACCGCCGGGCCGTTTCAGCTGGAAATTGCCTTTATCGCGACGTATTCACAGGGCTGATGTACACAGGACGACTCTTCACAGGGCTTATCTTCACAGGACTTATCTTCACAGGACTTATCTTCACAGGACTAAGGTCGTCTCGTATGTAGTTTGCCGTTCGAGGAGTCTGGGAAGCCTTCTATCGACGTGAGCCAGTCTGATGAAACACTCTCCGGCCTACCGCCTGGCGGCGACGGTACTGCATGGGTTCGATGAGTACCGTGCACGCTTCCAGCAGATTACTCAGGACGCCAGCCGCCGCTTTCGCGATGCGGCGTGGCGCGAGGCGCAGCAAGCCTCGGCGGCGCGGATCAATCTCTACGGCGAAAAAGTCCAGGACACGCTGGGGCGCCTGCAGCGTACGTTTCCCCAGGACGTGCTGGCCCACTGCGAGACCTGGCGCGAAGCCCGCGGGTACTATGCCAATTTGATCGGCCAGCGGTTGGATTACGAGCTGGCCGAGACCTTTTTCAATTCGCTGTTCTGTTCGGTGTTTGAGCATCGCCATATCCGCAACGACTGGATGTTCGTCTACAGCTCCCGTGAAGATGCCGCGCACCGTTCGGGCATCGAGCTGTGCCGCCGTCATGCGGTCAACGGCGACTGGGCCGGAGCGCTGGCCTGGGCGCTGCAAGAGGCACCGCTGGAGACGCCCTTTGCCCATCTGGAACGCGATAGCCAGTTGGGGGCGGGCTTGCTGGAAGCCCAGCTGCCCGCCCGCCTCTGGCAGGCGGTGGATGCACGGGTGGAGCTGCTCAACAGCGTTTTCTACCGCAACAAAGGGGCCTACCTGGTGGGGCGTATACTCGGCGGCGGTGAGCAGGTGCCGCTGGTGCTGCCGATTCTGCATGGCGAAGGGTACGGCGAGCAGCAGGGCGGTGACCCCCGCCTGCATCTGGATACCGTGCTCACCGAAACCGATGAAGTGTCGATCATCTTCTCGTTCACCCGCGCTTACTTTCAGGTCGATGTGCCGGTTCCCGGGGAGTTCGTGGGCTACCTGAAACAGCTCATGCCCCACAAGCCGGAAGGCGAGCTGTACGCCGCCATCGGCTTTTTCAAACACGGTAAAACCGAGTTTTTTCGCGCCCTGAACCAGCAGGTAGCCAAGCGCGAAGAGCGCTTCATCATCGCCCCGGGGGTGCGGGGCATGGTAATGGCGGTGTTCGTGCTGCCCAGCTTTCGCACCGTGTTCAAGATCATCAAGGATAAGTTCGACCCCGCCAAGGAGGTTACGCCAGCCATCGTGCGAGAGAAGTATCGGCTGGTGAAGCGTCACGACCGGGTAGGGCGCATGGCCGATACCCAGGAGTTTTCCAACTTTATCGTGCGCCAGGATCACTTCGCGCCGGAGTGTCTGGCCCATTTGCTGGAAGTTGCCCCCTCCACGGTATCGCTGAAAGGCGACAAGGTGATTATCAAACACTGCTACACCGAGCGGATGATGACGCCGTTGAACCTCTATCTGGAGCAGTGCAGCGCCGATGAGCGGGTGACGGTGCTGAAGGATTACGGCAATGCCATCAAACAGATGGCAGCCGCCAATATCTTTCCGGGCGATATGTTGCTGAAGAATTTTGGCGTTACCCGTCACGGACGGGTGATTTTTTACGACTACGACGAAGTGAGCTACCTTACGGAGTGTCGTTTTCGCCACATGCCCAAAGCCCAGCAGGGCGATAGCTACATGGATGGCGGCGCTAGCCTCTCCATCGGCCCTCACGATATCTTCCCCGAGGAGTTCGGTCCGTTCATGTTTGCCAACCCCGAACTTCGCGCGCTGTTCATGGAGCAGCACCCGGAGCTGTTCGACCCGGACTATTGGCTAGGGTTGCAGCAGGCCATTCGCAATGGGCGGGTGATCGATGTCTACCCTTACCGCAACAAGCAACGGTTCTCCGGAACCATCGGCCAACTGGTATATTAGTCATGACTCAACCCCCTCACCTGGTGGTACTGACCGGATCGGGTATTAGCGCCGAAAGCGGCATCGAGACCTTTCGGGCCAGCGACGGCCTGTGGGAAGATCATCCCGTGGAGGACGTCGCCACGCCCGAGGGCTGGCGGCGCAACCCCGAACGGGTGCTGGCCTTCTACGACCAGCGCCGTGAGCAGATCCGCCGGGCCAAACCCAATGCCGCCCACAAGGCGCTGGCCGCGCTGGAGCAGGAAGGCTTCCGAGTCAGCGTGGTGACGCAGAATATCGATGACCTGCACGAGCGTGCCGGTTCGCGCCACGTGCTGCACCTGCACGGCGAGATTCTCAAGGCACGCTCATCCGTCGATGCCCGGCTGCGCTACCCGCTGCCCAAGGGAGGAATCCGCCTGGGGGAGGTGTGCGACAAAGGCAGCCAGCTGCGCCCGGACGTGGTGTGGTTCGGGGAAGCCGTGCCGCTCTTCGAAGAGGCCTGCGAGCTGGTCAGCCAGGCCGATTTCCTGCTGGTGGTGGGCACCTCGCTGGCGGTGATGCCCGCCGCGTCGCTGCTGACCTACATCGACTACGATACCCCCTGTGCACTGATAGACCCCGATGCCGATGCGCTCAGCCCGCCTGGCGTGCTGGCGATCAACACCACGGCGGGGGAAGGCGTGCCAGCGCTGGTTCACCAGTGGCGCAAGCAGGGCAACTTGCTCTTGCCTTGAGTAAGTCAGCCGCGCATCCTACGTATCGACGCGAAGCGTGATGCGCTAGTTAAGCGGCGAGCCTTGGCGAACGTCAAGGCAAATGCTGGATAAATATCAGGTAATGGCTTAGGCTTTTTCCATGACTCGAACCATGATTCGCACGGACAAGTGGCCACTACAAGCCACGACGCAGCAGCGACACCTGATGCGTTTGACGCTGGCGGAGTATCGCCAGTTCTGCCGTGCGTTGTCGGTGGTGGTCCTGGCCAACTGGCCGTCGCTGCAGCAGGCCCCTAGCTTTGCCGCTGCCGTGGAGCGGCTGATGCACCCGACCAAGAAGAACCCCTCGCCTCGCCACCACTACTTCGTGAAGCGTTTCTACAAGTTCCCGTCCTACCTGCGCCGAGCCGCCATCGAGTTCGTCAAGGGCCAGGTATCGAGCTACCTGACCCGCTATTGGGCCTGGCAGTCGGGAGATCGCCAGCGGAAACATGCCCAGCCACCGCGTTTCAACCCCGTGGCCGGCTGCTATCCGGCGATGTATCGCGGGCAGTTGGTCAAGTTCGATGCCGACTTCACCACCGCCAGCCTGAAGCTGTGGGATGGCAAGGAGTGGCTGTGGCATAACGTGGCGATCAAGGCGGTACGTCAGCGCCATCTTCTCGGCACTGTGAAGTCGCCCACCCTGGTGCTCAATCGACGCTGCCACCTGGCGGTGCCGGTGGCGTTGGCGCCTCAATCCCTCCCTGACCAGCAGCGCGTATGCGCCGTGGACGTGGGGATCAATACGCTGGCCACGGCCAGCATCGTGACACCGGACGGCACTGTCGCAGCGCGTGGATTCTTCCACCCCGCCGCGGACATAGACCGTCGCGACAAGCGCGCCACGCTGATTCGCCGCAAGGCGCGCAAGACCGCCAGGCTCTCGAAAGGGTTCGGGCGGATGTGGTACCGCAAGGCCCAGCACATCAACGAGCAGATTGCCCAGCAGACCTCCCGTCGACTGGTCGACTTCGCACTGGCACAGGGCGCCGATGTGATCGTGCTGGAAGACCTGAAGGGCTGGCGCCCCAAAGCCGGCAAGAAACGGTCGGGACTTCGCCAGCGCTTCCATCAGTGGCTACATCGCCGGCTGACCACGCTGATCGAGCAGAAAATGGCCGAGGCGGGTGGTCGGGTTGTCTACGTCTATGCCCGGGGCACGTCTTCCTGGGCTTTCGATGGCTCGGGTCGCGTCAAGCGGGACAAGGCACAGCACGAACTGGCTATCTTTCCGAACGGCAAGCAGTACAACGCCGACCTCAACGCCAGCTACAACATCGGTGCCCGCTATTGGGCCTGGAAACACAAGCTGACCCGCCGCAAGGACGGGCAGTTGTCAGCGGGCAGAAGCTCCCCTGGCAAACCGAGAACACCGGTCACGCTCTCAACGCTCTGGCGGCGAGAGCCTGAAGCCCCGCATCAATGCGTCGCATGATGCGTGGGAGTGTTCACTCAACGACGGGGCGGAGTGAGCGAACCGATGGATGGCAGATTACCGGCGCGCTTCGAGAAACCACGCTTTCATGACTCCGGTAATCTGGATGAGCTCGGCGTCCGTCGCAATATAGGCGGGCATGGTGTAGAGCCAGCGGCCAATGGGGCGCAGCCATACGCCCCGTGCTCTGGCAAACGCGGCCACGCCCGCCAGCGCCTCGCTGCCATGGGTCTCGATCACCGCTGTCGCGCCCAGCACCCGGACATCCGCCACCGCCGGGTGCGCGCGCAGCGCCGCGTCCTCCAGCAGCTCGCGCTGTAGCACTTGGCTGAGCGCGGCGATTTTCTCCAGGTAATGCTCCTCTTCGAACACCCGCAGGCTCTCCAGCGCCACGCGGCAAGCCAGTGGATTGCCCATGAAGGTGGGGCCGTGCATGAAGGCGTGGTGCTGACTGTCGCCAATGAACGCCTCGTGCACCCGGTCGGTGGCCAGCGTGGCCGCATGGCCCAGATACCCGCCGGTCAGCCCCTTGGAGAGCACCATGATATCCGGCGTGACGCCCGCGTGGTCGGCGGCAAACAGCCTGCCGGTGCGGCCAAAGCCGGTGGCCACTTCGTCGAAAATCAGCAGCACGCCAAACTCGTCGCACAGCGCCCGGGCGCCGCGCAGGTAGTGCGGCGAGGTCATGTTCAGCCCGCCCGCCGCTTGCAGCAGCGGCTCCATCAGTAGTGCGGCGATCTCCTGGTGGTGGCGCGACAGCACCTCTCGGAGCGCAGCGAGGTCATGCTCTACCCGGGCTGGCGTGGCATCGAAGGGTGCCGTGGGGGCCGGGGCGAAGTGGTGCTGAGGCAGCAGGCTGGCGAACAGGCCGTGCATGCCCCCTTCGGGGTCGCATACCGCCATGCAGCCGGTGGTGTCGCCATGGTACGCCTTCATCAGCGAGAGCATCTTGCGCTTGCCGGGCTGGCCGGTGAGCACCTGATACTGCAGCGCCATCTTCATGGCCACCTCCATGCCCACCGAACCGCTGTCGGAGAAGAACACGTGGTTCAGCCCCGGCGGGGTAATGCGCACCAGCGCCCGTGCCAGCTGGTCGGCGGGGCCGTGGGTCAGGCCCCCCAGCATCACATGGCACAGCTCGCCGGCCTGTTCGCGGATGGCGGCCACCAGGCGCGGGTGGCCGTAGCCGTGAATCATGCACCACCAGGAGCAGGTGGCATCCAGCAGGCGTTCACCGCTTTCCAGCGTAAAGTGGCTGCCGCTACCGCCCACCACCTTGGGGGCCGGTGTCTGGGTCTTGAGATGGGCGTAGGGGTGCCACACGGGAGAGTTCATTGCGTAGCCTCCTGGGCCGTGGGAGTGAGCAGCGCATCCAGGAAGATAAAGCGCTGCGCGGCAGCGGCGTCTGCCGGTGCCAAATAGGGAATGAGCCCTAAGCAGGGAGCGGGCAGGGCGCGTTCGAGCAGCGCCACATTGGCCGCAAAGCGTGCGCTATCGCTGGCAAAGGCCGGGTCCACCACGCTGCCCACCCAGCCCGCCAGCGTCACGCCATCGGCGGCGACGGCCTCGGCGGTGAGCCGCGCATGGTTGAGGCAGCCGAGTTTCAGCCCAACGACCAGAATCACCGGCAGACCCAGCGCACGGGGCAGGTCGGAAAAATCCTCCTCCTCATTGAGCGGCACTCGCCAGCCGCCGGCGCCTTCGATCAGCGTCAGGTCGCGTGGCGTTTGGCTCAGGGTTTCGCGCAGCGCTTGGGTCACGCTGGCCATACCCAGCACCGTGCCCGCCTCCAGGGCCGCCAAATGGGGCGCAATGGCGGGGGCAAAGGTCCAGGGGTTGACCGTCGAGTAATCCACCGGCGGGAAGCTTTGCGCCTGTAGCGCCAGAGCATCGCGGTTGCGCAAGCCGCTGGGCGTGGCCTCGCTGCCGGAGGCAATCGGTTTCAACCCCAGCGTGGTGTACTGGCGCTGACGGGCAGCACACAGCAGTGCGCTGGCGGCCAGGGACTTGCCCGCATCGGTGTCGGTACCGGTGATGAAATAGGTGTTGTTCATTTCGCGCTTTCCAGGCATAGCGTCAGGCAGTGGTAGCTCACCGGCAGCCCCCGCGGCGTGCGCAGTGCTTCATAGCGCAACCGGGCATCGGTCAGTGCCTGGCGGGTGAGCTGTGCGTCGGGTCTTGCCACCTGAGCGCCCACGCCCTTGATGGAGGCCATGACGGCATTCAGGTCGGGGTAGAAAAAGCGCCGCTGCTCGCACACGTGGTGGGTAAGCCGCAAGCCGCTTCGCGCAATTGCCCGTCGCACGGTGCTGGCGTCCGGCGTTTGCAACAGGGCCTCGGGCCGCTGCCAGGCGGTGGCCACCTCATGAAGCGTGCCGGGCAGCAGGGTAGTGATGCGCGCCTGCCCGCCAGGGGCAAGCACCCGCGCCAACTCCTGCATGACATCCTCGATGCTCGGGCACCACTGAATCGCCAGATTGGAGAACACCAGCTCAACGCTGGCATCGTTTTGCGGCAGCGCGGCGGCGTCCCCCAACTGCCAGCGGATGGCATCGCCATAGGTTGCCTGGGCGTGGGCGAGCATGCCCGGGGCCAGGTCGAGCCCGGTGATGGCGGCCTCCGGGTAATGGGTGGCCAGCCGCTGGGTCCAGTAGCCGGTGCCGCAGCCCAGGTCGAGCACCTGCTGGGCGCTCTTCGGCAGCGTTTGCCAGAGCGCTTCACCGATATCGCGCTGGGCGCTGGCGAGCGCGTCATAGCGCGGCGCCGCTCGGGAGAAGGCCCGGGCAACGCGGGCCTGCCAGTGGGGTACGGGGGTAGAGAGCAACGGTGAGTTCATCGCGGCACCTGTGTCGCCTGCTCGGCCAGCCGAGCGGCGAGCTGGGCCGGGCGTGAGAGCATCGGACAGTGCCCGGCGTCTTCCAGCCGCAAGGCCTGTTGGCGAGTGCGGTTTGGCAGCAGCGGGTCCTGGGCGCCTGCGAGCAAGTGGATAGGACAGGGCAGTGCCGCGAAGTGCGTGCGGTTGTCCAGCGTGGCCAGCCATGTCAGGCCTTGGGCCAGGGTGGCAGAGTCCGCGCAGGGCGCGTCGCCCAGCAGCCCACTGAGTTGGCGGCGAGCCTCGCGAGTGTTGGGTTCACCCTGACACTGCCAGCGTAGAAAGTGGCGCCATGTGGCCATGGCGTCGCGGCGAAAGGCGCGCTGAAAGCTGGCAAGCTCGTCACGGGTCACGCCGCCGTCTTCCGCGTCGTCGTAAAAACGCTGGCCAATACCCAGCAATAGCAGGGCGTGAGGGGGTGGCAAATGGTCCAGCAGTGCCGTGGCCAGCAATCCCCCCAGCGACCAGCCTACCCAGACGGCATCGCTGGGGAGTTGGCTGGCCATGCGCTCGGCCAGGGCGGCAAGGCGAGCAGGGGCGGGGAGCGCTGGTGAAACACCGTACCCTGGCCACTCGACGGTAATCGGCTCGACGGTGTTGGGCCAGTGCGCTTCCAGGGGCTGCCAGATACGGCTATCGATGCCCCAGCCAGAGAGCAGGACAAGCTTCATCGCCGCTCCTCGTGCAGGCAGGTCGCGGCCACGTCCAACAGCCGGTCGATATCGCGCTGGGTATGGCGGGCGCTTAACGTGATACGCAGTCGCGCCTCGCCGTTGGGCACCGTGGGCGGACGTATCGCGCCTACCTGAACATCGTGTTTATCGAAACGGGCGGCCCAGGCCATGGTGCGCTGCTCACTGCCCAGTAGCAGCGACTGAATCGGCGTGTGGGAGTGGCCCAGGGGAAGCCCCAGGGCCGTGGCCTGCTGGCGAAAGTAGTCGATGTGGCGCGCAAGCCGCTGTCGGTGCTCCGGTTCCCGCTGGACGATGGTGAGCGCTTCCAGAGTAGCGGCGGCAATGCCGGGCGGTTGGGCGGTGGTGTACACATAGCTGCGGGAAAACTGAATCAAGTGCTCGATCAGTGCCGCATCCCCCGCCACGAAAGCGCCCGCGGTGCCTAGCGCTTTGCCCAGGGTGCCAACCAGAATCGGCACCTGCTGGCTATCGAAGCCTGCCACGCAGCCTGCGCCGTTTTCGCCGAGGACGCCAAGCCCGTGGGCATCGTCGATCATCAGCCAGGCGCCGTGTTGCTGGCTGAGGTGGGCGAGCTGTTCGATGTCGGCGATATCACCGTCCATGCTGAACACGCCGTCGCTCACCACCAGCTGATGGGTGGCCCGGCTGCGCGCCAATAAACGCGCCAGATCCTGGCCATCGCGGTGGTGGTAGCGTCGGGAACGGGCGCCGCTCAGCGCGGCCCCGTCGAGTAGCGAGGCGTGATTGAGGCGGTCCTGAAAAATCGCGGTGTGGGAATCCGCCAGCGCTTGCAGCACGCCCAGGTTCGCCATATAGCCGGTGGAGAACAGCAGCGCCCGCTCGCGCCCGGTCCACTCGGCCAGCGCAGCTTCCAGGGCGTCGTGAATGCCCAGGTGGCCGCTGACCAGATGCGACGCCCTGGCCCCGGCGCCAAAGCGCTTGGCGCCTTCTGCCTGGGCGGCTTGCACCCGTGGGTCCTGGGCGAGGCCCAGGTAGTCGTTGCCGGCAAAGTCCAGCGCATCGTGGGAGGCGACTCGGCGGGAGCGCC
>NZ_AJTS01000036.1 GCF_000275725.1 Vreelandella stevensii S18214 | reverse complement strand
CCCGCTGGTCGCGGGCGCTTGCCAAACGCTGCTGCCACGCCTCAGACACTGGCATCCACCGCCAGTGCCGCAGCGCGTTCGGCCTGGGCATTGCGCTGAGCCTGCTGGGCCAGCCGCTCGCTATGCTGCGTGTCGTCTTCGCAGGTGTCGCGGCGCTCGGGGTGCAGGCCCAGCTTGGCAAACAGCGCGCGGTCGCGCTCTGCTTGGGGGTTGCCGGTGGTCAACAGCTTGTCGCCGTAGAAGATCGAGTTGGCACCGGCCAGAAAGGCAAGCGCCTGGGTGGATTCGCTCATCTGCTCGCGGCCTGCCGAGAGGCGCACATGGCTCTGGGGCATCATGATGCGCGCCACGGCAATGGCGCGGATGAACGTCAGCGGGTCCAGGTCCTCCGCGTTTTCCAGCGGGGTGCCCGGCACCTTTACCAGCATGTTGATCGGCACCGACTCAGGATGCGGGGAGAGCCTGGCCAGCTGTTGCAGCAGCGCGCTGCGATCCTGGGCGCCTTCGCCCATGCCGAGAATACCGCCAGAACACACCTTCATACCGGCATCGCGCACGGTGGCCAGGGTTTCCAGGCGGTCGCTGTAGGTGCGCGTGGTGATGATCTCGCCGTAGTAGTCGGGGGAGGTGTCGAGGTTGTGGTTGTAGTAGTCCAGCCCCGCAGCGGCCAGCCGGGTGGCCTGTTCACCATCGACCATGCCCAGCGTCATGCAGGTTTCGAGCCCCAGCGCTTTCACTTGGCGCACCATCTCTTCCACCGCCAGCAGATCCTTGTCCCGGGGGCTGCGCCAGGCCGCTCCCATGCAGAAGCGGCTGGCGCCCGCCTCTTTGGCGGCCTTGGCTTGGGCCACCACTTTCTCTATTTCCAGCAGCTTCTCTTTTTCCAACTGAGTGTTGTAGTGACCCGACTGGGGGCAGTACTTGCAGTCTTCCGGGCAGGCCCCGGTCTTGATCGACAGCAGGGTAGACACCTGCACCGCGTTGGCATCGAAGTGTGCCCGATGCACCTGCTGGGCCTGAAACAGCAGGTCGTTGAAGGGCAACGCAAATAGCGCGTCGATTTCCTCGAGGGTCCAGTCATGGCGCGGAGCGGCGTCAGCCGAGTGAGAAGCCGTCGTGTGAGTGGTCACGGGTAAACCTTTTTTAATTTGAAAGTTGACAGGACTCTAGCGGTGAGATGTCAAGGGTGTCAACTTTTAATGATTGGTTGGTTTACTGGAGGGCGGGGGAAGGGAACATTCGTCACGGTGCACGGCCTGCTTTATACTCTGCGCCCTTTGATCACCACTGGAGCGCAGATGCCTGACGCGACCTCGCTGCCCCCTGAGCATGACGCCTTGACCGACCGCGACCCGGCCACGGGGCACCCGCGGCCGCCGCGGCGCGAATTCAAAGCGCGCGGCAGCTTCGTCAAGCGCTGCGAAGGATGCAATCTGCCCGAGTTGAACTGCCTGTGCCCTTATCAGATCAAGGCAGAGAGTGACGCTCAGGTGTGGCTGCTGACCCACTCCATCGAGCACTTCAAGCCGACCAATACCGGCCGCCTGATTGGCGATGTGCTGACCAACACTCGGGTATTTACCTGGTATCGCACGGCGCCGGACGAGAAGCTGGCCGCACTGCTGCAAGACCCGCGCTATGCGCCGTTCGTGATTTTTCCTGACGACCAGCCGGATTACGCGGAGCGGGTGGTGGGGCTGGAGGCCGTCCAAGCGGTCAAGCAGCAGTCGCGTATTCCAGTCTTCATCATTCTGGACGGCACCTGGCGACAGGCCCGGCGCATGTTCCGCAAGAGCCCTTACCTGGACACGCTGCCGGTATTGCCGCTGCGCACCGAGCGCGAAACCCGCTACCGGCTGCGCAAGCCCGCCTCGAAAGCCCACCTGTGCACCGCCGAGGTGGCCATCGAGCTGCTGCGTCAGAGCGGTGATGAAAATGCCGCCAGCGTGCTGGACGACTACTTCGATGTGTTCAACGACAGCTACGCCGAGAGCCGTTACTACCGCAAGATCGAGGAGCCGACGGCGGCCATGACTCGGCTGTTGGCCCGAAAGGCGCGGGATACTCCGCGCTGATCAGGGCCTGGCGCCGGGTAGCCAGCGCAACAGCACCTTGCGCACCCAGTACCAGCGGTTGATCAGCAGGGCCGTGAAAATCAGCGCGCAGCCGGTGAGCTGAAGTGCCGACATGGTTTCGTTGAACCACCAGGCGGCCAGCAGCGCCGTCCAGACCGCCTCCAGCATCAGAATGACCGCTGCATGACTCGGTGTGGTCATGCCCTGCGCCTTGATCTGAAGAAAGAACCGCAGTGAGCTGGCCAGCAGCACGCTGGCCAGGAACCAGCCCAGAATTGGGGCATCGAGGGAGAGGGTCTGCTCTTCCACGACCCATGAAACAGCGGTCAACACGATGCCCACGGAAAGCAGCTGCAGCGTCGTCAACGACAGTGCAGGCACATTGCGCACCACCCGCGTATTGACGTTGATCAGCAGCGCGAAGCACAAGGCCGCGCAAAGCATCAGCAGCTGGCTGGCCTCTACCCGAAAACCGGCATTCAGCGATAACAGCGCAAAGCCTGTCAGCGCGACGGGCAGGGCTACCCAGGTGCTGGTGGCGGGACGGTCGCCAAACAGCAGGCGAGCCACCACCGGCACCAGCAGAATGCCCAAGCTGTTGATGAAGGCGCTTTCGCCCAGATGCTGGGAGTGATGCAACCCCAGCACCCAGAAGGCGATGGCCGCACTGAACAGTACGCCTACCAGCAGGCCGCGGCGAATACGCCGGGCCGGCAGATGGCGCAGCGTCGGCCAGGCGAAGCCCAGCAGAATGACCCCCGCGAGCAGAAAGCGGGTGCCGATGAACAGCAGCGGAGGCATGCCTGCCAGCGCTTCCTTGGAAAATATCCACCCGCCTGCTGCCAAGGTGGTCACCAGCAGCAGCAGGGCATCGGCCTGCCAGGGGGCTTGCCGAATGGTGCTATGGCTCACGCGGCGCCGCCAAACAGCGCTCCGGCAATTCTGAAGCCCGCCACCCAGGTGCCAATGGCCGAGCCTGCCGTGGCGAGAATGAACACCAGCAGCGTGCGTGACACGCGGTTTTTCCACCAGCCTTTCAGTTGCGTCACGTCATGGCGCAGGGTGGAGAAATCGCGCACCTTGGGTTTGCGCATGTACAGCTCGACCCCGGCGGCCACGAAACCGGCGCCAATGGTGGGGTTGAGCGACGTTAGCGGCGCAGCAAAGAAGGTCGCGATCACGGTGAGCGGATGCGCCAGGGCAATCAGGGTCGCCCCCCCGGATAGCAGGCCATTGATCAAGAACCACTCCATCACCAGCTGCCAGCCCAGCTCGGTATTACGCGAAAAACCGACCACAAAGCCGGTGAGCACCAGTGCGGTGACCAGCCAGGGCATGGCTTTCCATAGCTTGGAGGGCGGCGGAGTAGCTTCCAGCGATTCCCGCTCCTGGGTCGGGTTTTCCGGTAGCGGTGTTTCCAGGTGCTCGCCGGTGCCTTTCAGGTGGCCTGCGCCGAGCACGACCAGCACGTTCGAGTAGCGCCCGGGAGGTGCCTCTTCGGCCAGGCGTAGCGCCATATAGCGGTCGCGTTCGCGGATCAGCGGGGTGTAGAGCGTTTCTGATTCCGCTGCGAATTCGCTGAAGGTGGCTTCCAGCATATCGCCCTCCTTGAGCTTTTCGATCTCCTCCTTGGAGACATCCTGACGGGAGAGCACGCTGCCAATCAGCCCGGAAAACAGCGAGAAGCGCTGCCACCAGGGCACGTTGCTGTAGATGCGCTTGAGCGTGATGCCCACATCGCGGTCCACCAGCAGCAGCGGCAGTTGGCGAGCACGGCACTCATCCACCGCCGCGCGCATTTCGGCCCCCGGCTGGATGCCTGACTGCTCGGCGATACGCTGCTGGAAGGCCCCCAGCGCCAGGCTGGCGGCGACCATGCCGGCCTTACCCTGCTTGAACACTTGAAACAGGTCCTGCTCGCCCATGGCATCGGGGTTGTCCATGCTGTGATGGCGGGCGTCACACAGCTCGATGGCCACCGCATCGAAATGGCCGGTAGCAATCAATTGGCGCACGTCGTCGGCGCTTTCGGCCGAGACATGGGCCGTGCCCAGCAGGGTGTAGCAGGTGTCGGCCACGGTCACGGTTTTCAGCGGGCCGCTAGTGGAGGGCAGGGGCGGCGTCGGTGGCCGCGTAGTGTCATCGTGGGTCATTCAACAGTCTCGATATATAAGTATAAAAAGGTGAAAACGTACACAAGCCGTCAGTACCGGGGCTCAGTGGTGTATCAACGCCGCCAGAAGGCCGGAGTAAAGAGCACCAGGACGGTGAAAATTTCCAGGCGCCCCATCAACATGGCCAGTACCAGAATCCATTTGGCCAGGCTGGGTAAGTCGCCATAGTGGCTGCTGGCTTCGCCCAGCGCGGGGCCCAGGTTGTTGAGCGCCGAGCCCACCGTCGACCAGGCGGTCACTTGATCCACGCCGGTGGCCATCACGCCCACCAGCATCAGGAAGAACAGCATGACATAGGCCGAAAAAAAGCCCCATACCGCCTGCGCGATGCTGTCGGGAACGCTGACCTTGCCGACCTTCACCGCAATGACCGCGTTGGGGTGAATCAGGCGCATGACTTCGCGCATGCCCTGCTTGAGAATCAGGATGATGCGGATCACTTTCATGCCGCCAGCGGTGGAGCCCGAGCAGCCCCCTACGAAGGCGGCAATGAACAGCAGAAACGGAATTGCCCCGGGCCAGCCGGAGAAGTCGGCCACGGCGAACCCCGCCGTGGTAGCCACGGAGACGACCTCGAACAATGCATGCCGCAGGCCGGTGATGTCGTGGTAGGTGTTGGTCAGCCACAGGGTAATGACGGTAATCACGGTCAGCCCCGCCAGGAACAGCAGCAGAAACCGGGCTTCCGGGTCCTGAAAATAGTGGGTCAGGCGCTTCTCGCGCCAGGCCACGAAGTGGAGGCTGAAGCTCACCGCCGAAATCAGCATGAAACTGATGCAGATCAGCTCGATGGCGGCGCTATCGAAATAGCCGATGCTCAGGTCATGGGTCGAAAATCCGCCGATGGCCACGGTGGAAAAGCTGTGGCCCAGCGCATCGAACCAATCCATGCCCGCGATCATGTAAGCCACGAAGCAGGCAAAGGTCAAGGTGGCGTAGATATACCACAGCGCCTTGGCGGTTTCGGTGATGCGCGGCGTCAGCTTGGAGTCTTTCAGCGGCCCCGGAATTTCCGTGCGGTACAGGGCCATGCCCCCGACCCCCAGGGTCGGCAGGATGGCCACCGCCAGTACCACGATGCCCATGCCGCCCAGCCACTGCAGCTGCTGGCGGTAGTAGCGGATCGACTCGGGCAGGAAATCGATGCCGGTAATGACCGTGGCCCCGGTGGTGGTCAGGCCCGAAAAGGATTCGAAGACGGCATCGGTAATACTCAGGGAGCCCTCGCCGAACAGCATCAGCGGCAGCGAGCCAAACAGTGCCAGCACGGTCCAGAACATGGCCGCGATGATGAAACCGTCCCGAATGCGCAGCTCCTTGCGCGCCCGGCGATTCGGCAGGTAGATCAGCAGGCCGGTGATGACGGAAATCGCGATGCCGCTCATGAACGCGTGCCAAACGCCGTCGCGAAACCACAGCGACATCAGCATGGGAGGCAGCATGGTGAGGCTGAACAGCATCAACAGCAGCCCCAGGATACGTAGAATAATCCGCAGGCTCATGGCAGGGAGGGTCTCATTGCTGGCTGGTTCCTAGAAAAACGTCAATCCCACCTGGAAAAGCCGCTCGACGTCGCGGATACGCCGTTTGTCGATCACGAACAGAATCAGGTGATCACCGCTCTCCACACGCACGTCGCCGTGGGCAATCATCACCTCTTTGCCGCGCACCACGGCACCGATGGTGGTGCCTTCGGGAAGCTCGATCTCATCGATGGTGCGGCCCACCACCTTGGAAGACTGCTTGTCGCCGTGGGCAATGGCCTCGATGGCTTCCGCCGCGCCCCGGCGCAGGGAGTGCACGTTGACGATATCGCCCCGGCGCACGTGGGTCAGCAGGCTGCCGATGGTGGCCTGCTGCGGTGAAATGGCGATATCGATATCGCCACCCTGGACCAGGTCCACGTAGGCGGCGTTGTTGATCAGCGTGAGCACCTTCTTGGCCCCCAGCCGCTTGGCCAGCAGCGACGACATGATGTTCACCTCGTCGTCGTTGGTCAGGGCGCAGAAGATGTCGCAATCCTCGATGTTCTCTTCTTCCAGCAGGCGCTTGCTGGTGGCGCTGCCGTGCAGCACCACGGTGCGGTCCAGCCGCTCCGAGAGCGTGGTGCAGCGCTCCAGGCTGTGCTCGATGATCTTGACCTGATGGCTATGCTCCAGATGCTCCGCCAGGCGTTCGCCGATGTTGCCACCCCCGGCAATCACCACCCGGCGGAAGTCGCGCTCCACCTTGCGCAGCTCGCTCATCACCGCGCGGATATCCCGCCGTGCCGCCAGGAAGAACACTTCGTCGTCGGCTTCGATGACCGTGTCGCCCTGGGGGATGATCGGTCGATTGCGCCGGTAGATGGCGGCGACGCGAGTTTCCACGTTGGGCATGTGCTTGCCCAGGAAAGCGAGATTCTGGCCCACCAGCGGGCCGCCATAGAAGGCTTTCACCGCCACCAGCTGCACCAGCCCTCCGGCAAACTCCAGCACCTGCAGGGCGCCGGGATGCTCGATCAAACGGCGCACGTGGTCGGTCACCACCTGTTCCGGGCTGATCAAGACGTCGATGGGAATGGCTTCGTGGGCAAACAGGCCCTTGCGGGTGAGGTAAGCCGTGGAGCGTACCCGCGCGATCTTGGTGGGGGTGCGAAACAGCGTGTGGGCCACCTGACAGGCGATCATGTTGATCTCGTCGGTGTTGGTCACCGCGATCAGCATGTCGGCGTCTTCGCAGCCTGCCTGGCGCAGCACGATGGGATAGGAGCCCGCACCGGTGACCGTGCGGATATCCAGCTTGGTGTGCAGCTCGCGTAGCCTGGCGCCGTCGGTGTCGACGACGGTGATGTCGTTTTCCTCGCGGGCAAGATGCTCCGCCAGGGTGCCGCCGACCTGGCCGGCGCCGAGAATGATGATTTTCATCGCTAAGCATCGGTTCCGTTATGAGCGCCAGCGTTTTATCAGCACGCGGTGTGCGCTGCAACAAAGACGGCGGCCAGTGTAAACCAGCCGCCGTCGAAAAGCAGGTGACGATTACTCCAGCGTGAAGCCGACCTTGATCGTGACCTGCCAGTGGGCAACACGCCCATCTTCGATGTGACCGCGCGTATCGGTCACTTCCAGCCAACGCATGTTGTGCACGCTTTCGGACGCTTTGGCCAACGCGTTCTGCACGGCTTCCTCAATACCTTTTTCGGAAGAGCCGGTAAGTTCGATGTGCTTGTAGGTGTGATGACTCATGTGTTCTCCATCCTTGTCATGAATTCACTGCCTAATGCCCCTGAGGCCAGGCGCTTGCCTTAGGCAGTCTGCTTCTCCAGTCTGGCATAAAAAAAGCCATCGTGACTGTTTTGTGCGGGAAACAGTTGCCTGCCCGGCCCACTGGGCTCGCCCCAGGCCACATCGTTCGGCGTGGTGGCCCGGGCGTCGGGGGTGCGGGCCAGAAAGGCCTCGATCTGGCCGCTGTTCTCTTCCGGCAGCACCGAGCAGGTGGCATAGAGCAGCGTGCCGCCGGGGCGGAGCAGCGGCCACAGGTTGTCGAGCAGGCGCTGCTGCAGGCTGGCCAACTGACGAATGTCCTCCTTGCGGCGCAGGGCCTTGATGTCCGGATGGCGGCGAATCACGCCCGTGCCGGAGCAGGGGGCATCCAGCAAAATGGCATCGAACGGCGTCCCGCTCCACCAGTCGCGGGTGGTCGCATCGGCATGCTTCAGCTCTGCAGCGAGCCCCAGCCGAGCAAGGGTGTCATCGACACGCGCCAGGCGCTGATTGTCGCTGTCCAGCGCCGTCAGGGCGATATCGAACTGCTCCAGCAAATGAGCCGTCTTGCCGCCCGGGGCGCAGCAGGCATCCAGCACATGGGCGCCGGGCCTGGGTGCCAGGGCCGGGCCCAGCAGAGCGGCCGACAGCTGGGCGGCTTCGTCCTGCACGCTGACGTGCCCCTGGGCAAAGCCGGGCAGTACGGTCACGTCGCAGGGGGTGTGCAGCGTAATGCCGTCCGGGGCGTGCAGGCACAGCTCGCCGCCCAACCCCTGCTCGGTGAGTCGCGTGAGGTAGGCTTCACGGTCGTTGTGACGCTGGTTGACGCGCAGCGTCATCGGGCCGGGCTCGTTGTTGGCTTGGGCGATGGCCCGCCACTGATCGGGCCAGGCGCTGCGCAGCTTGCCCAGCAGCCATTGGGGGTGCTCCAGGGCGACGCTTTCATCACGGTCCACCTCGGCCTGCAGCGCGTCGGCTTCGCGCTGCAGGCGTCGCAGGCAGCCATTGAGCACTCGTGTCGCCCACTCCTTGTCCAGCAGGCGGGCGGCGCCGGCGGTTTCGCCCACGGCGGCGTGGGCCGGGGTGCGCATGTAGAGCAGCTGATAAATACCGATCAGGAGCAGGGCCTGAACGTCGGCGTCGCGCTTCTTGAACGGCTGCTTCAGCAGGCGTTGGGCCAGCGCCTGAAGGCGCGGCAAGCGGCGGCAGGTGCCATAGCACAGCTCCTTGAGCAGCGCGCGGTCCCTGGCCACTACGCTGTGCTCGTCCAGCCCCGCCAGGGAGCCCTTGTCGGTGAGGATCGGCACCAGGCTTCTGGCCGCCGCCGCACGCACGTCCAGTCCGCTCCCCGTGGGTGTGCGCGGTAGGTTCATTGGGCGGCTCCTTCCAGCGACTGGCCGAGGCGGTTGCCCACGGTCAGCGGCGTTTGGCGAGCGTTCAACAAGTCACGGACGGCCATGGCCTTGCCGCCGGGCAGTTGCGCGCGGCTGACGCACAAGACCTCCTGGCCCTGGGCACCGCAGGCAATGCGCAGGTGCTCTTCACCGTGCGCCAGCAGCGTGCCTGGTGGGCAGGCGGGCTGCTCGCCGGGCTCGACGCTGGCCATCAGCAGGCGCAGGCGGTCGCTGCCCAGCGCGCACCAGGCCACGGGCCAGGGGTTGAAGGCGCGAATCTTGCGCGCCAGCTGCTCGGCAGGCTGAGAGAAGTCCAGTTCGGCTTCGGCCTTGCTGAGCTTGGCGGCGTAGGTGACGCCTTCGTCGGGCTGGGCGGTGGCTTGAAGGCTGCCGTTGTCGAGGTTGTCCAGCACGTGGATCAGCGCATTGGCCCCTTGAATGGCCAGGCGGTCGTGCAGGTCGCCGCCCGTGGTGCGGGGCGTGATCGGGGTGCGCACTTCGTGCAGCATGGCGCCGGTATCCAGGCCCGCATCCATCTGCATGATGGTGACGCCCGAGGCGCTATCGCCCGCTTCGATGGCGCGCTGGATGGGCGCCGCGCCGCGCCAGCGGGGAAGCAGCGAGGCGTGTACGTTGATGCAGCCTAGGCGCGGCGTATCCAGCACTGCCTGGGGGAGCAGCAGCCCGTAGGCCACCACGACCATCACATCGGCGTTCAGGGCCGCCAGCTCGGCCTGGGCTTCGGCGTCTTTCAGGCTGACGGGTTGATACACCGGCAGTGCCTGGGCTTGAGCCAGCTGTTTGACCGGGCTGGGAGTGAGTTTACGTCCCCGACCGGCAGGGCGGTCGGGCTGGGTGTAGACCGCCACCACTTCGTGTTCGCTGTCGAGAAGGGCAGCAAGGCTGGAGGCGGCGAAGTCTGGCGTGCCAGCAAAAACAACGCGTAACGGTGACATGGTGGAGAGCCCTTGAGTGAAAAGAGAAAGTGCTGCCGATGAAACGCAGGAGGGCCGAGAGGCAGCGTTGTCGTCACAGGTAAGCTTGTGGGGCAACGTTGTCAGCTCGGCCCAGGGCCAGATGACGCAACCGGGGTCAGGCGTCGTTCATCTGCTTGTAGCGTTTCTGCATTTTTTTCATGACTCGGTCGCGCTTGAGCGGGGACAGATAATCCACGAACAGCACGCCTTCCAGGTGATCGTACTCATGCTGAATGCAGTGGGCCAGCAAGCCGTCGGCTTCCAGCTCGTAGGGCTCGCCGTGGCGGTCCAGCGCCGTCAGCTTGACCTTCAGGTAGCGCGGTACTTCGGCGTAATACTCGGGAATCGACAGGCAGCCTTCCGACAGCGGCTCGCGCTCTTCGCCGATAGGCTCATAGCGGGGGTTGATCATCACCAGCGGCTGGGAGTTGTCGTCGCTGACGTCCATGACCACCACCCGGCGGTGCACGTCGATTTGCGTGGCGGCCAGGCCGATGCCTCGGGCGTCGTACATGGTCTCCAGCATGTCATCCACGAGCTGGCGGACCTCGTCGTCCACGGTTTCCACCGCGACCGCCTTGGTGCGCAGGCGCTCGTCAGGAAATACGAGAATAGGAAGTTTGGCCATGGCGTTACCGTCACCGTTTATGCAGAGTCTTGAAGATGAGCAGGCGCCGCGCTGGGTTGGCGGGCCTAAGTGCTTTATATTGACCACTATATCACGCCATAAGCGTTCCTGGGCACGCGCTCGCAGCCGCTTCAAACAATCATCAGGGGATAACGAGGGGAGAACGGGATGGTGGCTAGAAAGCCGTTGTATCACAGCGTGTTTGGGGTGCTGCTGGCGGTGCTGGCGCTAAGCCCTACGGCGCACGCTTGGGAGCGGCTGCGCAGCGATGCGCCCGAGCGCTACGAAGTGGTTGCCGGGGACACGCTATGGGATATCTCCGCACGCTACCTGCGCTCCCCCTGGCAGTGGCCCGCGCTGTGGCAAGCCAACCCGCAGATTCGCAACCCGCACCTCATCTACCCGGGCGACATACTGATACTGGGCGATTGCCAGGGCCAGCCGTGCCTGACGCTGGAGCGTGGTCAGAGTGTGGTGCGGCTATCGCCGCAAATGCGCAGCGTTCCCGAGCGAGAAGCGATCACGTCCATTCCCATGGACGTGGTGCGCTCTTTTTTGCGCGATCACCGGGTGGTCGAGCCGGGTGAGGACATTCAGGAGTTGGCCTATGTGGTGGGTGGCGACAACCAGCGGCTGATCAGCGGTGCCGGGGATACGCTCTATGTGCGTGGCGAGCTGCCTGCCCGCCAGCGGCTGGGCATCTATCGCCCCGGCGAGCCTTATCTGGCGGCGGACGGCACCCTGCTGGGCGACGAGTTGATCAGTATCGGCGAAGCGCAGCGCATCAGCAGTGAAGGCGATATTTCACGTGTCGAAGTGCTGAGTGCCAACCAGGAAGTGCGCAACAACGACATCCTGCTGCCGCTGGAAGATATTCCGATCAGCGAGGCCTTTACTCCCAGGGCGCCGCTGAGCCAGATGGCTGGGCGGATCGTGGCCGTGCCAGGCGGCGTTCGCTTCATTGGCCGACTGCAGGTCGTGGCGCTGGATCTAGGCACCCAGGATGGCTTGCAGCCCGGCCATGTCCTGCGTGTCGATCAGCAGGGCGAAGTGGTCAACGACCCGCGCACCCAGGAGCTGATTCAGTTGCCCGCCACCGAGGCGGGCCTCGTGATGATCTTCAAACCCTACAGTCACATGAGCTATGCGCTGGTCATGCAGGCTTCCAATGTGTTGGCCGTGGGTGACGTGGTGAGATCTCCTCAGCGCTAGTTTTCGTACTCAGCCTGGTTTTCGTACATAACCTGGTTTTTGTACATGGCTTGGTTTTTGTACATAGCCCGGTAAGCCGCAGGGGTACTCGAACGATGAAAAGGAGGTGGCGATGGACGCCAGGGAGTGGCTGGTAATCAATGCATTGCCCGGCATGGGCGCAACCCGTATTGCACAGCTGGTGGCCCGCTCGCCCCAGTGGCCCCAGGGCTGGCTGGCGGCGCTGCCCAGTGCGGCGGCCAATGCCCTCAGATTATGGCTGGCGCAGCCTCAGCGCAGCCCGCTTCAGCAGGTGGTGGAAGAGACCGAGGCGTGGCTGGGCAAGGCGCCCCATCGTCATCTGCTGCACCGCGACCACCCGGCCTGGCCTTCCTTGCTGAACCAATTGCCGGACCCGCCCGTGGTGCTGTGGGCACAAGGGGATTTGCAGGCGCTGGAGGGCCCGGGCCTGGCCATGGTGGGTACCCGGAAACCGACCGCCGAAGGCAGTGGCCATGCCCAGGCGTTTGCCCGTGAGCTGGCCAGCCGTGGCTGGTGCATCGTCAGCGGTATGGCGCTGGGCGTCGATGGCGTTGCCCAGCGCGCCGCGCTGGCCGCCGGAGGGCATTCGGTCGCCGTGCTGGGGTGTGGGGTGGACGTCATTTATCCGGCGCGCCACCGCGAGCTGCACGAGCAGCTGAGCACCCAGCCCGGCGGGCTGCTGCTTTCCGAACACCCGCCGGGCACCGTGGCGCGTCCGGCCTTTTTTCCACGCCGCAACCGCATCGTCACGGGGCTTTCGTTGGGAACCCTGGTGGTCGAAGCCACCGAGAAAAGCGGCTCGCTGGTGAGTGCCCGGCTGGCGCTGGAGCAGGGGCGAGAGCTGTTTGCCCTGCCGGGGTCGCTGCATAACGTTCAAGCCCGTGGTTGCCTGCAGCTGTTGCGCAATGGCGCGACGCTGGTGCGCCACGTGGAGGACATTCTGGCCGAGCTTCAGCATTGGGCACCGCATTATTGGCCGATGCTCACGCCCTCGGAGGCAGCCCCTGCCGAGAAGGCCACGCCTGCGGCCCCCACGCCGATGTCGCCAACGTCCTCTGCCCAGACAGACTCTGCCCAGACAGAGCCGCCAGACCGCCTGCTGCACGCGCTGGGGCCTTCCCCCACGCCCATCGACTGGCTGGTGCAGAGCACGGGGTTGTCGGTCAGTGAGTGCCAGCAGCGGCTGTTGATGCTGGAGCTGGAGGGGCAAGTGGCCCAGCGTGCGGGTGGCTGGGTTCGGCTGACGGCAGCATGCTAAGATGGCGCTTTCTCGATCTGATGGTTCGATAGCCAGTAGGAGCGTCCATGAATACGGCGGTTGACGTGAAGGCAGCGGTGCAGGCGCTACGGGAAGGGGGAGTGATTGCCTGCCCTACCGAAGCCGTTTGGGGGTTGAGCTGTGACCCGGACAATGACGAGGCGCTGGCGCACCTGATGCGCATGAAAGAGCGTGACCCGGCCAAGGGCGTCATTCTGGTGGCGGCCAGTATTCAACAGTTCCAGCCCTGGCTGAGCCAGCTACCCTTGGCGCTGCATGCGCCGCTGGCCTCCAGCTGGCCTGGTCCCAATACGTGGCTGGTGCCCGATAATGGCCGTAGCCATGGCCTCGTGCGCGGCGCTCACCAAAGTGTGGCCCTGCGCGTCACCGACCACCCGCTGATGAAAGCGCTCTGTGAAGCCTTTGGCGGGCCGCTGGTGTCCACCTCGGCCAATCGAGCCGGCGACCCACCCGCCATGAGCGCCGACGAGGTCGCCACCATTTTTGGCGAGGAAGTCGCGGCCATCGTGGCCGGAGAGCTGGGAGGCAATGCCAAGCCCAGCACCATCAGAGACCTGCTGACCGGCCAGGTGATGCGTGCCTGAGTCACTAGCGCGCCACTAGTGCCTCGGCATCAGCGTCTCGACATCAACGGTTGATGACTTACCACTCACGATTCATCTCACCAGGAGCTCCCGTGGCCCACGAACACCTCGACGACGTCAAACACTACCTTCTGGATCTGCAGGATAGGCTGTGCGCCGGTTTGAGCGCCGCCGATGGTCAGGCCACGTTCAGGGAGGATAGCTGGCAGCGTGAAGAGGGCGGCGGCGGTCGCTCACGGGTCATGACCGATGGGCGGGTGTTCGAAAAGGGCGGCGTCAATTTCTCGCATGTCTTTGGTGCTCAGTTGCCCCCGTCGGCCACCGCCGCCCGCCCGGAGCTGGCGGGGCGCAGTTTCCATGCGGTGGGGGTTTCCTGGGTCATGCATCCTGAAAACCCGCATATCCCCACCAGCCACGGCAATGTGCGCTTCTTCATTGCCGAGAAGGAGGGCGAACCGCCGGTCTGGTGGTTTGGCGGCGGTTTCGACCTCACGCCCTACTACCCTGTATTCGAGGATGTGGTGCACTGGCATCGCGTGGCGCGTGACGCCTGCGCCCCATTTGGGGAAGGGGTGTACGAGCGTTACAAGGCGTGGTGCGATGACTATTTCTACCTCAAGCATCGGGAGGAGACCCGAGGCGTGGGCGGGCTGTTTTTCGACGACCTCAACGAAGGCAGCTTCGAGGAGTGCTTTGCCTTTCAGCGCGCCGTGGGGGACAGCTTCCTGGCGGCGTACCTGCCCATCGTCGAGCGTCGTCAGGCCGATGCCTGGGGTGAGCAGGAGCGCGATTTTCAGCTCTATCGTCGGGGCCGCTACGTGGAGTTCAACCTGGTATGGGACCGAGGCACCCTGTTTGGCCTGCAAAGCGGTGGGCGCACGGAGTCGATTCTGATGTCCATGCCGCCCCTGGCGCGCTGGGAGTATGACTTCACGCCCGCCCAGGGCAGCCGCGAAGCGCAACTGCACGATTACCTGGTGCCGCGTGACTGGCTGGGTGAAGCGGGCCAGTCCCCGCAGCCTTACGCCCAGCCTCAATCGCAACGCCAGCCCCGTGGAGAGACCTCATGAGCGACCATTACTGTGTGTTCGGCAACCCCATCGAGCACTCCAAATCTCCGATGATTCACGCTGAGTTTGCCCGCCAGACCGAGCAGGCCATGGAGTACGTCGCGCAGCTGGCCCCCACCGACGGCTTCGCCCGTGCCTGGCAGGCCTTCGTGGCGGCGGGCGGGCGCGGTGCCAATGTGACCGTGCCTTTCAAAGGCGATGCCTTTGCGCTGTGCGACACGCTCAGCCACCGGGCCAAGCGCGCGCAGGCCGTCAATACGCTGATCGTCGGCGGCAATGGCCGCACCTATGGCGATACCACGGATGGGGTCGGGCTGGTACGTGACCTTGCCTATCAGGGAGTGACGCTGAAGGGTAAGCGCCTGCTGGTGCTGGGCGCTGGCGGTGCCGTGCGGGGCGTGCTGGAGCCGCTGCTGGCGGAAGGGCCCGCCTGCCTGCAGGTGGCCAACCGGACGGCTGAGAAAGCCACCCAGCTGGCCGCTGCCTTCGCCGACCTGGGGCCGATCAGCGGCAGCGGTTACGCGGCCATCGAGGGGCCGTTCGATCTGGTCATCAACGGTACCAGTGCCAGCCTCTCTGGCGCGCTGCCGCCGCTGCCAGAGGCGCTGTTCAGCGAGGGCGGCTGGGCCTACGACATGATGTACGGGGCCGAGCCCACGGTCTTTCTGCGCTGGGCCGAGGCGCGGGGTGCCAGGCCGCTGGACGGCCTGGGGATGCTGGTCGAGCAGGCCGCCGAGTCGTTCTTTCTGTGGCGCAACGTGCGCCCCGAGACGTCTCAGGTGCGCACGCGGCTTCGACACTCATTGACGGGCGGCTAGCGGGGTTTGGTGTAGAACCCCACCATACACATCACCAGCCCCACCACGGAGAGCAGCATGCCGCCGTTCACCAGCAAGGGAGAGCGCTCCAGCCAGGAGACGAACGGCTGGGGCGTCTCGCGGCAGGCGCTTTCCAGGTAGTTCCAGTAGCCCCCTTCGAGATGGCAGGCGCGCACGTCGCCCAGCTCCCAGAAATAGACGCTCAGCAGCACCAGAATCGGCAGTACCAGCAGCAGTAAACCCAGTCGGATCATCTAAACCTCAATGTCAGGAGCGTATATCAGGGGCGTGGGCAGTTGGGCGTGCGACCGCTTTGGCGAGCTTCTTCGAAGCTGGCCATGGCGGGCTCCATGTTGGCCTGCAGGCCCTGGATGCGCTGCCCCTGGCTTGGGTGCGTCGACATCCAGGCGGGGGGCGCGCCCCCGCTGGACGCGGCCTGCATGTTTTCCCACAGAGTGACGCTTTCGCGGGGATCGAAGCCTGCCTGTGCCATCAGCTGCAGGCCGATGACATCGGCTTCGCTTTCATGGCGGCGAGAGAAGGGCAGCGAAATGCCGTACTCGGCGCCCATGCCCAGCACGCCCATCAACTGCTGGCCCGCCGGGGTTTGCATGCCGGAGGCGCTGGAAATGACCGACAGGCCAAGCGAAGTGGCGCTTTGGGTCGAGGCGCGCTCGTTGGCATGGCGTGCCAGCACGTGGCCGATCTCGTGGCCGATAACCGATGCCAGCTGATCCTGGTTGGTGGCCACGTTCAGCATGCCGGTATTGACGCCCATGTAGCCCCCTGGGAGGGCGAAGGCGTTGGGCTGCTCGGACTCGAACACGCGAATTTGCCAATCCAGATTGCGCTGTTCGCCGGGCAGAATGTCGACGATGGCGTTGGTGATGCACTGGACGTAGCGGTGGCTCGCCTGGTTGGCCGTGGGTACGTCGCGCTGGTACTGCGCGAACGCCTGCTGCCCCATCTGATTGAGCTGGTCGTCCGAGAGCAGCAGTAGCTGCGAACGGCCGGTGGGGGACGTGGAGCAGGCAGCCAGAGAGGCGCACAAAGCGGTGACGGCAAAGGGACGAAGCCAGCGCATAGACGGTTTCCTAATAGACGAGAAGGGATCCTTGCACACAAGATAACCACTGACAGCGGTAAATCAACTCCTATCATAACCTACTCTGAGGGCCACCATGGATGCGCAATTAAGCCAGCGCCTGACGCAGCTACTCGATCACATCGACCACTGGTTGCCGCCAGTGCCCACCCCGGTGGATTGGCAGACCCATGTGGCGGCCATTTGGCAGCGCCACCCGCTGGGCGGCCAGCTGGTGCCGGTGCCGCCGCGAGATGGCATGACGCTGGACGACCTGCTGGGTATCGAACGGCAGAAGCTGGCATTGGTCGATAACACCCGCGCCTTTCTGCAGGGGCTGCCCGCCAACCATGCCTTGCTGTGGGGCTCCCGCGGCAGCGGCAAGTCGTCGGTGGTGCGTGCGCTGCTCAACTCTCTGGCCAGTGAAGGGTTACGCCTGATCCAGGTCGACCGCCATGACCTGGCGAGCCTGCCACGGCTGGTCGAGCAGTTGCGCCATCAGCCCCACCGCTTCGTGGTGTACTGCGATGACCTGTCGTTCGAGGGCAACGATGATGCCTACAAGGCGCTGAAAAGCGTGCTGGACGGTGCCTTGACCGGCCCTCCCGAGAACGTGCTGCTGTATGCCACCTCCAACCGTCGGCACTTGCTGCCGGAGTCGATGGAAGACAATCAGGGAAGCCGCTTGGTAGGTGAAGAGCTGCACCATGGCGATGCCGTGGAGGAGAAGATCTCGTTGTCAGACCGTTTCGGGCTGTGGCTGGGCTTTTATCCGTTCAGCCAGGCAACCTACCTGGAGGTGTGTGAGCACTGGGTCAATCGCACGGGCAGCGGTAACGACTGGGACGATGGCGCGCGGGCGGAAGCCGTACGTTTTGCCACCCTGCGCGGTGGGCGCAGTGGCCGAACGGCGTGGCAGTTTGCGGCCCAGTACGTGGGCCGCAAGCGGCTGCAAGAGGAGCGTCAGCGCGTCGATCAGCGCTGAGGAATCAGCTGCCCATCGGCGCCGACGTTCAAGCGGATGGTCGGCGTCAGCAGGCCGGAGGGCAGCGTCATGCCCAGGCCGCGCAGATCCCCGGGGGTGATGGCCAGCTCGCTACCGGGGGGCAGTTCCCCCTGGCTTGCCAACTGGCTGACCAGCTCGATCATGGGCGTCATGCGCTGGGTGTCGGTGGCCAGAATATCGAACGCCACCGGCAGGCGCAGGTTGGCGTCGTCGCCTGGGGTGAGGGTCACGTCCTGTTGATACTGCCCCTGCACGGGGTCGACGCCCGGCATGTCCAGCGTCCAGCGAAACCCGGACATTTCCACGGCGGGCATGCCTGCCGGTAGCCCCAGGCCCATGGCCAGGGTGGCCTGCACTGGCAGGCTGCCAGCGCCCAGGCTCGAAGCCAGTAAGCGAGTCAGGTCGCTGGTATCCAGGCCGGCATTCACGCTGTATGGCCCGATGCGTACCTCTTCGACTCCCAGAGAAGTAACGGCCAGCCGGAAGGCAAACAGGCCGGTTTGTGGCAGCGCAAGGCAGCCGGTCAGTAGAGCAGCGAGCAGCAGCAGAATCAGGCTGCGGCCACGGCGAAGGGCATGGTGCATGTGTTTCCCCCAGAGAAAGGGCAAAAGGTCAGTGTAGCGGATGCTCGAAAGCGCCGCTATTTGAGGGCCACCGCCCATGGCTGTCAAGCGGATTTGTTGGCACCGAGCGTTGTGCTGGTCGTAAAACCCGAAAAGCCATCGCCCGCCATATAGGCGGGCGATGCAGGCGGGGCCAGTTTTCGAGCAGCACCTAGCGGCGGCTCTTGCGGGCTTCCCTGGTGCGGTTCAGCTCGCGTTTCTTGGCTTTTTCCTTGTCGCTGGCACCTGCCATCTTGTCGAAAGGGTTGCTGCCTGAGCGGAACTCGAAGCGCATGGGCGTGCCGCGTACCTTCAGTACCTTGCGGAAGGTGTTGATCAGGTAGCGGCGGTAGGCCTCGGGCAGCGATTCGGTCTGGTTACCGTGGACCACGATGATGGGTGGGTTGCTGCCGCCCTGGTGGGCCATGCGCAGCTTGATCCGCCGACCATTGACCATGGGGGGCGGGTGCTGACTGACCGCATCTTGCAATAGCGTGGTCAGGCGGTTGGTGGACCAGTGGGCATTGGCTGCCTTGAAGGCCCGCTCGATGGAGGGGTAGAGGTCGCCAACGGCGGTGCCGTGCAGCGCCGAGATGAAATGCAGCTCGGCGTAGTCGGCGAAGCCCAGGCGGCGCTTGATGTCCGCTCGCATCTTCTCCTTGGCTTCGCTTTCCAGCCCGTCCCACTTGTTCACTGCCAGCACCAGGGCGCGGCCCGTGGTCAGGACGTAGTCCAGCAGGTGCAGATCCTGTTCGACTAGACCGCTGCGGGCATCCAGCACCATCACCGCCACATGGCTCTCCTTGATGGCGTCCAGCGTCTTGATGATGGAGAACTTCTCGGCAATTTCACGCACGTTCTTGCGTCGACGTATCCCGGCCGTGTCGATCAACACATAGGGGTGGCCGTTACGCTCGAAGGGGATCTCGATGGCATCGCGAGTGGTGCCTGCCTCATCGAACACTACAACGCGGTCTTCACCCAGCAGCCGGTTGACCAGCGTGGACTTGCCCACGTTCGGGCGGCCAATCACACCGATACGAATGCCTTTCGTGCCGGTGTCGGCAGGAATGGTCGGGTCGCGCTCGGGGTAGGGTTCCAGCACGGTATCGATGAGCAGCGACACGTTGCGCCCGTGGGCGGCGGCGATGGGCCACGGGTCGCCCAGGCCCAGCTTCCAGAAGTCGGCCATGGCAGAGTGCTCTTCGAGCCCATCGGTCTTGTTGACCACCAGCCAGGTTTTCTTCTGATTGACACGCAGGTGATTGGCGATGGCCTCGTCGGCCACGTTGAGCCCCGCTCGGGCATCCACCAGAAACAGCACGATGTCTGCTTCGTCGATGGCGGCCAGTGACTGCTCTGCCATGGCGGCGTCGATGCCTTCCTCGTCGCCGCTGATGCCGCCCGTGTCGATCACGGTATAGGCCTTGCTACCCAGCATCCCGTTGCCGTATTTACGGTCGCGGGTCAGGCCGGGAAAATCCGCCACCAGCGCGTCGCGCGAGCGGGTAAGGCGGTTGAACAGGGTCGATTTACCCACATTGGGGCGACCCACTAAAGCAATGACGGGTGTCATGGAGAAACTTCCAGGGTTTCCAGGCGACCATTGTTGGCCTGGACATGAATGGTGCTGCCTTCAGTGACCGGGCGCACGCTGATACCGGAGCTGTGGATGCGAGTCCGGCCTACCAGGTTGCCTTCACGGGCATCCAGCAGGTGCAGATAACCTTCGAAGTCACCCACCACAAGACGGCCATCCGCAAAAGCGGGTGCCGTCAGCCAGCGATCTTCCAGATCCGTATTACGCCATACTTCCTGACCGCTATTGGCATCCAGAGCAATGACGTGGCTATTGTCGCTCACCACCAGCAGCAGGTTGCCGACCAGAATAGGGGTGTGGCGGCTGGAAATGTTGGCTTCCCACAGCGTGCCGCCTTGAGTGGCTTCCAGCGCCACCACCCGGCCGTTGTAGCTAGTGACGAACAGGCGGCCATCCGGGCTCAGTACCGGCTGGCCAGAGAGGTCCACCAGACGTTCGACATCGCTACGACCACGTGGCGTGGCGATTTGCATTTCCCAGAGCGGCTGGCCGCTGCGGTTATCCAGGGTGGCCAGGCGACCATTGGCCAGACCGACGAAGGTAACCGGATCGATGACCATGGGCGTGCCCGTGCCGCGCAGGGTCAGCGCAGGCTGAGAGCTGGTGTAGACCCAGCGCTCTTCGCCGCTGGCGCGATCGAGGGCCGTTATCTGGCCGTCGATGCTCTGTACCAGCAGCAGTTGCTGGTTGGCCTGGGGGGCGGCCAGCACTTCGCTGGACACGCGCGAACGCCAGCTCACGCTGCCGTCACGCTGGCTCAGGGCAATCACTTCGCCGTTGCGAGTGCCCAGGTAAACCTGACCGGCCACGGCGTAGAGCGCACTGGAGATGGGGGTGTCCAGTTCTATTTGCCACTCACGCTCTCCGCTGTCGGCATCGAAGGCCGCGACCAGGCCATTGGCATCGGCGGCAAACACGGTATCGCCTTCACGCGCCGGGGCAATCGGGTAGCGGGCACGACCAAAACCGTCGCCGACATTGCGCCGCCACTGGCTATCCAGCGACGAGGTTTCATCGAAGCTACGCAGCTCCTTGGGCGTGTAGGCAGGCTCTCCCTTGCTGGCGCAGCCGGCCAACAGCGCCAGTGCAACGGCGCCCAACGTGGCACGCATCAGCGAGGTGGAAAAAAGCGGTTTTAACAGGCTGTGGGTCATCACTGATTCGCCTCCTCGGCGCCGATATCGTCGAGCTTGAACTGCACGCCATAAAGCGGCTGGTTCTGCGTTTGGGCAATTTCCAGCGCGGCTTGCCACGCCTCGCGCGCTTGCTCGGGCTGGTTCAGAGCCAGATAGGCATCGCCGCGTACGTTGGCCTGTTGGGCGGCCAGGGTGTCGGTGATCGGTTGGTCCAGCAGTGCCAGGGCCGCTTCCGGGTTGCCTTCAGCGATTTCGATACGTGCCAGACGCAGCCAGGCCAGGCTCTGGACGTAGCGGCGTGATGAGCTGTCGGCGACCCTTTCGAGGGCTGCTTTGGCCGCGGTCAGATCGCCTTCCTGCACGGCCAGGCGGGCCTCCAGCAGCTGGGCAAGTTCGGCATACAGGGTGCGGCCATGCTGGTCGGTCAGCTCGCCGATCAGCTCTCTCGCCGCCGCGCGCTGCTCCTCTTCCAGCGAGTTGGCGGCCGTGATGGTCACCAGCTGCTGATAGCGGGCAGAGGCCGCTTCCGACTGGCCTTCCTGGTAGTTCTGCCAGGCATTCCAGCCGAACACACCGGCGGCAGCCAGCACCGCTCCAGCAATCAGCGAGGTGCCGTTCTCTTTCCACCAGCGCTTGACGACGTCCAGCTGTTCTTCTTCGCTTCTCAGATCCGCCACGGGCGGCCTCCTATTCAATCACCCAGCCGCCGTAGCGGCTGACAGGTATTCATCTACCCACCCGAGACGCTGGGTGGGCAGCATTTAGTGGGTCGCGTTGCCTGGCGTAGCGGCCAGCAGGTCGCTCAGCGTGCTGGCCAAACCCTCCTGGGCTACCTGCTGCTGCTCACGGTCGTCGCGCAGGAACTTCACAGTCGCCGTTTGCTGCGCCAGCTCGTCTTCACCCAGCAGGATGGCGATGGGCGCGGCGCTTTTGTCGGCCTTTTTCATGCGGCTCTTGAAGCTGCCGCCACCGCAGTGCAGCTGCAGGCGCAGGTCGGGCAGCGCGCTGCGCAGCTGCTCTGCCAGGGTGAGAGCTGCCACGGTGGCGCTGTCATCCATCGGCACCAGGTAGACGTCGCAGCCGCCCAGCGCTTCTTCCGGCACCAGGTCGAGGGTTTCCAGCAGCAGAATCAGCCGCTCGATCCCCATGGCAAAGCCCACGGCAGGTGTGGGCTTGCCGCCCAGCTGTTCGACCAGCCCATCGTAGCGGCCACCGGCACAGACGGTGCCCTGGCTGCCCAGCGCCGTGGTGGTCCACTCGAACACCGTACGGCAGTAGTAGTCCAGGCCCCGCACCAGGCGCGGGTTGACCACGTAGGGAATGTTGGCCGCGTCGAGCATGGCCTTGAGCTGCTCGAAGTGCTCCCGGGAGGCGTCGTCCAGGTGATCCATCAGCTGTGGCGCGGCGTTCAGCATCTCGGCCATGTCGGGATTCTTGGAATCCAGAATGCGCAGCGGATTGCTGGTCAGGCGACGCTTGGAGTCTTCATCCAGTAGCGCATGGTGCTGCTCGAAGTACGCCACCAACTTGTCGCGGTAGGCTGCGCGGGCGTCGCTGGAGCCCAGAGAGTTCAGTTCCAGAGTGACATGTTCGAGAAGGCCCAGCTCTTGCCATAGGCGGGCAGAGAGCAGAATTACTTCGGCATCGATGTCCGGGCCGTCGAAGCCATAGGTTTCCACGCCCACCTGATGGAACTGACGGTAGCGCCCTTTCTGGGGCCGCTCATGGCGGAACATCGGGCCCTGGTACCAAAGCCGCTGGGTCTGGTTGTGCAGCAGGCCATGCTCCATGGCGGCGCGTACACAGCTGGCGGTGCCTTCCGGACGCAGGGTCAGGCTGTCGCCGTTGCGGTCGTCGAAGGTGTACATCTCTTTTTCGACGATATCGGTGACTTCCCCGATGGAACGGGCAAACAGGGCGGTCTGCTCCACAATGGGCGTACGGATTTCATCAAAGCCGTAGCGCTGCATCAAGTGGCGTACCTTGGCCTCAAAAAATTGCCAGCGAGGGCTGTCGCTGGGCAATAGGTCGTTCATTCCACGGATGGCTTGAATCTTTTTAGCGGCGGACTTGCTCAATGAAAACTCCTTGTCTGGGCGGCAGCGCGAGGCGCAAGGCGTGCCGCCTGTTGCAGGCAACGCAGGTGTCAAACGCTGCGTGCAATCATGTTCTCTTGCTGCTGCTCTTTCTGGCGTACCTTGTCGCGGATCAGCTTTTCCAGGTCATCCACCAGATGGTCGTTACGCAGCTTGCTGGCAGGTTTGCCGTCGATGTAGACCAGGTTGGCGGGCGAACCACCGGTCAGCCCGATATCGGTCTCCTTGGCTTCGCCGGGACCGTTGACCACGCAGCCAATCACCGAGACATCCAGCGGGGTCATGATGTCTTCCAGGCGCTCTTCCAACTGGTTCATGGTGCTGATGACATCGAAATTCTGCCGTGAGCAGCTGGGGCAGGCGATGAAGTTGATGCCCTTGGCACGCAGCTTCAGGCTCTTGAGCATGTCGAAGCCGACCTTGATCTCTTCCACCGGGTCGGCGGCCAGCGAGACGCGAATGGTATCGCCGATACCATCCATCAACAGCATGCCGAGACCAATCGATGACTTGACCGTGCCCGAGCGCAGGCCACCCGCTTCGGTAATGCCCAGGTGCAGCGGCTGCTCGATACGGGTGGCCAGGTCGCGGTAGGCAGCCACGGCCATGAACACGTCCGAGGCTTTGACGCTGACCTTGAACTCCTGGAAGTCGAGCCGATCCAGGTAGTCGATATGGCGCATGGCCGACTCGACCAGCGCAGCGGGCGTAGGCTCGCCGTACTTCTTTTGCAGGTCCTTTTCCAGCGAGCCGGCATTGACGCCAATGCGAATCGGAATGCCGTGTTCGCGGGCCGCGCTGACCACCGCACGGACGCGGTCTTCGCGGCCAATATTGCCGGGGTTGATGCGCAGGCAGTCCACGCCCAGCTCGGCGACTCGCAGGGCAATCTTGTAGTCGAAGTGGATGTCGGCCACCAGCGGTACGTCGACCCGCTGCTTGATCTTGCCGAAGGCTTCGGCGGCGTCCATGTCGGGAACCGACACGCGGACGATGTCGGCACCGGCTTTTTCCAACTGCTGGATCTGGCCCACCGTGGCATCCACATCCAGGGTGTTGGTGTTGGTCATGCTCTGAACGGCAATCGGGGCGTCGCCGCCCACGGCAACGCTACCAACCTGTATCTGGCGCGAGGGGCGACGTTTGATCGGAGAAGGGGCGTGCATAGGACGGGTCACTCTCCCAGGGTAAAGCGGGCAACATTGTTGGCACCCGCACGTTGCGCCAGGTTGACGGTATCGCCTTGATAACGCAGCTCGACACCGGTGGCATTACCGATCGTCAAACGAAAAGGCGGGGTACCCTCGACGCTGGCCGTGGTGCCAGGCGCTTGCAGGCCAACGAAAACGCGCTGGTTGTTGGCATCGAAAATTTCGGTCCAGGACTGCTCGTTGAACGTCAACTCCAGCAGGTTGGGGTTGGCGACGGGCTCCGGCGCGGTGTCTTCTGCCGCTGCTTCCGGCGCTTGTACCTCGGCGACATCGGTCGCGGGCTTGGCTGGGGCATCGGTGGCGTCGGTGTCGGCGACTTCGTCATCCATGCTGACCTGGGGTTCGTCGATCATGGGCGGAATCACCACCGGCGTAGGTTCGACCACCGGTTCGGCGGGTGGGGGCGTTGTAGTGTCGGCGGCATCCTCTTCCAGCGTGGAAGACGTACCCATGCTCGGGGGTTCGCTGCCACCACGGCTCTGCCACCAGGCGACGGTAACGCCAATCAGGCCCACGATCACCAACAGGGTGACCAGCTTGAATAGCCAGGCGCCCACCTTTGACGGTGGGCGGGTGACGGCAACGGGCGTGACCTTGCGTTCGGACTCACTGCCCCCGTGGCGCGCTTGATACGCCTCCAGTACCAGCCGTTCATCAAGCCCCAGATATTTTGCATAGGAGCGTAGGTAGCCGCGGCGGTAGGCCGTGACGGGAATTTCTTCGTAGTTGTCTTTTTCCAGGCCTTCGACCACAGCGGTGCGCAGGTTGAGTACACGGGCAGCATCACTGATGGGCACCCCCAGCGCTTCGCGTTGGCGTGAGAGCAGTTCGCCAGCGGTGCTGGTGGGGGTAACGCTATCGTGTAACGGTGTCTCGCTCATGGCTGAGCATCCTTCAAAAATTAGGTGGTCAGGGCAGTGATCAAGGGGCCAGCAGGCGTTGGTATTCGTCTGCCGTGGCTGTGTCGCCACGGGCGAGGGCGATATCCACCGCCATTTCCAACGCTGCCGGGTCGGGGCCTGCCAGCTGCAGGTAGCTTTGCAGTGGCTCCCAGGCCTGATCGTAGCGGCCCTGCGAAACTTCCAGTTCGGCTAACATTAAATACCCGCGTGTATTGCGCGGGTCGATACTCTGGGCGCGCTGCAAACGGTCGCGCGCCTTGTCAAATTCGTCAGTCGCCAGGTAGCACTGTCCCAGGTTGGTGAATAGCTGGGCACGACTGGCGTATTGTGCATCTTCGGAGGCGATTTCCAACTGCTCGCAGGCCTCCGGGTAACGCCCCTGTTGATACAGGAATGCGGCGTAGTTGTTACGTCCTCGCGTGAACGAGGGCGAGACGTTCAGGGCCTGCTGGAAATAGCGGTTGGCCAGCTCACGCTCCCCCTGCTGCTGATAGACCAGCGCAATCGCCTGAAGTGCCTCTGGGTGGCGGGCATCCAGTTCCAGCGCACGATCCAGCGCGTTCAGGGCGCGGGGCAGATTGTCACGCTCCAGGTAGGCCACTCCCAGCTGGGCATAGGCATCGGCGGCGTCGGGATTGCTTTCATTGAACGTGGGCGTCGAGGTTGCACAGCCTGCCAGCAGCAGGCTGCCAGCAAGGACGGACAGCATGGGCACTCTGAAAAAGGAGAAGCACCTGCGATGACCGATCATGTATGTCCTCTTGAACAGTGCGGCCTTGCTCACACTAATGACGTTAGTAAAAAAACGTGTCCATCAAAGCGCTGTGTTGTGTGGAAGTCAAGACAGCGGCCTTAGTCTGCATCCAGTTGAACCGATTGAATATAGCGCGCACTGCGCTTGGTGCGGTCCTTTACGCGTCCGACCAGCTGCCCGCAGGCGGCATCGATGTCATCCCCACGGGTGGTACGGACAGTGGCGTTGTACTCCAGGTCATAAAGCCATTGCTGAAAACGCATGACCTGGTTGCGCGAGGGCTTTTCATAACCCGAATTGGGAAACGGGTTAAAGGGAATCAGGTTGATCTTGCAGGGCAGCTCCTTGAGGAGCGCGGCCAGCTGTTCGGCGTGTTCCTGCTGATCATTCACGTCCTTGATCAAGGTGTACTCGATGGTCACCTGACGATTGTCCGGGCATTTGGACAAATAGCGATGACAGGCATCCAGCAAGGCACGAATGTTGTACTTGCGGTTGATCGGGACGAGTTCGTTACGCAGCTCATCGGTGGAGGCGTGCAGCGAAATCGCCAGGCTGACGTCGATCTCATCGCCGAGTTTATCCATCATCGGCACGACGCCCGAGGTGGACAGGGTGACGCGGCGCTTGGAGAGGCCATAGCCGTTGTCGTCGAGCATCAGCTTCATGGCGGGCACGACGTTGTCGAAATTCAACAGCGGTTCGCCCATGCCCATCATGACCACGTTGGTCACCGGACGGTTGGCGGTGTCCCGCCGAGGGCCGACGCTGCGTTGCGCTACCCACACCTGGCCAATGATCTCTGCAGCCGTCAGGTTACGCTGGAAGCCCTGTTTGCCCGTGGAGCAGAAGCTGCAATCCAGCGAACAGCCGACCTGTGACGATACGCACAGGGTGCGTCGTTTACCGTTCTCTGCCGGGATCAGCACCGTCTCGACATAGCTGCCATCTTCCACTTCGAGCACCCACTTGCGCGTGCCGTCGCTGGAGGTGCCTTCATACACGACGCCTGGGCCGCGAATCTCGGCCACCTGAGCGAGCTTGTCGCGCAGCGGTTTGGACAGGTTGGTCATCACGGCAAAGTCATCGACGCCCTCCTGGTGGATCCACTTCATGACCTGGGTGGCACGGAATTTCTTCTCACCAATGGAGGAAAAGAAGACTTCCATTTGCTCACGGGAAAGCCCCAGCAGGTTCTGGCGTGCGGGCTCCGCCTGCGAGGCAAGGTCAGGCGTGGCGAGGGAAGACGGTGATGATGGGGCGGCAGTGGTAGTCATGGCGGTCAGCGTTCAGAAAGAGGCGGGGGCCAGGCCCCCGCAAAAATGGCCGGCAACGAATGTTGAAACGGCAGCGCTGGTTTAGCGCGGGCAGATTTCGTCGTTACCGAAGAAGTAGCTAATTTCGCGTGCAGCGCTTTCGGCTGAGTCGGAACCATGGACAGCGTTGGCGTCGATTGTTTCCGCGAAGTCGGCGCGGATGGTGCCCGGAGCGGCTTCTTTCGGGTTGGTAGCCCCCATCAGTTCACGGTTCTTGGCAATGGCGCCTTCCCCTTCCAGCACCTGTACGACGACCGGACCAGAGGTCATGAAGCCGACCAGATCCTTGAAGAAAGGGCGCTCTTTGTGCTCGGCGTAGAAACCACCGGCTTTCTCTTCGGAAAGGTGCAGCATCTTGGCCGCGACCACTTTCAGGCCAGCCTTTTCGAAGCGTGCGATGATGTCACCGATGGCATTCTTGGCCACGGCATCGGGCTTGATGATGGAAAGAGTACGTTCAATCGCCATGCAGAAATCTCCTGGAAAGGGATAAAGCAGAAATTGCCGCCCCGGCAAGCCTGGGCGGCACAGAGAAGTATGTCCGGCTGCGTCCATAGGCTATGCCGCAGGCCGAGTGGCCGCGATTATAGCGTCTCACGCAGGGGATGAATACCGATGAGTGACGTCAAAGAGTGCTTAAACGGTAAAGCTTTCACCGCAGCCGCACTGATCCTTGACGTTGGGGTTGTTGAAGCGGAAGAAGCGATTGAGCCCTTCGCTGACGTAATCCACTTCGCTGCCGTCCAGCATCTCGACAGCATCGGTGGCCACATAGACGCTGGCCCCGTGGGACTCGAAGTGCACGTCATCCGGCTGAGCCTCGTCGGCAAAGTCGAGCACGTAGCTGTAGCCCGAACAGCCGCTGGGTTTGACGGATACCCGAAGGCCAAGCCCCTTGCCGCGCTCTTCGAGGACGCGGTGGATCTGCTCGGCGGCGGCGGGGGAAATGTTAAGCGTTGCCATGGAGCACTCTCCTTGAAAAGTCGGTCGGTCAGCGGCCAGGCGTAGTGGTCTGGCGCGCCGAAGCACGCAGGCCGCTGACGGCGTGGTGCAATAATGTCAGTGCGTGGTCGATATCGGCTGGCTGGGTAAACCGTCCAAAGCTCAAGCGCAGCGAAGAGAGCGCCAGCCGACGGGGCGTTCCGATGCCCAGCAGGACGTAAGAGGGGTCGACGCTGGCCGAGTTGCAGGCAGAGCCCGTGGACACGGCGACGTCGCGCAGAGCCATCAACAGCGCTTCGCCATCGACGCCCTCGAAAGCGAGATTGAGAATATTGGGCACCCCGTGCTGCTGGGGCGAGTTGGGGATGACGCCGTCCAGCGTGCTCAGGCCATTCAGCAACTGCTCGCGAAGGGCGGCAACATGGGCCTGATCCTGGGCCTGCTGCTGTTGCATGACGGTAAAGGCTTCTCCCATACCCGCAATCTGATGGGTGGGCAGGGTGCCGGAACGCATACCACGCTCGTGCCCGCCGCCGTGAATCAGCGCTTCGACACGTATGTCCGGGTGGCGTTTCACGTACAGAGCGCCGACCCCCTTGGGGCCATAGGCTTTATGGGCAGACAGCGACATCAAGTCGATATGCTGTTCGACCACGTCCAGCGGGATGCGTCCTACCGCCTGAGCGGCATCGGTATGGAAGGCTGCGCCAAAGTCGTGGGCCACGGCGGCCAGCGCCGCGATGTCGTTGATGCTGCCCAGCTCGTTGTTCACTGCCATCAGCGAGACCAGGGCGGTGTCATCCCGCATGACCTCGCGCAGCTGTTCGGGGGTGATGCGCCCGTCCCGCTGGGGCTTGAGCCAGGTGACCTCGAAGCCTTCGCTTTCCAGCGCCCTGGCGGTATCCACCACCGCCTTGTGTTCGATGGACGAAGTGACCAGGTGCATGCCGCGCTGGCGATTGGCGCGCATGAAGCCGATCAGCGCCAGGTTGTTGGCTTCGGTAGCACCGCTGGTCCACACGATCTCGCGGGGGTCGGCATGAATCAGGTCGGCCACCTGGCACCGTGCCTGCTCCACCACCTGCTCTGCCTGCCAGCCCAGCATGTGGCTACGCGATGCCGGGTTGGCAAACAGTTGGTCGACGGTCAGGTAGCGGGTCATCACCTCGGCCACGCGCTCATCTACCGGCGTAGTGGCGGCATAATCGAGGTAAATGGGCAGTGAGGGGGTGGCGGTCATGGGCTTGATTTCCAACGGGCAGTGAGTGGCGTCAGGGGGGACGAAGCAAGGATCCCGGCGTCGGCGCGCTGCTTCTGTCGAGCGGCAATGCGAATGACGTCCGGGCGCTGCATCAGCTGCGCCAGCGTCACGTCATCCAGAAAGTGGCGTATCTGACCCGAAAGTTCGCACCACAAGTGGTGGGTCAGGCAAGTGTCGCCCTGCTGGCAGTCGGAAAGCCCCTGGCAGCGGGTGGCATCGACGGTTTCATTGACCGCATCGATGACCTGGGACACGCTGATCTCGGTGGCAGGTCTGGCAAGAAGATAACCGCCGCCCGGACCACGCACGCTGGAGACCAGCCCGCTGCGCCGCAGCCGCGCAAACAGCTGTTCCAGATACGAGAGCGAGATCTCCTGGCGCTGGGATATATCGCCCAGGCTGGTGGGGCCTTGTGGCGTATTGATCGCCAGATCCAGCATGGCGGTAACGGCGTATCGGCCTTTGGTCGTCAAGCGCATAACAGGTACCTCGTCGCTGAGCCTCAGCGCACTGGCGGCAAGTGTAGCGCCATTATGGAAATCCTGAGTGCTTTGGTCAACTATTGGGACGGCTGTTGGTGTCGTCAGCGGTATCCACTGCTTCACTGCGCGTCTTACCCAGTCCGGGGCAGCCGGTATCGGCCTCATCCAGGATGTCGGCGAAGTCCTCATCTTTCAGTTCGGGCAGTTGGCCGTCACGGTAGCTGGCATCCAGCTTGCGCAGGGTAGAGCACATGCGTTCGATACGCTCGTCCACGGCGTGCATATGGTCCAGCATGGCCTGCATGGAGCGTGCCACTGGGTCGGGCATGTCCTGGCTGACGCCGGCATCGAAGCCGAATTTCTGGCAGATGGCTTCGCGTCGGGCCGGGTCGATATCCAGCGCTTCCTCGATATCGGGCTCGGCGCGCTTGACGATCTTGCCAGGAATACCGACCACCGTTGCACCGGCAGGCACCTCTTTGGTGACCACGGCGTTGGAGCCAATCTTGGCGCCGGCCCCAACCGTGAACGGCCCCAGGATCTTGGCGCCAGCCCCGACGATCACGCCATCTTCCAGGGTGGGGTGACGCTTGCCTTTATTCCAGCTGGTGCCGCCTAGCGTGACCCCCTGGTAGAGCGTCACGTTGTCGCCGACCTGGGCGGTTTCGCCGATCACCACGCCCATGCCGTGATCGATAAAGAAGCGCCGACCAATGGTGGCGCCGGGGTGAATCTCGATACCGGTCATCCAGCGGGAGAAGGTAGATACCGTGCGCGCCAGCCACTTGAAGTTCTTCTTCCATAGCCAGTGGCCACAACGGTGCAGCAGCAGGGCATGCAGGCCCGGGTAGTTGGTCAAGACTTCGAGAAAGTTGCGTGCCGCTGGGTCGCGGTCGAATACGCTGTTGATGTCTTCGCGCAGGCGTTGAAACATGGGAGTGTCCTTGGGCGTAAAAGCGGCAGCGTGGCAGGCTGTGTTTGGGTCGGCCCCCAAATGTGGGGGCGCCACTGGATAACTTCAAGTTTAGGCCATGGGGCGACGATAACGCCTCTCAGCGCGGCGTTGTGTTCGGCTGGGCGGCCTTTTCCGTGGCCGACAGGATGCCGCGCAGAATGTTCATCTCCATTTTTTCGGGGCGAGCACGCAGGTACAGGCGGCGCAGGCGCGCCATCAACTGGCGCGGCTGTGCGGGGTCGTGAAACTCGATGGCGATCAGCGTGCGCTCCAGATGCTCGAAGTACCGCTCCAGCTCTTCGTGGGACGCCAGCGCGACTGCTTCGTCATCCTCTTGAGCGGGAGGCGCGTCGGCTTGCGTCAGCCAGGCCATGCGGCACTCGTAGGCGAGTACCTGTACCGCCGCCGCCAGGTTCAGCGAGCTGAAATCCGCATTGGTGGGAATGTGTACGTGGGCATGGCAGCGCTGCAGCTCGGCATTGGTCAAGCCGCTGTCCTCGCGCCCAAACACCAGCGCGATGCGCGCGTTGGCAGGGCGGCACTCGGCTGGCAGGCGCTCGGCCAGCGCTCGGGGGGAGATCATCGGCCAGGGCAGCGTACGTGAGCGAGCGCTGGCACCCACGGCCAGGGTGCAGTCGGCCACGGCATCTTCCAGCGTGGCATGAATGGCTGCCTGATGGAGCAGATGGTCGGCCCCTGACGCCCGAGAGATGCTCTCCTGGGTGAGCACGTCGCAGCGGGGGGCGACGAGCGCCAGATCCGCCAGGCCCATGTTGTGCATGGCGCGCGCCACGCCGCCAATATTGCCAGGATGGCTGGTGCCAATAAGAACGATTCGAATGCGGTCAAGCATGATAAGCCCGGTTCACGACGTAAAAGGCGCAGTTTAGCACGAGTCGATGGCATGCCCGAGGGGCCTCTGATAGAATTGCCCGCCATTAAGGTGTCCTGCGCCTGCCCCGTTCTTTAACATCACTGTGACAAGGCCCGATCATGAATCCAATGGTCCAATTTACGCTGCGCGCTGCGCGTAGCGCGGTTGAACATTTTTTGCGTGTTCGTGAGCGTATCGAAAACGCCCACGAAGAATTCAATCTTGACCGCCTGCTGGAAGACACGGCCCGCAAGGCCGAAGCCACCATCGTTCAGCAACTGCAGCGCGGCTATCCGCAGCATGGCTTCTCCGGCCGCTACACCCCCCATCAGGCGGGTAAAGGCGAAGGCGAAGAGATCGTTTGGAAGATCGAACCCCTTCACGGCTACTCCAATCTGGCCGTGGCAGGCAAGGGCTTTGCACTCTCAGTGGTGTGTCTCATCAAGGGTCGCCCCGAACACGCGGTGGTGGTCTCTCCCTTTGGCGATGACGAATACATCGCCAGTCGTGGCCGTGGTGCCCAGCACAACGACAAACGTATGCGCGTGAGCAAGCCCACGGCCATTCCTGGTACCCGCATGGCCATGAGCCTGCCGGAAGCCTGGCTGCGCCCCAGCCATCTGCCTGCCTACCTGACTGTGGCGCAGCAACTGGCCCCCCAGGTGGAAACCCTGGTCGCCACCGGCTCTGGCCTGCTGGACATTTGCGAACTGGCCGCTGGCCGCGTCGACAGCGTGTTCGTCCTGGGCCTGGAAGAGCAGGACATGCAGGTCGGTACGCTGCTGCTGAAAGAAGCTGGCGCGCTGATGGGCACGCCCAACGGCCAGCCCACCGTCACCGCAGAAGGCCAACTGATGGCCGCTGGCCCGCGCCTCTATAAAGCACTGATCAAACAGCTGGCGCCGCATTTCTGAGCGTAATGTCAGTTCCCTGGTGATATGAAAAAGGCCTTGTCGCGTAAGCGGCAAGGCCTTTTGCTGAAGAGAGCATTCGTGCCTTACGGCAGCTCTTCTTCCTCTTCATCGCTCTCTTTCCTGGTCGGGATCAGGTCTTCCCGAGAAAGCTTGAGCGGAATCAGCAGGGCGCCAGAGATGTAGATGGAGGAGAACGTACCCACACCCACGCCTATCAGCAATGCGATGGCGAAATTGTTGATCATGTCGCCGCCCAACATCAGCAGGGCCAGCAGTACCAGGATGGTGGTGCCGGACGTTGCCAGCGTACGGGATAGGGTGGCATTGATCGCTTCGTTGATGATTTGTGGCATGTCATCGATACGCGACGTACGAATGGCTTCCCGGATACGGTCGTATACCACGATGGTATCGTTGAGGGAGTAGCCGATAACCGCGAGCAGGGCCGCCAGTACCGTCAGGTTGAAGTCGAGCTGGAACAGCGCGAAGATGCCCACCACGATGATCACGTCGTGCATCAATGCCAGCAGGGCGCCGATGGCGAACTTGTACTGAAAGCGCAAGGCCACGTAAACCATCACGACGCCGAGGGCTACCAGCATGCCCATGCCGCTCTGGTCGCGCAGTTGCTCGCCTACCTGAGCACCCACGAACTCTGCGCGGACCAGGTTGACGTCAGCGCCTTCGGCGCGCAGCAGTCCGACGATCTCGCTGCCGATGTCGGGGTCAAAGGCCTGCTGCAGGCGAATCAGGATTTCGGTGGAAGCACCGAAGGTTTGCACGGACACATCCTGAAAACCGCTGTTTTCCAGCAGTTGGCGAATGGCATCCAGCGACGGTGCGGCACCGTAACGTACTTCGACCAGGGTGCCGCCCGTGAAGTCCAGCCCCAGGTTGAGCTGCTGAACAACGATAGCACCGATAGAGACGATCAGCATCACCGCCGAGACGATGAACGCAAGGTTGCGTCGTCCCATGAAGTCGATGCGTAGCTGCGATAGGGGTTTCATTACCACCTCTTCAATTCTGTGCGGAGCGCGTATGTCTGCTTCACGAGATCAGATCCAGAGCTTCTTGACGGGCTTGCTGCCATAGGTGAGGTTGACCATGGCGCGCGTGACCAGCAGGGCCGTGAACATCGAGGTCAGGATACCGATGGAGAGCGTGACCGCGAAGCCTTTGACCGGGCCAGTACCAATCGAGAACAGGATGATGGCCACCAGCAGGGTGGTGATATTGGCATCCACGATCGAGGTGAAGGCACGCTCGTAACCCGCATGAATGGCTTGTTGAATCGACAGGCCGTTGCGCAGCTCCTCGCGTATGCGTTCGAAGATCAACACGTTGGCATCCACCGCCATACCCAGAGTCAGCACGATACCAGCAATACCCGGCAAGGTGAGGGTGGCCCCCAGCATCGACATCACGGCAATCAGCAGGGTCAGGTTGAGCGCCAGCGCCACGTTGGCGAAGATGCCGAACACCTTGTAGCGGATCAGCATGAACATCACCACCAGCAGCAGGCCAATCTGAACCGAGAGCAGGCCGCGCTCGATGTTCTCCTGACCCAGGCTTGGGCCGATGGTACGTTCCTGCACGAAGTAGATGGGCGCAGCCAGAGAGCCTGAGCGCAGCAGCAGGGCCAGTTCGGCAGCTTCGGTGGGCGAGTCGAGCCCGGTAATGCGGAAGCTGTTGCCCAGTGCGCTCTGGATGGTCGCCAGGCTGATCAAGCCGCGCTCCGTGTAGGGCTCGCGAATGATGGTCTGCTCGCCAGTCTCCGGGTCGGTCTCGACGCGGTCTTCGCTCTTGTGCTCGATGAACAGCACCGCCATGTTGCGCCCGATGTTGGTGCGCGTGGCGCGGTTCATCAATGTACCGCCGGTGCCATCCAGGTTGATGTTGACCTGTGGGCGGCCATTTTCATCGAAGCTGTGGCTGGCGCTGGAAACGCTGTCACCGGTAATGATCACGTCCCGCATCAGGTCCGCAGAACGGCCGCTGTCGTTACGGAAGTCGAAGCGCTCGGTTTCCATGTCGGGCGTGTCGTTACGCGCTTCCAGACGGAACTCCAGGTTGGCCGTGGCGCCGACGATGCGCTTGGCCGCCACCGTGTCCTGAATGCCGGGCAGCTCGACCACGATCTGGCTGGGGCCCTGGCGCTGTACCATTGGCTCGGCTACGCCCAGCTCGTCGACACGGTTACGCAGGGTGGTCAGGTTCTGGTTGACCGCATAGTCCTGAATCTCGCTGACCGTTGCGTCGCTGAGTGACATGACCAGACGGGAGGCTCGGCCATCGCCCTGGTTGCTGTAATCGAAGTTGGGGAAGTCGCGGCTGATCAATCGGCGAGCTGCGTCGCGATCTTCGCTGCTGGCAAAATCGATGGACAGCGAGCGCTCGGCGATCTCCGTATTGCGGTAGCGGATACGCTCGCCACGCAGCAGTTCACGAATGGCGCTGGCATTGACTTCCAGGCGCTGGGTCAGGGCCGCTTCCATATCGACTTCCAGCAGGAAGTGAACGCCGCCGCGCAGGTCCAGACCCAGCGTCATGGGTGTGGCGGAGAAGGCCTGCAGCCAACCGGGCGTGGCTTCCGCCAGGTTCAAGGCAACGGTGGCACCGCTACCCAGCACGTCGGCCGCGATATCACGCGCATTCAGCTGGTCATCGTTGCTCTGCAAACGAATCAACCACTGCCCGTCGACCTCTTCCACGGCCTTGATGGCAATGTCGTTGTCGGTCAGCGCTTGTTCGACGCGATTGATTTGCCGCTCATCGAGCATGTTGCCTTGGGCATCGCTCACCTGAATGGCGGGATCGGCGGGAAATAGATTGGGAAGCGAATAGATAAGGCCAACCACCAGGACGACCAGTATCAGCAGATACTTCCACAGGGGGTAACGGTTGAGCATGCAAGCCCTGCCTTCAATTACAAACGGAATCGCTGTGCACAGACAAGCTGTGCACAGCAACGTTCACCATCGACGCTACCATGTCACCCCTGCCGGGGTGGCTGGCACGGAGTCGGCAGGGGGAAGTGCGAGCGTTAGATGGACTTAATGGTGCCCTTGGGCAGTACGGCAGCCACGGCATTCTTCTGCACGTTGACTTCGGTACCTTCCGATACTTCCAGGGTCAGGAACTCATCGCTGACTTTGGTCACGCGGCCTACCAGGCCACCACCGATGACCACTTCATCACCCTTGGCCAGGCTGGAGACCAGCTGACGGTGCTGCTTGGCACGTTTTGCCTGGGGGCGCCACAGCAGGAAGTAGAAAATCAGCACAAAGCCGACGAGCATGACGATTTGCGCAATACCACCGCCAGCGGCGGCTTCCTGGGCATGGGCTGGTGAGATGAAGAAATCCAGCATTGCAGAGAACTCCTGAGTTAGAACAATGGGTGAACCGGTTGACGCCACTCAGCATGGCCGGTGGCGGTTAGTTATCAGGTTTCAGGTCCCGCAAGGGGAGGCACCGGCAAGCCGCGCCGTGCATAGAAGCCTTCCACAAAGGTCGTCAATGTACCCGCTTCGATTGCCGCGCGCAAATCAGCCATGACGCGCTGGTAGTAGCGCAAGTTATGGATGGTGTTGAGCATCGAACCGAGCATTTCGTTGCAGCGGTCCAGGTGGTGCAGGTAGCCACGGGAAAAATTCTGGCAGGTGTAGCAGTCGCACTCTTCATCCAGTGGACGCGTGTCGAAGCGGTGCTTGGCATTGCGGATCTTGACGATGCCGTCCGAGGTGAACAGGTGCCCGTTACGCGCATTGCGGGTCGGCATGACGCAGTCGAACATGTCCACGCCGCGGCGTACGCCCTCGACCAGATCCTCGGGCTTGCCGACCCCCATCAGATAACGCGGGGTGTCGTCGGGCATCCAGGTGGGCAGGTAGTCGAGGACCTTAATCATCTCTTCCTTGGGCTCACCCACTGACAGGCCGCCGATGGCCAGGCCGTCGAAGCCAATGTCCAGCAGCCCCTTGAGTGAGCGTTCGCGCAATTCAGGGTACATGCCGCCCTGAATGATGCCGAACAGCGCCGAAGGCGAATCACCGTGTGCCGTGCGTGAGCGCTTGGCCCAGCGCAGCGACAGCTCCATCGACTTCTCGGCCTCTTCGAAGGTGGCCGGGTAGGGGGTGCACTCATCGAAGATCATCACTACGTCAGAGCCCAGCGAGCGCTGCACGGCCATGGACTCTTCCGGCCCCATGAACACTTTGCTGCCGTCCACCGGCGAGCGGAAGTGCACGCCTTGCTCGGTGATCTTGCGCATCTCGCCCAGCGAGAAGACCTGAAAGCCGCCTGAGTCGGTGAGGATCGGCTTGTCCCACTGGGCGAAGTCGTGCAAGTCGCCGTGGGCTTCGATGACATCGGTGCCCGGGCGCAGCCAGAGGTGGAAGGTGTTGCCCAGGATGATTTCCGCGCCAATCTCTTTCACCGACTCGGGCGTCATGCCCTTGACGGTGCCGTAGGTACCCACCGGCATGAAGGCTGGCGTCTCTACCGTGCCCCGTGGGAAGTGAAGGCGGCCCCGGCGCGCACGGCCGTCTTCCGCAAGGCGCTCAAAGCGCATAAAGCATTCGTTTCGCATCACAATCGCTCGTTGATCTATCGGGTGGCACAGCGCTAGCGGGTGAGCAGCATGGCATCGCCATAGCTGAAAAAGGCGTAGCGCTCTTCTACCGCCGTGCGGTAGGCGTGCATGATGTGGTCATAGCCTGCAAAGGAAGACACCAGCATCAGCAGTGTCGACTCGGGCAGGTGAAAGTTGGTGATCAGTGCATTGACACAGCGCCACTGGTAGCCAGGGTAGATAAAGATATCGGTATCGCCGCTGAACGGGGCGATCTCGCCGTTGCTACTTTTCATGCAGGCACTCTCCAGGCAGCGCACGCTGGTGGTGCCTACCGCTACCACGCGCTTGCCGGCCGCCTGGGTATCACTCACCTGCTGGCAGGTGGCTTCGGTGACCTCGATCCACTCGCTGTGCATGTGGTGTTCGAGGATGTTGTCGACGCGCACGGGCTGAAAGGTGCCTGCGCCCACATGCAGGGTCACGAAGGCACTTTGTATGCCTTTTTCGGCCAGTGCATCCAGCAGCGGCTGATCGAAGTGCAGCCCCGCCGTAGGAGCGGCCACGGCACCGTCGCGGCGCGCATACACGGTCTGATAGCGTTCACGGTCGCTCAGCTCGTCTTCCCGAGTGATGTAGGGCGGCAGCGGCATATGGCCGTGCTGCTCCAGCAGAGCAATCATCGGCGTATCGCCCAGAAAGCGCAGCTCGAACAGCGCATCGCGGCGGCCTTCCACCACGGCATGAATGTCGCCTTCGAAGATCAGCTCGGTGCCCGGCTTGGGCGACTTGCTGGAACGCAGATGGGCAAGCCCACGGTGGCTGTCCAGCGGGCGCTCCAGCAGCATCTCGACTTTTCCGCCACTAGCCTTGTGGCCGTGCAGGCGTGCCGGTATCACTCGGGTGTCGTTGAATACCAGCAGGTCGCCTGGCTCCAGCAGTTCCAGCAGATCGGGAAAGCGACGATGCGCCAGCGCACCGCTCTGGCCATCCACACATAGCAAGCGGCAATCGCTGCGCTGCTCGGACGGATAGCGGGCAATCAGCTCATCGGGTAGCTCGAAATGGAAATCTGCTCGCTGCATGGGGAGTGCTCTTTCGGTGGTCAAACAAGCCGCCTAGGATAGCGCTTTAGGCGCATAAAGTCAGTCGATGTGATTGACCTTGCGGGTTAACTCCGTATAATGCGCCTCCTATGCCGGTATGGCGGAATTGGTAGACGCAGCGGATTCAAAATCCGCCGCCTTTACGGGTGTGCCAGTTCGAGTCTGGCTACCGGCACCAAACATGAAGGGCCTGACGTTTTACGTCAGGCCCTTTTTTGTGATGTCCAAAGTGTCCTTTCGTGTCGCGGTATTCTGCCCGAGAGCGCCCATGTGTTTTCTAATGCTCTTAAACAGGGCATTACCCCCTCTTTTTTCAGGTTTCTTTCCTACTTCTTTATGAAATACTTGACCCCATTTGAATGGCGCCTTTCCGTGAGGCTGCCGGGGCGACGGTCGCCTAACTAATTAGAAAACGCATTCGCCATGAGCGCTTGCGAACCTTCAGTGGAGATGTGCTCAATGGCGATGTCATCAGCCGATATTCTCAAGTCGACACAGCCCGGCGTTGTGAACGGTCATTTGCTCAATGGTGTCAGGGTCAGCAGCGTAGAGGCTCAGGGCGCTTGGCAAGCACTTTCCGACACCCGCAGTGACGTATCGCGCATTGAAGTACCGGCAGATCCCCATGAGCGCGTGGCCTTCGTGCGCCGCTGGATGGAAAAGAACCAGAAGACTCTCAAGCAAGGTGGCATGGCCGCCACGCTCGTCTTGCCCTTGCTCGCCCAGCAGGCCTTGGCCGATAAAATGGTGCCAGTGAATGACCTGCAAGGCGTGTCAGAAGTCATTCGCCAGCCCAACGGTAGCCTGACGCTGATGATGAACAGCGGCCAGCGTATCGACTTGATGGCGGCGGACGTGGCGCTGGCCAACGGGCGCGTCGTGGTCGATGTGGACGCTCTCATGCAGCAGCTCGGTAATGACAGCGGTCTTCTGGTGCCGCTTAGTCAGCTACCGGATGTGCAAACCTGGGAGCTGTTGCCTGACGGGAACGTCCTGGTGACGATGGCCGATGGGGCGCAGGTCGTGGTGCCACGCTGGGCGGTGGTCGAGCAGGGTGACCTGTTGTTGATCAGCCCCAGCGATGCCTTGCAGCAAGGCATCGCCGCTGGAGAAGACTTCGGTAATTTACTGTTCGTGCCCAGCGCCTCGTTTACGTCGGCACCATCGGGCGCCGCTGCCGCGGCGGGGACCACTGGCTCGAACAGTGCGCCGGTTAGCTCGTTTGCCGATATCCCGCCATGGCTTTATATCGGTGGTGGTGCCATTGCGGTAGGTGCGGCGGCTACAGGCGGTGGTGGCGGCGGTGGCAGCTCGCCAGCACCTGAGCCAGCACCAGAACCAGAACCAACGCCAGAGCCGCCTGTAACGGTGAGCGGTTATGTCATTGATGGCTATATTTCAGGCGCTACCGTTACACGAGCGCTTGACGCTAATAGTGTGACGACCAATCGAGAAGGCTTTTTTGAGGGCTTGCAGGGCAGCGGTATCTTGACCGCGACTGGCGGGGTCGATATCTCGACCGGTCTGCCTTTTGTCGGTGAGCTGCGGGCGCCTGAGGGGGCGACCGTCATTACACCGCTCACCACTATGATGGTACAACTGGCTCAGCAGTTTAACTTGAATGATGCGGACGCCCAAACGGCTATTAAAACGGCGTTAGGACTCGACCAGCGTATTGACCTGGTAAACACTGACCCACTGGCTGAGTCGTCGCCGAACGCAGACTTGCTTATTGCCGGTGTCAAGGTTTCGAGTTTGTTGGCCATGGCTGCGACGGCAGGTATCAGTAATGAGGATGCTCTGTCTCTGCTGGCTGAGGCGTTTAATGAGGCTGATGATGTCGATGCGCCACTCAGTAATCAGGAAATGGCCGATTTACTGGGTTTGCCGACAATTGCAGGCCAAGTGACGCAGGCGCTGGATGCCATTGATGCGGCGGGTGAAAATCTGAATGTAGAGGCCTATCGTGAAGGTGTGCGTAACCCGCTGCGCGATGCACAGCGTGATGCGCAAAATCCTGATAGCAGCCTATCCGACACTATTGAAACCCGTGCCGACCTACCCTATTTGACGTTACAGCAAGCCGTTACGCTGTCACAAAATAACGAATTACCCTCTCAGTATTTGCTTAATCCGGACCAGCCCTTTGCGTCCGGTAATCTCGGGCTAACGGTGGCAGCTGACCGCTTAGTGCTTGTGCAGCAAATTCTGGAAGGTGACTACGATGCTGATAGTGCCCCCATCGCGCTTGAAGATATATATACGTGGGCTATTCGCGCACGTGTAGAAGATGTATTGGTGACAGGTGGTCTTGAGCGCCCAGCGGTATTGGGTGCCACACGTGTCATGGTAACCAACGACACCATTAGGCCTGACCAGTTTGCAGATTTAAACACGCTGGATAACTTTGTGTTGGGCAACACGATAGTACCTTATCGTTTGGAGCAGGCGCTTAATACATCTGAAATGCCTGCGAATTATACTCTTGACCCAGATACTCTACTGCTCAAAAACGACTTGACGCTTCGCGAAGCAGCGGAGTTGATTGATGCAACACGTTTGCTGATAGACCGTGCAGTTAATGCCGAAGAAGATGGTTTGACGCGAGAGATGCTGCTTGACTGGACTGTTTTGGATAGCTTCCAAAACGTTATTAGCGCGTCCAGTGCTGATCCTCAGTTGAATGAGGCGGGGCGTGTGAGTGTGACCGAATCCATAATTACACCGGCTCAATTTTCACAGCTGAGCAGGCTTGATAATTTTGACCTGGGTGTCACAGACGTTATTTATACCTTGGAGAATGCGTTGGCGGTAGAAACATTGCCCGCTAATTATGTTCTCGATTTAGATGCTCCATTGGATGCTGGTGTGGTCACTGTTTCTCAGGCGATTGCATCATTTGCGGATGTCTCTCGGGTTTTGCAAGGAGCTAATAATCAACCCCCTGTGTCATTGTTCCAGTGGTCGGTTAGTGACACAGCAAGTGCTATTATTGATAGTATTGAAGAGAGCGCCGTTACTGGGGCCAACCCTGTCGTGATTAGTGATCGTGCCATCACTGTAGAAGAGTTTGAGCTTCTTAATGGTCTGGATAATTTCCAGTTGGGAGAAACCGTCGTAAGTTATACGCTTTCTCAAGCGGTTAACGCAGCGGTGATTGCGGAAAATTACGATATTTCAGATAGCTCTGTGTTAAATGCAGGTAGTTTGAGTGTCGTAGAGGCAGAGCAGTTGCTGAGCTCGGTAGAGTTGATTTTGTCAGGTGCTATGAACGCACAGTCCTTAGACGCGGACCAGCTCTTTAATTGGACTGTTGTAGATAGTGCGGATAATATTTTAAGTGCGGATAATGTGCCGCACCTGCTGAGAGCAACGTCAGTTAGCGTCAGTGATGACTTAATCACACTGTCAGAGTATGAAAGCCTCCTTGGTTTAGACAGTAACTACATAAGGACGGGCGAAGTCGTCGAATACACGCTGGAAGAAGCTATCCGAGCGGATGATAGAGGAACCTTGCTGAATGGCTATGCGATTAGTGTAGACAGCCTGCTTGACGCAGGGGAGTTGAGTGTTGCGGAAGCACAAGAGGCCTACCTACAGATCACTGAACTGGTAGACAGTGCTGAAAATCGTGACAGCTTAGGCGAGCGTCTACCTTTCCATTGGGTAGTCGTTGATGATGCCACCGTGATTATTGAAGACTTGTTCGAGAATCACGTTGCGTTAGCTGATCAGGTGTTTGTTTCAAATGCTGAAATTAGCCAGCCAGAATATGAGCGTCTTATCGAGTTAGAAAATTTCGACTTAGGCTCCACGGTCGTGCGATACACGCTTGAAGGTGCCGTCAATACAGATGTCGCGTTACCCGATAGCTATTTATTAGAGACAGATACCTATGCACCAGGTGAGCTGAGTGTTGCTCAGTCTCGCTCGACTCTTGAGCGTGTGGAGTTGGTTGTAGGTAGTGCTGATAATGCTGATGGTTTAAATGTCGACGAGCTTTTTAATTGGATCGTTCAAGATAGTGCAAGTGCCGTTCTAGCAGTCGAGCAAGGTGCTGCTTTCATGGTTGGTGCTGACGAGATTCGTCTTACTGACCAGCAGATTACAGTTGATCAATTCGAATCTTTATTGGCGATCGGAAATGATAATCGGGGTTATCAGCGCGGCAATGAACAGGTTGAATACACCCTCGGCCAGGCATTTGAGCGAGGCCCCGATGATGTGGTAGATAATTATCTTATCAATACACAGCCGCAGCTTGTTCTGGAGTCCCTGGCAGCGGAAGATGCCATCGAGAATCTGTCTATCGTTCGCGAGTTGTTAGGTGGGGCAGAGAACTCGCCTGACCTGAGTAGCGTTTACTCCTGGAGCATTCTGGATAGCTACAACAATATTCAGTCACGCTTGGGTGCTTCTGCTCCTGACGGCCTCCAACTTGCTGAAAGTGTTGAGGTGACAGACGAAACGCTGACAGCAGCTCAATATGAGCAACTGATGGGTAGATTAGATAATTTCAGTTTAGGGGAAGAGGTAACCGTAGTTTACGCTGATATCAATGATGCACTTCGAGCTCAGTCGGCGGATATATTAGCGCCTGATGGTCGCTTCGTGCTGAATGATACTGCAACACCTTTTGTAGCGACACTCGTCGTTGAAGAGGCTGCAAACGAGCTAAAAAATGTGCGTGCAGTATTAGAAGCGGGTCGAAATGTAGAGAGTGATAACGAGACCGCTCAACGTCTGTTTGACTGGACGGTGAACGATACGGCAAGCAATATTATTCAAGCTATTGCACAAGATCATATTGTCTTGGCCGATCGTGTTCAAATTACGGATGTGCAGTTGACTTATGAACAATACCAGTCACTCATTGGTCTTGGCAACTACGATTACAATAGTGATCCGGTGGAGATTTTGTATACGCTTGAAGAAGCGTTAGAAATCATTGAGTCAGAAGGGGTGGAGGCGCTTGTCAAGGGAGAAGAGGGCAATAGTGCAGGCTACCGTCTTGCTGATACAGAACTGTCGATTGGTGTTTTGACGGCGGAAGAAGTAAGACCCATTGTAGAGAGCGCCGTACTCGCCCTTTCAGGTGCGAACGCCCCTGTTCCCGCGGTGAATGAGCTGCTGAAATGGAGCGTTATCGACTCAGCTTCTGCCTTGTTGGCTACCCAATCGAATAATCAGTTTCCTTTGTATTTGACAGGCGCAGAACAGGTGTCGGTCAATAATGATATTCTCGCCATTGCAGACCTTCAGCGGTTACAACGGCTGAGTAATTTTGAGCTGGAAGATACGCCTGTCAGATTTATCTTTACCCGCAACTTGACGCTTGGTGATATCGAAAACATTGCTGATAGCTATGAAATTGTGGCAAGCAGGGTTGAAATACCCAACTTCTTACTTACTAGCGTGCCTAATGCTGAGACACGTTATCAGGCTACACAAGCCATTGTAGATGGAGCGCTTAATCGTCAAGCGGTGAGTGTTGAAGCACTGCAGACGTGGAGCATCACGAGCGCTCAGCCAGACGAGCTTCTTGCTGCGGGCGCCGCTCCGTGGATCAGCGGAGCGGACACGATTACATTGGATCTGGGTAGTAGTGCATCTCTGACTCCTGAGCAGTACGAGGCCTTTGTTACCTTAGGCAACGTAGATCTCGATAATGTTAATGTCAGCTATTCGCTAGAGGAAGCGATTGCTGAAGTCAATGCAGGGGGGGAGCTGCCCGGCAGTAATGAGGGGCGGCCGGGTAGCTATGAAATTAATGCTGGACAGCCATTCGATGCCGCATCGTTAGTGGTCAGTGAAGTAGAGTCTCTGTTAGTGACGGTAGAGGAGATTCTCTCAGGGGCAAGCAATGCTGAAAGTCTCGACCGTGAAACGCTGTTAAATTGGGTAATCGAAGATAGTGTTGATCAAGTGCTCAACTCAATAGGTAGTGAGGCTTTGTCTGCCGCTAGCAGTGTTCGGGTGAACGTGGACGAAATTAGCTTCCAGGACTTTGAAGTGCTCAGCGAGCTACCCAACTTTGACCAAGAAGGGCTGACCGTCACGTACCCACTAAGTGCTTTGATACAGCGCTCTCTGGATGGCTTAAGTCTTCCCGAGAATTATGCCTTGCAAACGGATCAAGCATCGTTCTTTGATGCAGGGGCGTTGGATGCTCGGGCAGCCGAGCGGTTGTTCGAGACATCGACATTACTCTTGGAGGGAGCGGTCAATAGCGATACTCCTCTATCGTCATTAGCCACTTGGGTAGTCCAGGATACCTATGCGAATATTTATACACTCAATGTAGCGGGTAATAATGGTGTTCCTGCTGAATTCTTGATCGATGATGCAGCAAGTATTGTCATTATTGATGACCCGCTCGAAAGTGATGATGAGCAAGACCTGAATATCACTTTTACGGTCAACGGCTATACCCACCAGCCAGGCGCCGCACCGGGTGGGAGCGTCACGCAGCTATCCAAAACGTTTAATGTTGACGGCCAAGCGGCTGACGGTATTGAGCTGATCACGGATTTCCGAGTAGGAAGTGAACCAGGCTTCGATCAGCTGTTCATCGACCTGACGGCCAATGAGTTCGATGCGCTGCGCGGTGATGAGCCTGGCTTTGAGCGCTATGACGATTTGACTGCGTTAGGTGAGGATATTGCGTTTGCCGTATTTACCACTGAAGAGTTCATGAATGGCACGGCAGGTTGGCTGGATCAACTTGGCCTGAACAGTGACGAAGTGGTATACCTGTTGGCAGGTAATGGAGACACCCCCGACATTGAAGATGATGCTCAGCTATTCCGTGTTGAACTCACAGGCAGTGACTTCGATACCCAGTTGATCGCCAACTTCGAAAATCTGGACCTTAACGGGTTCCTCGAAGATAACTGGAATACCAACTACAACATCACTTGATGCATGTGAAAGCTCCTGCAGTGGCAAGCCAGGCTCTGCAGAGGCGGGCTTGTGTTGGTGCGCAGCGTAAATCATGCCACTATCAACGCGTGGCCAGGCAGTTGACTGGTCACGCATGTCATCACTTCATCAACCCAATGTCGCGGGAGACAACCCCATGGGCGTGACCTATCACGAAAGCAATGCACGCATGAGCCAAGTGGCCATTCATAACGGAACGGTCTACCTCGCGGGCCAGGTGCCGGCCGATGCCACGGTGGGCATGCGTGGCCAAACCGAACAGGTGCTGGCGCGTATCGATGAGCTGCTGGCGCAGGCGGGCACTTCCAAAGAGCACCTGATCTCTGCGCAGGTATGGGTCACCGACATGGCCGAGTTCGCAGAAATGAACGAAGCGTGGGAAGCCTGGGTAGTTCCGGGTCGTCCGCCGGTGCGCGCTGCGCTGGAAGCCAAGCTGGCCAAGCCCGAGTGGAAAGTGGAAATCATGGTCATCGCGGCACTGCCCGACGCCTGATCGGTTGCTTCAAGGCTGTCACGAGGGGGCGTTAACCGAGCGTTAACGCCCCCTCGATTTTTCTTTCGTGATCGTTTTATAGTGAAGCTTCCTTCTCACACTTCCCGAACGGTACGGTCATGGTCCAGTTCGAGCTGCATAGCCGCAATCTGGCGCAAGAGCAGGTAGCGCACACCCACGATTTTCACCAGTTGATACTGGCCACGTGTGGCGTGACGGAACTGTCCATGGAAGGCCAGGGGGAGCGGGTGACCGCTCGCCGGGGCTGCTTGATCCCTTCGTCACGCCATCACGAGTATCAGGGCGATGGCAGCAACCGTACCCTGGTGCTGGATATCCCCGTGCAGCACCTGGCCACGCTGGAAAAGGGCAGTGAGATCGAGCGGCTATTCGATAAACCGCGCTTCTTTACCGTTCCCCCCGCTTTGAACCAGCTCACCCATGCGCTGGCCCATCAGTTGGATCAGTGTCCAGCCCTGCAAAACGAAATTGCCGCACTGTTACTGCGGGCGCTCTACATGTACCTGCAGGATGCACCGCTCCAGACGGCAGCCCAAATGGGCGCGCGCTGCATCAGTGAGCGGCTGGACCTGGAGCGCCTGGATGCCTGGCTCGATCAGCACCTGGCCGATGACATTCGTGTCGAGCAGATGGCCGCACTATGCGCCTTGAGTCCCGGCCACTTTCATAGCTGCTTTCGTGAGCTGACCGGGGTGACGCCGCTGGCCTATGTGCAGCGCAGGCGGCTGGAGCATGCGCGCACCCTGGTACGCCATAGCGCCATGAGCCTTGGCCATATCGCCATGTTGGTGGGTTTTCGCGATCAGGGCAGCTTTTCCCGCGCCTACCGTCGTTACTTCGACATTTCCCCTTCGTCGGATCGCTAGCGTCTGAAACCTCGGCCTACCTGACTTACGGGCAAACTTGCCAGAGTCTCGGGCAAGCAACCGTTGCTGCATCGTCGTAGTCTCAAGAGAAGTTCGATGACTCTGGAGAGCGCTGATGCTACCACCCTCGTTTTATCCCCATACCCACACGCACGCGTTGGCCTTTGCTACCCATCGGGTCATTGTGCAAGGCCTCGTCGCCTGTCACCTGCAGGGGGAGTGGGCATGAAGGTCATTTCTGCCAAGGAAGTCGAGCAGTGTTTAGCCTGGCCAGGCCTGATCGAGCGCCTGCGCCACACCTTCGTGAACGGGGTGGAGTCGCCACCGCGCCACCATCACGCCATGCATCGGCCGGATGGCGAAGCCACCATGCTGCTGATGCCCGCCTGGGAAGCCGCAGGCTATATCGGGGTGAAGATGGTCAACGTGTTTCCGCAAAATGCCGAACACGGCCTGCCGGCCATTTCCGGCCTTTACCTGCTCAGCGAAGGCCAACACGGCCAGCCGCTGGCGTGCATCGATGGCAGCGAACTGACCCGCCGTCGCACCGCCGCTGCTTCTGCGCTGGCGGCTCAGGTGCTGGCCCGGGAAGACGCCGAAACGCTGCTGGTGGTGGGTACCGGCAAGCTGGCCCCCATGGTGATCGAAGCCCACGCAAGCGTCAGGCCCATCAAGCGCGTGCTGGTCTGGGGGCGTAACCCCCACAAGGCAGCCGCCATTGCCGAAGAGTATGCAGACCGCTTCGATACCCAGGTCGTCGACACCTTGGCCACCGCCGTGGCAGAGGCCGACATCGTCAGCTGCGTGACGCTCTCCACCCAGCCCATCATCCGGGGCGAGTGGCTGACGCCAGGCACGCACCTGGACCTGATTGGCGCTTTTCGTCCGCAAATGCGCGAAACCGATGCCGAGTGCCTGCGCCGTGCCCAGGTATTCGTGGATACCTACGCGGGGGCCCAAGGCGAGGCGGGCGACATCCTGCAGGCCATCGAGGAAGGTGCCTTCCAGTTCGAGGAGATCCAGGCGGAGCTGGCCGAAGTGCTGGCAGGCTCTGCCCCCGGCCGTTCGGACCAGCAGGCCATTACGCTGTTTAAATCGGTGGGGGCTTCGCTGGAGGATCTTGCCGCCGCGATTGAGCTGTGGGAGACACTGCCACGGCAGCATTGATAAAACCCGCTGCAGGTGTAGGCCGCACAACAACAACTCAGGCCGCTCCACCTGTCGCGTTGCTACGCCAGTCATAACGCGATCGACCAATAACCCGAACGAGGTATGTTATGAACGCTAAACGCTCCGTGCTATTCGCTGCTCTGGCAGTGCTTCCGTTGGCAGTGGCCAGCGCTTCGGCACAGGCCCAGTCTTATGAAATGGTGATTGCCACCCAGCTCCCGGAAGACATGAGTAATAACGAAATCTATCCGGCGCTGGTGCATTTTAAAAACCTGGTAGAAGCCCGCACCGGTGGGGATCTGGAGGTCACCCTGTTTGGCGGTGGCCAGCTCGGTTCTGAAGTGGAAAATGGCTCAGAAGTGCAGGGTGGACGGACGCTACAGTCCACCATCATGTCCGCTGGGGCAATGTCATCGTTCTACGGTGACTATCAAGCCGTTACAGCCCCTTTCTTGTTTACCAGCTGGCGCCAGGCGTGGAGCTTTTTTGACAGTGAGTGGTTTGCCGATTTCATGTCGGGCACCGTGGAAGCTGCCAACATGCGCTACCTGGGCACCTTCGATGATGGGGGCGGCTTTGTGGCCTTTACCAACAACGTTCGATTGATCGAAACGTTGGAGGATCTGGAAGGGCTCAACATTCGCACCGAAGAGAACCCTGCCCACGTGGCCATCATGCGCTCGCTGGGGGCGTCTGCCACGCCGCTGCCCTGGGGGGAGCTGATCACTGCGTTGGAAACCGGCCTGGCCGATGGTCAGTTCAACGCTCCGGTCCTCAATACCACGTTCAACTTCGATGCGGTCACCGACTACACCACGCTCACCGGGCATGTGTATAACAGTGCGCCCTGGGTGGTCAGCGAGTCCTGGTACCAGTCGCTGCCGGAAACCCACCAGCAGGCGTTGGTGAGCTCTGCACGTGAGGCCATTCAGCTGAGCCACGGCATGTCGGGCGCGCTGGCCACGGCTAGCTGGGTAGAGTCCTGTGAGCGTTTCGAAGCGTGCTACCTGATGCCTGACGCCGAACGTGAGCGTATGGCTGAGATTGCCCGCCCCGCCTGGCAAGAGTGGATCGTTAACGACTTTGGAATGGAAGCAGAGCGTGTGCAGGGGCTGTTGGATGAAGTCGAGCGTGTGGGTCAGCAACTGGCAGAAGACGACATGCGCATTTATGGCCAATAAAAGCCCCGCCTGAAACCGACGTGCATCATCACGATGCGCGATGAAAAAACACCGGGGCCTTGCCCGCCCTGGTGCGAGGACCCTCGCCATGAGTGTGCTAACGCCTTTACGCCGACTTAGCGATGTCGTTAATCAGATAGCCATTGTGGTATGTGTTGGCTGTATTCTGGCGATGCTGAGCATCTCCTTTACCGCGTTCCTGTATAAGTTGATGACGGGCAGCACGCTGAGCTGGACCTACTCGTTGGCCAGACTATTTCTGCCTTGGATCGGCTTTCTGTCCATGACCATCTCCTTGCGCTACGGCGAGCACGTTGCCATGACGCTGCTGGTCCGTAGCCTGCCGAAAATACTGGTGCAGGTGGCAGCAGGCGCCTGTTTGGCGATTATCGGGCTCTTTGCCCTCATGCTGACCTGGTATGGCTGGGGGTATTTCAGCAATGCCACGCAAGTTTACATGGTGTCTGACCAGATTCGGATTCCCAGTAAGGTCACGGCCATTGTGGTGCCGATCAGCGGTGCGATCATGCTGCTACATCTGGTGCATGGGTTTGCCTTGCTGGAACACTTTCTTGATGAGCGGGAAGTCATCGATGAGCTCATCGAAACCGTGGATGTGGAGCGCCGCTCATGACCCCTGCCATTATCGTTTTTGTGTTGTTGCTATTGATTGGCGCACCGGTCGCTGTGGTCATGGCCATGTCGGGCTTGGCGGGCGGCTTCATGTTAGGCGGTGAGCGCATGCTGGGTATTATTGCCGACCGCATGTTCTCGGGCGTTTCCGGCTTTCTGCTGATTGCCGTGCCCTACTTTATCTTTACCGCTGAGCTGATGAACCAGGGAGGGCTCACCCATAAACTGATCGCCTTCAATAACTCGCTGTTTGGGCGTGTTCGTGGCGCGCTGTCCCACGTCAATATCTCGGTCTCGGTATTTTTTGCCGGGCTAACCGGAGCGGCGGTGACCGATACGGTGGCAATTGGCAAGATCATGATTCCCGAGATGAAGAAGCAGGGGTATGACGCCGAATATGCGGCCGCCGTGACGGCCTGCTCCTCTATCATTGGGCCGATCATTCCGCCTAGCGTGGTGATGGTGGTTTACGCCACGTTATTGCGCGATATCTCCGTCATCGACCTGTTCGCGGGCGGTATCATTCCCGGGCTGCTAATGGCGCTGGCCTTGTTGGGGGTCAGCTTCTTTTTAGCCTGGAAGCGAGGCTATCCCAAACAAGCGCCTACCCCTTTTAAAGTGGCCATGATGTCGCTGGTCGTTGCGCTGCCTGCCATGGTCGTGCCGTTCATCATTCTGGGCGGCATTCTCTCGGGGCTGACCACCATTACCGAAGCTTCGGGCTTCGCTGCGGTATATGCCATCGTGATTGGCATGGTGTTCTACCGTAACCTGACGTGGAAAAAAGTCTGGGCTGCGCTGGTCACGACAGTGCGCTTTTCCGGCGTGGTGTTTTTCCTGCTGGCCACCTCGGCAGTGTTGGGCTGGTTCGTGACCCGCTCCGGGATCGCCCGGGAAGCAGCGGGTTTGATCACCACGTTTAGCGATGCCGCCTTCATGCAGCTGATGCTGGTATGCGTGCTGCTCATTATTATCGGCACCGTGATGGATGTCCTCCCCGCGTTGGTGGTGGTGGCGCCAGTGCTGGTGCCCGCCATGATTCAGCTAGGCTTCGATCCGCTGCACTTCGCCATTCTGATGATCGTGGTGCTCAATATTTCCAACGTGACACCGCCGGTGGGGATGACGCTCATGACCGCAGCGAGAATTGCCGAGGTGCCCTATGAACGGGCCATCGTGGCCTCTCTGCCGTTTTATGTCTCGTTTCTGGTGGTGATTGTGCTGCTGGCAGCCTTCCCGGCGCTTTCCACCTGGATTCCGTCACTGCTGTGATTCGCTAAGGACTGCAATGTCATGAAGTGTTTTTATCATCCTGACCAGGCGCTGCATGCGCCGCCCACTTTCCTGCTGCGTGGCCAGCCGGCGCCTTCCCCGGAAGGGCCGGTGCGGGCCGAGCTGCTCACCCAGGGGTTGGCAAAGGTGGGCCTGGCGCTGGTGGCCCCGGGCGCGTCGGACTCGCCCCAGCTGCGCCAGCGGCTGGCGCAGATTCATACGCCGCGCTATCTGACCTTTCTGGAAACGATCCATGCCCGCTGGCAGGCGTTGCCCAACGCCGCCGCGCTGGTGGCGCCCAACATTCACCCCTGCGGCGGCGGCCACCACTACCCCCGCCACCCCATCGGCCAGGCGGGCTGGCACCTGCACGACATGGCTTGCCCGCTCAGCGCTACCAGTTTCCAAGGCGCATTGGCCTCGGCGGCCACCGCAGAAGCAGCCGCGGAAGCCGTGTTAGCAGGGGAGACGGTGACCTATGCGCTGTGCCGCCCACCCGGCCACCATGCCGGGCCCGAGCGGGCAGGCGGCTTTTGCCTGCTGAACAACTCGGCGCTGGCCGCGACCGTGCTGCGCGAACGCTTTGCCAGAGTGGCGATCATCGATGTGGATTTGCACCACGGCAACGGCACCCAGGACATTTTCTACGCCAGAAACGATGTATGGACCGGTTCGCTGCACGCCGACCCCAGCGACTTCTACCCCTTTTTCTGGGGTGGGGCTGACGAAGAAGGCAGCGATGACGGCGTGGGCGCCAACGTGAACCTCCCCCTGCCGGTGGGCAGCGACGGTGAGGTCTATCTGGACGCGCTGGCAATTTTGATCGATCACTTGCAGCGTTTCGAACCGGAAGCGGTGGTGGTCGCTCTGGGGCTGGATGCCCATAAGGAAGACCCGCTGGCCGGTTTGAACGTGGAAACCGAAGCGTTTATCGAGGTAGGCAAGCGTCTGGCCGCGCTGTCGCTCCCCATGGTGATCGTGCAGGAAGGCGGCTACCCCACCGAACATCTCAGCGCCAACCTGGCGGCCTTCATGGAGGGGTTTAACGCATGAGCGGTACCGGCTTCTACTGGCACGAACGCTGCTTCTGGCACGACCAGGGGGCCATCGGCGTGTTCTCGGCGCCGGGTGAGTTCTTGCAGCCCCAGGCCGCCTCGGAAAGCCCCGAAAGCAAGCGGCGGCTGAAAAACATTCTGGAAGTCAGCGGGCTGATCGACGAGCTTTACGTGGTCAAGCCGCCCGCCGCCACGCTGGAACACCTGCTGCGCTTTCACACGCCGCGCTACCTGGAAGAACTTCAGGCAGGCGATGCGGCAAGGGGCGGTAACGGCGGCGACTGCGCGCCCTACATGCCGGGCAGCTGGGCCGCCGCGACCCACTCGGCGGGCTTGGCCATCGCCGCCGTAGACGCCGTCGCCCGGGGCGAAGTACGCAACGCCTACGCCCTGTGCCGCCCGCCGGGCCACCATGCCGAAGCCGACCAGGGCCGTGGGTTCTGCCTGTTAGGCAATATTCCCGTGTCGGTGATGCGTGCCCAGGCGCTGGGCCAGGCCAGTCGCGTGGCGATTCTCGACTGGGACGTACACCATGGTAACGGCCAGCAGGCTGCGTTCTATCGCGACCCGAACACCTTCACCATCTCAATACATCAGGCAGCCAACTACCCGCTGGAGAGCGGCGCTTTCGAAGAGCAGGGGGAGGGCGCTGGAACCGGGACGAACCTCAACCTGCCGCTGCCCCCCGGATGTGGCCTGGGGGCCTATGCGTATGCCATGGAAAGGCTGGTGCTGCCTGCGCTGGAAGCCTTCCAGCCCGATCTCATCATCGTCGCCTGTGGCTATGACGCCTGTGCCAAGGACCCGCTGGGCAAGATGCTGCTCAACAGTCAGGCCTTCGCCACCATGACGGCGCAAGTAAAGGCCGTGGCGGAGCGCTGCTGCGCTGGCAAGCTGGTGATGGTGCACGAAGGCGGCTACTCCGAAGGCTACGTGCCGCTCTGCGGCCATGCGGTGGTCCAGACGCTGGCGGGCAGCACGACCGCCGTGTTCGACCCGCAAAATGACGAAATCGCCGCCTGGGGTTATCAGGCGCTGCAGCCGCATCAGCAGGCATTGATCGATAACTGGCAACGACAGTGGGAGCAAACCACCCGATGACACCTCTTCATGATCGAGACGGCTGGATCTGGCAGGACGGCCACTGGCTTGCCTGGCGAGATGCCAGGGTTCACGTGTTCACCCATACGCTGCATTACGGGATGGGCTGCTTCGAGGGCGTGCGGGCCTACGCCGGTGCGCAAGGCCCGTGCCTGTTCCGGGTGGAGGAGCACACCCGCAGGCTCGTGGACAGTGCCCACGCGCTGGATATTCCGCTGCCGTTTCGTGAAGCCGAGCTGATCGATGCTCAGTGCAAAAGCATCACCAAAAACGGCTTGCAGGATGCCTACCTGAAGCCCACCGTGTTTCTGGGTTCGGAAGGCCTGGGGCTGCGCGCCCAAGGGCTGACCACCCATGTGATGATCGCCGCCTGGGATTTGGGGCCGTACCTTTCACCGCAGGCCGCGACCCATGGATTGCGTGCCTTGACCTCTTCCTGGGCGCGCCACCATGTCAACATCAGCCTGTGCCGCGCCAAGACCAGCGGCCACTACGTGAATTCGATGCTGGCGCTCAACACGGCGGTCAAGGCCGGGTTCGATGAGACCATCATGCTCGACCCCGAAGGGTACGTGGCCGAGGCCTCGGCGGCGAATGTCTTCCTGCTGCGCAATGGCGTGCTGCACACCCCGGAAGTCACCTCTTGCCTGCAGGGCATCACCCGAGACAGCATCATACAGCTGGCCCGCGACGTGCTGGGCATCGAAGTGAAAGAGCGGCGTATCACCCGCGATGAGCTGTACACCGCCGACGAAGCCTTCCTGACCGGCACTGCTGCCGAAATTCTGCCGCTCAGGGAGCTGGATGGACGACGCATCGGCCATCGTGCCGAAGCACCGCCGCCCAGCGAGCCGATACCTGCCCACAGCGTCACGGCGCAGCTGCAGCAGCTCTATCGCCAGGTGGTACGCGGCGAGCTGGAGGCCTACCAGCACTGGCTGACCCCGGCATGAGAGGGGAATGGCGCCGGGGCCTGCGCGGCTAGCCGTGCTGTCGAAGCGCCTTTTCCAGCGCCGCCAACCTGCCCGGCTGCAGTGCCTCTTCTACCGCCGTGATGCGAATCACGTTGGACAGTTGCGGGTGAGCAAGGCGGGCCACCAGCACGCCATCGTCCAGCAGCTCCTGATGCACGGTGGCGGCCAGCTCGGCGCTGGATAGGCGGATGCCGACGAAGTTGGTGGCGCTGGGCAGCACGTCTGCCCCCAGCGCCGTGAAGTGCAGCGCCAGCTGTTCACGGCGCGCTTTGACATCCGCAATATGCTGCTGCACTTCCTCGGGGTGGTCGAGCACGACCTCGGCGGCGGCCTGGGTGAAGGAAGAGACCGCGTAGTGAATACGCACTTTCATCATCATTGCCAGCACGTCGGGCTCAGCAATTGCGTAGCCAATCCGCATGCCCGCCAGTCCATGAGCCTTGGAGAGCGTGCGCAGGCGAATCACCCCCGGCAGCGCCTGGCCCAGAAACTCACTTCCCGCATCGTCACGAAAATCCCCGTAGGCCTCATCCAGCAGCAGCCAGCAGTCGTTGGGGAGCGCCTGGCGAAACTTGAGAATGGCGCTATCGCTGTGCAGGTGGCCGCTGGGGTTGTCCGGGTTGGCCAGGTACACCAGCCGCGCTTGCTCCTGATGGGCCGCTGCTGCCAGCGCTTCCAGATCGGGGGCGAGCACGCTAGGCGCTTCATGGTAGCTGGGCTCGACCAACCGGCAGCCCTGGCCCTGGGCAAAGTACCCGAAGGTGGGGTAGGTGCCTGCGGTGCTCACCACGGCCTCACCCACGGTGCAGGTGGTGCGCAGCGCCAGGGCGATCAGGCTGTCGGCACCGGCGTCCACCAGCAGGTGGTCGAGGGGAATGTCTTGCTGGGCGCTGATGCGCTGGCGAACGCCCAGCGCTTCGGCATCGCCATAGCAATACACGTGTTGTGTCACGGCATCACCGAAGTGTTCCCGCAGCGCGCGGTGGGGCATGTCCAGCCCCTCGTTGGAGCCCAGGCGGTGAGGGATCTCACGGCCGAGCCGCCGCTCCAGCACCTTGATGCCGGGGAAAGGGTTCACGGGGCCAACGCCCGTCAGGTGGTCGGGGTAGCGGGGCATAATCAGGTCCTGATCAGTTCAATGTTCAACGCAATATTTTGCCACGGTTCAGCAGCTTATGAGGGTCGAGTGCCTGCTTGAGGGTGTGCATCAGCGCAACTTCCTCTGCCGAGCGGCAGGTCTCCAGCCATGGGCGCTTTTCCAGGCCGATCCCATGTTCGGCAGACACCGAGCCGCCCAGCGCCGCCAGGGGTTGATATACCAGGGTCTCGACTTCCCGGCGTACCGCTAATTCATGACTGCCCACGCACACCGAAATATGCAGGTTGCCATCGCCCAGGTGGCCAAAGACCACGAGCCGGGCATCGGGCCAGCGCTGGGTCAACTGGTGCTCCAGGGCATCGGTGTAGCGCTGCATATCGGCAATCGGCAGGCTGACATCGAACGTCAATACCGGGGTCATGGCCTTGACCAGGCCTTCGATGTCTTCACGAATGGCCCACAGGCCGTCTCGCTGCGCCGCTGATTGAGTCAGCACCGCATCGACGATCAGCTCGTTCTCCAGCGCGCTCTCCAGGGCCTCACGGAACTGGGTCGTATTGCGCTCGGCATCGCTGCCCAGGGATTCGATGATGACATAAAACGGATGGCTGGTGGCAATGGGGGGCGTGTGGCGTCCCGAGGTTTCCGTCAGCAGGCGGTAATGGTTCTGCCACATGACCTCGAAAGCCCCCAGGCTACCGCCCAGCGCCTTGCCCATGTGGCGGAGCAGGGCCGTCAAGGCCTCGAACGAGGGGCAGGCCACCAGCGCGGTTTGTTCACTGGGCGTGGGCGGCTGCAAGCGCAGCACCGCGCGGGTCACGATACCCAGCGTGCCTTCACTGCCAATGAAAAGCTGCTTGAGATCGAACCCGGCATTGTTTTTCAGCATGCGGTTCATGGAGCTCACGATACGGCCATCGGCCATCACAGCTTCCAGCCCCAGCACCTGCTGGCGCATCATGCCATAGCGGATCACCCGCACGCCCCCAGCGTTGGTGGCGATATTACCGCCAATCGTGCAACTTCCCCGGGCGCCCAAATCCAGCGGGAACTGCAAGCCCGCGTCGCTGGCGGCTTCCTGTACCCGCTGCAAAGGGGCACCGGCCTGAACGGTCAGCGTACCGCCAACGTGGTCGATCTCTTCGATGGCGGTCATGCGCTCCAGTGAAATCACCAGCTCCTCTTCGCTGGCGTCGGCGCCGTGCACCAGCCCGGTCAGCCCGCCGTGGGTCACCACCGGCTGCCGGACCTCGTGGCAAGCGCGCATCACCTCGGCCAACGCTTGGGTGCTGGCCGGGCGCACGATGGCACCGGCAAGGCAGGGAGCGCCGGTCATCCAGTCGACGCGACGGCTTCGCACATCGTCTCCGGTGAGTACGTGCGCGGGGCCGACGATGGCGCGAAGCGCCTCTAGGGTAATCTGCATGCCTGTTTCCTTACGTGACGTTCCATTGTTGTGTGAAGACAGTTGTGTGAAGACAGTTGTTTGAAGACAGTGGTGTGAATAAAGACGTATAAATCAACGCTGATGAACCAGTGTGTGATGCCTAAAAGGCTGTTCAAGCAGACGCGGCGGCAGGCGCTTCGCGCCCCGGAATCGCATCGAGCAGCGAGCGGGTATAGGCCGCCTGGGGGGCCAGGAATATCTGCTCGGCGCTGCCTTGCTCGACAATGCGCCCATGCTGCATGACGACGATACGATCACAAATCTGGGCGGCCACCCGCAAGTCGTGGGTGATGAACAGCAGTGACAGCGACAGCCGCTGTTTCAGAGATTCCAGCAGCTCCAGCACCTGCGCCTGAATGGAAACGTCCAGCGCAGAGACCGCCTCATCGGCCACGATCAGCTCAGGGTTGAGGGCTAGCGCTCTGGCAATGCCGATGCGCTGGCGTTGGCCGCCTGAAAACTCATGGGGGAAACGCGTCACGGCACTGGCACCCAGCCCCACCAGTTCCAACAGCTCACCGGCTTGGCGGAGCGCGTCGGCCTTCGGCGTGCCGTTGGCCATGGGGCCTTGGGCGATGGCCATGCCGACCCGGGTGCGCGGGTTCAAGGACGCATAAGGGTCCTGAAAAATCATCTGCACCCGGTGGCGTTCGCGGCGCAGCGCGCTGCCGCTCAACTGCGAAAAATTGACCCCATCCAGCAGCAGCTCGCCATTATCCGGGTGCTCCAGGCGCACCACGCAGCGGCCAAGGGTCGATTTGCCCGAGCCGGACTCGCCCACGATACCCACCGTCTCGCCTTTGGCCAGCGTCAGCGATACGTCATCCAGCGCGCGCACTTCCCGAGTGGCCTTGAACCAGCCCCCGCGTGAACGAAACACCTTGTTGAGCCCCTTGATCTCCAGCAGGGGCGCCGAGGTGGCAGGTTCCCGGTGAGGGGGAAGGGCGTTACTGGGAATGGCGGCGATCAAGGCCTGGGTATACGCATCCTGGGGGTTCTCCAGCACATCACGGGCGTTGCCGATTTCGACGATGCGGCCATGGCGCATGACGCAGACACGGTTGGCGATTTCCGCCACCACGCCAAAATCGTGGGTGATGAACATGACGGCCATGCCACGCCGCTGTTGCAGATCACGAATCAGCGCCAGAATCTGCGCCTGGGTGGTCACATCCAGCGCTGTGGTGGGCTCATCGGCAATCAACAGCACCGGTTCGAGCGCCAGCGCCATGGCAATCATCACCCGCTGCCGCTGCCCGCCGGAAAGCTCGAAGGGGTAGGCGCTGATGGCCTTCTCTGGCTGCGGGATACCCACTTCCACCAGCAGTTCCAGCGCCCGCGCCTGGCGCTGCCGGGGGCTGAGCTGGCCATGGGCCTCGAACACTTCGGCAATCTGTGCGCCCACGCGCATCAAGGGGTTCAGCGCCGTCATTGGCTCCTGAAAGATCATGCCGATCTTCAGGCCGCGCAGCGTTCGGTGCTGTTTTTCGCTCAGGGCCAGCAGGTTCTGGCCTTCGAACGTGACGCTGCCCTGCACGGGGCGAACGCCCTTGGGCAGCAGGCCCATGACCGTGTTGGCGGCCATGGACTTGCCCGACCCGGACTCCCCGACCACGCACATGATCTCGCCACGGTTGACGCTATAGCTGACATTCTCCACCGCCAGCGGCCGGTCTGCGCCTTTGGGCAACGCCACGCTCAAGCCTTCGATCTGTAGTACGGCGGGCGCATCGTCCTGGCCAGCGGGTTGCACGACATCGTTCATGGCAGGCTCCTAACGCTCACGGGAAAGTTTGGGGTTCAGCGCATCGTCCAGCCCTTCACCGACCAGGTTGAGTGCCAGGACGGTCAGCAGAATGGCCACGCCAGGGAAGAAGCTCAGCCACCATGCCTGGCGAATCACGGTTCGCGCGGCACCGATCATGTAGCCCCAGGACATGACGTTCGGGTCGCCCAGCCCCAGAAACGAGAGCGACGACTCCAGCAGAATCGCCGTGGCCACCATGAGCGAGGCCAGCACGATGATGGGCGAGAGGGTATTGGGCAGGATCTGGCGCAGGATGATGGTGGTATTGGACTGGCCGACCAGCCGAGCGGCCTCGACGTACTCCCGGTGGCGCAGCGACATGAACTCCGCCCGCACCAGGCGGGCCACGGGCGGCCAGCTCACCAGGGCAATGGCCAGCACGATGGAGGTCACGCTGGGCTGCATGATGGCCACCAGCACGATGGCCAGGGCAAAGTTGGGAATGGTCTGGAAAAACTCGGTGATGCGCATCAGCACGTCATCGATCCAGCCACCGTAATACCCGGCAATGGCCCCCAGCGGCACGCCAATCAGCAGGGCCACGCTGGTGGACACTAGGCCAATCAGCAGCGATACCCAGGCGCCATGCATCAGGCCCGCCGCCACATTGCGGCCCATGGTGTCGGTGCCCAGGGGAAACCCCTCCTGCGAGAACGGCGGCAGAAAGGGGCGCTGCACCATGCGCCAGGGCGATTCGGGAAACAGCAGCGGGGCAAGAAGGGCCATGGCGATGATCACCAGCAGGATAACCAGCCCCACCAGCGCCCCGCGGTTCTGGGCGAAACGTGCAAAAAAGCTCATGAGGCCCCCTTGATGCGTGGGTCTGCCAGGCGATACACCAGATCGGTGAGAATGTTGAACACGATCACCAGCGCCGCAGAGAAGAAGAAAATACCCAGCAAGAGGTTGTAGTCACGCTGTTGCAGCGCTTCGAACATCAGCCTGCCGATGCCGGGCCAAGCGAACACGGTTTCGGTGAGGATCGCGCCGCCCACCATTTGCCCGGCCTGCAGGCCCGCCAGCGTGATGATGGGAAGCAGAGCGTTGCGCAGCACATGGCGGCGCTGGATGACGCCCGGCTTGAGCCCCTTGGCCCGGGCCGTTTTGACATAATCCTGCTGAGCGGCATCCAGCATGGAGGTGCGCGTCATGCGGGTGTAAATCGCCATGAAAAAGAGCGCCAGGGTCGTGGCAGGCAGCACCAGGTGTTTCGCCACGTCCAGCGCCAGGGCCAGCCCGGTATGGCCAGCGCCCACGGTGTACAGCCCATAGGCAGGCAGCCAGCCCAGGTACACCGAGAACACCACCACGGACATCAGCGCCACCCAGAACAGCGGCGTCGCGTAGAACACCAGCGCCAGCGCCATGATCAGCGAGCCCGATGGTTTCTTGGCTCTGGCCGCCGCCATGGAACCGGCAATGATGCCCAGCACCAGCGAGAGCACAAAGGCGGTGCCGGTGAGCAGCAGCGTGGCGGGCAAGCGTGCCATGATCAGGTCGAAGACGGGCGTGCCCAGCCGGTAGGAGTAGCCAAAATCCAGCATGGCAATGCCGGAGGCGTAGCGCCATAGCTGCACGTAGATAGGCTGGTCGAGGCCGAAGCGCACGCGCAGCTGGTCGAGAAATTCCTGGTCGGCGGCACCGGCTTCCCCGGCCAGAATGGCCGCCGGGTCGCCGGGGGCCATCTGAATCAGGAAGAAGTTGAAGATCACGATCAAAAACAGGACGATCACGGCTTTGAACAGCCGCATGACGATCAAGCGGGCATATAACATGAGCATATTCCTGACATAGCTGAAACACCCGGGTCGCCATGGCGGCCCGGGTGGCACCTACCTAGCGGTCCAGCCAGGCATCCTTGAAGCCATCGTTCACGCCGACCCCGGAGGTCACCAGGTCCTGAACATCACAGCGGTAAAGGGTGGGGAAGCCAAGCTCCATCAGCCAGCCAACCGGAACATCCTCATGCAGAATTTCCTGCACTTCACGGTAGAGGGCTTCGCGCTCCTCATCAGGAAACGCCGTGGCGGCGGCATTGAACAGCTCATCTACCCGCTCGTTCTCATACCCCTGAACGTTATTCCAGGGGGAGCCCTTGGCGATGTTGTCAGATAGATAGGTACGTGAAATGCCCAGCGCAGGGTCGCCGTACTGGAAAAGATAGGTAAAGGCCAGGTCGTAATCCCAGTCACCCAGGCGCTGGTTCCAGCCGCCCACGTCGGTGGCCTGGGTGCGGACGTTGATGCCTACTTCACGCAGGTTCTGCTGCACGGCTTCTGCCCAGCGGGTCCAGGTCTCGCCGTAAGGCAGCGGCAGAATGGTGATCTCTTCGCCGTCGTACTCCATCTCTGCCAGCAGCTCCCGAGCGCGCTCGGGGTTGTGGTCGTAGGGCTCCAGGCCGTCATACTGGAAGCTGGCATTCGAACCAAATGCCGACAGCGGTACATTGCCCAGCCCATTCCAGAGCACGTCGCGGGCAAATTCGCGGTCCATGGCGTACATCACGGCCTGGCGGAAGCGCTTGTCGGCGGTGGGGCCTTCCCGGTTGTTCATCCACAGCATGGCAAAGGGGCTGAAATACTCATGGCCCTGCTCGGTCATGCAGACGTTATCCATGGCCGAAAGGCGCGGAATATCGAAGTTTTCCACGGTGCCGCTGGGCAGGACATCGATGGTGCCATTCTCGAAGGCCACAGCCCGGGAGCCGCCATCGGGAATCACGTGCCAGTTGACCCCATCCAGGTAAGGCAGGCCCTCTTCGTAGTAGTCGTCGTTTCTGACCAGCTCGATGACCGTGCCACGCTCCCAGTTGGCGAACTTGAACGGCCCCGTGCCAATCGGGTGGTCATTGTGCTCGTTATTGCGGAAGTCGGTGCCTTCGTACAAGTGCCTGGGTACCATGGTGAAGGTGCCTGCCTCGAACGAGATCAGGAAGGGGCCGAAGGGCTCGGTCAGGGTAAATACCACCGTGTGGTCGTCGCTGGCCTCGATGCTTTCCACATGCTGTAACACGGCCCGTGCGCTGGGGTTCAACTCACGGTGGAAAACATCGGCAGAAAACACCACGTCGTCGGCGGTGAAGGGCTCTCCATCGTGCCAGCTGACGTTATCGCGCAAATGGAAGGTATAGACCCGGCCATCGTCGCTGACCTCCCAGGACTCGGCCAACTGGGGCATGGGCTCCAAGTCGGTGGTGTAGCGCAGCAGGCCTTCATAGATATTGCCCGCCACGGTGCGCGTGGGGGCGTTCTGAATCATGCCCAGTACCAGCCCCGGCGGCTCGGGTTGAATGATGGTGTTGACCGTTCCACCGGATTGCGGGTCTGCGGCCAGCACGGATGTGGAACCCAGCGCAAGCGTGACGGCAGAGAGTGCCAAAGCCAAAGGTGTTTTCATGTTTCCTGCTCCTCGGTTTATTGGTACGTAAAAGCTTTACGTCGTCGTTAGTCGAGCGAGGCGTGACGTGTTCAGGCCAGGTTGTGGTGTTTGTTGGCGGCCCTTTTTGACCATAGCAGCGGCTGGTAAAACTGTCGACAGTCGTCAATCGTCCGTCGACAAGTGTGGTTTTTTTGTCATACTCAAGGCATGTCATGGCGACCACGAGTAGACTTTATGGCCCCTTTGCCAACGGCGCCGCAGGCGGTTATCCAGCAGCACAACCTGGTCGAGCAGGTGGCGGATTACCTGACCCAAGCAATTATTCAGCAACACTTTTTACCCGGCGAACGGCTTTCTGAAGTGCAGCTTTCCCGCGCGCTGGGGGTGAGCCGTGCGCCGGTCCGTGAAGCGGCGCGCTTGCTGGAAAGCCGCGGTTTGCTGATTTCGAAGCCGCGGAAGGGCTTCTTCGTACGTGCGTTGAATACCGTTGAACTGGAGGATGTCTTCGACCTGCGGCTGTGCATGGAGCGGCACGCCATTCAGCGCCTGTGCCAGCGTTACACGCCCGAGGCCGAGCAGGCCTTGCAGCAGCAAGTAGCCGTGCTGTGCGAGGCCGCCGCTGGAAACGACGGCACGCGCCGCATCGAAGAAGACCTGACGTTCCACCGCCTGATGCTGCACTACGCAGGCAACGAGCGTCTGCTGCGGGCCTTCGATGACCTGGCCCATGAATTACGCCTCTGTATTGCGCTGATCACTAAAACCCATGAAGCCCCCGAGACCATCGCCACCAGCCATTTCAAGTTGCTCGACGCCCTGGCCACGGGCCGCCCGGAAGCCTGCCGCGAGGCCATCGATTTTCATATCGGGGTGGCCAGAAACTTCGTGGTGAAGGGGGTGGGCGAGAGTGAGAGCGAAAGCGAGAATGGAGCCCCGGCCAATGAAGACCTTCTTTCACGCTGAACAGCGCCTGCACCATCCGCGCACCTACTTCTCGCGGGGCAAGATGCGCGCCCCGCAGGAAGTACCCGAACGCGCCACGGCGCTGCTGTCGGCCGTGCACCGGCTGGGGTTTGATGTGCAGGCTCCCATCGACCACGGCGTCGCGCCGTTACGGGCCGTGCACTCGCTGGCCTATTTGCGTTTTCTGGAAAGTGCTTATCGGCGCTGGCATGCGCTGGACGAAGACTGGGGGGACGAAGTGATCTCCAATATCTTCGTGCGATCGCCCAACGCCCTGCGCGGTATCCTGGCCGAAGCGGCACGTTACCTGGCCGATGGTAGCGCGCCCGTGGGCCAGCACACCTGGCACTCGGCGTACTGGTCGGCGCAAAGTGCCGTGTCCGGGGCGGAGGCGTTATTGGCTGGGGAGCGCTTCGCGTATGCGCTGTCACGCCCGCCGGGCCACCATGCGGGTATCGACTCCGCCGGTGGTTTCTGCTTTCTCAACAATGCCGCCATTGCTGCCCAGCACCTCACCGCGCGGTTTCCGCGCATCGTCGTGCTCGACCCGGATATGCACCACGGTCAGGGCATACAGGAGATCTTCTACCAGCGCGACGATGTGCTCTATATCTCCATCCATGGCGATACCACCAACTTCTACCCGGCGGTTTCCGGCTTCGAAGAGGAGCGCGGGGAAGGGGCCGGGCTGGGCTACAACCTCAACCTGCCCATGCCCCACGGCTCGGCAGAAGCGGTGTTTTTCGACCGCCTGGCCCAAGCCTGCCAGGCCATTCGCCTGTTCGAGCCCGATGCGCTGGTGCTGGCGCTGGGGTTCGATATTCATGAGCGCGACCCTCAGGCCAAAGTAGCGGTATCGACACCAGGTTTTGGCGAGTTGGGACGCACCATCGCGAGCCTTGACGTGCCCACCCTGGTGGTACAGGAAGGCGGCTACTACCTGGAAGGGCTGGAAGCCAACGCGGTGAGCTTTTTTGAAGGATTGATGATGCGCCGCTGATCGTACTGCCACATTCCACCCGCTTCACCGAGAAGAGTAAGACAAGCGCTGGAGGTGTCTGGCAAGATAGCGTTTTCGGACGTTAAACGATCAAGGACACGGCATGGCGCATCTGCTACGCATCGTGATGATTCACGGCCACCTGAACGGCGTGGTCGAGCTCAGTGTGGACGGCCACACCAATATTTGCGGCACCAACGCGTCGGGTAAAACCACGCTCCAGCGGCTGGTGCCGGTGTTTTACGGCGAGCTGCCCAACAAGGTGGTGCCGAAAACCCGCATGAAATTCGATGCGTTCTATTTGCCCCATCGCAACAGCTACCTGGTATACGAATACCGCCGCGAAGCGGGCAACGTGTGCCAAGCGGTGCTGACCCGTAAGCAGGAAGGCGGCGTGGAGTATCGCTTCGTCGGTGCGCCTTACCGCCCGGAAGACTACCTGGTCGAGACCGAGCAGGGCCCGCTGGCGCTGGACTACACCCAGTGGGCCAGCGGGCTGCGCCGCAGCGGCACGCCGGTGTCGCCCAAGCTGGGGGCCACCTCCGAGTTCCGCTCGGTGATCCAGAACGACTTTACCCAGCTCCACGGCAACAGCCGCGATGGCCTGAAGCTGCGCCAGATCGCCGCCCAGTTCAGCCTGGTCAACCCCGAGCGGCGCATTCGCCATATCGAAAAGCTGGTCTCGGCGGTGCACGCCAAAGAGGGCAAGATGGACACCCTCAAGACCATGCTGGCGGCGATTTTCGAAGAGGACGGCGTCGAGCTACCGGTTACTCGTATTCGCAGTGCCAAGGCCCGTGAGTGGATTCACCAGATGCGCCAATCCATGCGCCTGGAGCCACTGCAGGCCGCGTTGGCCAAACTCTCCGGCATCGACCGGGAACTGGCCGAGCTCGACACTACTCTGTGGCAACTCAAACCCCATTTGGCCGCCGACCGCGAACAGGCCCAGCGGCAGGTCGCCGACCTGGAAGGCGAACTCAACCGCCACCAGCGGGAGTTTCAGGCCGAAGAGCAGGCCTACGGCGAACGGCGGGATGCGCTCAACGACCAGCACAGCGAAGTGGCAAGCCAGCTGCAGCACGCCCAGCACCGCCTCAACGACCTGCAAACCCGCTTCGAGCAGTACGCCGATGCCGACATGCCCGGCCTGGAGCGGGACATCAACGCGCTGCCCCAGTGGCGCGAACAGCGCGACCAGCTGCAGCAACACCTGCAAGTGATGCAGGACGCAGTAAAGGAAAGCCAGGCACGCCTGGATGGGCGACTGCGCGAACTCTCCGAAAACCTCGCCCGCCAGACTCAAGAGCACCAGGAACTGATCGACGCGCTGGTGGAGGAGAAAGCCGAGCGTCGCGAGCAGCAGTGGCAAACCGAACAGCAGCATAACGAGCGCTACCAGCAGGCCCGCCAGCGGCTGGAGAGCGAGTATCAGGCCCAGCTGGAGCTAGGCGTCGAGCAGCTGGCCGAGCTGAAGGCCCAGCTGGCCATGCCCAGCCAAACCCGCGAAGAGGCCCAGGAGGCCGAGCTGGCCCAGGCGCGGCTGGACGATGCCCAGCAGGCCCGCAGCGCGGCCGGGGCCACCCTGGAAGCGCTGCGCCGCGAGCTGGAAGCCCACAAGCGCGAGCGCGACACCGCCGAACAGCATCTCGTGCAGTGCCGTCAGCAGCGGGAGCGTGCCGAGCAGCACTGCTACACGCTTTATCAGCAGCAGACCCCCGAGCAGGGCAGCCTGCGCCACTTCCTGCGCTACCACCGCCCCGGCTGGGAACAGCAGCTCGGCAAGGTGATCGCCCCGGAACTGCTGGAGCGCCGCGACCTCGCCCCCCAACTGGCCGACCACGCCAGCGACGACCTGTTCGGCCTGGCGTTGGACCTTTCCGCCATCGCGCTGCCCGACTACGCTCAGGACGAAGCCAGCCTGCTGGCCGCCATCGAGGGAGCCGAGAGCGCCAAGGCCCGAGCCCACACCGCCTGCACCGCCGCTGAAAAGGCCCTCAAGCAGCACAACGAGCGGGTACAGCAGGCCGATGACGCCCAGGACACCGCCCGCCTGGCCCACCAGCGCGCCGAGCAGGAGGTGGAGTACGCCCTGGAAGCGCGCCGCCAACAGCAGGCCCGCCACGCGGAAAGCCAGAAAGCCCGCCGTGCCCACATCGAAGCCGCCCTGGCCCGCCAGGAGCAGGCCCAAACCGAGCTGCGCGACGAGAAGCGCGACGCCCTGGCCGAGCTGGCCGAAACCCATCAAGGCCAACTGCTGGAGCTCAAGGCCGACGCCCAGAGCCAGCTCGATAGCCTCGATGCCCAGCTACGCACCTACAAACAGCAGCTCAGCGATGCCAACGCCGAACACCAGCGCCAGCGCGCCGAGCTGGAAGAGGCCTTCAGCCAGGAGCTGGCCGAACAGGGCGTCGACCCCGCCCAGCTCAAGGCCACCCGAGCCCGCCTGGAAGCCCAGAACGAGCGCATTCGCAAAACCGCTGCCCGCCAGGAGGAGCTGGCCGAGTACCAGCGCTTCATGCGCATCGAGTGGGGCCAGCACAAACCCCAACTGGTGGCGGAAGAGGCCGAGCTGACCCAGCGCGACCAACAGCTCAAGCGCGACAAAGCGCATCTGAAAAACGCCTTCCACGCCGCCAGAGAGGCCCATCAGCAGGCAGTGAACGGCCTGAAGGCCCAGCGCGACAGCGCCCGTGGCACCCTGGAAGCCCTGACGCCGCTGCTCAACCAGCTGGAAAGCCTGGAGCTGGTGGCCGAAGGCGCGCCGCTGGAAGCCAGCCTGGGCGATGTGGACGAACGCATCGAACGCACCCGCCAGGCCCTGGCCAGCCGCCACCAGCAGCTGGAGCAACTGCGCCGAGGCTGCCTGGACGTCGAGAGCCAACTGATCAAGGACGCCAGCAGCGGCTTTGCCGATGCCCTGCAAAGCGAGCGCGACAAGCTGCCCAGCGACAGCCCCCGGCTACTGCTGCCGCTGCTGCGCGGCATGCTCAAACTGCTGGAAGACCAACAGCAGCAGCTGATTCAGGAAGGCCGCAACCTCAGCGACGACCTGGACAAGTTCTTCATCGTCTTTCGCGACCTGAACCGGCGCATCAGCGCCCAGAGCCGTCGGCTTTCGGAAGAGGTCGCCGACGACCTGCGCCTGGAAGGCATCACCAAGGCGGAAGTGCGCATTCAATCCACCATCGACGAGCTGGGCTTCTGGGAGCCGCTCAAACTGTTCGCCCAGCGCTACAAGGCGTGGCGGGAGTCCGGCCAGACGCTGCCCAGCGACGACTACCTCAACGCCCTGGCCGACGTGGTCGATTTGCTGCGCAGCGACCAGCAGTACAGCTTCGAAAGCCTGCTGCGCCTGGAGCTGCACCTGAACGAAGGCGGCACGGACCTGGTGATCAAGAACGACCGTCAGCTGCTGGAGTCCTCCAGCCACGGCATGGCGTATCTGATTCTGTGCAAGTTCCTGCTGGCGTTTACCCGCCTGCTGCGGGGCGATGCGCACATCGCCATCCACTGGCCCATCGATGAGATCGGCACCCTGGCCTACCACAACGTCGAAAAACTGTTCGATGCCTGCGACAGCAACCGCATCCATATCGTCGGGGCCTTCCCTAACCCGGAATCCGACGTGCTGCTGCTGTTCGCCAACCGCTACCTCATCGAACGGGACGCCCAGCAACAGCGCCAGCTCAAGCGTATCGAGCCGCGTCTCAGCGCGCTGGCGCAGAAAATCAAGCAGCGCCAACAGGAGGTGAGCGCATGATCGAACACGGCCCCCTGCTCGAACGCCTGCTGGCAGGCGACTTCATCTGCGCCGTCAGCGACGACAACGCCTACCGCCACCTGGCCAACGAAGAGACCCGCGAGGCCATCGACGCCTACCTGCGCCCGCTCAATCGGCGGCTGGCCAGCAACGAGGATGCCAGCGTCTACTTCCTGGCCTGGCGGCAGCTCAACGACACCGCACGGGAGCAGCTCTCCCGCCAGCTCGCCGACACCCTCAACAGCCTGCTGCCCATGCTGGAGTGGCTGCAACTGGTGCAGGAAGCGCTGGGCCGCGACGCCCTGGCCGCCCCTGGCGATGTGCTCAAACCCGCCGAGTTCAGCGCCAAGTGCGAAGACAACCAGAGCCTGCGCGAGCGCCTGGAGCGGCTGGCCACAGACAGCTTCTTTGGCTCCCAGAGCGACCAGCTGGATGCCCAGGTGAAGCAGATCTTCAAACGGCTGAAAGAGCACGGCTACCTGATGCAGCCCCACAGTGAACGCCAGGTGTTCGTGGTGACCGGCAAGATGGACTACCTGGTGGACGTGGTGCGCTTCATCCGCGACGAAGAGAACCTGCCCATCGATGCCGACGAGGAGACGGGCACGCAGGAGGCCCTGCTGTGAGTCGGCGTGAGGGCAGCGTTGCGGGCAGTGGCTTGAGCGAGCTGGAGAGCCGCCTGCTCAAGACCGGCGCGGAACGCCTGGCACTGCTGGGCAAGCACGCCGAACGGCTGATGCAGGCCTACACCCGCGACGACGTACCGCTGGAAGGCCTGAGTGACGGCGCGCTGCGCAAGCTGCTGGCCGCCCGGGTGCTGTGGCGGCCCGACGAGCAGAGCGGCGTCAAACTCTCGCCCAAAGTGCGCGACCTGATTGCCGAAATGCTCGCCGACGAAACCCGCCGCCACGTCAATGCCGATGTGGCCGAAACCCTGGAGCTGATTCGTACCCAGGTAGATAGCTACCGGGAAGCCCGCAGCAAGGGCGAACACTGGCGCCAGGAGCAGCAGCTACTGCGCCTGCGCCAGGAGGTAGACGACCTCAACGGCCGCTTTGCCGACGCCATCGACAGCCTGTGGCAGCGGCTCAACAGCGATTTCGGCTTCGTCAGCCAGCTCAACGACAAAATCCGCGAGAACGACCGCGCCCAGAAGCAGATCGTGCGCCTGCTTGACGGCCTCGCGCTGATCGACTTCGACGAGCTGATCGCCCTGGTGGGCAGCGACGGCAGCCTGCGCAAGCTGCTCATCAGCCAGCTCCAGAACCGCTTGAGTCACCACTACACCAGCCTGCGGGAAGTGCAGCGGCGGCTGATCGAACTCATGGCCCGCTTCCGCAAGCAGCAGGCCCGCAGCCGCCTGATGACCGGCATGGCCGCCTTCATGCGCGAACACCCTGGCTTCGTGCCCGGCAACTACGCCCAGCGCAGCGAGGTGCCCGCGCTGTTCAACCGCGCCGCACCGCTCAACCCCGCCGCTGCCCCAGCGCTGGACCGCCCCCTGGACACTCGGGTACTGGCCGAGCTGCTGCATGACTTGCCCGCCCCGCGCCACGCCGCACAAAACGTGGCCGTGGCCAACCCCGTGCAGCTCGCCGAAGAGAGCCTGGCCGCCGCCCGCCAGCAGGCCCTCAAGCTGGACGTCGAGCGCTTCTACCTCGCGGTGCTCGACCAGCCGCCTGCTGAATCCGTCAGCGCCCTGGCCTACCTGCAACAGAGCGGCCTGGAGTGGGCAGATGAAATCTGGCTGTTTCAGGTGATCGCCGAATACCAGGGCCTGCCGCGCCGCGAGCAGCAGGCCTTTCGCCTTCATCAGGAAGAGAGCAAGGCCAGCGCCTATAACGACCTGCGGCTGATTCACGATGTGGCCTTGGCGGTGGCGGTATGAACCTGCCCAGCCGCGCACGGGCAGGGCTCAACGGCGTGGCCCGGGAACTCAACCGCCAGCCCACGGTGGAGAAGCCCCGCCGCCAGTGGGTGGAAGACGTGGTGGCCTGGTGCCGCCAGCAGGATATCGACCTCGGCATGCGGCTTTCCAGCCAGGCCCTGCGCTTCGATACCGAGCTGCTGGCGCAGATCGATAGCGTTCTGGCCAGCGCCCACCTCGCCCCGCTGGGCCGCTCGCTCAGCGGCCTGAGCAGCGCCGCCCAGGCCAAAGAGGGCGTGGAAGAGGACAAAGCCACCCGCGAAGGCCCCCGCGCCTGGCGCGTACTGCTCAACCTGCCGCCCCAGCCCACTCCGGGGCTTTCCCACGAGCCGCGTTGCAGTCGCGACGTGGACGTTCGCCACCTCACGTTGGGGGCTTTCGGCGCGCTGGTGCAAGTGGAAAACCTCGACAGCTTCTACGCTTTCAACCCGAACATCAGCGCCCTCAGCGGCTACGCCCAGCCGCTCATCGCCTACCGAGGCGACAGCCACTACGGCGGCGGCTTCGCCCACCTGGCCGAGGTATGGCGCAAAACCCGCAGGCCGCACCTCTACGCAGGCGACTTCGACGCCAAGGGCGTGACCCTCGCGCTGGACAGCGGCGCCACGCACCTGCTGCTCCCCGACATCGCGTGGCTCAGCCAACACGCCACCCCCCTGCACCAGCCCGCCGGGCAGCTCCCCTACCAACGGCGCCTGCGCCAACTCCACGTCAGCCTACCGCCCCAACACCCGCTAAGGCCCTACCTCACACTGCTGGAAAAACAGCGCGGCCTCAAACAGCAGTGGTTTGAGGGGGAATTGGTGGCGGTGGGGGTTGGTTAGCGGATTGGTTTCTGCCTCTTGGCTGGGAGAATCAGCCGTGCAGTGCTTTGCTTGCGGTTTGGTGAGGCAGAGCAGAACGTGCCAGCGTGCAACTTTGGGCTGTTCCGGCTACTTTTTCTTTGCTTTCAGGCGAATCGGTGGGGTAGAGTCGATTGAGGTGGCTACATAACACTCAATGAATGAGCGGTCAGGTTTATTAAAATTATGTAGCCTTCCAGGTAGCCAGTGTTTTTAAAATCAATTAATGGAAAATGCAAGGAATATTGATGAGTCTCGAAAAAGAAATAAAGACAGCTAGGAAAGAGATAGTATCTGACGGGTATGATATGTCCTTGGGTGAGGTCATGAATTTGTATAAAGATGGTGAGCTAAGGATAAACCCTGAATTTCAAAGGCTATTTCGTTGGGATATTACTAGAAAAACAAGGTTCATTGAGTCGATATTGTTAGGCATCCCGATACCCCCAATTTTCGTTTTTCAGGACAAAGATGGAAATTGGGAGTTAATTGATGGTCTTCAACGTCTTTCAACTATTTTAGAGTTTACAGGGATTTTAAAAGACCCAGAAGGCAAGAAAGTAGAGCCCAGTACACTTGAGGGGACTAAGTTTTTGCCAAGCCTATCTGATAAGCGATGGCAGGTATGGGTAGACGGGGATGCTGCGATTGATAAATCGATGCAAATGCAGGTGAAACGGGCTAGGATACGCGTTGAGATTTTGCTTAAAGAAAGTGATGAAAATGCCAAGTATGAGCTTTTTCAGCGTTTAAATACAGGGGGTGCACAACTATCACAGCAGGAAGTTAGAAATTGTATCGCTGTTATGATTAATCCTGATTTGTATAATCTTTTGATTAAGCTTTCCAAAAATGATGATTTTGTTGAAACGACAAATCAAACAGAGAGCGCTGTAGAAAAGCAGGCAGGGGTTGAACTTGTTCTTAGATATTTTGCATTTAAGCACCACCCTTATACAAATGGTTTAGATGTTCATGAGTACCTTGACTCTGCGCTGGTAGAAATATCTAAGAATGAAGAAATTGATTGGGAAAAAGAGGAGGAAGAGTTCGATAAAACATTCAGCTTGCTAAATGAGTCACTGAGTGATAAAGCATTTAAACGCTGGGATGGTAATAAGTTTAGTGGGAAGTTCTTAATGTCACTTTATGAAACTATTGCCTTTGGTGTTTCTCAAAATATCGATGAAATTACTAATCAGGGTAGAAGCGATCAAAAGGAGTTTGTCATTTCTAGAGCGAAGGAGCTTTGGACTGACCCTGTTTTCGAGAAAAATTCTGGTGCAGGAGTGAGAGGGACAACACGCCTTTCAAAGCTCCTTCCAATGGCTAAAGGTTTCTTCAAGCCATGAGTAAAATTAGAACGATTGACCAGCTTCAAACTATCTTGGATGGTGAGTTTTCATGGCGATTGAAAGAAATTGCAAATTTAAAGATTGTTGTTCGGTCGTCTGATAAGCTCAGCAGAAACACAGCCGTCAGAGCTGCAATACCTTTGTTGTATGGACATTGGGAAGGTTTTATAAAAAACGCATCAACGCACTACTTAGACTACGTAAATGGACAGTCATTAACTTATAGAGAGCTGAAGTCTTGCTTTGTAGTTTTTGGTGTTAAAAGAAGAATTAATGATTTGGTTAGTTCTAAAGATTCTTCTGTCTCTATCGCTACTTTAGATTTTTTACGGGATGAGCTTGATGAAAGAGCGAAGCTGAAAATTGAATCGGCGATTCGGACTGAATTTAACTTGAGTTCAAAGGTATTTGCTAATATTGCTAAGTCCATTGGTATTGATACTCAAGGTTATGAATCCAGGTACCACCTCATCGACGAGAGTTTGTTGAACAGGAGAAACCATATAGCGCATGGTGAATATTTAGATGTCGACTCAGAAGGGTTTCGAGAGTTAGCAGATGAAATACTTTATTTGCTACGTTCATACAAGACAGATATAGAAAATGCGGTCTCGCTTGAAGAATATAAGCTAAGTGCATAATAATTGCTTCCAATGTAATGTCAAAAACCGTATTTTTTATTACTCGCTGCGCTAAAGTGCTAATAAAAGCTGTTCCTTGGGTGCAGCTGGAAACGTTATTCTTGTCTTCATGCTAATTGCTATAATCACATATTGCATCAGCCGCATTTACAGTATGTATATAGGGGTTAGTTAGGTTTGTTAGTTATTTTAAAAGTGCAGTGGTTTAAGTTTGGCTGGATGATGTTTATTGTTTTAATTGTAAAGGGAGTGTATAGGCGTGGTTACGAGCAAGTTATGAACCTACTTTTCCTCGGCACTTCCGCCGGTGTGCCTACCAAACAACGCAACGTCTCCGCCATCGCCTTGCAAGAGAGCAAGGGCAAGGGCTGGTATCTGGTCGATTGCGGGGAGGGCACTCAGCACCAGGTGTTGCACACCAGGCTGTCGTTTCATTCGCTGAAGGCCATTTTGATTACCCATGTGCACGGCGACCACTGCTACGGGCTGCCGGGCATTCTGGCCAGTGCGGCCATGGGTGGGCGCACGGCGCCGCTGACCCTTGTGGCACCCAAGGGTATCCAAACCTGGCTGGAAGCCACCTGTGCGGTCACCCAACTCTGCCTGCCCTTCGCGCTGGAGTTCATCTGCGCCGATGACCTGCCCAGCATCGAGTTCGAGAACATGGCGGTGGAAACGAGTGTGCTTTCCCATCGCGTGCCGTGCTACGCCTATACGTTCACCGAGCGCAACGTGGAGGCCGCCTTGGACGTGGATAAATTGGATCGGCACGGCATTCCCAGAGGGCCGTTGTGGGGGCAGTTGAAGCAGGGGAGGGAGGTGGCATTCGAGGGCAAGCCGTTGCGCAGCCAGGATTACCTGCTGTTCAAACACGCCGCCAGAAAAGTGGTGATTGCCGGAGACAACGACCAACCCGAGCTGTTGGCGCAAGCCTGTGCCGGGGCGCAGGTGCTGGTGCATGAAGCCACTTACACCGAAGCAATGGCCGAGAAAGCCGGTGAGGTAGGGCATAGCTACGGCAGGCAGGTGGCGGCGTTTGCCGAGCAGGCCGGCTTGCCCCACTTGGTGCTGACCCACTTCAGCCCCCGCTACCCGCTCATTTCCCATACCGTGCCTTCCATCGCGGACATCCAACGCGAGGCACAAAGCGTTTACTCAGGCGCGCTCTTCCTGGCGCAGGACTTTAGCGAGTACCACCTGGATAAAGCGGGCCATGTCACCGAGCAAACCCGCGAGCCGCCTTGTTAAGCGTTGCTTGCAAGTGAGTTTGGCGTTGGACTTGGCGGTGCGGTCTCGGCATAGTGCTGTGCAGATACGTACGACTTAAGTCGCCGGTGAACAGGCGGGCGTACCCTAGCATTCCACTTTGAAAGGCCATGACCAGCATGTCTGAGCAAGACAGTATCTATGAAAGCATCGCGTCGCGCATGAACGGGTTTCTGTACCGCTGCCGCAACGATGAGCACTACACCATGCTGAACCTGAGCGGCAGGGTTCAGGAACTGACCGGCTATGCCATCGACGATTTGATCGATAACCGCCTGCAATCCTACGTGGCGTTGATCTACGCTGAGGATGCGCCAGGGCTGGATCAGGCCATCGAGCGCGCCATCGACGCTGACAAGAACTGGCAAGCCGATTATCGGGTGCGCTGTAAAGATGGCCGCCTGCGCTGGGTGAGCGAGTACGGCGGTGCCGTGAAAGATGGCGAGGGCAACGTCATCTACCTGGAAGGGGTGGTCACCGACATTCAGCAGCGGCGGCAAAGCGAGGAGCAGCTGAGTGCCATCAGCCGCGACATTGCCACCGAAACCGAGAAAATTGCCCATTCACTGAAGATGCTGCAACTGCTCAGCATCAACGCGGGGATCGAGGCAGGGCGGGCAGGCGAGGCTGGCAAAGGCTTCGCGGTGGTTGCCGAACACGTGCGCCGCCTAGCGGATGACACCAGCAGCTCGGCAAAAGTGATTACGGGATTGATGAAGCAATTGAGAGAGCTGCAGGGTTGAGAGAACGGAAGGATGAGCGGATTTTCGCACTGAAAGGGATAACGTCATGCGTAGTTTCGATCTGAGCGACGAGAGCGGCGTACTGAGAACGTCCATCGCCGTCACGCTGGTGATTGCGGGGCTGGGCATCGGCTTTGGCCTGATGTCCGGGTCGTTTTCGATCATGTTCGATGGCATCTATGCCCTGGTGGATGCCAGCATGAGCCTGCTTTCGCTGCTGGTGGTGAACCTGATTACCTCGTTCGTGTCGTCGAAAGGGCTGTCGCGCAAGCTGAGGGAGCGCTTTTCCGTGGGCTTCTGGCACCTGGAGCCCATGGTGCTGGGGGTCAACGGCACGCTGCTGATTGGCGTGGCGGTGTATGCCCTGGTCAACGCCATCAGCAGCCTGCTGGAAGGCGGGCGCGAGCTGGAGTTTGGCTGGGCAATCGTTTATGCGGTGATTACCCTGGTGGCGTGTGTTGCCACCGCTATCGTGGAGGCCCGTGCCAATCGCCGTATCGGCTCTGACTTCGTGCGGCTGGACGTGCGGGGCTGGATCATGTCGGCAGGCATCACGGCGGCGCTGCTGGTGGCGTTCTCGCTAGGCTATCTGGTGCAGGGCACGTCGTGGGAGTGGGTGTCGCCCTACATCGACCCGGCGGTGCTGGCGGTGGTGTGCGTCATCATCATTCCGCTGCCGATTTCCACCGTGCGCCGCGCGCTGGCGGATATCTTCCTGGTCACCCCGAGCGCCTTGAAGCAGCATGTGGATCAGGTGGCACAGGCCTTCGTGCAACAGCACGGGTTTACCACCTACCGCGCCTATATTGCGCGGGTGGGTCGCTCCAGGGAAATCGAACTCTATTTTATCGTCCCCGCCGATGCGCTCCCGCGCACCATTGGCGAATGGGATGCCCTGCGTAACGAAGTCAGTGACTTGCTGGGCGACGAAGGGCCGCACCGCTGGCTGACGGTCGTGTTTACCGGAGACCTGGAGTGGGCGGATTGAGGCAGTGGCATGGCCATAACTGCCGGATGTTACCCATGATGAATGAACCCAAAGGAGACACCCCATGCAAAAGGTAAGAATCGATCTGGTATCCGATGTGGCCTGCCCGTGGTGTGCGATTGGCTATCGGCGCCTGGAGCAGGCGTTGGAGGTGCTGGCTGGCGAGATCGAGGTCGAGCTGGTCTGGCAGCCTTTCGAACTGAACCGGGACATGCCGCCCGAGGGCGAGCCGATTCTGGAGCATCTGTGCCGCAAGTACGGCAAGGATGCGGCCACCATGGAACAGTCCCAGCGCGAGATCATGGCCGCCGCCGAAGCGCTGGGCCTGAATTTCCGTGGCGCGCTGGAGCGCCGGGCGAACAACACCTTCGCCGCGCACCGTGTGCTGGCCTGGGCCGGCACGCAGCACCAGGAAACGGCGCTTCAACTGGCGCTGTTCGAGGCCTACTTTGGCGAGGCGAAAAATCCCGCCGACCCCTTGGTGCTTCGCGAAAAAGCTATCGAGGTGGGGCTGGACGGCGACACCGCCGAGGCCATCGCCCGCTCCGACCAGTACACCGAAGAAGTGCGTGAGGCAGAGCAGCGCTTCATGGACATGGGCGTCAGTGCCGTGCCGGGCTTCATTCTCGATGGCCGCTACCTGATTTCCGGCGCCCAACCCGCCGATGTGCTGGTCGATGCGCTGCGTCAGGTGGCCGAGGAAAACGCCAGCGGCTAATGTGTGGGAAGCGCTGCCTGAAGTATGTGGCATCGGAATCTTGTGGACGACGAAGGTCTGCGCCGCTGGCTGACCGTCGTGTTTACCGGAGATATGGAGTAGCCAGGTTGAGCTTTCACAACCAACAATGCAACGAGTAAGGGAGTCATGATGCCAAGGATGCAAATGCGCCCGCTGATGGCCAGCTTGTTGGCGCTCTTGGGGCTATGGATAGCGCTACGTCCATTACCGGATGCCGCCGTTTCTCTGTCGATCGCTCTGGCTGGTCAAGAGGACATTTCTTCAAGCGTATTGATGGCTCAGTTTGTGCATTTTTTTAGCAATAGTTTGATCGGGCTGAGTCTTATTCTGTGGCGTGAGGCATTGAGCCGATGGCTGGTGCCGCAAGGGTCAGGTGTATTGGTAAGCCCCCGAGCTTGCATGGCGGTGGGGACAGCGCTCATGGGTATTTATTTTATCGCTGCTGGCACGGTGCTGTTGGGGGAGTTTCTCGCGCAACAGCGGCCAAACGCTAGCGCTTACTTATTAGGGCGTGGGGGGACCTCCGTGGTCGTGGGAGCCGTTTTGCTTTTAAGCTCAGCGGGGGGCAGCCGGTTATGGGCGCTACTGTTAAAACTGCGAAGTGCCGGATGGCGGTAAGCATGTGAGCCTCTGATAGAGTCCGAAGCCTTGTCTGCTGCCTTCGCAATACACTCTCTTTCTTGTGACCAAAAGGTGGAAGTGCATCCATGAAAACCATCGGCTTGATCGGCGGCATGAGCTGGGAGTCCACCCAAACCTACTACCGCCTCGTCAATCAGCATGTGCGCACGGCGCTGGGCGGGCTGCATTCTGCCAAAGTGGTGCTGTACAGCGTGGATTTTGCCGACATCGAGGCGCTGCAGCATCAGGGCAACTGGGAGGCGACTGCCGAGATATTGGCAGCGGCGGGCAGCGCGGTGGGGGCAGCAGGGGCCGATTTTCTGGTGCTGTGTACCAACACCATGCACAAGGTTGCCGAGCCGCTGGAAGCGGCGGTCTCCATTCCGCTATTGCATATCGCCGATGCCACCGCCCGGGTGCTGCAGCGCCAGGGCATTACCTGCGTAGGTTTGCTGGGCACCCGGTTCACCATGGAGCAGGCGTTTTATATCGAGCGTTTGCAGCGCCACGGTATCGAAGTAGTGGTGCCTACCGAACCACAGCGCGAGCGTGTGCACACGGTGATCTACCAGGAGCTGTGCCTGGGTGTGGTGAAAGCAGAGGCCAAAGCCGACTACCTGGAGATCATCGAGGCGCTTGCCGAGCGCGGCGCGCAGGGGGTGATTCTAGGCTGCACCGAAATCGGCCTGCTGGTTCAACAGGCCGACACTCCCGTGCCGCTCTTCGATACGACCGAGATCCATGCAGAGCAGGCGGTGCAGTGGGCGCTGGAAAGCCGCTAGCGAGATTGGACTTCCAGGCGCTGTGTCACTCCAAAAACGCCCGCAGCGTATCGCTGGCTTGCTCGATGGCCACCACGCCATCCAGGTGGCCTCGGTTGCCTTCCAGCGTTTCTAGCGTCACCTCAGTACCGTCAGCTTCGATCAGCTCGGCGGTGCGGCGTACGCCCTCGGGGGCGAAGACCAAGTCGTTCTCGCTATACAGCATCAATGTGGGGGCTTCGATGGCGGCCAGCCCCGCTTCCAGCGAGTCGCCGTAGCCAGCCATGAAGGTCTGGTTGGCGCGCACTAGGTAGAGCAGGTGGTTGGCATCGGAAAGCGCCGCACGGGCGGCGGCGATGTCATCTAGGGTTTGTTCGATGGCATAGCGGGCGGTGATGTCCTGGGCGGGGTCGCGCGCGTCGTCGGCCCAGTCGCGGTTGAACGCTTCGTTGGCCCACTGCCAGTGGTTGGCATTGAGCGTCACCAGCTTCAGCGCCTCTTTAAGCCCGTCGGTGGGCGGTTCGCCGTCGTAATAGTCGCCTTCGTTCCAGCGGGCATCCAGGCGAATCGGCGCGGCCCAGGCGCTGAGCGTGGCCAGCAGCCACGGGTCGGCCACACCGCCACCAATCACGGGAATCAACCGCTCGACTCGTTCAGGGTAAGCGCTGGCCCACTCGATGGCCTGCAAGGCACCCATGGAAGCGCCCATGACCGCATGCAGTGATTCAATGCCCTGGCTTTCCAGCAGGGCGCGCTGCACCTCGACAAAATCACGGATGGTCACGACCGGAAAATCCATGCCCCAGGGCTCGCCAGTATCGGGGTTAAGGGTGGCAGGCCCCGTGGTGATCACGTTCGGGTCGTTCGCCCCCAAATTGACCAGCGTATCGGATGAGATGATGTAGTACTGATCGGTATCCAGTGGCTTGCCAGGGCCAATGATGGCATCCCAGTAGCCGGTAGCCTCACCCTCGGCCTCGTAACGGCCTGCGGCGTGGCTGGTGCCTGAGAAGAAGTGCGTAATCAGAATGGCGTTATCGCGTGCCTCGTTCAGCTCGCCGTAGGCTTCCCAGCCCACCGCCACGTTGGGAATCGTCTCGCCGCCCTGGGTGGTAAAGCTCTCGATCTCGAACCGCTGCTTCTCGACCACGCCATCCCAGGCCCATAAGGGCGTGGCTAGCAACAGGCCAAGGCCGGTAAACGAGGCGGTCGTTACTAGCGCGAATGGTTGCTTGCGTCGCATGCGCTTTCCTTTTTTGAGGGGTTATTGTGATTGTTGTAGGGCTGCTTTCCGCAGCCACTCCCTCAGCATAGTCAGCTTCAGCCCACCTTGAACGGATTCAACCCATTGGCCTGCTGCATCATCATACGTTTGGCAAACGGTACTCGCTCGGCGAGGTGCAGGCTGAGATCACCCAGTTGGCGGAGCGGCTTGGCCCCGGTGAAGAGGTGGTGGAAGCTATCGGTGGCGGCAATCATCGCCTGGTTGGCCAGACGCCGGTGGCACTCGAAACGGTGCAGGCTGATGTGGTCGCCAGGGTCACGGCCTTTGATGATCAGCTCGGCCAGGGTGTCGGCGTCGTGCAGGCCGATGTTCAAGCCTTGACCTGCCAGCGGGTGCACCACGTGGGCGGCGTCGCCGATCAGCGCGAGCCGTTTGCCGATGTAGCGTTTGGCGTGCTGGCGCTTGATGGGGAAACTGGCCCGTGCCACCACCCGGGTCAATTTGCCCAGCCGTTTGGGGAAGGTGGTTTCAATGGCGTGTTGCAGGGCGTCGTTGGAAAGCTGTTCGCGGGCCTTGGTGGCCTCATCGCTGTCGTACCACACCAACGAGGCGCGGTGGCCGGGCAGCGGCAGCATGGCCAGCGGGCCTTTGGGGGTAAAGTACTGCCAGCTGACATCCTGCTGGGGCAGCTCGGTCTCGACGTTGATGATCATCGCCCGCTGGTGGTAGTCGTAGCTGCTGGTGGAGATGCCTGCCAGCTCACGCAGGGTTGAACGTGCGCCATCTGCGGCCACCATCAACCGGGCGCTGAGGGTCTTGCCGTTGTCCAGCTCCAGCAGCCGATGGGTGCTGGCGGCCAGCGTACTCACCGGGGCACACTGGGTGTAGCAGGTGACGCTGGGAAGCTGCTCCAGGCGCTGCCAAAGGGCGTACTGCAGGGCGCGGTTTTCGATGAAAATACCGAAATCGTTCATGCCGCTGTCGTGGGCCGAGAACAGCGAGTGACCGCTGCCATCCAGGTTGGAGACATCGATGTGCCGGAACGGGCAGCAGCGCTCTCCCGGCAGGACCGCACCGCTGGCTTTCACGAACGCCAGCGAGCGGGCGTTGAGTGATGAAATACGCAGGTCGTAATCGCCGCTGGGGGGCGTGGGAGCGCTGGCGCGCTCTACCAGGCCAACCGACATGCCCGCCTGGCCCAGCCTGGCCGCCAGGGCCGCGCCCACCATGCCGCCACCAACAATGACAATCTCGTGATCCCACTGCATGAGAGGCTCCTTAATCCGCTATCGAGGGCACATTGCATGTGCTTATATTGTCCTACAGTATCGTTGACTTGTCGCAGTATTGCCTAGGGTGATCCATTGACGCAGGCCGTGGAAAGTGTCGAAAAACGTGAGAGCAGCCAGGTGGCCGGGGAAGCACTGGCCGCCTTTATCAGGCGCTACCCCAAACTCTGGGTGATTACCGGGGCGGGCGTAAGCACCGACAGCGGAATCCCCGATTACCGCGATGCCGATGGCCAGTGGAAGCGCCCGCCGCCGGTGCAGCACGGCGATTTCATGAGTTCCTTCGCCGTTCGCCAGGGCTACTGGGCGCGAGCGCTGGTAGGCTTCAAGGCCATGCGTGAAGCCCAGGTGAGCGGCGCGCATCGTGCGTTGGCGAAGCTCGAGGCCATGGGCCACGTGGAGCTTCTCGTCACGCAAAACGTTGACCGGCTGCACCAGCGGGCGGGCTCGAAAAAGGTGATCGATCTGCACGGCAGGGCAGACGTAGTCGCCTGCATGGCCTGTGGCTACCAGATGATGCGCCACGCCATGCACAGTGAAATGGCCCGCATGAACCCCGCCTTCGCCGCGCTGGAGGCCCGCCACGCGCCGGACGGCGATGCGGATCTAGAAACCGATTTCTCCAACTTTAAAGTATTGGACTGCCCGCGCTGCCGGGGCATCCTCAAACCGCAGGTGGTCTACTACGGCGATGTGGTTCCTCCGGCGCGGCGCCTGGCAGCTCAGGAGGCGCTGCAACGTGCCGACGCGGTGCTGGCAGTGGGTACGTCGTTGATGGTCTATTCCGGCTACCGGTTCTGTCGTGATGCCCACGCCATGGGCTTGCCCGTGGCCTCGCTGTCGTTGGGCGTGACCCGCGCCGATGCATTACTGACCCACCAGTGGCGCGCACCGCTGACGCCGGTATTGGAGCAGGCAGTGGCCTGCTTGCAGAACGCTTAACGCGCTTTAGATACCCAAGGGTTGCTCTCGCTCCACAGCCGCCAGGGGGCGTCGCGGTCAGCGGGCTGGGCGTAATCGATGCCCACGCGTGGGCCGCTGGCAACGGCGCCGGGTGGTTCGCCCGGTGAAATCCATAGCCCGTCCGTGGGGTCGTCGCGTTGCGTCATGTCGTGGCCGTAGAGGGCGTTGTCGATACGCAGTGCACGGGTGAGTTTGCCGGGGCCGTTGCTGAGGTTGCGCCCCGCCACGCTGCGCCATGCCCGCATGGCAGGCTCGCCGATCACCGGCTCTACCGCTCGAATCAGTACCGCGCAGGGGTTGCCTTCCGGCTGTGTCACCACGTTCAGCAGCCAGTGCATGCCGTACACCAGATACACGTAGGCGTGGCCGGGTGGGCCAAACATTGCCTCGGTGCGCGGGGTTCGGCGCCGATGGGCATGGCAGGCGGAATCTTCCGAGCCCCGGTAAGCCTCGGTTTCCACGATGCGTGCTGCCATGAGTTCGCCATCGAGCTGGCGTACTAGCAAACAGCCCAGCAAGTCGCGGGCGACCTCCAGCGTATCGCGATTGTAGAAGGCCTGGGGCAGGGGAGTGAAAGCCTCTTGTTCCATCGGTAATTTAATACGGGTTAAAGCGTCTCTATGCGGCATGCTATCGCCCATTACTTGAGTAAGCTGCTAGGGTATTCTGTAGGCCATTCATTGAACAGCGGAGTTGCCCGTGCTGACTTTCGAACACCAGTTCGCCACCTTGCCAGAACCGCTCTGGGCGGCCTGCCAGCCCACGCCCGTGGCGCAACCCAACCTGATCGCATTCAACGAACCCTTGGCCGTGGCGCTAGGCATGCAAACGCGGCCCGACGATGCCACGCTGGCCCAATGGTTCAGCGGCAATCGGCTACCGCCAGGGGCCGAGCCCAGAGCGCTGGGCTATGCCGGGCATCAGTTCGGTAATTTCGTGCCTCAGTTGGGCGATGGCCGGGCGCTGCTGCTGGGGGAAGTGGTGGATCAGCAGGGCCAGCGGCAGGACGTGCAGCTCAAGGGCAGTGGCCGCACGCCGTTTTCACGGGGCGGGGATGGACGCTCGCCGCTTGGCCCGGTGCTGCGGGAATATCTGGTGAGTGAGTTCATGGCCGCCGTGGGCGTGCCCACCACTCGGGCGCTGGCGGCCGTGACCACGGGGGAGCGCGTGGTACGCCAGATGGCCGAGCCGGGGGCCATCCTGACCCGCGTGGCTCGCAGCCATATCCGCGTGGGCACGTTCCAGTTTGCTGCCGTGCGTCGCGATGAAGCCGCGCTGAAAGCGCTGGCCGACCATGTGATTGCTCGCCACTACCCAGAAACGGCCAATGCTGACGATCCGTACCTTGCCCTGCTGGAAGCCGTTACCGCCCGTCAGGCGGCGCTGGTGGCACGCTGGATGAGCCTGGGCTTTATTCATGGCGTGATGAATACCGACAACTGCAGCATTGCTGGCGACACCATCGATTACGGCCCCTGCGCGTTTATGGAACAGTTCGACCCGCAAAAGGTCTTCAGCTCCATCGATCAGGGCGGGCGCTACGCTTTTAACCACCAGCCGGGCATCGCCCAGTGGAACCTGGCCCGCTTTGCCGAAACCCTGCTGCCGCTGATGGGGGAAGAGGGCGAGGCCGTTGTAGAGCAGGCCACCGAGGTGCTTCGCGGCTTTACCGCTCGTTTTGGCGCCGAACAGCGCCGCCTGCATGCCGACAAGCTGGGCCTTGCCCCGGAAAGCGATCACGCCGTGGCGCTGATGGAGGCATTGGAAACCCAGATGCATCAGGGCCGCATGGACATGACCGCGACGTTCGACGCGCTGACGCACTATGCCAAAACGCTGGGTGCCCAAGCCTTGAGCACGGACACGCCAGCCCACTCCCAAAAAGAGGCGCTGCTGGCGCTGACCACTCAGCCAGATGGCCTTGCGGCTTGGCTGGCCGACTGGGAGAACGCCCAGCAAGCCAGCCGAAAGAATGAGCGCCTGGAGGCCATGCGCCGCGCCAACCCGGTGGTGATCCCCCGTAACCACCGCATTCAAGCGGTGATCGACGCGGCAACAGAAGGTGATTTCGAGCCTTTCCACACGCTGCTCGCGGCGGTCACTCAGCCCTTCGATGAATCTGAAGCCGCGCGCCAACTGGCAGCCCCTGCCACGGCCAGTGAGCAGGTGCTGCGCACTTTTTGTGGTACGTGACGGCGGCACACCCTGTGATAAACTGTGCTTTTTTACAGGTAAGGGCGGAGGCAAGGTCGGCCTGTGCGCAAAATCATTCACTGCGACTGTGACTGCTTCTATGCGGCGGTCGAGATGCGCGACAACCCCGCGCTGGCGGAGATTCCCATTGCCATTGGCGGCAGTGTGGAGCAGCGCGGGGTGGTGGCCACCTGTAACTATCCTGCCCGCGCGTTTGGCATCCACTCCGCCATGCCCATGGCTCAGGCGCTCAAACGCTGTCCTCACCTCACGGTGATTCGTGGCGATATGGCTAAGTACAAGGCCGTGGCACGCCAGGTGTTTGCCATCTATCGCGATGTCACCGAACTGATTGAGCCGCTCTCGCTGGACGAAGCCTTTCTGGACGTCTCGGACGTCACGCAGTATCACGGCAGCGCCACCCGCATGGCAGAAGCCATTCGCCAGCGGGTGAAAGAGCAAGTCGGCATTACCGTGTCGGCGGGGGTGGCACCCAACAAGTTTCTCGCCAAGATCGCCAGCGACTGGCGCAAGCCCGATGGGCTGTTTGTCATCACGCCAGACGACATCGACGCCTTCGTGCAGCAGTTGCCGGTGAAAAAAATTCATGGGGTGGGGCCGCGCACCGCTGAAAAGCTGGCCGAACTGGGGATTCAAACGGGGGCGGATCTGCGCGCCCGGCCGCTGACCGAGCTGGTGGAGCGCTTTGGTCGCTTCGGCCATCGGCTGCACGAGCTTAGCCACGGGCGAGATGAGCGACCGGTCAAGACCCACCGCGAGCGCAAGTCGATCAGCACCGAACAAACCTACTCTCGGGACTTGCCGACCCTCGACGCCTGCCGCCATGAGCTGCCAGAGCTGATCAGCGATCTGGAGCGCCGCTACGCACGCCTCGACCCGGCCCCCGCCGTGCGCGGGCTGATGGTGAAGGTGAAGTTCAACGACTTTACCCAAACCACCGTCGAACACGCCGACCCGGCGCCCGATCTGGAGCAGTTCGAAACCTTGCTGAACGTGGGCTGGGCCAGGGGTGAACGCCCCGTGCGCCTGTTGGGGGTGGGGTATCGGTTGGCGGAAGAGACGGCTGCCCAGCAGCTCTCGCTGTTTTAATTAGCCGGTTAATCCTTGGGTGGATTGACGGGTACTCGGGCTCGCGTTAAAACAGTTGTATGATAGGGCTTGCGTGATAGCCCTTATGTGATCGCCCCCGAACCGCCAGATGACCCACGAGCCCGCCATGCCTGCCGATGCCACCCAACGCCCCCGTTTAGTGTTTGCCCATGCCAACGGCTTTCCCGGCTTGAGTTACCGCAGCCTGTTAGACCCGCTGGCGGAATCGTTCGATGTTCACCCGCTGGACCGCTTGGGCCACCACCCGGATTACCCGGTGAACCACAACTGGGGCAACCTGGTAGAGGAGCTGTTGAGCTACCTGCCCGACACCGATGCACCGCTCTTGGGGGTAGGGCATTCGCTGGGCGGCACGCTGATGGCCATGGCTGCCGACAAGCAGCCGGAGCGTTTTCGCGGTGTGATCATGCTCGACCCGCCGCTGATGCTGGGGCCAGACGCCTGGGCCATGAAAGCGGCCAAACGGTTTGGGTTCATGGACCGTATCACCCCAGCGGGTAAAACCAAGGGGCGGCGCACGGTGTGGCCCAGCCGTGAGGCCATGGCGATGTCGCTGCGGCGGCGAGGGCTGTTTCGTCGCTTTACCCCCGAGGCACTCAACGACTACATTGAAGCAGGCACGCGACTATTGGACGACGGCAGCGCCGAGCTGACCTTCGACCCGCGCATCGAGCTGGAAATTTTCCGCCACCTGCCGGATCACCTCTCCGGCTTGCCCCAACGGGTAGGCGTACCCGTACAGCTAGTGGCCGGGCTGGAGTCGCACTTGATGACGCCATCGCGGGTCAAGCGCATCGCCCGCCGGGGGTTGCCGGTCAGTACGGTGCCGGGCACCCACATGTTCCCCATGGAGCACCCGGAGGAGACCCGCTCGGCGATCCTGGCCGCGTGGCAGCAGTTTCAAACAGCGCCATCATAGGGCGCTCAAGGAGTCGATATGTACCTTTCCGTACAGCTGAGTTACTACCCGCTGGCCGATGATTTCAAGCCCGTGGTGAAAGAGGTGGTCAAACGCCTGGAGGCCACCGGGTTGGAAGTACACCCCAACCGAATGAGCACTCAGGTATTTGGCGAGTTCGATGAGGTGATGGCGGCACTCGGCGAGGTGATGAAGTGGTCGTTCGAGACCCACGGCAAAGCCGTGTTTACCGCCAACTTTTTGGAAGGTGATCGGCGGCCCCGGTAAATGATTTTGTGCTCAGTCATTGAGCAGCCGGGAAAGTAAATTAAACTTTTGTTTTACCTAGCTCTGCGTGTCGCAGTTCCAATGTTGCATGTCGTAAATGCGAATCGAGAGGGGTGAGATCATGGTAGGTTGATGAGCAAGATCAATAAAAGTCAGGGGAACCTTAAAACATGATCACAACGACACTCAAGCAGGGACGCTATGCCCCTGCCACGGCCCTACTGGCCCTTCTGAGCGTTTCGGCCGTGCTTCCATCGGCGCATGCGCAGACACACCGGCTAGACTTTTCCAACGAATACAATGCAAGTTCCATCCACGCCCAGGGCGATGCCTACTTCATCGAACGCGTTGATGAGCTGACCCAAGGAGAGGTCGCCATCACCCTGCACACTGGTGGAGCGCTTGGGTTTAACTCCGGAGATCATTTTTACGCTGTTGCCGATGGTGCCATCGATATCGCTGATACCCTTTCTGGGACCATGAGCGGTGTGGACTCTATCTTTCTCCTTTCTTCTCTACCATTTCTGGTCAATGACATAGAAGACGCACGACGACTCTACGACATTGCCAGACCCTACTACGAAGCAGTCTTCGAGGATAACGACCAGGTGCTTCTGTACGCGTCTCCTTGGCCGCCCAGCGGCATCTGGTCCAGAGGTGACATTGAACACGCCAGTGATCTGCAAGGCCTAAAAATTCGTACTTTTGATCGCAGCGGCACGGAAACCTTCCGCAACCTGGGTGCGTCGCCGGTCAGTTTGTCCTGGGGAGATGTGGTGCCACAGTTGGCGACAGGCGGCATCAGCGCAGTGCTGACCTCGGCAGAGGCGGGAGCCAATGCCAGTTTTTGGGAGCATCAGGACTACTTCTCGGCTGTTCAGTACGCTATTCCGCTCAATATGGTGCATATGAACAAGGCTGTCTTTGATGCTCTCGACGAGACGCAGCAGGAAGCCGTGCTGGAGGCCGCGCGCCTGACCGACGAGCACAATTGGGAAGCGGTCATCACGCGGACCGAAGAGAACTACCGCACGTTGGCCGAGCATGGTGTCGTGGTCAACGATCCTGCCACGCAAGATGTCATGGAGGCGTTGTCTCAGGCGTCAGAAAGCGTGATCGACAATTGGCTGGCGACTAGCGGTGAGGTCGGTGAAGCGATTCTGGATGCGTTTCGGAGCCCGCAATGAGGCTGCTTTACGCCATTGAGCGTGTCTCGGTGCTGTTGAACAGGTTGGGTGCGCTCATCGCTATTTTATTGATCGTCTACATGCTTGGTCATATCGTGCTGGAAATCGTCTTGCGATTGATGGGCCGTTCGACGTTCATCCTGGATGAGTACATTGGCTATGCCGTGGCGACCATGTCTTTTCTGGGGCTGCCCTATGTACTGGAAAAGGGCGGTTTGATCCGTGTCTCACTACTATTGGGGCGCATCCCCGTGGAGATGCGCTGGCCGCTAGAGCTGTTCAGCAGTCTGCTGACGGCCGCGGGTTTCATCTGGTTATCCACCTTCTGGTTTACCAACGTGCAAAGGAGTTACTTGCGGGGTGTGGTCAGCGACACGATGGCTGAAACGCCCCTTTGGTTGCCCGAGGGAGGCATCTTGATCGGAATGTGGCTGATCGCCTTCACACTGTTGGTAAGGTCTCTGAAGATTAGCTTGCTGCGCTCACGCTATATATCACCGACGGCCTGAAGCCGGTGAACAGGAAGAAACTATGGATATTTTCTGGACTGCCGTTGGTGTCGCGCTGCTGCTGATATTCCTGCTCTCCATGGGTACCTGGATATTTGCTTCGATGCTGGCCGTTTCCATCGGGTCGTTATGGCTGTTCGGTGACTTTGGGGGTGACCGTATCGGCTTGATTTTCTCGCGTATTCTGTATCGAGCAAGTAATAGTTGGGAGCTGTCGGCGATTCCGCTATTCATCCTGATGGGGGAGCTGATCTTTCGATCCAATCTCTCGGAGCGGTTGTTCAAAGGGCTGGTACCCATGACCAGTCGCTTGCCCGGTGGGATTCTGCATACCAACGTTCTGGGATGTACGTTGTTTGCGGCAGTGAGCGGTTCCAGTGCCGCCACGACCGCTACCATTGGTAAAATAACCACTCAGGAACTCAAACGGCGCGGCTATGACCGACATTTATCGATTGGCTCGCTGGCTGGGGCGGGCAGCCTTGGTCTGTTAATTCCTCCCTCTATTGTCATGATTGTGTACGGGGTACAGGCGGAAGTCTCGATCAGTCGGCTGTTCATGGCGGGGGTTGTGCCTGGTTTGGTGATCGCCCTGCTCTACAGTGGATATATTGCGTTGCGTGCCATGCGTTCGCCCGAGCTGGCACCTAAGCAGGTCATCCATGGGCAGACGCTGGTGCAATCTCTGGGTCTTTTATTTCCCATCGTAATGTTGATCGTGATTGTGATCGGCTCCATCTATACGGGCATTGCCACACCTTCCGAGGCGGCCGCCGTTGGTGTGACCGCGACCCTATTGCTATTGGCAATAGAGCGGCAGCTGAGTATATCGATGCTGGCAGATGCGCTTCGCGGCACACTGATCACCTCCATCATGGTGTGTAGTCTGCTGATCACGGCCACGCTGCTATCGACCGCCATGGGCTACCTGCACTTGCCGCGCGAACTGGCGAGCTGGATTGCGGCTCAAGCATTCAGTCCTATGCTGCTGCTATTGGCATTGGCCCTGTTCTATATCGTGTTAGGGCTGTTCCTGGATGGTATTTCCATTACCGTCATGAGCCTACCTATCACCCTGCCCATTGTACTGATGGCTGGGTTCGACCCGATCTGGTTCGGTATTTTTCTTATTATCATGATCGAGCTTGGGCAGATTACCCCGCCGGTAGGTTTCAACCTGTTCGTTCTACAGAGCCTGACGGGCGAAAGTATTGGACGCGTTGCCTGGGCATCACTGCCGTTTTTCTTGCTAATGTGCTTGGCGGCAGTGATCGTCAGTGTCTGGCCGGAATTGGTCCTTTGGCTACCTCGTTATATGGCGGGCTGACTCTTTTTGATTGAGGACGTTTGGGAAGTCTGAACGATTAGCCTGATGATCAACGCCGCCCGATGGGGCGGCGTTTTATCTAGTGTGAACTGCGTTGGGATAAGGGCTTAGATCAGCGATTCCAGGCAGGACTCGATGATGTCCAGGCCTTCGTTCAGCACGTCGTCTTCGATGGTGACGGGCATCAGGAAGCGGATGGTGTTGCCGTACATGCCGCAGGAGAGCAGGATCAGACCCTCTTCACGGGCTTTTTTGCACAGCGCTGCTGCCAGCTCCGGGTTCGGGGTGCGGTCGGTCTTGTTGTTGACCAGTTCGAAGGCGGCCATGGCGCCCATGTTGCGCACATGGTCGATGCAATCGAACTTGCCCTGCCACTCGTTGAAGCGCGCCGCCAGCTTCTCGCCCAGCGCCTGGCTCTTCTCGAGGATGTTCTCCTCTTCGAAGATTTCCATGACGGCCAGCGCAGCCGCACAGGCGGTGGGGCTGCCGGTGTAGGTGCCGCCCAAGGAGTTGGGGCCAGAGGCGTCCATCACCTTGTCGGTACCGACGATGGCCGAGATCGGCATGCCGTCGGCCATGCTCTTGGCCATGGTCATCATGTCCGGCTCGACGCCGCTGTGCTCGATGGCGAACATCTTGCCGGTGCGGCCAAAGCCTGACTGCACTTCATCGATGATCATCAGCATGCCGTGTTCATCGCAAATTTCGCGAATCTTTTCGAGGAAGCTTTTCGGGGCGGGGTAGAAGCCGCCTTCACCCAGTACTGGCTCCAGAATGATGGCAGCGGTGTCTTTGGGGTTGGCGTCGGTTTTCAGCGTCATCTTCAGGCCGCGAATCGCTTCGTCTTCGCTGACGCCGTGGTAGGGCACCGGGTAGGGGGCGCGGAATACGGTGCCGGGCATCGGGCCGAAATCGGTCTGGTAGGGTGCAACCTTGCCGTTCATGGCCATGGTGTAGAAGGTACGGCCGTGGTAGCCGCCATCGAAGCAGATCACGTTGGAGCGGCCAGTGGCGGCGCGAGCGATCTTCACCGCGTTTTCCAGCGCTTCGGCACCGGAATTGGCCAGCATGACTTTGGCGTGGCCACGGACGGGAACCAGATGGCTGAGCTTTTCGGCGACCTTGACGTAGCCTTCATAGGGCATGACCGTCTGGCAGGTGTGCATGACCTTGTCGAGCTGGGCTTTTACCGCGGCCACCACTTTCGGGTGGCGGTGCCCCACGTTTAGGACGCCGATACCGCCCGCGAAGTCGATGAAGCGGTTACCGTCGGCGTCCCAGATCTCAGCGTTTTCGGCGCGGTCCGCAAAAGCGGTGGCAGGGCTTGCTGCCCCTGCCGCGACGTATTTCTGCTTTAGTTCGTTTAGCTCGGCGTTGCTCATGGCTCAACTCCTTTGGGTTGGGGTGTGCTTGTCAGCATCTTGTAAGCATAGTGCGCATCAGCGTGCATCACACAGGTGACGATGCGATGACGACGCGATTCCGCCCTGCCTGCTTGGCTTGGTACATGGCCTTGTCAGCCCGGTCCAGCATTCGTGTGCTGGTGGCTTCACTGTAACATGCGATACCCGCCGACAGCGTCACGGTGAGCTGGTGCTGGGTATAGGGCGTTTGTGCCACCTCTTGGCGGATGCGCTCCAGGGCGGTTTGAGCCCCTTCGGCGTCGATCTCCGGCATGATGATCAGGAACTCTTCGCCTCCCAGACGTATCTGGACATCCGTGTTGCGTAGCTGTTGGTTGACCACCCGCGTCAGCTCCTCGAGCACGCCGTCGCCGGCGCCATGCCCATAGGTGTCGTTGATCTGCTTGAAATCATCCAGGTCGAAGAGCGCAATGCTCAGCGGGTTGCCGTAGCGCTGGCAGCGTTCGATGGCTTCCTCCAGCTTGGCAAGCCCTTGGCGACGGTTTAGCAGGCCGGTCAACTCATCGTGGTGCGCCAGATATTCCAGGCGCTCGTTGGCTTGCTTCAAGCGCTCTTCCAGCCGCTTGCGCTGGGTGATATCGACGATGAACGTGACCTTGCGGGCCAGCCCATCATCGCCCTCTATGCGGGCGGCTTCGGCGATGATGGTGCGTACTTCGCCGTTCTTGCAGCGCACTTCCCACTCCTGGCGCAGCTCGTGAGTGTCGTTGCCCTGGATGAACACATCGTGCAGCTGGCTGAGCTGTTGTCGATACGCTTCGGGCACCACGATGGTGAAGTGCTGGCCGATCAACTCTTCCTCTTGATAGCCGTAAAACTGGCAGTAGGCAGGGTTGACCATTTCGAAATGACCATGGGGGTCGGTGATACAGATGCCCAAGGGTGCGGTCTTGATAACGTTCTTCGTATTGCGCTTTGAGCGGTGTATCAGTTGATACAGATAATCGGTGCCGATTGCGTTCATTCAGCGCTCCATGCCTGACGATATCTCGTGACCTAGCGCTTCCAGCATAGGCGTTAGTTCCGTTGCCAGCTCGCCAATCCGGGGTTTGGCATAAAAGAACCCTTGCTGCCGCGTGATGCCAGCCCGGGCAAGCCACAGCGCTTCCTGGCGTGTTTCCACGCCTTCGGCAATCAGCGTCATGTCCAGTTCCCTGGCCAGCAGGATGATCGCATTGAGCAGGGCCTGACGACGTGGGTGCTGATCACAGTGCATGACCAGTTCGCGGTCGATCTTGAGTTTGTCCGGTGCCAAAACAGTCAACAGGTCCAGGTTGGCGTAGCCGTTGCCAAAGTCGTCCAGGGCTGTCTTGAATCCCATGCTGCGGTAAGCATCGATGATGTTGCACAAGTGTTGGCGGTCGCGTACCCGCTCGGTTTCGGTGATCTCGAAGATCAGTTTGTCGGTGGGCCAGCCCACCCGTTGAGATACCTCCAGCGTGGCTTGAATGCAGGCCTCGGGTTCATATACGGCGTTGGGCAGGAAGTTGATGGAGAGGTCGGTCTCCATGCCAAGTTCGCTGGCCAGTTCGATGGCACGAACCCGGCACGCCTGATCGAAGCGATACAACAGGTCATCGGTCACCTGGGACAGGATGCTCCATGCCGATTCACCATTCGGGCCGCGCACCAGTGCTTCATGGGTTACCACGCGGGCCTTTGAAAGCTCGACGATGGGTTGGAAGGCCATGGTGAACTCAAAGGGCAGCTCGCCCTCACAGCGTTTACACACTCCGCTCACTCGCGCACAGTTAGCCATGCCGTTACCCCATGTCGTCTTTTATTCGGCCGACGGGTCACGTCGCCTGGATTGGAAATCGTCGTAAAGCACGTGCTCGGGTTGGCCACGAGCTGCCAAGAGATAAGCTTAGTCTAGCGATAACGACACTGTCTGTATAGGTTTTGTATAGAGTGGTGATGGCAGGCAAAAAAAACGCCCGGCTGGGCGTTTCAAGGGGTACTACATCGACATAGGTTCATAGTTAAAGTGGGTAATAGTTAAAGTGGGTCATATTCGGAAGAGAGCAGTGCTAGATGATGCCTGCCGCGCGAAGCGCCGCGCGCTGCTCGTCACTAATACCGATGGCATCCAGCACGCTATCGGTGTGCTCGCCCAGGGTCGGGGGAGCGCTCTGGGCACTCAGTGACTGCCCGTTGATACGAATCGGGTTGGCGACGAGATTGACCTCGCCTGCCAGTGCATGGGGCAGCGTCTGTTTGAGCCCGCGTGCCTTGACATGAGGATCGTCAAACACGCGATCAAGGGTATTAATGGGCCCGCAGGGCACACCGACCGCTTCGCAGGCTGCCAGCCAGCTATCGGTAGGCTGTGCTGCCAGGGCGAGTGCCAGGATCGGCACCAGCGCTTCGCGATGCTGTACACGACTGCCATTGGTGGCAAAGCGCTCGTCCTGTGCCAGCTGCGGCTGGTCGATGACCTGGCAGAAGCGCTTGAACTGTTCGTCGTTGCCGACGGCCACGATCATGTGACCATCGGCGGTAGCAAACGCCTGATAGGGCACGATATTCGGGTGCGCATTGCCCAGCCGCTGGGGTACCTGGCCGGAGGTCAGGTAATTGAGTGCCTGGTTGGCCAGCACACCTACCTGTACGTCCATGAGCGCCAGGTCGATATGGCAGCCTTCGCCACTGTCGCGGCGCTGGTACAGCGCTGCCAGCACCGCATTGGTGGCATACAGGCCCGTGAAAATGTCAGTGATGGCGACCCCCACCTTGACCGGGCCGCCACCGGGTTCACCGTCGGGTTGGCCGGTCAGGCTCATGAGGCCGCCCATGGCCTGGATCATGAAATCGTAGCCCGCTCGATGGGCGTAGGGGCTCTGCTGGCCAAAGCCCGTAATGGAGCAGTAGACCAGGCCAGGATTGAGTGCTTTCAGGCTCGCGTAGTCCAGGCCGTATTTTTTCAGCCCGCCGACCTTGAAGTTTTCCAGCACCACGTCCGATTGGGCCGCCAACTGCTTGATCAGTGCCTGGCCTTCGGGCTTGGCCATATCGACCGTCACCGAGCGTTTTCCACGATTGGCGCACAGGTAGTAGGCCGACTCGTTGCTGCCGGAGAGCCAGGGTGGCCCCCAGTGGCGCGTGTCATCGCCGCTTTGGGGGCGCTCTACCTTGATCACCTCGGCACCCATGTCGGCCAGCATCTGCCCGCACCAGGGGCCTGCCAGTACCCGAGAGATATCGAGTACCTTGATGCCTGCCAGGGGCTTTGCGACTGTGCTCATGGGGTGCCTCGCTGAGTGATGACGACGTTAGAAGAACGACTGAATGCCGGTTTGTGCGCGGCCCAGAATCAGGGCGTGCACATCGTGGGTACCTTCATAGGTATTCACGGACTCCAGGTTCACCATGTGGCGGATCACGCCGTACTCGTCGGAGACGCCATTGCCACCGTGCATGTCGCGGGCCACCCGGGCGATGTCCAGCGCTTTGCCACAGTTGTTGCGTTTGATCAGCGAGATCATTTCCGGCGCCCAGTTGCCGCTGTCCATCAGGCGGCCCACCTGCAGGGCGGCTTGCAGGCCCAGGGTGATTTCGGTCTGCATGTCGGCCAGCTTCTTCTGGATCAGCTGGTTGGCGGCCAGCGGGCGGCCAAACTGCTTGCGGTCCAGGGTGTACTGGCGGGCAGCGTGCCAGCAGAATTCAGCGGTGCCCATCACGCCCCAGGCAATGCCGTAGCGTGCTTTGTTCAAACAGCCGAAAGGACCTTTCAGGCCGCTGACGTTGGGCAGCAGGTTCTCTTCGGGAACGAAGGCGTTGTCGAGGACGATTTCGCCGGTGATCGATGCACGCAGAGAGACCTTGCCTTCGATTTTCGGGGTGGAGAAGCCTTCGGTGCCACGCTCGACGATGAAGCCTTTGATCTGGTTATCGTGGGCAGCGGACTTGGCCCAGACCACCGCGATATCGGCAATCGGGCTGTTGGTGATCCACATCTTCGCCCCGGTCAGGCGGTAGCCGCCATCGACTTTTTCTGCACGGGTGATCATGGAGCCCGGGTCGGAGCCATGGTCGGGTTCGGTCAGGCCGAAGCAGCCCACCATCTCGCCACTGGCCAGCTTGGGCAGGTATTTGTGTTTCTGCTCTTCGGAGCCATACGCTTCGATGGGGTACATCACCAGCGATGACTGCACGCTCATGGCCGAGCGATAGCCAGAATCGACACGCTCCACTTCACGGGCGATCAGGCCATAAGCCACGTGGTTGACGCCCGCGCCGCCGTATTCCGGGGAAACCGTGGCGCCCAACAGGCCCAGCTCGCCCATCTCGGACATGATGTCACGATCGAAACGCTCTTCGCGGAAAGCGCTCAGCACACGTGGCTGCAGGTTTTCCTGGCAGTAGTCGTGGGCGGCGTCACGAATCTGGCGCTCTTCATCGGTGAGCTGGTGTTCGAGAAGCAGCGGGTCGTCCCAGTTGAAGCGTGTCATGGCGTTGAACTCCGAAAGATGATCTTGTTGAGCTCAATGTATCGCCGTTATTTAAAAATATCTACATTTTTTTAAAACGCAGAATTTAATCGCCCGGCATTCAATCGATGCCGCGGGCTTGCAGTACCCGTGTAATGATAGGCACCGGAGTCATCAGGTGGTCGCGCATCAGGTCGGCCGCCTGTTCGGTGTTGCGGGCGAGAATGACGTCGACCAGCGCCGCATGCTCCTGGCGCTTGATGTCCAGCGCCTGGGGCGACATGACGGTCTCTTGCAGCCACAGGTGGCGATAGCGCTCTACCTGATCGAACAGGGTGTTGCGCATCTGCAGCAGGTGGGGGGAGTTGCAGCCGCTGGCAATGGCGGTATGGAACGCCTTGTGGCGTAAATCCCAGCCGTCCAGCAGTTCGTCGGGGGAGCTGACGTCGGTGACTTTGGCCAGGCGGTGCGCCGTGGCCAGCACGTTGGCTTCCCAGTCGTCGTCGCCACGTTCGATGGCGAGGCGCAAAATCAGCCCTTCCAACTGAGCGCGAGCGTCGTAGATATCGTTCAGTTCGGCCAGCGACATGGCCGCCACCCGGTAGCCCCGTTGGCTGATGGCCACGACCAGTCGGTCGGCGACCAACTGTGACAGCGCTTCACGCAGGGGGCCGGTGCTCACGCCGTAATACTCTTTCAAACGGCTCATCAAGAGCTTCTCTTCGGGGGCATAGCGGCCACGAATGATGTCCTGCTTGAGCGCGTGGTAAGCGCTAATCGCCAGGTTCTGGCGCGGTGCATCGTGCTCCATGGGGACTCCTTGGATCAGTGTGGCTTAGACCAATGTAGGGGCATGGCGGTCAACGTAGAATAACGGCTATTATCAATAAATTTTGCAAATTTGGCACAGGTAACGACATTCATGTGGGATTTCATCATTGTCGGCGGCGGCATACTGGGTTTTTCCACCGCCATGCAGCTGCAACAGGCCTATCCGGACAAACGCTTGCTGGTGTTGGAAAAGGAAGCAGGCCCCGCTCAGCATCAAACCGGCCATAACAGCGGCGTGATTCATGCTGGGGTGTATTACACGCCGGGAAGCCTGAAAGCGAAGTTTTGCCTGGAGGGGAACCGTGCGACCCGCGAGTTCTGTGACCAGCATGGCGTGGGTTACGACATCTGCGGCAAGCTACTGGTGGCCACCAACCCGCTGGAAAAGCAGCGTATGGAAGCGCTCTGGGAGCGCACCGCCGCCAACGGCCTGGAGCGGGAGTGGCTGGAGGCCGCGGCGCTCAAGGAGCGAGAGCCTAACATTACCGGTGTGGCGGGCATTTTCGTGCCTTCCAGCGGCATCGTGAACTATGCCGAAGTCACCCAGGCGATGGCTGACGAGTTCACCCGGCTGGGCGGCGAGATTCGCTTCGATCACTGCGTGACGGGCCTTGACGAGCGGGCCGATGAGGTCGTGGTGACCACCCAGCACGAGACCTTCACCAGCCGCTACCTGGTCTCCTGCTCGGGGTTGATGGCCGACAGGGTGATCCGCATGCTGGGCAAGGATCCCGGCTTCACGATTTGCCCTTTCCGTGGCGAATACTACCTGCTTCCCGAGCACCACAACCGCATCGTCAACCACCTGATCTACCCGATTCCCGACCCCGCCATGCCTTTTTTGGGTGTTCACCTCACCCGCATGATCGACGGGACGGTTACCGTTGGGCCCAATGCGGTGCTGGCGCTCAAGCGCGAAGGGTATCGCAAGCAGGACATGTCGCTACGCGATATGGGGCAGATGTTCAGCCACCCAGGCATCCTGAAAGTGCTGGGCAAGCATCTCAAGCCTGGACTGGTGGAAATGAAAAACTCGCTCTACAAGCGCGGCTATCTGGAGCTGGTACGCAAGTACTGCCCGAGCCTGACCCAGGAGGATTTGACCCCTTACCCGGCGGGCGTACGCGCTCAGGCGGTCTCCAACGATGGTCGGCTGGTGGATGACTTCCTGTTCGTGAATACTCCGCGCACGGTCAACGTGGGCAATGCGCCATCGCCTGCGGCGACCTCGGCGCTACCCATTGGTGCGCATATCGTGGAGCAGGTGAAAACGTTGTTGGATTAGTATCTAACGCAACTGCCGTGCTAACGTTTAAATACCGTTCTCGACGCCGCTGACGGCGGCGAGAAACTGGCTTCTTACCTCCTTTACGTCAACCATAATCAATAAGTCCAAGCAGGACGGAGGCAATTCCAATGAACAAACTAAAATACACCGTTGCAGCGACCATGTTGGCGGCTGCACTGCCCGCCAGCGCCCAGCAGCTCTCCATTGCGACCGGCGGTACCGGCGGCGTTTACTACCCGATCGGTGGTGGCTTTGCCGAAATGATCAACAACCATATCGATGGCGCTCAGGCGACCGCCGAAGTGACCGGTGCTTCCGTCGAGAACATGGGGCTGATCATGCGCGGTGATGCCGACCTGGCCTTGGTGCTGGCCGATACCGCCTACCAGGCCTATACCGGCACGGGTGATTTTGAAGGTCGTCAGATCGAGAATACCCGTGCGCTGGCCTCGGTCTACCCGAACGCGGTACAGCTCGTGACCCTGGCCGATTCCGACATTCACAGCATTGCGGACCTGGCGGGCAAGCGTGTTTCCGTGGGTGCGCCGGGCAGTGGTACCGAGCTGAACGCGCGTGCCCTGCTGGAAGCCAACGGCGTCAGCTACAGCGACTTCACTCCCCAGCGCCTGAACTTCAACGAAACCGCTGATGCCATCCGTGATGGCGATATCGACGCCGGTTTCTGGAGCGTTGGTCCGCCCACCAGCTCGATTCTCAACCTTGCTGCCACGCGCGACATTCGCCTGATCGGCCTGTCCGATGAAGAGATTGCCAACGCCCAGGAAGTGGAAGCGGTGTTCGCCCCTTATGAACTGGCCGCGGGCATGTACGACGGCATGGACGAAGCGGTCCAGACCATTGGTATTCCTAACGTACTGGTCGTCAACGCCGATTTGGACGAAGAGCTGGCCTACCAACTGACCCAGCTGCTGTTCGAAAACATCGATGAGCTGATCGCCGTTCACCCGGCTGCCAACGACACTACCGTCGAGTTCACCATGGGCTCTACGCCGGTGCCGCTGCATCCGGGCGCTATCCGCTACTTCGAAGAAGTCGGTGCGGATATCCCTGACAACCTGCGCCCCTAATCGCGGAGCCGCTATGCGGTGGTGTTTTCCACTGGTGGCGCTTTTCTCGATGAGCGGCATGTGCGCCGAAGCGGGGACCGCCCCTGCTTCGGCGTCGCAGCGTCTGGTCGTCACGACGGAAGAGCATCAGGCGCTGCTGAATGTCGCGGCACCCAGCGGCAGCCGCTGGTGCATCCAGTGGCAGCACTCGGTGAAGCATTTCACGGTCCTGGACTGCTACCGCAATGCGGCAGGAACGCTGCAGCTGGAGCGTAGCCATCAGCCGGATTTTGCCGCTGGGCTCGGGCATGTCCTGGGCCGTGGCGAGCAAGTGTCGGATGGGGAGGGTGGCTACTGGATCGATGCTATCAACGAAGCAGTGCCCAATAACCGCTACGCGCTACGGGTGGGGGCTCTCGCGGTAAACCATCAGGTCATCTGGCCCGATGGTGAGCATGCCGTGTGCAGCTTGAGCGAGCGGGTGGCCGGGCAGCGTGTCACGATTCAACTGATGGAGGCTCGCGACGTTTTACCCCATGACGATATCTGTCAATGACAGCCTGATGCCAAGCACATCATATAAAGCCGGGTGTACCACGCCTGGCGTTATTACATAACGTATAAGTTTGCTAACGCTTCCGAGGACTTCATGAACGAATCCACTCCACCGCCGGTCATCATGCCGGGCGGGAATGCGATTCAACCCCGCATCGTGCTGTGGTGTATCACCATTGTTGCCGTGGGGCTTTCGTTATTCCAGCTCTATTCTGCGGGTATTCAACCCCTGGGTCTCTTCTATCAGCGTAGTATCCACCTTGCGCTGATCATGCTGTTGGCCTTCATGATGTTTCCTGCCTTTGGCCCTCACCGTAAACGCGGTGTGCTGGGCTGGGGGATCGATCTTATCTTTTTTGCCGGGGCGCTGATCACCGGGGGGTATCTGGTGCTCAACCTGGACGCCATTTTCAGCCGCGCCGGGTTCTGGAACGAGACGGACATTCTGGTGGCCTGTATTGCCACGGTGACCGTACTGGAAGCCAGTCGCCGTGCGGTGGGCCTGGGCATGACGATCATTGGCCTTCTGGCGATCATCTATGCCTTTGCCGGGCCAAGGGGCGAGCTGCCTTGGCTGGGCGAGTGGATGCCCGGCATTCTGGCCCACCGTGGCTACAGCCTCGACCGCGTGGCGGGCCAGCTTTATCTGGGGCAGGAAGGTATCTTCGGCCTACCGCTGGGCGTGGCGGCAACCTATATCTTCATTTTCGTCCTGTTTGGCGCGTTCCTGGAAAGCACGGGGGCGGGCAAGTTTTTCATCGATATGGCGTACGCAGCCACGGGCAGGCAGCGTGGTGGCCCGGCGAAGGCGGCGGTGCTGGCATCTGCGGGCATGGGGTCGATTTCTGGCAGTGCCATCGCCAACGTGGTGACCACGGGGGCGTTCACTATTCCGCTGATGAAAAAGCTGGGCTATAAGCCGAAGCAGGCGGGAGGCATCGAGGCGGCGGCCTCTACCGGTGGGCAGATCATGCCGCCGCTGATGGGGGCCGGGGCGTTCCTGATTGCCGAGTACACCAATACGCCGTACCTGGAAATCGTCAAGATCAGTATTCTGCCGGCCATCATGTACTTTGCCACGGTGTATCTGTTCGTGCATATCATTGCCTTGAAGCAAGGCATGCAGGGCATGGCCAAAAGCGAGCTGCCGCAGATGCGCCAGGTGATGAAGGATGGCTGGCATTTTCTGCTGCCGCTGGCGGTGCTGGTATGGCTGTTGGCCATGAGCATGTCGCCCATGCGAGTGGGCTACTACGCGGTGGTGACCATGATTGCCGTGGCGGTGATTCGCTACGCGCTGTGGTACTTCTTCGTGGCCCCCAAACAGGGCCAGCCCGTGACCCTGGAGCGCACCAGGGGCGTGCTGTGGGCAGGGTTGGTGAAGCTTGTGCAAGGGCTGGAGCTGGGCGCGCGCAATGCCGTGGCGGTTTCCATGGCCTGTGCCGTAGCGGGCATCATCGTAGGCGTCGTAGGGCTGACCGGCCTGGGGCTCAAGTTCTCCTCCATGATGCTGGCCTTCTCTGGCGGTAACCTGGTGCTGGCGCTGGTGATGGTCCTGCTGGCGAGCTTGATTCTGGGCATGGGGCTGCCCGTAACGGCCAGCTATATCGTGCTGATCGTACTGGTTGGTCCGGCCTTGACCGCCGAGTTCGGCGTGCCGCTGCTGATCGCTCACCTGGTGGTGTTCTGGTACTCCCAGGACTCCAACGTGACGCCTCCCATCGCCCTGGCAGGCTTTGCCGGGGCAGCGATTGCGGGCAGTAAACCCATGGAGACCGGCGTGCAGGCGTGGAAGTTTGCCAAGGGCCTCTACCTGATTCCGCTGTTCATGGTGTTCAACCCGGAAATCATCGTGGGTGGCCCGGTGCCGGTGGTGATCTGGAACGGGGTCATTGCCATCCTGGCGCTGGGGGCGTTTGCCGCTTCGCTGGAGGGCTATCTGTTTACGCGCATGTCGTGGTTGCCGCGTTTGGCCATTGGCGGCGCGATCTTCGCGGTGTTCTACCCCAGCCTGTGGACAGAAATCGCCGGTGTGGTGGTCATGAGCGTGGTCATCGCAGCCAACTGGCAGGCCAGCCGTCGTGAAAATCTGAGCGTAACGAGCTAACGGCCATCCCTAAAAGAAAGCCCGGAAACCTTGAGAGGTTCCCGGGCTTTTTCATGCCTGCGGTTCAGGCCAGGCTATTTCGCAGCGCGGTCCTGACGGGCGGTTAGAAGATCGACTCTGCCGCGCCTGACCCCTGCGAGCCGCTGGCTTCTTCCAGCTCCTGGCTGATGCCTCGGGCCTGATAGTCCGGCAAGTGGTCGCGGTGGAACAGCTCGGAAATACCGCCTGACTGGTCATCGTGCAGGCGTCGCCCAGTGGAGGCGTCCACGCGTGCCGATATGACCGTGGAAGGCCGCTCGGGGATCGCTGAGGGCGAGCCTGCCAGGGCATCCCCCATGAACTCTATCCAGATGGGCAGGGCGGCATTGGCACCGTACTCGGCGATGGTTTCATTGCTGTCCTTGCCCACCCAAACGGTGGTCACCAGGTCGCCGTTGAAGCCCGCGAACCAGGCATCGCGTTGGCTGTTGGTGGTGCCCGTCTTGCCCACGATGTCATCGCGATTCAGGCTGAGCGCTGCACGGCCAGTGCCCGAGGTAATGACGTCACGCAGCATGTCACGCAGGATATACACCGCCGCCGCATCGGCCACGCGGGGAGCAACGGGGTAGGTCTTGCCATCGATTTCCACGGTTTCCTGGCCTTCGGCACAGCTGGCACAGGCCACTTGCGGGGTGGCTTCGTCGATCACTTCGTTGTCATCGTCGCGGGTAATCCGGTCGATGAACCAGGGGGAGACCTGGAAGCCGCCGTTGGCAATCACGGCGTAGGCATTGGTCATTTCCAGCGGCGTCAGGTCGGCACTGCCCAGCGCCAGCGACAGGCCACGTGGCAGGCGCTGGGGCGCAAACCCAAACCCTTCCAGGTACTGGATGGTGTGATCCAGCCCCATGGTCTGCAGCACACGAATGGTGACCAGGTTGCGAGAGCGAGCCAGCGCGGGGCGCAGGCGCATGGGGCCCTGGAAGTCACGGCTGGAGTTCACCGGGCGCCACAGGGCGTTGCTGCCGTCGTCCAGCACTACCGGTGCGTCATTGACCACACTGGCGGCGTTCATTTCGCCATCTTCCAGCGCCGCCAGATAGATGAACGGCTTGAAGATGGAGCCCGACTGGCGCTGCGCCTGTACGGCGCGGTTGAACTTGCTGGCGTTGAAGTCGAAGCCACCTTGCAGGGCCAGAATCGCACCGGTACGCGGGTCCTGGGCTACCAGTGAGCCTTCGGCATCCGGGCGCTGGGAAAGGCGCAAGGAGCCATCGTCGTTCTCGATGACGCGAATCAGGTCGCCACGCTCGGCAATCTGGCTGGCGCTGCTGGGTTCGGCGCCGCGGCTGCGCGGGCTGAGGTAGGGGCGCGCCCAGCTCAAGCCGCTCCAGGTGATGGTGTGCAGTTCACCGCCACGGGTGAGTACCTGCATTTCACGGCCACTGCTTTCGACCACGATGGCGGGGCGCAGCAGGCCGTAGTTGGGCGTACGCTCGAGTACCTGCAGCCAGTTACTCACGTCGCCATCGACACCGTCCACTTCCGTCTGGCTGCGCTGGGCGGCCTGGCGGGCGGTCTGGCGAATTTCAGGAGACTCCGAGAGCTCTTCTTCTAAGCCCTGGGTGTTGGTCTGTTCCTGAGCTTCGACCAGACTGGACGCAATTTCACGCTGCTCGGCACCACGCCAGCCATGACGCAGGTCATAGGCAATCAGGCCGTTGGCCAGCGCCTGACGGGCGAAGGGCTGCATGGTGCTGTCGATAGTGGTGTAAATGCGATAGCCACCGGTGTATGCCGTATCACCAAAGCGCTCGATTGCGTACTGGCGCGCCATCTCCGAGACGTAGGCGGCATCCACTTCGGTTTGGGTGAAGTGACGACGGGCGGTGACCGGGGCCTGCACCGAGGCCTGGTACGCTTCGTTATCGATGTAGCCCAGTTCGCGCATCCGGAACAGGATCCAGTTACGGCGAATCAGCGAGCGCTCGGAGTTGGCCAGCGGGTTGAAGGCAGACGGCGCCTTGGGCAGGCCTGCAATCATGGCGGTTTCGGCCAGACTCAGCTCGGCCAGCGGCTTGTTGTAGTAGGTTTCCGCTGCCGCGGCGATACCGTAGGCGCGGTTGCCAAGGAAGATCTTGTTGACGTAGAGCTCGAAGATCTCCTCTTTGCTGAGCACTTTTTCCATCTGCAGGGCCAGCAGGATCTCGCGTATTTTACGCGTGAACGTCTGATCCAGCGTCAGCATGTAGTTACGTGCCACCTGCATGGTGATGGTGGAACCACCGGACTGAATGGCACCACCGCTCTGTACCAGCTCGACCGCTGCCCGGGCCAGGCCACGAGGGTCGACACCGGCATGGTTGAAGAAGCTGGCGTCCTCGGCGGCAATCAGCGCGTTGACCATGTTGTCCGGGATTTCATCGAAGTCGATCGCCATGCGGCGCTCTTCACCAAACTCGCCAATCAGCTTGCCGTCATTGGTGTAGATACGGAGCGGTGTGTGTAGCTCGAAATTCTGCAGTTGCCGAACGTCGGGTAACCCCGGAGAGAAATAGATCGCTGCGCCGATGACCGCCAGTACCGTGGCGCCCATCAGCGCAACGACCAGCGAAAATAGCGACAGCACTAGAGTTCGTAAAAACGTCATGAACAGTGGGCACCCATGAAAAGAGAGTAGGTATGGTGGTGTAACCGCCATAGCGCGCAATGGCTGCCATTATAGGAAGGGGAAGCAGCGGCCACCAGTGTTGATATGGCGTAGAGGCATTGGCGTGTGCCTTAAGCAAAAATCATGTAACCTCGAAACTTGCACGATAGGCAGGCGGAGCCGAACTCAACATGCGCTTACTAACACCCAGTAAAGGGTTGATTGGTGTCGATATTACCTCGGCGACCGTCAAGCTGCTCGAACTCAAGCAGAGCAATGACAATTTTCAGGTAGAAAGCTACGCCGTGCGACCCCTGCGTGAAGGCGCAGTGGTCGAGCGGCGTATCCGAGATATCAACGATGTGGCCAGCGTGTTGAGTCGGGCAGTAGAGCATGCCAAGCCTTCGACCCGTAAGGCGGCCGTTGCCGTTCCCGCCAGCGCCGCGATTACCAAAACGCTGCAATTTCCCGTCTCGCTCAGCGAAGACGAAATAGAAGAGCGGATCATCGCCGAGTCTGACCGCCATATCCCCTTTCCGTTCAATGAAGTGGCGTTCGATTTTCACTGCCTGGGCCCTGCGCCTTTCGATGAAGAGCAGCAGCAGGTCATCCTGGTCGCTTGCCGCCAGCAGGACGTCTCTCAGCTCACCGAAACCCTGGAGCGTGCGGGGCTCGAACCCGCCGTGGTGGACGTGGAAACCTTTGCCATGGAACGCTCGCTGGCCGAGCTGCGCCGTCAGTTGAAGGTAGATAGTGACCCCAACGCCTGCGTGGGGCTGGTGGATATCGGCGCCAATATGAATGCGTTCCATGTGGTGCGCGGTGGTCATATCGTCTATAGCCGCGACACGGTCTTTGGCGGAAAGCAGTTGACCGACGCCATCCGCGATCACTATTCGCTCAGTATCGAAGAAGCCGGGTTTGCCAAGAAACGCGGCGGCTTGCCCGATGACTATCAGGAGAGAGTGCTCAATCCGTTTCTCGATACGGTCGTGCAACAGGTAGGGCGCTCTCTGCAGCTTTACTACACCGCTGGCCGCCAGCACGAAGTGCAGCATATCGTTCTGGCTGGCGGGTCCAGCGTGATTCCCGGGTTGGCAGAACGCATCGCCGACGATAGCGGCATGTCGGTGACCATCGCCAACCCCTTTCAGCGCATGCGGATCAACAAACGGCTCAACATCGAAGGCCTCACCAATGATGCGCCTGCCATGCTGACCGCCGGTGGGCTGGCCATGAGGGCCGGGCTATGAGTATTACCATCAACCTGCTGCCCTGGCGTGAGGCGCGCCGCCAGCGCCGCACACAGCGCTTTTACAAACTGTTGATCATGATGGTGCTGCTGGCGGTGGGTCTGGGGCTGGGCGCGTCACAGCTCTATCAGCAGATGCTGACGGCGCAGCAACAGCGCAACGCTTATATTGCGCAGCAGATCGAGCGCCTGAACAGTGAAATTGCCGATGTGCAACGCTATCAGGCCTCAGTGACCCGGCTGGGTGAGCAGCTGACGCTGTTTCAAACGCTGCAGGGCGAGCGCGCCAGCACGGTCAAGCTATTCAATGACATCGCGGCCAGCGTGGTCGATGGCGTGGTGTATCAGCGTCTGTCGCGCAGTGGCGACCGCGTCAGTGTATCGGCCATGGCCGGCAATGAGCGTCAGGTATCCGAGCAGTTGCGCCAAATAGCGGACATGCCAGGCCTGGGGGTGCCGCTGCTGTCGGAAGTCGCCAGTGGGTCGGACGGTACCAGCCGGGTCTTCCAGTTCGAGGTCGTGCAGCTGTTGCCCGGTAGTGAGGAGGCGACGCCATGATCTGGAGCCGAGAGCGTTGGCGCAACGAATGGCAGCGGCTGCGGGACGTCGAGTGGCAAGCGCTTGATGTCAAAGAGTCTGGCGAATGGCCGACCTTGCTGAAAGCGTTATCCGGCCTGCTGGTCTTTGCCATCGTGCTCGGTGGTTTGAGCTGGTGGCTGCTTGGCGAGAAACGCGCTGCGCTGGAGGCGGCGCAGCGCCAGGAAGTGCGCCTGCTGGGGGAGTATCGTGGCAAGGTCGGCGAGGCCGCGTTCTTGCCGGAAGTACGCGACCAGTTGATGCTGCTGGAAGAGCAGATTGCCTCGATGCGCGCCATGCTGCCCACCAGCGCGGAAATCCCGACGCTGCTGGACGGCATCAGCGATGCCGCAGTGAGCAATAACCTGACCATCGAGACCATTCGCCTACGGCCTACGGTGCGTAATACCCACTATGTAGAGCATCCGTTCGATATTCAGGTCAGGGGCGGGTATCACGAATTGGCGCGCTTTGCGGCAGATATCAGCCAGCAGGCGCGGATCATTACCCAGCAGGATGTCACGCTGGTGCCGGTCGAACAGGGCAGCGATACGCTGCGTATGTCGTTACTGGCGCGTACGTATAGCTATATAGAAGATGCACAGCAGGGGGGTACGCCATGAGGCGGTGGCCAGGCATGGTAGGTGGGCTTTTGCTGCTGGCCGGGTGTGGAGAAGCCAACCTTGGCGAGCTGGACGAACAGCTCAGCGACATTCGGCGCAGCCCAGCGGGGCAGCCGCCGGTAGAAATACCGACGATTCCCGATTACCGAGCCGTCGATTACCGTTATAGTGACGCGCGAAGCCCTTTTTTAGCGCCCGAGAGCATTCGTACCCAGGCCGCGACGGCCCTGTTGGAAAGTGCGTTGGCCCCCGACCAGCAGCGTTCTCCCGAGCCGCTGGAGCAGTTTCCTCTGTCATCGCTGCGCCTGGTGGGTACGCTGCGCATGGGCGGTCAGCAGGTGGGCATGATCGCTGCTCCGGATGGCAGCGTGACCAGTGTCAGGGTGGGCAACTACCTGGGCACTGACCATGGCCGCATTACGGCCATAGCGCCGCAGGAAGTGCGTCTGACCGAGCGCGTTTTCAATCAGCAGCAAGGCTGGCAGGAGCGCCCGGCGACGCTGACGTTGGAGTAAACCGCCCCGCGTCTGCTGCCCAATAGTTTCGCCCTTGCAATAGTGTCGACCTTTTTCAGTTACTGGATGACTTTTATGGCCATCACGCTCCGCCAAATAACGCTTTCCCTGTTTGCCATGATGCCTGCGCTGGCCTGGGGCTCCGTGCTCACGGCGCTGGATGTTCGCGAGACCTCACGGGGTGATGTGGAGCTGTTGCTGCAGTTCAGCGGCGGGGTGGCGGAGCTGAGCGGTTATCGCCTGAATGCGCCGCCGCGTCTGGCGCTGGATCTTGCCGATACGCAAAGTGGGCTGGCGCAGCGCCGCATCAACGTCGGCAATGCGGGCGTCGAGCGAATCACCGCGTTAGAGGGCAATGGCCGCACGCGGCTGGTGGTCGACCTGAGTCAGCCGTTGGAGTACACCTCGCGGGTCGACGGCGACCGGTTGAGGATTACGCTCTCGCCTGATGCCTCGCCTCAGGGAGGCCTGGAAACGTCGCAAGGCCCTCAGGTCAGTAACATCGACTTCCGCCGGGGTACGGATGGCTCGGGGCGCTTGCTGGTGACCTTCGACCGTGACGGTGTCGTCACGCAGGTGCGTGAAGGCAGCGGGGGGCGCGTGATTGCCGAATTGCGAGACGTGGATATCCCCGATGCCTTGAACCAGATTTACGATGTCACCGATTTTGCCACCCCGGTTAGCCGCATCACGCCCCGCGCTGGCCAGCGCGATACGCAGCTGGAGCTAAGCATGGATGGCCCATACGCCATGCTGTCCTCGCAGAGTGGCCGCACGTTGACCATCGAGGTCCAGCCGGTCAGTCAGGCGCCCCAGCAGCAGCGCGAGCGCGAAGGGCAAGCGTTCACTGGCGAGCGCTTGAGTCTCAACTTCCAGGATATCGAAGTGCGTGCCGTGCTGGCGACGCTGGCCGAGTTTACTGGCCTGAACCTGGTGGCCAGCGACAGCGTGACGGGGCGCGTCACCTTGAATCTGAATGACGTGCCCTGGGATCAAGCGTTGGCGCTGATTCTGCAAAGCCAGGGGCTCTCCAGCCGTGAGCAGGGCAATGTCATCGTGGTAGCCCCTGCCAGCGAGCTGGCCGATCTGGAGCGGCAGGAGATCGAGGCGCGCAACCAGCAGCAGACTCTGGCCCCGCTGATTACCGAGTTCGTCGAAGTCAAGTATGCGCGGGCAGAGAACCTGGCGCAGCTGTTGCGTGGCGGTGACGGGTTTGGCTTGTTGACCGACCGCGGCCGCGTCAGCGTAGACCAGCGCACCAATACGCTGCTCATTCAGGATACCGCGGAACAGGTACGCGACATCATGCGTACTCTGGACAGGCTGGATGTGGCCGTGCGCCAGGTGCAGATCGAGGCGCGTATCGTGATAGCCCGAGACACCGCTTCCCGGGAGCTGGGCGTGAACTGGGGCGTCTCCAGCACGCGAGGCTTCATGGAAAACGATGCTGGGCAGTTCGTGCCGCGTAACATCAACCCGGGAGGGCTCAACCGTGCCCAAGGGGGGCTGGCGGTGGACCTGGGCTCTGCCTCTGCGGCCAGCACCGGTTTCAGCTTTGGTTATCTCTCCGGGGATATTCTGCTCGACCTGGAGCTGCGTGCCCTGGAAAGCGAAGGCAAGAGTCAGACCATCTCGCAGCCACGGGTGATTACCGCCAACCAGCGCACGGCCACCATTCGCCAAGGTGAAGAGCGTGCTTTCCAGAGCGTCGATGCACAGGGTAACCCGGATACCGAGTTCAAGGAGGCGGAGCTGTCGCTGGAAGTCACGCCGCAAATTACCCCGGACAACCGTATCATCATGGATCTGGTGATCAAGAACGACAGTTTCCGGGAAAGCGAGTTTGGCGGTGAGCCGCCCATCGACACCAATCAGATCGAAACTCAGGTGTTGGTGGACAACGGTCAGACGGTAGTGCTGGGTGGGATTCTGACCACCGAGCAGCTGAGCCAGATGGCCAAGACCCCGCTGCTGGGTGATTTGCCCTTTATCGGTCGGCTGTTTCGCTATACCGAAGAGAGCAATGAAAAGGTAGAGTTACTGGTCTTTATTACTCCTCGTTTACTTGATGATGGTTTGGCGGTTCGCTGATGCAGGATTTACCCAATATTTTTTTGATCGGCCCCATGGGGGCTGGCAAGAGCACGATAGGCCGCCTGCTGGCGGCGGAGCTATCGCGCACCTTCCATGATAGCGACCATGCCATCCAGGATCGTTGCGGTGCTGATATTCCGTGGATCTTCGATGTCGAAGGGGAGCCCGGCTTTCGTCAGCGTGAAATTCAGATGATCGATGAGCTGACGCGGCTCTCCGGTGTCGTGGTGGCCACCGGAGGCGGTGCGGTGCTACGTGAAGAGAACCGTCGTGCGCTGCGTGAGCGCGGCACCGTGGTGTACCTGATGACCACCGTAGAACAACAGCTCAAACGCACGGCCAAGGACCGTAATCGTCCGCTACTCCAGTGTGCCGACCGGGAGCAGGTGCTCAACGACATGTTCGCCACCCGTGACCCGCTCTATCGCGCCACGTCCGATATTACCGTGCGCACGGATCGTCGCAGCCCGCGCGCCGTGGTCAATGAAATTCTGCGCCGAGTCCACCGGCTGGTCGACCCGCTGGAAGCAACCGGCACAACGCAAACAAAGGTATCGTCATGACACAGCCCTCAGGCATAGAACGCACTCTGAACGTGGATCTGGGTGAGCGAAGCTACCCCATTCATATCGGCGTGGGGCTGTTGAATCGCCCTGAGCGGTTCGTGCCTTACCTGGCGGGTGAGCAAGTCATGGTGGTCACCAACGAGACCGTTGCGCCGCACTATCTCGAAGCGCTGTGCCACGGCTTGCCTGACCACCTTGACGTACGCACGCTGGTGCTGCCCGACGGCGAGCAATACAAGAGTATCGAACAGGTCAGCCGCATCTGGGATGCCTTGCTGGAAGCTGGGTTCAATCGCCGCTGTACGCTCATTGCGTTGGGTGGTGGCGTGATTGGCGACATGGTGGGCTATGCGGCGGCCTCCTATCAGCGTGGCGTCGCGTTCATTCAAGTGCCCACCACCCTGCTCTCGCAGGTGGACTCCTCGGTGGGCGGGAAGACCGGGGTGAACCATCCGCTGGGCAAGAACATGATAGGCGCCTTCTGGCAGCCCAAAGCCGTCATCGTCGATATCGATACCTTGGCCACGCTGCCGCCCCGGGAACTGTCGGCGGGCCTGGCCGAAGTGGTGAAGTATGGCTTCATTCGTGACGAAGATTTTTTGGGCTGGCTGGAAGCGCACATGGATGCCCTGCGTCAGGTGAAGCCAGGCATCGTGGCCGAGGCGATTGCCAAAAGCTGCCAGATCAAGGCCGACATCGTGGCCGAAGACGAAACCGAGCAGGGGGTTCGCGCGCTATTGAACCTGGGGCACACCTTTGGCCATGCCATCGAAGCGCATCAGGGGTATGGCAACTGGCTGCACGGTGAGGCGGTGGGGGCGGGCATGGCCATGGCGGCCACGCTGTCATGCCAGCTAGGCTGGATCACGGAGGATGCGCTGGCGCGCACTCGCTCGGTGATCGAAAGTGCCGGACTGCCGCTGGCCGCGCCGCGCGATATGAGCGCCGATGATTTTCTGGTGCGCATGCGCCTGGACAAGAAAAACGTCGATGCGCGCCTGCGCCTGGTGCTGCTCAAGGCGCTGGGGGATGCCTGCGTCAGCGATGCCACGCCCCCGGAACTGCTGACCGAGCTGCTGACCGGCTACCCTCGCGCCTAGCGAGGTAGCGTCGGATGCTGATCATGCGTCAGTCATGATATTGGCAAAGCCCGCCCACTCCACGGCGGGCTTTTTATTGGCTCTCAGTATCCAATCAGCATGGCTTATGCGCTATCGGCATGGGTTTTTTGCTTTACTTTAGACCAAAGTCTAATGCTTTGTAGGCAGCGTTTAAAAATCGTGCAATGACTGTGCAAGTGCTTGAAGTGTATGTATTTTTTTGTAGTTTGAGCATGCAACTACAGGATTTGACAAGGTTTTTTTGCGATTGGCGAGTTCTGGGTGATTGCGCTACGCGACTGCAAATCGCTATGCTGAGCAACCATTTTCTTGCAGCAGCGGATGCGGGAAAGCCCTTATTGTAGGCGGGTAATAAGAGCTATAAAAAAAGAAAAACCCGAAATAATACCATAAAAACGCTGCTGGTAAAATACGCTGACTAGAGGCACGCCCAATGAATAGAGGTCTTCACCAGCCTGGCGAGTTTCGCGATAACTGTGGTTTTGGCCTGATTGCCCATATGGAAGGGCAGGCCAGTCACGACTTGCTGAAAACGGCCATTGAATCACTTACCTGCATGACGCATCGCGGTGGTATCGCGGCAGACGGTAAAACCGGCGACGGCTGTGGTCTGCTGCTCAAGATGCCAGCGCAGTTCATGCGCGCGGCAGCTCAAGAGGCGCTCGGTGTGGCGCTGGGCGAGCGCTTTGCCGTGGGCGTGGTATTCCTGCCTGACGACGATGCGCGTGCCAGCAAGGCCAGGGAAACCCTGGTCGGCGAGCTGAGCACCCGCGGCCTGGACGTGCTGGGCTGGCGAGTGGTGCCCACCGACTCAAGCGTCTGTGGCCCCATGGCACTGGACTGCCTGCCGCGTATCGAGCAGCTGTTCGTGGCGCCCGGCAGCAGCGACAACTTCGATGTCGACCTGTTCATGGCGCGCCGCTATGCCGAGCAGGCCCTGCGTGGCGATGAAGACTTCTACGTGGCGTCGCTTTCCAGCGAAGTGGTCTCCTATAAAGGCCTGGTAATGCCGGAAGACCTGCCAGCCTTCTACAAGGACCTGAACGACCCGCGCCTGGAAACCGCCATTTGTGTTTTCCACCAGCGCTTCTCAACCAACACGGCGCCGCGCTGGCCGCTGGCGCAGCCGTTCCGCCTGCTGGCACATAACGGTGAAATCAACACCATCGAAGCCAACCGCGGCTGGGCGAACTCGCGCAAGGCGAACTTCGTCAACGAGCGTCTGCCCGATATCGCCAAGCTGGATGAAATCGTCAACACCACCGGCTCCGACTCCTCCAGCATGGACAACATGCTGGAAGTACTGCTGACCGGGGGGATGGAGCTGCACCGCGCCGTGCGCATGATGGTGCCACCTGCCTGGCAGAACGTGGAGACCATGGATGCCGAGCTGCGGGCGTTCTACGAATACAACTCCATGCACATGGAGCCCTGGGATGGCCCCGCTGGCGTGGTCATGACCGACGGCCGTCAGGCCGTGTGTATGCTCGACCGTAACGGGTTGCGTCCGGCGCGCTGGGTGATCACCAAAAATGGCTACATCACGCTGGCGTCGGAAATCGGCACTTACGGCTATCAGCCGGAAGACGTGGTGGCCAAAGGTCGAGTCGGCCCTGGTCAGATGCTGGCCGTGGATACCCACACCGGCGAAGTGCTGCACACCCAGGACATCGATGACCGCCTGAAGTCTGCCTACCCCTACAAGCGTTGGCTGAAGCAGGAAGCCAGCTACCTGGAGTCGGCGTTGACCGAGCTGGCGCGATTCCAGACCATGGATACCGATGCCCTGAACGTGCAGCAGAAGATGTTCCAGGTGACCTTCGAAGAGCGCGACCAGGTGCTGCGTCCGCTGGCAGAAAGCGGCCAGGAAGCCGTCGGGTCCATGGGCGACGATACGCCCATGGCGGTCCTGTCGAGCCGTCCGCGCCTGCTGACCGACTTCTTCCGTCAGAAGTTTGCTCAGGTCACCAACCCGCCCATCGACCCGCTGCGCGAAGCGATCGTCATGTCGTTGGAAACCTGCTGCGGTGCCGAGCTGAACGTCTTCAAGGCCACGCCGGAGCACGCGCACCGCTTGATCCTGACCACGCCGGTGCTGTCGCCACGCAAGTTCACTGCGCTGGTGAGTCAGGACGACCCGGCATTTGCCAGCCATCTGCTGCCGCTGGGTTACGACCCGGAAAGCACCAGCCTCCAGCAAGCCATTGTGGCGCTGTGCCAGGAAGCCGAAGCGCAGGTCAAGGCGGGCAAGGTAATTCTGGTACTGAGCGATGCCGAACTGCCCAAGGGCCAACTGCCCATCCAGGCAGCCCTGGCCGTGGGTGCCGTGCACTCGCACTTGGGGCGTCTGGCGCTGCGCCCGAATGCCAACATCGTGGTCGAGACCGGCTATGCCCGCGACGCCCACCAGATGGCCGTACTGTTCGGCGTGGGCGCCACGGCGGTCTACCCGTGGCTGGCCTATCAGGTGATGGCCGACATGCACCGCACTGGCGAACTCACTGGTAACCCGGCAGATGCCCGCGAGAACTACCGCAAGGGCCTGCAGAAGGGGCTGTTCAAGATTCTTTCGAAGATGGGCATCTCGACGCTGGCGTCCTACCGTGGCTCCATGCTGTTCGAAGCCGTGGGCCTGGCCGATGAGGTGATGGATACCTGTTTCGTCGGCATGGCGTCGCGCATTCAGGGCACCGGCTTTGCCGAGCTGCAGCTGCAGCAGGAGCTGCTGGCCAAGGATGCCTGGATTCCGCGCAAGGGCATTTCTCAGGGCGGTATGCTCAAGTACGTGCATGGCCACGAGTATCACGCCTATAACCCGGATGTGGTCAAGGCGCTGCAGGCGGCGGTACAAGAGGGCAGCTACGCCAAGTGGAAGAAGTTCGCGCAGTTGGTGAACGAGCGCCCCGTGGCCACCATTCGTGACCTGCTAAAACTCAAGCCTGCGGCCACGCCGATTCCGCTGGAAGAGGTCGAGCCCATCGAAGCGCTGATTCCACGCTTCGACAGCGCAGGCATGTCGCTGGGCGCACTCTCCCCCGAGGCCCATGAAGCGCTGGCCCAGGCCATGAACGAGGCCGGAGGTCGCTCCAACTCCGGGGAAGGCGGTGAAGACCCTGCCCGCTACGGCACCATCCGCAGCTCCAAGATCAAGCAGATCGCCTCTGGCCGTTTCGGCGTGACGCCTGCCTATCTGGTCAATGCAGATGTACTGCAGATCAAGGTTGCCCAAGGGGCCAAGCCCGGCGAAGGCGGCCAGCTGCCAGGCGGCAAGGTCAATCAACTGATTGCCCGCCTGCGCTACTCGGTGCCCGGCGTGACGCTCATTTCGCCGCCGCCGCACCACGACATCTACTCCATCGAAGACCTGGCGCAGCTGATCTTCGACCTGAAGCAGGTCAACCCTGATGCTCAGGTGTCGGTGAAGCTGGTCTCCGAGCCCGGCATCGGTACCATTGCCACCGGCGTTGCCAAGGCCTACGCGGACCTGATCACCGTATCGGGCTACGATGGCGGCACGGCGGCGAGCCCGCTCACTTCCATCAAGCACGCCGGTTCCCCCTGGGAGCTGGGCCTGCCGGAAGTGCATCAGGCACTGCGGATCAATGGCCTGCGCGACAAGATTCGTCTACAGACCGACGGCGGCCTGAAAACCGGACTGGACGTCGTCAAGGCGGCCATTCTCGGGGCCGAAAGCTTCGGCTTTGGCACGGCGCCCATGGTGGCGCTGGGCTGCAAGTTCCTGCGCATTTGCCATCTCAACAACTGTGCCACCGGTGTCGCTACTCAGGACGACTTCCTGCGCGGTGAACATTTCCGCGGCACCGTGGACATGGTGAAGAGCTACTTCCGCTTCATTGCCGAGGAAGTGCGCGAGCTGATGGCCATGCTGGGCGTGAGCAAACTCACCGACCTGATTGGCCGTACCGACCTGCTGGAAGTGCTGGAAGGCAACACTGCGTCGCAGCGCAAGCTGGATCTGACGCCGCTGCTGTCCAATGACTTCGTACCCGCCGACGCGCCGCAGTTCTGCGTGGTCAGCCGCAACGTGCCCCACGACCCCGGTGCCAAGAACCAGGAAGTGCTGGCGGCGCTGAAAGAGGCCATCGACACCCAGTCCGGCGGCACCTTCGACTTCACCATCACCAACTGCGACCGCAGCGTGGGCGCGCTCACTTCGGGGGCGATTGCCAAGCGCTACGGTGAGGATGGCCTGGAAGCGGCGCCGGTCACCGCGCGCTTCAAAGGGGTGGCGGGCCAGAGCTTTGGTGTCTGGAACGCGCGAGGTTTGAATCTCTACCTGGAAGGCGACGCCAACGACTACGTGGGCAAGGGGATGAACGGTGGCAGCATCGTGATCGTGCCGCCCAGGGTCAGCCAGTTCGAAAGCCACAAGACCGCCATCATCGGCAACACCTGCCTGTATGGCGCCACCGGCGGCACGCTGTTTGCGGCGGGCACGGCAGGCGAGCGCTTTGGCGTGCGTAACTCTGGCGCCACGGCGGTGATCGAAGGCGCCGGGGACCACTGCTGCGAATACATGACCGGCGGCCTGGTCTGTGTGCTGGGTGAGACGGGCGTCAACTTTGGGGCAGGCATGACCGGTGGTTTTGCCTACGTACTGGATGAAGATCGTACCTTCGTGGACAAGTACAACCACGAGCTGGTCGAAATCCACCGGGTGAATACCGAAGCGATGGAAGCCTATCGTCGTCACCTGCGCGAAATGATCGAAGCCTACGTGGCGGCGACCGGCTCTGCGCGTGGTGCGGCGATTCTGGAAGACTTCAGCGACTACGCACGCCACTTCTGGCTGGTGAAGCCCAAGGCCGCCAGCCTGGGCAGTCTGCTGGATCAATCCCGGCGTCAGCCGCAATAACCGTCCGCGCCTACGCTTCGAGGAGAGAGATCATGGCCAACCGTTTGAATAACGATTTTCAGTTCGTCGACGTGGGTCGTAAAGACCCCGAGAAAAAACCGGCGCATACCCGTGCCAAAGAGTTCGCGGAAATCTACGAGCCCTTCAAGCCCACCGATGCGGCCAGTCAGGCGCATCGCTGCTTGCACTGTGGCAACCCGTACTGCGAATGGAAATGCCCGGTACATAACTATATTCCCAACTGGCTGCAGCTGGTGGTGGAAGGCAACATCATCGAAGCCGCCGAGCTGTCCCACAAGACCAACTCGCTGCCGGAAGTGTGTGGCCGCGTGTGCCCGCAGGATCGCCTGTGCGAGGGCGACTGCACCCTGAACGATGGCTTTGGTGCCGTCACCATCGGTTCCGTAGAGAAGTACATTACCGATACCGCCTTTGCCATGGGCTGGCGCCCGGACATGTCCAAGGTGGTCTGGACCGACAAGAAGGTCGCCATTGTAGGGGCGGGGCCTGCGGGCCTTGGCTGTGCCGACATTCTGGCGCGTAACGGCGTCAAACCCGTGGTGTTCGACAAGTACCCGGAAATTGGTGGCCTGCTGACCTTCGGTATCCCGGAGTTCAAGCTGGAAAAGAACGTCATGGAGCGCCGCCGCGCGGTCTTCGAGGAGATGGGCGTCGAGTTCCGCCTGAATACCGAAATCGGCACCGACATCGAGTTCGAGACGCTGCTGCAGGAGTACGATGCGGTGTTCCTGGGCATGGGCACCTACAAGTACATGCAGGGTGGCTTCCCCGGCGAAGACCTGCCCGGTGTCTACAAGGCGCTGGACTTCCTGATTGCCAACGTCAACCGCCGCCTGGGCTTCGAAAAAGACCCCAGCGACTTCATCTCCATGGAAGGCAAGCGGGTCGTGGTGCTGGGTGGCGGCGATACCGCCATGGACTGTAACCGCACCTCGATTCGTCAGCGTGCTGCCAGCGTGACCTGTGCCTATCGCCGCGACGAAGAGAACATGCCGGGGTCGCGCCGTGAAGTGGCCAACGCCCGGGAAGAGGGCGTCGAGTTTCTGTTCAACCGCCAGCCGGTGGCGGTGGTCGGGGACGACAAGGTCGAGGGCGTGAAGGTCGTGCGGACGCGCCTGGGCGAGCCGGATGAAAACGGACGCCGTCGCCCGGAAGTGGTGCCCGGCTCCGAAGAGATCATTGCCGCCGATGCGGTGGTGGTGGCCTTTGGCTTCCAGGCAAGCCCGGCCCCATGGTTCAAAAGCGCCAATATCGAGGTCAACGACTGGGATCTGGTCAAGGCGCCCGAGCATGGCCAGTATGCGTTCCAGACCAGCAACGAGAAAATCTTTGCCGGTGGCGATATGGTGCGCGGTTCGGACCTCGTGGTGACGGCCATTTATGAAGGCCGCCAAGCCGCCGAAGGCATTCTGGACTACCTGAACGTTTAAGCGTGTAACGAGGTGGCTGATAAGGGGTGCCTGAGGCACCCCTTTGCCCGGTAAATCGGCCTCCCACTGCTTATGGGTAGCCAGTGGTTAGTGTGGGAGGCAGCTTTAGCTCGCGACCCGGCACGGCGGCCATGTCAGTTCAAATTGAGCCGAAGGGTGTAATCTGCTATTCTGTCGTCCCATCCTGGTGTGGCTTTCTGTTACGCCTTTTGATCACGTTTCGACAGGTTTTCCATGACACGATATATCTTCGTGACCGGCGGCGTTGTGTCCTCTCTTGGCAAGGGCATCGCGTCGGCCTCGCTGGCGGCGATTCTCGAGGCTCGCGGCCTTAAGGTCACCATGCTCAAGCTCGACCCGTACATCAACGTGGACCCGGGCACCATGAGTCCTTTCCAGCACGGCGAGGTGTTCGTCACCGAGGATGGCGCCGAGACGGATCTGGACCTGGGGCACTACGAGCGCTTCATCCGTACCAAGATGACCCAGCGCAACAACTTCACCACCGGCCGAGTGTACGAGCACGTGCTGCGCAAGGAGCGCCGTGGTGATTACCTGGGCGGCACGGTACAGGTCATTCCCCATATCACCGATGAGATCAAGCAGCGTGTCTACGCTGGCGGCGAAGGCTTCGACGTGGCGCTGGTGGAGATCGGTGGCACGGTCGGCGATATCGAGTCGCTGCCCTTCCTGGAATCCATTCGTCAGATTCGCAGCGAGTTGGGCGCCAGCCGCGCCATCTACATGCACCTGACCCTGGTGCCCTATATCAAGACCGCTGGCGAGACCAAGACCAAGCCGACCCAGCACAGCGTCAAGGAGCTGCGCTCCATCGGTATCCAGCCGGACATTCTGATTTGCCGCAGCGAAGTCGAGCTGGAAGAGAGCGAGCGTCGCAAGATCGCGCTGTTCACCAACGTGGAAGAGCGTGCGGTGGTGCCGCTGCAAGACGCCGACACCATCTACCGCATTCCGCTGATGCTCCACGAGCACGGTCTGGACGATATCGTCTGCGACAAGCTGCGCCTGGAAGCGGCACCGGCCGATCTGTCCGAGTGGGTCAAGGTACTCGATGCCAAGCTCAACCCGCTGAAATCCATCAGCATCGCCATGGTCGGTAAGTACATGGAGCTGCTGGATGCTTACAAGTCACTGAACGAAGCGCTGATCCACGCCGGTATCCAGGGGCGTATCAAGGTCAACGTGGACTACATCGACTCCGAAGATATCGAGCGTCACGGTACCGAGCGTCTGGCTGGCAAGGACGCCATTCTGGTACCGGGTGGCTTTGGTGAGCGTGGCGTCGAAGGCAAGATTCTGACCGCTCAGTTCGCCCGTGAAAACAACATCCCTTACCTGGGTATCTGCCTGGGCATGCAGGTGGCGGTGATCGAGTTCGCGCGTAACGTGGCAGGCTGGAAAGACGCCAACTCCACCGAGTTCACCCACGACACCAAGCACCCGGTGGTGGGTCTGATTACCGAGTGGATCAACGCCGAAGGCAAGATCGAGCTGCGCGATGCGGCCTCGGATCTGGGCGGTACCATGCGTCTGGGTGGCCAGGTATGCCACTTGGCGTCAGGCAGCAAGGCGCGCGAGGCGTACGGCTCTGATGAGATCGTCGAGCGTCATCGCCATCGCTTCGAAGTCAACAATCAGTTCATCGACGAGCTGGAGCGCGCAGGTCTGGTGATTTCAGGCAAGAGCGTGGACCAGTCGCTGGTGGAGATGGTCGAGCTTGCCGACCACCCCTGGTACGTGGCGTGTCAGTTCCATCCCGAATTCACCTCCACGCCGCGCGATGGCCACCCACTGTTCTCCGGGTTCGTCAACGCCGCGCTCGAGTACAAGACGGCACGTACCCGTGCCCACGCCACACCTCAGGAATAAAGGGGGAAGCATGTCTTCTCAATCCCCGTTCCCAGAGCATCACATCCACGTTGCCGGCTTAACCGCCGGCAATTCTTTGCCTCTCATGCTGCTGGGTGGCATGAACGTGCTGGAGTCGGCGGAACTGGCCGATGAAGTCGCGCAGGCTTACGTGGCCGTGACGCAAAAGCTGGGCATGCCGTATGTTTTCAAGGCCAGTTTCGACAAGGCCAACCGCAGCTCGATTCACTCATATCGTGGCCCAGGGCTGGAAAAAGGGCTGCAGATCCTGGCCGATATCAAGGCGCGCTACAACGTGCCCATCATCACCGATGTGCACGAGCCCTGGCAGGCAGCGCCTGCGGCCGAGGTGGCCGATATCATCCAGCTACCGGCGTTTTTGGCACGCCAGACCGATCTGGTAGTGGCCATGGCCAAAACGGGCGCTGCCATCAACATCAAGAAGCCGCAGTTTCTGGCACCCCATGAAATGCGCCATATCCTCAGCAAGTTTCAGGAAGCAGGCAATGACCGCCTGATGCTCTGCGAGCGCGGCACCAGCTTTGGCTACAACAACCTGGTGGTGGACATGCTGGGCTTTGGCGATATGAAGCACACCGGCTACCCGGTGTTTTTCGACGTCACCCACGCCCTGCAGCGCCCTGGTGGCCGCGCCGACAGCGCCGACGGCCGCCGTGCCCAGGTGGCCGAGCTGGCCCGTGCAGGCGTGGCGGTAGGCCTGGCGGGGCTGTTCCTGGAAGCCCACCCGGATCCGGACAACGCCAAATGCGACGGCCCGTGTGCGCTGCCGCTGGAGCAGTTGGAACCGTTTCTGACGCAGCTGGCGCAGTTGGATGGCCTGGTGAAGGGATTTGACCCTTTGACCATCCGTTAATCGCTGCAGAAATTCGTGGTATACATTGGACCTAACCTCCATCAGACCGACAACCAAAGGACACTGTCATGACCAAAATTGTTGAAATCAGTGCGCTGGAAGTGCTCGATTCGCGCGGCAACCCGACCGTTCAGGCCACCGTGCGTTTGGAAAGCGGTGCCGTAGGTAGCGCCTGCGCGCCCAGCGGTGCCTCTACCGGCTCCCGCGAAGCACTCGAGCTGCGTGATGGCGACAAGGCGCGTTACCTCGGCAAAGGCGTGTTGGATGCCGTGGATGCCGTGAATGGCAGGATCCGTGAGGCGTTGTTGGGGATGGATGCACGGGACCAGCGCGGTCTGGATGACGCCATGCTGGCGCTGGACGGCACCGACAACAAGGCCAACCTGGGCGCCAACGCCATTCTGGCCGTGTCGCTGGCCGCTGCCAAGGCGGCTGCCAACGCCAAGGGCGTACCGCTGTATGCGCATATTGCCGAGCTTTACGGTCAACCGGGCCAGTACAGCATGCCGGTACCGATGATGAACATCCTCAACGGCGGCGAGCATGCCGACAATAACGTGGATATTCAGGAGTTCATGGTACAGCCGGTCGGTGCTGCCAACTTCCGTGAAGGCCTGCGCATGGGCGCGGAAATCTTCCACGCGCTGAAGAAAGTACTGTCTGCCAAGGGGCTGTCTACCTCGGTAGGCGATGAAGGTGGCTTTGCGCCCAACCTGGCGTCCAACGCCGATGCCCTGGCTGTCATCAAGCAGGCGGTGGCCGATGCCGGTTACACCCTGGGTAGCGACGTTACCCTGGCGCTGGACTGTGCTGCCTCCGAGTTCTACAAGGAAGGCCAGTACGACCTGGCCGGAGAAGGCAAGCGTTACGACTCCGCAGGGTTTGCCGACTACCTGGCGGGCCTGTGCGCGGACTACCCCATCGTCTCTATCGAAGACGGCATGGACGAGTCCGACTGGGCGGGTTGGAAAGACTTGACCGACAAGCTGGGCGACAAGGTGCAGCTGGTGGGCGATGACCTGTTCGTGACCAACACCAAAATCCTCAAGCGCGGCATCGACGAGCAGATCGGTAACTCGATCCTGATCAAGTTCAACCAGATTGGCTCGCTCTCCGAAACCCTCGATGCGATCAAGATGGCCCAGGACGCTGGCTTCACGGCGGTGATCTCCCACCGCAGCGGTGAGACCGAAGACACCACCATTGCCGACCTGGCCGTGGGCACCTGTGCAGGACAGATCAAGACCGGTTCGCTGTGTCGTTCTGACCGTGTGGCCAAATACAACCGTCTGCTGGTCATCGAAGCAGAGCTGGGGGAAGTGACCTACCCCGGTTTGAAGGCCATCAAGGGCCAATAAGCGAAAAACCAGCGATGGCGTGTAAGAGATCTCTCAAAAATTTGTAAGAGATCTCTTACAAATGCCGACGACATTCGCTCGAAACCTTGTAAGAAAAAGCGAAATTTTTCACTAATCCAACTTTAAGTGCTTGTCTTGATTGGATTTTGTGAAAAAAAGGCGAGCCCGCTGGGCTCGCCTTTTGCGTATTGGGTCCGCTTGAGAAGTTACGCTGTTCTGCCACAATGCATTCAGGACAAGGGGAGGCAAGGATGCTTCAGGCAGGATGCAAACGGGATGTAGGCAGGTGCGCCGGGTGACACAGTGATGTGAGCCCTGGCAAGGAAGCCACCTGAGGAGGTTGACCCAAGGAGTGGTCAGAGGAAGTGCTTGGAGCGGGCGGCCTACGGGCCGCCTTTTTTTTGCCTGCGCATCAGTCAGGTCCAAAAAAACCAGCGCGAACGCTGGTTCTCAGGCAATGCCGTGTCGCTGCGATCAGCGCTCCAGCTTTTCGAGCTTGCCAGGCTTGCCGTCCCACTCTTCTGCATCGGGCAGCGGGTCTTTCTTCTCGGCAATGTTGGGCCACACGTCGGCCAGCTCGGCGTTGATCTCGATGAACTGCTCTTGCCCATCCGGTAGCTCGTCTTCCGAGAAAATGGCCTCGGCGGGGCACTCCGGCTCGCAGAGGGCGCAATCGATGCACTCATCCGGGTGGATGACCAGGAAGTTGGGGCCTTCATAGAAACAGTCGACCGGGCAAACTTCCACGCAGTCGGTGTACTTGCATTGGATGCAGTTCTCGGTAACGACAAACGTCATCTCACTATCCCTCTTGCGGGACCGGAGCGTGCTCCGGTCGTGTTTAATCGCGAATGGTTATAGATTAGCCGTTTTTTATAAGCTAAATGTGGCGCCATTTTAGTAGTGCTGCCCCATGGCGGCAAGCGCCAGGCATCAATCTCACCCGTGTTTACAGCATCGAGCGCCACTGGTAGAGCAGATCCAGCGCCTCGCGGGGTGATAAGTCGTCGATGTCGGTACCGGTCAGTGCGTCCACCACCGGATGTGGCGCGCTGGCAAACAGGTCGTTCTGCTGAGGGGCCTGGGAGCCTGACAAGGGCCGCTGCTGGGTGTCCACGTCGCGCTGTTCCAGTGTCATCAGCTTCTCCCGTGCGCGACGAATCACCGGCCCCGGTACGCCTGCCAGTTGCGCTACCTGTAGCCCGTAGCTCTGGCTGGCGGGGCCGGCTTCGATGCGGTGCATGAAGACGATGCCATCTCCGTGCTCGGTAGCCGTCAGGTGAATGTTGGCCACCCCCTCGGCCTGCTCGGGCAGCGCGGTCATTTCGAAGTAGTGCGTCGCGAACAGCGTCAGTGCACGGGCCCGGGCCAAATGTTCGGCGCTGGCCCAGGCCAGCGACAAGCCGTCGAAGGTGCTGGTGCCGCGCCCGATCTCGTCCATCAGCACCAGGCTGTGCTCGGTGGCATTGTGCAGGATATTGGCGGTTTCGGTCATTTCCACCATGAAGGTGGAGCGCCCGCCTGCCAAATCATCGGAGGAGCCGATACGGGTGAAAATACGATCGATCGGGCCAACCTCGGCGGCATCGGCAGGCACGAAACTGCCGCTGTGCGCCAGGAGGGCAATGAGGGCCGTCTGGCGCATGTAGGTCGATTTACCCCCCATGTTGGGGCCGGTGATGATCAGCATGTGTTGTTCCGGCGTCAGCATGACGTCGTTGGGTACGAACGGTTTGTCGCTGACCTGCTCCACGACCGGGTGTCGGCCCGCGGTAATGGTAATGCCCGTAGTCGCGACCAACTGTGGGCGCACCCAGTTGAGCGCCTCGGCACGTTCGGCAAAGGCGCACAGCACGTCCAGCTCGGCCAAGGCCCGCGAGGTGGCTTGCAGGGCATGCAGCTGCTCATTCAGGGTGGCCAACAGCTGGTCGTAGAGCCATTTCTCTCGAGTCAGTGCGCGTGACTTGGCGGACAGTGCCTTGTCTTCGAACTCTTTCAGCTCGGGAATGATGAAGCGTTCGGCGTTTTTCAGCGTCTGGCGACGAATGTAGTCTGCGGGCGCCTGCTGGGCCTGGGAGCGGGGCAGCTCGATGAAGTAGCCATGGACGCGGTTATAACCCACTTTGAGGTTGGCCAGGCCGGTGCGCTCGCGTTCGCGCAGTTCGAGCTGGACCAGGTAATCGCCCGCGTTCTCGGCCATGCCCCGGTGTTCATCCAGCTCGGCATCGAAGCCATCGGCAATCACGCCGCCGTCACGAATCACCACCGGTGGGTTGTCGACCAGGGCTCGGTTCAGCGTATCGGCCAGCGTCGGGTAGGGGCGGATGTTCGGTGTCAGACCGTCCAGAGCGCTGCCGGTATCGATATCGGCCAGCAGCGCTTCCAGGGTAGGCAGCGTGGCGAGGGTGTCACGCAGTCTTGCCAGGTCACGTGGGCGAGCGCTGTACAGGGCAACCCGGGCGAGAATCCGCTCCACGTCGCCTACATCGCTCAGCGTCTCGCGCAGGCTCATGTAAGCGGCATCGATGGAGAGCAGGGCAACGCCCGCTTGGCGTCCTTCGACGATCTCCCGTTGGCGCAGGGGGCGGTTCAACCAGCGTTTAAGCAACCGTGAGCCCATGGCGGTGGCGCAGGTATCCAGTACGCTGGCCAGGGTGTTGTCGCCGTTGCCGCCGAGGTTGATGTCGATTTCCAGATTACGGCGACTGGCCGCGTCGATCACCACCGCGTCGTCGCGATTCTCCACGCTGATGGACGTGACATGGGGCAGCCGTGAGCGCTGGGTGTCCCGGGCATAGTCGATCAAGACGCCTGCGGCCACCAAAGCGGTAGAGAGATGCGCGCAACCAAATCCGCGCAAGTCGCTCACTTCGAACTGGTCGCACAGGCTGCGCGTGGCGCTTTCCAGGTCGAATAGCCATTCACCCTGGCGGCGCAGGCTGCGCTTTTGCGACCAGGCGTCGGGCAGGGAAAGGCTTTCAGGCACCAGCAGTTCGGCAGGTGACAGGCGGGTCAGCTCGGCCAGCATTTCGGCCTCGCTCTCTACCTCCAGCACGTTGAAGCGCCCGCTGGAAAGCTCCAGCCAGGCAAGCCCCCAGCCTTCCTTGCCCGGGGCCACGGCCACCAGCACGTTGTCGCGGCGGGCATCCAGCAGCGCCTCGTCGTGCAGCGTCCCGGGGGTCACGATGCGCACCACCTGGCGCTCGACAGGGCCTTTGCTGGTGGCGGGGTCGCCAATTTGCTCGCAAATGGCCACCGACTCGCCACCCGCTACCAGCCTGGCAAGGTAGCCCTCGGCGCTGTGATAAGGCACGCCCGCCATGGGGATCGGCTTGCCGCCCGACTGGCCGCGCTGGGTCAAGGTGATATCCAGCAGCGCTGCTGCCCGTTTGGCGTCGTCAAAAAACAGTTCGTAGAAGTCCCCCATGCGGTAGAACAGCAATACCTCGGGGTGCTCGCGTTTGATTTTCAAATACTGCGCCATCATCGGCGTATGGGCGGGGCTGGCCTGTGACATGAGCGTCCTGATTGAGCGTGGCGCAGACCTGAACGGCATGCGGCATGTTCGTTGGGCAATTTCGTTGAGAAAGCTAAACGCAGTATTCTACGCTACCCTAAGGTCTTACATGAAGGAGTCACCATGGCCCCCAGTGTTTCCAGTCTCAAGAATCTCGATTTATCACTGTTGGCTCAACGACTTGGACGGCTGTGCCAGCAGTTGCATGTCGAAGTGACCACCGCCGAGTCATGCACGGGAGGTGGCATTGCCAGCGCCATTACCTCCGTGGCTGGCAGCTCGGCGTACTTCACCGCAGGCTATGTGACCTACTCCAATGCCGCCAAGACCCGCCTGCTGGGGGTCGAACCTGCCCTGCTGGAAGCCCACGGCGCGGTCAGTGAAGCGGTCGTGGGTGCCATGGTGGCGGGCGCCTGTCGTGACAGCGGTGCCGACCTGGCCGTGGCCGTCAGTGGTGTGGCCGGGCCGGAAGGCGGTAGCGAGGAGAAGCCGGTGGGCACCGTATGGCTGGCCTGGGGCGATGCCGAGAGCCAGCAGGCCGAATGCTTTCATTTTCCGGGTGACCGGCAGGCGGTGCGCGAGCAGGCGGTACGTGAAGCCCTGGCAGGGTTGGTCGCTCGGCTTTCCGCGCAGGCCACCAGGAAATAATCGTTAAAGTTGCCGCCGAGGATTTGTTTCATCGCCGATCTTTGGCATACTACTGGCTAATTATACAGCTTGTTATGAGGAATCTCTGCATGGCTCAGGAAGACAACCGCACCAAAGCGCTGAATGCGGCACTCAGTCAGATCGATCGTCAGTTCGGCAAAGGCACCGTCATGCGTCTGGGCGATGCGCCCCGTGTCGTCATGCCGTCTGTCTCCACCGGTTCGCTGGGGCTGGACATTGCGCTCGGCATTGGCGGGCTGCCGTTTGGTCGTGTGGTCGAAATCTTTGGCCCAGAGTCCTCCGGTAAAACCACGCTGACCCTGTCGGTCATTGCCCAGGCGCAAAAGCAGGGCAAAGTGTGTGCCTTCGTAGATGCCGAGCACGCGCTGGACCCCAGCTACGCCGAAAAACTCGGCGTCAATCTGGACGACCTGCTGGTCTCGCAACCCGATACGGGTGAGCAGGCGCTGGAAATCACCGACATGCTGGTCCGTTCGGGCGGCGTGGACGTGATCATCATCGACTCCGTGGCGGCCCTGACGCCCCGTGCCGAGATCGAAGGCGAAATGGGCGATTCCCACGTAGGCCTGCAGGCCCGCTTGATGTCCCAGGCGCTGCGTAAAATTACCGGTAACATCAAGAACGCCAACTGTCTGGTGATTTTCATCAACCAGATCCGCATGAAGATCGGCGTGATGTTCGGCAGCCCCGAAACGACCACCGGGGGTAATGCCCTGAAGTTCTACTCCAGCGTGCGTCTGGATATCCGCCGCACGGGCTCCGTGAAGTCCGGCGACGAAGTCACGGGCAACGAAACGCGCGTCAAGGTCGTGAAGAACAAGGTGGCTCCACCGTTCCGTCAGGCCGAGTTCCAGATCCTCTACGGCAAGGGCATTTATCACGCAGGCGAGGTCGTCGACCTGGGCGTGCAGTGCAGCCTGGTGGACAAGGCGGGCGCCTGGTACAGCTACAAGGGCAGCAAGATTGGCCAGGGCAAGGCCAATGCGGCCCAGTACCTGGAAGAGCATCCTGCGATCATGGAAGAGATCGAGTCGCAAATCCGTGAGCAACTGCTGGCCAAGGTAGAGCCGAAGAAAGAAGAAGCCCCTGCAGCAGATGTGGCCGCCGAAGGCGATGACGATCTGCTTTGAACCAGGCTGTCGAGCAGGAGGCGTGAGTGTTCTCTACTAACGCCGACGCTTCGCCCAGAGAGTGGGCCATTCAGTGGCTGGCTCGGCGTGAGTACTCCCGCGCCGAGCTGGCCCGCAAGCTCGAGCAAAAGGCCTTCGATGCCGACGAGATCAGCGCCTGCCTCGATGGGTTGGCCGAGCAGGCGCTGCAGTCGGATGAGCGCTTTGCCGAAAGCTTCATCCGTTCACGCATCGCCCGCGGGCAGGGAGTGATTCGCATCAAGGGCGAGCTGCGTCAGCGCGGTGTCGACGCGCAAACCTGTGCCGCTGCGCTGGCAGCGGTGGAAGCGCGCGAAGCCGTGGACTGGTTCGAGCTGGCCCGCCAAACCTTGGAACGACGCTTCAGCTCGCCGGGCGAGACGCCCAAGGAGCGTGCCAAGCGAGAACGTTTTCTGGCTGGGCGTGGCTTCGATTTCGAGCAAATCCGCTATGCACTGTCCTGTTTGTCGCCCTCTTCCTAGCCCGCTCAGAGCTGTCATAAACCCGCTCAGGGCTGTCTATAACCCCGCTCAGGGCTGTCTATAACCCCGCTCAGGGCTGTCTATAACCCCGCTCAGGGCTGTTCACCACGTGGTTCCCGTCCTCTATTTATCGTGCCACCCGCCCTCTATTTATTGTGTCATTAGGGGCTCTGCCACTATCTGCGGCTTTAGTCGTTTGACAACTGCGTTATAATGGGCGTTTTGCGACCCCAGCGGGTAGCGGCGACAGCGCCCTGGGGCATCACGCTTTCTTGTCACGGATACCCTATGAAAAGCGCAGAACTCAGACAGGCCTTTCTCGATTATTTCGAACAGCAGGGGCACACCGTCGTGCCCACCGGCTCACTTGTGCCGGGCAACGACGCGACGCTGCTCTTCACCAGTGCGGGCATGGTGCCCTTCAAGGACGTTTTTCTAGGCCGAGATCCGCGTCCCTACGTTCGTGCGGCATCTGCGCAGCGCTGCGTGCGTGCTGGCGGCAAGCACAACGACCTGGATAACGTCGGCTACACCGCGCGCCACCACACCTTCTTCGAAATGCTCGGCAATTTCAGCTTTGGCGACTATTTCAAGCGTGATGCCATTCGCTTTGCCTGGACGTTCCTGACCGAGCGTCTGGGGCTGCCTGCCGAAAAGCTGTGGGTCACGGTGTTCACCGAAGATGAGGAGGCCTACGCCATCTGGGCCGATGAGATTGGCGTGCCGCATGATCGCATTGCGCGCATTGGTGCCAAGGACAACTTCTGGCAGATGGGTGACACCGGCCCCTGTGGCCCGTGTTCCGAGATATTCTTCGATCACGGCCCGGAAGTCTGGGGTGGCCCGCCCGGAACGCCTGAGGAAGACGGTGACCGTTTCATCGAAATCTGGAACCTGGTCTTCATGCAGTACGACCGTTCAGCCGATGGCACGCTGCACCCGCTGCCCAAGCCGTCGATCGATACCGGCATGGGGCTGGAGCGCGTGGCGGCGGTGATGCAGGGCGTACACTCCAACTACGAGATCGATCTGTTCCAGAACCTGCTACAAGCCGCGGCCAAGGCCACCGGGCATCAGGATACGATAACGCCCTCGCTGCGCGTGATTGCCGACCATATTCGCTCTTGCGCCTTCCTGATTGCCGACGGCGTGCTGCCTTCCAACGAAGGGCGCGGCTACGTACTGCGTCGTATCATCCGTCGCGCCATTCGTCATGGCCACAAGCTGGGCGCGGCCGAGCCGTTCTTCCACAAGCTGGTGAGTGCACTGGATGCCGAAATGGGCGACGCCTACCCCGAGCTGCGCGAGGCCAGCGAGCAGATTGCCCGCGTGCTGCTGAAAGAGGAGGAGCAGTTCGCCCGTACGCTGGATCACGGCATGGGGCTGCTGAATGCTGCGCTGGAAGAGCTGCAAGGCGACGTGCTGCCCGGTGAGACTGTGTTTAAGCTGTACGATACCTACGGTTTCCCCTTCGATTTGACCGCCGACGTGTGCCGCGAGCGGGAAGTCACCCTGGATGAAGAGGGCTTCCAGCGTGAGCTGGAAGCGCAGCGTGAACGTGCCCGCGCCGCCAGCCAGTTCGGTGCCGACTACACCGCCTCCATCGACCTGGAAGGCGAGACGCAGTTTACCGGCTACGATCAGCTGGTCGATCAGGCCACCGTGATGGCACTCGTGGATAGCGAAGGCAATGCACTGGCGGCCCTGGAAGCGGGCCAGAAGGGCACCGTGGTGCTGGATCGCACGCCGTTCTATGGCGAGTCCGGCGGCCAGGTAGGCGATACAGGCTACCTGCACGTCGACGGTGGCCGCTTCCAGGTCACCGATACCCAGAAGCAGCGCGGCCATCACCTGCACCAAGGGGTGATGGTGGAAGGCTCGCTGAGCGTGGGTGCCAGCGTGCGCGGCGAGGTGGATGCTAGCCTGCGTACCGCCACGCTGCGCAACCACTCGGCGACCCACCTGTTGCACGAAGCACTGCGCATGGTGCTGGGGGATCACGTTCAGCAGAAGGGCTCGCTGGTCAACGCCGAACGCCTGCGCTTCGACTTCAGCCACTTCGAGCCGATGACCGCTGAACAGATTGCCGAAGTGGAGCGCATCGTCAACGCCCAGATTCTGGCCAATGCGCCAACGAAAATCGAACACATGAGCCTGGCTGAGGCCAAGGCCAAAGGCGCGGCGGCGCTGTTCGAAGCGAAATACGCCGATAGCGTGCGCGTACTGACCATTGGTGCCGATGACTTCTCCATCGAACTGTGTGGCGGTACTCACGTAAGCCGCAGTGGTGACATTGGCTGCTGCCATGTGGTCAGTGAGGTGGGCATCGCTTCCGGCGTGCGCCGTATCGAAGCGATTACCGGGGAAAATGCGCTGGCCTACTTCCGCGAGCAGGAGGCCCGCGTACAGCGCCTGAGCGAGCGTCTGAAAACCAAGCCCGAGCAGGTGGAAGCACGCGTGGAATCGCTGGTCGAGCGCAACCGCAGCCTGGAGAAAGAGCTGGAGCAGCTGAAGGCCAAGCTGGCCAGCGCGGCAGGGAGCGACATGCTCAGCCAGGTGCAGGAAGTGGCGGGTGTAAAGCTGTTGGTCACCCAGCTCGAAGGCGTCTCGGGCAAGGACTTACGCGGCGTGTTGGATCAGCTCAAGAACAAGCTTGGCTCGGGCGTCATCATGCTGGGCGTAGCCGATGCCGATGCTGGCAAGGTCAGTCTGATTGCAGGTGTCACGGCTGATCTGACCGGTCGTGTGAAGGCTGGCGAGCTGGTCAACCATGTGGCGTCGCAGGTTGGCGGCAAAGGCGGCGGTCGCGCCGACATGGCTCAGGCGGGCGGTAGCCAGCCCGATGCGCTGCCCGGAGCGTTGAATAGCGTTCCGGCTTGGTTGGAAAACACACTTAGCTAAATGAGAGGGCCGGTGGCATCATTTGCTACCGGCCTTTTTGTACGTCAGGAAAATTGGCAATAACAACATTCACCCTCCATTCCCGAACGTAAAGGAAGAACGGCATATGGCACTATACGTACAGAAGTTCGGCGGCACTTCGGTGGGCTCTGTCGACCGTATCAAAGCCGTGGCGGAAAAGGTCAAAGGCTTTCGTGATCAGGGGCACCAGGTCGTCGTCGTCGTCTCTGCGATGAGTGGCGAAACCAACCGCCTGACCGATATGGCGCATGCCCTGAACGAAGATCCCGCCCCGCGTGAAATGGATATGCTGCTCTCGACGGGCGAGCAGGTCACCATCTCTCTGCTGGCTATGGCGCTGCAGCACATTGGCGTCTCGGCAACCTCGCACACCGGCGCACAGGTAGGCATTCATACCGATAGCGCGTATACCAAAGCGCGTATCCAGCGTATCGAAACCGACGATCTGAAAGCCGATCTGGACGCTGGCAAGGTCGTGGTGGTCGCCGGTTTCCAGGGGGTGGACGAAAACGGCAACATCACCACGCTGGGGCGTGGCGGCTCGGACACCACTGGCGTGGCGCTGGCAGCGGCCCTGGGGGCTGATGAGTGCCAGATCTATACTGATGTGGACGGTGTTTACACCACCGACCCGCGTGTCTGCTCCAAGGCTCAGCGCCTGGAGAGCATCACGGTAGAGGAAATGCTGGAACTGGCCAGCCTGGGCTCCAAAGTGCTGCAGATTCGCGCGGTGGAATTCGCTGGCAAGTACAACGTACCGCTGCGGGTTCTGTCGAGCTTTGAAGATGGCCCTGGCACCCTGATTGTTGCAGACTCTGACCAAGACGAGGACTCTATGGAAGAACCGCTAATCTCCGGTATCGCGTTTACCAAGAACGAAGCCAAGCTGACGCTGCTGAATACCCCCGATGTGCCCGGCGTTGCCTCGCGTATTTTAGGTCCGATTGCCGACGCCAACATTGAAGTGGACATGATTGTCCAAAATGTAGCACCGGCAGGTGATTACACCGATTTCACCTTCACGGTGGCAAAAGGTGACTACAAGGCCACCAAGAAGCTGCTGGAAGAGACCGTCATTCCCGATCTGGGCGGCGGTGAACTGCGCGGCGACGACAACATTGCCAAAGTGTCGCTGGTAGGTGTCGGTATGCGTTCACATGCCGGCGTAGCATCGAAGATGTTTCGCGTGCTGGCCGAAGAGAACGTGAATATTCGTATGGTATCGACGTCTGAAATCAAGATTTCCGTGGTGATCGACGAAAAACACATGGAACTTGCGGTCAATGCCTTGCACAAGGCATTTGGCTTGGATAAGGCCGATAGCGAATCTGAATAACACTTGTCCCTCAAACCTTCTACGCTGAGGGTACTCGCTGCCGTGTGGTGGTGGGCTTCCATTCAACGGGAGGTTAAGGTGTCATAGGGTTAAAGCCATTGGTAGCAGGGGTCACCATGCCGCATAATGGCGTGGTGGCGCTACCGGCGGACACATCCCGTTGTATCAAACGTCTGAGAAGGAGATCAGCCATGCTCATCCTAACCCGCCGCGTTGGCGAAACGCTGATGATCGGTGATGAAGTCACCGTCACAGTGTTAGGTGTGAAAGGTAATCAAGTGCGCATTGGTGTCAACGCACCAAAAGATGTCGCGGTACACCGTGAAGAGATCTATCAGCGCATTCAGCGTGAACGCAATAGCGAAAGCGAAGTGGAATAAATGGCCGCCAGTGTTGTGCTCAAAAAGGGCGCTGTAGCGGTAACTATCAGGGCGGCGTGAAAAAAAATCGGCACAGGGGTGGACACCAGTCCCCATAATCGGTAACATTCGCGCCGTGCTGTTGAGGAGAGGTGGCCGAGTGGCTGAAGGCGCTCCCCTGCTAAGGGAGTATAGGGTTTATAGCCCTATCGAGGGTTCGAATCCCTCTCTCTCCGCCAACCGCACCATGTAACATCGTTAGACACGTAGCATCGTTAGCTATGCGCCCGTAGCTCAGCTGGATAGAGTACCTGACTACGAATCAGGTGGTCGGAGGTTCGAATCCTCCCGGGCGCGCCAAGTTGCAAACGTAAGGTTTTGATGTTACAGTGGATTCATTGCTTTTCGAGAAAAGCATGACTGTCAAGCGCCCGTAGCTCAGCTGGATAGAGTACCTGACTACGAATCAGGTGGTCGGAGGTTCGAATCCTCCCGGGCGCGCCAGATTTCAAAACCCGCTCTCTTATTAGAGAGCGGGTTTTCTGCTTCTAGCCTGACCAACGTAGCTCGCACGTTGCTCTTGCGATCGTGTAAAGCGCCCCCGCATCTTGCGGAAGGGCGCTTTTTTTTGGTTCGTAAGCGTTGGGGTCTGAGTCAGAGGGCGAAGCGTTACGGCACCAGGTTGTCGAGCAGTATGTCCAGGTCCGTGACCCGCTTCAGGCGCTGAAAGTGCTGCTCGGCTTCGCCATTGCCCTGACGCATCTGCGCCAGCCACTGTTTCACCAGAGAAACCACGACGCGATCGGGTAGCTGTTGGCGTTGATGCTCGGCGTACTCTTGTAGCACGCTGGCACGCATTGCCCAGGTGGTATCCGGCAGCCGCTCGCCGGTTTCCTGCCAGTGGCGAATGCGGGGTGCCAGCCAAGGGTCAGCCAGGGCGCTGCGGCCCAGCATGACGTCATGGCAGCCCGACAGCGTGCGCGCCTTCCAGTAGTCTTCCAGCGTCCAGATATCGCCGTTGGCCACCACGGGGATGTCCACGTGGTGACGAACTCTGCCGATCCACTCCCAGTGCGCGGGCGGGCGGTAGCCCTCGTCTCGGGTTCGTCCATGCACCACCAGCCGTGCGGCGCCGCCTGCCTGGGTCGCCTGGGCGCAGGTTACCGCCATGCGTCGATTGGCGAAGCCCAGACGTATCTTGGCGGTGACCGGAATCTCGCCGGCCAGGGCATCAGCAACCGCCCTGACAGCCTGGTAGACACGCTCGGGCTGGCGCAGCAAGGAGGCGCCGCCGTCGTGACGGTTGACCAGCTTGGCCGGGCAGCCAAAGTTGAGGTCGACGCTGATGGCGCCCAGTGCAAGCGCCTGACGAGCATTCTCGGCCAGCGCGCTGGGGTCGGAGCCGAGTAGCTGCAGGTGCACCGGGATGCCGCTGGGAGTAGCCACAGGGCGCTGTTGGAGCTCAGGGCAGTGCTTGTAAAACACCCTGGGGGGAAGGCGGGTATCCACCACCCGCACGAACTCTGTCACCGTCCAGTCGAAACCGGGCTGGCGGGTGAGCAGGTCGCGGGTGAGTGCGTCGATGACCCCTTCCATTGGCGCAAGGCCAATCTTGCCTTTATGTAGTAAATTAACAACCATGACTTCCACTATGGCGCGATTGCATTCTATGCTGGATGTGGCAGGTTAGTGTATTACCCTTACTCCGCCAAGCGCCGCTGGAGGCGTTTGGTGTGCCAACCACCTTACACAACAAGGAGAGCGCGCTATGCAAGGGTCGGAGTTGCTCCAGGAGGGGCTCGCCCTGATGGGGCTTGGTATGGGGTTTGTTTTTGTTTTTCTTGCGGTTTTGGTGGTCAGTGTCACGCTGATGTCGAAGCTGATTGGGCGTTTTCAGCCCGCACCGGTGGCACCGGCTGCCAAGCGGAAAGGCCGTCAGACCGCTGCTCAGGCAGGCCTTGACGATGAGGTGGTGGCCGTGATCAGTGCTGCAGTGCACCGTTATCGGGCTGCGCATCGCCGTTAACGGCGGAATGGATAACGAATACACTCCCTCTTCAAGAATGAATTTTGCTAAATTTACTACAAGTCAATAAAGCTAAACGGTGAGTCACGACCATGAACGATGTAAAACGTCCGCTAGGAATCACTGATGTTGTGTTGCGCGATGCCCACCAGTCGCTATTCGCGACCCGGCTGCGGCTCGACGACATGCTGCCTATCGCCGAAAAGCTCGATAAGGTCGGGTACTGGTCGCTGGAGACCTGGGGCGGCGCCACCTTCGATGCCTGTATTCGTTATCTGGGTGAAGACCCTTGGGAGCGCATTCGTGCCCTGAAAGAGGCAATGCCCAACACGCCGCAGGCAATGTTGCTGCGCGGGCAGAACCTGCTGGGCTACCGTCACTATGCCGACGATGTAGTCGACAAGTTCGTCGAGCGTGCCAAAACCAACGGCGTGGATGTATTCCGCGTGTTCGACGCCATGAATGACCCGCGCAATCTGGAGCGTGCCATCAAGGCGGTGCGCGCTGTGGGTGGTCATGCCCAGGGGACCATTTCCTATACCGTCAGTCCGGTACATACCCTGGATAGCTGGGTAGATCTTGCGAAAACCATTGCCAACATGGGCGCGGACTCTCTGGCTATCAAGGATATGGCGGGGCTGCTGACGCCCTACACGGCGTTCGAGCTGGTGACGCGTCTGAAGAAAGAGCTTTCCATTCCTGTTCACCTGCACTGCCACGCGACGACAGGGCTCTCGACATCCACCATTTTGAAGGCTGTGGAAGCCGGGATCGATAACGTGGACACGGCTATCTCCTCGATGTCGATGACCTATGGGCACAGCCCTACTGAATCCGTGGTGGCAATGCTCAAGGATACGGACCGTGACACGGGGCTGGACCTGGAGTTGCTGGAGGACATCGCCGGTTATTTCCGTGAGGTACGCAAAAAGTATGCGGCGTTCGAGGGCTCGCTGCGGGGGATCGACTCACGCATTCTGGTGGCGCAAGTGCCGGGCGGCATGCTGACCAACATGGAGAGCCAGCTGAAAGAGCAGGGCGCTGGCGATAAGCTCGATGACGTGCTGAGTGAAATTCCGCGTGTGCGTGAAGACCTGGGATTCATCCCGCTGGTAACGCCGACTTCGCAGATCGTGGGCACCCAGGCTGTGATGAACGTCATGATGGGCGAGCGCTACAAGTCGATTTCCAAGGAGGTCCAGGCGCTGTTGAAAGGTGAATACGGCTCAGCGCCTGCCCCCTTCAATGTGGAGCTGCAAAAGCGCGTGCTGGAAGGTGGCGAGCCGATCACTTGCCGCCCTGCGGACAACCTGTCACCGGAAATGGAGCGCCTGGCCGCGGAACTGAAAGAGAAAGCCAGTGCCGACAAGCTGCGCCTGGCAGAAGGCGAGCGGCAGGTGGATGACGTGCTGACCTACGCGCTCTTCCCGCAGATTGGCCTGAAGTTCCTCAAGAACCGTGACAACAAGGAAGCCTTCGAGCCCGCGCCACAAGCAGCAACAAACGCGGCCATGCCTGCCAAGGCAGAACCGGCGGTACCTGCCACCGTGGTCAACAGCGGCCCGGAAACCTATACCGTCAAGCTCAACGGCAAGGCCTATGTGGTCGAGGTGGCCCAGGGCGGCGATATTGGCGAGATCAAGGAGCAGGCTGCCGCCAGTGGAGGCGCTAGTGCTGGAGCGGCAGAAAGCGCTGGAGGAAGCGGTGAAAGTATCGATGCGCCGCTGGCAGGCAACATCTTCAAGGTCAACGTACGCCCTGGCGATCAGGTGGCCGAGGGCGATGTGGTGATCATTCTCGAAGCCATGAAGATGGAGACCGAGGTGCGTGCCAGCAGCGCCGGAACGGTGTCCAAAGTCAATGTCAGCGAGGGCGATAGCGTCGCCGTTGGCGATGCGCTGATCGAGTTTTAAGGGCACCGGCATGGAAAAACTAATCACCTTATGGGAAGGCTCCGGGCTTTATAACCTGCAGCCTGGCCAGGCGGTCATGGTACTGGTAGGGCTGGGTCTTCTTTACCTGGCGATCTACAAGAAGTTCGAGCCTTTGCTGCTGGTACCCATCGGCTTTGGCGGCATTCTGGCCAATATCCCGGAAGCGGGATTGGCCATTTCAGCGCTCGATCAAGCCATCGAAGTGGCCAGGCCCGCCGTGCTACAGCAGATGGCGGCTGCGCTGGGCGTCACGCTGGACCCGTTGTCAGGTGTTGAGGGGTGGCGCGAAGTGCTGAAAGCCGTCGCTCACGACACGGCAGACTACGACCAGCTACGCGCCGCCAAGGACATTGCCTTGGGGGCAGGCTACAGCGATGGTGTGCTGTATAGCTTCTATAGCGTTGCCATTGCCTCGGGCATTGCGCCGCTGCTCATTTTCATGGGCGTGGGGGCCATGACCGATTTTGGCCCCCTGCTGGCCAATCCGCGTACGCTGTTTTTGGGCGCGGCGGCTCAGTTCGGGATTTTTGCTACGCTGTTTGGGGCGGTGCTGCTCTCCTCGCTGGGCGTCATGGACTTTTCGCTCAATCAGGCGGCCGCCATCGGCATCATCGGCGGGGCGGACGGGCCGACGTCGATCTATGTGTCCAGCATGTTGGCGCCAGAACTGCTGGGTGCCATTGCCGTGGCGGCCTATGCCTACATGGCACTGGTGCCGCTCATTCAGCCACCCATCATGCGGCTGTTGACCACCGAAAAAGAGCGCAAGATTGCCATGACGCAACTGCGTCCGGTCTCCAAGCTGGAGAAGGTGATCTTCCCGCTGATGCTGCTGATTGCCGTGGCGCTGTTCCTGCCTGACGCTGCGCCACTGCTGGGCATGTTCTGCTTTGGTAACCTGATGCGTGAGTGTGGCGTGGTGGAGCGACTGTCGGATACTGCGCAGAATGCGCTGATCAATATCGTGACCATCATTCTCGGCCTGTCCGTGGGTTCCAAGCTCATGGCCGAGAGCTTCTTGAGCTTCGAAACGCTGGGCATTCTAGGGCTGGGCATGGTTGCCTTCGCTATCGGCACGGCAGCAGGCGTGTTGATGGCAAAGCTCATGAACATGGTCAGCAGGATGCCCATCAACCCGTTGATTGGGGCAGCAGGGGTGTCGGCGGTGCCGATGGCCGCACGGGTCGCCAACAAGGTAGGCCTGGAGGCAAATCCGCATAACTTCCTGCTGATGCACGCCATGGGGCCGAACGTGGCCGGGGTGATTGGCTCGGCGGTGGCCGCCGGGGTCATGATCAAGTACCTGGGATAGAGCTGGTACTTATAGATAGAACGGGTACTTGGCGATAGAACTGGGCTGAACCCGAGTCTGAGCTGTGTCACGGCTTGCCGAGCCTTCATCGGCAGGCCGTGAACTTACAGTGCTTCGAATGCCACGGCCGTTTTCAGGCGATTCTCCAGACCGCTGATATCCAGCGCCACGTCGCTGGGCCAGCCGATGGTCAGGCACACGCCATGCCCATCGTACTCAGCCTGTTCCACAGGCAGTTCCTGCTCTTCACACCAGGCTCGGGCCTGCGCTTCATGGGCGAAGCCTACACGTAACCGGTAGCTGTCGCGCTCGATCACCTCCCGGGTAGGCAGTGTTTCCAGCCCCGCGTTGACGGCTTGGGCGTAGGCTCTGGCCAACCCACCGGTGCCCAGCTTGGTACCGCCAAAGTAGCGAATGACCACGCAACCCACTTCCCCTAGCTGGCTACCTTGCAGCGCCTGAAACATGGGGCGACCCGCCGTGCCGCCGGGCTCGCCGTCATCCGAAAAGCCAATGCGGGTCTGCTCCCCCGGTGGGCCGACGATAAAGGCGGTGCAGTGGTGGCTGGCATTGGGGTGGGCCGATCTGGCGGCCTGTAACAAGGCGTCGAAGGCGCTGGTGCTGGGGGCATGGCATAGCCAGGTCAGAAACTGACTTTTCTCTACTTCAATCTCGGTAGAGTGCCACGCCTCGGGAGCGATGTCAGGAATGTGGTAACGCAAACAGAACTCCTCGCCAACATAAGGACGAATCAGTGATGCTGAGTCTGCCGGGTGTGGTGCGCCACGCCCATGACCATGCCCAGCACCTGGATATCACCATTATGCAGGAATAGCACGGGCATCGCTGCATCTTCCGGGCACAAGTGGACCCCCAGGCGGGTAATCGATAAATGCTTCAAGGGAAACTGGTGGTCGTTGATGGTCAGGGTGGCCGTTTCCTGCTGGGTGTCGTGCTGATGGCGATGAATGATGAGCAGATCACCGTCGAAGAGCTGGCTGGCCTGCAAGCGGTCGCCACGAATGCGTAGGGCATAGGTGTTGTGCCGGGTCACTTGACCGTCCTGGTTTACCTGGCGAGGGGGAGAAGCAAGGCGCTGACGCAGGTTAGACGGTGGCAGCGGTTGAGAAGGTACGTGAGACGTTATCTGGGGGGTGAGGCAGATCGTCATTGTGTGTTCTCCCATGCAGCGCCTGTGCCAAGGCGGTCGAGTGAGCGAATGGATAAGCGTGGTTGAAGAGGTGTCTATCCATACAGTGGTTATAGTATAAGCCTGTTTTTGCATACAGTGCTAGTGCTGTTTGAAGCGTGGCTTTTGTGGCGAGGGCTTGAGCTGTGTCATGCTGCGACCCCAGGCCGCAGAGCGTGACTGGCGAGAAAGCGCCTTTCCGTGTAGAGTTCGACCCAAAATTAATGCGTCTGGAGAGTCTCTTGAGCCTGTGCCTGCAAGCCCGACAACTGGCCTGTGAACGCGATGATCGTTGGCTATTTGAAGGACTTGACCTCGACATCAAGGGCGGCGAGATCGTCCGCATCGAAGGCCCCAACGGCAGTGGTAAAACCACGTTGTTGAAGATCCTCTCCGGCCAACTGACCGACTACCGTGGCGAGCTATTCTGGAACGGTGCCCCCATGCACCAGGCCCGTGAACATTTTCTCGCAAACCTACTCTATCTAGGGCACGCCCCCGGCGTTAAAGCGGGTCTCACGCCGTTGGAAAATCTGGCGTGGTATCAAGCGCTCAATGGCGAAAAAGGCAGCGATCAACAGCGTGAGCAAGCGCTGTTCGAGGTTGGTCTGGTGGGCTTTGAAGATGTCCCGGCAGGACAACTTTCCGCTGGTCAGCAGCGGCGTATTGCCTTGGCAAGGTTGACGCTGACGCCGCGCGCGCTATGGGTCCTGGATGAGCCTTTCACGGCGATTGACCGCCACGGTGTCATGGCGTTGGAAGCGCAGCTGGTCGCACATGCTCAGTCTGGCGGCTGTGTTCTGGTGACGACCCACCATGCACTGACCGAATCATCGGTGCTGAGACGTATTCAGCTGGGGTAAAAAGGAGTCAGCGTTGCAACGTTCACACGCTCTATCGAGTGCCCCTGAGGTGGTCCTCCATACACCGCAGGGGGGGCTTGGAGTGGCCATTCATGCCACGCTCAAGCGCGACCTGACGCTGATGTTGCGGCGCAAGGGTGAGGTGCTCAACCCGCTGGTGTTTTTTGCACTGGTCATCACGCTGTTTCCCATTGGCATCTCGCCAGACCCTGTCTTGCTGGCCAGCATTGCGCCGGGACTGCTGTGGGTAGCGGCGTTGCTGGCGGCCCTGCTGTCACTGGATGGTCTGTTTCGCAGCGATTTCGAAGACGGCAGCCTGGAGCAGCTGCTGTTGGCCCCCCAGCCGCTGGCGGCGCTGGGGCTTGCCAAGGTGGCCGTGCACTGGCTGTTGACCGGGCTGCCGCTAGCGCTGATGGCGCCGGTGCTGGGTATCATGTTGTCGCTACCAGCAGGCAGCTACGGGGTGCTGGCGCTGTCGTTGGCGCTGGGCACCGCGAGCTTGAGCCTGATAGGGGCCATTGGCGCGGCGTTGACCGTGGGGCTGGCCAAGGGCGGGGTACTGCTGTCCCTGCTGGTACTGCCGCTGTATATCCCGGTTCTGATTTTTGGGGCGGGCGCGGTACAGGCCGCCATTCTGGGTGATGGGATGGCCGCTCACCTGGCCATACTGGGGGCGCTGCTGGCGGTGTCGCTCATGCTGGCACCTTGGGCGATTGCCGCGTCGCTACGCATCAGTATTAACGGTTAAAGGATGGGAAGACCATGTGGGGCTTTATAAATAAACTGCGATCTCCCAAGTGGTTTTATGCGATCAGTGCCAAGCTACAGCCCTGGTTCTGGGTGGCAGCCGCGCTGTTGCTGGCCGTGGGCACCGTATGGGGACTGGTGTTCGCCCCGGCCGACTACCAGCAGGGCAACAGTTTTCGCATCATCTATGTGCATGTGCCTGCTGCGTTTCTGGCCCAGTCCATCTTTGTCTCCATGGCTATCTCCGGGCTGGTGTTCATGGTCTGGAAAATCAAGGTCGCCGACATGTTGGCCACCGTGATTGCGCCGCTGGGTGCCGCCATGACCTTCATCGCGCTGTTTTCCGGCGCCGTCTGGGGCGTGCCCACCTGGGGCACCTGGTGGATGTGGGATGCTCGGCTCACCTCGATGCTGATCCTGCTGTTCCTCTATCTTGGGGTCATCGCCCTGCGTGGCGCCTTCACCAGCCGTGACAGCGGGTCGCGGGCAGCTTCCGTGCTGGCCATGGTGGGCGTCATCAATATCCCGATCATCAAGTACTCCGTCGATTGGTGGTACACCCTGCACCAGCCCGCTACGTTCACCATCACCGGGCGCGCGGCCATGCCCATGGAAATGTGGGCACCGCTGCTGATCATGGTGCTGGGCTTCTACAGCTTTTTTATCGCGCTTGCCTTGATGCGTACCCGCAGTGAAATTCTGCGCAGGGAAGCCAACAAGCGCTGGGTGCGTGAACTCGCCGAGGAGGTGAGCCAGTGACCTTTGCCTCGCTGAACGAATTCTTTGCCATGGGCGGCCACGGTCTCTATGTGTGGGCCGCCTGGGGCGTAACTGCGCTTCTGATGTTAGGGATCCTGCTGCACGCTCGCCTGGAGCGGCGCCAGTTGATCAAGGGAGTCAAACGCCGCATGCGTCGTGAAAAAGCGCAGCGCACGGCTTCCCCCTACGGTACTACGGCTGCGCAGAACCCGGTTAACTCTGCTCAAGGGGATGTTCGCAATGACGCCTAAACGCAAGCAAAAGCTGTTTATCTTTCTGGGTCTGGTCTCGCTGACCGCCATCGCCGTGGGGCTCACGCTGTATGCGCTGCGCGCCAACATCAACCTGTTCTTCAGCCCGGTACAAATCGCCCAAGGGGATGCCCCTCTGGACCGCCAGATTCGTGCCGGTGGCATGGTCCGAGAGGGCTCGGTACTGCGTGACCCCGACAGCCTCGACGTAGCGTTCACGGTGACCGACTACGTGGACGATGTCGAGGTCTACTACAGCGGCATCCTGCCCGACCTGTTCCGTGAAGGGCAGGGCGTGGTGGTGGTGGGCCAGCTGCAGGCCGATGGCCGACTCTACGCCGATAAAGTGCTGGCGCGTCACGACGAAAACTACATGCCGCCGGAAGTCGCCCAGGCACTGAAAGAAGCGGGCTATTCGCCCGCTGATTTCCAGGCCAAGGCCGCCGAAGTGGGTAAGCGCCTGGAGCAGCAGGGCGTTCCACAAGCAAGCGATTACTAACGGCTTATCCCTGCAATATTCGGTAATGCTTACTGCCAATGCGGAGCGCTCATGCTGATTAAAATGATTCCTGAAATTGGCCACTTTGCGCTGGTTATCGCGCTATTGATGGCGATCGTGCAGGCCGTGATGCCGCTGCTGGGAGCCGCTACCCGCCGCCCCCTCTGGATGGCCTATGGTTACCCCATGGCAACCGGCCAGTTCCTGTTCGTGGCCATTGCCTACCTGTGCTTGACCACCAGCTACATGCTGGATGATTTCAGCGTGGCCAACGTGGCCAACAACTCCAACTCCCTGCTGCCTTGGTACTACAAGTTCAGCGCCGTCTGGGGCAACCATGAAGGTTCGGTCCTGCTCTGGAGCCTGATGCTGGCAGGCTGGGGCTATGCGGCTTCGGTGTTCTCCAAGGAGTTGCCTCGGGACATGGTGGCTCGGGTGCAGAGCGTCATGGGCATGGTGTGTGTCGGCTTCCTGTTGTTCATCCTGATGACCTCCAACCCCTTCGAGCGGCTGCTGCCCAACATGCCCGCCGACGGCGCTGACCTGAATCCGCTGCTGCAGGACTTCGGCCTGATTGTTCACCCGCCGATGCTTTACATGGGCTACGTGGGCTTTTCGGTGGTGTTTGCGTTTGCCATTGCGGCGCTGCTGGGGGGGCGTCTGGATGCCGCCTGGACCCGCTGGGCGCGCCCCTGGACCAACATTGCCTGGGCGTTTTTGACCGTGGGCATCGCGCTGGGTAGCTGGTGGGCCTATTACGAGCTTGGCTGGGGCGGCTGGTGGTTCTGGGACCCGGTGGAGAACGCTTCGCTGCTGCCCTGGCTGACGGGCACGGCGCTGGTACACTCGCTGGCGGTGACCGAGAAGCGCGGCTCGTTCAAGAGCTGGACCGTACTGCTGGCCATCTCGACCTTCTCGCTCTCCTTGCTGGGTACGTTCCTGGTGCGTTCGGGCGTGCTCACCTCGGTCCACGCATTTGCCAACGACCCGTTCCGTGGCTTCTTCATCCTGATGTTGCTGGCCATCACGGTCACCCTGTCGCTGCTGGTATTTGCCCTGCGTGCTCCGCGGGTCAGCCACAAGGTGGGCTTCAACTGGCTCTCTCGGGACTCCTTGCTGCTGATCAACAATGTCCTGCTGGTCATCATGACCGTGACGGTACTGCTGGGCACCGTGTATCCGCTGATTCTGGATTCGCTGGGGCTGGGCAAGATCAGCGTCGGGCCTCCCTACTTCAATGCCCTGTTCGTTCCGCTGACCGTGGTGATGTGTATCTTCATGGGCCTTGGCCCGCTGGCCCGCTGGAAGAGCATGAGCGGCAAGGAGCTGTGGCGCAAACTGTGGCTGGCGGGCGCAGCTTCGCTGGCGCTGGGCATCGCCATGCCGCTGGTGTATGGCCGTGAATGGAACCTGTGGGTAGCGCTGGGCATCATTTCGGCGCTGTGGATCGTGCTGCCCATGGTGCGCGACCTGTTCGACAAGACACGCCACGCCAGTTCGTTCGTGGCGGGCCTGCGCAAGCTGTCGCTCTCCTATTGGGGCATGGTGCTGGGCCACCTGGGCGTGGCGGTCACCATCGTGGGCGTGGCCGTGGTGTCGAACTACAACATCGAGCGTAACGTGCGCATGTCGCCGGGGACGACGGTGGAAGTTGCCGGGTACCAGTTCACCATGACCGAACTGACCAATCGTCGTGGCCCCAACTTCCTGGCCGATACCTCGATCATTCAGGTTCAGCGCGGTGAAGAAGGACGCAGCTTCGTCATGCGGCCGGAAAAACGCCTCTACCTGGCCACCGGCATGCCCATGACCCAGGTAGCGCTGCGCCCCGGTTTCTTCCGTGACCTCTACGTGGCCATGGGCGAAGACTTGGGCGATGGCAGCTACGCCATGCGCGTGCAATACAAGCCCTTCGTGCGCTGGCTATGGCTGGGTGGCCTGCTGATGGCCTTCGGTGGCCTGCTGGCCGTCATCGACAAGCGCTACCGCCGAGTCAGCGTACGCCAACCTGAGACTGCCCGAGCCCAGCCCGCTCAGGAGGCGCCGGTATGACGCGACGTTTGCTGCTGTTACTGCTGCCCATCGGCTTTCTGGGCATTGCGCTGTTTCTCTATCAAGGGTTAGGGCAGGACCCTTCCCAGCGGGATTCGGCCCTCATGGCGCGGGAGTTTCCTGAGTTTCAGGCCACTACCTTGCGTGACGCCGAACGCCAGGTCGACCAGTCGCTGTTCATCGGCGAAGTGACGCTGGTCAACGTCTGGGGCGAGTGGTGTCCGGCCTGCAAGCAAGAGATGCCGCAGCTGCTGTCACTGGCGGATCACGGTATCCGCATGGTGGGCATCAACTATCGGGATACCCGCGAGAAAGGCCTGGAGTTTTTGACCGAATTCGGCGACCCCTTCGAGATCAACATCTTTGACCCGGATGGCAGCCTTGGTTTCGACCTGGGCGTGTACGGCGCGCCGGAAACCTTTCTGGTGGATGCCGAGGGCGTGATCCGCTATCACCACAAGGGCTATGTCTCCCCGGAAGATGTCCGTGACCGTATCCTGCCGGAGGTAGAAAAATGGCGATAATTCGTTGGATAGTGACGGCCATGCTGCTGGCCACCGCCGGTAGCGTCATGGCCGGCGGAATCGAAGTGCGCGAGTTCGATGATCCGGTACTGGAAAAGCGCTACCGCGACCTGACCGCCTCCATGCGCTGCCCGCTGTGTGAAAACCAGGCCATCGACGACTCCGATGCGCCCATCTCGGCGGACATGCGCGAGCGCGTCTACGTGCTGCTGAACGAAGGCCAGGCCGATATCGAAATCATCAACCACATGGTGCAGCGTTTCGGCGATTACATTCTCTACAACCCGCGTCTGGAGAACCGCACCTATTTGCTGTGGGGGTTGCCCATCGTTCTGGTGGTGATTGGCCTGGTGGTCGTCATCATGGTGGTGCGTGCCCGCCGCAACGCCTCTGCCAAGGCCCTGAGCGCAGAAGAACGCGCCCGCCTGAATGCCCTGATTAACCGCGAGAGGTCGTCATGACACCGGTCTGGATTGCGATTGCTTTACTGCTGATACCTGCGCTGTGGCTGCTGGTGGCACCCATGCGCGGCGCTCGCACGCTGCGTGACCAGTTGGAAACCTTCGAGGCCAACGACACCACGGCCGAGCAGAACGTGGCGATTTTTCAGCGCCGTCTGGCCTCGCTGGAGGCCGCCCGGGATCGGGGAGACATCGACGACGCGCGCTATCAGGAAGATCGCCTGGAGCTGGAGCGTAGCCTGCTGGAAGACACCGTCGTCGAGACCCGTCGGCCGCTGAAGTCTGCCAGTGCTGGCCGCCTGATGGTGCCGCTGGTGATGGTGGCCGTGGTCGGTGCCAGCACGTTCTGGTACCAGCAGTATGGTGCCGAAGGCGACCTGACGCTGTACGCCATCCAGCAGGAAGTGCGTCAGCACCCTGAAGGCTCGCTGAGCATGTTCACCGAGCGGATGGAAGCCGAAGCCGAGCGCCAGCCCAACAACCCCAACGTGTGGAGCGCGCTGTTTCCCATTTATCGCGACACCGGCCAGCCCGAGAAGGCCGAGGAAGCGCTGGAGCGTTTGCTGGCCATCGAAGGGCGTATCCCGCCCCTGCTGGCGCAAATGGCACAGCTGCAGTTCTTCATGGCCGAGCGTCAGTTGACGCCGGAAGTGCAGGCGCTGGTAGACGAGACGCTGGCGCTCGACCCACGCCAGCCCACGGTGCTGGGCCTGCTGGGCATTCACGCCTTCGATAGTGGCGATTACGAAACGGCCATCGACCGCTGGCGCCGAGCCGTGGCCAACATCGAAAATCCGGAAACGGCGGCCTCCCTGCGCGACGGTATCCGTGTAGCTCAGGAGCGGATGGGTGTCGTGCCGGAAAGCGCCGATGCCGAGGCTGCACAGAGCCAGGGTATACGGGTGAATGTCTCGCTGGACGCCGAGCTGGAAGGCAGTGTCAGTGATGACGCCACGGTGTTCATTACCGCTCGCGATATGGATGGCGAGCTGCCACCGCTGGCGGTGATTCGTGCCCAGGTCGCGGAGCTGCCGATGACGGTAGTGCTGGATGATACGGCGGCCATGTCGGCGGACGCCCAGATCTCCCAGGTGCGTGAAGCGCGCCTGATGGTGCGCGTATCGCCCTCGGGCCAGGCTACACCGCAACCCGGGGACCTGTTCGGTGACCTGGAGAGCGTCACCGTAGGCCCGATCAGCGATGATCAAGCAGCCGAGGTGGTCATCAACCGCGTTTTTGAGTAACCTCCGCGACTTTCGCTGCAGGAAAGGATCACAATGCGCTTAACCTCCATTCGTCTTGTCGGGTTCAAGTCCTTTGTCGATCCGGTCACCGTCCCCTTCGATGGCAATATGACCGCCATCGTGGGGCCCAACGGGTGCGGCAAGTCCAATATCATCGACGCCGTGCGCTGGGTCATGGGCGAGTCGTCTGCCAAGACCCTGCGCGGCGAATCCATGGCCGACGTGATCTTCAACGGCTCGACGGGGCGCAAGCCCGTCGGGCAGGCCTCTATCGAACTCAAGTTCGACAACCGCGACGGCGGCATGGGCGGTGTCTATGCCCAGTACGCTGAAATTGCCGTCAAGCGCCTGGTCACCCGAGACGGGCAGTCCAACTACTTCTTCAACGGCCAGAAGTGCCGCCGCCGGGACATCGCCGACCTGTTCATGGGGACCGGCCTCGGCCCGCGTTCGTACGCCATCATCGGCCAGGGCATGATTTCGCGGCTCATCGAAGCGCGCCCCGACGACCTGCGTGCCACCCTCGAAGAGGCTGCCGGTATCTCCAAGTACAAGGAGCGTCGCCGGGAAACCGAAAACCGCATGCGCCGGACCCAGGAGAACCTGGAGCGACTGGACGACATCCGCGACGAGCTGGACAAGCAGCTGGAGCGCCTCAAACGCCAGGCCGAAGCCGCCAAACGCTATCAGGAACTCAAACAGCAGGAGTATCGCCTCAAAGGCGAGCTGGCGCTGCTGCGTGGGCGCACCCTGCGTGCCGAGCAGTCGCATCAGGAAAGCCGGGTGCGCGAGCTGGAAATTGCCGTCGAGAAAGACGTGTTCGGCGTGCGCCAGTGCGAGACCCGGCTGGAGCAGGCCCGCGAACAGCATGACGAGCTGGCCGATGTGCTGGAGCGTCACCAGCAGCAGTTTTTCGAGACCACCACCCGCATCGCCCGGCTGGAACAGGACCAGGCCCACCGTCGCAGCCGTGAAGCGCAGCTGGCCAGCGACATCGCCACGGCCCGCCGCGACCTGGATGAGCAGCGGCTGGTCAGCGAAGGCGACCGCGAGCGACTGTTCGCCATCGACGAACGCCTGGAAGACGTACTGCCCGAATACGAAGCCCTCGAAGAGCAGCTGGCGGAGCTGGAAGAGACCCTGGCGTCGGCCAGCCCCGCCCTGGAGGCCGCCGAGCAGCAGTGGAGCGATGCCGAAAATCGCTGGCGCGAAGCCAGCCGCGATGCCGACCGCCGCCAGGATCAGCTGCGTGATCTGGAGCAGCGAATTGCCCGCCTTCAGGCCGAAGGCCAGCGCCGCCGCCAGCAGCGCGGCGAGCTGGCCGACATGGCCGCCCTGCGCCAGGAGCACGCCGAGCATCACGCTCGGTTGACCGAGGCCGACCAGCGCGCCGCCACGTTCCAGAGCCAGCGCGAGCAGTGGCAGCAGCGCTTCAGCGATGCCAAGGCGGCTTACCAGCAGGCCCAGCAAGCGCGAGACCAGCAGCGTCAGGCGCTCAGCCAGCAGCAGGGCGAGTTGGCATCGCTGCAAGCATTGATCGATGCCGCCCTGGCGGACCACGACCCTCAATCTGGTGAGGCGCTGGCAGCATACGGTTTGGCCGAGGCACCGCGGTTGGGCGAGGCCATCGACGTGTCGGCGGGCTGGGAGCGAGTGATTTCCTGGCTGTTGGCCCCTTGGCTCAACGCGCGGCTGGTGGCTACCCAACAGCTGCAGGCGCTACCCGAAGCACTGGCCACCGACTGGTGCCTGATCGACCAGGCGCTGCCCGCCGGGCTGCCCAATACGGGCCAGCGGCTGCACGCACTGGTCACCGGGGCGGGGGCCTTGAGCGAGTGGTTGGCGAGCATTCACTTCGTCGATAGCGCGGATGACATTGAGGCGCTGCTGCCCAGCCTGGCCAAGGGTGAAAGCGTGGTCAGCCGCGATGGTGTCTGGCGTGGGCGGGGGTGGCTGCATCAGCAGGCCAACGGCGAAGGCGTGGATGCCCTGCTGGTGACCCGCCGCCGCTTCACCGAGCTTGCAGAGCAGCGCGCCCAGGCCGAAGAGGCGCTGGCGCTGCTCGATGCGCAGTGCGACACGGCCAGCGAGGCGCTGGACGCGCTGGAGGAGCAGCGTGAGCAGCAGGCCGAGCAGGAGCGTGATCACGCCAGCGCCCGCCAACAGCTGGCCATCCAGGAGCAGCGCCTGGCCCAGCGGCTGGAGCATCTGCAAGGCCGTGCCGCCGAGCTGGACGATGAGCTGGCCCGGCTGCAAGAGGATGAGGCGGAGTTAACGCTGACGTTGGAAGAGCAGCGTGCCCGCTGGCACACCGCCATGGAGCAGCTGGAAGCCGCCTCCGAAGCCCGAGAAACCAGCGCCGAGCAGCGCCATCAACAGCGTGAGCAGCGCGAGCGGCTCAATCAGCAACACGCCCCGCTCAAGGCACGGCAACAGGCGCTGGCGCTGGAGCGGGAAAGGTTGAAGGCCGAGCGTGACAGCCTTCAAGCCCAGCAGGCCCGCTCCAGCGATAGCGAGGCGCGGCTGACCCTGCGCATTGCCGAGCTGGAAGAGTCGCGGGAAATGCTGGTAGAGCCGGATGAACTCGCCAGCGAAGAGCTGGAAGAGCTGCTGCATCAGCGCGAGCAGCAGGAGCGCCGCCTGAACGAGACGCGCCAGCAGGCCCAGGCCCTGGCCGAGCAGCTGCGCAATGACGAGCTGGCCCGCCAACAGCACGAGCGTAATCTGGAGCAGAGTCGCGAACAGCTACAGCAGCGGCGCATGGAGGTGCAGGCGCTGGCACTCAAGGCGGCCACTCAGGACGAGCAGTTGGCGGAACTGGGGCACAATGCCGATGAACTGGCCGAGACGCTGCCCCAGGACGCCAGCGAACCCACCTGGCAGGAGCGGCTGGAGAATACCTCCGAAAAAATTCGTCGCCTGGGCGCCATCAACCTGGCGGCTATCGAAGAGTATGACCAGCAGGCGGAGCGGCGTAACTACCTGGAAGCCCAGCATGCAGAGCTCAGCGAAGCGCTGGAGACCCTGGAGCGCGCCATCAAGCGCATCGACCAGGAAACCCGGGTGCGCTTCAAGGAAACCTTCGAACAGGTCAATACCGGGCTGCAAACCCTGTTCCCCCGAGTGTTCGGTGGCGGGGCTGCCTGGCTGACTCTGACGGGAGACGACCTGCTGGAAACCGGTGTGGCGATCATGGCACGCCCACCGGGCAAGAAGAACAGCACCATTCACCTGCTCTCCGGTGGCGAAAAAGCGCTTACGGCGCTGTCGCTGGTGTTTGCCATCTTCCAGCTCAACCCCGCGCCGTTCTGTATGCTCGACGAGGTGGACGCGCCGCTGGACGATGCCAACGTGGGGCGCTATGCCAAGCTGGTCAAGGAGATGTCGGAGAACGTCCAGTTCATCTACATCACCCACAACAAGATTGCCATGGAAGCCGCCGAGCGCCTGATGGGGGTGACCATGCAGGAGCCCGGCGTCTCGCGGCTGGTGTCGGTGGGCATCGACGAAGCCGCCGCGCTGGTGGATTAAAACTCTTTCTAATCCACTACCTCATGGCGGCACTTTATGAGCTTGATAAGGTCTGTGGATTGGCTTAAAAAACGTATATGCCAGTTTAAAAGTGCAAATGCCTGCAAAAAGTGGCCCTTTTTGTAATAATCGCGCTATGCTAGGCATTAAACGTATATTGATCAGAAGGTCCCCCATATTTGGGTGCTGCGCATGCGCTGCATCTTGTAACCGGTTAGTTGACCCATGGAATGCTCGACATGGAATTAAGAGAGTGGTTAATCATTCTAGGACTGGCTCTGGTATCGCTCATCGTCGTTGATGGTGTGCGAAGGCTTCAACGTCAACGTCGTGTTCCGCAGCTGGATCAGGCTGGCAAGGATCTGCCCGCCGTCAAGCCGGAAGAGTTGAGTGACGAGGCCAGAGAAGCTGAAATCAACTGGGAGCTGCCCAACGGCGGTGCGCGGGTGGTCAAACCTGCCGATTACAGCGGCCTGGGCCAAAAGCCCAAATTAAAGCGTCAGGAGCACCCCGGGCCTTCAAAAGTCCTTTCTGACTTCCGCCGCTCGTTTGCCCAATCCGTTACCGCAAACGCCAGGTCGTTTACTTCGAAGTCTGCCAAACCTGCCGTGGCCCAATCCGAACCGACAACGGGTGAGACAGTCAGGCACAGTGAGCCCCTGAAGGCGCCGTCTCGGGCCGAGCCGTCGATGGCTCCATCGTCCGTTACTGCACCTGCTGCACAGAGTGCCATGCCCGAGGCCGCCGACGCTGTTTCTCAAGAAGCCCCACATAGTGAGCCCCGTCGTGAGCCCAGCCTGTTTGCGGCTGAGCCTGTGGCCCCGCAGGACACCACCGTTTCCGCTGCTGCCCCCGTTGAACCAGCCACTGAACCAGCCACTCAGCAGCAGCCTTCACCGGAAACGGCGGCTCCCACAGTTTCCGAGCCTGCTGCCGAATCCGTGCCAACCGTCCGCGTGGAAGCCCCCGCGGCGTCTGCCGTAAGTAAAGCAGCGGTTAGCGAAGCACCTGCCAGTGAAGCACCTGCCAGTGAAGCACCTGCCAGTGACGCAGCCGCTAGTATGGATGCACCCGACCAGTCAGCGGTCAGCGCCGACGTAACCGCATCCACACCTTCCAGTGAACGCTTGGCTGCCAAGGGTGTGACGGATCAGAACGACGTGGCGAACCAGAAAGCCACGGCCGATCAGACGGTCGCGGCGAACCCTGAAAGTGTCGAGCCCGTTCTGTCAGCCAGTGACACGACAGAAAGCACGCTGCTGAGCGCCGTGGAGCCAGAGCCCGATGCCGAGCCAGTGCTGCGCGCCGAGCCGGAAGATGCCGTCTTTGCCAAGACCTCCGAGACGCCGAGACGCCGCCAGCTGCGCTCGGATATCGTAGGTGATGTGGACGAGCTGGATGACGACGAGGTAGATCGTTACCGCCTGGTCGATTTCGAAGGCATTGGCCGCTCCTTCAAGCGCCGTATTATCGAGCGTCGCAAACAGAAAGCGATCAAGAAAGCCGAAAAAGCCAAGCGCGCCGAAGCGCTGGCCAAGCAGAAAGCCGAGCGCAAAGCGCTGGAAGCCGAGCAGCGCCGCGTGGCCAGGGAAGCCGCAGAAGCAGAGAAAGCGCGCATCGCACAAGAAAAAGCCCAGGCCCGTGAGCTAGCGGCGACGGAAGCTGCCGCCAAACGCACTTCGCGTGGCAAGGCCCCGGCTCTGGACAGCTACGAGGCTGCCGAGCGCTTCGATGCACCGCTTAGCGCCCATGATGATGCCTCGCCGCGCTATGATGCTCATTATGCCGACGATGCTCATTATGCCGATAGCGCCGCCGAGACAGATTACGACGCTGCTTACGCGGATATCGACGCGGGCTACGATGAGTCCTACGAGGCTCGGGACAGCGTGGTACGCGCCCACCCGACGCTGGAGAAGGCGCTGCGTCACGATGTCAACGGCGAGCACGCACGAGAAACCCTGGCCGATGCCGAAGAGATGATCGTCATCAGCGTGCTGTCTCGCGACCCGGAAGGGTTCGACGGCAGCAAGCTGCTGGAACTGATGATGGCGTGTGGCCTGCGTTACAGCCGTACCATGGGTGTCTTCCACCGGTTCGAAACCGAAAGCGCCGAGAGCGAGCTGCAGTTCTCCATGGTGAACGTGCTGAAGCCCGGCACTTTCCCCATCGAAGAGATGGACGAGTTCGTCACCCCAGGCATCACCTTCCTGATGCCGCTGCCTGGCGCGCTGGATAGTTCGGCTGCCTTCGAGGCAATGGTGGAAACCGCCATGGTGGTGGTACGCCACATGGGCGGCGAATTGAAAGACGAGAACCGTAGTGTCATGACGGCGCAAACCATCGAGTTTGCCCGCCAGCGTGTGCGCGAGTTCGAGCGTCGTCATCGACTGCATCGCCAGTTGCAGGCACGCTAAACGTTTTTGTCATACCCACACCCGCCTTCCACCCGAAGGCGGGTGTTTTTGTTACGACCGCATTGATGATTCACTGACCCCTTTTTCATTTGTTTCGGAATGTCCGCATGAGTTCGCTAGACCCCGCCCTGCTGGAAGAGATTGGCCAACTGCGCGCTGATCTGGATGACGCCAATTATCGCTACTATGTGCTGGACGAGCCAACGCTGACCGATGCCGACTACGACCGCAAGCTGCAACGTTTGCAGCAGATCGAGGCAGAACACCCTGACCTGATATCACCAGATTCGCCCACCCAGCGAGTGGGCGCGGCCCCGGCGGAAGGCTTTCCGGAAGTGGCCCACGCCATTCCCATGCTGTCGCTGGACAACGCCTTCAGCCGGGAAGACATCGTGGCCTTCGCCCAGCGGGTGGCCGAGCGCCTGGAGTGCCAGCCCGAGGAGATCGAATTCAGCTGCGAACCCAAGCTGGATGGCGCAGCGGTCTCGCTGGTGTACGAACAGGGTGTGCTGGTCAGCGGGGCAACGCGCGGCGATGGGCGTACGGGCGAGGGTATTACCTCCAACCTGCGTACCTTGCGCTCGGTGCCGCTGAAGCTGATGGGAGGTGCGTTGCCCGAGCTGGTGGAGGTGCGTGGCGAGGTCATCATGCGCCACGCCGGGTTCGAAGCGCTGAACCAGCGTGCCCGAGACGAGGGCAGCAAGGTGTTTGCCAACCCGCGTAACGCGGCAGCAGGCAGCCTGCGCCAACTCGACCCGCGCATCACTGCAACGCGACCGCTGGAGTTCCACGCCTATCAGGCGGCGCGGTTGGAGCCCGATATGGGCGATACCACCCACAGCGCCTTGATGGCCAGGCTCTCCCAGCTGGGGTTCAAAACCAGCGCCGAGCTGAGCGTGTTGCAAGGGCCAGACGCCGTGGCCGACTACTGTGAACGGCTGGGCGAAAAGCGTGACCAGCTGGGCTACGACATCGACGGCGTGGTGATCAAGGTCAACGACCTGCGCCACCAGCGGGAGCTGGGCTTCGTGGCCCGCGCGCCACGCTGGGCGGTGGCCTTCAAGTTCCCTGCCCAGGAAGAAGTCACGCTGCTCAACGACGTGGAGTTTCAGGTCGGCCGTACCGGCGCGATTACCCCGGTGGCACGGCTGGAGCCGGTCACGGTGGCCGGGGTGACCGTGTCCAACGCCACGCTGCACAATGCCGATGAGATCGAGCGGCTGGGCGTCATGATTGGCGACACCGTGGCGATTCGGCGGGCGGGGGACGTGATTCCTCAGGTGGTGCGTGTCGATGTCGAGAAGCGCCCAGCCGAAGCCCGCGCCATTGTATTCCCTGACCAGTGCCCGGTGTGCGGCTCAGAAGTCGAGCGCCTGGAAGGCGAGGCGGTGGCCCGCTGTTCCGGCGGCCTCTACTGCGCGGCCCAGCGCAAGGAAGCGCTCAAGCACTTTGCCAGCCGCAAGGCCATGGACATCGACGGCCTGGGGGAGAAACTGATCGAGCAACTGGTCGAGCAGGACTGGGTCAAGACCCCCGCCGAGCTGTTCCACCTGACCGTCGAGCAGCTCAAAAGCCTGCCGCGCATGGGTGAAAAGTCCGCCACCAATCTGGTCAATGCGCTGGAAAAAGCCAAGCAGACCACGCTGCCACGGTTCATTTACGCACTGGGCATTCGTGAAGTGGGCGAAGCCACCGCTGCCAACGTGGCCAACCACTTTGGCACGCTGCAAGCCCTTCAGGAGGCCGACACGCCCGCGCTGGAAGCGGTCAACGACGTGGGGCCCATCGTGGCGAAACACATCCATACCTTTTTCCGGCAGCCGCACAACCTCGACACCCTGGATGCGCTGATTGCGGCGGGGGTTGTCTGGCAGGAAACCGAGGTGGCCCAGGGGCCCACGCCGCTGGAAGGCCAGTCCTGGGTGCTGACCGGCGCCATGGAGAGCATGACCCGTGACGAAGGCAAGGCACGTTTGCAGGCGCTGGGGGCCAAAGTGGCGGGCAGCGTGTCCAAAAAGACCACCTGCCTGGTGGCCGGTGAGGCTGCGGGCAGCAAGCTCACCAAAGCCGAGGAACTAGGCGTCGAAGTGATCGACGAAGCCACCTTTATCGAGCGTTTGAGCGCGTGGGAGCAGAGCGAATGAGCCGTTTCATAGAAGTCCCCGCCCGCATGCTGCCGCCCGAGACGCTGGATGCGCTGCTGGAAGCGTTCGTGACCCGCCAGGGTTACGACACCACCGATACCGGCGAAGGCATGCGCGGCTGGGTCGCCGAGGTCAAGCGGCAGCTGGAGCGTCACGAGCTGATCATCGCCCATGACCTGGAGCTGGAAATGACCGAAGTGATGACGCTCGCCCAATGGCGTGCCTTTGGGCGAGAGCTGGCCGATGACGAGGAAGAGGGCGATTACTGAGCGCGGATCAGCGCACTGATCAGGCGCCTTCCCGGGTGCAGGTGGTCCACCAGCGGCTGCTCCAGAGGGAGCGGCTCATCGCACAGGCTGGAAGCCAGCACTTCGGCGCACAGCGGCGCGCTGGCCAGCCCACGAGAGCCATGGGCAGTGGATATCCACAGCCCGCCATGGTGTTGGCCTGGGGTCTCCGGCACCTTCGAGGCATCCTTGGCCAGCGCCGCGTAGGCCGTGCGCCACGCCGCTGCGTCGGGCACTGGCCCGGCATAGGGTGTCTTGTCGGGGCTGGCGGCGCGCACGGCGGCTCGGCCCGTCAAGGCGCTGGGCGTCAGCGGCCCTGTGGCGGCCTCCAACGCCGCGACCCAGTCAGGCAAGGCCTGGCGCAACTCGTCGATATTGCGCTGATGGTCTGCGTCGGCGGTGTGGGTGGTGGCATCGTTGGGCACGAAGCTGGCGCCGAAGGTGAGCACGCCCTCCAGCGGCGGCGAGACATACCCCCCCGCACACACCACGCGCTGGGGAGCCGCCGTGCCCTCCGGCAGCGGCAGTTCGCTCACCTGGCCACGCACCTGCTGCAGCGGCAGCTCCGCCGTCTGGGCGAAACCGTTGGCCAATGACGCCGTGGCAATCACCACCTGGTCGGCGGCCAGGGTGTCGCCGTTGGCCAGGGTGATCTGCCAGCCCGCTGGCGTGGCGTGCAGCGCCGTGGCTTCCCCGTGGTGCAGGGTGATGCCGGGGTGTTGCAGCAGTTGCTCGCACAGCCGTTTGGGCTGTACCCATCCCGCCTGTGGGTAAAAAAGGCCCTGTGCCGCTGCCGTGGGCACCCCGGCCAGTGCGTCGGGGGCCTCGCTGGCCGCGACCAGCGTTTCCGGCAGCGGGTGGTGGGCCATGAAGCGCTGCTGGCGGCTCGCCTCTTTCTCGCTCAAGGCCAGCTGCACCACGCCGCAGGGCTGCCAGAGCGGCGGCTGCTGTGGCCGCGCGGCCGCGAGTTGGCCCAGCCAGCGCTGGCTGTAGAGCAGCCCCGCCAGGTAGAAGCGGCTCTGCAGGTTGGTTTCCACCGCAAGCTTCACGTATAGCGCCCCCTGCCGATTACCCGACCCGCCCGCGCCGGGCTGCTCACGCTCCAGCACCGTTACCTGGCGGCCGCGCCGTGCCAGGGCGGCCGCCACGCTGCTCCCGGCCATGCCTGCGCCAATCACCACGATGTGCTGCGAGCGAAGGGTGGGCGGTGGCGTAAACCATGGCGTCCGCTGGCGACGGTTGTCCACAGGCGGTGTGGCAATACTGCCAGCCAGCATTTCCCGCTTGCGACCGAAGCCAGGCACCTTCTGCCAAGCGAAGCCTGCGGCTTTCAGGCCGCGCTTGACGATCCCCGCGCAGGTGAAGGTAGCAAAGGTGGCTCCGGGCCGCGAACGGGCCGCCATGGCAGCAAACAGCTCAGGCTGCCACATCTCCGGGTTTTTGGAAGGGGCAAAGCCATCCAGGAACCAGGCATCCACCTGGCCTTGCAAGGCTTCCAGCCGTTCGGTGGTGTCGCCAAAGTGCAGGTCCAGGGTGACACGTTCGCTCAGGTGCAAACGGTGAACGCCGCTGACGGGATCGGGCCACAGGGCGCAGAGCGCCTGTGAATAACTGGCCAACGATGGCCAGGCGCTCAGGGCACGCGCCAGGGCAGTGTGGCCTAACGGAAATTTTTCGGTAGAGAGCAGGTGCAGCCGTGCCCCTGGCGGGGCGTGGCGTTCGAAGCAGGCCCAGGCACACAGCATGTTCAGCCCGGTGCCAAAGCCGGTTTCTCCAATCACGAATGCCCGGGGTGCCTGCCACTCGGCAAACCGCTGGGGCAGATGGTTGGCTGCCAGAAAGACGTGTTCGGTTTCCGCGCGACCGTCCTCCCGGGAAAAATAGACGTCACCGAAGGCATCAGAGTGCGGGGCATCGTCGTTCCAGGAGAGCGTCGGGGCGGTCATGGCCGCCAGCGGGGGCAGGTCAGTGGGGCGCTGGGTCACGCGAATATCCGTGGTGGTCGAAGAGTGAACGAGGGTGGTCAAAAAATGATCAATTTGTTCAGCAGGGCGCTATCTCTGGCTTATAGAAAAGCGTCCGCCGTGTTTTCACAGAGTTTTCCACAGGCTCTGTGAAAAAGCAGGCGGACCCTCCACAGTCGCCCTTGTGGGTCAAGGCAAAACTTTCTTGAACGGCTTAACAATTACCTTGGCATAGACCCCGGCAATGATGTAAGGGTCGGCATCCGCCCACGCCTTGGCCGCTTCCAGGCTGTCGAACTCGGCCACCACCAGGCTGCCGCTAAAGCCCGCTTCGCCGGGGTTGTCGGTGTCGATGGCCGGGTGGGGGCCAGCCAATACCAGACGGCCTTCGTCACGCAGCGCTTCCAGCCGTGCCAGGTGGTCCGGGCGGGCGGCCAGTCGGCGCTCCAGGCTATTGGCCACATCTTCACTGATAATTGCATACAGCATAGGGATAACTCCTTGAAGGCAGTGCGGTTGGGGAAGCCTTGCAATCGCTCCCGGCATTGACCGCGTGCTGGTTAACGCGCACCATGGCGAGCTGTTGTACCACACGCCTATTCTGACAAACTCGCCACACGGCGTCATGCTAATGCCACGACTTCCTGAAGCTTTTCCCCCTGCACTGCCCCGTGTGTTCGATGCCGATCAGCGTTACCCGGTCGATTTGCACATGCACTCTACCGCCTCGGATGGGGCGCTGCCGCCTGACGAGCTGGTGGCGCTGTGTGCCGCCCGAGGCATGACGCACATTGCCCTCACCGACCACGACACCATGGACGGCACGGCAGAAGCCAGCCTGGCCGCCGAGCAGGCGGGCCTGTGCCTGGTGCCCGGCTGCGAGTTATCCACGCGCTGGCAGGGCATCGGTATTCACGTGGTGGCGTTGATGCCGGGCGGCTTGCAGGGAGCGCTGGTGGAGGGCCTGGAGCAGCAGCGTCAGGCGCGTATCCAGCGGGCTGAAGTGATTGCCGAGCGGCTGGAGAAAATGGGCCTGCCCGATGCGTTGGCCAAGGCCCGCGCCCAGGCAGGCAGCGACCGCCCGTTGGGGCGCCCGGATTTTGCCCGTGCCTTGGTGGCGGAAGGCGTGGTGGCCGACTGGGCCGGAGCCTTCAAGCGCTACCTGGGCAGCGGCAAGAAGGGCGATGTGAAAGCCCACTGGCCCGAAATTGCCGATGCCGTGGGCTGGGTGGTGGCGTCCGGCGGCGTCGCGGTGCTGGCCCACCCGCTGCGCTACGGGCTGACCCGGCGCAAGCGTGGCCTGTTGCTGGATGCTTTCACCGCCGCAGGGGGCGAGGCGGTCGAGCTGGTCAGCGGCCAGCAGAACCCGGACAGCACCCGTGACCTGGCGCGTCAGCTGGTGGAGCGCTCGCTGTACGCCTCGCTGGGCAGCGATTTTCACTTTCCCGGCAGCCACGCCGCCCCCGGCAGCATGAGCGTGGTGCCACGTACCGCCGCACCGCCCATCTGGGAACACCCCCGGCTGGCGCACATGCGCGATGCCGCGCCGGGCATGCTGGCGGCTGGGTGATCACGCGCCGTATCGGCTAAGCTGTCGGTATCGCGCTAACGAATGTGCAACGAACGGACCGCCGAACGGCAGGAGCAAGCGATGAGCCAATATTTCCAGATTCACCCCGAGAACCCGCAAAAACGGCTGATCGATCAGGCCACCGAGATCATTCGAAAAGGGGGCGTGGTGGCGTACCCCACGGATTCCGGCTATGCGCTGGGCTGCCACCTGGGCGAAAAGAAGGCCATCGAGAAGATCAAATGGCTGCGCTCGCTGGACGACAAGCACAACTTCACCCTGATGTGTTCGGACCTTTCCGAGATCGGTACCTACGCCAAGGTAGACAACGCCGTGTTCCGGCTGCTGAAAGCCCACACGCCGGGGCCTTACACCTACATTCTGGATGCCACCACGGAAGTGCCGCGCCTGCTGCTGCACCCCAAGCGCCGCTCGATAGGGGTGCGCGTGCCGGACCATCGGATTACCCACGCCTTGCTGGAAGCGCTGGGTGAGCCGCTGATGAGCGTGACGCTGATTCCGGTGGGGGAAACGCTGCCCATGAGCGACCCGGAAGAGATCCGCGAGCGCTTTGGGGCACATCTGGATCTGATCATCGACGGCGGCGCTTGCCACCTGGACCCGACCAGCGTCATCGACCTGCGCGAACTGCCGCCGACCATCGTGCGTGAAGGGCGCGGCGACACCACGCCTTTCCAGTAGCGTTTCACTCGTTCTCTTTCACAAGCCCTTTTTCCAGCTGGCCATGACGCCAGCGCCTCCCGGCGCTGGCGTTATTGTTGGGGGGCTTCCTCGGGCGGTTCTTCCTTGGGCTTGCGCGGGTCTTCGCTCTCTTCGTCCAGCCAGGTGCCGCAGCGCAGGCAGTAGCGTGCGCGCTTTTCGTGACGGTCGTGGCCGCAGCCGGGGCAGGCTTCTTCCGAGTAGCGGTCTTCGCGGATGGAGCGGATCACCTGGGCCGAGAATACCCCGGTGGGCACGGCAATGATCGAGTAACCAATCAGCATCAGGATGACGGTGATGGCCTTGCCCAGTGGGGTGGCGGGCACGATGTCGCCATAGCCCACCGTGGTCATGCTGACGATGGCCCAGTAAATGGAGATCGGGATGCTGGTGAAACCTGCCTCGTCGGACTCGATGGTGTACATCAGCGCGGCAAACAGCGTCACCAGCATCAGAATGCTGAAAAAGAACAGCAAAATCTGGCGCAGGCTGCGCTTCAGGGCATCCAGCAGCAGCCGTGCTTCGCCGACGAACTCCATCAGGCGCAGGATGCGGAAAATGCGCAGCACGCGCAGAATCCGCACGATCACCAGCGCATGGGCGCCGGGCAACAGCAGCACCAGCCAGGTGGGGATGATCGCAATCACATCGACCACCCCGTAAAAGCTCTTGAGGTAGACGGTGGGCCGTTCCAGGCAGTAAAGGCGCACCAGCAGCTCAAGGCTGAACAGCAGCGTGAACATCCACTCCATGTAGAAAAACAGCGTGTCATAGCGCTGGGCGTACTGCTCTACGCTGCCCAGCAGAATCACCGCCACGCTCAGCAGGATGGCGATGATCAAGGCGATATCGAACGCTTTGGCCCCCGGGGTATCCGACTCGAAAATCACGTGGAATAACCGCGTGCGCAATCCTTCGGCACCGGGGCTGAGGTCAAAGCTCATGGTTTCGTCCTGAAATAAGCGGCCAAGGGGGATGCGTTTCAGCGTAGCGCGGTTTGCTGACCAAGGCGACGGGCCAGCGTCAACGCTGCAACGCCGTACGCCGCCGTGGGCTGGCCGGTGGAGCCCAGCTCGGCCGTCAGCGTGATGGCCTCGCGCTGTGCGGCGTCATCCAGCGTTGGGTGCTGGGCCAGTTCACTCAGCGCCTGTTGGGCCGCCGCCAGGTGCTCGGGGTGGCCACTGTCATGGAAGGCATCCAGCGCCACGGTGGCGCGGTGCAGCCATGCGCTGGGGGTGCTGGCTTCGGGCAGCGTCCACTGCTGCTGGCCCAGGGCATTGCCTCGGGCGGCCTTGCTGCTGTCGGAAGGGCGCAGTGCTACCTGCTCTGCCAGTGCCAGGGCCAACCCCCATAGCGCATCGGCGCTGCCCTCTTTCAGCTCCAATTCGACCTCGCCAATAGGGGCGCGGGCGCTACCCGCCACGATCTCCCCTTCGTCCACCACCAGCTCGATGGCGCTGCCTTGCCATGCCAACTGCCAGGTACGGCGGTGGAAATCGGTGCTCAGCGTGGGTTGCAGCGCCGCTATCTGCTCGGCCAACGGCCCTTGAAACGGCGGCAGCTTGGCCAGCCCGGCCTGGTCGAGAGCGTGCTCGTCCAGCGGCCACTCCCACTCTTCACGACGCGATAGCCCGCCGCCGCCCTGGCCTGCGGTCTTGACCGTTTGCAGCACGCGCTGGCCCAGTCGGCGCAGCCGAACGGCGACCCGGCCAGCGGCCAGATGGCCCTGGGGAGTATCGAAATAGGTGTTGGTCAAGGCCTGCTGCTGGGGCGGCTCTGCCAAGAGCGGATGGGCCAGCAGCGCGTCGAGCGCGCCGGGCCCCAGGGCCAGTTTCAGTTCGACTTCCTGAGGGGCCGCCGGATGAGGGTGTTGGGTCATGACGCTTCCTGCCAAGTGGTCTATGTTGCGTATTGATGACGGTTAAATGAACTTTTTATGACGAAGCCGAGCGCACTCTTTATACTGTCGCCCGCCATTTCCAGGCTCCCCGAAAACAGGCTAAAGGCTCTATGGTAACCTCCAACCCTTTTTCCGCGATGTTTGGCCGCTCGCCATTCCAGCCGCTGCTGGCCCACATCGTCAAGGCCAATGAATGCGCCGACCTCCTCCTGCCGTTCTTCGAAGCGACCCTTGCCGGTGACTGGGACGCCGCCGCCGAGCTGCGCGAGCAGGTGACCACTCTGGAGCACGAAGCCGACACCCTCAAGACCGAGCTGCGGCTCAACCTGCCCAACAGCATGTTTCTGCCGGTCTCGCGCTCGGACCTGCTCGATTTGATCAGCGTACAGGACAAGATCGCCAACAAGGTGCGTGACATTACCGGCATCATGCTGGGCCGTAAAATGCGCGTGCCCGACGAGCTGGCCGATTTGATGCGCGAGTACATGGCCACCAGTGTGGCCTGCGTGGCCCAGGCGCGCCAAGCGTTGGAAGAGTTGAAGGACCTGCTGGAGTCCGGCTTTGGGCGCAACGTCTCGGACGTGATGCAGAACATGATCCGCGAGCTGCACGTGCTGGAGCACCAGGCCGATGATCAGCAGGTGGCGATTCGCCGCCGTCTTTTCGAGCTGGAAAGCCAGCTTCCCCCCGTGGATGTGATCTTTCTATACAAGATCATCGACTGGGTCGGCGAAGTCTCCGACCGCGCCGAACGCGTGGGCAGCCGCCTGCAGATCCTGACCGCACGCTAAGGGGCTCCCATGCAGATTATTGTCCAGCACGGCGACATCTTTATCATTCTGGCCTGCCTGTTTGGCTTCTTCATGGCCTGGGGGGTGGGTGCCAACGACGTGGCGAACGCCATGGGCACCTCGGTGGGATCGAAAGCGATCACCATCAAGCAAGCCATCATCATTGCGGTCATTTTCGAGTTTCTGGGGGCCTGGCTGGCCGGGGGCGAAGTCACCGCCACCATCCGTGGCGGCATGCTGGACCCGGTACTGCTGGAAGCCAACCCGCAGCTGCTGGTATACGGTATGCTTTCGGCCCTGCTGGCGGCGGCTATCTGGCTGATGATTGCCTCGGCCCGAGGCTGGCCGGTATCGACCACCCACTCGATCGTGGGTGCCATCGTGGGCTTTGGTGCCGTGGGCCTGGGCGTGGAAGCCGTGGCCTGGAGCCGCGTGGGCACCATTGCTTCCAGCTGGGTCGTCTCGCCGCTGCTGGCGGGCACCATCGGCTTCGTGCTGTTCAAGTCGGTGCAGTACCTGATTTTCGAGAACAAGGACCCGTTTGCCGCCGCCAAGCGCTACGTGCCGGGCTATGTGTTCCTGGTAGGCTTCATCGTTTCCATGGTCACCCTCACCAAGGGGTTGACCCACGTGGGCCTCGACCTGAGCTTTGGCCAGAGCTTCCTGCTGTCGATGCTGATCGGCATCGTGATCATGGGCGTCGGGGTGGTCATGCAGCGGCGTATCAAGTACGTGCAGAGCGCCAGCGACCACTTCGGCTATGCCAACGTGGAACGGGTATTCGGCGTGCTGATGATCTTCACTGCCTGTGCCATGGCGTTTGCCCACGGCTCCAACGACGTGGCCAACGCCGTTGGCCCGCTGGCGGCGGTGATCAGCGTGGTACGCAGTGACGGCGTGATCGACAGTGCCGCGCTGGTGCCCTGGTGGGTACTGGTGCTGGGTGGGGGCGGCATCGTGTTTGGCCTGGTGACCTACGGCCATAAAGTGATTGCCACCGTGGGCACCGGCATTACCGAACTGACCCCCAGCCGTGGCTTTGCCGCCACGCTGGCGGCAGCCACCACTGTGGTGCTGGCCTCGGGCACCGGGCTGCCTATCTCGACCACCCACACGCTGGTGGGGGCGATCCTCGGCGTGGGCCTGGCCCGCGGCATGGCGGCGCTGAACCTGCGGGTGATCGGCACCATCGTCATGTCCTGGCTGATTACCCTGCCCGCCGGGGCGGGGTTGGCCATCGTGTTCTTCTTCATGTTCAAGGGCATGTTCGGCTGATACTCCTCTCCCCAGGCTAACGCTTGGCGGGTATACGGCGGCACCTTCGGCAGCCGGTCTCGACAGGAGATCGCTGTAATAGAAGGTGCCGCTGTTTTTTATGCTCTGTTAAAGTAAGCGTGGTTACTTTCATTCACCTGCTGCCGGAGAGCGGCCCTTGGACACACGTTTCCCCTTTGTCGACTGGTTTCGTAATGCCTCCCCGTACATCAATGCCCACCGGGGGCGAACCTTTGTCATCCTGATTGAAGGCGAAGCCATGGCGTCGGGCCGAGGAGAGCAGCTGATTCAGGACCTGGCCTTGCTGCACACCCTGGGCGTGCGCCTGGTGGTGGTATTCGGCATTCGCCCCCAGGTGCATGAAGCGTTGACGGCCGCCGGTGTGGAACCCACTCGGGTGGATGGCCGCTGGGTCGCCGACCGCGCCGTGATGGCCCATGTGGAGCAGGTAGCGGCGCATCAGCGGCTCTGGCTGGAAGCGCGGCTCTCGTTGGGGCTGCCCAGCACGCCGCTGCACGGCGTGGAGCTGAGCGTGATTTCCGGCAATCTGGTCACCGCCAAGCCGCTGGGCGTGCGCGAAGGCGTAGACTTCGATCACAGTGGAGAGGTGCGCCGGGTGCGCGCCAGCGCCATCGAAGGGCTGTTGGAGAAGGGCTCGCTGGTGCTGCTGCCGCCGCTGGGGTTCTCCAGCACCGGAGAAGTGTTCGACCTGGACGCCTCGGAAGTGGCTCAGCACGCCGCCGTGGCGCTCAAGGCAGACAAGCTGATTCTGCTTGGTGAATCCGAAGGCCTGGAAGACGAGCAGGGTGCGCTGTTGCGCCAGCTTTCACCTTTCGAAGCCGAACCGCGCTTGCAGCAGGCCGCGCCCGGCAGCGAGCTGGCGCGCCATCTTAATGCCGCCTGCACCGCCGCCCGGGAAGGCGTGGCCCGCACACATCTGCTCTCCTGGCGCAACCATGATGCGCTGCTGGGGGAGCTGTTCACCCGCGACGGTGTGGGTACCATGATCACCCAGCACCGCTACGAGCAGCTTCGCCCGGCCACGCTCAATGACGTGGCGGGCCTGCTGGAGCTGCTGGAACCTCTGGAGCGGCGCGGCATGCTGGTGGCCCGCTCCCGGGAGCGTCTGGAGCATGAAATCGACGACTACATGGTCATCGAGCGCGACGGCATGGTGATCGGCTGTGCGGCGCTGCACGTCTTCCCCGAGACCACCGTGGGCGAGCTGGCCTGCGTGGCCGTGCATGGCAACTACCGGGGCGGCGAGCGCGGCGAGCGACTGGTCGAAGCCCTTGAACGACGCGCCCGCCAGCGAGGGCTTTCCGATATGTTCGTGCTCACCACCCATACCGCCCACTGGTTCGTGGAGCGCGGCTTCCGCGCCGCCAGCTTGGAAGACCTGCCCCCCCTCAAACGCGAGGCCTACAACCACGCCCGTAAATCCAAGGTGCTGGTGAAGAATCTGGCGGGTTAGTATTGGAGTGAGGAGTGAGGAGTGAGGAGTGAGGAGTGAGGGGTGAAGAGACAGTAGCAGTATCGTAGCGCGTGGTAACGAGCGCAGCGAGGCACCCGCGAAGGGGCGGCGAGGAGCCGCCCCGGAAGGCTGCTCAGGTATTCAGAATCACGCCACCGTTCAGGTGCAGCGTTTGGCCGCTCATGTAGGATGACTCTTCACAGGCCAGGTACACGTAGGCCGGGCCGATTTCACTGGGCTGTCCGGCGCGTTTCATCGGCACCTGATTGCCGAACTCCGCGACTTTCTCTTCATCGAAGCTGGCCGGAATCAGTGGTGTCCAGATGGGGCCGGGAGCCACGGCGTTGACACGGATGCCTCGGTCTATCAGCGACATGGCCAGCGAGCGTATCAGCCCCTGAATGGCGCCCTTGGTGGCGGTGTAGTCGATCAGCGTGTCATTGCCCTTGAAGGCATTGATGGAGGAGGTGGCGATGATAGTGTCGCCTTCGCTCAGGTGGGGCAGCGCCGCTTTGGTCAGATAGAAGTGGCTGAACACGTTGGTCTGGAAGGTGCGCTGCAGCTGGTCGTCCGGGATATCGGTGATGTCGTCCCAGTCGTACTGCTCGGCTGCGTTATGGATCACGATATTGATCTTGCCGAACTCCTGCCGGGTGCGGTTGACGATTTCTCGGCAGAAGCTGGGCGCGGCCACATCGCCTTTCAGCACCAGGCAGCGGCGGCCTTCGGCCTCTACCAGCCGCTTGGTCTCTTCGGCGTCGCGGCTCTCCTTGAGGTGCACGATCACACTGTCGGCCCCTTCACGGGCGTAATGCACCGCAATGGCTCGGCCTATGCCGCTGTCGCCACCGGTGATGATCGCCACTTTATCCAACAACTTCTCGGCACCGCGATAGCTGTCGCGAATGTACTCGGGCTCTGGGCGCATGGCATGCTCATCGCCCGGCTGTTTTTGCTGATGCTGTGGGGGTTGCTGTTGGTCGCTCATGTGCGGTCACTCCTTTTTAGGCACAGACACGTAACTCCTTCCATGAAGGCAAGTACACACGACGCTGCGGTGAGCGCTACCACCCGCATCCTGGGGTGCAGAGCGCTCCAGCGCCGTGCTTACAACGTAGACCAAAGGCGCAGGCCGGGGCAAATGCCAGAGCAGGCCAATCACTCCCAATAGCGATAATTAATAAATGCTATTTAAACACTGCATGAGTGGGTCCTAAACGGGCCGGGAAGGGGGTAACTTGCTGCTTTGGAAAGAGAAGCCTGAAAACCAGGCAGGCCATTGCACGGCTCTGCGGTGCGGCCTTCATGGCAAGCGGGTGGGGAGCGGCTATAGTGAGGGAGGCAACACACACCACCAAGGATCAGGAGGTAGCATGTCCCCGGATAAACACGACCAGAAGCCAGAGCAGAAAAAAGACCAGCGCGACGATCATTACGACGACGCCAACCCGATGCCGGATACCCATCACGTCAATCCTTCCCCGGATGAGTCATCGGACAAAAAGTAATCACCAGTGCGGCGCTATTTCTGATAGCGCCGTTTTACTTCCACGTTCAAACGCCCTTCACCCAGCTTCAACTTGAGCAGCTGGCCCGGCTGAGTATCCTGGGCGCGGCGCACGATCTGGCCTTGTTCGTCCTGGGCGATGGCATAGCCACGGCCTAGTACCGCCAGCGGGCTGACCGCGTTGAGTGCCCGGGCGGCGCTGTGCAGGCGTGCCTGGCGCGCTTCCAGCTGGCGCTGCATGGCGCTGGCCAGGCGGCGTTGCAGGCGTTCGATGCGTTCGCTTTCTGCCCGGTGCAGCCGGGCCATGTCCTGGCTGGCCAGCCGACGGCCGAGCTGGCCAAGCTGGCGCTGCTGTTGGCTCAGCGTGAACTGCATGGCGCGCGCTAGCCGCTGGGCGAGGGCTTGCAGGTGCTGGCGCTGATGGGCCAGCCGCTCTCCCGGGTGGCGGAGCCGAGCGCGCAGGGCGTCCAGCCGCTGGCTATCGCGCTCCAGGCGGGTTTGTAGGGCGCGCTGCAGGCGCTGTTCGGCTTGCCGAAGCTGGCGCTTGAGGGCGTGCTGGTCGGGCACCAGCCGCTCGGCGGCGGCGGAAGGGGTGGGGGCGCGCATGTCGGCGGCGAAATCCGCCAGGGTGACATCCACCTCATGGCCCACGGCAGACATCACCGGCAACCGGGAGTGGAAGATGGCCCGGGCCAAGTGCTCGTTGTTGAACGCCCACAGGTCTTCCAGGCTGCCGCCGCCTCGGGTGATCAGCACCGCATCCTGGGCGGGGTCGAGCCGCGTCTGGCGGTTGAGCAGCGCCAGGGCAGAGATCATCGCCGGGGCCGCTTCTGCGCCCTGTACCGGCACGGGAATCAGCGTCACATCGGCCAATGGCCAGCGCGCTGCCAGCACCGCCAGCACATCGCGGATGGCGGCGCCGCTGGCGGAGCTCAGAATCAGCAGCTTGCGGGGCGGAAAGGGCAGGGGGCGGGCGTTGGCAAATACCCCTTCGCCTTCCAGCTGCGCCTTCAGGCGCTCGTAGGCTGCCAGCAGTTCGCCCAGCCCCGCGGCCTGCACGGCGTCGGCGATCAGCTGGTAATCGCCGCGGGGTTCGAACAGCGAGACCCGGCCGCGCAGCTTGACCTGGTCGCCATCGCGCATGGGGGCCGATACGAACCGCGCCCGCTGGCGAAACAGCGCGCAGCGCACCTGGGCGCGGTCATCTTTCAGCGTGAAGTAGATATGCCCGGACGCCGGGCGCGACACGTTGGAAAGCTCGCCTTCCACCCATACATCGCCCAGGTCGCTCTCCAGCGCCTTGCGCGCCTTGAGGTTGAGTTGACTGACCGATAGCAGGGGGGCGTTGGGAGCGCTCATGGGAGTTTCCAGTCGCGGGTGAAAGCGGGGATGCGGCCGCTCATTAGACAATACGTGCAGGGCGCACAGCAATGGCCTTGACGGGCTCTCTGGCGTACCATGCGCGCGGAAGGCGGCGCTGCAAGATAAACGTCATCAAAGTGTCACAAAACCATGCTAGGGTGCCCGCCGACACAAAAGTGTCACGAAAGCGTCACATTAGATGTTCACCAACAGGGCAGATTGCTCATGTCGAATCTCGGACCTTCACAAGATCGTCCTGCGCTGGCTCGCCAAGCGCCTCACGAAGTGCCCGCCTGGCTAAGAGGTATCTACGCTGGCTTGTGCTTGTATCTGTTCCTGGCTGCTCTGAACGTTCTGGGTGCGGGGTTAGGCACCTTCGGCAGCGACAGCGACTTTTTGACCCGCGCCTTCGCCTATGGCCAGAACCCCTTCATCGCCTTGATGGCGGGCGTGCTGGTCACCATGATCGTGCAGAGCTCCTCGTTCACCTCGGCGCTGATCGTGACCCTGGTGGCCAGTGGCGAAATGACCCTGGGCACGGCGGTGTTCGCCATCATGGGGGCCAACATCGGCACGGCCGTCACGGGCGTCATCGTGGCACTGGCCAACGTGCGCATCAAGCGTAACTTCCGCCGCTCGTTTACCGCGGCGCTGATGCACGACCTGTTCAACATCCTCACGGTGCTGCTGATCTTCCCGGTGGAGTGGCTGACCGGCATGTTCCACGAGCGCGGCTACGGCATCTTCACCCGTTTGGCGGCCTGGCTGGCGGACCTGATTGGCCTGGAAGAAGTCGCCCGCCCCAACAGCCCTATCAAGATCATTACCGCCCCGGTGGTAGATGCCGCCAACTGGCTGGGCGCGGTGCTGATGCCCACCACCGCCGCCGCTGGGCTGATGGTGGCTGGCATCGGCCTGCTGCTGATGTTCACTGCCCTGGTGTTCATGGTGCAGAACCTGCGCGGCGCGCTGCTGCGCCATATGGATGGCCTGTTCCGTACCTACTTCTTCCGTACCGATGCGCGGGCCTACGGCGTGGGCGTGGTCTCGACCGTGCTGGTGCAGTCCAGCTCGATCACCAGCAGCCTGATGGTGCCGCTGGCGGGGGCCGGGGTGGTGCGCCTGCGCCGCGTGCTGCCGTTCATGATGGGGGCCAACCTGGGCACCACCGTGACCAGCGTACTGGCGGCGACCGCCAACCCGATTGCGGCGGCGATGACGGTGGCGCTGTTTCACGTTATCTTCAATCTTACCGGCACCGCGATCTGGTGGCCGCTGCGGGTCATTCCGCTGCGTATTGCCACCTGGTATGGACGCCTGGCAGGGCAGCACATTCGCTATGCGTTCCTGTTCCTGATCGGTGTGTTCCTGATCGTGCCGCTGGTGGGCATCACGCTGACCGAATTCTTTATCCGCCTGCGCTAAGCGCGGCCAGTTGAGAGGTTTCCCCATGTTCAAACAGCTTTTTAGTGCGCTTACCTCGGAAACCAGCATCGACCAGGCCTACGCGGACCTGACCCAAATGCTGGAGCATGGCGCCTGGATGTTCTCACGGGCCAACGAGGTGCTGTACAGCACCGTGGCCGCCGAGGACGTACGCACGCCCCTGTACGAGCGCGATGTGGCGGTCAACGAGCTGGAACGCTCGATTCGCCGCAAGGTGCTGCGCCACCTGACCGTCAACCCCGGCCACGACGTGGCCATTTGCCTGGCGCTGATGAGCGTGGCCAAGGACGCCGAGCGTATCGGCGACTACTGCAAGAACGTCTTCGAAGTAGGCGCGTTCTACACCGAAGGCTTCCATGTAGACCGTTACCAGAAGCCCCTGGACAGCATCGCCGAGCGCTTGCGAGGGCTGTTCAGCGAGCTGATTGCGGCCACGCGCAACTCCGACGAGCAAAAGGCCCACGGCATCATCACCGCCACCCGGGAGATTCGTCACATCAGCGACGAGCTGATCGAATCCCTGCTGCGGGAAGAAGACAGCATCGAGTTCCACGAAGCCGTGGCCTACTCGCTGCTGGCGCGCCACTACAAGCGCGTGGCCTCGCACCTGGCCAACATCGCCACGGCGGTGACGGGCCGCCTGGAAGACCTCGACTTCCCCAGCGAAGCCGACGACCGCGCGCTGGACTAAACCGCCCGCGCCACACCGTAGTGGGCTTCGCCCAGGCCAACGCAGAGGGCCACCTTCAGCAGATCATCGCAGGATGGTTTGCTGGGGTGGCCCTCGAAACGTTATAATGGGCGATTAACCTTTCACGCCCCATCTTCCCACTTTACATTGGGTGTTGCCGCTATGCTACGTATGGCCCAAGAAGCGCTTACGTTCGATGACGTACTTCTCGTTCCTGGCTTCTCCGACATTCTGCCCAAGGATGTCAGCCTCAAAACCCGCCTGACTCGTAACCTCTCGCTGAATATTCCCCTGCTGTCTGCCGCCATGGACACCGTGACCGAAGCACGACTGGCAATTGCAATGGCCCAGGAAGGCGGCATCGGCATCATCCACAAGAACATGACCATGGCCCAGCAGGCCGCGGAAGTGCGCAAGGTGAAGAAGCACGAAAGCGTGATCGTCAAAGACCCGGTCACCGTGAGCCCCAAGGCCAAGCTGGAAGACCTGCTGGCCATGGCCCGCGAATACGGCTTCTCCGGCTTCCCGGTGGTAGAAGGCGAAACCCTGGTGGGCATCGTCACCGAGCGTGACATGCGCTTCCAGCCCAACGTGGGCGACAGCGTGGCCGACATCATGACGCCCCGCGAGCGCCTGGTCACCGTGCCGGAAGGCACCGAGCTTGAAGTCAGCAAGGCCAAGATGCGCGAACACCGCATCGAAAAAATGCTCATCGTCGATGACGCTTTCCACCTGCGCGGCCTGGTCACCTTCCAGGATATCGAAAAAGCCCGCACCTACCCCATGGCCGCCAAAGACAGCGATGGCCGCCTGCTGGTAGGCGCGGCGGTGGGCACCGGCCCTGAAACCCCTGACCGCGTAGCGGCCCTGGCCGAAGCAGGCGTCGATGTGGTCATCGTCGACACCGCCCACGGTCACTCCAAGGGCGTCATCGACCGCGTGCGCTGGATCAAGGAACACTTCCCGCAGATTCAAGTGATCGGCGGCAACATCGCCACCGCCGCCGCCGCCACCGCGCTGGCCGAAGCGGGTGCCGATGCCGTGAAAGTGGGCATTGGCCCCGGCTCCATCTGCACCACACGTATCGTGGCTGGCGTGGGCGTGCCGCAGATCACCGCTGTTTCCAACGTGGCCGAAGCGCTGAAGCCCTTCGACATTCCGCTGATTGCCGACGGCGGCGTGCGCTTCTCGGGCGATTTGGCCAAGGCCATTGCCGCTGGCGCAAGCGCCGTGATGGTAGGTGGCCTGCTGGCCGGTACCGAAGAAGCACCGGGCGAAGTGGAGCTGTACCAGGGCCGTACCTACAAGGCCTACCGTGGCATGGGCTCCATGGGTGCCATGTCGCAGAGCCAGGGCAGCGCCGACCGCTACTTCCAGGACAAGGACGCCGGTGCCGAGAAGCTGGTGCCGGAAGGCATCGAAGGCCGCGTACCCTACAAGGGCATGATGAGCGCCATCGTTCACCAGCTGATGGGCGGCCTGCGCGCCTCCATGGGTTACACCGGCTGCCGCGACATTCAGGAAATGCGCACCAAGCCCGAGTTCGTACAGATTACCGGCGCTGGCTTCAACGAGTCTCACGTTCACGACGTGCAGATCACCAAGGAAGCACCCAACTACCGGGTGAGCTAACCAGCGCAGTTAGTGACATGGCGGCGGGCATTGCCCCGCCGTCTGCTTTTTAGCCAATGCGGGTATTCCGCGTTATAGAGGCTTCGCCATGAGTGACATTCACGCCCACAAGATTCTGATTCTCGACTTCGGCTCCCAGTACACCCAGCTGATCGCCCGCCGGGTTCGCGAGATCGGCGTATTCTCTGAAATCCGTGCCTTCGACATCACCGAAGAAGAGATCCGCGAATACAACCCCAACGGCATCATCCTGGCCGGTGGCCCGGAATCCGTCACCGAGCTGGACTCCCCCCGCGCCCCCGAGTGCGTGTTCGACATGGGCCTGCCAGTGTTTGGTATCTGCTACGGCATGCAAACCATGGCCGAGCAGCTGGGCGGCAAGGTGGAAGGCTCCAACCAGCGCGAGTTCGGCTACGCCCAGATCCGTCTGGACGCCGAAACTGCCCTGTTCAAGGACATCAAGGACCACGTAGACCCGGCCACCGGCAACGCCCTGCTGGACGTGTGGATGAGCCACGGTGACAAGGTCGCCAAGGCCCCGGACACCTTCACCGTGACCGCCTCTACCCCGAGCTGCCCGATTGCCGCCATGGCCTGGGAAGAGAAGCAGTTCTACGGCGTACAGTTCCACCCGGAAGTGACCCACACCCTGCAAGGCCAGCGGATTCTCGAGCACTTCGTGTTGGATATCTGTAAAGCCGAAAAACTGTGGACCCCCGCCCAAATCATCGAAGACCAGGTACAGCGCGTACGCGAGCAAGTCGGCGACCGCCACGTACTGCTGGGCCTTTCCGGCGGCGTAGACTCCTCCGTGGTGGCCGCGCTGCTGCACAAGGCGATTGGCGATCAGCTCACCTGCGTATTCGTCGATAACGGCCTGCTGCGCAAGAACGAAGGCGACCAGGTCATGGAAACCTTCGCCAAGCACATGGGCGTGAAAGTGATCCGCGTGGACGCCGAAGAGCTGTTCCTGGAGAAGCTGCACGGCGAAAAAGACCCGGAAGCCAAGCGCAAGATCATCGGCAACACCTTCATCGACGTGTTCGATGACGAAGCCAGCAAGATCGAAGGCGTGGAATTCCTGGCCCAGGGCACCATCTACCCGGACGTGATCGAATCCGCCGCCTCCAAAACCGGCAAGGCGCATGTGATCAAATCCCACCACAACGTGGGCGGCCTGCCGGAAACCATGAAGCTCAAGCTGGTCGAGCCGCTGCGCGAACTGTTCAAGGACGAAGTGCGCAAACTCGGCCTGGAACTCGGCCTGCCTTACGACATGGTCTACCGCCACCCGTTCCCCGGCCCCGGCCTGGGCGTGCGCATTCTGGGTGAAGTGAAGAAAGAGTACGCCGACATCCTGCGCGATGCCGACGCCATCTACATCGAAGAACTGCGCGCCGCCGGTTGGTACGAAAAAACCAGCCAAGCCTTCGCCGTGTTCCTGCCGGTGAAATCCGTTGGCGTGGTCGGCGACGGCCGCCGCTACGAATGGGTCATCGCGCTCCGCGCCGTCGAAACCATCGACTTCATGACCGCCCGCTGGGCCCACCTGCCCTACGAGCTGCTGGAGAAGGTCTCCAACCGTATTATCAATGAGTTGGAAGGCGTGTCGCGGGTGACCTATGATGTGAGCAGTAAGCCGCCCGCTACGATTGAGTGGGAGTGATCCTACGTCCAATTAGGGTAATGGTTAGCTAGACTCAACAAGGCCGCTCAACGATTGAGCGGCCTTGTTGTATGATTCGCATATACCTAAGGGCCGGAATATTCCGCTCGAAAACTTCATTGAGCAGTTCCTCAGTGTTCAAGAGGTGGTGAATCGAGTCAAACGAGAGTTCGGCTCAAAGGTCTGTCTCGACCTCGTCATCAAGGACACCGACCACACAAATCAGCACTGGGAATCGGATATCGATTCGATTGATCCATTCCTGCCCGAGCGCTACACTCATGAACAGCTGAAAAGCCTATTATCAGGCGAGGATGAGTCATGAAAGATAAAGTGTCGAAATCTACCCCGTTGACGCATTTTGCGCGTCATGCGAGCGCTGAGCAGAAGCAAGCCGTGCGTAATAAGGTCATCCATAACGCCATCGCTCGTCAGAAGCGTGTTCTCGACCAGGCTAAAGAGCTGAATTGCTAGCTTAGCGGTTGATCAGTCGCATTTCCTTGGCCCGCCGATGAGCGGGCTTTCTGTATTGGTGCTGCGGTTATTCTATGAATATAGGGTCTAAGGTCTATTCAGCAAAGAACACGTTGAGTACATGGTCCAAATGGACTTCCATCGCTCGCCGCGCCGTCTCGGGATCGCGCTCTTCTATGGCCCTGACAATGCGCTCATGGTCGCCTTGAGAGCGTCGTGGCATATCGGTTTCCATGAAAAGCTCCTGTAGTCGCCGGAACATCACCCCATATTGGTGGCCAAGGAGGTGTTTTATCAAAAGTGCGTAAGCGGCATTCCCCGAGGCTTCGGCGATTCGTATATGTAGAAGGCGGTCACCGGCCGCATTACCTCCACCATGGGAGTTATCGTAGACGTTACGCTCAAAAGCGGCACGGATAGCCTTCAGGTCATTTTCAGTGGCATTCATCGCCGCTAGGGCAGCATTTTCTGGTTCGAGGTAACGGCGCGCTTGAAGCAGAGAGAAGGGAGGAATTTCCTCATTAAGATTAATCTCGATCTCGGACTCGAACTCCGGGTCGATGGCCCAAGCTTCTTTGTTGACTGCGGCTTGCATCACTGAACCTTTAGCGGGGGTGTAGGGCTCGAGGATCACTACGCCATGCCCAACACGTACCTCCACCTGTCCTACAACCTCGAGAGCGATTAGTGCCTCACGCACAGAGGCGCGGCTTACCCCCAGCGATTGTGCGAGTTCCCGCTCTGGGGGTAACAGCGTTCCCGGGGGGAATTCCCCATCAATGATCAGTTGCTGGAGTTGGTCGGCGATCTGGCGATACAGGCGCTGCGAGCGAATCGTTTGAATCGGCATGAGGGCATTTCCCACTGTTGTTTGGACCCGTTCTGGTCTGAGCTACGGCCTAAGCGGCTCTAATGCTTTTGCGACTAAAGTTCATCAGAAAAGTCTGTGTAACATGCTGCTCAGGCATTGCTTAGTGTCTCTAGCCATCACATACTGAATCAATGGTCAGGCCATTGGGTGTCTGGATGTTTAACTTATTGCATGTTCCCATGATTCGCAGAGGTACGCTACTGCATGAGACTCAAAAACAAGACTGCTCTGGTGACGGCAGCCGCCAATGGTATCGGGCGTGCTTCCGTAGAGCGATTTGTTGCGGAAGGAGCTAAGGTGATTGCCACTGATATCGACACGACTTCATTGGAGGGTCTGAATGGAGTAGAGGTGCGTTACTTGGATGTTACCGATGTGGCGGCGATTCAACGCTTGGCCGCTGATCTGCCAGCCCTTGATGTGCTATTCAATTGCGCCGGTATAGTGCCAAGTGGGAGTGTATTGCAATGCGACGACGCCACTTGGCAGCGTAGCTTTGCTCTCAATGTTACCTCTATGTACCACACCATCCAGAGCTTTCTACCTGCGATGCTGAATGGCGGCGGGGGAAGCATCATCAACATGGCCTCTTTGGCATCAAGCCTCAAGGGCGTGCCTAACCGATTTGCGTATGGGACTACCAAAGCAGCGGTGATTGGCCTTACCAAAGCGGTTGCCGCTGATTTCATGACCCATGGTATTCGGTGTAATGCCATTTGTCCTGGGACGGTGGACTCTCCATCACTGCGTCAACGCATTGAGGCTCAGGCTAGGCAGGAAGGGCTCAGTACTACCGAAGTGCTGGAGGCCTTCATCGCTCGGCAGCCCATGGGACGGCTGGGTCGACCCGAAGAAGTCGCGGCCCTTGCCACTTTCCTTGCTTGCGACGAGTCTTCCTTCATTACCGGTACTGCCCAGTTGATTGACGGTGGCTGGGCCAACTGATTCTTTTTCTTATTAGGAGATTATTTCATCATGAAACTGCTGAGATTCGGCCCTGCGGGGCAAGAGAAGCCTGGTCTGCTTGATGGCGAAGGCATCGTGCGTGATCTGTCTGGAGTCATCGATGATCTTGCCGGTAAGGAGTTAGGGGATGAGGAGCTGCAGCGTTTGCGCAGATTGGACCCTGCTAGCTTACCTGCAGTGGCTCCTGACTCGCGTATAGGGCCTTGTGTAGGACGAGTAGGAAAGTTTATCTGTATTGGCCTGAACTATTCCGATCACGCTGCGGAAACCGGCGCTGAGGTTCCGCCGGAGCCGGTGATCTTTAACAAGTGGACCAGCGCCATTTGCGGCCCGAATGATGATGTGGAAATTCCACGAGGCTCAAAGAAAACTGATTGGGAAGTAGAGCTTGGTGTGGTGATCGGTCAGGGCGGACGCTATATCGCTGAGAAGGATGCCTTGAACCACGTTGCAGGTTATTGCGTGATCAATGATGTCTCCGAACGGGAGTTTCAGCTTGAGCGAAGTGGCACCTGGGACAAGGGTAAGGGATGCGACACCTTCGGCCCTATGGGCCCGTGGCTTGTGACACGCGACGAGGTTTCGGATCCACACGAATTAGATCTCTGGCTGGAGGTGGACGGGCGGCGCTACCAGAACGGCAGCACCCGCACTATGGTTTATCGTATCCCTTTCCTGATCAGTTACCTGAGCCGCTTCATGAGCCTTCAGCCCGGTGATGTAATCTCCACTGGCACCCCGCCCGGTGTGGGTATGGGACAGACGCCGCCAACCTATCTACGTCCAGGGCAGCACATGCGCTTGGGCATCGTGGGGCTAGGCGAGCAATCCCAGCGTGTGGTGCAAGCCTGAGGACCTGCTTACTTCGACCTATGTATAGCCCTTGGCCCTCTGATAATGCTTGAGTCAGGTCTCTAAGTGGGGCATCTTTTGTCCTAAAGGCCTGACCACTAGATCAAAAAACCTGTCAGACCTTTTGCGCTATGCCGTACCGCGTCTGATCTAAAGGAACCCGACATGCACGTTCTCGTCTGTAAAAAGCCTCATCAGCTAGAGCTCAGGAAGGCACCGATGCCAACCTGTGGTCCGGGTGAGGCGCTGGTCAGGATTCGCCGCGTTGGCGTCTGTGGCACTGACGTCCACGCCTACGGCGGAAACCAGCCCTACTTCGATTATCCTCGGGTGCTCGGCCACGAACTATCTGGGGAAGTGGTCGCCGTCGGTGAGGCCGAGCAGCATGCTCTGGTAGGTCAGAACGCCTACGTCATCCCCTACTTACACTGCGGAAATTGCCGTGCCTGCCGCAGTGGCAAGACTAACTGCTGCCAACACATGCAGGTAATTGGCGTACATCGCGACGGCGGCATGGCCGACTATCTGGTGGTGCCGATTGAACATCTGGTGGCCTCAGCCACGCTCAACCTCGATCAGCTGGCGTTGATAGAGTGCATGGCCATTGGTGCCCATGCAGTGCGCCGCAGCGGTATCGTGGCAGGTGAATTGGCGGTCGTCGTCGGCGCAGGCCCCATCGGCATGGGGGTTCTTCAGTTCGCCCGTAGTCGTGGGGCGCGCACTTTAGTAGTGGATACCAATCCCAAGCGCTTGGCGTTCTGCCGGGATAAGCTGGGCGCTGACGCAGTGGCACACGCCGTGGATGAGGATGTGGTAGCGCGCATCGAAGCCCTCAACGAGGGTGCGCTGGCTGAGGTGGTATTCGATGCCACCGGCAACCCCCGAGCAATGAACCGCGGTTTTGATTTCACTGGCCATGGTGGTCGTTATGTGCTGGTCAGCGTGGTCAAGGCTGATATTGAGTTTCACGACCCTGATTTCCATAAGAAAGAGCTATCGTTGCTGGGCAGCCGCAACGCCACCCGGGAGGATTTCGAGACGGTTGCGCGCCTAATGGAGACTGGCGAGCTGCAGGCCGAGGCGATGATCACACATCGCGGCGCTTTGGGCGAAATGCCCGAACTGATGCCTCGATGGTGCGATCCAGCCAGTGGTGTCATCAAAGGCATGATTACCCTCGACAACACTGGGGAGGTGCAGCCATGAGTAACTTGATCACGCGCCAAGCAGCGCAGCTGAGCCTTCGTGTTCATGCCTTGGACAACGTGCGAGTTGCCCTTACTGACCTGCCCGCTGGCACCGTCATCGAAGCTGACGGTCACAATCTCACCCTGCCAGCGGCAGTGCGACACAAGCATAAGTTCGCCTTGTCACCCTTGGCAGTGGGTGATTTGGTTATCATGTACGGCGTTACCGTAGGGCGCGTTACCCAGCCCATCGTGGCGGGTGAGGCGATCACGACTGAGAACCTTGAGCATTCCACCGCCAATGCTCGTCCTCAAGGGCGCTACGATAGCTGGCAGCAGCCCGATGTATGCATCTTCCAGGGACTGACGTTCGACGGCTATCATCGTTCCGACGGTCGCGTCGGGACCGCCAATCACTGGCTAGTAGTGCCGTTGGTTTTCTGTGAAAACCGAAACATTGAGGTGCTGCGCCAGTGCGTAACCGATGCCTTGGGCGACGACCCCTACCGTGACTACAAACACTTGGCTCGTCAGCTGCTACACGGAGAGGTGGAGGAGCTGCAGGTGATGCCGCCCGGAGAGCGACTTTTTCCCAATGTGGATGGAGTGCGCTTCTTGACTCATCACTTGGGCTGTGGCGGCACCGATGGTGATGCCGAGACGCTGTGTCGTCTGCTGGCCGGGTATATATGCCATCCCAATGTGGCTGGTGCTACGGTGCTGAGTTTGGGGTGCCAGAAAGCGCAGATTGCCATGCTTCAGTCGGCCATCGCCGAGCGGGACCCCCAAGGGCTGAAGCCGGTCGAATATTTCGAGCAACAGCGCAGTGAAAGTGAGGCGTCACTAATCCGTGAGGCTCTGGTCGCGATTTTCGCGGGCCTGAAGCTGGCTAACCAAGTGACGCGTCAGCCAGCACCGCTTTCGGAGCTGATACTTGGCGTCGAATGCGGTGGTTCGGATGGTTTCTCCGGGCTTTCCGCAAACCCTTTAGTGGGCGCGGTGGTTGATCGACTGGTGGCCTTGGGTGGCAGCGGCATTCTCAGTGAATTTCCTGAGCTCTGCGGTGTTGAGCATGAGCTGCTGGCCCGCTGCCGCGATGAGCAAACCGGCCAGCGTTTCCAGCAGTTGATGGACGCCTATCAGCGCCATGCCGCGGCAGTGGGCGCGCATTTTTCCATGAACCCGTCGCCTGGCAATGTGAGTGACGGCTTGATCACTGATGCCATGAAGTCGGCTGGGGCGGCCAAAAAAGGTGGCGATAGCCCAGTGGTTGACGTGCTCGATTACACTGAACCTGCCACCCGCAAGGGTCTCAACTTGCTCTGTACGCCGGGTAACGACGTCGAATCCACCACTGGCTTGGTAGGCTCAGGCGCTAATCTAGTGCTTTTCACCACTGGTCTTGGGACGCCTACAGGCAACCCCGTGGCGCCGGTGGTGAAGATATCGAGCAACAGCGAGCTGGCAGACCGCATGCGGGATATCATTGATTTTGACGCCGGCCCAATCATCCGTGGTGAGGCGGAGATCGGCGAGCTTGCTGATGAACTACTCAGATTGTGCATCGAGGTGGCCTCCGGGCGCCACGTACCAAACGCCGTGCGCTTGTCCCAGCTTGACTTCATTCCTTGGAAGCGTGGGGTATCGCTGTGAGCTTCGCCCTCGACCAAGCTGAGATCGTGCAGTTCGGCACCAGCCGCTTTCTACTTGGACATGTTACCGCCTTCGTCGGCGAGTCGCTGGCTGCGGGGCGCAGCCAGCACGCCATTCTGGTAGTGCAAACCTCAAGCCGCCCGGAGGGCAAGGCTAAGGCGCGTGCTTTGGCCGAGCATCGCCACTATCCGCTGCAAGTGCGTGGCCTGCGCGACGGTGTCGCCGTGGATACGCAGAGGAAAGTTGAGAGTATCGCTGGATGCCTGATTGCTGAAGAGCATTGGCTGACGCTGGAGCAGCACTTCGTCGAGACTGCGCGCTGGGTGGTCTCCAACACTGGCGACAGCGGCTACCACGTGGCTGACGACACCAGCCTGGCCGAACTGCCGAAGAGCTTTCCTGGAAAACTGGCCAAGTTACTCTACGCCCGCTACCAGGCAGGACGCGATGGGCTGACCCTGCTGCCCTGCGAGCTGATCAGTGGTAACGGCCAAGTGCTCAAGGAGACCGTCATGAAGTTAGCCCAACTTGATCATGCCGATTCCGACTTCGAGGCTTGGCTAGACGAGCGCTGCCTGTGGATCGATACCTTGGTAGATCGTATTGTCTCAGCGGCTATCGAGCCCGTTGGAGCCGTGGCCGAACCTTATGCTCTCTGGGCAATACAGGACAAACCTGGCCTAGTCTTGCCCTGCCAGCACCCTGACGTACAGGTGGTCGAGTCGTTGTCCCCTTACGAGCTTCGTAAGCTGCACATCCTTAACCTGGCCCACAGCTATTTGGTGGATCAATGGCACCACTTGGGGTTGGTCTCACGTGTCTCATTCGTGCGCGAAGCCATGCAGGAGCCGGTGCTACGTGAGGGCTTGCTCCGACTCCTTGATGAGGAGGTGCTGCCAGTGCTGGAGCGGGAGCTGCCGGCTCTCGATTTGCAGGCCTATCGTGATGACACCCTGGAACGTTTCAGTAATCCATATCTCGATCACCGACTGGCCGATATCGCTCAGAACCATCAACAGAAGGTTCAGCGCCGTCTACAACCGGTATCAGAAATGGCACGGCGACATGGATTAGTAACGTCTCGTCTCGAGGCGGCCATTAGCCGAGCTGCACCAACTGTTGGGTGATCATGCCCAACCACTAGACCACAATAACTCTAATGAGGAACTCTACATGCGTCTGAACAAACTCTCACTATTTATCACTGCCGCCTCTGTGGTCGGCATGGGTCTGACCAGCACCGTGCAAGCGGAGACCGTCATCCGAGTCGCCTACGGCAATCAGCCTGGTGAGCCTGTGGATGTCGCTGTCAATCAATGGGCTGAGTGGGTCAGCGAGGCCAGTAATGGTGAACTCGATCTGCGTCCCTTCCCGGCCAGCCAGCTGGGCTCTGAGACTGAAGTGATGGAGCAGGCCAGATTCGGTTCGGCGATCATCTCCATCACCGCCTATAGCAACTTCCTAGACTCGGTGCCGGATCTGGCAGTGCTGGACGCTCCCTACCTAGGTGAAGATTTCGAGTCCAAACTGAAGGTCTTTGACTCTGAGTGGTTTGCCGACCAGCTTGAGCAGGTGCACTCCTCCGGTTATCACATTGTTATCCCTAACACCATTTATGGTGTACGCCATCTGCTGTCACGAAATCCGGTCAACCATCCTGATGACCTAAGTGGTGTGCGAATCCGGGTCCAGAACTCCCAAATGTATGTCGAGGCAATCCGCGCTATGGGGGCTACGCCAACACCAATGTCACTAGGTGATGTGTATCCAGCCCTAGCACAGGGCATGGTGGATGGTGTCGAAAACCCTGCTGCCGTGCTGCATGGAGGCAAATTCCACGAAGTGGTCAAACACCTCAACCTGACAGCTCACATGCATACCGTAGCCCCCTTCGTCACTGGCCTGACCTTCTGGAAACAGCTTAGCGAGGAACACCAGCAGATTCTCACCGAGACTGGTCAGCAGATGGCTGAGTATCTGGGTGAGCTGGTTGCAGTAGAGAGTGAAGAGGCTTTGGAGCGACTGCGCAGTGAGGGGGTAGAAGTGCACGAGGTAGACACTCAGCCGTTCCGCGAACGCGCTGCTGAGCAAATCCCTGTCGCTTTCCCGCAGTGGAGCGACGGCCTTTACGAAAGCGTCTACGAGCTCATCAATGGCTGAGCATCCCAGTGAATGACAGGCTCCCCGGCGTCGCCGGGGGGCGTCTTGCAAGGAGCTCTCTATGAAGAGGGTCTTTTCTTGGCTTGACCGGATCATGCGCTTGGACGAGGTGGTGGCAACCGCTGCCATATTCGCATTGTTCTTGGTCGCCATAAGCAACATATTCATGCGTTACTTGTTTAATGCACCCTTGGCCTGGACGGAGGAGGTGCTTCAGCTGTTGCTGGTATGGGCCACCTTCCTAGGGACCAGTGCCTTAGTGCGACGGAAGGAGCACGTATTTATTAGTTTTCTCACCGATAAGTTGCCCCCCAGGTTGGCGCGTTGGAACGAATGGATCTTTAGCCTCGGCGTGATCTTGATAAGCGCTTTGGTAATGCTTTACTGGGGCATTCAGCTGCTCGGTTTTTCCGGGTTTCGCAGCACACCGATGCTGCAAATTCCTTACTACTGGATTCATGTGGCGATCCCCGTCAGCGCTGTGGTTATGATCTACCACTGTGTGGCGAGGATAGTGCTGCGCCGCTAAGCAATAGAGGTTTCCCTTATGGCTGTTGGTGTTGCAATCGGCGCCCTGTTCCTGCTCTTCTTCTTGGGAACGCCCGTCGCTTTCGCCCTGTTTTTCTCGACTTTCCTGTATTTCTTCGTTGGTGCAGATCAGCCAACCATAATGCTGATCCAGCGTCTAGCCGGAGGGCTGGAGTCTATCTCACTGTTGGCCATACCCTTCTTTATCATGGCTGGCGTGTTCATGAACCACTCCGGAATCACCGAGCGCTTGCTAAGGCTGGCCGAACTGCTGACGCGTCGCATGCATGGTGGGTTGGCGCAGTCAAATGTACTGCTTAGTACCTTTATGGGGGGCCTCTCCGGTTCGAACATTGCCGATGCGGCGATGAACTCCAAACTATTAGTGCCTAGCATGACTGAGAAGGGCTATCCCAAAGCCTTTTCCAGTGCAATCACTGCATCATCATCGCTAGTCACCTCGACCATTCCTCCTGGCATTGCACTGATCGTCTATGGCTATGTGAACAACGTTTCCATCGGTCGACTTTTTTTAGCTGGCGTGGTGCCGGGCTTCCTGATGGCGCTTTGTCTGATGGCCTTAGTCTCTTGGAAGTGTCGTCGGCATGGCTATCAGCCTCCACAACGGATCAAGCTGCCGCGCAGCGAATGGATCAGCGTGACTCGTGCTGGCATCATAGCTTTGCTGCTGCCACTGGTCGTCATCGGGGGTATCCGCATCGGCGTCTTTACACCGACTGAGGCGGGCGCCATAGCGGTTCTCTATGCCCTGATCGTTGGTATGTTTGTCTATCGGCAGATGACACCGCGTATCGTCGCTCTGGCCACCAACGAGTCGTTGATTGCATCGGTCAACGTACTCTTCATCATTGCTGTGGCCTCTGGGTTTGCACGCTTCCTAACTTGGGAGCAGATTCCCCAAGAGATTGCCATGCTGCTCTCTTCTCAGGTGGGTACGGCCATCGCATTTTTGCTTTTGGCTAATTTTATTTTACTTGTCTTGGGGATGTTCCTAGAGGGAAATGCCATCCTAATCGTGCTCTCACCGCTGCTGGCACCGGTGGCGGCCCAGTTCGGCATTGATCCGGTTCATTTCGGCATCATCTTCATTCTCAATGCTGCTATTGGCACGATTACACCTCCCTTGGGGACAGTGATGTTCACCACTTGCAGCATCACTGGTGTCAAGGTACCGGAGTTCATACGTGCCGTGCTGCCCTTCTGGCTGGTAATGGTCGGCGTGCTGCTAATAGTCACCTTCGTGCCGGCGCTTTCTTTGGCGCTGCCTAATCTGATTTTCTAATTTCATGACTGGAGCCATCATGCAAATCATTCAACCCCGCGACTGCTTGCCTGAGGATCTCGACCGGGCACTGCTGGTAGGTCGAGTATGGCGTGATTCGCCTCTCGCTGGCCCGGCCATCGTAGTAGTACGTCAGGGGAGGGTATTTGACATCTCTGCTGATGTCGCGACGCTTGCTGATCTGCTTGACCGTGATGATCCTGCTGCTTTCGTCGGCAGTCTCGCTGGTGAAGATCTCGGTGCCGTTGAAACCCTTCTCGCGAACTCCATGACTGAGCCTAGGATCGCTCCTTCATTGCTGGCCCCCTGTGACCTCCAGGCAATCAAGGCGTGTGGTGTTACCTTCGCAGTCAGCCTGCTTGAGCGGGTAATTGAGGAGCAAGCTGGTGGTGATCCTCAGCGCGCTAGTGAACTACGCCATGAGATTCAGGAGTTGATTGGCGGAGATCTTTCGCAGATTCAGCCCGGCTCGCCGGAGGCAATGGCGCTCAAAACCGAGTTGCAGGCCAAGGGGGCTTGGTCTCAGTACATGGAAGTGGGCATCGGCCCGGATGCTGAGGTGTTCTCCAAGGCTCAGCCACTATCCTCTATGGGAATGGGTGAGCGTGTCGGATTACACCCGGCCTCCCAATGGAACAACCCCGAGCCGGAGATCGTGCTGGCAGTGGATTCTCGTGGAACGCCCCGCGGCGCCACTCTTGGTAATGACGTCAACCTTCGCGACATTGAGGGGCGTAGTGCACTGCTGTTGGGCAAGGCTAAGGACAACAACGCGTCCTGTGCTATTGGCCCCTTCGTGAGGCTGTTCGACGACGATTTCACCCTTGATACTGTGCGCCAGGCCCGTGTCGCACTTCGTATCGAGGGTGCCGATGACGGGTTCGTGTTGGAGGATGAAAGCGACATGCGCGAAATCAGTCGCGATCCGCTCGACTTGGTCGAGCAAACCATTGGTGCCCACCACCAATATCCTGATGGCTTCATGCTGTTCTTGGGTACCATGTTCTCGCCGATTCAGGACCGTGACGGAACAGGGCAGGGTTTCACCCACCACCCCGGGGATCGGGTGACTATAGCCACTCCCAGCCTCGGTGCTCTTATCAACGGAGTCGATTATAGCGATCGACTGCCGCCTTGGACTTATGGACTGCGCGCCCTCTATGCCCACTTGGCTCGCCTCGGTCAGGCCTGAGACGACCCCATCCACTATAGTAGGAGAAAAGTATGTCCCTGAACGGACAAATCCTGATTGGCCAACAGGCCGTCATCGGTAGCTGCGGCGAGATTCACGCCATCGATCCCACTACCGGCAAGCTCCTGGAGCCCGTCTACCGTGGTGGCGGCCAAGCGGAAGTGGAGCGCGCATGTGTGCTTGCTGAGGCGGCCTTCGACAGTTACCGAGATACCTCGCTCAAGCAACGTGCGGCCTTTCTTGAAACTATTGCCAACGAGATCGAGGCGTTGGGCGACGCCCTGATTGAGCGTGCTATGGCCGAGACTGGGTTGCCCCGAGCTCGGCTCGAGGGTGAGCGCGGTCGCACCTGCGGCCAGCTGCGCCTGTTCGCCTCGGTGGTCAGAGCTGGTGATTGGCTTGGTGTGCGTATCGATCCAGCGCTGCCCGAGCGCCAACCAATGCCTCGCGTCGACCTGCGCCAGTGTCAGATTGCACTTGGACCGGTCGCTGTGTTTGGTGCTTCCAATTTTCCGCTGGCTTTCAGTGTGGCCGGTGGAGATACCGCCTCGGCACTGGCTGCCGGTTGTCCAGTGGTGGTCAAGGCCCATTCCGCCCATCCCGGCACCTCTGAGTTGGTGGGGCGCGCTTTGCAGAAGGCCGTGGCTGAAAGCGGCATGCCAGAAGGAGTCTTCTCGTTGTTGTTTGGCTCGGGAAACGAGGTAGGACAAGCTCTGGTTGCCGATCCGCGTATCCAAGCGGTGGGCTTCACCGGCTCGCGAGCCGGAGGACTGGCGATACTTGCCACCGCCCAGGCGCGGCCTCAGCCGATACCCGTATATGCTGAGATGAGCTCCATCAACCCAGTGTTTCTGCTGCCTCAGGCTCTTGAGACTCGTGGTCATGAACTCGCCGAGGGGTTCGTATCCTCGCTCAATATGGGCGCTGGCCAGTTTTGTACCAACCCAGGACTGGTGCTGGGTGTGAAAGGCAAAGCGCTGGACGCTTTTCTTGCTGTTGCTGCCGAGGTTCTCACTAAAAGCGCTGCACAGACCATGCTTACCCCAGGTATTTACGGTGCTTATATGGAGGGAGTAGAACAGTTAGCTAGCCACGCCCGAGAAGTGGCTAAGGGGCAAGTGGGCGAAGGGCCCCATCAGTGCCAAGCTGGACTCTTTGTTGCTACCGCCACTGACTTCCTGGATAGCGAGGCGCTGCAGTCTGAGGTGTTTGGTTCTGCCTCGTTAGTTATCGAATGCGAGGACCTTGTTCAGATGCGCATAGTGGCAGAGGCCTTGGAGGGCCAGCTAACCGCCACCTTGCAGCTAGATGAAGTCGATGTCGAGGCTGCCCGGCCGCTGTTATCGGTGCTTGAGCGCAAGGCTGGGCGGGTGCTGGTCAATGGCTGGCCCACAGGTGTGGAGGTGTGTCACGCTATGGTTCACGGTGGGCCCTTCCCGGCTACCTCAGATGCGCGCACTACCTCGGTGGGCAGCGCAGCCATTCAGCGCTTCTTGAGACCTGTGTGCTACCAAAACCTGCCAACGGATCTACTTCCTGAGGCGCTCAAGGATGGAAACCCACTGAGGTTGTCGCGTCTGGTAGATGGTCAGCGCGAGGCTTAATTGCCATCGCACCTCCTTGATGGCAAGCATGCAGGGTTCTTTCGGCGGTCCACAAGGCCGCCTTTTTTCGCTTCAGTGGGCGAGGTTCCTTGCCAGCCACAGTGTATTTGACTGTGAGGTCTCTATGCTGCTGGCTAAGGTGGGTGAAGAGCGATAATTTCTGCACCATCATCTGCTTATACCTTGAAGGCCGAGGGGCTGGTTTGTCGCCCTCTGCAGTTGGAGGGCATCCATCCCACAGGGCTGCTTTCCAAGAACGCGCTTTGGTTGGGGCTGAGCCAATGATCACTTACTTCCCGACGCAACAGCCGCGGCAATCTGCTACTCCTAGATTCAGGGATTACAATCATGCCATGGTAATCCGCTAATGAAAGCTGAGGGGTTTGGCCGTAGATGTGTTCGTTGTTGTGACGTCGGTGACATTAGATAATGGCAGTGAGCAGGGCTGGTTTGCTTTAAGGCGTGGCGCTTCCTGGCCCATGAGCCGAATAGGCGGGGCAATCGGCTCATGTGCCGCTTGGGGCAGCCAGGTTGGCTGCCAACTGAAGCAGCTGCCTGCCTTCCATAAACCTCATTCACCTCTGCATCATCCTGAATCGTGATAGAGATTGCGTTTACGTGGCACCCACCTGGCGGGGTTACTTGATGGATGAATGCACATGACGCTTGATTATTTCGTGGCGAACTATGGCAGCCTCGGCTTGTTCGTGGGGGCGAGCCTGGAGGGCGAAGCCGTCGCGATGCTGGGCGGCATCATGATGCATCGGCACCTGATCGGGTTTGGTGAAGCGGTGGTCTCGCTTGCCTTGGGCGCTTTCCTTGCGGACCAAGTGTTCTTCCTGCTCGGGCATGGGTGGCGCAATAGCGCCATCGTTCGCTCGGTTCAGCGTAGCGCGGCGGGTGGGCGGGTACTGACGACGTTCAACGCCCACCCGAATACGTTCGCGTTCTCCTTGCGGTTCCTTTACGGGCTGCGCATGGCCGGTGCGCTGACCATCGGCACGACCAACTTTCCCTGGCCCCGTTTCATCGTGCTCAATGCGTTGTCGGCGCTGATCTGGTCGGCCGCTTGGGTCACGCTCGGTTATCTGTTTGGTCAGGCGCTCGCGCCACTGTTTGAGCGATTGAGCAGCCTTTCCCATGTGGTGCTGGCAGGGGTGGCCGCCGTGCTTTGCGTCGCGGTCGCGGCCGTGGTGGCCACTCGGCGGAGAAGGGCTCAGCGCTTGAAGATGCGCGATTGAGCGCAGCCACCCCTGCACATGCATTACCCTATCGTTACCGCTTCCGCCGAGCTAAGCCGGTGAGCAGCCCCAGCGTCAGCGCTGCCATGCCGCCGGTGTAGGCGATCAGCGGCCACGCCGTGCTGCCATCCAGCATGACCACCACCGCAGTGCCCACGCCACCCACGATCAGGCTCTGCACACAGAAGTGCAGCGCCACGGCGGTGCCAGCCATGTCGCTGAAGGCGTGCAGCGCGCCGTTGGCGGTCACGGAGGTGATCAACACGATGCCCACGGCGGCGAGCCACATCGGTAAGACAAACGACCACAGGTTTGGCGTGAAGAACACTTCCCCCAGCCCCAGCAGGCCTGCGCTGGCCAGCAGAATCAGCGCGCCACGCAGGGCGCAGCCGGGAATGCCCCAGCGCGTCACGAAACGTTTGGCAAAGCGCGCCGTCACGATCATGACCAGGGCCACCGTCGCAAAGGCCACGCTGAACCCCAACTCGCTAAAGCCCGCCGCTTCGATGAGCACTCGGGGGGCCGTCGAGAAGAACACGAAAAACGCCCCCATGGCGGTCCCGAACGCGACCGTATAAACCCAGAAGTGAGCGCTGTTGAGCACGCGTCCCATATCCGCCAGGCGGGTGGGGGCGTATACCTTGCGTGTTTCATGCCATCTCGGGAAGGCGTAGCCGAGGGTCAGCAGGGCCAGAATGCCCAGGGTGATGAACAGGGCGCTCCAGCCCAGGTAACGGGCTATCAGCGCGCCCACGATAGGCCCCAGCGCAGGCACCACCGCCAGCATGGCATTCATCAGGCTGTAGATGACCGCACTTTCCGGCGTGTTGGCGTACACATCGCGCACCGGGGCAAACATCGCGACCAGCATGGCGGCGGCTCCCATGGCCTGCACCAGCCTGAGCCCCACGAATAGCCAGGCTTCCGTGGTGAATGCCAGGAAGAAGGAGGCCGCCGCGAAAACGAGGGTGCCGCCGATCAGGATGGGGCGACGGCCCAGGCGGTCTGAAAGCGGGCCAAAGAGGATCTGGCCCACGCCCAGCATGATCATGTAGAGCGTCAGCGTGAGCTGAACGACCTCGGGCGTGGTATCGAGAATGCCCGGCATGGCGGGCACCACCGGCAGGTAGATATCCATGCCGAGTGAGGCAAGCAGATTGAAAGGGGCCATCAACGCCAGCGCCAGGGGTAGGCGATAAGCCCAAGGGCTTGGGTTTTGAATAGGCACAGGAAAAGCTCCATACGAATCAGCGTATTCGACGGCGGCCTGCAGGGCATCGATGTGATGGTCAGGCTGCCGCAACAACGAGTGAAGCAGGGTTGTTGCGGCTTAGCGGTCTGCTTTTTTGGAACCCATGGGCGTGCTTTTCCTGTGATAGGTCGTGGCTGTCCTTGATGTCGTGAGCGTATCAGATCGTCACAGCGCTGTCTGTTGGCGTGAAACGGGCAATGCCCCCCCGCTACAGTGTGCTTTACGATCAACAACGCTTATTCACGGAGGAAATACCCATGGCCATTGGCGGCTGGATTGGGTTGCTGGATGACATTGCCGCGCTGGCGAAGCTGTCCGCCGCCTCGCTGGACGATGTAAGCGTGGCCGCAGGGCGAGCGACGGAGGCCGGACGCCGAGAAGAAAACTGGTGGTGGTGGGGGTGTTGCATCTTATTTCTGCCAATACGGCGCATGCCACGATGCCATCGCCCTATACACACGGTAGGGGGCGCCTGGTGTCGTCAATCAGTCAGAAAATAGGAAACGATATCCATCTCTTTATGAGGAATGCCAATGATTTCAATGCATTCATGGCCAATCAGATAAAAAATAACGTGCTGGCCTTGAGGGTAGCTAAAATAACCTTCTTTGATATCTGGGCGATGTCTTCCTAGCAGGGGATTTTCTGCGAGCCAGTGAAACCGTTTTTCAAAATCCCTTAGATAGGTATTCCGTTGGTTCTTGCCCCACTGCCATTCCGTATAGCGGCCGATATCTTTTAAATCGTCCCTTGCTCTCGGTGTGATACGGAATGTGGGCATTACGATTCGTTATCCAAATCGCTGATTAATGCATCCATTGAGAAATCGTCCACGAATTCGCCAGCGCTCGCTTGCCCGGCACCTTGGGCTAGGTGCGTACGTAACGCCTCAAGTTTGCTTTTGCGTTCTTCCATGGCACGTAATGCATCCCGCACCACCTCACTTGCGGAGCCGTAGCGACCGCTAGAGACTTCGTTTTTGATGAAGGCTTCCCAGTGCTCTCCTAGGCTAAGGCTAGTTGTTGCCATGATGTGCTTCCTGTATTAAAAAATAACAAATATGAATATATGCGTGGCTGGCTAGAATGACAAGTGGGCAGACCAGTGACGCTCTTTCTAATGTTGCTGCTGAAGATAGCGGACATTCTCCACGCCATGAAACCTATATACCGATGATTACTGAACGTCTTGAAACGGTAGCGCTAACACCTGTAGCAGCTGCTTTTTACGCTTCCTCTAACGATTCGCCGCCCGAACAAAAGTACTAGGAGATTGGCCGAGCACCTTGCGAAACATGTTGGAGAAAGCGGCAGGGCTGTCGTAGCCGAGTTCCAGTGCGGTTCGGGTAACGGAATTGCCGGAGAGCAGCTTGGGAATCGCCGCCATCAGGCAGGCTTGCTGGCGCCATACCCCAAAGGAGAGTCCGGTCTGCTGACGGAACAGACGATTAAAGGTGCGTTGACTGCAGTGCAACTGCCGAGCCCACTCTTCAGGAAGGGTGTGAATGCTCGGCTGGCCGAGAAAATCTCTGCACAGGCTGGCGAGTGGCAGGTCGTGGGGCAGGGGCGCAAATAGTGGCAGGGCCTCAGCCTGTTCCAATTCGCATAGGAGTAGTCGAGCCAGAGCTCCGTCGCGGCCATTTTCATCATAGAGTGCTGGGATGTGGGCGGAAGCCAGCAGCAGGTGATGCAGGAGAGGCGTCACGACCAGCACCTCACAGCTGCTCGAAGCGCGTGGCGCGGCATGGGGCTCGATATAGAGGCTTCGAGTGCTCACCCCGTTCATGCGGACTTGGTGCCGCTTGCCCGCAGGTAGCCAGACACCGCTAAAGGGCGGCACCATCCAGGTGCCGTCATCCGTATTCACCTCCATCACGCCGGTCATGCCATAGAGAAACTGGGCACGGCGATGGGTATGAAAATCGAGGAGGGTACCGGGGCGGTAGTCCGTGCCAATAGCCACCATGGGCCGTGCCACATGATCTACCTCTGAAAGAGGTGTATCGAGCATTAGCGTTAACCTGGCTGAAACGCGTTGATGGTTGTCCTAACGACGAATGTTGGCCAATCCTCGCCAGCATATAGTGCCTGCTGTTTCGTTTCATCAGGAGAGTGCCGGTGTATAGCGTATTGCTACTTTGTGGCGGGGTGGCGGGAGTGACCACCGTATTGTTCGGCTTTGGTGGTGGGTTCGTGGTGGTTACCTTGCTGTATACCCTGCTGATTTTCGTCCATGGGCCGGATAGTGGTATCGGTCAGGCGGCTATGCATATCGCGGTGGCCACCTCGACGGCATTGATGGTGTTTGCGGCTTCCCTGTCCACATGGCGCCACCACCAACGGCAGACCGTGCAGTGGCACTTGGTGCGTCCGCTGGTGGGCTATATCGCCGTGGGCGCTGTGCTGGGCGCAGCGGCAGCCGTGTCGTTAAGTGGCGAGTGGGTGCGCTGGGCGTTCATTGGTTATTTAGCCCTCACGATTGCGGATGCCAGTTTGCGGCCCGGTTTTCTGCATCAGTCAGGGAGTGATGTGCGTCCTATGGGGCGAGGGGGGACGGCGATGACGGGGACATTGATTGGTGCAGTGGCCGCCTTACTGGGCGTTGGCGGTAGCGTGATGACCGTACCGCTCATGCGCCGGAGAGGCGCGAGTATGACGGCAGCCACTGCCATGGCCAATCCGTTGTCGTTGCCCATGGCGGTGAGTGGCACCGCGACGTATGTGTTGCTGTCGGCGAACCACCCAGCGTTGGGGGGCTGGTATGCCGGTTATGTGGATCTACGCGCCTTGCTGGTACTCGCAGTGGGCTCATGGCTCGGTATTCGCCTGGCGTCGACCTGGATTGGGCGCATTCCTGACCATCTTCATGCCAGAGTGTACCTGCTATTGCTGGCTATGGTGCTGGTAGTGATGGTGTTTATAGGTTGAAGCGGCCACACTTTTACTAGGCAGATTTATTTGGCAAAGATGTAAGAACCGTGTATGGCCATATTTGGTAATGTGTATTCCGAAGCTGAACTGGAAAAAGATATAAAGCGCCGAGTGCTGCGCTCTGGCGCTTGGCTTGGTGGGCAGGTTCTCACTGCCGATCATTCAGCAATCACGCCCCATGTGATCACGTCGATTGTGATGGAGTCGGCCAGCGCACCTCGAAACAGGAGCCGCCTTCGTCAGAAGGGTAGCATCTGGCCTCGCCATGGTGAGCTTTGGCAATCGCCGCCACGACTGCCAATCCGAGCCCGCTTCCTCGTTTGGCTGCCTGTGTACCGGTGTCGGTCTCCCGAGCATGTCGGAATGCGGTAAAAATATGGGTGGCATCGTCCGGCGGGATGCCTGGGCCAGCGTCGATCACACGCAATACACACGCCCCGTCGTCTTGGCGCGTTTGGATGAGGACGGGGCCTGGCGATGCGTGCTGGCGAACGTTTTCCAGCAGTGCAAGCAGCGCTTGGCGAATACGAAACGGGTCGCAATGGACGCTTCCCGCTTGTAAATCGAGCGTTGGCTCATGCTGTGATGCATTCAGTGCATGCCGACAAAATTCGACGACCGACTCGATGTCAGCGGAAAGCTCGCACTGCTTGATCTCGATGTTCAAATGCCCACTTTCGGCCAGACTGACGGCACGAAGGTCTTCGATCAGCTGTGCCATGCCGTCGATCTGGGTCAGCAGGCTCAGAAACTGCGGTGTTTCAGGAGGGAACACCCCTTCTGCCAAGCCTTGCAGGCGGCCACGCAAGATAGTGACGGGCGTGCGCAGCTCATGGGCAATGGCTGCGTTCCAGAAGGTCATCTCTTGAGACATGCGCTGGAGCTGGTCGGCCAGTGCATTGAAGTCGTTGGCCAGCACGGCGGCTTCGCCCAGCGAGCGGTCTCCTGTGGTGGCTCGGGCGCTCAGGTCGCCCTGTGCCACCTTGCGAATGCCCAGCGTGACGGAGTTCAGCGGCACCAGGATACGCCGCGCCAGCTGTACGCCGACGATCATCGCGAAGGTGAGCCCGGTGAGCGTAGTCAGGGCGAGCCAGATCCATTCCGGACCGGTGGGGAACAGGCCGAAATCGTCGAGTGAGTCCTGCCAGTAGCGAGACGCCAGAAAATAAAACAGATACGAGGTGACCACTACCAACAGGGTGATGCCGAAAGCCATCGCGGCCATGGTCAAGGCAATGGTGCGGCTCAACCCGACGAGCTTCATTCCGTGCCCCACAGGCGGTAGCCAACGCCGCGAATACTTGCTGGCATGCCGTTGATGCCCAGGTCTTCGAGCTTCTTGCGCAGCTTGCTGATATGGCTGTCCACCGTGCGCTCCATTGCTTCGCCTTCGGGTAGGCAGGCCGCCAGCAGCTCTGCGCGGGTGCAGACTCTTTTGGGTGCCCGTGCCAAGTGGGTCAATAGCCTGAACTCGGTGAGCGTCAGGGCCAACGTGTGCGAGGAGCCGTTCACCTGCACGGATGCTTCATGCTGCTCCAGGTCGATCTCGAAGGGCGGGATGCGAAGCACCTGGGGCGGGTGGTGGGCATCGTTCAGGGTTCGTCTCAGCACAGCTTGAGTCCGCGCAACCACTTCGGCGGGATTGAAGGGCTTTACGACATAGTCGTCGGCGCCGAAGCGCAGGCCCATCAGTTTGTCGATGTCTTGATCCATGGCCGTCAACATGATGACCGGGGTGGGGCCTCGGTGGCGAATTTCCGACAGCACCTGCCATCCGTCCAGCTTCGGCATTTTCACATCGAGCAATACCAGGTCGGGTTTCATCGTGGCGTGCATATCCAGCGCCCTGCGTCCGTCCGCTGCGTGCAGGGTTCGCAGCCCCGCGCGTGCCAGATACGCCTGCAGGATATCCGCGATGTCAGGCTCGTCTTCGACGATGAGCACCAGGGCTTGCACGCCTGAGGTGGCAGGGGAGGGCTGATGAGTCGTATGCATGAGGGCTCGAAGACGATGAAATTCGTTCTCCATCATATCTCCACATACCGTCGACGTGAATCCCATGCTGGGCCGCTATAGTCCCTTCCATTCTATTGGCAGGCCTCTGCCTGTACTGAAGGAACTCGTCATGAAGCTTGGAATGGTATGCCGTCGTGGTGGTGTGGTCGCCTTGTTGATGACCTTGCTGGCAGGGTGTGAGCCTCAGGTGGAGGAGGTCGATGTGCCGTCTGTGCCTCGGGTTTCCGTCGAAACCCTGGCCGCAGGCGAGTGGGAGATTGCCGAGGACCTGATCGGGCGGGTCGCGCCGTTTCAAGTGGCCGACATTCGCGCTCAGGTCGGCGGCATCGTTCAACGGCGTCTGTTCGAGCAAGGCCACGAAGTAGCCGCAGGGCAGGCCTTGTTCGAAATCAACCCGGCGCCCTTTCAGGCAGAGGTGGATATCGCCCAAGCCGCGCTGCAAAAAGCCGAAGCGGAGCTTGCCAATGCCCGCGCCCAGTCGGCGCGGCTGGAAACCTTGGTGCGGGGGGCATCGGTGAGCCGTCAGGCCTATGACGATGCTGTGTCCACTGCCCGCCAGGCCGAGGCGAACGTGTCGGAGGCCCGCGCAACGCTGTCACGTCGCCGCCTCGACCTGGCGTTTGCCACGGTGACGACGCCGATTTCCGGGCGCGTCGATCAGGCGATGGTGACCGAGGGGGCGTTGGTCGGCAGCGGCGAGAGTACTCCTTTGGCGCGGGTGCAAAACATCGACAAGGTCTATGTGGATGTTCGCCGCCCATCGTCCTCTCTCGATGGGCTCCAGGATGCCATGGCTTCTTACCCCGCTCTCGAGGGCGGCATGCCGATTACCCTGTTGGGCCGTGATGGTGCGCCTTATGACGTCGCCGCCCATCTGCTTTTTTCGGGTATCGAAGTCGATGCCAGCACTGGCAACCTGCTGCTGCGTGTGCTGGTGGAGAACCCGGAACGGCGGCTACTGCCTGGCATGTTCGTGCGTGCACGCGTGCCGTATGCCCGGTATGACGCGGTGCTGAGCGTCGCGCAGCAGTCCGTGGTGCGCATTGGGGGCAAGCCCTATGTGTGGGTGATGGACGACAGCGAACGGGTCGAGATGATGGCCGTCGAGCTTGCTGACGTGAAAGAGGGGCGCTACCGGGTTCAGGCCGGCCTGACCGAAGGCCAGAAAGTCGTCGTGGAAGGCGTCGAGCGCTTGGCGGACGGTGCACAGGTCGATCCAGTGAGCTGGGTGGCCCCTACACCCGACGGCGCCATTGCTGCCTCCATTCGCTGATATTCAGAACTCGCTCCAGGACTCTCTGCCATGCCCCAGTTCTTCATCCAGCGCCCAGTCTTTGCATGGGTGATCGCCCTGTTCATCATCTTGTTGGGTGTGATCTCCATTCCCTCGCTGCCGGTGGCGCATTATCCCTCCGTGGCGCCGCCGTCGGTGACCATCACCGCCACCTACCCTGGCGCAACCCCACAAACCATGAGCGACACCGTCGTCAGCCTGATCGAGCGTGAGCTTTCCAGCGTCAAGAACGTGCTGTATTACCAATCTACCGCCGATGCCTCGGGCTCGGCGTCGGTCACCGTGACCTTCAAGCCGGGTACCGACCCGGAGATGGCCCAGGTGGACGTTCAGAACAAGCTCAAGGCGGTGGAGCCCCGTTTGCCTCAGGCGGTGCGTCAGGATGGGCTGAGCGTCGAATCCGCGTCGTCGAGCTTTTTGATGATCGTGGGGTTGACGTCAGAGGATGGGCGCTTCGATGAATTGGCCTTGAACGACTACATGGCGCGCAACATGGTCGAGGAGCTTCGGCGTGTCGATGGGGTAGGCAAGGTGCAGCTGTTCGGTGCCGAGCAGGCGATGCGTATCTGGATCGACCCGCAAAAACTCGCGGACTATGAGCTTTCGATCAACGACGTTTCCGCCGTGATTCAGGCGCAGAACGCGCCCATCGTGCCCGGTAGTATCGGGGCTTCTCCGGCTGTTCCTGGCCAGAGGGTCACCACGCTGCTGGTGGCCGACGGGCAACTGCGTACCCCCGAGGAGTTCGCTGCGATTGTGCTGCGCGCTGACGAGAGCGGCGCTCAGGTGGTGGTGGGCGATGTGGCCAGGGTGGCGCTAGGGGCTCAATCCTATGGCTTCTCGAATCGTGAGAATGGGCAGCCCGCCACCGCTGCGGCTATCCAGCTCGCGCCTGGGGCCAACGCCGTACGCACGGCCGATGGCGTACGCGCGCGCCTTGCCGAGCTTGGCGCAAGCCTGCCTGCGGGGATGAACTATTCGGTGCCTTTCGACACGGCTCCCTTCGTCAAGGTCTCCATACAGAAGGTCATCCACACCTTGATCGAGGCGATGGTGCTGGTGTTTCTGGTCATGCTGCTGTTTCTGCAGAAGGTGCGCTACACCCTGATTCCTGCGTTGGTGGCACCGATTGCGCTATTGGGCACGTTCACGGTCATGCTGTTGGCGGGGTTCTCGATCAACGTGTTGACCATGTTCGGCATGGTCCTGGCTATCGGCATTATCGTCGACGATGCCATCGTGGTGGTGGAAAACGTCGAGCGCATCATGGCTTCGGAAGGGCTGCCGCCGAAAGAGGCCACTCAAAAGGCGATTAAAGAGATCACCGGCGCGGTCATCGGCATCACTCTGGTGCTGACCGTGGTCTTCGTGCCCATGGCTTTTTCGAGTGGTTCGGTGGGAGTGATCTATCAACAGTTCGCGCTGTCGATGGTGGTCTCGATTCTGTTCTCGGCGTTTCTGGCGCTCACGCTGACGCCAGCGCTATGCGCGAGCCTGCTCAGGCCCGTGGCTGCCGATCATCATGACAAACGTGGCTTTTTTGGCTGGTTCAATCGTCGTTTCGATGTTCTGACCGGGCGCTATCAGCGCCAGGTGACCGGGCTGGTCGCTCGCAGCGGTCGGCTCATGGTGCTGTTCTTGGCGCTGTCGGGCGTGTTGCTGTTTGCCATGAGCAGGCTACCGTCATCGTTTTTGCCAGAAGAGGATCAGGGGTACTTCATGACCAGTATTCAGCTACCCGCCAACGCGACCACCGAGCGGACCCTGGAGGTGGTCAAGGCCTACGAGAATCATGTGATGTCACGTGCGGCGGTGAGCGGCAACATGTCCATCCTGGGCTTCGGGTTTTCCGGCTCGGGGGCGAATACGGCGCTGGCGTTCACCATGCTCGAGGATTGGGGGAAACGCGATGGCGCGACCACGGCGGAAGAAGCCGAGCTAGCCCAGCAGGCCATGGAGCAGCTCAACGAAGGCACGGTGATGAGCCTGTTGCCCCCGGCAATCGATGAGCTGGGTACCAAGTCGGGGTTTACTTTTTATCTTCAGGATCTCCGCAACCAAGGCCCTGCCGCCTTGAAGGAAGCGGAAACTGCACTGATCGCGCTGGCCGCGCAAAGCCAGGTCTTGAGCGACGTTTACGCCGATGGCCTGCCCGAGGGTGCGAGCCTTCGCCTGGATATCGACCGCCGCAAGGCCGGGGCTCTGGGCGTGCCCTTCGCCAATATTGGTGACATCCTCTCTGCTGCCATGGGGTCGTCGTACCTCAACGATTTCCCCAATCAGGGCCGTATGCAGCAGGTCATCCTGCAAGCGGATGCGCCGGCGCGTATGCAGATCGACGATGTGTTGAGACTTCAGGTGCGCAATGTGCGAGGAGGCATGGTGGCGCTTTCCGAGGTGGTCACGCCGGTGTGGGACGAAACGCCGCTACAGTTGGAGCGGTATCTTGGCTATCCCGCCACGAGCATTTCCGGGAGTGCGGCGGCGGGCGCTTCCACCGGTCAGGCCATGGCCGAGGTGGAGCGCTTGGTCCAGCAGCTTCCCCCCGGTTTCGCCGTGGCCTGGACAGGCCAGTCCTTGCAGGAGAGGCAGTCTTCTTCCCAGGCACCCATGCTGATGGCCCTGTCGATTCTGGCGGTATTTCTGGTATTGGCGGCGCTGTATGAAAGCTGGTCTATTCCGGTCTCGGTCATGCTGGTGGTGCCGCTGGGGCTGCTGGGGGCAGTGGGTGCCGTGATGCTGAGGGGGCTGCCCAACGATGTGTTCTTCAAGGTCGGCATGATCACCGTGATTGGGCTGTCGGCGAAGAACGCAATCCTGATCGTGGAATTTGCCAAACAGCTTCGCGAACAAGGCTGGGGATTACGGGAAGCGGCAGTGGAGGCCGCCAGACTGCGCCTGCGCCCGATCCTGATGACATCACTCGCCTTCGGCCTCGGCGTGGTGCCGTTGATGCTTGCCTACGGCGCTAGCGCCAATACCCAACACGCCATCGGCACCGGCGTGTTTGGCGGCATGGTCAGCGGTACCTTGTTGGTGGTGCTGTTCGTTCCGGTGTTTTTCGTGTTCGTGATGGGGCTTCAGGAGCGTGTGTTGGAGTGGCGCGCGCGCCGTCATGGCTAGAAAGCGGCTTGACGCCAGGCTCATGGCCTCTTTTATTCAGGAGTGAAGGTCTGATGTGAGGAGCCCAATATACTGAGTTCGAGGGCATGGGTTATCGCGTACCATGGGGGCACACTCACTGCCGAGGCCCCCATGCCATGACCCGCGTTGCCATCTTCGTAGACACTCAGAACGTTTACCAAACAGCGCGTAATGCATCGCCCAGTCGGGCGGTGATACAAGCGCGCACCGCGTAGCGGTGCCAGATTGACTTCGCCTCATTGCCCTGATATTTATACAGTATGAAAAAGCGTGCCTACAAAGAACGGTTCTACCCCACCTCCGAACAGGCTGAGCTGCTGGCGCAGTCGTTCGGGTGTGCCCGTTTTGTCTGGAATAATACCCTGGCCTATCGCACCGAGGCGTATCAGCAGCGCGGTGAATCGGTCTCGCACTCATCGGCGGAAAAGCGACTGGTGGGCTTAAAGGCGGAGTTTCCGTGGTTGCGGGATGTTTCCAGCGTGATCCTGCAGCAAACGCTCCGCGACCAGAAAGCCGCCTTCGACAACTTCTTCAACCCAAAGCTCAAGGCGCGCTACCCACGTTTCAAGCGCAAGGATTGCCGGCAGTCGATCCGGCTGACCAAGGCCGCGTTCCGCTATCGGGATGGTGAGATCACTATCGCAAAAGCGAAGACGCCGTTACCCATCCGATGGAGCCGGTCACTACCCTCTGCACCCTCTACCATCACGATTTCACGCGATCGTGCTGGACGCTACTTCATCAGTTGCCTGTGTGATTTCGTGCCAAAAGCGCTTCCGGTCACGCGCAAAACGGTCGGCATTGACCTCGGCTTGAGCGATTTGTTCATTACCAGTGACGGCGCAAAATCGGGCAATCCGCGTCATCTGAAACGCTACGAGGCGAAGCTGGCCTGCTTGCAGCGCCGGTTGGCGAAAAAACAGACAGGTTCAAACAACCGCAACAAACACCGCCGGAAAGTGGCACGGCTACATGCCAAGATCGCCGACTGTCGCCGTGACGCTACCCACAAAGCGACCCGCGCACTCATTAACGAAAACCAAGTCCTGTGCGTCGAGTCACTTAATATCATTGGTATGATCAAGAATAGACGGCTTTCTAAATCCATTAGCGATGCCGGGTGGGGTGAGTTCGTCCGGCAACTGGAATACAAGGCCGCCTGGGCGGGGCGCCAACTGGTGAAAGTGAGCCAGTGGTTCCCCAGCAGCAAGCGGTGTCATGGCTGTGGCTACAAGGTTGAGAAGCTGCCGCTGTCGCAACGTCACTGGCACTGCGAAAGCTGCGGCTATCCCATTGACCGCGACATCAACGCGGCCAGGAATATACAAACCGCCGGGCTGGCGGGGTTAGCCTGTGGAGCGACCGGAGCGGAGGGCAGCGGCCTGGCTGCTATCTAGTGAAGGCGTGTGGAAGCAGGAAGGTTCTGGGGGTGATCTCAGAACCCTCGCCCAAAGCGCGAAGCGCGGCGGGCGGGGAGTGTCAGTACACCGTACGCGACGCCTACGGCAGGCACTTCGATTACCGTCGTTTCTGGGCCAAGGCAACGGCGAACCGGGAGGTGCTGGCCGCCCGCTGCTATGCCATCGACAAGGGCGATGCCAAGCAGCGTGAGTTCCAGAATATCCTCCGTTCGATTGGCTTCGAGGTCAGGTTAAAGCCGTTCATTCAGCGCGCGGATGGTTCGGCCAAGGGGGATTGGGACGTGGGCATCACCCTCGATGCCATCGAATACGCCGAGAAGGCGGATGTGGTGGTGCTGGTCTCCGGCGATGGCGACTTCGACCTGTTGGCGCAGAAGATCCGTGAGACCCACGGCAAACGGGTGGAAGTCTACGGCGTGCCCCAGCTCACCGCCGCTTCCCTGATCAACGCCGCCAGCCAGTTCATCCCCATCGAGGGTGACTTGTTGCGCTATCACACCTCTTCAATACCCTCTACCAAAAAGACGCGGTAATCGGCGCCCAGGAAGCGGTGTTGGCGGGCTTCCTGGTAGGCGGGGCTTTGGTACCAGGCGCGGGCGGCGGCCATGTCGGGGAAGCGCAGGATCACGGCGCCTTCCATGGCGCTGCCTTCCAGCACTTCGAAGTCTCCGTAGAAGGCCAGTGGCTGCGGGTCGTGGCCTTCCCGAGCGGCTTTGGCCTTTTCGCTGTAGCGCTGCATTTCTTCGCTGTTGTGGGTGTGTTCACGGGTTAAAACGACATAAGCAGGCATTGGATTTCCTTGTTGGTCGACGCTACGGCGTCTCGGTCGGGTGGGAGTCATCGGCTGGCGCCTCGGGGTCGGCGTCGGCCATCGGTTCGATTTGACGGTTTTCCAGGGCGGCCAACGCGACCTTGTAGCAGTCTTCGATGTGGCTGTTGCCCATGTATTTCATGGCGGTAAAACTGATGCCGCCCGCCACGGCGCTGCCAATCAGCGGGACGAATTTGCTGGTGCCTTTGGCGGCAACTTTGATGCCCATCTTGCCGAGCAGGGTCACGATCAGGTTTTTGGTGATGTACCTGCCCGCCATCTTGCTGCCGGTATTGGAGATGGCGGTCATGACGAACAGCTTGCTTTCGGTATCCAGGCGGTCGATCTGCTCCGGCGTTAGCCCAAACTGGCTGTTGATCTTGGGGATGATGCGCATCAGGATCGCCACGTCCGAGCCAATGTCCAGCCCCGGCACGGGAATCATCGCCGTACCTGCGGAGAGGCCGGCGCTGCGCGTCACCATGGCATGGCAGGACTGCTTGATGGCGTCGAGTTCTTCCCTTGTTTCGATCATATGTAATTCCTTTTGGCTATGGCCGAGCGTCATTTTAATAAAGGTTGGCTTTCACCACAGGTAGTGTCGATGCAAGAAGGCTGGTGCTCATACAGTGTTTGAATGATTTGGCAGTCGGCAGCTTTGCCGCCCCGGCACTGATGAATCACTTGGCGTAGTTCATCCGCCAGCGCTTGCAGTTTGGCAATGCGCGCTTCCATATGCGCTAAATGACGACTGGCGATGGCATCAGCGGCGCCGCAGTCGGTGTCAGGGCGGTCGGAGAGCGCCAGCAGTTCTTGGATGCTGTGCAGGTCTAGCCCTAGGTTGCGGCCATGACGAATGAAGCTGATGCGCTCAAGGGCTGCCTGGTCGTAATGACGATAGCCCTGCTCACCCCGTTTCGGGGGTGGTAGCAGGCCCAGCTTTTCGTAGTGACGAATACTCTCCGGCGAGCAGCCTGTGCGGGTAGCCGCCTCTCCAATGCGGTAGATGAGTGTCATTGGCTTGACCCTGTAACGATGACAGGGTTTAGGCTAGCCCTTATTCCCAGAGTGGACAAGCAGGTGATGACATGACGCTGATAGCCGAGCTGCTGCAAATTGCGCTAACGGCAGCCCCGTGGCTGCTGTTGGGACTGGTCATTGCCGGGATGATTAAAGCTTGGCTACCGGACAGCCTGCTGCAGCGCTGGATGGGCGGGCGCGGTCTTGGCAGTATTGTGCGGGCGGCGGTGATTGGTATGCCGCTGCCGCTGTGTTCCTGTGGGGCGATTCCCACCGCCATTGCGCTGCACCGTGGTGGCGCAGGGCGTGGGCCTACTACCTCGTTTTTGATCAGCACCCCTGGTGTGGGTGTGGACTCGATCCTGCTCACCAGCGCACTGCTAGGCCCGCTGATGGCGTTGGTGCGTGTGGGCGGCGCGTTGGTAACGGCGATTGTGACAGGCCTGCTAGTAGGCTTGACCCGTGAAGCCGCCGTAGCAGCACCCGCCCCCGCGGTTTCCGGTGGCTGCTGCGCTTCAAGTGGTTGCCATGATCAACGCGCACACGTCGATGAGCCGAGCGGCCTTAGGGCAGGGTTACGCTATGCGTTTAGCGATCTGCTGGACGACATCAGTGTGTGGATGTTTGCCGGGTTGCTGCTGGCCGGTGTGCTGGTCACGCTGGTGCCGCCGGATACGTTGGTGCGTTTTTCGGGTGGCCTGTGGGCGCTGATGCTGATGGCAGTGGTGGGTATTCCGCTTTACATTTGCGCGGCAGCGGCGACGCCAGTGGCAGCAGGGCTGTTGTTGGCGGGGATCTCCCCTGGAATGGCGCTGGTGTTCTTGCTGGCAGGGCCGATTACCAGCTTGGCTACGCTGGCTATCTTGCGCCGTGAGTTGGGCACTCCTGCCCTGGCAGTGTACCTTGCCAGTGTGCTCTGCGTTACGGTGCTGGTAGGTTGGCTATTTGATGTGGCCGTTGGCATGGCTGGCTGGAGCCCAATGGAGCAGGCAAAACAAGTGCAAGAGTTGCTACCGCACTGGTTAGAGTGGCTGGCCTTGGCAGTGCTGATGATAGTGGCTGTTCGGCCGATACGCCGCCGCTTGTTGGGGTTTTAAACGCCGCTTCGGGTGTTCGGTGAGGCAAGGGTCGACAGCGGGCGGTGTGATCGCCGACTCACACCCTCAGTGTTCGTACTAGCTGGCCCTTTCACTGACTGGGATTGGCTTTCCGGACCTTGCCAATCCGGCAGTAAAGGCGAGACAGGCAAAAATGACCACCGTGTAGTCGAGATTTAGCTGATCCATCAGGAGTCCAAAATGAGGAGCTATCGCGTTGGGGGAGTGCTGCCCCTTCGCTTGATACGCATCATTTGAAGTGTATTGGCTAAGTCGTGGGCAGCCTTGCAATGACCTTGATTTCAAAGTCGAATCCCGCCAGCCATGTGACGCCGACCGCCATCCAGTTGGGGTAGGGCTTTGCTGGAATCGCCCCCATGCCGATGTACATCGCCTTTCCCCCCAACCGACACGTCAGCGCCAAACTGCGCGTATTCATCGATTGGGTGGTCGAAGTCATGGCGTTCTAGCGCTTGTGTTGGCGCTGGGGCTAGCGGGTGTCTTTATAAATACGCCCGCCTTTCATGATCAGGCGCAGGTTCTGCTCGGGGTCGTTCAGGAAGTCCAGGTTACGGCTGGGGTCGCCGTCGACCAACAGCAGGTCTGCCCAGGCGCCGGGCTCGATTTTGCCGAGCGTGCCGGGGTAGGGGTTGCGTGGGCCGGAAAGAGCCAGCAGTTCGCCGTTACGCCCGGTGGCCATGGCCAGTACGGTAAGCGGGTCGTAGAAGCGCGTGAGCTTGGCGAGCTGGCGCAATTGGTTGGGCGTATTCTGAGGGCTGAACAGGATGTCGGTGCCCCAGGCGGTGTGGATGTTGAAACGCTGGGCCAGCTCGTAGGCACGGACGGTGCCTTCGGCGACTTGCCGCTGGGCTTCTCGGCGGGCGGCGTCTGGGTAGACGTTGGCATCTTCGTCTTGCAGAAAGGGCTGCAGGCTCCACCAGGCACCTTCACCGGCCATCATGCGGGCGGATTCTTCATCAGCCAGCTGGCCGTGTTCGATGGATTTAACCCCGGCTCGCAGCGCTCGCTGTATGCCTCTGGAGGTGTAGACGTGCACCATCACGTAGGTGCCCCAGTCGTCGGCGGCCTCCACGGCGGCGCGCAGTTCGCGTTCGGTAAACTGGGTGCTGTCGAGTGGGTCGTAGAGGGAAGCCACGCCGCCGCCCGCCATCAGCTTGATTTGCGACGCGCCCAGCATGAGCTGCTCCCGGGTGCGTCGCAGGACTTCGTCTTCACCATCGGCAATGGCCGCGACGCCTTGGCGTTCCTGTTCGCTGAGCGGCGTGTTGCTGCCTCTGGGCACCTCGTGACGTAGGCGAAAGTCGCCGTGGCCAGAGGTCTGGGAAATCATGGCGCCTGCCGGAAAGATGCGGGGGCCATCGACGATGCCTTCATCGATGGCGCGCTGGAGGGCAAAGGTGGGGCGTTCAGCGCAGCAACCGTCATGGGTAGCCTCGTGTGGGTGGTGTGCTATCTCTGCATCTTAGGGCAGCGGTGTGGATTAAGCGATGTTGGCCCGTAGCGCGCTGCTAAACGTAATGCGGTGGCAGCCGCTCGGCCAGAAACTCCATGAATAGCCGGGTGCGATGGGAAAGCGTGGCCTGCCGGTAATAGACGGCATGGATGGGCTGTGTGATCAGCGTGGTGTGGTCGGGCAACACTTCCACCAGTGCGCCACGCTGGCGTGGGGCCTGGGTCATGAAATCGGCCAGGCAAACGATACCGACGCCTGAGATTGCCAGCTCCAGCAGAGTGGTGCCGCTGGATGCCGCCAGGGTGGGCGTGATATGCAGCGGCTGGCCATTGGCGCCGTTCAACGGCCAGCGGTTGAGGTGGTCCAGCTGGCTGAAGCCGAGCAGGGTGTGCTGGGCCAGTTCCGCTACCTGAGAAGGGGTGCCATGGCGCGCCAGGTAGGCGGGGCTGGCCAGCACGCGCAGGGCGCTGTGGCCCAGGGGGCGCGCATGGAGCGACGAATCTTCCAGCGCGCCAATGCGAATGGCCAGGTCGACCCGCTGTTCCAGCAGGTCTACAAAGCGGTCATGGGTATCCAGCTCCAGGGTGATTTGCGGGTAGCGGGCGCGAAACTCCTCGATCAGCGGCACCACCACGAATTGCATGAAGCTGGGCGCGGCATTGATGCGCAGCCGCCCGCTGGGCTGCTGATGGCGGTCCTGCACGGCCTCTTCGGCCGCTTCCACGGCGGCCAGGATGCTGCGGCAGTGGGCCAGAAAGGTGTCGCCTTCTTCCGTCAGCTCCAGCCTCCGGGTGGTGCGGCGCAGGAGCGTGGTGCCCAGCTTCTGCTCCAGCCGGTGCAGGGCGCGGCTGACGCCGGAGACCGTCATGGCCAACTGCTCGGCGGCGGCGGTGATCGAGCCACAGTCCACGACGGTAATGAAGGCTTGCTGCTCTTCCAGAGTACTTTTCATGGCTACCAGGCCTGGTCGTGGCAAGTGATAGTTGATTTTTGTGCAAGAGTCTCTTGCGGGATGAGCGCTGTTTCCAAGGCATTGTTCACTGCACAATATCGCCCACTCAATGGCTCGCAGTGAAACGTCAAGCGAGCCAATCGACAACACAGTGAGGTGTCAGCCATGAAGATACTGTTGATCAATGGCGGTAAAGCGTTTGCCCACTCTGGTGGTGAACTCAACAATACGCTGCATGCCGTCGCAAAGGAAACCCTGCTGGAACTGGGGCATGACGTGCGCGAGACGGTCATCGAGCAAGGCTACGAGACTGCTGCCGAAGTACAGCACTACCTGTGGGCCGACACCATCGTGTACCAGATGCCCGGCTGGTGGATGGGCGCGCCCTGGACGGTCAAGCGCTATATCGATGAAGTCTTTACCGAGGGGCATGGCGCGCTGTACGCAAGCGATGGCCGTTCGCGTCAGGACCCTTCCAAGCAGTACGGCAGCGGCGGGCTGCTGCAGGGCCGCCACTACATGCTGTCGTTGACCTGGAATGCCCCCGCCGAAGCTTTCGATGAGCCGGGCAACTTCTTTGAAGGGCGCGGGGTCGATGGCGTCTACTTTGCGTTCCACAAATCCCAGCAGTTCGTCGGGCTGGCCGCCCAGCCCACGTTCATCGCCAACGATGTCATCAAGGCACCGGACGTCGAGCGCGACAAGGCGGAGTATCGTCGCCATTTGCGTCGCGTGTTCGGTTAGTGCTACCTGAGCTGACTGGCACGCTGTCGCAGCTTGGGCAGCGTGCGTGCCACTGGCGGTAGGCGGGTCGCCATGATCAGGGCGGAAACGGCGGCATACACGGCCCATTCTCGCAGGTCGGCGCGTACCACCCAGAAGAAGTGCAGCAGTACCAGGGCGAGGATGACGTAGGCAAACTTGTGCAGGGGCTTCCAGCGTTTGCCCAGCCGCTGCATCGACCAGCGGTTGGAGGTTGCCCCCAGCACGGCCAGCCCCAGCAGGGCGATCATGCCCACCACGATGTAGGGCCGCTTGACCAGCTCACTGCCCAGCAGGGCCCAGTTCAGCCCCAGAATGAACAGGGCATAGCTCAGCAGGTGAAGGGTCGCGTAAGCGAGGGTCCACAGCCCCAACTGCCGCCGGATCAGGTTGAAGCCTTTCCAGCGGGTGAGCTTGGTCAGCGGGGTCAGGCTCAGGGTCATCAGCAATAGCCAAAGCGCGCCAATGCCCAGGTTCAGTAGCAGGTAGCGCCCGGGTTCCGGGCCAGCGGCGTTGCTGGCCACCTGACCGCTCCAGTACAGCAGGGGGGTCAGCGCGGCCAGGAACACGCCGCCGCGCCATAGCCACCAGGTGCGTGGTGTGGCCATCAGTAGTTGGCTCTCAAGTCCAGGCCGGCATACAGCTCGGCCACTTCGTCGGCGTAGCCGTTGAACATCAGGGTGTCCATGGTATTGGGGCTGAACAAGCTGTTGGGCAGGCGGCGTTCGGTGGCCTGGCTCCAGCGGGGGTGATCCACTTCCGGGTTGACGTTGGCATAGAAGCCGTACTCGTTGGGGGCAATCAGCTGCCAGGAGTTCATCGGCTGCTCTTCGACCAGCGAAATGCGCACGATCGACTTGATGCTCTTGAACCCGTACTTCCAGGGCACCACCAGGCGCAGCGGTGCGCCGTTCTGGTTGGGCAGTTCGCGGCCATACATGCCCTGCGCCATCAGGGTCAGCGGGTGCATGGCTTCATCCATGCGCAGGCCCTCCACGTAAGGCCAGTCGATCAGCGAAAACGACGAGCGCTGGCCAGGCATCTGCTCTGGGTCCACCAGGGTTTCGAAGCGCACGTACTTGGCTTTGCTGGTGGGCTCGGCGCGGGTGATGATATCGGCCAGCGGAATGCCCAGCCAGGGAATGACCATCGACCACGCCTCCACGCAGCGCAAGCGGTAGATGCGCTCTTCGAACCGGGTAGGGCTGACGAGGTCTTCCAGCGCAAAGCGACCGCCGTTGTTCACCTCGCCATCGACCACCACGCTCCAGGGCTCGGTTTTTAAACTGCCAGCCCGGCGGGCGGGGTCGGTTTTTCCGGTGCCGAACTCATAAAAGTTGTTATAGCCGCTGGCATCGTCGAAGGGGGTTAGGGTGTCTGTATCGGGGTCGCTGGGAGTCACGGCTCCCCACTGGGTATCGCCGATCTTTTGCTGTAGCCACTGTGGGCCGCTGCCTGCTGGCACATCCGAATAGTCCGCATTGGCGCGTGCGTGCCCCGACAGCGCAAGCCCAGCCCCCAGCCCCGCCATGCCGCCCATGAATTGTCGGCGCGACAGATAGATGGATTCCGGGGTGACATCCGATTCTTTCAAATCACTGGGCTTGGCAATTTTTATCAGCATGGGGGAGCCTCTGCGTAGAAGAGCATGTCCAAGGTGCAAGAAGAGCGTCACCTTTGACGATGGATGGCAGGAGAAGTTCTCCACTTCTGTTTCAGTGTATAACCTTTATATCGCTTTGGCGCTGACTGGCGTCATGTCTAACTGGCCAAGCGTTGGCCCCTGTGGACTCCATGCGTATGCCTTCAAGAGTTGATGAGCAGAACCCCCTGAGCTACCCAACGAGCGCGGACTGGCACCAGCTGTTCATGCGGCTGCTGCCTTGGCTGGGCTGCCTGACCCTTGCCGGTGCGCTGCTGTTTTTCGTGGCCTACCACTGGGCCGGCATGGGACGCTGGGCGCGGCTGGGCTTGCTGCAAACCGTGCTGTTGCTGGCCGTGGGCATGGCGCTGTGGCAGGCCTGGCGGCCCAGGGGCAGGCAGTTGGCGCTATGCATGGCGGTGTGCGTGGTGGGTGTGCTGCTGGCGCTGGTCGGGCAGGTGTATCAAACCGGGGCAGACCCGTGGCAACTGTTTGCGGGTTGGGCGGTATTGGCTCTGCCTTGGGTAGTCATGGCCCGCCTGAGTGGGCTGTGGCTACTGTGGTGGGGGCTGGTGAACATGGCCATCTGGCTCTATGCCAGCGTTTGGGGGTTATGGGGGGCGTTGGGATGGCCTCAAGTGGCGGGCCTGTGGGGACTGGCGGTGGTCAATAGCGTGGCGCTGGCCGGTTGGGAGTGGGGCGTGCAGCGGCGGGGCTGGCCAGCGGACTGGGCGCTGCGCGTGCTGGCGTTGGGCAGCGGGGTGCCGGTGACCCTGCTGATGATGCACGGGCTGTCGGGCGCGTTGACCCACGCTTTTCTGCCTGTAGCCGTTTATGGCGCCTGGCTGGCGCTGCTGTATGGGGTATATCGATACCTTCGCCTGGAGTTGTTCATGCTGGCGGGAGGGTGCCTGTCGGTGATGGTGCTGGTCCTGTGGCTGATGGCACGTTATTGGCTGTCGAGTGACGGCTACGCGATTGGCCTGCTGATGATGGCCTTGGCCGTCACCGCGATGGGCATGTTGAGCGTGGCCTGGTTGAAGCGCATGGCGGGAGAAGGCCCGCTGCCATGGCTGCTGAGAGGTGTACAGGCCGTGGCCGGGTGGCTGGCTGCGCTGTGTTTGTTGGGGTTCGTGGCAACGCTGTTGGTGGCCGTCATCGACAGCGGCCCCCTGACGCTGATGATGGGGCTGGGCTGCCTTGGGCTTGGCTTTAGCGTGCTACGGAAAATGCGCTCGCACGACGTGATGACGCATCTGGCGCTGGTCTTCAGCCTGACAGGGCAGTTTCTGGTGGCGTGGGCGTTGCTGGCGAGTAGTTGGGGAGCTGGCTCGGAGAGTTTTTGGAACAGTGGTTGGAACAGTGCCTGGAACGGTACCTGGAAGAGCGTCTGGCTGCTGTGGATGCTGCAGGTCGGCCTGGCCGTGGTGATGCCCAGCGCGTTGCACCGTTTCGTGGCCACGTTGCTGGCCTGCATAGCGCTGTATATGGCTCTGGCACTCCACGGTATGGGAGCTGCCGCCAGCGGCCTGATCCTGTTGGCGGTGGTCAGCGTTTGGCATGGGTATTCGTGGGGGCGTGGCCACCCGGAGGCGATGCACGCCTGGGGGCTGGGCTTGCTGATGGGGCTGATGGCCGTGCAAGGCCTGCTATACGCCATGGCGCCCAGCGGGCTGGATAGCTTGTTGGGTACGGCGTCCCGTTGGCCAGGGCTGGTGCGCGGTGTCACGACCCTGCTGGCGGGGAGCGCCCTGCTGTGGGTGGTACATCGTGCGCTTACCGCGTGTGCCGTGACCCCCGCTTCACGCAGGCTTGCCTATGCCGCCGCGCTGTTCACGGCTGGGCTGGCCTTCTACGTGCCGGGGCTGAGCGCCGGGCTGGCGCTGCTGTTGCTCGGATACGCCCTGGGCCAGCGGCTGGTGTTGGGCGCAGGCGTGGTGCTGTGGCTGGTGGCACTGGGGCACTATTACTACTGGCTGGACCTTTCGCTACTGGCCAAATCCGGGCTGCTGCTATTGCTGGGAATAGCGGTGTTGGGGGCGCGTGGACTGCTGGCGAGGCGCGCGCTCAAGGCTGACTCCAGACCGCTGGAGCGCCGTGCCCGTGCCAGCCGCTTTCGCTGGGCGCTGATGCTCTCCACGCTGCTGGTGCTGGCGACCGTCAATGCTGCCATCTGGCAGAAGGAGCGCCACCTGGCCGAAGGCGAAATCGTCTACCTGGCGCTGGCACCGGTGGACCCGCGTTCCTTGATGCAGGGCGATTACATGGCGCTCGACTTTGCGCTGGCCCAGCGGTTGCGGCAGGCGCTTTACGAAGATCACTCCCAGGCCCTTCCTGACGCCCTGAATGGCGAGGTCGTGGTGCGTCTGGACGATGCGCAGGTTGCTCGTTTTCAGCGCCTGGACGATGGCTCACCCTTGGCCAGTGACGAGCGCCGCCTGGTGTTTCGCCTGCGCCATGGGCAGGTGCGCTTTGCCACCGACGCCTTCTTCTTTCAGGAGGGACATGCCGAGCGCTACGAAGCGGCGCGCTATGGTCAGTTCCGGGTAAATGCCCAAGGGGCGCTACTGCTGACGGGGCTTTATGATGAGGCGTTGCAGCGCCTGGGAGGGTTGGCACAGTGACCGCCCGCCGGGGCGTGACTTGCCTCACGGGCTATCGTGGTCTGTACTTGGTCCAACCATAAGCACGGATAGAGGCGAGAATGACGAAAACACACGGATGGCGATACTGGCTAGTACTGCTGGTAGCGCTATGTTTCTCGCACATGGGCCTGGCGCAGAGCCAGGGCGACGAGAGCGAAGATGAGCGCTGGTTCACTGCAGACACGCTGAATGCCGGGCTGGGCGAAGCGCCGGAAGAGGTCAAGCGGCTAACGCCCAGGGAAGCGATTCGCAGCTTCCTGACGCTCACCGAGGAGGGGGGACTACGCGGCCGCCGGGCATCTGCTCAACCTGGCGGATATCGACTCGGGTGAGCAGCCCGGCCGGGGGGCCGAACTGGCCGAGCAGCTGGCCGAAGTATTGCGGCGCGGCGAGTGGCTCAATGCCTCCAACTTGTCCGGGCGCCAGGATGCGGCCATTGAAGACCCGTCCGGCCAGAACCCGATGACCGGCCAACCCCGACGTAATATCGAGCTGGCCTCGTTGCAGATCAATGGCGATGCGTACGATGTGCGCTTGGGCCGTTACCGCATCCCCGACGAAGACCCCGTGTGGCTGGTGATGCCGGAAAGCGTGTCAGCGATTCCCGAGCTGTATGAAGAGTACGGGCCTTCGGTGATCGAGCAGTATATCCCCGAGCGGTTCAAGACCTCGTTCGGCATGCTGAAGGTCTGGGAGTGGCTGGCCATTCCGCTGTTTCTGCTGACGGTGAGCGGAGTGGGCGTCGTGGCCTACTATGCCGTGAGGCTCGTGGCGCGCCTGTTGCCCTCCGGCGTGTCGACCATCTTCGCCGACCAGATCGGGGTGCCCGTTGCGCTGATCGTGATGGCGCTGTTCACTCAGGCACTGCTGGATTACGTGGTGTCGTTTTCCGCCGTGGCGACTACCACCTTCCGGGTATTGTTGATTGCCGTGATGGCCTGGGGCGGGGGCACCATCGCGCTACGCCTGGTGGATACCATCATGCTGCGCATGACGCGTCACCTGGTGGGGGAAATCGACGATACCAAACCCCGCGACAAGCGTCGTCTGCTGACCAGCCTGTATGCCTTGCGGCGCGGCATCATCCTGGTCACGGTGGTGTCGGTATCGGTGTACGTGCTGGGGCAGATCAAGCTGTTCGAATCCCTGGGCCTTTCGCTGTTGGCCTCGGCCAGCGTGCTGGCCGTGCTGGTGGGCATTGCGGGCCAGGCGGTGCTGGGCAACATTCTCTCCTCTTTTCAGCTTTCGCTGGCCAAGCCGGTGCGCATCGGTGACCTGGTGATCTTCGAAGGCCAATGGTGCTACGTAGAGGGTATCTTCTATACCTTTATCCGCCTGCGCTCCTGGGATGAGCGTCGCTTGATCGTACCGGTGACCTACTTCATCTCGAAGCCTTTCGAGAACCTGTCGGTCAAAAGTGCCAAGATGTATCGCTTTCTGGAGCTGACGCTGCACTTGAGTGCCGACATCTCCAAAATTCGTGAAAAATTTATCGAGTTTGCCGAGGCCGAAGAGTGCGTGGTCGAGCACCACAAGCTGCTGTGCTACGTCACAGGCCAAACGGCACATGCACAGACCGTCACCTGCTACCTGATGACCTCCGACCCGCTATCGGGCTGGACCGCCGAAATGAACATCCGCGAGCAGCTCATGGCCTACATCCGCGATGAGCACCCCGAATGGTGGCCCCGCGAGGTCATGGTCATCAGCCACCACGACGTTGCCAAGGGCCAAGGCCAGCGCTCGGGAACCACGTCGAGCGCCCGCCAGGAAACCCATGAACGCACCCCCCGCGGGCCCGGTGAAGGCAGCAGCGACAACCGCGGAGACGCCAGCAGCGAAGGCAGCGCAGAAACCGGAGGCAACAGCGCCCCCGACTAGGGGCGCATTTGCCCAGATATGCGGGCCGATATCAAGAACATGACGGAGATAGATTAGCGAGATGACACTCAATATCGTGCAACGGATGCTGCCTGGTTGGGGCGTGACCTATGGCCCTACCGGTGAAGGGCCGTTTCCTGCCGTGATGCTGCTGCATGGTTCGGAAGGGGCCTGGTCGGGATGGAGCCATCGAGATGCGATGCTGTTGGCTGCACATGGATACCTGGCGTTTCCATTGGGTTATTCGCAGGGTGGCAACGTCTGGAATGCGGGACACATCATTGATTATCCCTTGGAGCGCAGCGCTGAAGCGCTGCTAGCGTTACGCGCTTCTGGTTATGCGGCTGACTGGGTCGGCCTCTACGGCGTTTCTCGCGGTGCCGAGCAAGCCCTACTGCTGGGTGCCCTGATGGCGCGTGAGGCAATGCCTGGCTTGCCTGACGCCATCGCCGTGCATAGCCCACCCGATGTAGTGTGCGGCGCCTTCGATGCGCGAAGTTTTCGGGATGCAGGCGACCCTGGTTGGCAAGCCTGGGACGCCCGTCAGCGAGCCTGGCAATGGCGTGGGCGTCATGATGGTCTACTGCCCACAACGCCTATCGAGATCGAACGTTATCCAGGCCCGCTGTTCATTTCTCACGGAACCGATGATCAAATGTGGTCGGTAGAGATGACAAAACGCCTTGAGCAGCGCTTGCGTCACCATGGTCGCGAACCGGAGGTTCATTACTACGCTGGCGAGGACCACATTCCTGGTAGTGAAGGGCAGAATCTCCACTACCAGAAGGTGCTTGGCTTCTTTGCCCATGCGTTGCACCTGCATACCACGCAATCTGGTAAGTGATGATCGAAGTCGAGGCATGCATTCCTTGGCATTAGTTGTTGGCCATATCCAACTGCTCCTTGGCCAACCGCTTGGCGCCCGCGAAGTCGGCTTTGCCGGAGCCGAGGCGGGGCAGGGCAGCCGTTGTGAGCCAGTGGTCTGGAATCATCAGGTTGGGGGTGCCTTGGCTGCGCATGGCCGAGGCGGTTGCCTGGCGGTCTAGGGGTGTTTCCGATAGCAGTACCAGCCGCTCGCCTTTGCGTGCGTCGGGTAGGCTGACTGCCATCAAGGGGGTGTCGGCCTCTTCGAGGGCTGCGCGGACGGCGTTCTCCACGGCGGTCAGGCTGACCATCTCTCCGGCGATCTTGGCAAAGCGCGTGTAGCGGTCGATGAGGGTCAAGAAGCCGTCTTCGTCCATGTATCCTTTATCGCCCGTGACGTACCACCGTTGCCCATCCAGCGTCTTGAGCACCGAGGCAGTGCGTTCGGGGTCATGGAGGTAGCCCTGCATGACCTGAGGGCCACTGACGATCACCATACCGGCTTGCCCGGTGGGCAGTTCATCCAGGCTTTCCGGGTCGACCACTTTCACGCTGGTGCCCGGCAGCGGCATGCCCACCGTGCCCGGCTGATGCCCCTTTTGCAGCGGCTGCGAACGGGAGCCCAGCGTATCGGGCAAGTTGACCGAGACCACCGGAGCGGTTTCGGTGGCCCCGTAACCTTCATAAATGGGCTTGCCGAACCTGGCCATGAAGCCTTCTCGCACGCGCTCATCCAGCTTCTCGGCACCGGCGACCACGATGCGCAGGCTGTGCAACTGCTCGGCTTGCACTTTGGGGTGACGGCTGAACAGCCGCAGCAGGCTGGAGGTGCCGAACATGATGGTGGCCTGGTGCTGGCTGACGGCCTTGGCAACCCCGGATACGTCGGTCGGGTCGGCGTGGCAGACCAGGGGCAGCCCTTCCACCAGTGGCAGCAGCTGAGTCACCGTGAACCCAAACGCATGAAATGTCGGCAGCGAGGCCATCACCACATCGTCGTGCTGGGTGTTCAGTACGTCGGAGGTTTGCTTGATATTGGCCATCAGGTTGCGGTGGCTGAGCATGACACCCTTGGGCATTCCTTCGCTGCCGCTGGAGAACAGGATAGCCGCCGTAGCGCGGGCATCCTGTGCGCGGCAGAAGAGCGTTTGCAGCAGCCAACCGGGGAGGCTGCGAACGGCTAGCCAGGTCATCAGCCGCTCCCGGCGCGTCATGCTGGCCTGCAGGTCTTCCAGGTAAAGAACGCGAAGGCTGGCCAACAGCGGTGTGACGTCGAGGCCGCGCTGCTCCAGCCTGGTGACAAAGCGTCGGGAGGTGAGCAGCGTGCGTACCTCTGCCTGCTGAAGTGCAAAGGCCAGGGCTTCCTGGCTGGCCGTATAGTTCAGGTTGACCAGCGTTTTACCCGCCAACAGCGTCGCCATATTGGCCAATACCCCCGCCGAGCTGGTGGGCAGCAACACCCCGACGACGGGCTCCTGGGCACTGTGGCGCATCAGACGCTTGGCGATCAACAGGCTGCCCGTGAGCGCCTGGCCGGCACTCAATGCGCTACCCAACGTATCTGCCACGGCAGGCGCGCTGGGGCGGCGTTTGACGCTTTTGATCCAGGCGCAGGGCAGGCTGGGCAAGGTATCCATGGCGTGCAGCCAGGAGTGGGTGGCCTGTTCGAAAATGCGCCGCTTGAGCACATCGGCGGAGGTGTCTTTCGGCAGCGGCTTGCCAAAGGCGACCACCACGGCGCGGTGCAGCGGCGAGTTGCGCAGCTCCTTCAGCTTGCTGGAGGAGCGGGAGAACTGACTGCCCCACAGCCCGCGCAGATAGAAGGGCACGATGCACACACTCGGGTCGGCCTGCTGGCAGGCGCGCTCGTAACCTCGGCGCAGCTCGCCCAGTTGGCCGTTATAGCTGATGGCACCCTCTGGAAACAGGCACACGACCTCGCCTGCATTGAGCATGTTGGCCACTTTGGCCAGCGCAATGTCGGCCTGTTCGCCGCGTTCGATGGGGATGCAGCCCAGGGCCTTGAAAAACCAGCGTAGGTACCAGCGTTGATAAATGGAGCGCAGCATCACGAAGCGCACGGGGCGTGGGCTGGCAATCTGCACCATGGCCCAGTCGATCCAGCTGATATGGTTGCCCAGCAGCAGTACGCCCCCCTGGGCAGGCAGGTTCTCCAGGCCATGCACTTCAACCCGGTAGCGGCGGGTGAGCAGAAACCCCAATACGAAGCGCACCAGGCTCTGCGGCAGTTTCAAGATAGTGTAAGCGCCGCCCGCCATGGCAACGCTGGCAATCAACAGCAGCAGATAGTGGCTATCGACCCCTGCCAGAGCGAACAGCGCGGTGAGCGCCAGAAAGCCCAGCATGGCCAGGTTCTGGATCCAGTTATTGGCGGCCATCACGGTGCCCAACTGGTGGTCGGCTGCATGGAACTGAATCAGCGCGTTCAGCGGTACGATGAACAGTCCGCCCATGATGCCGATGAACACGAAGTTCAATGCCTGGCTGGCGGGCGTCGTGAACAGGGGAAGACACCACAAGCCGATGGCGACCCCAACGGCTCCCACCGGAATCAGCCCGGTTTCGATGCGGTTGCGGGACAGCGAGCTGGCCAGCAGCGACCCCAGCGCAATCCCGATCCCGCTGGCAGCCAGGATGGCTTGCAGCACCAGCGTGTTATCGATGGAAAGCGCATCCTTGGCATAGGACGGAAAGGCGGCCAGCAGCACCTGGCCCACCGACCAGAACGTGGCCAGGCCGATGATCGACAACCGCAGTACGGGCTGCTGGGCAATCAGTCGCAGGTTTTCCCTGAGGGCGGTGCCGCTGCGGTAGCGCGCCCAGGTCAAGGGGGTGGGCGCGGAGCGCGGTGGGTCCAGCGGCAAGCGGTACAGAGCGACCACCTGCAGTCCGCTGTTGAGGACCAGCAGCCAACCCAACGGGGCAATGTGGCGCAGCAGCTCGTCAGGGGAGCCGCCGCCCGCAGGCACCCAGTATTCGAACAGCGCGGTAAAGGCCACGGTGCCTGCCAGTATCGCGGCGATGGTGACGGCTTGCACCAGCCCATTGGCCTCTGCCAAACGTGGCTTGCCAAACAGCCCTTTCACCAACCCGTACTTGGCAGGGGAGTAGAAGGCCGACTGAATGGCCAGCAGCAGCGTCATGGCAAACGCCAGCCAGAACCAGCCCTGGTAGTAAGCCGCCGTGATACCGAGCGACACCGCCACGGCCGCCCAGGCCGAGACGCGCAGCACGCTGACGCGGGGGATTCGATCGGAAAGATGGCCCGCAGGGCTGAACAGCAGAATGAACGGCAGCAGAATCAGGCCATTCACCAGCGCCGTCAGCACCACCTGTTGCGTACCGTCGTAGCTTTTGAAAATCGTGTTCTGGATAACGATCTTGTGCCCTAGATCCACAAACGCATTGAGGAAAATGGCCATCAGGTAGGGCCAGGCGCCCGCGCTGCGCAGCAATGCTTGCATGGTGTCTCGCCTTGTTGCCGGATGCTTGATACACCTGCGCGCATTGTGTTGTGCGGGCTTTCCGGTATCGTGGTCGGTTTTGAAACTGATCGTCTTGCAGGGTGATGCAGTATAGCGTGCTTGCGCATACGCTCGACAAGGCTGCCAAGAGAATCCCCATTGATGAATAGCACCCCCTTTCAGGCGTTGGCCTGCCCGCTCGATGGTGAACCGCTCTATCTGGAAGGCAATACGTGGCGATGTGCCGCTCGTCACGCTTTCGATGTGGCCAGGCAGGGGTATGTGAACCTGCTGCCGGTGCAGCAGAAGCGCTCGACGGACCCCGGCGATAGCAAGCCCATGGTGGCTGCCCGCCAGCGTTTTCTGGCGGCGGGGCATTATCGGCCGATTGCCGAGGCGGTGAGCGAGATCCTCCAGCGCCATGCGCATGGGCAGGAGGCGTATCACTGCCTGGATGCGGGGTGTGGCGAGGGGTACTACCTGCGTGAGCTGGCGGGGCGATGGCCTGCCGAACAGTCGCTGGCGCTGATGGGGTTGGATATTTCCAAGTGGGCGGTGTTGGCGGCTGCCAGGCAGGGGGCCGAGACGTGCCGTTGGGTGGTGGGCAGCAATGCGCAGCTGCCGGTTCAGTCGGCCACGCTGGACAGCGTGCTGTGCCTGTTCGGCTTTCCGGTGCATGCGGAGTTTGCGCGGGTACTCAAGCCGGGTGGGCAGCTGCTGCAGGTGGAAGCGGGGGCTGAGCATTTGCGAGAGCTGCGTGAGGTCATCTACCCGACCCTGAAGCCCGCCCGTGAAAAGTCCCCTGAGGTGCCCGCAGGCTTTGTGGCGCATTCAGCGCATGAGCTGCGCTATGCGGTCTCCCTGAAGGGGGCCGAGCCGATTGGCGATTTGCTGGCCATGACGCCTCACCTTTACCGCGCCAGTGCCGAAGGCCGTGAGCGAGCGGCGAATCTGGAGGCGCTGTCGTTGACCGTGGATGCACGGCTCATCGTCTGGGAGCGAGTGTAGTTCGCAGATGACGCTCAAACGCAAAAAGGCCCGCCGAAGCGGGCCTTTCTGGTGGAACCCATCACACAGGGCGTGGGTTCCAGCAAATGCTCAAGTCCGAAGACTTAGGAGATTTGCTTGATGTTAGAAGCCTGCAGGCCTTTTTTACCCTGGGTAACGTCGAAAGAGACGTTAGCGCCTTCTTGCAGGGTTTTGAAGCCGTCAGACTGGATTTCAGAGAAGTGTGCAAACAGATCGTCGCCACCGTCAGAAGGAGCGATGAAACCGAAGCCTTTGGTGTCGTTAAACCATTTAACTGTGCCAGTTGCCATTGTGTAGATCCTTTGCGCTGATGCGCCTTAATAAAATTCCTGGTATGACCCAGATGAAGTAGCGGGTGAAACAAGGAATACAATATTCAGGCTAACGAAAAAGATCGTACGCAACTGAAACCATGCTGCTTGCTTACTAACCAACTGACGCTACAGTGTCATGCTTGCGCTGCCGGGTCAAAGCCTTTCGTGATTATTTTTTGAGTATTGCCATGGAATGGCCTATTTCCAGCCCATTTTCCACGTCTGGTCATCCTTGAGCGCCTGCCAAGGCAGCGTGGTTTCACGGTGGGAGTGCACGGCTTCCAGCACAATATCGACGACCTGCTCTTCCTCGTCGCGCAGCAGCTGGGTCACGATGAAATGTTTTTCCTTGTTGCGGGGCGTGGCGGCTGTCCATTTGCTGTGGTGTAGCTTGTTGGGGTTGATACGGTTCATTGATGCTCCGGCAAGTGCGCATGTCAGGAGGATGAGGGTACTCTGATAGATACACAGCCCGGCAGGGATAGGGCGGGTGGAGAAACGCCGCTGTGCGCGAGGCAAAACGGCGTTTGCTGGACCGAGTGGATACGAAAGGCCTAGTGCTTCAAAATGACCCTAGTGCTTCAAGATGACCCTAGTGTTTCAAGATGACATAGAACGCATGAAGGATGCCCGGTATGAAACCAAACAGGGTCAGCAGGATATTGAGCCAGAAATGTCCTTTTAGCCCGACTTCGAGAAACACCCCGAGAGGGGGGAAGATCACCGCAAAAATCATCTTGATCGGGTCTGTCGCTGTCAACGCCATAAAGCCTCCTTTGCTTTTTTAGCTAACCTATAAGACCAACCACTTACACTATCGTTCAGCTTAGGCTGAGCGCCAATCATTGGGAAGGGAATCCATGCATCGTTTTCAATTACCGTTTTCACATACACCGCTGGCGCTGTTGTTGGGGTCGGTGGTGATGACCCCGGCGGCGGCGCAAACTGCGCCCGAGGCCACTACCGTGCTGCCTGCCGTGGAGGTCAGCGCTCCCCGTTTGGCCCGTGAACTCTATGCCACGCCAGCGGCTGTTTCGACCCTCGACGCTCAGGAGATCCAGCAGGGGCAGCAGCGGGTGCGGCTGGATGAGTCGCTGAACAGGGTGCCCGGGGTATCGCTGCAGAACCGCGATAATTTTGCCCAGGGCCAGCGTATCGCCATTCGTGGTTTTGGTGCCCGGGCGCCGTTTGGCGTACGGGGGATTACGGTGATGGTGGATGGCATTCCGTATACCCTGCCGGATGGTCAAGCGCAGCTGGATGCCATCGATCTGGACAGCGCCGAACGGATCGAGGTGATTCGCGGCCCCTCATCGGTGCTCTACGGTAATGCTGCCGGGGGCGTGATCGACGTGACCACGGCCGATGGGCGCGACAACCCTGGCACACGCATCCGCCTGGGGGCGGGCAGCCATGGCTATCAGAAAGTGGCGCTGCAGCACGGTGGCGCGCAGGGGGATTGGTCGCATCATGTCAGCTTGACGGCTCTCAACGTGGATGGTTATCGCGAGCAGAGCGCCACGGAAAAGTACCTGCTGAATGCCAAGCTGCGCCGTGAGTTGGGCAGTGAACGGGCACTGACGGCCATTATCAACGTGCTGGATAACCCGCGCTCGGAAGACCCGGGTGCCCTGACGGCCACTGAGGTTGCGCAGGGGCGCGATCAGGCTGCGCCCAACGCCCTGGCGCTGGATG
>NZ_AJTS01000035.1 GCF_000275725.1 Vreelandella stevensii S18214 | reverse complement strand
CTGGATGCCCGGCAGCAGGCCGAACAGCAGGTGCTGGGGCTGCAATACGAAGATTTGGCGCTGGGGGGCGGTGCCTTGTACCTGCGCGGCTTTGTGGCTCGTCGTGATTTCGAACAGCAGCTGCCGTTTGTTGGTGACAGCCGTTTGGGCTACCGACGTGATTACATGGGGGTCAGTGCCGAGTATCACCAGGCGGCCATGCTGGGCGAGCTGCCCCTCGATTACGTGGTCGGCGTCGACCTTGCCCGCCAGCAGGATGATCGCTACCGCAATCGGGTCAATGCCCTGGGCGCAGTGGGGGAGACCTCGGCTGACGAAACCCAGCGCGCCACCTCCAGCGGCGTCTTTGCTCAGGGAGACCTGGCGCTTTCCAAGCAAGTGACGTTTTCGCTGGGCGCGCGCTTCGACCGCGTGGCGCTCAGGGTAGACGATGACTTTCTGGCAGATGGCGATCAGAGTGGCCGTCGCTCTTTCAGCGAATGGAGCGGCTCGGCGGGGTTGAGCTATCGTTACCTGCCTCAGCATCAACTCTATTTGAATACCGGCACCGCGTTCGAGACCCCGACCTTTGCCGAATTCGCCAACCCAGCGGGCGGGGGCTTCAATCCGGCCATCGAACCGCAAAAAGCCTGGAATCGGGAAGTCGGGCTGCGTGGGTATGTCGAGCCGCTGGCCATGGATTATGATCTGGCGCTGTTTTCCGTGCGGGTGCGCGATGAGCTGGTGCCTTTCGATGAAGGCGGGCGCACCTTCTACGAGAACGCCAGCGATACCCGGCGTGACGGGATAGAGTTGGCGCTGGGCTGGCAGCTGGCCGATGCATGGCGTTTGGACAGTGCCTTGACGCTGGCGCGCTACGAGTTCGATAACTTTGACGATTCAGGGGCGAACCTTGATGGCAATCGGCTCCCCGGCTTGCCCGAGCAGACCTGGATCAACCAGTTGACCTGGCAGCAGCAGGCGCGTTTTGCCACGCTGGAAACTGAATATATCGGCAGCTTGATGGCCGACAACGCCAACGCCACCCAAGTCGACAGCTATTGGCTGGTCAACCTGCGTGTAGGCGATGAGTGGCAGCTCAGTGGTGATACGCGGCTGAGCGCTTATCTGGGGCTGCGTAACCTGTTCGACGAGGAGTATAACGACAACGTGCGCATCAACGGCACCTTTGGGCGTTTTTACGAGCCTGCGCCCGGGCGCAGTGTTTATGGGGGCGTCGAGCTGAGCTTTTAAAGCCTTGGAAACGGCAAAGGGCAGCCTGAGCTGCCCCTTGAGCATAAGAGAGGGTGGTAGAGAATGCCTGGTGAGTTACAGCTTCACCAGCATCTTGCCCGTATTGGCGCCTGAGAACAGTGCCAGAAACGCCTCCGGGGTGCTTTCCAGGCCTTCCTTAATGGTCTCTTGGTAGACGATGCGACCATCGGCCACCTGGGGCGTCACTTCATTCAGGAAGTAGCGATAGCTGGCCCAGTGATCTGCCACGATGAAGCCCTGCATCCTGGCCTTGCGGACCACCAGTTGTGACAGGTTGCGGGGGCCTGGCGCAGGTGTCTCGGCATTGTAGCCTTCGATCATGCCGCAAACGGCGATACGCGCCCCTTCGTTGAGCTGAGCCAACGCGGCTTCCAGGCAGATGCCCCCCACGTTTTCGAAATAGACGTCGATGCCGTTCGGGCTGGCAAGCTTGATGGCGTCGCTGAGCTCCTGCGCAGTGCGGTCCTGGTAGGTGACTGGCTCGACGCCTACCGACTCCAGCCAGGCCAGCTTATGGGCCGCCCCGGCAATGCCCACCACATGGCACCCCTTGGCTTTGGCCAGCTGTACCGCCAGTGACCCTACGGCACCGCTGGCGGCACTGACCAGCACGTTATCGCTGGGTTTGCATTCGGCAATCAGGTTCAGGCCTGTCCAGGCGGTCATGCCCGGCATGCCCAGTACGCCGAGGTAAGCCTGCTCGGGGGCGTCGCCTTCCGGCAGCGGGGTGACGCTTTCGCCCGGCAGTTGGGCAATGTCTCGCCAGCCGCCCATGTGGCTGACGCGCTGGCCTTCCTTGATATCGGGATGCCTTGACGCGATGACGTCACCAATGGCGCCGCCTTCCATGGGCTTGCCCAGCTCGAAAGGGGCAATGTAAGTGCGCATGCCCGTCATTCTGCCGCGCATATAAGGGTCTACCGAGAGCCAGCGATTCTGGATGCGTACCTCGCCCTCTTCCAGTTCCGGCAGCTCGGCACTTTCCAGCGCGAACGTAGAGAGATCGGGTAAACCTTCGGGGTAGGTCGTGAGCGTGTAGAAACGAGAAATCATCATAGCCTCCTGCTGTCAGGGAACGCGGTAATCCTTGCTCCATAAAGACCATTAGCCTGCTTTCAGGTTCATTACACTATAAAAAGCGGCCCCCGAGAGGGCCGCTTTTAGTTAGCAGGATCGCTTAAGGGGTAGCACACGCTCGCGGGTGTGTTATCCGTTAATCTACCAGAGTGATCATCACTGGGGCGGTGCCTCGGCGTACCATGCCTAGTGCGCGCGCCGCTCGCTTTGAAAGATCGATGACACGCCCTTGAACGAAGGGACCACGATCATTGATCATCACTTCTACTTCCTGCCCTGTGTCGGGGCGAGTGACCAGCACTTTGGTGCCAAACGGGAGGCTTGGGTGAGCCGCCGTGAGAGCTTGCTGATCAAAGGTTTCACCGCTAGCGGTGATGGCACCCTGAAAGCGATCACTATAGAAAGAGGCAACGCCTTCTTCGAGCTTCGGGTTTACTGCTGATTGGCCGGCAACTGCTTGGTGAGCGGTGGAAAATACCAGCAGTGTGGCCAGGCAAGTCGTTCGTACCAGGTGTTTTAGGGCTCCCATTGGAGTACCTCAGAGGTTCGTGTCGCGGACTCCGCTTTCATCGATGAGGCGCCAAATTGGCCTGCTGATAGTAGCCCGCGCATGGAGCGTCGGCAAGCTTTAAGAAGATCGACGCAGATAGCTCCATAATTGCGCTTTTTGTAACGAATCATTATGCCTTTGTGTTTCAGTAAGTTAACCGGGGTGGTGTGCCATGGAGCACCGCCCGGGAAAGCGCGTTATTTTTGTGGAAAAGTTCCCTTTATATCGATGAACCGCCTTATAATCCGGTTTCGCTATATCGGCGTTTTTGCCTACGATCAAGGATGCACCTATGGCCAAGTCCTCTTCTCTTACCCTGCTGCTGGTTGCTGTCGGCGGCGTTGCCGTGGGGTACTTCGCAGCACAATCTTTTTCTCAAGCGCCCGCCACGCCGGACACAGTGGAAGTGTCGGATGAAGCTGCCAGTAGTTCAGGCAGCGTCTTCGATGGGCTGGAGACCCTGACGCTTGGCGAGCGTGGCCGAGGCGAAATTACCTCCGCCAATGAGCTGAATGGCAATGACGGTAGCCGCTTTGCCCGCTACGTCATCCAACTGGATGAAGATGCCCTGGTGGAAGTGTCGCTGCGCGGCGCTTTGCAGGGCATCGTGGCGCTGTACGATGATCAGTTGGAGCTGCTGTCCAGTGCCGATACCGTACGCTATCGGGTGAAAGAGAGCGGCGACTACATGGTGGTGGTTAGCGGTGCCGATGCCCAGAGCTATGGCCCTTACAGCGTCGAGGCCCGCACCATCGAGCTGAGCGATTCTGACACGCTGGCCGTGGGTACGCCCATGGATAGCTGGCTGGAAAGCACCCCCCGCGAAGTAACCTTGACCATCGAAGAAGCAGGCATGTACCAGATCGAGATGCGTGCCGATGAGTTCGATGCTTACCTGGAGCTACGCGGCCCCAACGGCTATTACCGGGAAGACGATGACAGCGCCGGTAACCTGAATGCCCGCATTGCCGATTTTCTGGAGCCGGGTGATTACACCGTGACCGCAAGAAGCGCCTTTGGTGATGGCAGTGGCCTGTTCACGCTGGTCGCAGAACCGCGTGAGCTGCCAGGCGAGGGCGAGCTGCGCAATGACGGTGCCATTCAGCCGGGTGAGTCGTTGAATGGCTGGTTCAGCGGGCAGCCCTTGAGCTACGAGCTGGAGATCGAAGAAGCGGGCATGTACCAGATCGAGATGAATTCCAGCGATGTGGATGCGTACCTGGTGCTGGAAGGCGACAGCGGCTATTACCGCGAAGATGACGACAGTGCCGGTCATCTGGACGCCCGTATTGCTGACTTCCTTGCGCCCGGCAACTACCAGATCACGGCCCGCACGGCGTACGGTACCGACAGCGGCCTGTTTACCCTCTCCGTGGCGTCACGTGAGCTGCCTGAAGACGTAGAGCTGCGCAACGAAGGCGAATTGACTCCCGATGAAACCATCAATGGTTGGTACAGCGGCGAACCGTTGACCTATCAGCTAACCTTGACGGAGAGTTCGCGGGTTACGCTGGCCATGAACTCCACTGACTTCGATACCTATCTCGAGCTGTATGGCGAAGGCGTCTCCTACAGTGACGACGACGGCGGTCAGGGAACCAACGCCCTGCTGGAGCAGGCACTGCTACCGGGCACTTACACCGTGAGCGCCCGTGGTTTCAGCGCCAGTGGCAGCGGCATGTTCGAGCTGGAGGTAAGCGCAGAGCCTACGGAAATGCAGCCTGATACATAAGTGGGCCAGTAGGTAACGCAATGATTATGCCTCTGCTCTACGCAGGGGCTTTTTTGTGCTGACATGAACAGCATCGCATTCACAAGGAGGTTGATATGGTACGTCTGACAACGGTAATGAGCGCGGGCGCGGTGATCGCGGGCAGTGTCTGGCTAAGTGGCTGCCACACCTCATCGCCCTCCCATGAACAGGAGGAGCCGCTGGCCCTGGCGACGCTGGCCGTAGAGCAGCAGTTCGTGGCGCCCGGCTGTGAGGGAGAGCGCTGCTCGACGGTGCGTATTTCAGCACTGGAGTTCCCCCAGGATGAAGCACTGACGCAGCAGTTGCAGGAGCGTCTGTTGACGCTGGGCATGGGGGTTACCGAAGAGCAGGCCGAGCCAGCCGCTTCCTGGGAGGCGTATGCCCAGCACTTTTTCGAACTGGCCGAAGAGGGCAACCGCTTGACGCCCCCGGAAATGACCAGTGAGGCCATGCTCGAAGCCACGGTTCATGCCCATCACGACGACCTGCTGGTGTTGGAGCTGAACAGCTATGTCTACCATGCCGGGCAAGCCCATGGATTGCCCATGACGGCGTTCATGGTGATCGATGAGCGCCGCCGAGCAGTGGTCGAAGCCGAGGATATGTTGCTGGATGGGCAGGAGGCGGCCTTCGATACGTTGCTGACGGAGGCTCACCAGCGCTGGGCAAGCGAGATGGGGCAGGATGAACAGTTCCTGGCGAACTGGCCGCTATCCCCCAGCCGCAACATTGCCCCGCTGGAGGAGGCATGGGAGGTCAAGTACAACGTATACGATATCGCACCTTACGCCGTAGGTCAGCCCACCTTGACGATCCCCGTTGAAGCCCTCGACGGCGTGGCCAAGCCGCGTTTTATCGGCGCAGAGTAAGGGCTGCTAGCGGCCTGCTTTCAAACAGCCGACCACCACCAGTAGGGCGGCGCTGGGCAGCCGCCAGTCCAACACGCTGACGCCAGCCATGACCAGTAACAGGGCCGCCAGAATGGGTACCCCATAGGCCAGGCTGCCCACCAGGCTGGCATGGCCGAAGCGCAGCGCTCTATCCCAGGCCACCATGGCGATGCCGTAAGGCCCGAGGCCCAGGGCAATACCCGCAAGCAGCGCTTCTTGCTGGGGCAGCGCCGTGCTGCCTTCCAGCAGCATGCTGGCGGCGAAGGTCATGGCGCAGGCAATCAACAGCAGGCGGGGCAGTAGCGGCGTCAGCGAGACCGGCGCTGCCTGGCCTGTCCAGGAGTAGAGTGCCCAGCAGCAGGCAGCCAGTAGGGCCAGGGCGTAGCCCGATGCGGCCCCGCCAACACCGCTACCCAGCGCTTGTGGCACCAGCAGTAGCGCGGCCCCCATGAAGGCGATCAGCGCTCCCGATACGCTGGCCAACGTCAAGCGGCCCGTGCGGTACCACTGGCTCAACAGGACGAACAGCACCGGCCAGGTATAGGTAATCAAGGCGGCTTCTGCCGCTGGTGCCCAACGCATGCCGATGAAGTAACTGCTTACCGCCCCGACGATCAGCAGCGGAACGCCCAGCCAGATACCGGCCTGCCAGCGCCGCGGGCAGTGGCTCAGCGGCACCTTACGGCTCAAGGGCAGGGTGGCTAGCGCACCTGCCAGCAGGGTCAGAGCGGTGAGCTGCAGCGGAGCGACCGTGCGTGCCAGTTCCGCCAGTAACGGGGCGATGCTCCATAGCGCGACGGCCACCAGCGCGGCGGCAACACTGTATTTGGGGGAAACCACGACCGGGGAGTGAAGGGGCTGCATCACGCGTCTCCTTGAACCTTGAAATTGACCTCTTGTGCGCAGCATACTCATGGCTCATTCATCAAGATAACGATCTTTTGTGATGGTTTTCATCAAGGATGGTGATGTATGCGTGCGCCCACGTTTGACCTGACGCTACTGCGAACGCTGGTGGCCATTGCCGACACCGGAAGCGTCACCGCGGCGGCGACGCGGCTCGCCTACACTCAATCGACGGTCAGCATGCAGTTGCAGCGTCTTGAGGCCCAGCTGGAGATGCGCCTGCATGAGCGTGATGGGCGGCGGCTGCGCTTTACGGCGGAAGGAGAGCGTCTGTTGGCCCATGCACGGCACTTGTTGACCGTCAATGACGAGGCGTGGAGCGACATGCAGGCCCGTCAGGTGACGGGCGATTTGACGCTGGGGATTCCCGAGGATTATGCGTCGTTGCTGCCGTCGGTATTCGCCTATTTCCACCAGCTCTATCCCGCCGTGGGGCTGACCGTGCAGTGTGGTACCAGCGCCCACCTGGTGGAGCAGGTGAAAACGGCGGAGCTGGACTTGGCGCTGGTGACGCGCCAGCGCCATTCGCCGGGTGGGGAGGTCATTCGTCGAGAACCGCTGGTGTGGGCCGTGGGGGTGAATCAACAACCGCTGCTCAGCGACCCGGTACCTTTGGCACTTTATACCCCGGGGGCCGATGTGTTCAGGGAAGTGGCGGAACAGGCGCTTCAGGCCGCAGGGCGCCACTGGCGTGTGGCGTATACCAGCCAGTCCATGGCCGGGCTGGCGCCCATCGTCACCGCTGGGCTTGCCGTGGTGGTGGTCACCCGCAGTATGCTGACGCCCTCACTGCGCCCGCTGGATGAAAGCAGCGGGCTGCCCGCCTTGCCGATGATTGAACTGGCGCTGCACCGAGCGCCGCACCGGCCCACCGAGCCTGCCCGGCGGTTGGCAGAGCTGATTCGAGAACAGCTGGCCGTGCCCAGTGAGGGTTGATTTGACGTGAGAAACAGGCGGTAGGCTATTTCATGCAGTACGCTATTCCATGACTATAGTAATTTAACGTCGTGCCGCGAAGGTGGCAGGCTGATGATAACGATGAGACGGGGCAGGGAGTCATGAATGCACGAGCTTGATCACTATATCTACCCCCACCGTGTGCTGCATTGGCTGGTGGCGGGGGCCGTTCTGCTGGGACTGGCCACCGGGCTGACGCTGGGCTTTCTGGGCTACGAGCGGACGCTGGGCCTGCTGGGCAATACGCTGACCAACCTGCTGTATACCAGCCACAAGACGCTAGGCGTGGCCGTTCTGCTGCTGATGACACTGCGTATCGTAACGCGACTGGCATTCGTCGTGCCCGACCATGACCCGCCGCTGTCGACCTTCGAGCGTCTGGTAAGTACCAGCGTGCATCATCTGCTGTATGCGGCGCTGGTCGTCATGCCGCTGCTGGGCTGGGCCGCCACGGCCACGGGCGGCTTTCCTGTGGAGTTTTTCCACTGGCACTTGCCGGGCCTTCTGGGGCGCCACGAAGCGCTTTCGCAAACGCTGTTCATGTGGCACGAGCGGGTGGGCTGGGCGCTGGTAGTGTTGATTACGCTGCACGTGGCTGGAGCGCTGTTCCACTGGCGCATCAAGCGCGACAACGTGATGAAGCGCATGAGTCTATTCGACTAAACGAGTTCTCACCGCGTCACAAGGAGTGTGATCACCATGGCCCAGCAGCTTGCTTTCGCCCTGGGATTGGCGGCCATCCATCTATACGCTGGCAAGCTGCAGCGGCTCAATGCCCTGCCGCGCAGCGCCTGGCTCTCGTTTGCGGGCGGTGTGTCGGTAGGCTATGTCTTTATCCATATCTTTCCCGCCTTGAGTGACGCTCACGACACCATCACCGAGCATGGGCCGCTGTTCATTCTCGAGCACAATGCCTACCTGACGGCCCTGGTGGGGCTTGGCGTGTTCTATGGGCTGGAACAGTTGGCCAAGGTCTACTCCCATCGAGACATGCCTCAGAAACGGGTATCGCTGGGCAAGCTGCGGGGCGTGTTCTGGATCCATATTGGCTCCTTTGCGCTCTATAACCTGTTGATCGGTTATCTGCTGGTGTACCGCGACAACCAGCTGCCGGAAGCCCTGTTCTTCTTCCTGGCCATGGGGTTTCACTTTCTGGTCAACGACCACGGGCTGGTTCAGCACCATCGTCAGCGCTATCTGATGAAGGGCCGGTGGGTATTGGCGGCGGCGGTGTTCGCGGGTTGGCTGATTGGCCACGCCATTCAGCTCACGGATGCCTTGATCAGCCTGCTGTACGCCTTCGTGGCGGGGGGGCTGGTGTTAAATGTGCTGAAAGAGGAGCTGCCGGAAGATCGTCACAGCCGTTTTTTACCCTTCGCCGGTGGGGCGGCGGTATGCGCGGGGTTATTGATGTTTGCCTGAGCGTGGCTAACCTCTGGCAGAGTAGCGATAAGCGGCAGCGTCAGTGCGTGCCTTGGCAGCGTACATATGCTGGTCGGCCTCGTGAATCATGCGCTCCAGCAGCGCGTCGTGGCCCTGTTCGTCGCTGCGCTGATAGCAATGCAGCCCGCTAACGCCAAGGCTGATGCCGACGCAGACGCTGACCCCACAAGGCAGTTTGATGGGGGAGCGGATGGAGTGCTCGATGCGTTGGCATACGCTGTCCAGGATGTCCGGTTGCTGGACACTTTTCAGCAGGACGATGAACTCATCGCCCCCGAACCGAGCGCAGTGGTCGCCCAGTCGCGCTGCATGGGCGAGCCGCTTGGCCACCTGTTGCAGCACGAAATCCCCGGCATCGTGGCCGTACTGGTCATTGATGGGCTTGAACCGGTCGAGATCGCACATGATCAGTGCCACTGGCTCGTGGGTGCGATAGCTCTGATTAAAGGCAGCCGCTGCGCAGCGTGTCAGTCCGTTGCGGTTCAATAGGCCCGTCAGCATGTCATGGTTGGCAAGCTGTTCCAGCGCCTGAGTGCGTAAGGCTACTTTGGCTTCCAGGATGGCCTCCTGCTTTTTGAGCATGGCTACCGTATCGGCCTGTGCCTGCTCCTTCTGGCGTTTGAGCTTGTTGAAGCGGGCGGCCAGGGCAAACGATAGCAGCAGCATTTCCAGTGCCGAGCCGATTTGAATGCCGTGCAAAGTAATGAAGTTGGCGGGCAGAACGCCCATGTTGCGTAGTGCAAACACCGCCGCACCCAGCAGAAAAATGCTCCACGCCAACACGAAGAGACGGGCACTGGGCACACGCCGCCAACTGCCGTAGATGCCGCATATCAATAGCAACAGCGAGGCGCTCAGGCCCGTGACATCAGTCAATACCAAAGCCAGTGGGATGGGTAACACCAGTGACGCTGCCAAGGCCAACCAGCAGTAGACCCGAAACAGTGAAATGACGCGATGCCATCGAGGGGTATAGTGCGCCGTGTTCAAGAAGCTCTGGGCGAACAGGGTCGCCATGGCGGACGCGAAGGTAAAACCAATGGCCACCAGTCGCGGGGTCTGCTCGGCCAGAAAGCTCCAGAACATCAGTGTCCCAAGGCCGTTGAAGGTCAGAATGGCCAGGGTGAAGCCGAAAGCAAACAGGGCGTAGTGCAAAAAGACCCGTTCTTTCAGGCCAAAGAACAGCAAAAAGTTGTAAAGCCCCAAGGCGAGCAGCATGCCAAAGTAGGTGGCCAGCCAGAAGTTGTAACGATCGTTCTGCGCATGGAACGCATCAGGGGTCATTAGGCTGTAGCTCAAGAACTTGCTGCCGGAGGTATTGGCTTGCAGGTACAGCGTGACGCTTTCTCCTCCTTCCAGATGAATGGGAAAGACGATCTGGCGATGGGCCAGGGCACGCTCATCCACGGGCAGAGTGCTGCCCCCGAGCTGTACTTCGCTGAACTGGTCGCGCAGCGTATAGAGCGCAATCCTGTCGATGAACGGATACTCGAATTTGAGTAGCCATTGGACCGGATGCGGTGAGGCGTTATGTAGGCGAGTGGTTAGCCAGGACTCTTCGGCGGTATAGCCAAAATGCAGGTCAGACGTTTGCGATACCGGCGTGAAGGCCGGGTCAAGTGCCAGCAGCTCGCGCAGCGTCAACGACTCCGGTGTGTGCCAGTAGCGAGTGTTGCTATTGAGCGAGTAAAACGGCTGGTCCGGTGAAACAGACAGTGCCGGTGCCGCGACCGCCCACGAGCTTGTGCTCAGGAGGCACAGCAGCAGGACGGCCAGCAGGCGCTTTACCCAACAGAGAGGACCCATAAGCATCGCTTTTTTGATTTTTCTTCTTTTCTCGACAGGCCTCTGTAGGGTTCCCTTGGCCCGGGCGAGCGCTATACGTTGTCACTGGGTGTGTCGATGACAGTAGTAGCAAATTAATCACGTCGCGACCAGTGCTTTGCCCCGTTGGCTACGTTTGATCATCCAACGATACACACGTGAGTGTAGCCAGCTTTGAAGATGCAGGCATGAAGGTAAAGCCAGATTGGTGCTAAAGCGTGAAATGGTTCAGTCTTTCGGTTAGTCGATGCAGCAGGTCGCCACTGTGCCGCCAGAAGTGCCAGTAAAGCGGTACCGAGAGCGAACTGTCTGGTGCAATACTCACCAGTTGCCCACTGGTCAGCTGAGCAGCGGCCTGTAATTGGGGCACCATGCCATACCCCATGCCTGCCGTGGCCAGCTGCACGAAACCTTCGGAAGAAGGGCACAAGTGATAGGGAAAATGCCCATGGTAGCCACACTGCGCCAGAAAGCGATGCTGCAGCTGGTCGTGCGGGCCAAACACGATGGCCGGTGCGTGTTGAAAGGCCGTGGCCGTTGGGCCATCCGGGAAGAAACGTGCCACATAGCCCGGGGAGGCCAGCGGTAGGTACACCATCTCGCCCACTTTGATGCAGCGCGCACCTGCCATGGGCGTAGGCGTTGAACACAGGCAGGCCGCCACATCGCCATCCTTCAGGCGTTTCAAGCCGATTTCCTGATCTTCGATCACCAGATCCAGCAGTATACCTTCGGCAAGGCAGATGGGGGCGACGGCATCGGCCCACCAGGTACCGACGCTATCGGCATTGACGGCGATTCTCAATCGGGAGGCTTGTTGATCCAGTGTCGGGAGGGTTTGTCGGAGGTCGCGTTCGAGCAGCCGTACCTGCTGATAGTGGGTCAGCAGGCGCTGCCCTGCGGGGGTAGGGGCCAGCTCAGGGTGGCGTATCAGTACCGGTTGACCCAGGCGGGTTTCCAACGATTTTATGCGTTGTGACACGGCAGATTGGGACAGGCCGAGAAGATCGCCTGCGCGCTCGAACCCGCCGCCTTCCATGACCGCTGCCAGTGCTTGAAGAGATTTGTAGTCCACCATGGCCGCTCTATTGGGGGTAAGGTAACCAGCCTATCTTCCCCCAATGTACGGCGGACTTGCCAGCACTCAATGTGGCTGACTGGCCTGGCCGCCCCTACTGGGCGACGGCAATCCGGTGCTCCCCATTGGGGTGGGGCATCACCTGCATGGGGAGCCCGTAAATAGCTTCCAGAGTGGCATTTTGCATCAGTGCTTCGGGGGCGCCATGGGCCAGCAGGCGCCCGCTGTGCAGCGCCATGAGGTCATCGCAGTAACGCGAGGCCATGTTGATATCATGGAGCACGATGATAACGCCCAGGTTCAGTTCGTCGCACAGCTGGCGCACCAGTGCCAGCACTTCCACCTGGTGGGCAATGTCCAGGGCGGCCAGTGGCTCGTCCAGTAATAAAAAGCGGCTGCCTTGGGCAATCAGCATGGCGAGCCATACGCGCTGGCGTTCGCCGCCGGAGAGCGTGTCTACCAGGCGGTCGGCAAAGGCTTCCGTATGCGTCAGGGCAATGGCACGCTCGATGGCTTCCTTGTCCTGCTGGTTGTGACGCCCCAGCAGCCCGTGCCACGGGTAGCGGCCAAAGGCCACCAGCTCACGGCCTGTGAGGTTTTCAGCGCTGGGCAAATGCTGCGGCAGGTAGGCCACCTGGCGTGCAAATTCGCGGCTACCCCAGGCGCTCAAGGGGTGCTGGTCGAAGTAAATATCGCCTTCGGTGATGGGCTGCTGCTGCGCCATCAGTTTGATCAGTGTCGACTTGCCCGAACCGTTGTGGCCTATCAGACCGTATACCTTGCCCTCATGAAAGGTGTGCTCAATGGGAGCAAGAATGCGCTTACCATTGATTTCAAAGGTGGCGCCTTTGACCTCGAACATGAATGACTCCTGACGATGAATAGACCGGAAGGTGCCATTCTAGTGCTAATGGTTCTCATTTTAATAGGGAGGGTGAAAAGATTTTACGATCACGCCCATGCACTTCGTACACATGATCTGTACATGGTTGCCAACATGGAACGCGTGGACACAGCTGCTACCGGTCTCTTGCCTCCACCATTCGCGCCAATACGTTGTCTTTCAGCCAGTAGCGGTGGATCAGTGCCATCGCGATATGGCCGACGACGAGCCCGCATAATAGCCATGAAAGCGGACCATGCAGTAGGTCGGCAGGGGAGATCATCCAGCCAATGGGTGTTCGATCCGGCGCGCTCGTGCCGCCGTTATTCAGTGCTTCGTTGTGAGCCATTCCTTTAACCATTGGCTTTGTCCTGACGCCAGTAACCCATGCTGGTGACGTACTGTTTGGGTAGCCCGCGTTCGTTGACCAGATAGCGGCGTAGCCTCATGGCGACTTTGGTTTCAGCAGCGATCCAGGCGTAGAAGGGCGCGCTATCGTCCAGTGTGGCGGGTTCCCAGAGAGGACCGTCCTCATCGTCGTATTCGTCGTTGGTAACGCCGGGCATGCCAGTGCCGCCCAGCGCTTGAATTTCCTTATGCAAATCGATATCGCGCAGCGCTCTCATCAGTAGTTCACCGTGTTGGTAGTCGGGTTCGGCATCGCGGGGCAGCCAGTGCAGTTTGGCGGCCTGAGGCAGCGGCTGAACGTCGTCACTGCGGGGCACTTCGAGCAGCGCTTCGACCCTGGGTTTGAGCGGCAGGCCATCGAGGGTTTCCAGAATACCGGCGGCAGCGGGGAGAGCGGTTTCGTCGGCAATGATCAAAATACGGCGTACGCCTTGAGGCGGCTTCCACTCGTAGCCCTGCTTTGGGCCTTCTGCATTGGCGTCGGGGGCGGTCATGGCAAGCCGGTCGCCTGGCTGGGCATGCATGGCCCAGCGTGAGGCAGGGCCGTTGTCGCCATGCAGCACGAACTCTACATCCACTTCAGCTTGTTCTGGGCGCAGGGCACGGATGGTGTGGGTGCGTGCAGCGGGCCGTTGGGCGTCTGGCAGCGCGCGATAAGCGCCGTACCAGTCGTGCTCTTCCAGCTTGGCGATCTCGAACAGTGGGTCGAGACTGCCGCCCCCCTTGGGGAAGAACAGTTTGACGCGTTGGTCAGGAGCGTAGGTTGCCATGTGGCCAACCTCTGGGCCGGTAAAAGTGAATCGGACTAACGAGGCACTGACATGGGTGCGCCGGGCGAGGGTGATATCGAAAAGCCGGTAATTTGGTTTAGCCGCCATCGGAAGGTCTCCTGTGTATGAAAGGTCAATTGTAGTGCTAATTATTATCATTTAGAATCGCTGTTAATGATCTATGCAGCAATTTCCGTTCACGCGTTTTCATGCAGGTAAGGGTAAGACCATGAGGGTGTTGGCTATCACGTCCAGTGTTGCGAGCGGCATGAGTCCCGCCAAAGAGGCCTCGCTATGTTAAGTACCGCGGGGCGCCTGGGCGGAGTGTCACCTGCCAAGGCCTGCCTATTGCTTAGCCTGCCCATGATGGTGCTGTTTTGGGTAGGCCTGGAGAGTCAGGGGGGAATTGCGCTGGGCTGGAAAGCGTTGGTAGCCCCCTCTTTCGACACCGTCGATGAGCTGCTGCTGCACTACGCCTGGTGGCCGCGTTTATCGATTGCGCTGCTTGCCGGGGCCGGTTTGGGGTTGGCAGGCGTGCTCATGCAGCAGGTGCTGCGCAACCCTCTGGCGTCGCCGACAACGTTGGGCGTGGCGTCGGGTGCTAATTTGGCGTTGATGACCGCCACGTTAATGCCTCCTGGCTTATTAGTGGTGGGGCGTGAATGGGTGGCTCTGCTGGGCGGCGCGCTGGCCGTGGGGCTGGTTTTTCTGCTTTCCTGGCGTCGGGGGCTGGCGCCTATCGTGGTGGTGTTGGCGGGCCTGGTCGTCAATTTGTACCTGGGCGCGCTCTCGACAGCGCTACTGCTGTTCAACCATGAGGCGCTGTCGGGGCTGCTGATCTGGGGGGCGGGGTCGCTGGCGCAAAATGGCTGGGACGGCGTGGCCGTGCTCTGGCCTCGGTTGGCGATTAGCTGCGTTGCTGCCTGGTTCTTGCTGCGCCCGCTAGCAGTGCTGGAACTGGACGATGCCAGCGCCAAAAGCCTAGGGGTGTCGCTTGCCTATCTACGCTTTGCGGGGATGGGATTGGCGGTATTCATTACCGGCAGTATCGTCAGCGTGGTGGGCATCATTGGCTTTATCGGCCTGGCGGCACCCAATATCGTGCGCATGGCCGGGGCACGTCGGTTAGGTCCACGACTAATATGGTCCACGCTACTGGGCGCGGTGCTGCTGGCGACCACGGACCTGCTGCTGCAGCAGTTCGGTGGTATGGGGGCAGCCTTCATTCCCACCGGGGCGGTTACCGGTGCCCTGGGGGCACCGCTACTGATGTGGCTGATTCCGCGCCTGAAACTGCAGGGCGATCAGCCGCCCAGAGGAGCGAGTGTCGTTGCCCGCCGCCATGCTGCGCCGTCACGCTTGGTCACCGGATTGATCCTCGCACTCTTGGCTGCCACGTTGCTGGGGCTGCTCGTAGGCCAGGGGGTCGATGGCTGGTACCTGCTCTCGCCAGAGAGCTGGAATGTGATGCAGTGGCGCTTGCCGCGGGTGATGGCGGCCGCTGCCAGCGGGTTGATGCTGGCCATTGCCGGGACGATACTCCAGCGCCTTTCCGCCAACCCCATGGCCAGCCCGGAAGTGCTGGGTATCAGCGGTGGCTGTGCCATCGCGCTGATTCTGGGGATTTTCCTGCTGCCCGCACCCACCAATATGATGCTGATTGGCGTGGGTACCCTGGGCGCTTTCGCAACGCTGGTGGTGTTGGTGGGCATCAACCGCAATAGCGGCTATCTCCCTGAACGTTTGCTGCTCACCGGGGTGGCGGTGAGTGCGCTGTTTGACGCCGTACGCAGCGTGATGCTGGCGGGCGGCGACCCGCGTGGTCAGCAGGTGATCGCCTGGCTGGCGGGGTCTACCTATTACGTGGATATCACCCATGCGGTGGTGGTAGGGGGGATTGCCGCGGTATTGGCACTGATTACGCTGCCCTTTACCCGCTGGCTGGATATCTTGCCATTAGGCCCAGCGACGGCCAGAGCGCTGGGGGTAACGCTTAACCGCGCCCGCCTGGCGCTGCTGTTGCTGGTGGCGCTACTCACTGCCTGCGCCACCCTGGTGGTTGGGCCACTGTCGTTCATTGGCCTGTTGGCACCGCACATGGCGCGCCTGGTCGGCTTCTCTCGGGCAGGGCAGCATCTGTTGGGCGCGGCGTTGATCGGCATGCTGCTGATGGTGCTGGCGGACTGGGTAGGGCGCCAGATTATTTTTCCCTATGAGATACCGGCGGGCCTGGTGGCGTCCTTGATCGGCGGCGCCTATTTCATGTGGGGGCTGCGGCGGTTGTGATTGCCCTCTCTATTGGTGGTGATAAGAAAAAAGCCCAGGAGTCGTGGTGATGGAGCTGTTGAAGATCGTATGGCGTGATTACCGCTGGCCCTTCGTCGCCGTGTTGCTACTGAGTCTGGCCAGTGCAGGCCTGGGCATTGGCGTCATCGCGTTTATCAATCAGCGCCTGCTGGGTTCCTTCGTTGATCCCTGGCGTATTCTGCCCGAGTTTCTGGGGCTTATCGCGCTGCTGCTGGTGATTACCCTGGCATCGCAATTGGCGCTGACCACGCTGGGCCACCAGTTCGTTTATCGGCTGCGGGGGCAGTTGATCAAGCGCATTCTGGATACCCATCTCGAGCGTGCCGAGCAAATCGGCAGTGCGCGCCTGTTGGCGAGCCTCTCCACCGATGTGAACTCGGTCACCGTTGCCTTCATACGTTTGCCGGAGCTGGTGCAAGGCGGGGTGCTGACGGTGGGTGCCACGCTTTACCTGTGGTGGCTTTCGCCTGCCATGCTGGGGATCTCCGCATTGTGGGTGATCGTGACGGTGGTCATCGGTATGCGTCTGGTGGCGAGGGTGTATGGGCACATGGCCAAACTGCGCGAGATACAGGACCGTCTCTATGCGGATTACCAGTCCGTTATCGAGGGGCGCAAAGAGCTGGCGCTCAACCGCGACCGCGCCGAATGGCTGTACCGCGATGTCTATACGCCCAACGCCAAGGATTGTCGCCGTCATTACATTCTGGGCGATACCTATCATCTCAGCGCCGTGAACTGGTTCAACATCATGATGCTAGGGGCGATTGGCATCACCTTCTTTTTGGCCAATGGCCTTGGCTGGGCATCGGTGCAGGTGGCCACCACCTTTTCGCTGACTCTGCTGTTTCTGCGCGCGCCGCTGATACAGGCGATAGGCGCTTTCCCGACGCTGATCAACGCCCGAGTCGCGTTTGAAAAGATTCGTAGTCTGGAGCTGGCCGAGCACAGTGAGACCTTCGGCCACGCGGCCCTGCGCCACGATTGGCAGGAACTGACCCTGGAGCAGGTCTGCTATCGCTATCCGGATGAGGAGTCGCGCTCGGGCTTTGCCATTGGTCCTATCGATCTGACCTTGAAGCGTGGCGAAGTGGTCTTTCTGATTGGCGGAAACGGCAGCGGAAAATCGACCCTGGCGAGGCTACTGACCGGGCTTTACCACCCGCAGCGTGGCTGTGTCCGCGTCGATGGCAAGCCGCTGCGCGACCAAGACTGGACACGCTATCGACAGCACTTTTCGGCCATTTACACAGACTTGCACTTGTTTGACCGGTTGATGGGGCCAGGGGGCGATGCACCCGACCCGGCCCTGGTGGAACAGTGGCTGGCCGCCTTGGCCATGCAGAACAAGCTCGATTTCGACGGCGACCGCGTCACTAATGCCAACCTCTCCCAGGGCCAGCGCAAGCGCCTCGCCATGCTGCTGGCGGTAGCCGAACAGCGCGATGTATTGCTGCTGGACGAGTGGGCTGCCGACCAGGACCCTCAGTTTCGGCGCGTCTTCTACCGCGAGCTACTGCCGCAGCTCAGGGCACTGGGCAAAACGCTGGTCGTGATCAGCCACGATGACCACTATTTCGACCAGGCCGACCGACTGCTGGAAATGCGCGGCGGGCAGCTCGTCGAACTCACCGGTGAGCAGCGCGCAGCGGCCAGCCGCGACGCGGTGGCCCGAGTGAGCGGATGAAAGCACCATGACGATCCCACCCGCTGCCGCGCACTCGGTTTGGTGTCGCTTTTCTTGAGATCCCGGCACGCATGAGGTGCCTTGAGCAGCAGGGTGGTGTTGCTCCTGCGTGGCAAGCGAGACGTCACGCCTATAAGAAAAGCTAATGGCCTATTCGCAGTATGATTTTTATTTATTGACGTTGCCGCCTATCGTAGCGCTTCACTTCTTGCAGCGGCGATAGGGATAGGTCATGTGGCAGAGCTATATAACGGGGCTCGTGGTATGCGGCGGGATCATCATGGCCATTGGGGCACAAAATGCCTATGTGCTGGGGTTGGCCATTCGTCGTGAGTACCACTGGTGGTCGGCGGGCGTGTGCATGAGTGCGGACATAGTGCTGTTGACCGCGGGCATGTTTGGCGTCAGTGCGTTTCTGCTGACCATGCCCAATGCCATGGAAGTCCTGCGCTGGGTAGGGGTGCTGTTTCTGGGCTGGCTGGCCGCCCAGGCTTTGTGGCGTGCAGGTAGTGGCCGAGAGGGGCTGACCGCCAACCACGCACGCACACGCAGTTTACGCGGCGTGCTGTTGGCGACCCTGGCTGTCACGGTGCTCAATCCACAAGTGTATCTGGATACGCTGCTGTTGATTCCTGCCGTCGGGGCCCAGCAGGAGAGCGCCGGCGTGTTCGTGGCGGGCGCCGCGACGGCCTCGGTTCTCTGGTTCAGCTTGCTGGCCTGGGGTGGCTCGGCGCTTTCCCCCTGGCTCTCTCGCCCCGGCGCCTGGCGCGTCATCGATGGCGCCATTGGCGTGATGATGCTGGTGATTGCCGTGCACCTGGCCTTGGGGTCGACACTGCTATCGTGATGCCGCCGCGTCGAAGTAGCGCCCCATGACCTCCAGCACACGCTCGACAGCGGCGTCATCGATATCGCGATGGATCACCAGTCGCGTGGCGTAAAGCAGCTGGATCAGAATGTCGTGCTCTTTCAGCCAGGCAGCCAGCGGGGCCACGTGGGCCTGATCGACGCGCAAGAACACCATGTTGGTGGCGTGAGAGGTGACCTCGAGCCCGGACAGCGCTGCCAACCCTTCTGCCAAACGCGCCGCGCGGCGATGATCATGGGCCAGGTCGGCCACGTGATGGTCGAGGGCATGCTGGCAGGCCGCAGCGATGATGCCCGCCTGGCGCATGCCGCCGCCTACCATCTTGCGCCAGCGCCGTGCGCGCTCAATTAACGCGTGTGACCCTACCAGCGCTGAGCCCATGGGCGTGCCCAGCCCTTTCGAAAAGCAGAGTGACACGCTGTCGAACGGTTGGCACAGCTGCTTCAGCGAGGTATCCGTGGCGACGGCGGCATTGAAGAGCCGAGCGCCGTCCAGGTGTGTTGCCAGCCCGTGAGCGCGCGCCAGCTCGGTGGCCTGCTGAACGTACTCGGCGGGCAGCACTTTTCCACCGATGGTGTTTTCCAGCGCCAGGAGCCGCGTACGGGCAAAGTGAACGTCGTCGGCTTTGACGGCGGCAGCGATTTTGTCGAGTGGCAGGCTGCCGTCTGCGGCGTTTTCTATCGGCTGTGGCTGGATGCTGCCCAACACGGCGGCGCCGCCGCCTTCGTAGCGGTAAGTATGAGCATTCTGGCCCACGATGTACTCATCGCCGCGTTCGCAGTGCGCCATGAGCGCCACCAGGTTGCTTTGGGTGCCACTGGGGAACAGCAGGGCAGCCTCCTTGCTCGTGCGCTCGGCAAGGGTCGCTTGAAAGGCGTTGACCGTCGGGTCGTCGCCCCAGACATCGTCGCCCAGAGGCGCTTCCAGCATCGCTGCCCGCATCGCGGAGGTGGGGCGAGTGACCGTATCGCTACGTAAATCGATCATCGTGACTCCTTGTTCACAGCGTGGCCGTCGGGCAGATCACCGATAAACCACTATGGTTAATGGGTGACAGGATCACCCAGCATAGGCGAAAAAATGGATCTTAAAAGTGGCTACCCCTTCTGGACGGTCAGCAATGGCTTGTTGACCCGTTATCCTCAGCTTACCCATGATCTTCAGGTAAACATAGCCATCATCGGCGGCGGTATCACCGGGGCGTTGATCGCCGACGAGCTGACACGTCATGGGCATGACGTGGCCGTCCTCGAGCGTCGTGACGTGGGGTGGGGCAGCACGGCGGCCAGTACGGCGCTGTTGCAGTACGAAATCGATACACACTTGTACCACCTGGCACAGCAATACGGTGAAGCGAGTGCCGTCATGGCCTATCAGGGGTGTGCCGAGGCGGTTCATGCATTGGCCGCCCGTGCGGCAGAGCTGGGCGATATCGCCTTTCGTCGTCAACAGAGCCTTTATTTTGCCAGTGAAGCGGACCATCTCTCTTCTCTTCGGGACGAGTTTGCCATTCGCAAGCGGTGGGGGTTCGATGTGCAGTGGTGTTCGCCCGAGCAGTTGCAGGAGGCGTATGGCTTTAACGCACCCGGCGGTATCCTCTCGCATCTGGCGGCTACCGTGGACCCTTACCGCATGGCTTACCAACTGCTCGATGAGGTCGTTGCCAGAGGTGGGCACGTATACGATCGAACGGCGGTGGAGTCGTTGGAGGCAGACGGAGCGACCATGGGGGTTCGTTTGCGCAACGGCGCCCTGGTACGCTGTCAGCAGGTGATCATTGCGGCCGGTTATGAAAGCCAGACATGGCTGCCAGAGCCGGTCGCCAGCAACCGCAGCAGTTACGCGTTCGTCACCGACCCTTTGCCATGCGGCATGCTCGGCAAGCTTCGCGATACCATGGTCTGGGAATCGGCGCGCCCCTACCTCTATTTACGCTCCACCCATGATGGGCGTTTGCTGGTGGGTGGTGAGGATGACGAGGAGGATCTTCCTGAACGCAGGGACGCCCGAGTGCTTGAAAAAGCGGCATCGCTGGCCGAAAGGGTCTTCTCGTTATGGCCTTCTCTGCGTATGACGCCTGCCTTCAGTTGGGGAGGTACCTTTGCTGAAACCGAGGACGGGCTGCCTTATTTCGGGACCCATGAGGCGCTGGGGCCGAACGTGCACTTTGCCATGGCCTATGGCGGAAATGGTATTACGTACAGCATGATAGGTGCACATCTCTTGAGAGCCCATCTCGAAGGCAGGCGGCATCCGCTGAGCGACCTGTTTTCTTTCGAACGGGGCCAGCGGGCACGCTGAACTTATCGCTCATCCACCAGACAAAGCCCGGTAACCCACTGAGTCAACGCGATTGAATGAGACACCTATCATGAGCCCAGTACTGTATCTAAGGGCGCTGGAGCGCAACGACCTGCGCTTCGTGCATGAGTTGAACAATAACCAGAGCATCATGTCGTACTGGTTCGAAGAGCCCTACGAGTCCTTCGATGAGCTGGAAGAGCTCTATAACAAGCATATTCATGATAACGCAGAGCGCCGCTTTGTTGCCGAAGACAGTAGTGGTAGTGCGATTGGCCTGGTGGAGTTGATCGAAATCGATTACATCCACCGTAGCGCCGAGTTTCAGATCATCATTACGCCAGAGCATCAGGGCAAAGGATTCGCACGTTCGCTGATACGGCAAGCGCTACACTACTCTTTCACCATATTGAACTTGCATAAGGTCTATCTGATCGTCGCGGTAGAGAATGTCAAGGCCATTCACTTATACGAGGAAAGCGGTTTTATCGAAGAAGGGCATTTGGTGCAGGAGTTTTTCATCAATGGCAAATATCGCGATGTAAAGCGTATGTACATCTTGCAAGAGCGCTATCTGGCCGAACTCGAAGCGCAACAACCGAAGGATTGAGCCAGAACTAGGCCTCCATGATCGTTACCAGGCATAGGCTGCCCAGTAACGATCAAACCAGTAACGATCAAATTTGCCGCGTCTCGTGGCCAAGCTACATTAGAGCTGGGCTTCCAGGCGGTCGGCGCGATCACCGGCAGCGGGGTGGCTGGAGAAGACGCTACGGCTATTGCCATACTTGGCCTCGAGCTTGCGCAGCGCTGAAACGGAGGCTTCTGTATTCAGGTCGTGGCGGCGCATGAGTTCCAGGGCGAAGTCATCGGCTTCGTTTTCCTGGCGCTGGGAGAACTGAGCATTGACGAGTTTCTCACCCAGCGCACCCAGCTCGGAACTGGAGAGTGCCGCTGCGGTGGTGCTGCCGCTTGCGGCAGCTGCTTCACGCGCGGCTGAGGCGGCATAGGCGACTTGAAAGGCGCGCTTGGAGTGGCCGAGCACCACATGGCCAATTTCATGAGCAATCACGTACTGTACTTCTTCGTCGCTCATTTCATCCATCAAACCGCTGTAAAGCCGGATAGCGCCGTTGGGCACCGCAAAGGCGTTGATTTCATCACGCAAGTAAACGTCATATTCCAGCGTGCTGCCATCGACGGTTTCCCAACCTTGAGTGAGATTAGCCAAACGCTGCGCGTACTCACTATCGCCAGGAGCCACCTGGTTTTCAGCATCCAATTGCGCAATCGTTTGATCGCCGATTTGCTGCATTTGCTGATCCGACATGGTGGCCTGTCGTTCCTTCTTTTATATGACTATTCCAGTTTGCATAATGCTTACTGCTGTTTAAAGCGAGGTAATGTTAAATGAATTTTTGACGCGTCTCTACCCAAAGCCATCTTTATTGTGCTCTGTGCGAATTCATAATAGGTCAATGAACCTGACGATCAGAGGTTCAAAATGAATAAAGAGGCGTCACGGGCAACGTGCTGGTAATGAGAAAAAGGGAAGTGCGGTAAAAGAAAACGCTCCTGCGTGACGTATCTATATATACGCACTGGCGGAGCGTTTTGGGGAGCCGTATGGCAAGGGTTATTGCTGGCGCATATAGTCGGCCAGGGCATCGAAGGCGGCACGCTGTTGCAGTGCGCGGGTTGCCCATACTTCCATGACATCGGGGTTGGCTTGGCTACGGGTAGTCGGCATGGCACTTACTCCTGGAGCAGAGGTTAATGAGTCGTTTTTGTTATACACAGCCTGCGTTGTGCGTTGCAGCAAGTTAGCTGTGATATGAATATTATTCGCTTTTGAACGAGCTGGCTAGTCCAAAGGGTGTAGGTGTTTTGCCATAGCCTGTAAGCGATTGCTTACAGGCCAGTCTAAAATTCTCCTATTTGACTGAATGGAAAAGGTTTTCATAGAAAAAGAAGCCGACAGGTCATGTCGGCTTGGGGTGTTATCTTTTCGTCTAAGGGAGGGAGAGAAATACAGAAAAGTCGGGCGGCCGCGTGCTACTGATCGGACTGACGCTGATCGACATAAGCACTGACGGCTTCGTTGGCGGCCTGCTGCCACTGTGCGTATTGGCACCAGAAGTTGACTACTTCCGTATCCTCGTTCGTTAGATCCGTTGATAGTGTCATTGCGTACTCCTCTTGGGATACCGCCTATTCATTATAGACGTCTTTTGCTGCAATGCAGCATTTGCTTTGCGTTCATCCATTCGGCAAAGCCGCGTCACAGCAGCTAGGCTGAAAGGAGTGCCTAAATGTCATCGTCGCGAAAGGAGTCGCAAATGAGCGCAAATGTAGCTGAAATCATTGTCGAAACACTGCAAGACGCCGGTGCCAAACGTTGTTATGGCGTGGTAGGGGATACGCTGAATCACTTTACCGATGCCCTCCGGCAGAGCGATATCGAATGGATAGGCGTTCGCCATGAGGAAACGGGCGGCTTTGCAGCAGGAGGAGAGGCTTATATTACTCAGGAGCTGGCGCTATGTGCCGGTTCCTGTGGGCCTGGCAGCCTGCACTTTGTCAATGGCCTGTTCGATGCCCACCGTAATGGCTCCCCCGTGGTATTGATTGCCTCGCAGATATCACTGGGTGAAACCGGCAGCCAGTTTCCTCAGGAAGTCGATCAGAGCGCCATTTTTCAGCAGTACAGCGTGTTTTGTGAAACCGTGGTATCGCCGGAGCAGGCGCGCCGCATGGCTGCCTTGGCGGCCCAGGCCGCCCTTACCAAGCGCGGGGTGGCGGTGTTGATCGTGCCCGGCGATATCATGACGCAAACGCCCGACAGCACCTTGGGCTACCGTACCCACCGTTTCAGCTACTCCGTGCGCCCCAGTGCCGAGGCGCTGGTGCCCGCCGTCGAGCAGCTCAACAAGGGGGGCAATATCACCATCTTTGCAGGCGCAGGCTGTGAAGACGCCCGCGAGCAGGTCATGGCGCTGGCAGAAAAGCTCCAGGCGCCGATTGCTTGGACCTCCCGTGCCAAGGACTTCATGGAGTACGATAACCCTCATCAGGTAGGCATGACCGGCGTATATGGTCTGGAAGGTGGCTACCATGCCGTCGCGGAGTGCGACACGCTGTTGCTGCTGGGATGCAATTTTGCCTTCAGCCAGTTCTACCCGGAGCGCGCCTGTATTCTTCAGGTAGATGTGGACCCCGCCCAGATAGGCAAACGTTACCCGGTGGATGTGGGCATCGTCGGCAGCACTCGGGACACCTGTGAAGCGCTGTGCCAGGTGGTGCAACCCAATACGCACACCCGGTGGCTGGAAAAATGCCGCAAGCGTTATGCCAAGTCGCTGGAAAAGTCGGCTCATCAAACCAGGGATAACGATACGATCCACCCACAAGAGCTGACCCTGGCCATCGACCGGCACGCGGCCGACAACGCCGTGCTGACCGCAGACACCGGCAGTGTCAACGTGTGGATGCTGCGCCATATCCGTGCCCTGGAGGGCCGCCGCACCCACTCCAGCCTTCAGCATGGCACCATGGCGAACGCTTACCCGCAGGCCTTGGGGATTCAGTTGGCCTACCCCCATCGCCAGGTGATTGCCATGTGTGGCGATGGTGGCCTGACGATGCTCATGGGCGATTTACTCACCCTGGTCCAGCAACGAATCCCGCTCAAGATCGTGGTGTACAACAACAGCTCCCTGAGCTTCGTGGAGCTGGAGCAGAAAGTGGAGGGGCTGTTGGATAGCTACACAGAGCTGCAGAACCCCGACTTTGGAGAAGTAGCCAGGGCCATGGGGCTGTGGGGGCGCCGGGTAGAGCAGCAGTCGGAGCTGGACGTGGCCATCAGCCAGTGGCTGGCTCAACCTGGCCCCGCGCTGCTGGACGTAGTGGTCAACCCCATGGAGCTGGTCATGCCGCCCAAGGTAGAAGCAGGGCAGGTCGCCTCGACCGCGCTGTACTCGGCCAAGGCGGTGTTGAGCGGACGGATGGATGATGTGGTGCATCTGGTCAAAAGCAATTTCCTGAAGCGCTAGCACGGCAGTGGCATGCTATGTTGTCAGCAGCTCACACAACACTGACAACACAAAGAGCCATGCCATGACCTCACACTCGGATGCAGTGACCGTTCATGACCGCTGGGTAGATACCCCCAGCGGTCGTCTGTTTACCCGCACCTGGCAGCCGCGCCATGCACGCTCGGCGGTGCCGATTCTGCTGTTTCACGACTCGCTTGGCTGTGTGGAACTATGGCGCAGCTTTCCCGCCGCCCTTTGCCAGGCCACGCAGCACCCAGTCGTTGCCTACGACCGTGCGGGCTTCGGGCGTTCTGACGCTCGATTGGCGAAACCGCCCCATACCTTCATCGAGGACGAATACCGTCAAGCGGTTGCAGCACTGCTGGAGGCGTTGGCAATCACCCACTTCATCGCCCTGGGGCACAGCGTAGGAGGCTGCATGGCCGTTCACTGTGCAGGCCAACAGCCGGAGCGTTGCCGAGGCTTGATCACGATCGCCGCGCAGGCGTTCAACGAACCGCGCACTCGTCAGGGTATCGAAGCGGCCAAGGAAGCGTTTCAACAGCCCGACCAGTTTGCCAGGCTAGCCAGGTACCATGGCGACAACGCGCGCTGGGTGCTCGATGCCTGGATCGACACATGGCTGCACCCCGACTTTGCAGAGTGGACGCTGGTGCCCGCACTCGAGCGCGTGCAGTGCCCGACCCTGGTACTGCACGGCGAGCGAGACGAATATGGTTCCCACCGCCAGCCAGAGCGCATTGCGCGCTACACCCACGGCCCAGCCCACTGTGACATCCTGCCAGGCGTCGGCCACGTTCCCCATCGTGAGGCAGAATCCACGGTAGTGGCCTTGATCGAGGAGTTTGTCGCCCGCCTGACGCTTGAAGTAAGCGTTACGAATGCGTGAGCGTTTTGATCACTAAATTTGCTTGCTAACTATTGTTGCTGCCTCTATCAGGGTCTTCTAGGCTGAATCGGTGATAACGCTAATGTTTAACTTTTTTGGTTCAAGCAAGGAGCACCGCATGAAAACTCAGGGACGATTACCTCTTTCCGTTGGCAAACTACCCCATTGGACGGCCGCATTTGCGCTGCTGGGCAGCGCGAGCGCCCTTCACGCTGATGTCCGGGCGGTCAATGAAGAAGTCGCCAGTGGCGTAGAAAGTGAAGAGACCCGCTTCACCATCACGCAGGTGTTGAGCGGGCTGGAGCATCCTTGGGCGGTGGCATGGCTGCCGGATGGACGGATGCTGGTGACGGAGCGTCCCGGACGCCTGCACCTGGTCGATGGCGACAGCGTGACCGAGCTGGGTAACTTGCCCAAGACGGACATCGACGAGGATGAGGAGTCTGCCACGGAGGGCGGCAATCAAGGCGGCTTGCTGGACGTGGCCGTGCATCCTGATTATGACGAGAATGGCTGGGTCTACTTTACCTTCTCCAGCCCTGGTGACCCCCGCGCCTTCAGTACCTACGAGCCGGATTACGGCACCGGCTTGGCGGTGGCCCGAGCGCGTATCGATGCGGACAGCGCCGAGTTGGTCGATCTCGAAACCCTCTATACCCAAGTGCCGCGCACCCATCCGGGCGCTCACTATGGCTCGCGCATCGCGTTTCCGGGCAACGGCGAGATCATTTTCCCCATCGGCGACCGCAACGTGCAGAACCTGCCGCAAGACCTGACCAACCCGGGCGGCAAGATGATCCGCCTGCTGGAAGAAGGGGGTGCCCATCCGGATAACCCCTTCATCGGGGTCGAGCCCGGCAACCTGCGTCCTGAAATCTACTCCTATGGCCACCGCAACAATCAGGGGCTCACCTTGCACCCTGAGACGGACGAACTATGGGCGGTAGACCATGGCCCGAACGGCGGCGACTTGCTCTACCGTGTCGAAGCGGGCGCCAACTACGGTTGGCCCATGGTGGCCTTCGGCACTGAGTATACGACCGATGCCCATATCGGTCTGGGCACCGAAGCGCCCGGTGTGACCGCACCCACCCACGTGTGGGAAGAGTCGATGGCGCCTTCCGGCATGGTGTTCTACACCGCTGATGACGTCAGTGAGTGGCAGAACAGCCTGTTCGTAGGGTCGCTCAAGCGTGAGCAGCTGCACCGGCTGGTGCTGGACGACAACAACGAAGTCACCCATGAAGAAGTATTGCTGGCGGACACGCTGGGCCGTATTCGCGATGTACGCCAGGGGCCGGACGGCTACCTCTACGTGCTGACCGACGAGGAAGATGGCGGCCTGTATCGCATCGAACCCGAATCCTGATACGGATAAGCTAAAACAGTGAAGAAGCACATGAAAGGCACCCTCGGGTGCCTTTCATGGTATGGAGCGAGTGCTTCAACGCGCTTTTTCTATCAGCATGCCGCAGGAGGGGGCCGCCCAGCGGTGATCGGCGGTAAACACCACATCGCAGACCACGGGTGCGTAGTGGTGGCGAATCTCTTGATCAATGCGTTGGCGCAGGGCGTCCTGCGTTTTCAAGGACAGGTTGGGCAGGTGCTCTGGCAGCACCACGTGCACGATCACGTACAGCAATCGACCTGGGCGTACCATCCGCACGCGAACCTCCTCGGTATCCACGTCTGCCAGGCCACGGGCCACCGCCTGGCGCACGGGGGCAGCAACGCTTTCCTCGGGTGTCTTGTTCAGTAGCTCGGCCAGCGCTTGTGAGGCCATGCGTACCGGCACGCCCAGGCAAAGCACCACAACGGCAATGACCAGTACCGAATCCACATACGGGAGCAGGGTTTGCCAACCCAGGTGGTCAAATACCAGAACCAGGCAAAAGGCAGCCAATACGGCGCCTGAAATCACGCTGTTGACCACCCAGTTGAGCTTGTCGGCGGCCACCAGCGGGCTGCTGACACGCTTTTGACTGCGGTGCATGACCCAGGCCGTCAAAGAGCACGCCGCGGTGGCAAACAGGGCATACAGAACCGCCAGCCCTGCTGAAATGGCGCGCCCCCCGGTCAGCAGTGCTGCCACCGCATCGACCAGGGCAAAGATGGAAACGCCCAGAATCAGCAAGCCTTTGCATAGATTAACCAATGACTCGAAGTAGCTGTAGCCGAACGGGTACGACTCGCTATCCGGACGGCTGGCGAGTTTACTGACCTTGATGGTCACCAGCGCTACGCTAAAGTAGATAAGGTTGAACAGGCCGTCCAACAGAATGGCTTGAGAATTCGAGGCCAGCGTGGCGATGATGCCTGCACAGCCGATCAAGAGGGCCATGAAGGCGGAAAAAGCCAGGGTCGAGGCTTCTGTTTTCATGAACTGATGGCTCCCATGCCTACCTAATCAAGAGGCTGGCAAGCATAGCAACAGGTTGGCCGGCAATGTCAGCGATTTCTTGCGGAATTGCCCGTACGCCCCCAGGGAAGGTGATACTCATGCAACATGCCCATGACGTGGCCTTTGATCTGCTCACCCCAGAAGATGCAATCGACTTGCTGCATTTCGAGCTAGCCGAGCGCGTCTGGTTCGAGCAGCATATCGAAGCGCGTCCAGAGCGCTTTTACACGCCGCAAGGCGTGGCTCAGCACATCGTCGAGTGTCTGGCGCTCCATGCTCAGCGGCGGATGAGCCCCTTGATCGTCCGTTGGCGCGGCAGGATCGTAGGCCGGGCCAATCTGCGTGATATCGACAACGGCCAAGCCCGCGTCGGGTATCGCATTGCGCAAGCGGCCTGCGGTCAGGGGCTTGCCCATAAAGCGCTCCACCGCCTGATCGAGGATGCCCGCTGCCTGTATGGCATCACCCGCCTGGAGGCCATCGTGGCGGAGGAGAACGCTGCCTCCAGGCGGGTGCTGGAGAAGGCGGGTTTCCGTGCGGAACAGCGTTTGACGGCTTACTCGACCGTATTGGGCAGCCCTCGGGATTGCCAGGTGTTTTGCCGCCGTTGGTGAAGCGTGTGGCTCACCTTACCCCTTTATCCACACCTCCTCCCCCTGGAAGCGTACCTGCCAGGTACGCAGCCTGATGGTGTCATCTTCCACGCACAGGCCATCCTCCAGGCGGAAGTGCTGTTTATACAGCGGGGAGGCCACGACGGGCTTGCCCTGCAGGTCGCCGACGATACCTCGGGCGATGACATAGGCGCCTGAGAAGGGGTCGCGGTGGTCCAGGGCGTAGAGTTCGTGCTCGTGGCCGGGTACGTAGAAAAGCGCCACCTGGGCGGGGCCTTCCGGCGTGTCCAGCCAGGCGGCCACGCCTGAAAAAGCGACCAGGTCGGCCCTGGTGCACAATGGCTGCCAGGTATTCGCGCTGGCAGTGGTGCTTATATCAGTGCTGGTGTCTGTATTCGACATGGTGTCTGTACTGGACATTGTGTGCTGTGCAGTCGCGGTCATGGCGATTCTCGTGGCGGATGGGCGAAGTTATACGGGGCGCAGCTGGCCACGCTCGGAAGTCATGATGATCGACGGGTCGGGGCGCTGGTCGTTGACGAAACTGCGGAAGCGCTTGAGCTTTTCCGGGTCGCTGATGGCGTTGGCCCACTCGCACTGGTAGCTGTCCACCACGTGCTGCATCTGGCGCTCCAGCTCAGCACCGATGCCGAGGCTGTCTTCCAGAATCACGTCTTTCAGGTAGTCCAGCCCGCCCTCCAGGTTTTCACGCCATACCGACGTGCGCTGCAAGCGGTCGGCCGTGCGGACGTAGAACATCAGCAAGCGGTCGATGGTGCGGTAGAGCTGTTCGTCATCCAGGTCGGTGGCGAAGAGTTCCGCGTGGCGTGGGCGCATGCCGCCATTTCCGCACACGTAGAGGTTCCAGCCGTTCTCGGTGGCGATGATACCGATGTCCTTGCTCTGGGCTTCCGCACACTCCCGGGTGCAGCCGGAGACGCCGAACTTGATCTTGTGCGGCGCGCGCAGGCCCTTGTAGCGGTTCTCCAGCTGAATCGCCATGCCGACGCTGTCCTGAACGCCGTAGCGGCACCAGGTGCTGCCCACGCAAGACTTCACGGTGCGCAGGGATTTGCCGTACGCGTGGCCGGTCTCGAACCCTGCTTCGATCAGTTCACCCCAGATGGCGGGCAGGTCCTCCAGCCGGGCGCCGAACAGGTCGATACGCTGGCCGCCGGTGATTTTGGTGTAGAGCTGATATTTCTGGGCCACTTGACCCAATACCACCAGCTTGTCAGGCGTGATTTCCCCGCCCGCAATGCGTGGCACCACCGAGTAGGTGCCGTTTTTCTGCATATTGGCCATGAAGGTGTCGTTGGTGTCCTGCAGCGGCACGTGGGCGGCATCGGTGATCGGTTCGTTGAAGCAGGATGCGAGGATCGACGCCACGGCGGGTTTGCATATGTCGCAGCCCAACCCGTGGGTATCGGCGTTACCGTGCCTTGCCATCAGCTCGCTGAACGTCTTGATGCCTTCCACGCGCACGAGGTCGTAAAGCTCCTGGCGCGTGTGGGCGAAGTGTTCGCAGATCGAGGTGTCTACCTCGACACCGCGGGCGGTCAGCTCGTGGTCCACGACACTTTTCAGCAGGGAAGTGCAGCCGCCACAGCCCGTGCTGGCCTTGGTGGCCCCTTTCACGCTGGCCAGGTCGCTGGCACCCTCGTCGATGGCGCTGCAAATACGGCCTTTGGTGACGTTATGGCAAGAGCAGATCATCGCCGTTTCCGGCAGCGCATCCGGGCCAAGTACCGAGGCAGCGCCGCTTTGCTGAGGAAGAATCAGCGCAGCGGGCTCTTTGGGCAGCGGGATGCCGTTGGCGTAATACTGCAGCAGGGTGTCGTACACGCTGTTATCGCCTACCAGCATCGCCCCCAGCAGCTTCTTGCCATCGCTGCTGACCACCAGCTTGCGGTAGACCTGGGTGAGGGGGTCCAGATAGCGGAACATGCGGGCTCCCGGATTCTGGGTGCCGTGGGCATCGCCGATAGAGCCGACATCCACACCCAACAGCTTGAGCTTGGTGCTCATGTCGGCACCACCAAAGCAGGCGTCCCCGCCTGTCAGCGTCGAGACCGCCGTTTTGGCCATTTGGTAGCCCGGCGCCACGAGGCCAAAAATACTCTGGTTCCACAGCGCCACCTCACCAACGGCGAGAATGTTGGGGTCGCTGGTGCGGCACTGGTCATCGATCACCACGCCGCCGCGCTCCCCGATACGCAGGCCGCACTCACGGGCCAGCGTATCCTGGGGGCGAATACCGGCCGAGAAGACGATGAGGTCGGTTTCCAGCACCTTGTCATCCTGAAACACCATGCGCAGGCGGCTGGTGTCGCCGGGCTCGATGCGCTGCGTGGCCCGTTCGGTGAGTACCTGAACCCCCAGTGCCTCGATTTTTTCACGCAGTAGCTCGCCGCCTTCGCTATCGACCTGCATGGGCATCAGGCGGGGCGCAAACTCCACCACGGCGGTGTCCAGATTCAGGCCGCGCAGCGCGTTGGCGGCCTCCAGGCCCAGCAGGCCACCGCCCACCACCACGCCATTGGTGGCATCCTGGGCGGCGGCGCGAATGGCGTCCAGATCATCCAGGGTACGGTAGACCAGGCAGCCGGGCTGATCGTTGCCGGGAATGGGGGGGACGAAGGGAAATGAGCCGGTGGCCAGGATCAGCTGGTCATAAGGGTAGGCGCCCTGGGCGGTGCGCACCGTTTGTTGCTCGCGGTCAATGGCGTTGACGGCTTCGCCACTGCGCAAGGTAATGCCGTGAGTGGCGTAATAATCGGCGTCACACAGGGCCAGGGACTGCGCATCGCGGCCGCTGAAGTACTCGGAAAGGTGAACCCGGTCGTAGGCACGGTGGCGCTCTTCGCCAAAAATCGTCACCTCGAAAGTGGCCAGCGCACCGCTGTCGACGAGCTGCTCGACGACATGGTGACCGACCATGCCATTACCGACGATGATCAGTTTCTGTGGGGGATGTTGAGTAGACATGGCTAAGCCGCCTCGCGGTGTGAGAATGGGGAAGATGCGTGGGATGCCAGCACGGCCTGGGCATCGGCTGCGCCAAACAGCAGCAGATGGCGGCACGCAGTGAGATCGGTGGCGGCCAGCGCCTGTTCGAAGTACCAGGGCCCGTGCCGGGTATCACCGTATAGAATGGCGCCCTCCAGGCGTCCCTGATGCATCAGCAGGCGGCAGTAGTCGCCGTTTTCAGGATCCAGGTAGTGCAGCGTGTCGTGGTGTGGTTCCGCCTCTGTGGGCCCGAACGCGTAGAGCTGCACGCCGCTGACCTTCAGCTTGGTGGCCGTGGGGGCTTCTGCATAATGGGCTGGCGTTTCGCCGCACAGTACGGCGGCCAGAACCTCGACCTGCCGCCAGATCGGTTCCACCAGGCCGTACGTATGTTGTTCGAACTGGCAGCACTCGCCCAGCGCAAAGATGTGCGGGTCGGAAGTGGTCAAATGGCCATCGACGAGGATGGCCCGCTCGCAGGCCAGCCCCGCCTGCTGGCCAAGGGCGCTGTTGGGGCAAACCCCCGCTGCCATGATGACGTGATCGGCGGGCAGCTGGCGCCCGTCGGCCAGCGTTACGGCACAGACCTGGCCCTGGCCGTCATCTTGCAGGCCGGTTAGCGTCACGCCGGTATGAAAGGTCATACCCCGTTCCCGCAAGGTGGTTTCCAGCAATTTGGCGGCGGTGGTATCCAGTTGGCGGTTCATCAGCCGTTCACTGCGCTGCAGCAGGCTGACACGCAGTGCCGGGCCGCCGCGCTTGCGCAGGCCGTCGGCGGCTTCCAGGCCCAGCAGGCCGCCGCCCACCACCACCACGTGGCCACCGCGCTGGGCAATGGCTTCCAGGGTGGCCACGTCCTCGAGGGTGCGAAAACCATGCACGCCGCGCAGGGCGACCCCCGGCAGGTCGGGCATGGCCGAGCGGGAGCCGGTGGCTATCACCAGGCGGTCATAAGAGAGTGCATCCCCCGAGTGAGTGATGACCCGCTGACGTTGACGGTCGATCTGCGCAACGCGCTGGCCAAGGCGCAGGGTCACGCCTTGCCGGGCAAGGGCCTCTGGGTCTTGCAGGGTCAGGGCCTGCTGCTCCAGTTCACCGGCTAACCGAGGTGACAGCAGGATGCGGTTGTAGGCAGGCACCGGCTCCTCGCCGATCACGGTGATGCGTGTTGGGCGCGACGGGTGACGCAGCAGCGTTTCGACCAGTCGATGGCTGGCCATGCCGTTGCCAATGACCACCAGATGCGCGTTGGGTGTGCATCGAGAGACCGTTTCCATGGTGGCTCCTGTGAATAAAAAACGCCCCTGACACGACCTTCACGAGGAAGGGTATCAGGGGCGTCGTTGCCCATGGGCAGATTCAGTTACATGCCGCAACCGCCATTGGCTGCGCGATGTAAACTCGTATGGCTAGCAGCAGCAAAAAATCGGCCAGCCGATGGCTGGAGAAGTATAGTTTTTTAAAATCAACTGCTTGACGTCATCAATAGCGGCCCCATTAGCCGTGATATGGGCCATGGCTGCACTGGTTTGGTGCCTTGTGGAGTGATTCTGCACCAGCGAAAGGCTCGCTGGCGTGTTGTGGAGGCGCAGGATGTGAGAGGCGGTTTCTTTAGGTTTATGTTTTTGCTGATATTTATGAGTTTTTTGGAATATAGGGCCAATACTTGCAGTACTCCAGGTAACAACCAACAACGGCTCATTGCAGCACATTTGCCCATAATCAGCACAATGACTAATCGCGTCGAATAACGCTAAACGCAGCAAACCACTGATGAGTACGGCACGTGACGTGCCCCTGTGACAACGGCGTCCAGGCAAGCCTCTTGAGAGAGGCTGGCTTGGGCGCTTTTTGCTTTTTAGCGCGGGAGGAAATGCCATGCCAACGACCGCTCAGGTCAACACCACCTGCCCCTACTGTGGCGTGGGCTGCGGAGTGACGGCTACTCTGGAAAACGGCTGCGTTGCAGCGGTAGAAGGGGATCGCGGGCACCCTGCCAACCATGGCCGGTTATGCGTCAAGGGCACGGCGCTGCATGAAACCCTGGGCCACCATGGGCGACTGCTGCGCCCTCGGGTCGATGGCCGTGAGGTGAGTTGGGAGCAGGCATTGACCGCCACGGCCGAGCGGCTGCAGGCCCAGCGAAGTGCCCATGGCAATGCCTGCGTGGCGGCCTACCTGTCAGGACAGCTGCTGACCGAAGACTACTATGTCGCCAACAAGCTGTTCAAAGGCTTCCTCGGCACCCCGCATCTGGATACCAACTCACGGCTATGCATGGCGTCGGCCGTGGCGGGCTACAAGCGTGCCTTCGGGGCGGATGCCGTGCCCTGCCAGTATGAAGACCTGGAAGAGGCCGAGCTGGTGGTGCTGGTGGGCTCCAATCTGGCCTGGAATCATCCTGTGCTGTATCAGCGTCTGAAAGTCGCCAAGGAGCGTAATCCACTGATGCGCGTGGTGGTGGTGGACCCGCGAGTCACGGACACCTGTGATATCGCCGATCTGTACCTGGGCATCGCGCCAGGCAGCGACGCCTTTCTGTTCAACGGGCTGCTGGCCTGGATGGCGGCCCAGCAGAAGCTGGACGACATCTATTTGCAGCGGCACACCGAAGGGATCGAGCAGGCGCTGGCCGCTGCCCAGCAGAGCGCCGGTAGCCTGCAAGCGGTCGCGAAGGCCTGCGACGTCGATGAAGAGCGGCTGGAGACCTTCTACTACTGGTTTGCCAGCCAGCTGCATGTGGTCACTCTCTACTCTCAGGGCGTCAATCAATCCTCCAGTGGTACCGACAAGTGCAATGCGATCATCAATTGCCACCTGGCGGGCGGCAAGATTGGCCTGCCGGGGGCCGGGCCCTTTTCGATCACGGGCCAGCCCAATGCCATGGGCGGGCGCGAAGTGGGCGGGTTGGCGAACCAGCTGGCGGCGCACATGGATTATCACACGCCCGGGGCACGCCAGCGTGTCAGCCGCTTCTGGTCCACGGAGCACCTGTCAGCCTCGTTGCCTGACGGGCCGGGCCACAAGGCGGTGGAGCTGTTCGAGGCCATCGAGCGTGGCGAAGTCACGGCGCTGTGGGTCATGGCTACCAACCCGGCAGTGAGTCTGCCGAACGGTGAACAGGTGCGTCGCGCCCTGGCCAAGTGCCCGCTGGTCATCGTTTCGGAGTGTGTGGCCCATACCGACCTGCTGCCCTTTGCCGATATCGTGCTGCCCGCGTCGGGTTGGTCGGAAAAGGATGGCACGGTCACCAACTCCGAGCGGCGCATTTCCCGCCAGCGGGGAATGCTGCCTCCGCCGGGCGAGGCTCAACACGACTGGTGGATCATCTGCGAGGTAGCCAAGCGGTTGGGGTTCGCAGAAGCGTTCGATTATGCCCATCCCTGGGAAATCTTCGATGAGCATGCGCGGCTTTCCGGCTATGAAAATAGCGGTGCCTCTGCGCGGCTGTTCGACATCTCAGGCCTGAGCGGCCTGGGCCTTGCGGCGTATGATGCGCTGGCCCCCATTCAGTGGCCGGTCACTCGGCAAGCGCCCCGCGGCACCCCGCGGCTGTTCGTGGATGGCCAGTTTGCCACGCCCAACGGTCGTGCACGGCTGCTGCCGATCGATCCACGTTTGCCCCAGCAGGCGCTTTGCGAGCGCTACCCGCTGCGCCTCAACACTGGCCGTGTGCGCGACCAGTGGCACACCATGACCCGCACGGCCCGTGCGCCTCGCTTGATGAACCATCGCGCCGAACCCTTCATCGAGCTGCATCCCGAGGACGCTGCCGAGCATGGGCTCGAAGCGCAGTCGCTGGCTCAGTTGAGCGCGGCCACGGGGGAGTACCGGGGGCGTGTGCGCCTTGCCCACGGGCAGCGGCGGGGGGAGGTGTTCGTGCCCATGCACTGGACCGATTGCTTTACGGGCTTGGGGCGCAGTGGCGCCTTGCTGCAAGGCATCACCGACCCGGTCTCGGGCCAGCCAGAATCCAAGCAGGGCGCTGTGGCCCTGCGTCGGTTACCCATCGCCTGGCAGGCCACCTTGCTGGTGGCCCAGGCAGACGAGTCGCCCGCGTGGTGCGACAGCGATTATTGGGCGCGTATTCCCTTGCCAGGCTGTACGCGCTGGCAACTGGCGGGCTGCCAGCCGAGGGAGGATTGGCTGGCCACGCTCGCCAACTGGTGTGGAACCCCGGCCTCGCTATGGTGTGAAGACGCCGCCACCGGGCGCTTGCGAGCGGCCAGCGTGATCGACGGGCAACTGCGCTGGTGGCTGATGGTCGGGCCGCCTGACGAGCTGCCAGGGCTTGCCTGGTTGGCTGAACGGTTCACCGATGCGGCCCTCTCCAACGCTCAGCGGCGACGCCTGCTGGCCGGTTGTGACGATGGCGCAGCGGATGCTGGCCCAGTGGTGTGCAGCTGCCATCAGGTGGGGCAGGCCAGCATCATCAAGGCTATTCATCAAGGGGATACCAGCCTCGAGGCGCTGGGCGCACGGCTGGCTTGTGGCACCCAGTGCGGGAGTTGTATCCCTGAATTAAACGCGTTACTCGAACAGGAGCGGCCGAATGCGCACACTCGCCAAGCAGTTAATCCAGAAATGGCCTGAGGCCCTCATGCGTTTTGGCCTGCGGGCCTTGGCGCCGCTGCAAGACGACGCGACGACGAACGTTCGCTTGCCGCTCAGCGGCGAGTGCCGGGCAGGTACGGTCTACCTGGTGGGCGCTGGCAGCGGGGACGTCGAGCTGTTGACGCTGAAGGCGGCACGGTTATTGATGCAGGCCGATGCCGTGGTCTACGACCGCCTGGTCGGAGATGACGTACTGGCGCTGATTCCCCCCGGCACCGAGCGCTACTACGTCGGGAAAGCCCGAGGCCACCACAGCGTGCCACAGGCCGACATCGGTCATTTGCTGGTGTCACTGGCCCAAGCGGGCAAGTCGGTGGTGCGCCTGAAAGGCGGTGACCCGGGCGTGTTCGGGCGCATGGGCGAAGAGCTGGCAGCGCTGGCGCAAGCCGCGTTACCGGCACACATCGTACCGGGTATTACCGCCGCGTCGGCAGCCGCGGCGGGGATGGGGATTCCTTTGACCGACCGCAGCCATGCCCAGCAACTGCGCTTCATTACCGCGCGGCTGTGCCGAGAAGGCGGCACCCCGGACTGGGCAGCGTTGGCCCGACAGGATGAGACGCTGGTGTTCTATATGGGGTTATCCAAAGTGGAGGCCATTTGCCATGGCTTGCGCCAGGCAGGACTGCCAGACACCTGGCCCATCATGCTGGTTGCCAATGCCAGCCAGCCCGACCAGCAATCGCTGACCGGCACCCTGGCGAGCATGCCAGATCAATTGAGGGACCAGCCGCTGCCATCGCCTTGCCTGATCATGGTCGGCAGCGTGGTCAGCATGGTGGCCCACAGCCCTGCGGCCCGGGGGGCGACGTTGGCGCGCTGACGCTTTCTCGTTGATGCTTTGGCTGGCGTTCACTGGGGGGAGCTGCAATCATGAGCCACGCTTATGAGGCAGGGAGCCACTCTTGAAACGCCGTACTCGACTCGTTTTCTATACCAGCTGCGTAGTAGCCGCTCTCTTCATGGTGGGCAGCGTGCTGTATCACAATGCCCAGCCGTCACCCAAACGGCTGCTGGAGCCCGTGTCGGTAGGCATGGGCACGCAGGACGAGGCGTTCATGCGCACCATGGGGTTGCTGCTGGAGCAGCCGCTGGTGTCGGGTAACCGCATCGACCCCTTCACCGATGGCGAAGCCATTTATGACGCCATGCTGGCAGCCATCGCGTCCGCCGAGAGCAGCATTACCTTCGAAACCTATGAGTTTTGGGGCGCAACGGCCGCCGATCCCTTCGTGGAAGCGCTGTCGGCCGCTGCCGAGCGCGGCGTGGCGGTGCATGCACTGATCGATTACGTAGGCTCGGTACCTGCAGCTCAGGACAAGTTCGAGCGCCTGGAAGCCGCCGGGGTCGATGTGATTCGCTGGCGCAAGCCCGCCTGGTACGAGTTGAGCCGTTTCAATCACCGTACCCACCGCAAGCTGCTGGTGGTGGACGGCCACACGGGTTTCATTGGCGGGGCCAACGTGACGGACAGCTGGCTGCCGGAAGGCGACGACGTCGGCTATCGGGATCACCATTTTCGCGTTCGAGGGCCCGTGGTCGGCAATATGCAGGCGGCCTTCGTGGATACCTGGCTGGATGCCAGTGGACGGCTGCTATTGGGGGAGCGCTACTTTCCCGAGCTGAGTGAAGAGGGCGATGTAACGGCACAAATGGTGACCAGTACCCCCCTGGAGGGGCGTCACCGCATGCGCAAGATGTTGATGCTGGTCATCGCCTCGGCCCAAGAGCATATCACTCTCGGGTCGGCCTACTTTTACCCGGATGAACAGTTTCTCCAGGCGCTGATCGAGGCACGGGAGCGGGGCGTGGAGATCACCATTCTGGTACCCGGTGACAGCATCGATAAAGGCTTCGTGCGCCACGCTTCGGTGAATCGCTGGCGGCCCATGCTGGAAGCGGGTGTGGCATTCTACGAATATCAGCCTGCCATGTATCACGCCAAGCTGATCAGTGTCGACGATCGCTTTGCCAGCATTGGGTCGACCAACCTCGACAATCGTTCGTTCAGAATCAACCAGGAAGGCAATCTCAACGTCTACGATGAGGAATTTGCCCGGTATGTGCGCCTGTTGGTGGAAGAGGATCTGCAGCAGGCGGAGCGCTACGACCTCGAACGCTGGGAGAATCGCCCCTGGCGTAAACGGGTGGCCGGATGGCTCAGCATGTTGGTGGGGGCGCATCTTTAAAGCCATGACGGCGTCAGGCTGCGAGGGAACCAACACGTTGCCTGGCTGTCCAGTAAAATGTCAGCCAACGTCGGCACGCAGTGAGGAAACGTATGAAAAAGCGACACGGTATCAAGGACAATGCCTTGAAAGCACAGCTACGAACACCCATGTTCAAGTTGCAGCAACAAACGCCCAGGAAGGGCAAGGGCAGTTACTCGCGCAAAGGGCGAAACCCGTTGAATCAATCAATCGACAGAGGGCATCGCCAAGCCGCTTGAAACAGGCTGCTCGGCGATGCTTTCCCCAAGCATCGTTACTGCACACGCTGAGGCGTGTCCGCAGACTCTCATCAGCTTCGCCGACCCGGGCACCTTGCGGTGTCGGTCGGCTTTTTTAATTGGCTACTTTTTTAATTGACCACCTTCTCTACGGGTGCCATATGGCAGATCTCCAGGCGATAGCCTGACTGGTAGATACTGCGCAACCGAAGCCCGTGCCGCCCATCCAGCTCCAGCTTGCGACGCAAACGGCTGACATGGGTATCCACCGTGCGGGTCGAGACATCCCCTTTGATACCCCATACCAGTTCGAGTAGATGTGCACGGCTCAGCAACTCGCCGACTTTGGAGAAAAACAGCGTCGCCAGACGGTACTCCCTTTCAGTGAGTTCCACCGGTTGTCCATCGACACTGATCGTATGCTCGACGTTATTGATATTGAAAGCATCAGGGCAGTTGGTAGATGGGTGTAGCGTCTCGTATCCGGCGCGCCGACCCAACGCGCTAACGCGGGCAAGAAACTCCTTTGGGCGTAGCGGCTTGGCCAGAAAGTCGTCGGCTCCTTGTTCCAGCGCCTTCACCACGTCGTCCTCTCCCTGGCTGGCAGTGATGAATAGAATCGGCCCACGCCAACCATCGTTCTGGCGCAGGTGGCCCACCACATCCATGCCGCAGCCATCCGGCAGGCGCCAGTCGATGATCAAAAAATCGAAGCGCTTCTCTTGCGTGGCGCGCCTCAATTCACTAGCCCTGCCGAACAGCGACACCTCATGGTCGGCAGAGAGCAGGCACTGTTCAATAAATGCTTGTTGGTCAAGATCGTCTTCAAGCACACCGATATGCATAGTGAGTTACCTATTTTTATCGTGTGATACATCTCACACCGCCTGGAAGAACTGCTCATTCGTTAATTCTAGTTGAGGTTGGTCGAGTGACACAAAGGTTTACAGTTAACGCTTAAGTCTCAGCGCTATACTCCGCTTATTCTTCAGGAGGAGCTGGAATGGCCAATAAACTGATTCATAAAGCGTTTGTAGTGTTGGCGGGCGTATTTGTCTTTACCAGTGCCCAGGCGCTGGAGGCTCCCACGGGGCAAGTGGTGCTGGAGGTGGCGGGTAAGCTTGACCATACCAATGCAGGGGATGAAGCCCACTTTGACCGCGCCATGCTGGAAGCGCTGGCACAGCGCACGACGCGTACCAGTACGCCCTGGCACGATGGTGTGGTCAGCTTCGAGGGGCCGTTGGGGCGTACGCTTCTGGAAGCGGTCGGTGCCCAAGGGGAGCAGATGAAGGTCATCGCACTCAACGACTATGCATCCATGATTCCCGTCAGTGATTTTCAGGAGTATGACGTGATTCTGGCCATGAGCGCCGACGGTAACCCGCTGCGGATCCGTGATCACGGGCCCTTGTTCGTCATCTACCCCTTCGACGAAACCCCGTCACTGCTGAACGAAGAAATCCTGACCCGCTCGGTCTGGCAGGTGAAGCGCATCGAAATCGAGTAACCCGCCGCTTAGCGAGGTGCAACAGCTCGCCATGCGGTAACCTCGCCGGGTAAACGCCATGTTAGCCACTTTCAAGCACTACTTTTCTAAACGCGTCAGGGTGGCCACGTTCTCGGCCATCCTGTTTTTTCTGTCTGCCATTATTACGGGTGGCGTCATCTTTCAGCGTCAGCACGCGATCGAGAACCGTTTGCTGGAAAATCTGGTGTGGACGGGCTACCAGTTCGACCGTGAAGTTCGCGAACTGCATATGGCGTTGGTAGACGTGCAGATTGGCAGTGCCAGCGTGGACGACCTGCTCCAGAGGTTCGAGATTCTCTATAGCCGCAAGCGTCTATTTCAGCAGGGAGAAATCAATCTGGCAGTGTCCAGGATCGACAGCGTCAATAACAGCGTATTTCAGGCGGCGGCGCTGGTAGATGTGCTGGATGAGTTATTGGAACCTTTGTGGGAACAGCCAGAAGCGCTACATCCTGCCTTGATAGCCGAGTTGATTAGCATGACTCAGCAACTACAGGGTTTTACCGGTACGGTCTTGATCGAAACCAATGCTAGCGTGGCTCGCATGCGCACCGACGAGCGGCAAACAATGACTCAGCTGTATGGGTTGGCGCTCTTGCTGTTGCTGTCGCTGATGTTTTCCGGCGGCATGCTGGTGCGTGCGCTATTACGGGAGAGTCGCTCCAGCTTACGCAAGGCCCAGGCACTCGAGGTGAAAAGCCAACAGCTCAAGGAGACTGCTCGTCGGGCTGAAATTGCCAGCCAGGCGAAGTCCGAGTTCATGGCCGTCATGAGTCATGAAATTCGTACCCCGCTCAACGGCGTGGTCGGCATGGCCGACTTGCTCGGTGATGAGGTGCACTCCCCCAAAGGGCAGGCGTACGTCGCGGCCTTGAAGCGCAGCGCCGACAGTCTACGCAGCGTCATTAATGACATTCTGGATTACACCAAGATAGAAAGCGGCCGTCTGGATCTGGACAACCGCCCCTTTGATGTCCATGAGTGTATCGAATCGCTCTGCATGGGCTACGTTCTGCAAGAAACGAAGGAACGGGTGGCGTTCAGCTACTCCATCGACCCGGCGCTGCCACGATTCGTGGTGGGAGACATTGCCCGCTTACGCCAGATCATGATGAACCTGATCAATAACGCGCTGAAGTTCACGGAGAGTGGATACGTCAGATGCTCCGTGTCGCCACTGGAAAATGATCAGCTGCTGGTCGAAGTCCACGATAGTGGGTGTGGTATTTCTGCGTTGGATCAGGAGCGCCTGTTTGCGGCTTTCTCCCAGGTGGATACCTCCATAGCCCGCCGCCACGAAGGGACAGGGCTTGGGTTGGTCATTTGCAAACGGCTGGTTCAAGCCATGGGCGGCGATATTGGTGTGGAGAGCGAGGTGGGGGTCGGCAGCCGCTTCTGGTTTACCGTGTCCATGCCCGCCGCAGACAGCGACTGCCAATACGCCCATCCTGAGCAGTGTGCCAGGCCAAGCGCAGACCACCACGTCCTCATCGTCGAAGACAATCCGATCAATCAGACCGTGGCGCGCGTCATGCTGGAGCAGCTAGGGCAACGGGTCAGTATTGCCGATAATGGCCAGGCTGCGTTGGAGCAGCTGCAGGCAGAGTATGCTTCCATCGATCTGGTCCTCATGGACATGCAAATGCCGATTCTGGATGGTACGGAAACCACGCTGCGCTGGCGTAGCTTCGAGGCCGAACACCAGTTGCCGCATCTGCCGATCGTGGCCATGACCGCCAACGTCATGCCGGAACATCGCCAGCGCTGTTTCGAGAGTGGCATGGACGACATGATCAACAAGCCGTTCACCCGTGATGAGCTACAGCAGTTGATCAGTCGCTTCGTGACCGCAGGGAATGACCCACAAGGTTTCTTGTGCGCTCAGCCGTTGCCTGCTGAAGAAGCACCGTCTAGCGATGCCTCCGAGTCCGTGTTGGATGCGCATATCTGCAACGAGCTGAAGGAAGCCTTCGAACCTACGGCATTGGATGCGCTGCTTACCACTTTTTTGGCACGTCTGGAAGAGCGCTTGATTCGTTTGCGGGCATGCTGGCTGGCAGGGGATCATGATGCCCTGAAAAAAGAAGCCCACTCGCTGAAAGGTGCTGCCGCATCGTTAGGGTGCAAAGCCGTGGCGGGACAGGCCGCCAGGCTGGAGCAAGCCAGCGGTCAGGCGCCAGAGAGCATTGCCGCTCTGCTGTCGTCACTGGAGACCCAGAAGAGTCTTACGCGCAAGGCGCTCAACGAGCAGGGCCTGTGCCACCTCTCGGATTCATGATCTGGGTTAGGCGGCCCGTTTCCAGGTAGGGCCTAGGCCGCCAAATGCTGTGTCAGCCAAAGACTAAACGCATCGCCAGATAGCGGGCGAGAGATGAAATAGCCTTGTCCCACCGGGCAACCCGCTGCCGTCAAATACGCCTGCTGAGCGGCGTTCTCGATGCCCTCTGCCACGACGCTCATGCCGAGTTTCTCGCCTAATTCCACGATGGAGAGCGTGATGGTGCGCGCATGGGGCTCGCTATCGATCACGGACACGAAGCTGCGGTCTATTTTGAGTTCGTCGAAAGGTAGCCGATAGAGTTGTGTCAGCGATGAGTAGCCGGTGCCGAAATCATCCAGCGCGAGTTTGAACCCTCGGCTGCGTAACTCCTCCAGCACGTGGCGCGCATAGCCCAGGCACTCGACGCTCACCGATTCGGTGAGTTCCAGGGTCAGCCTGGGCATCGTGGCGGGGTAGTGAGCACAAAGCGCATCGAACGTCGACAGCATGTTCTCCGCCTTGAGAAATTCGGCGGGCACATTAACCGCCATGGTAAGATTCAGGCCTTGGGCATGCCAAGCGGCCTGCTGCGCCAGTGCCAAGGTCAACACGCTCCAGGTCAGTGGGACCATCAGGCCGCTTTTTTCGGCCAGAGGAATGAAACTGTCGGGGTAGACCATGCCGCGCACCGGGTCCTGCCAGCGAACCAGCGCTTCCGCCCCGATCACCTGGCCCGTGGCTAGCGATATCTTGGGTTGCAGCGCCAGGCAGATATGCTCGTGCTTGATGGCCATCGCCAGCTCCCCTGCCGAGGGCGGCTTGGGGGAGGCTTCGATCTGTTCGATGAAGTCGCCCAGGTGCGTCAGTAGCTTTGCTTTGGGAAGAAAACCAAGCATCTTCAATCCTTTGGCCTTTCCTTCGGCAAGTGCATGGGCGGCCGTCTCTGCCGAACAGCTGCTCAATAGCAAGATCGAGGCGCTCAAGCGCAGGTCGTACAGGTAATCCAGAATATCCAGCCCGGTAAACTCGCCGAGCCCAAAGTCCAGCACGATCAGGTTCACGTTCAAGAGTGAAGGGTTGCGGGCCAGCTCCCCAAGACTGCCCGCTGTGACAACCTCGAAACCGTGGCGGCTGAGCAGCATCTTGCCAAGCAGCTGTATATCTACATCGTCATCGATCACTAACGCGCTGGGCGGCATACAAAATCCTTTAAAGTGCGTGCTTCGCGTATGGGTAAATGTTATCGCGGCACGAACAAGCGCCTGGGTAGGCAAGGCTTAAGCGCCTTTGGGGCAGGGGAGCCCGGAGGCGCTGGGTAACAGACAGGTCATCAATTCCGGGCAAGTGCCCCTTTTAATCGAAGGTTAATGGCAGCATGGATCGACCGCCTGAATAACCATAGCCACAACATACGCAACGCACTGCCGAATATCGATAGTAGTAGGATGAATATCACTTTTTTTCACGTTTTTTCTGTGACTTCGGTTACCTCCATTGCGTATTGTGTGTGATCAAGCGTCGGGCGGAGCAGGATCATCGATACCCCTCTGCCTGGAGGTGGAACAGCGAGGCATATCGCCCCTTGTCGGCAAGCAGCGATTCGTGGGTGCCACGCTCGATGATGCGCCCCTGATCGATGACGATGATCTGCTCGGCGCTGCGCACGGTGGAAAAACGATGGGAAATCAGAATCGTCATTTTATTGCGGCTGTGTTCGCGAAAGCGCGCAAAGACATCGGCTTCGGCGGCGGCATCCATGGCGGCGGTAGGTTCGTCGAGCACCAGAATATCCGCCTCCTGGCGCATGTAGGCACGCGACAGCGCCACTTTTTGCCACTGCCCGCCCGAGAGCTCCTGGCCATTCTTGAACCAGCGCCCCAGCTGCGTCTGGTAGCCGTCGGGCATGCGCTGAATGAAAGGGTCGGCTAGCCCTTCCTCGGCAGCCTGCTGCCAGCGCTGTGCGTCATCGAAAGCCTGAATGTCGCCGACGCCCAGATTTTCGCCTACCGAGAGCTGATAGCGCACGAAATCCTGAAAAATAACGCCCACGCGGGCACGCAAGGCTTGGCTGTCCCAGTCGTTCAGGTCGCTACCGTCCAGCAGTATGCGCCCCTGGGTGGGCCGATACAGCCGGGTCAGCAGTTTGATCAAGGTGGTTTTGCCCGAGCCGTTTTCACCCACTAAAGCCAGGCTGCTACCGGGTGCCAGGTGCAGTGAAATATCGTGCAAGACTTCTCCGCCGCCTGGGTAGGCAAACGAGACCTGCTCGAAGCGCAGGCCATCACCTGGCTGAACCCCCTGCGTGAGGTGGCCTGACTCGCCTTCAGTCGGTTGTTCCAGATACTCGTAGAGATTCGAAAGGTAGAGGTTGTCTTCGTACATTCCGCTGATCGCCGTCAGGCTGGCCGATAAGGCTGATTGGCCCTGTTTGAAGACCATCAGGTACATGGTCATCTGCCCCAGCGTGAGCGCCCCGGCAATGGTCTCGACCACGACCCAGCCATAGGCGGCATAAAAGGTCAGCGTGCCCAGTAATCCCAGCACGAAACCCCAGCTCTCGCGGCGCAGCGTGAGCCGACGGTCTTCGGCAAAGAGCTGCTGAAAGATCGCCCGATAGCGCTGCAGGAACAGCGGCTCGAGACCAAACAGCTTGACCTCCTTGATGCTGTCCTCACGGGCCAGCACGGTTTCCAGGTACATCTGCATGCGCGTTTGTGGCGAGCGCCAACGAAACAGACGGAAGGCATCGCCGGAGAACTTGGCTTCGGAGATGAATACCGGCAGCGCCCCGGCCACCAGAATCAGCAGCGCCCAGGGCGAAAACTGCACCAGCAAGACCCCAAAGCTGACCAGTGAGATCGCATTCTGCAGCAGCCCGAAGGTTTTAGTGACCAGTGCCAACGGGCGTGTCGAGGCCTCTCGGCGAGCGCGGGTCAGCTTGTCGTAAAGCTCCGAGTCCTCGAACTGGCCCAGCGACAGTTTGCCCGCTTTTTCCAGAATCATGACGTTCACTTTCTGGCCCAGCAATGCACGAAGTAGCGCCTGCTGCGCCGAGAGGCCACGCTGAGCGAGCGCGATGAGGGCAATGATTGCGCCTTCCAGCGCCACCAGGCCCAGTACGGGGGTAATGGCTTCCCAAAGGCTCGGCGCCTCGGTGGCCTGGTAGGCTTCCATGGCCGCCAGCACGCCATCCACGATCAGTTGGCCAACGTAGGCCGCCACGGCCGGCAGTACCCCTGCCACCAGCGTACACAGCGCAAGCCCCAGCATCATCCAGCGTGACGTCTCCCATACCAGGCGCAGGGCATGCTGGCTGTAACGAAAGACGTTGAAAAACCCGCTTGATAGCGCGGGAGAGGAGGAGGGGGCAGGCTTCATGGAGACATCGCTGGGTGGCCAGAAGAAGAAACATCGGTGCCCATGATGCGTTGATTTGCCCGCAAGAGCCAGCCCGCCCTGGGAAGGGCGGGTGGGCAAGCAGCGCCAACGCGGAAATGCGTTAGAGCGGCAGCACGGCGCCGTCGGTACGAGGCTCTGTGCCCCCCTGAAGCACCCCGGTGTCCGGGTTGCGCAGGATGATCTGGCCACGGCCAAAGCTGAGTGAGTCAGCGACCTTGACGATGTGGTGCCCTCGTCGTGCCAGCGCCAGGGCCAGGTGGTTGGGGAAGTCGGCTTCGGCTTCGACGGTCTTGCCGGAGGTCCACTTCCAGCGCGGCATATCCAGCGCTGCCTGCGGGTTCAAGTGGTCTTCCAGCATGGCCGTGACGACCTGAACATGGCCCTGAGGCTGCATGTAGCCACCCATCACGCCAAACGGTCCTACCGCCTGATCACCCTTGGTGATGAACCCGGGAATGATGGTGTGATAGGTGCGCTTGCCCGGCGCCAGTGCATTGGCATGCTCGGGGTCCAGCGAGAAGGACCAGCCGCGGTTCTGCAGGCTGATCCCCGTACCCGGCACGACGATGCCAGACCCGAAGCCTTCAAAATTACTTTGAATGAAGGACACCATGTTGCCTTGATTATCAGCCGTTGCCAGATACACCGTGCCGCCTTTGATGGGATTACCGTGCACAGGGTCCAGAGCATCATGTCCAATCGTGGCAGCACGCTGCGACAAATACTCACGAGCAAGCATTTGCTCTACGCTTGGACGCATGCTCGAAGGCTCGGTGATATATGTCAGTCCGTCTACATAGCCAAGCTTGGTTGCTTCGATGCGTTGGTGCAGCGTTTCAATGGGATCATGGCGCTCATTGGAGAGCTGCTCCAGCATTCCCAGAGCTTGCAAGACGATCAAGCCGCTCCCATTGGGAGGAGTTTCCCAAATATCGTGCCCCTGATAACGAACACTGACAGGCGTGACCCACTCAGGCTCAAAAGCAGCCAAATCCTCTTTGCGCAAAAAACCACCATGCTGTTGCGCGAAGTCGTCCATGGCCTCTGCCAAGTGGCCTTGATAGAAGGCGTTAGCTCGAGAGCTGCCGATGGCCTTGAGCGTAGCGGCCATATCGGCTGATCGCCACACTTCACCGGCGTTGGGAGCTCGGCCATCCGCAGCAAAGTGATCGAACCACGGCTGGAATTCTGGGGATGAGTATTGGCGATACCGCAACACCGCGTTTTGCCAGAGCTGACTCACGGTAGGGGAGACAGCAAAACCCTCTTCCGCCAGTTTTACGGCAGGAGCTAGCAGTTGCTCGAACGGCAGGGTGCCGAACCGCTCCGAGAGCGCAGCCCATGCTCCTGGTGCTCCGGGCACCGTGACGGGCGTCAATCCATGGGCCGGCATGGCAGCGTGGCCAAGAGAGTTGACGGCATCGATTGTCAGCTTTTTTGGCGCAGGCCCGCTGGCATTCAAGCCGTGAAGTTCACCCTTGACCCACACCAGGGCAAAAGCATCACTGCCGATGCCGTTAGAGGTAGGTTCTACAACGGTCAAAGCAGCTGCGGTCGCAATGGCAGCATCAATGGCGTTGCCCCCTTGCTTCAATATGTCGACACCCACTTGGGCAGCCAGGCTTTGGGAAGTGGCCACCATGCCATTCTTCCCATAAGTGACCGTACGTCGCGAGGAGGAAGGGTAGTAGTGAGGATCTAGGTTCATGGTCGAGGTTCCTTTTTGTAAGAATGACATGTACGGATGTTAAGCGACGGCTTTACGCTGCTTTATGAGGCTGTAAACACTGTAAGCGATCGAGGCGACCGCTAGTGCAAGCAGTAAAGCGGATATGGGGCGTGTGAAAAATAGAGTCCAGTCAGTGCTGGTTTGAAAGGCATGCCTTAAATTCGTTTCGGCAATGGGGCCCAGCACAACACCTGGCACAAGAGGTGCAAGAGGGTAGTCCAGTTTTTTCAATATATATCCGACAATGCCAATGCAAGCCAATAGCTTCAGGCCGGCGAAGTGCCGCATGGAGTCAATCTCGTACAGAGCATCTTCCATCGCCGGATCGCTCAGGTTATATCTTCAGCCCAGAAAGAACCCTCCATAAACCAGTGCGCCGATGACAACGAACGCGGGGTGGGTGTTGAATCGCACGAGGGCGATGGCCGCGACGATACCGATGATCAGGGTGTGAACGATGCCGCTGCTGGCGGTGCTTTCCAGCAGGAAACTGAGCGTGAGCCACGCCATCATGATGGCAATGACCGGGCGTACCCACTGGCTCATACGTTTGACCCTGGGCGATTCACGGTGGCGGTAGAGCAGCCCCAGTGCCCCGATCATCAGCAGCAGGGAAGGAACCACCGTCGCGGCCACGGCAACGGCGGCGCCTCCCAAGCCGGCGACTTCATAGCCGATATAGCCCGCCATCTTGGTGGCGATAGGGCTGGGAAGCGCGTTCCCCAGGGCCAGGGTTTCGGCAAACCCCTGCGAACTCATCCAGCCGTAGCGGCCAACCACTTCTGCCTCGATGAGCGGGATGATGGCTGGCCCGCCACCGTAACCCACGATGTTGGGAATAAAGAACGCCAGAAACAGCTCCCAGTAGATCATGCGGCCTCCTTCGAGCGCGCTTGGCGGTTTGGCCGCAGCAGCGCTGCCAGCAGAATGGCGCCGATGACAAAGCCTGGGTGAACGCCAAGCCAGTAGATGACGCCACCCGCGACAACGGCCATGACAATACTGACCAGCCAGCCCAGCGCGGCGCGTGATTTATCGAAGAAATCCCAGGTGAGCTGGCCCATCATGACCATCACCACCGGGATCACGGCCTGCCCCATGCCCTGTATCCAGCCAATGTCGCGATAGCGACTGAAAGCACCCAGCATCACGACCATGGCGATCAGCATGGGCAACACCACCGCCAGCACGGAGAGCACGCACCCACTGATACCCGCCACGCGGTAGCCAATGTAGCCTGGCATTTTGGTGGCGATGGGCCCCGGCAGGGTATTGCCAATCGCCAGCACATCGGCAAACTCCTCGTCGGTGAGCCACTGATGGCGTGTCACGACTTCTGCATGCACCAGCGGTATCATGGAGGGGCCACCGCCAAAGCCAAAAATGCCCACCCTGAAAAAAGCCCAGAAGAGCGCGGTTTGTTTCATGTGTCGAACGCCTGTGTAAACGTCTTCGAGGACGGCGTGGCAAAGGCCGAAGCGGGGGTGAATGGCATGCGGATGACTCTTTGATCGTTTATGGGTTAAAAAATCGATTATCTTGTCTAAAATAGAATATAGGCGAGCCTGTCGAGGGGCGTCAACACTTGGTCTCTTCATCTTCGCCAACCGATGCAGAGAAAAACCTGCCTGAGGACTCGGTAATGAACAAACATATTCAGCTCTCCGCAGAGAAAGTGCCTGGCTCCATTTACGACGTTTTGCGCCGTGATTTGGTCGCGGGGCGTTTTGCGGCAGGGGAGAAGCTGGCCATCAATGCGCTCAAGGAGCAGTATCAGGTGGGGCTGAGCCCACTACGTGAAGCCTTGAACAAGCTGGCAGCCTATGGCCTGCTGATTCAGGAGAATCAGCGTGGCTTCAGAGTACCCAAGCTCTCCCGAGAAGAGCTGGACGACATTGCTCGGATGCGCACCGAGCTCGAAGGCATGGCGCTGGAGCGTGCCATTGCCCACGGAGATGCGGTATGGGAAGCCGATCTACTGGCGGCGGCACACCGCCTCAAGCGCGCGGACCTCACACTGGACAAGGTAGAAGAGTGGGAGCGACTGCACACCCAGTTTCACCGCACGCTGGTGGCGCCCTGCGGTTCGGTGTGGCTGCTGCGCTTCATCGAGCAGTTGCACGACCAGTTCGATCGCTACCGTCGGCTAGGCCCGAAAATGCCCACCATCCGTCAGGAACTGGACGATCAGCACCATCAGCTGGTAGAGCTTGCCCTGAAACGAGATGCGGTTGCTGCGCGGGCATTAATGGACGACCATATCCACAAATCCTACGAAGTCGCGCTGGCGCGATACCACCAGCATGCCTGATGGTTGGGTTCCAAAAGAGTGTTAGGGATCGTTTTTAAGAATCGTTTTTTAGAGATAGTTTTTAGTAATCGTTTTTAGGAATAGCTTTATGGATACCGCTTCCTCTGCTTCGCATCACGCTGACGATGCCCTGGTCGTTGCCCAGACGCTCACTTGGGTGGCCAACTTCATCGTCGGGCACAATATCTGCCCCTTTGCCAAGCGCGAGTTGGAGCGTGAGGCGGTGCGTGTGGAAGTCGTGCGCTCCAAAAAGGTGGATATTGCGCTGGAGGAGCTGGTCGCCGAGTTCGAGTGGCTGGATGCCCACCCAGAGGCAGAAACCAGCCTGCTGGTGTTTCCCACGCTGTTCAAAAGCTTCGACCACTACCTGGATTTCGTGGAACTGGCGGAACAGCTATTGGAACAGCTGGGCTATGAGGGCGTGTATCAACTGGCGACGTTCCACCCCGATTACTGCTTCGCCGATGCCGACCCCGACGAGGCTGCCAACTACTCCAACCGTTCGCCGCACCCGATGATCCACGTATTACGCGAAGCCAGCGTGGAGAGAGCCATCGAGTTCTACGGCGATACGGCGGCCATTCCGGAACGCAACATCACTTACCTCACCGAGATGGGCCAGGACGCGCTGGAGCAGCAGTGGCAGCGCTGTTTTACTGATCAGGTCGATAAATGACCAGGCGATGTTTGCCCTGATGCTTGGCCTGATACAGCGCGTTGTCGGCATGGCGTATGACCTGTTGAATGTCCATGCCATGCTCGGGCCACACCGCAGCGCCAAGGCTGCAACCTACCTGGGCGGTCATGTTGCCGGGCAATTCGATAGGCAGTGCGATCTGAGTGAGTAAGCGCTGGCTTACCTCCTTGGCCAGAGAGTGACTGTTTTCTGGAGTGCTCTTGATGACCATGAGGAACTCATCGCCGCCCAGCCTGGCGACCACATCACCACTGCGCAAGGTAGCCCTCAAACGCTGAGTGATTTCGATCAGCAGTAGATCACCCGCATGATGCCCCAGTGTATCGTTGACGTTCTTGAAGCCGTCCAGGTCGAACATCAGCATGACCAGGCTCTGCTGTTGGCGCTGCGCCTCCGGCTGAGCATGTTGCAAGTACTGGTTCAAAAAGGCGCGGTTGGGTAGGCCGGTCAGTGGGTCGGTATTCACCAGGTCTGCCAGTTGATTGATGGTCTGGCGCTGGTCCTGTAGCCGCTCGACCATCTTGCGGATCGAAGTGGAGAGACGTTCCAATTCCGGTGACCCTGTTTCGATCTCGATGGCACAGCGGCTTTGGGCGGTTTGAATATGATCGGCGGATCGGGCCAGGCGCGTTAACGGGGCCACTAAGCGAGCCGCCAGAATCCAGCCGATAATCGAAAATATCAGCGCCATGAGTAAACCGGTGCCTAGAATGAGCTCTTGTAAGCGGGCCACAGGGACGAAGGCTGCCTCTACTGGCTGACGGCTAATGGCGGTCCACCCCAACCCAGGAAAGGCGCCAAAGGTTTGGCCAGGGGCCATGCCCGTCACGTAATCTTTCCCATCGGGCCAGGTTTCGATGGACCAGGTGGCACTGGAGAGCGTTCCATTCGCTGGGGCGAACGTGAGCGTTTCCCCCAGCAGGTCAGGGGGGCCCAGAATCACAGAACCCTCTTCAGAAAGCAGTAGTAGATCCGTTTGCTGCTCACGCAGGGCGGGGGTGAACATCGAGGCTTTTACCTGTGCCGCCCAATCCCAACTGAGGTGCACGGCCAAGACCCCAAGTAGCTGGTCTTGCCCATTGAACAGCGGTGCCGCGATATCCACGAACTTGATCGGCTCGCCGCTAGGGTTGGGCAGCAGTTGGGCCAGTAGGACAGCCTCGTGTACGTCGCCAATCCAAAGCGCTTGTCTTCCTTCCATGAACACCGGCCGTGCCGCGATGGACTGGCCTTCGAGAATGCCTCCTGTGGCAGCGACGACCATACCCTGCGCGTCGGTCACGCCAATCCATGAGGTCACCTCGTAGTTGCGCTGTAGCTGTTCGAGTTGGAGGCGTGTCAACGGGGCATCGGGATTCCCCATGGCGTCACGAATGCCCAGGAGTAACTGCACCTCCTTGATGCGAGCATCCATGCTGCGGCTCAACTTATCTGCCATTTGATACGCCGTGTTGGCACTGGCATCACCAATCTGACGTTCCAGATGAAACGCGGCTTCGCGAGAGGCGACCCAGCTCAGCAACAGCGTGATGGTAAAGACGAGCGCCGTAATCAAGCCGATGATGCGTGTGCGAAGCGGCAGGCGGCGTAACGAAGTATAGGGTGTCGGCATGGGGAGGCCAGGGAGGCAGTCAGCAGCGGAAAAGGGCTACCCTATCGCAATTTTAATTTTTGTACGATAGAGCAGGGCAATAACGCAGGCCAGCCAGGCCTGCGTTATTGGGTTATCAATAGCGCGATGCTTCTAGAGCGCCATGGACAAGGTGGTGCTTAAAACGCTTCCCATTCCGGCTCGGCCTGCGAAGTGGGGCGCTTGGATGATGGGGCGCTCGTGGCGGCTTGGCGTAGCCGCGGAGCCGGGCGGGACGTCGGGAGCGTGTGGCTGGCGCGTTGCGTTGAATGATGCAGCCGGAAAGCTGCCACCAGTTCTGCCAGTCGAGAGGCTTCATCTTGCAGCGACGCCGAGGCCGTGCTGGTCTCTTCCACCAGCGAGACGTTCTCTTGGGTGGCGGAGTCCATATCGGCGATGGCGGTGCTGATCTGGCTGATGCCGGACTCTTGCTCTTTGGCCGCCAGCGCCAGCTCTTGCATCATGTCGTTGACCCGCACGATAGCCTGGTTGATCTCCTCCATGCTTTCGCCATTTTTCAGCGTTTGATCGGCGCCATCGGCAATGCGCGAAGAGATATCCTCGATCATGGTGCGAATCTCCTTGGATGAGTTCGACGTTTTGGTGGCCAGCGAGCGTACTTCGCTGGCCACCACGGCAAAGCCGCGCCCGTGCTCGCCGGCTCGGGCGGCTTCTACCGAGGCATTCAATGCCAGAATGTTGGTCTGGAAAGCAATGGAGTCGATGACCTGAATGATTTCATTGACCTTTTGCGAGCTGCTTTCCAGGTCTCGCATGAGCAGGCTGGTCTGCTCGGACTCCTGCTTTCCATTCGCGGCTTTTTTCGAGGCGTCCTGGGTCAAGCGCTCTGCCTGCGAAGCGGTATCGGCGTTCTGGCGCACGATGGACGAAATTTCATCCATGCTGGCGGCGGTCTGCTGAAGGGCTGCGGCCTGCTGTTCGGTGCGTGAGGCAAGATCCTGGCTGCCTCCGGCGATTTGTCTGGAGCTGCTGGCCACGGCTTCACTGCTGTGAGAAAGCGTGCCTACCATGGTTTGCAATTGGCTCTGCATGTTCTGCATGGCGTTATAGAGCTGGCCAATTTCATTGTTGCCGCGAGACTCAATGGTATTGGTCAGGTCGCCTTTGGCGATACTGTCGCAGACAGCACCAGCCCGCTTTAGGGAACCGCTGATCAATTCGTCTCTGAGCGGCTAAAGCACTCAGGGCGGCATATTCACCGCGTCAACGGTCACTTTCTGGCCACGGAAGGTAGCCTTTTTACCCTGGCAGCCTGGTTATCCAGCTGCCAGGCCAGATTCAAGACACACTGGCCCCGTCAGCATGGCCCTGGCATCGTCCAGCCAGCACCAAATTGCCGAGGGCGAACAGGGTGAACAGCTGCGCCTGGTTCCTGGCCAGCCCCTTGTAGCGCACCTTCCGGTAGCCGAAGAGGTTCTTGATGACATGAAACGGGTGCTCGACCTTGGCGCGGATGCTGGCCTTGGCCTTCTCGAATTCCAGCAGCAGCGCTTTCATGGGACTGTCTTCCATCTTCTTGATGGGGCCGCGCTTGGCGGCAACACAGCAGCGGGAGTCCGGGGCATCCTTCTCTTCGTCCAGGTACTTCCACATGCCGGTGTAGCCCGCGTCGCCGTATACCCGCTTGTCATCCTCCCGGACCAGAGCGCCGGTCATGGTGACATCGGCGACGTTGGCCGACGTGGCGGCGACACTGTGGGTCAGTCCGGTGACCGCATCGACACCGATATGGGCCTTCATACCGAAGTAATACTGCTTGCCCTTCCGGGTCTGCTTCATCTCCGGATCGCGCTGCCTGGCCTTGTTCCTGGTGGAGGGGGCCGCCGCCACAATGGTGGCGTCGACGATGGTGCCCTCGCGCATGAACAGGCCCTGCTCGGCCAGGTGGGCGTTGATTTCCTCGAAGATCCGCTGGGTCAGGGCATGCTGCTCCAGCAGGTGACGGAAGCGCAGCAGCGTGGTCGCATCCGGCACACTCTCGATGGCCAGATCGATACCGATGAAGTCACGCATGGCCTGGCTGTCGTAGATGGCATCCTCCAGCGCTTCATCGGCCAGGGCATACCACTGCTGCAGAAAGTAAATGCGCAGCATGCGCTCCAGGCCAATGGGTGGTCGGCCTCGCTTGCCCGCTGAATTCGGGAAGTAGGACGGCGACAGTGCTGCGATCAGCCGTTGCCACGGCACCAGCTTCTCCATCCTGGCAAGAAACCGCTCGCGGCGGGTGACCTTCTTCTTGTTCTGGTGCTCAGCCTGGGCGAATGAGATCTGTTTCATCGGAGTGGCTCTGTCAGCGGGTGTTGGACGACAGGTCAGATTTTACCTCGTCGGTGGCTATGAGGCAGCTCCGACGGGATTTATGCAGCGTTTCCTTAGGGGACCAACGACCAGTTTATTCAGGCCTATCTGGATCGCGATGTAAATCATAATAGCCAGTAGGATAAGAATACTGCTCAGCACGGTAATGAACAGGCTGAAGCGTTCTGTCGTTGTAATCAGCTCATTCGCTGTGTTTTGGGCCAAGTCGTTAAATAGGCGGACTGTTTCAGTGATGGCATCGAACTGTTGATTGATACGGTCTCGATGCTCCGTAAGGGCATTGATATTTCCACTATTCAAATCGTTCCTGAAGTCAGTGTTAAGAATCTGATGAAATAAACTTTCAAATGAGCTTAATAAGGTATTGCGAGGATCGTCGGTGGGGATCTCGTTGCTCAGTAGCTCATTGAGGCGAGTGTCAGCCAAGGCCAGCGCATTTTGGGCCAAGCGCAATGACTCTTGAGCAGCCTGGCTGTCTCCAGTACGTGAGTACTCACCAAAGCGGGCCAGGCGAATACGTATTTCCATCAGGTTGACTTCGGTGCGGTTTATATAAGTAATTTGATGGGCCGCAATTTCATTTACATAGTTCAAGTTGCGTATGGCACTTCGCTCACCAATAATTCCTGCCGTGGCGATAATTAATAAGGCAATGAGTAGCGAAGCCAAGGCCCCCGCCATGGCAAATTTGACGGTCATGTTTTTGATCATTTCTTTTCCCTAAGGTAGTAGCTTGGTCAGGTTTGTATAGATTTTGTTGTTATTATGCGGGGGCGTGACTTTAGAGTTTGTTGTGTTGATAGTAAAGAGGTTGAGGTTGATTAAATTAAAATAAAAAGAGAGCCATGTGAGGCTCTCCTGAATTATAAATCGATACTTTAATGTCGCTGTTAGAATGCTTCCCATTCCGGCAAGTTTGAACGGTGAGCAGGTGGTGCCTGTGAAGGCTTGGCGGTTTGTTGTACCGGCAGAGAAAGCCCGCTGGTGTCGCGGCTTTCGCCCATGCGCTTTAGCTTGAACTCGCTGACCAGCTCGGCCAGTCGTGAGGCTTCGTCCTGCAATGAGGCGGAAGCAGTGCTGGTTTCTTCTACCAGTGAAACGTTCTCTTGAGTAGCAGAGTCCATTTGTGAAACGGCGGTACTGATTTGGCTAATGCCCGATTCCTGCTCTTTGGCTGCCAAGGCCAATTCCTGCATCATGTCGGTGACGCGCACAATCGCCTGATTGATCTCCTCCATGCTTTCGCCACTTTGCTGAGCTTGGCTTGCCCCCTCGGCGATACGCTGGGAGATATCCTCGATCATGGTACGAATTTCTTTCGAGGAGTTGGAGGTTTTGGTGGCCAGCGAACGTACCTCACTGGCCACCACCGCAAAGCCCCGGCCATGTTCACCTGCGCGCGCCGCTTCCACGGAGGCGTTCAGCGCCAGGATATTGGTCTGGAAGGCAATAGAGTCGATGACCTGAATGATCTCGTTGACACGCTGTGAGCTCTCCTCCAGACCGTTCATCAACTGACTGGTCTGCTGCGATTTGACCTGGCCCGTCTCGGCCTTTTTGGAGGCATCCTGCGTTAGCAGCTCGGCCTGGCTGGCGGTGTCGGCGTTCTGGCGCACGATGGAGGAAATTTCGTCCATGCTGGCGGCGGTTTGTTGCAAGGCGGCCGCCTGCTGCTCGGTGCGTGATGCCAGGTCCTGACTGCCGCTGGCAATTTGCTGTGAACTGCTGGCCACGGCGGAACTGCTCTGGTTCAGGGTGCCAATCATCTCTTCCAGACGCTCCTGCATGTCGTCCATGGCGCTATATAGTCGGCCGATCTCATTGCGCCCCCGGGCTTCGATATGGCTGGTCAGGTCGCCTTTGGCGATGTTTTCACAGATCTGGACCGCTCTTTGTAGCGGGTTGATCAGCAGTCGGTTCAGCGTTACCTGCATGGCGATATATAAGCCAATGGCGAACAGCAATAGCGTACCTACCACTATTGAAAAAATTTGCCCATCACGAACAGCATTGGCGTGTACTTGATTCCCTCTGTCAAGAGCGTAGCGATTGAAGGCTTCGATGGCATCGCTAAACGATGAGAATCTTTGGTTGATAGGGTCCAGTTGCTCCTCGATGGCTTCGAGTTGGCGATTGTGTAGGTCGTTGCGTAACGTATCAGTGATCACTGCGTGATAGGCATTCAGGATATTATCGATCAGCAAACGCCGCTCCGAGCCTTCGACCAGGGCGATATTGCCTAGTGATTCAATGCGCGCATCCGCTCTCGCAAGACTGTCGAGAGCTTCTCGCGTTGCCCGTTCGGCTCCTTCGTGTCTGAGATTACGGTGGTGTTGTACCATCCTCTCCAGGCGAACACGTACTTCCATCAGGTTGGTTTCTGCCCGATTGGCAGCGCTCGCCTGCTGAGCGCTGATTTGATTGATTTCATCTATTGTTTGTGCGGCTTCTCGTTCTTCTTTAATTCCCATGCCGCCTAGTAGCACAATCATACCGAGTAACACCAATAGCGCAGTCGCTATCATTTTCTTGACGGATATACTCTTCATCGAAAGCCTCCATTACTTCCCATACACCTGGGTTGGCATATTTACAGGAACCTTGGAGGTTAACAATTTTCTGTTAAATCAATTGTTAAAAAAAATTAGCCAATAGCTGTGTGTTGATTTAACTGGTTATGTTTTTTTGCGTGTATGATTGTCTGTTTTATGGGTTATAATTCGGTTATTATTTTTTAAATTTATTTTGTTTTTGTGTTTTATTTGTTTGGCATGGATGCTCCATGTAGCTTTTTGTTTCATCCGAACCTTGGTGTTAACTTTCGAATATCAGAAAGAGAGCCCTTGTCGGGCTCTCTTGATACCCACTAAAAACCATCAAAAAGTGAGAAAACCCAATAAGCTAAGGCTAGAAGGCTGCCCACTCAGCGGTGTCTGTGCGCGTCGCAGGATATGCAGGGGCGGGCGTTGGTGGTATCTGAAACGTTCGCTGTACCGACAGCGGGAGTCCGGTGTTGGCGTGGTGCTCGCTGGCGCGTTTGAGTTTGAACTCGCTGACCAGCTCGGCCAGTCGTGAGGCTTCGTCCTGCAATGAGGCGGAGGCAGTGCTGGTCTCTTCTACCAGAGAGACGTTCTCCTGAGTGGCGGAATCCATCTGCGAGACGGCGGTGCTGATCTGGCTGATGCCGGCTTCCTGCTCCTTGGCCGAGAGGGCCAGCTCCTGCATCATGTCGGTGACGCGCAGAATCGCCTGGTTGATTTCCTCCATGCTTTCGCCACTTTCCTGGGCCTGGTTGGCCCCTTCCACGATACGCTGGGAGATGTCCTCGATCATGGTGCGAATTTCTTTCGAGGAGTTGGAGGTTTTGGTGGCCAGCGAGCGCACTTCGCTGGCCACGACGGCAAAGCCACGACCATGTTCGCCTGCACGGGCTGCTTCCACGGAGGCATTCAACGCCAGGATATTGGTCTGGAAGGCGATGGAGTCGATCACTTGAATGATTTCATTGACCCGTTTGGAGCTTTCTTCCAGCCCATGCATCAACTGGCTGGTTTGCTGCGATTTATGCTGGCCCGTTTCGGCTTTGCGTGATGCGTCCTGGGTCAACAGCTCCGCCTGGCTGGCGGTGTCGGCATTCTGGCGCACGATGGAAGAGATCTCGTCCATGCTGGCGGCGGTTTGCTGGAGTGCCGCCGCCTGCTGCTCGGTGCGTGACGCCAGGTCCTGACTGCCACTGGCAATTTGCTGTGAACTGCTGGCCACGGCGGAACTGCTCTGGTTCAGCGTGCCAATCATCTCTTCCAGACGCTCCTGCATGTCGTCCATGGCGCTATACAGGCGGCCCATCTCATTGCGCCCGCGGGCTTCGATATGGCTGGTCAGGTCGCCCTTGGCAATGTTTTCACAAATCTGCACGGCCCGCTGTAAGGGTGATACCAGTTGACGGTTGATAGTCATCTGCATCACGACGTAGATGCCCAGTGCAAGCAGCGCTAAGACGGCGACGGTCACGCCCAGGATTTGACTATCTCTTAATGTTTTGCTGGTAACTTCGGCGCCTCGGTCGAGCGCATAGTGGTTGAAATCGCTGACAGCATTTCCAAACGCCACGAACCCATCGTTGACGGCTTCCTTGTAATTAATTAGCTCGCTGTAGTTGCCGTTGGCAAGATGGCTTCTGAACTGGGGGGACGTGAGATTATTGTAAGCTTCATTAATAGCGGTTAAATAGGAATAACGCTCTGTACCTGGAGTCGTGGTAACGTTATTCAGTCCTTCCATCCGCGCATCTGCAATGACCAGACTCTCTCGGGCATGGCCCAGAGCCGTCTCTACGCGGTCTTCCAGGCCATTGGCGTAGTGTTGCGACAGGCGCTCCAGGCGAACGCGCATCTCCATCAGGTTGGCTTCTGCTCGTGCCGCCGCGCTGGACTGTTGAGCACTGATTTGATTGATTTCTTCGAGACTGAAGGCGGCCTCTCGCTCTCCCTTATAGCCCAGGCCACCGACCAGTAACAGCATGGCGAGTAGTGCCACCAGCGCACCTGAGATCAATCGTTTGACCGATAGGTTTTGCATGTCCCTCTCCTTTTGTGCCCCAACGCCTGAAGTGACGTTAATATGGGTAGTCTCAAGATAGCAGTAGACTTGTTTGTTCTTATGTAAATTTAAATGCTTGTGTTAAACGTTTGAAAACTATAGGTGGCTGTCTATCGCGGTTTTTGTTTCTTTTGGTAATTTTTAAAGGTTATTGTTCTTGAGACCCTGGTGGTTGCTGTCGCCAATGCAGATCACGCATCGCTGGCCAATGTCATTGCGCCCAGGGTCTCAAACGTTTCGTGTTGTTTTCCATTACCTGGCCTACGCTAACTAGTAAGCCTTCCGTGTGAAAAATTGTGTCATCCCGCTCCTTGGGAAGTGTCCTGGATATGGTGCGATCATTTAATAAAAACAATAGGTTGGCGGTATGATTTCGGGTGGCTGCTTAAATGGAAAAACCTCCCAAACAATCGAGGTGTCCCATGCTGCTCCAAAGTCGTTATGAGTTTCCTTCTGCCAAGGTCATTCGCGCCTTGCTCCAGCATACCCATGAGCTCTCCATTCACGCTGATGACATGCCGAACCCCCTGATCGCCGCCGTCTCGGAATTGGATCTCCTGACGGGAAGATTGGTGCTGGAAGCCGAGTACGCAGGCCAGCATATCGAGCGCTATCTTGGGCAGGGCTGTGTCAATCTCGATATCGAAGCCGTGAAAGGGCAGTACCTGCTGGAACGCGAGGCCTACAGCCTCTCCAATGTGGCTGCCAAGTTGCTCAAGACCGATCGAGCTCATTACCGTTTCGAGTGCCAGCTACCTGAGTCGGTGTTCATTCATGATCACCGAGGTGCCATGCGCATACCGTTCATTCTGGGCATGCAGGCGCGCGTCAATCTCGAAGTTTATCCCCATCAGCTCAGTATCGATGGGCGTGTGCGCAACCTGTCGGTGGGCGGGTGTCTGGTCGATACGCGTCTGACGGATTGTCTGGCGTTGAGCGTCGATCAGGAGATTCCTGGTGTCACCCTCGAGTTTCCCAATGGCGAAAGTTTTTTTGCAGAAGGGTGTGTTCGTCACATTCGCCCTTTTGGGCATCATGGCCATGCGGCGATAGGGATTCAATTCGTGCGGCTTTCGGCAGCCCAGTCGGAGGCCTTGTTTCGATACGTGACCGAAGCCGAACACGAAGCTGGTTACCGCACAGGGGCAAACGACAAGATGGATTACCATTCGACGCTGTTCATTGCCGGTGCCAAAGAGAAGAAAATTCAGCAGCGTGAGGCCCTGGAGCGAGACAAACGCTCACGCCAGACGCCCATGGAAAAAGGCGTGCTCGACGTATCGCATCATATGCAGGTGGGGCTGATGTATACCAAGACGCATGATGCATTCCCCGGTGAGGTGCTTTACGACTGCGTTGACACCCTGCGTTATCTGATCGAGTTGGACCGCAAGGCTCTGATGTTTGCGCTTGCCTGTTTGAGAGATGAACCCGAATGGGTGCGCCATGCGGTACAAGCGGCTTGCCAGTTGGCCGATATGCTGTTGACCAGAGACCCTTATGACCCCCAGATTCGCGAAGCGATGCTGGGCACTTTGATACATGACATGGGCAAGCCGCTATTGGTGGGGCCTCAGTTGCCCTCGTTGAAAGTACACATGAATCCTGTACAGAAGGAGATTCTGCGCGGGCATGTGTCGGCACTGCGCCAGAGGCTCATGGAGCTCGACTGGAGCCCCAGTCCGGTGTGTCAGGAGATTATCGACAATGCCAACGAGCGTCTGGATGGTTCCGGCTACCCGAAGGGTAAACGCGGCGATCAGTTATCCGAGTTGATTCGCCTGCTCAGTGTCATCAAGGCCGTCAACAAACTGACCCACGGTCGCAATGGCATACCGCCCAGAACGCCTCTGGACGCCTATCGCATGATTTATGAAGCGGACAGGGCGTACGATAAAACCATTCTGGTGGAGTATATTCAGGCCTACGGCCTGTATCCCATCGGCAGTCTGGCGAAGTTCTCGGGGGGCTTTCTGGCGTGGATCATGGACATCGATGGCAAAGGTATGCCCACCCAGGTTCAGGTCGTCAAGAACCTGCGTTTCCCCGATACCAATATGCATACCGTGATGGGGAAGGAGGACATGCTGCAAATAGGCAAGCTGGAAGGCGTGGTTCACCCCCGTGAATACGGGATAGAGCTCAAATCGTAAGCATCCACCCGAAGTTGTACTAGGCATCTTTCACCAGCCGCTTGTGCATGACGTAGGTGTCCACCAGTCCCAGCGACGGATGGCGAAACGCCTGGGGTACGGTGCCGACAATGGCAAACCCCAGCCGCTGCCACAGGGCGACTGCGACGTGATTGCTGGCCACGACGGCATTGAACTGCATCGCCTCGAAGCCAGCGTCACCGGCCAGTACCTGAGAGTGTTCGCACATGGCGCGGGCCACGCCTTTGCCGCGTGCATGGGGTGTCACCATATAGCCGCAGTTGCAGACATGCTTGCCGGGGCCTGCGGCATTGGCCTTGAGGTAATAAGCCCCCAGCAGTTGACCTTGCTCGTCCTTGACGGCCAGGCTGTGCAGCGGCAGCGTACACCATAGGTGGTAGGCATCATCAAAGGTGATGTCGGGGTCTATCGCGTACGTTTCCTGTGCCGCTACAATACTCTGGAACGTTGGCCAGAACAGGGCGAAATCGTCGCGGGTCATCGGGGTAAATGCAAAACGCTGCATGAGTATTCCTGCATACAAGACATGGCATACGCTAGCATAAGCGGATGCCTGAAAGCGTCAACCGAAAGATGGGGAGCCGTCACATGACCCTCGAGAGTGCCCTGACCTATTTCGTGGCGATCTTCGTCTTCGCCATTACTCCTGGCCCCGGTATCTTTGCGCTGCTGGCCAAGGGGATGTCCCAAGGCGTGCGCGCCTGCTGGCCGCTGGCTGTGGGCATGACCGTGAGTGATGTCATCTATCTGATGCTGGCCTTCTATGGGCTGGCTGCCTTGGCAGAAAACTGGGGTGAAGCCTTCACCGTGTTGCGCTATGTGGGCGCGGCTTACCTGTTTTATCTGGGCTGGAAAATGTGGACGGCCAGCGTCACGCCCCCGCGCCTGGAAGGCGGTACGCCCGTGGCGGCCACATCCGCTCGTGAGGCCCTCAAGGGGCTTACCCAAGGGGTCCTGATCTCGGCCTCCAACCCGAAGGTCATCCTGTTTTATCGCGTTTCTACCCGCCTTCATTGACCTGACCACGCTGAACCATGGCGACATGCTGCTGGTGGTTGGGCTTACCCTAGTGGGCTTGATGATGGGGCTGATGCTGGTGGCGTCGTTTGCCTCGTCGGCACGGCGCTTTTTCCAGTCCGAACGCGCCCAGAAGGGCACCAACCGCACAGCAGGTTCCTTGATGCTGGCGGCAGGTGCTTTCTTGATTGCCAAAGGCTGAAGGTCACCAGGTGAACGTGTCAGGCGTCCTTGACGACTGACGCGACGATCTCATAACTGCGCAGGCGGTCCGCGTGCTGATAGAAGTCACTGTTGATCATCAGCTCGTTGGCCTCGGTACGTGCCTGGAAGTCGGCCAGCTGCTCCTTGACCGTTTCAGGGCCACCGATGATGGCCGCGCCAAGAAACTGGGCGACCTGGGCGCGCTCCATGGGGCTCCAGTCCAGATGATCGACCGGGGGTTGTGACTGCGTCGGACGGCCGCGAATCAAATTGAGAAACTTCTGCTGGGCAGTCGTGGCCAGATAGTGGGCCAGGTCGTCGCTGTCGGCCGCTATCACGGGTAATCCTACCATGGCATAGGGTTCCGCCAGATGCTCGGAGGGCTGGAATTGGTCGCGGTACAGGCGCAGCGCTTCGAAGAGATAGCCCGGCGCAAACTGCGCAGCAAAGGCGAAGGGGAGCCCTAGCCTGGCGGCCAATTGGGCGCTGTAGCCACTGGACCCGAGCAGCCAGATGGGCACATGGGTGCCCTGGCCCGGCACGGCCTTGACGGTTTGCTGGGGCTGGGCTTCGCCCAGGTAGCGGCGCAGCTCTTCCAGCTGTTCTGGAAAGTCATCGACACCTGACTGGGCGTGCCGCCGCAGGGCACGCATGGTCGCGCCATCCGAGCCAGGGGCACGGCCCAGCCCCAGGTCGATCCGGCCGGGGTAGAGCGTCTCCAGGGTGCCGAACTGCTCGGCCACCACCAGTGGAGGGTGGTTGGGCAGCATGATGCCGCCGCTGCCAACGCGAATGGTGGACGTTTGCCCTGCCACGTGGCCAATCAGCACGGCCGTGGCAGCGCTGGCGATACCCGCAATATTGTGATGCTCGGCCAGCCAGTAGCGCTGGTAGCCCAGCCGCTCCGTGTGCTGGGCCAGGGCCACGCTGTCTTGAAAGGTCTCGGCGACACTGCCGCCTTGACGAATGGGCGCCAGGTCCAGAACAGACAGCGCAGTGTGGGCAAGTTGGCTCATGGTGACACCTGTTTAAACGGTCATGGTCAAGCGGCTTGATTTATTAGCACGCTTTCGAATACACCGTTTATGCGGGTGCCCCTGGCAAATTGCAAGGGGCCAGACGGCCATCAATGGCGTTGGCGCTTGTCATCTTTACGCTGCAGCATCGCGGAAAGGTCGAGAATCGACTGGGCCATGTCGGCCATGCTACGGCTCTGGTCCATGGAGGTCTTGCGTAGAAAGCGGTACGCCTCCTCTTCGCTCATGCCCTGGTGGGCCATGATCAGCCCCTTGGCACGCTCGATCAGCTTTCGTTCTCGCAGGGCCTTGCGGGTATTTTCCAGCTCGTCGCTCAAGCCCTGCAATCGGCTGGACTGAGCTTGCGCCAGCTCGATCAGCGACCGGCTGAGCGGCGAGTGAAGCGCGCTGGCCGTCAGGTCGCCCAAGGGGTGCGAAGGTGCCAGCATGAGCAGCTGTTCGCAGGGGGCAGGCAGCGGATGGCCCGGGGTGCTGGTGGCGTGTTCCAGGGCCCTGCGGGCCTCGGCGATTTTGAGATGGCACAGGGCGGTCAGCTGCGTGTTGAGCGTATCTTCCACCGCCTTGATGGTATCCAGCCGCAGCGTGGTGAGTTCGTACCAGGTTTCGCCCAGCGAGTCGCTGACGCCCATGGGCGCGTTGGCATGCTGGCAGGCGATATCGCGAAGCTCGCGGATGCCCGCCAAGGTCCTGGGCGAAAGCGCCTGCTGCCAAGCGGCCAACGCCTCGGCGGTGGCAAATTCGGCAAAGGTGTCGAAACAGCGCTGCTGCGCGGCCATCAGCTGGTTAAGCAGTTCACGGTGCGCGTCATCGAAGTGCCCCAGCGTAAACCCAAAGGCGCCGCAGGCGCGCTCTTGCCCGGCCAGCTCCTTGCCCTGCATCAGGTGGAAGATAGCTACCAGTGCCCGCGTAATATCGGGGTCTATGGCGGTGTCGGCGGCTTCGAAAACGATGGCCAGCAACCCGCTGATCAAGTGGTTGAACGCCTGCGTGGCCGCATCAGGCGAAATCGTGAACTGATCGATGGCGCGGCGCAGCGCCGGAAGTTCATCCAGGGCTTGCCACACACCCGCTATGCGGCGAAGCAGCCTGGCGGCTGCCTGTGAGCGAACTTCCTGGCCCAGCGCTTCCAGCCGCTGGCGCATGGCCGCCTCGGCACTTTGGCTATGTTCGAGGTAGGTGGCGCGGCGTGCCTTGAAGCGCTTCCCCTGGGAAGCCAGATAAATGGTCGAAGCGCCCCGTTCGCGCTGTAGAACGTGGATGAACTGACTGATATCGCTGACGATATCGGCGGTGGTGGCCAAATGATGAAGGTTGTCGATATCACAGCGCAGCGCGGTCAAGAGTAGCTGTTGGGCAGAAGACATAGTAGTTCCTTGTTACTCGCCGCCTGAAAAGACGGCGCCTCACTGGATGACCAGAGACGCGCCTGCTTAACTGCTAGCGTAAAGAGAGAGCGCCCTGTTCATGACGATCACCGGCGGCCTCACGGTAGGCCTTGGCTTCCTCGGCCTCGGTGGCATCACTGAAGCGTACCACCAACACGCAAGAAGCCAGCAGCAGTACGGTAATGCCCAGATAAAAGAGCCCTTGCTGGTAGCTGAGGCTTTCATTACGAAACAAGAACGCGGCGGAGACGGCACCAATGTTGCCCCCAGCGCCAACGATGCCTGCCACGGCTCCCAGCGCTTTCTTGTTGATGAAGGGGACGACCCCGTAAGTGGCACCTTCCGCCATCTGCACGAACAGGCTGAACACCAGCATGATGCCAATCGCCATGCTGAGCACGTGCATCTGCGAAAACGCAATCAGCGCGATGCCTTCGCAGATCAGAGCAATGAAGAGCCAGCGCACACGCCCCTTGAGGCCCGCCTGTTTGGCGAACAGATCGGAAAAGACGCCGCCCAGGGTGCGGGCAAAGATATTCATCAGCCCGAACAGGCCCGCAATGAGCCCTGCCGTGGCCAGAGTGAGATCAAAGGTATCGAAAAAATAGATGGCGGCGATGTTGTTGATGGTCAGCTCTACCCCGAAGCAGAGCCCGTACACTACAAACAGCGCCCAGACACGAATATCCTTGGCGGCAGCCATGAAGCTCTGCGCTGCGCCATACTCGCCGCTGGCTTCCGGTAGCTCGCCGCGGGCGCGCAGCTCGCTGAAATTGCCATCCGGTGCATCCTGGGTAAAGTACCAATAAGCGATACCCGTCAAAAACAGCACGACCCCTGGCACCAGCATGGCAAGCCGCCACCCCAGCGCTTCGTTGACGCCCAGCATGAGTATTCCGGAGAAGATGAGCGGCATCAGGATTTGCGTCGTACCGCCCCCCAGGTTGCCCCATCCGGCGCTGGTGGCGTTGGCGGTGCCCACCACATTGGGGGCGAACATCATGGTGGTGTGGTACTGGGTAATGACGAACGAGGCGCCAATGGCACCAATGGCCAGACGAGCCAGCAGAAAGGTTTCAAAGCTGTTGGCCAGGCTGATCCCCATGACGGGAATGGAGCCCAACAGCAGCAGTCCCGTATAGGTCTTGCGCGGCCCGATGCGGTCGCAGAGCACCCCGATCAGTAGCCTGACCACCACGGTGATCGCCACGGAAGCAATGATGGTGTTGCCGATTTGGGTTTGCGTCAGAGACAGGTCTTCACGTACGACAGCCATCAGCGGGGCGATGCCGAACCAGCCAAAAAAACAGATATGAAAGGCAAACCAGGACATGTGGAATGCCCGCATCTGTGGCGTGGAGAAATCGAGCAGCCGAATACGATTGGCTTTGTGGCGGATGTTCATGGGTGGCCTCGGGTAGCATGGAACGAGTTCGTCAACGCACAACGCCAAGGGCACTGCACAGAGACGGGAACACGCCTTCATCGTTGAAGGTCAGGTTCGACGCACTCGTACCCGGCTGGGCCTGGTCCACGCCTATAATACTGGAAATCACCAAGCAAATAATTCGCCACTAGCCATTTTTTAAATATAAAACATTGATTTAATGAATAACGATGGGGGCGCTGGGGGTGTGGTGCCAAGGGGAGTGAGCAGGGGCGCACTCGATTGGGGCAGTAGCGCCGAGTCGAGTGCGCCAAGTTGGCGCAATATCAGAGGGTGCCTGCTCTTGAAGGACTAGCCATGCAGGTACACGGCGTCGATATCCAGCGTCGAGCGCTCACCAATCGCCTCGAAGTGCTCGTTGAGCCACAGCTCTGCAGCCGCTTTGCCCTGGTCGAACAGGTGGCACAGGAACGGCCATTCGGCATTGAGCTTACTGGATACCGACAGGCTCTCCAGTGCCTTGTCGCCACTGATGCGATGAAACAGAGCCTGCTGGTAGCAGTTTTCGATGCCTTGCTCCTCCAGTGCATGCTTGAGCAAGGCAATCATGCGAACTTCCTTGATCAGCGCAGCGTTGAAGGTGATCTCGTTCAGCCGGTTCATGATGGCCGAGGCCGTGGTGGGCAGCTCATCGCGGCGGATGGGGTTGATTTGTACCAGCAGTATGTCGCGCGCGCTGCACTCTTCTATCAAGGGAAACAGTGCGGGGTTACCCATGTAGCCGCCATCCCAAAAGGCTTCGCCGTCTATTTCGACGGCCTGAAACATGAACGGCAGGCATGCCGACGCCATGACGGCATCGACGCTCATCTCTTCACGACGAAACACGCGTTGCTTGCCGGTACGGACATTGGTCGCCGCGACGAAGAGTTTCAGCTGGTCGCACTGGCGCACGCGGTCGAAGTCGATATGCGACGCCACGATGTCTCGCAAGGGGTTCAGGTTCAGTGGGTTGAGCTGATAAGGGGAAACCAGGCGAGTCATCAGGTCCATGGCGACATAGCCCGGTGAATGATCCAAGCTCCAGTTGCCGGTCAGTACGTCCATGGGGGAGCGGCGGATGGGGCTCGCCATGCCCGCCCGGCTGACGGCTTTCCAGAAATCCCGCAACGCTTGCCGAGCCGTCTCCTTGCCGCCGCGAGTCAGCGCGTCGGCCATGACGACGCCGTTCATGGCCCCCGCGCTGGTGCCGCTGATGCCCTCGATGTCGATTCGGTCATCTTCCAGCAGGCGGTCCAGCACGCCCCATGTGTAAGCGCCGTGGGCTCCGCCGCCTTGAAGCGCCAGGTCGAGTTTTTTTGCTGATGCCATGTGATCCTTCCCAAAGTGGCTAATAACGTGCCCTTAAGCATGGCATAAATGAGCACGTTCGGTAGCCTGGGTAGGCACACGGGTATGGTGGCGGTGCTGGCGGTGATCACTATCACGCCATTATCTCATCTGCGCGAGCTGCAGATGGTCATCCTGGCCACAGCGCAGGAAGGAAGAGGTCGCTAGCCACTCTTCATCGGGGTAGTAGGCAAACACGTACTGCTCTTCCTTGAGGCTGTCGATAAGCGGGTAGGTGATGTCTTCGCGAACGGCAGGGCAGCCATGGCTACGCCCCAGTCGCCCCGTCTGGGCGATGAACTCTTCGCTTACATACTCCGCCCCATGAATCACGATGGCGCGTTGGAAAGCGAGGTCGTTCACCTCTGGCTCCAGACCCTCCAGACGCAGTGAGTAGCCATTGCGCCCGTAATAGCTGTTCATGGTGCGAAACAGTCCAATGCTGGATTGAAAGCTTTCGGGGACGTTCGAAAACACCTCAGCCACGGCATCACCCGACCCTCGGCCATGGGACACCAGCTCTTCGAACAGCAAGGCGTGCTGGTGCAGGTCGAAGACCCATAAGCGAGGCTCCGTGGAGGGCAGCGAGTAGTCGATGACCGCCAGGCGCTCGGCGTAGGGGTCGGCACAAGCGATGGCTTGCGCGGCCAGGCGGAGCGCCTCACCGGAGGCGCCAGGCGCCAGTTGTTGTAACTGATGATGAAGGGGCGACACGCCGATGGGAGGCTGGGAAGAGACCTGGGCGTAAAAGCTGGCAGCCTGGAGTGGAGAGGCGCCAAGCCACAGGCTCGTGGCGGTCATCAGGGTCAATAATCGGGGGATATCGGAGCGAAAACGAGTATACAAGGGTGAGAGCATCGAGTGTCATCCTGCCAAAGGTGCGATAAGTCCCCACTAGAAATGACCATGAACAGGCGCAAGCAGCTATGCTGAAGTAAAGTGTCAGGCTATTCGGTCGGTAACGGGAACTGCCGATATCATTGGGCATCAGCGCCATACAGCGCTGCATCATAACGCAAGGAGAGGCGATGAACGATCATCCGCGACTAAGACAATGGGCGATAGGCGCCCTGCTTGGCCTTGTCCTGCCCGGCCCCTTGTTGGCGGTGGCTGCGGAGCCTGCTCCTCCTGGCATGCAACAAGCCTTGTCACAGCAGGTCGAGCGGGCAGGGGAGTCACTGCCGGTGGCAGCGTTTTATCAGCTCAATGGCGGGCAACCGGTTTGGCAGGATGAAGCCCGTGTGAAGGCCCTGGTGGAGGGGTTGAATGGTCTGCTGGATGATGGCCTGAGCCCCGAAGATTACCGCGCGACGACGCTGCTGGAAGAGTACCGGGTTAGCCGCGCATGGGATGCTGCCGCCCAGGCACGCTTCGATGTCGATGCCACTCGGGCCCTGCTGCTGGCGCTGGAGCATCTATCGTCAGGCAAGGTCAATCCTCGTCAGGTGGAACCTGGCTGGGACGCTTCACGCCCAGAGCGCAGTTACGCGCTGCCTCGTGTGCTGAGCGCCGTGGAGCGTCACGATGTGGAATCGGCGCTGGCCATGGCCCGGCCCAGCTCACCCGAGTATGCCCAGTTGCGCCAGGCATTGAGTGCCTACCGTCAATTGGCCGAGCAAGGCAGCGTTCCTTACCTGCCCGGTAGAGAAGCCTCGCTGCGGCCTGGCGACCGCGACGCTGATGTGGTCACGCTGCGCCAACGGCTGACCCTATGGGGTGCCTCGGGGCTGTTGGGTGCCGACAGCAGCGCCTATCCAATGATTGGCGTACAGGGGGCGCCGCGCGACCAGCAGCTGTTCGATGACACCCTGGTACAAGCAGTGAAGCATTTTCAACGCCGCCACCAGTTGCAGGAAGATGGCATCGTCGGGGAGCGCACCCGGCTGGCGCTGAACATGCCGGTGGCTTCACGGGTCGACCAGCTACGGGTCAACCTGGAGCGTGCGCGCTGGATACGCCCCGCCTTGCAGCGTGAGCCTCGGGTGTGGGTCGATATTGCGGGCTACCGGCTGCATTACGTGCGTCCTGATGGCCAGCAGTGGGATGCACGAGTGGTCGTTGGCACGCCGCGGCGTGAAACGCCGGTCATTCACTCCACGATCAGCCACCTGACCATCAACCCCAGCTGGACCATACCGCCTACCATCATGCGGGAAGACGTGTTGCCACGGGTACGTGAGGATATCGGTTATCTGGCCCAGCAGAACATTCAGGTGTTGAGCCCCTCAGGGGAAATGCTGGATGAGCAGAGCATCGATTGGCAGCGCCCTGGAGGCGTCATGCTGCGTCAGGTGGCGGGGAGCCGTAACCCTCTCGGGAGGGTCGTGGTACGCTTTCCCAATAACGACATGATTTACTTGCACGACACCCCGGCGCGTGGATTATTTCAGCGGGAGCAACGGGCCTTGAGCTCCGGCTGCGTTAGGGTGGAGGGCGTGGCGGAGTTCGCTCAGATGCTGCTACAGGATAGCGGCAGCCGTCATCAGCTCAATGCGCTGATGAACAGTGGGCGCAGCGATCAGAACGTCAACCTGCCCCAGCGTATTCCCGTAGCACTGCACTACCTCACCGCGTGGCCCAATGCCCAGGGGGAGGTAGTTTTTCGAGATGATATCTACCGCCGAGACCCGGCGCTGCTATCGGCGCTATCCGCACGCGACGCCTGATCCCCCTTCCACGTATGCTACATAAGCGACAGGCCGCCCCTTGGGGCGGCCTGTCGAACGGCGTATCCCGATGAGTTATTGAACGGTGTCGCTATCGTCGTCACTGCTCCGGTTGCTAGCCACGCTGATGGTGCCCGTCTCGCCACTCTCCAGTGCTGCCAATACCGGTTCTGCCTGGCGCTGGAAGGCGATCAGGGTATCGCCACTCAGGCTGGTGTTTTCAGGCAGCTCGACGGTCATGGCGTTGACCGGCGTATTGTTGACGATGACCTCATAATGCAGGTGAGGGCCGGTACTGCGGCCCGTATTGCCGGAAAGGGCAATGCGCTCACCCATGTCGACACGCTGGCCCTGGCTCACCATCGGCTGCGAAAGGTGCAGGTAGCGCGTGCGGTAGCCGTTATCATGGCGAATCACGATATAGCGTCCTGCCGCGTGGTGATTGCCCACGCGCTCCACGCGGCCATTGGCCGGCGCGATGATCGGCGTGCCGATCGGCATAGCCCAGTCGGTGCCGTTATGCGGGCTGACCCGCCCTGTCACCGGGTGAAGGCGGCGCGGGTTGAAATTAGAGCTCAGGCGGTAGTTGCCTTCGAACGGGCGACGGGCAAAGGCCGGGTCCAGGCTGTTGCCTTCCGGGGTGTAGAAGTTGTCGTCAGAGGGGTTGCGCACCACGGTCAGATCCATGCGCTCGCCGTCGTATTTGACCGCCAGAACCCGTGAGTCCAGCGTTTCACCATCGATCATGTCAGACTCGACCAACACCTGAAACTGATCCCCCCGACGGCTGTCGCGACGGAAATCGAGTTTCTTCTCCAACAGGCGCGTCAGCTCGGTGACCGAGCTGCTGCCCAAGCCGGTGGCCTGGGCGGAGCGGGCAAAGCTACCACTCACGCTACCGGCATAAAGCCGCTGTACCGGCTCGCCCTGGCGTTCGATGGTGGTGATGGCAAAGTGGTCGTTGTCACGCTCCAGCAAAATGCCGTCGCGGGTGTTGCGCATCATGCGCAGCGATAGCAGCCGGCCATCTTCGTCCAATTGGTAATCGAAGCTGTTGCCTGCGCGCCAGTTGGTCAGCAGGCGCTGATCGGGCATGTTGTCCAGTAACGCCAGCACCTCACTGTAGCCCAAGCCAAGCTCGTTCTGGGCAACCACGGCAAAGGTATCACCAGACTCGACGATATGCGTCTGCCACTCGGGAACGAAGGGCTCTTCAGCAGCCAGTTCGAGCTCGAGAAACGAAATATCGTCGAACAGCTCGATATCGTAATCTTCGTAGGAAGTGGCATCAGCAATGTCGACGGTGGGGTCGGTATTGAGCATGCCGCTTGCAATCGTGCCCACGATCACGGCCATGTGCAGCGCGCCGTCATCAAGCGCGACGGCCAGGGGGGGCACGCTGGCCATGGAGGCTTCGGCGCTGGTGATCACGTCGAGGTCGACGATCTCGGTCGCCGCCAATTCGCTAAGGGGAATATGGTCACGGGTGGCGTCGAGGGCGCGGGAGGCGCGGTCGATCGCTTCAGCCACTGGTGTGCGCTCTTGCCGCAGCGAAGGGACACCTGGGGCAGAGTCATTGGGGAGTGGTACGAGCACGCTCTCCAGCGGTGTATGAGATTGATTCAGGTCGTTATACGTCGTCACCAGCTTTTGTGCGCCCAGCACAGTGACCATGGTGGCCACTGGTAATAGTAACAATTTATGCGTGCGGGGCAGCGAATGGAGGATTCGCAACATGGGTAAATGGACCGCCGAATTTGTGAAGTAAACGTAACAAGAAAGTGAGCAAACTCGGGAACCATACCCCAAGGAAATAGGGGTGAATAGACTGTATGTTTATCCATAAAATATACTTCCGCTGAAATATGCAAATATTCGCAATGAGAACCGCTCTCGAACACCGTTCGCTAACAAAAGTAACGATCTTGACGTCGCTCATTGGTGGCTGCGTGATGTGAGTGGGCGGTTAACCGTGGACGACAATGAATTGTTCAGAAGAGGGCGTGTAAGATCTGTCTAGTTAAAAAGGCGTTTTAAGCACTTGGCACCCAAAATGAGCGCTTGAAACGCACGTTTTGCGCTGGTCAGTAAGCACCGCCGCTCAAGAAGCGATTGGAACCCACATGAGCAGGGTTTTTCTGGTCATTGCTAATATTTTGAATGTGTTTTTTTGTTTCCTTATGTTTGTTTTTTGAAATCTTGGGCGTTTCTGTGCGTTCCTGTATTGGCCTCTGTATTAGCCCTTGGTGCAAAATTTGCTGTCAGGCCACGTACTCTCGACGTTTTACTGGCATCCTATGGGTTGTTTTTTCGAAGGTGAAGCGGTTTGTTTCGCTGTTTAGCGTCGAGGAAATCGAAATGTCTCGGGTAACACTTGCACAGTGGCAGATGCTCGCCGCCGTGGTCGACCACGGTGGCTTTGCAAGGGCGGCAGAGGCGATCCATAAAAGTCCCTCTACGCTCAACCATGCGGTACATAAATTGGAAGAACAGTTGGGTATCCAGGTACTGGAGCCCGTGGGGCGTCAGGTACGACTGACGGAAGCCGGTGAGCTGTTGCTGCGCCGTGCGCGTCAACTGATCGAGAGTGCGGCGTCGCTGGAGGACGTGGCCTCGCGCTTGGCCGCGGGCCTGGAGGCTGAAATCGTCGTCGCTATCGATCAAATCTTTCCTGCGGCGGCTCAGGCCAGGGCGCTGGAGCGCTTTTCGGAAACCTATCCCCAGGTGCGCGTACAGCTGCATGAGAGTGTGCTTAATGGCGGCACCGAAATGCTTTATGACGGGCGTGCCGACCTGGTGGTCACGGCCATTGAGGCCCAGGGGTTTCTTGGTGAGCCGCTGGTCAATGTGCACTTTGTGGCGGTCGCTCATCCACGCCACCCGCTGCATCAATTAGGGCGCGCGTTGGATCTGCGTGACCTGGCCCAGCATCGCCAACTGGTGGTGCGTGACTCGGCGTTGCGCCAATCGACCAATGCAGGCTGGCTAAAGGCTGAGCAGCGCTGGACGGTCAGCCATGTGGGCACCTCATTGGACATGCTCAAGCGTGGTCTGGGGTTCGCCTGGATACCTGAAACCCGTATCCTCGACGAGCTGGCCAGTGGAGCGCTGAAGCCGCTGCCGCTGAGCGCAGGAGGCGTGCGGGAAGTACCGGTACAGCTTATATTTCGTGACCGTGACCGGGCTGGCCCTGCGGCTCATGCCATGGCCGCTGCGTTGCGGCAGTCCGTCAAGGAGACGTGCAGCCAACATTCGATTCCCTCGAATGAAAGTCGGTAAAACATCCGCTTGAGCCCTCTCTCGGCGAGCGTATCCTGTAAACAGGCTATTTCACACGTTCGCAACGGGAGAAGCATCATGGGGTTATTGGTCAACGGCGAGTGGGTCGATCAGTGGTACGACACCAAAAAGCACGGTGGGGAGTTTGTCCGTGAGTCGGCACAGCTGCGTGATTGGGTAGGGGAACCTGCCGACAGCGGAAGCGTGTTGGAGGGCGATGCCCAGCGTTATCCTGCCGAGGCAGATCGTTACCACCTTTATATCTCTCTGGCATGCCCTTGGGCGCACCGCGTGTTGATCATGCGTCAACTGAAAGGTCTGGAGCCCTTGATCGGCGTCTCCCATGTCAGCCCGCTCATGCTGGACAAGGGGTGGACCTATTACCAGGACGAGGGTTCCAGCGGCGACCCGATCAATCACGTTGAGTTTCACCACCAGCTCTATACCATGACCGACCCGCAGTACACGGGGCGAGTGACGGTGCCGGTGCTGTGGGACAAGCAGCGTAGTGCCATCGTCAACAATGAGTCGGCTGAACTCCTGCGCATCTTCAACCATGCCTTTGACGAGCTGACCGGCAATACGCTGGATTTCTATCCCTCCGACCTGCGTGATGTCATCGATGAGGTCAACGCCGATGTGTACGACCACATCAACAACGGGGTTTACAAGTCGGGCTTTGCCACTGAGCAGAAGGTGTACGAGAAGCATGTCACTGCGCTGTTCGACGCGCTGGAGCGCATGGAGAAGCGCCTGGGAGAGCAGCGTTACCTGGCGGGAGAATGGCTGACCGAAGCCGATATTCGTCTGTTTACCACGCTGGTGCGTTTCGACGCGGTCTACTACGGCCACTTCAAGTGCAATTTCAAACGCATCGAGGATTATCCCAACCTGTCCAACTACGTGCGTGAGCTCTATCAGTGGCCGGGCATTGCCGACACCGTCAACCTGGACCACATCAAGCGCCACTACTATTACAGTCACGACACCATCAACCCGACCCGTATCGTCCCTGCCGGGCCAGCGTTGGACTTTCAGCGCCCGCATGACCGTGAACGTCTACCGGGGCAAGGAGTGCGCCGTCGCTGAGTCAATGCGGCCATCCATGAAAATGGCCACCCGGTTGGGTGGCCATTGCGTACCTGTGTGTCGCTAAACAGCAAACGTATCAGTCGGAGCTGACGGCGTCACGGGCGGACTGCCAGGCACTTTGCGCGCCATCACGCGTGGTTTCCCAGGCATCGCGTGCGCCTGCCTTGGTTTGTTCCCACCAGTCGTGGTTGTAAGTAGGAAAGGCTTCCACTTCTTCGGACGTGGCTTGGAGCATGATCCGGTGCTCGGTATCGCCATCCGCTTCGGTGTGGGTTTCCAGCGTGAAGTGGTCGGTGCCGACAACGATTTCACGTCCGCCCAGCCCCAGTACAGAGCCGCTCTCTATGACCAGTGCAGTAATGCGCATCTCCTCATCGAAGAGAATGTTTTCCACCTCACCGATCTCTTCGCCGGAACCGCCCGCGAAGTAGACATCAGCATCCAGAATGTCTTCGGCTGAATACATACCCTGTGGCTCGGTCTGTGCGTGGGCGCCCATTGCCATGCTGCCCAGAAGTACCGTGCCGATAGCCGTTGTCAGTAGTGATTTACGCATAGCTTCTCTCCATGTTGCTATTGAATCAGCCAAATAGGCATCTATTGGAAAATGGATACGCATTGGCCTGCCTGTACAGCGCCAATGCCGAAACGATCAGAGGCCGTTGGCCCACTCGTCTGCACGGCGCTCGGCTTCTTCACGGGCCAGCCCGTATTTCTGCTGAAGCTTGCCCACGAGCTGGTCTTTCTTGCCGCCGATTTGCGTCAACTCATCGTCGGTCAATTCGCCCCAGCTGGAACGCGCCTTGCCTTTTACTTCGGTCCATTTGCCTTCGATCTGATCCCAGTTCATAGGCATCACTCCTTGAAGTTCGTGAACAACGTGAGGCACCTCTCAGGTTAGACCAATAGTGAACAAGTGCAAGTTTCAGGATGATATCGGTTAAAGTAAAAAAGCTGGTCAGCTCACCAGTGGGGTGGTAGGATGCGCGCTCCTCGCATGTGTTGACCCCTCCATCACGACGGCAAGCGTTGATTCGGTCGCCTCATGGCACCAAGCCGAAACGTTTGCAGGAACATCCCCTCGACTGGATGTTCATTGCTGTGAAGATGGCGCGCCTCCAGCATTTCACCAGACGGGTGAAATCGGCGCAGTAAGGTCGCCACAGCGGTTGGCCCGCAGCGTGCGGTACTGCCAGCCGAATGCCAGGTGCGACCGGCGTCTCCGACTCCACTGATGACGATATCCGCTATGCGGAGCCTTGTTTTTTGCTGCACACCGTGACGTGCGGCATATGACAGAGTCAGAGACGCTTACGATGTTTTTTGCCGGTGATGCCGGCCTACCAAGGTGTGATTAATGACCTCGATTTCTGTCACCTCGCCGAGCTTCGGTGATCTGGCTCTTTTGCCTGCCGTTCTGTCTGCTGTAGAAGCGCAGGGCTACGAAACTCCTTCGCCCATCCAGGCGCAGACCATTCCAGCCCTGCTGGAAGGTCGCGATATGCTGGGTCAGGCACAAACGGGTACCGGTAAAACGGCTGCCTTTGCACTGCCGCTGCTGTCGCGTCTCGACATGCAGCGTCGCGAGCCCCAGGTACTGGTGCTGGCGCCTACCCGCGAACTTGCTCAGCAGGTTGCGGTTTCCTTTAGCAAGTATGGTCAAAACCTGCAGGGGCTCGAAGTGGCTACCCTGTGTGGTGGTCAAGAGTACCGTGAGCAGCTGGGCGCCTTGAAGCGCGGCGCTCAGGTCGTGGTCGGTACGCCCGGTCGTATCATCGACCACCTGGATCGCGGCAGCCTGAAGCTGGACGGTTTGTCTGCGCTGGTGCTGGACGAAGCCGACGAAATGCTGCGCATGGGCTTTATCGACGACGTAAAACGCGTGGTTGCCGATACCCCGAAAGATGCCCAGCGCGTGTTCTTCTCGGCCACGCTGCCGTCTGAAATCGAGCGCATCGTCAATCGCTATCTGGTCAACCCGGTCAAGGTGGCGATCGAATCGCGCACCACGACGGGAGAAAACATCGAACAGCGCCTGGTGCGTGTGGACGGTGGTGCCAAGCTGGAAGCGCTGGCGCGTATTCTGGAAGTGGAGCCGGTGGATGCGGCCATCGTGTTCGTACGTACACGTGCTGCCTGTACCACGCTGGTAGAGCAGCTGACGGCGCGCGGTGTCAACGCCGCTGGCCTGTCGGGTGACCTGGACCAGAGCCTGCGTGAGCGCACCATCACTCGCCTGAAGCGTGGCAAGGTCGATGTCCTGATCGCGACCGACGTCGCCGCTCGTGGTCTGGACGTTCCGCGTATCACCCACGTGGTGAACTACGACCTTCCCCAGGACGCCGAAGCCTATACGCACCGTATCGGTCGTACTGGCCGTGCGGGCCGCAGCGGTATCGCGATCACCTTCGCGGGCTTCCGTGAAGGCCGCAAGGTAGGCTGGATGGAGCAGGCAACGGGTCAGAAAATGACCGAAATGCCGCTGCCTGACGAAGCCGCTATCCGTGCGCACCGTGATGAAGTATTCCACCATCGCGTCGTGGCAGCCCTGACCAAGGGTGCCGAAGAGCAGCGCGCGCTGGTCGAGCGTCTGGTGGAAGAAGGTCACGACGCCGTCGAGCTGGCCTGTGCCTTTGCTGCCATGGCCCGTGCTGACGAAGCGCCGATTGGCCGTCTGCAAGCACCGCGCAAAGAGCGTGCTCCGCGTGAGGGTGCGCCCGGCAAACCTGCTGGTGCTCGCCGCGAGCGCTCCAGTGCGCCCAGCGAAGGCATGACCCGCTACCGTGTATCGGTAGGCCATAAAGATGGCGTCAAGCCTGGCCAGTTGGTTGGCGCGTTGGCCAACGAAGGCGGTATCGAAGGTGCCCGTATTGGCCGCATCGATATTCGCAACGCCTTCTCGGTGGTCGAGCTGCCCAGCGGCCTGCCGTCTACCATTCTGGCCAAGATGGCACGTGCCCGTGTGGCCGGTCGCCCGCTGGAAATCAGCGAAGACCGTGCGCCCGAGCGTGCACCGCGCCGTCGTCGTGACGATGGCGATGCGCCGGTTCGCCGTCGCGAACGTGCGTAAACGCCTGCCGGGCGACTGATGTCGCCCTGGCTACCATCCCCCCATGCCAAGGGCATGGGGGGATTTTTTTTTTGGCCATCCTGAACGTCATATCGCGGCGCGACCAAAAGCGCGCTACAGCATCGCAAACGCACACTACAGCATCGCGATGAACCGGGTCAGCAGGCGCGTGGCGTCGGGGGTCTCCGCGACGTCTTGCAGCAGTTGATCCGGGTCTTCGCCCTGGTCGCGCAAGGCAGCGCGCTGGCGTTCGATATAAGCGCGCATCACCGGCGGTGAAAACTCGGGATGGAACTGGACGCTCCACTGGCGTGGCCCATAGCGCAGCGCCTGGTGGGCATCGTGGCAATTGTGCGCCAGGATGCTGGTGCCGGGGGGAAGCTGCATGACCGCCTGGGCATGGGTCAAGTGGGCCACGAAACACTCCGGGAGTTGCCCGAACAGCGGGTCCTGGCGGCCTGCCTGGGTCAGGCGTACGCTGCGTGTGCCGGATTCACGCCCCGCCGGGTGGTAATCACTCACACCGCCAAACGCAGCGGCCATCAGCTGGTGGCCGTAGCATACGCCCAGCAGCGGCAGGTCGTCCGCCAGTGCCTGCTGTAACCAGGGCTTCAGCGCCTCGCTCCAGGGGAGCTGCTCACTGACCATGCTGTGGGAGCCGGTAATGATGGCTGCCACGATATCCTCCGGCGGCTGGCTGGTGAGGCGTGCATCCCATACGTCGAGGGTCAGGTGGTCGGGCAGGGCGTCCTGCACCTGGTCGATGAACAGCTGTTCGAAATCCCCGTGCTGGTCCACCACTTCGGGGAAGGCGTCGCCGGTTTTGATAATGACTACAGAGGCCATGGTGTTCTCGCTAGCGTGTCGCGATGGATGAGGGATAGCCGAATCAGGGAGTTCCACGGTAAGCTGGGCCACTGATCGTCATTCCCCTTTTACCATACATTAGGAGCTTGATATGCAACAGATTACGCGGGCAGGTCAACCCATGGATGTGGCGGGCACCTTACCGGCGGGGGGGCAGGATGCACCGGCCATGACGCTCACCAACGGCAGCCTGGAAGACGTCACCCTGGCGACCTATGCAGGCAAGCGCAAGGTGCTGAACATCATCCCCAGCGTCGATACGCCCACCTGTGCAACGTCCACGCGACGCTTCAATGAGCTGGCCTCGTCGCTGGACAACACCGTGGTACTGGTGGTGTCTGCCGACCTGCCGTTTGCGGCCAAGCGTTTTTGCGGTGCCGAAGGGCTGGACAACGTGGAGACGCTCTCGACGTTCCGCCACCGCGAATTTCAGCAGGACTGGGGCGTGGCGCTATGCAACAGCAACATGGAAGGGCTCTGCGCCCGTGCCGTGGTGGTGCTGGATGCCGAGGATCGGGTGCTGCACAGCGAGCTGGTCAGCGAGTTGAAGAACGAGCCTGATTACGACACGGCGCTGGCGGCGCTGAAAGGCTAGCGGGACGCCTTGGCTGCCTCCACCAGCGCACGTATCAAACGCTGCTGGGGGCGGTTGAAGATCAGCCACTCCGGGTGCCATTGAACGCCTATCAGGAACGCATGCTCCGTGGACTCGATGCCCTGCACCAGCCCATCGCGGTCACGCGCCACGATCCGAATGCCCTTGCCTGCCCGGTTGACCGCCTGATGATGAAGGCTGTTCACACGACACCAGGTCACCCCCAACAAACGATAGAGCTGGCTGTCGCCCACGATGTCGACGGTTTTGCGGGGCAGTACCGTGCGGCGCCGCTTCAAGCCTTCGTGGGTGGTGTAGATGTCGGGGTCCAGGCTGCCGCCCAGATGCACGTTGATCAGCTGCGCACCTCGGCAGATGCCCAGTACAGGCGTATGGCGGGGTATGAAGCGCTTCAACAGGTCGAGTTCCAGCTCGTCACGGGCCGGGTCCAGGCGCACGTCCAGCTGCACTTCGCCGCCGTACAGGTGGGCTTGAATGTCGTCTCCGCCGCCAATGATCAGGCCGTCCAGGTGCTCCGGCAACGGGCGAGAAGGAGAAAGGCGTAGCGGCCTGCCGCCGTGTCGCCAGACGGCAAACCAGTCGAAGCACCAGGCAAGCTGGCTTTTGTAATCCGAGGTCGTGATGCCGATCAGGGGTCTAGACATGGCCAAACAGTCTGCGCTTGAGGCGCTGCCACCAGGGTTGGCGCTGTTCGGCCATGTACGCCTGGCAGCGGGCGTGAAGGTTGTCCTGATCGTGGGCCAGCTTCTCTACCTCCACCCAGCGGTTCCACTCCATCACGCTGCCCCAGCCCGGCTGCGACAGCTGCGCATTGGGCAACCGGTAATGAAAAGTGGGCCGTGGCTTGGTCAACTGGCCGTGCAGTAGCGGATGAGGGTGCTCTGGGCGCTGGTGGGCAAACAGCGGCAGCAGGTCCAGCTCGCGGTTACGGGTAGGGTTATCGGCCAGGTAGTCGTCGATGAAGGTGTCGAGGTCCGGCTGGTAACGCAGATCCAGAACCTTACGGGCGTACTCCTTGGGAAACGGGTTGGCGTGCGGCAGCACTTCGCGGGTGATATCCACCTTAATTTCTTCACGCAGCCAATTGGCCAGCAGCAGGTAGGCGCGTAGCATGGCGAGCAGGTAATCGACCTCGCCGCGCTCGATCTCTGGGTTCAGGTGCAGGCCGAAGCCGTACAGCAGGCTGGCATCGGTGCCTTTGGCGCCTTTTTCCCGCAAGGTGTCGAACAGAGTGTCCAGCGCTTCGAGCTCTTCCCAGGGGATGGGAGGGCAGACGATTTCGGTGGGCACCAGGCCGGTCACCATGTCACCGATCAGTTCACGGGTCTTTTGGTGGAATTCCAGCCGCCGCTGCTGTTGGCGGGCCCACTCGCTGTCACTGTCCTGCTGTGCGTCCAACAACGTCTGGTCTGGATGGGCGTATTGAGTATCCAGTTCGATCTCGAACATTCCCCAGCGTGTGTCGGCCACCTGTAGCCGATGGGGGCTGACCACGTTAAGCTCACCACCAAACAGTGCCTGCACCACCTCGGCCGTCTCGCGAGGGGGAAGCCCGGCAAACTCGATTTCGACGCCTACGCGTCGGGTCTGGCCGTCCGGGTTCAAGCGTTGGGGAGGAGCCTGCAGCGTCATCTCGATGTCCTGGAGGTGAACGTTTGTAGGTTTAGCCTATCATAATCACACGCTTAGGCTGAGCACGAGAAAAGACACGATTCAACAGTCACTTTCCACGGGAGTCACGCGTGCGACAGCACTGGATAACCAGCATCGTTCTAGGGGCGCTACTCAGCCTGATGATCAGCGTCACCGCACACGCCCAGAGCGTCTCGCTTCCCACGCTGGGGGGCAGTAGTGGCAGCCAAGAGCAGCCGGACGTCACCAGCGAAAATTTCCAGCGCTCCTTGAGCGACGTCATTGGCATGCTCGAAAGCGAGGATCAGCGCCGTGCGCTGCTGGACTCGCTGCGTGAGCTGCAGCTGAGTACCGAGGCCGTGGAAGACGACGGCGTGGTGCGCCAAGGGCTGCTGGGCGCCTTGGCTGATACGCTTTCCGACATCGGTGAACAGGCCCAGGCCGGGGATTCGCCCATCGACGAGTGGTCACGGCAACTGGTCCAGGGCGTCGAGGATCTGCGTGCTCTGAATGCCGGGGCCGAGCAGCGGGATGCTGTCCGAGCCGTGGCAGAAGGTACCCTGCTGGCCGTTATCTGGAGTGGCCTGCTGGTGGCGATGATTGCCTTTGGTCGCGTCGTGGCCAAGCGGCATCATTGGCCGCTGGACCTGCCCCGGGACCCCAAGGCCTGGCTGTTGGCGGTCCACTTCTTGCGGCGCATGCTGCCCTGGGCGCTGGCTTTCGTCATTACACTAGGAGTCGGCCAGCTGCTGCCTTACAGCCCCGGCCGCGCCCTGGTGCTGGTGGTGGCCTATATCTGCCTGTGTGGTCGAGCGCTGTCGGTGGTGTTCGAAACGGTGATAGCGTTCTTCAGTCGCGGGCACCGTTTTACCGCCGTGCAAGTATTACAGCACAAGGCGTTGCGGGGGCTGTTCGTCATCGGCGCGCTGATTGCCTTGGGCGACGCCGTCAACTCTACCCGCCTGATGGAGCTGCTGGGGACCGATCTGTCGGGGCTGGTGTCCGTGCTGGCCAACATGCTGGCAGCGCTGCTGTCGGCGCGTTTCATTTTCAAGTTTCAGCGTCCCATTCGTCATCTCATCTGTAATCGGCCTTACAAACAGCGCCGTGACGCCAGCACGGCCGTGGAGTTGGTTCGCGCGCTGGGCGGGCTATGGCACATTCCTGCCCTGCTGATGGTGGGCGGCTCGCTGCTGGCGATGTTCGTTACCGTGGGCGACGTGGGGACCGCGCTGGCTCGTTCGATCGTGTCGGCTAGCCTGCTGGTGTTGACCCTGGTGATTACCGGGCTGCTGCGTCGTCAGGAAGAGCGTTTGGGCAAGCGGCGCCATCGCCGCCGCTTTAGCCAATATCGCAAGCGACTGGAGCGCTTTGGCTTCGTACTGGCGCATCTGAGCGTCTGGATGGTTTTTGCCGAGCTTTCGATGCAGGTGTGGGGCGGTTCGCTGTTTGGTTTGGGGCAACAGGGAGTGGCCAGTGCGCGTATTGGTCAGGCGCTGGTCAGCCTGGGGGCCACTGTGCTGTTGGCATGGCTGGTGTGGATTTTTGCCGATACCGCCATTCAGCGGGCGCTGACCTCCTCCGCGCGGTCACGGGGTCGGCGCGTCAACCAGGCCCGCGCGCAAACCATCACGCCGATGATCCGTAACGTGATTTTTGTCACCATCCTGATCATTGCGGTGATTGCTGGCTTGGCCAACCTTGGGGTCAACGTCACGCCGCTGCTGGCCGGTGCCGGTGTGATCGGCCTGGCGGTGGGGTTTGGCGCGCAAACCCTGGTGCAGGATTTGATCACCGGCATCTTCATCCTCATCGAGGACTCCCTGGCGGTGGATGACTTCGTCACCATCAATACGTACATGGGCACCGTCGAAGGGCTGACGCTGCGGACGGTCAAGCTGCGCGACCTGGACGGCGTGCTACACATCATTACCTTTAGCCGTATCGAATCGATCCACAACATGTCGCGCCAGTTCGGTATCGCCTTGATGCGGATTCGCATTCCCTATGACATGAAAATCGATGACGCCATCACGCTGATGCAGGAAACGGCTCAGGAGTTGCGCAAGGACCCGATGATGCGTCACTACATCTGGTCGCCGCTGGAGATGCAGGGGGTACAGGCCTTCGAAGATGGCTGCCCGATATTACGGATGCGCTTTCGTACCGCCCCCGAAATGCAGTGGGACGTGTCACGCGCCTTTAATCTGCTGCTGAAGCAGCGCATGGAAGCCCAGGAAATCGACTTGGGTGTACCGCGGCTCAGCGTGCGTATGGAGGCGCGCTCTGAGGCCCGTGGCGACGAGCCCCATGGCACCGACATGACGCTGCAGCATCGCCAGCAGGGTGACGTCGATTCGCCCCAGCATGCCCCTGAACCACCCAGGCCTGCGCCCAGGCCCACCGAGGCCGAAATCCGCCGTGACGAGCGGCAGCGCCCTGAAGGCTCAACGACTGCGCCGCCGCTATCTCAATCCCAGCCCAAGCCCCAGACTTAGGGCAATGCCAATGGCCAGCCCCAAGCCTGTGCCCAGCGCAAATAGCGTGACCAGCAGCCAGGGGCCGCGCAGCCCTCGCCAGCGGTTATATAGCGAGACGGCGTGGCTGACTCGGTCGACCAGTTCGTCATGGCGTGAAATGGCGTGGTCAGGGGGCAGCGAGAAGTCATTGGCCACGTCACCTTGCCAGTGTGCTCCGTGGGTCAATCCAAGGCGCGCGCGCAGGCGGCCGATGTCGCTCAAGGTACCGTGCAGCGCATCGTAGGTTTCACGGTGCGGGGGTACCGTCAGCACCGAGGTGGCGTCCTGGCGCAGTGCGCTGTTGGGGCAGCGCGCCACGGCGGTGTCGATCTGCTGCTCATTGGCATTGGGGGGCAGACTCAGGCGTTGATAAAGGTCGCGCATAATCCGGCGTTAGTCTCGTAGCAGTGAGCACAGTGAAAAAGCATGGTGACAGGCTATTGGTCGGCAGGCTTGCCGATCCATCATGCCTGGTAAGTTTGCATCAGATAATCATACGCGTTTTTGATGCGCTGAAAACGTGCCGAGGCCAGCGCCACCTGATGTTCGCTTTCCGAATAGAAGCGGTCGGGGTGATGCAGCTGCGCCATGCGTCGATAGGCCTTGCGCACCTCTGTCTTGCTGGCGCCGGGCGTCAGCCCCAGCACGGCCAGTGCCCGGGTGGTACGGTTGGGTGGCGGGGGAGGATGAGGGGCGCGCTGATAACGTTCGCGGCGGGCCTGTTCCGCCCGGGCTTGCTCCTGCTGTCGGCGGGCGTGTTCACGACGCGCCTGTTCGGCGCGAGCCTGCTCCTGGCGCTGTTGCTCTGCACGTGCGTGCTCCTTGGCTTGCTCGGCACGCTGCCTGGCCTGGCGCGCTTCCTCCTTACGCTGCTGTTTTTGCTGTTGACGCTGGGCGCGTGCGTGCTGCTTGTCGGCCTTGGCGCGCTGCTGCTGTTCGGCCTGTGCCTGGGCGGCTTGGGCTCGCTCGGCGGCCTGGGCTTCCTGCTCGGCCTTGTGGGCGTAATACGCCGGGTCGTGCACCTGCCAATAGGCATCGCGGCTGGGGTCTTCCGGGGCTCGCAGCGGCTTGCCGGTCAGTTCCTGAAACAGGGTGTTCAGGGTCGTGGGCACCACGTTCAGCAGGTCGGCCAGAAAGCGCAGAATATAGTGGTTGGCCAGTGACAGCTCGCCATCGTCGGTGGCCACCGTGATGGCCTGGTGCATTACGCTGAGGCTACGCTCCCTGGAGCACTCCTTGCGCACGACTTCGGCGGCCAATTGAATGGCGTGAAGGTCCTGGCTATGGGCAATGCTCATGATCGGCCCCAGTTCGTGCCCATGGCGAAACTGCGCGCTGACCTGGGCCAGCCGACGTCGGCGTTGCCCCTCGGAAACGTGCTGACGATGCACGAGCACCCAGCCAAGCAGCAGTAGCGTGGCCGTATCCACTTGGCTTCGGCTTTTTAGCAGCAGCAGCTCAAAGGGTGAAAAACGGGCGATGGGCATCCCTGGGCTCCAAGGCGAAGAAGTAAAGCGCTGATCCATGCCATGCGCTGCATGGCGCGGTCTTCACGGCACAGTCTTCATGGTACAGTCCTGATGGCGCAGCCTTGATGGTATGGCTCTTTGGTATCAAGGTGCGCTGGCAGACGACGCTCTGCCAGCCGTACTCGCGAGCTCATCATGGTATATCATCGAGTCTGGCATGAAAGCAGGAGATAAGTGAGGGTGATCAACGTTGAACGTAAAAATAGCTTCCAACTGCGCTTGTCTCGACGGCTGAAGGAAGAGACCTCACATACGCTGGATGTGTACTTGTTCGTGCCCCAGGAGCTGGGGCTGAGTACGCACATCATCTCCGAAGAAGTATTTTATCACGCTGCCATCAACGTCTCGCGCACTTACTACAGCGACGAGTACCATCTGCCGCTGGTGCATAGCCGCCTGGCCAGCCGTAACCAGCTGGGCAGCGACTCCTACCGCTTGAGCCTCAGTCTCTACGCCTACCAGTACGTGGTGGCGCTGGAGCGCACCACCCAGGGCATGCTCTCCACGGCCCGTAAACTGCGTCGCCTGCAGGGTGAGGAGAAGAGCAGCACCCACGACAAGGCGAACGAGCTTTATGACCAGCTGGTCGAGATGAGCGACCTGAGCGACGGCATACTCAAGCGCTTGCGGCGTAACCCGCCCACCGATGAACGGCTCTATAAATACTTTGCCAATATCGACAACTATCTTTCCTGGTTCACCGAGCAGCAGCTGTTGGCGCTGGTGGCCCACATGCCCAAGGGCGGGAAATTCAGCGAGGTCAAACGACGCCTGGTGACTATCTGCCACCGTGAAGGCGAGTACCGCGAGCAGCAGGAGTACAACGCCGAGCGCGTACGCGATGACCCCACTCGCATGTCCAACAAGATGCGCCTGCTGCGACGGCTGATCGAGTACCCGATCACGCTCAAGCAGCGCTCGCTGGAGCTGGGTAGCGGCGAACAGAAAGCCGTCAAGGCCCTGGCCACCGCGGTGGTCATGGCCTTCGTGTCGTTGGGGGTACTGCACCTGCGCGACGTGATTGGCGACATCACCGCACTGTTCGTGCTGGCCATGGCGCTGCTCTACGCCATGCGCGAAGTGTTCAAGGACGACCTGCGCAATACCCTATGGCGATGGCTGAGAAGAGGCCGACCCAAGTGGCGGCGACAATACATCGACCCTACCCACAATGCGCTGGTCGGTCGGCAGCTCGAATGGTTCGACTACAAGCGCTATACCGCCCTCGACCAGGACATACAGCAGATGCGGCGGCGCACGGTGGCCCAGCGCGAAGAGGTGGTCATGCACTATCGCTCCAGCTCGCGCATGTCCCCCACACGCTTCTTGAGCGGCTATGAGCATACCCGCGAAACCCTGAGCATAGACCTCTCCATGCTGACCCGCCTGATGAGCAAGGATAAGCACCATATCTATCGCCTGAAAGAGGGGCAGGCGGTGCGGGAAAGTGTCGAGCGCCGCCACCTGTTCAACCTGGTGGTGCGCGAAACGGGCAGCGAAGATGCCCCTTACCTGGCGCGCTGGAAAGTCGTGGTCAGCCGCTCGGGCATTGTGGATGTCGAGCGCGTCGCCGAGAACCGCCCCGACGAAGCCCCGGTCTGAAAAGCAATAGAACCTGACGCCAGCGCGTCGGTGGTGTTCGACTAAAATCCAATAAGTAAACGTTTACTCTTTTTGAGTAAACGTTTACTTTTCTCCTCAGCGCTCACGCTCGTGAGCAAGCACCTCTCAACGCTGAGGAGAACGACATGACACTCCGAGTCACCGTATGGGGCGAAAACGTCCACGAACAAACCAACGACGTAGTGGCGCGTATTTACCCCACCGGCATGCACCAGTGCATCGCCGACGGGTTGAATGAAGCGGAAGCGCTAACGGCCACGGCGGTCACGCTGCAAGACCCGGCGCAGGGGCTTGACGAAGAGACGCTGGAGAATACCGACGTGCTGCTGTGGTGGGGCCACGCCGCCCACGGCGACGTGCTGGAAGAGACCGTCGACCGCGTGCAAACGCGCGTGCTGCAGGGCATGGGCTTGATCGTGCTGCACTCCGGCCACTACTCGAAAATCTTCAAACGCTTGATGGGCACTACCTGCTCACTGAAATGGCGGGAAGCCGGTGAGCGTGAGCGGCTCTGGGTGGTGAATCCTGGACACCCCATCGTGCAAGGGCTCGGGGATTACATCGAACTGCCCCATACCGAAATGTACGGCGAACCCTTTGCGGTGCCCAACCCGGACGAGGTGATTTTCATCAGTGCCTTCGAAGGCGGCGAAGTGTTCCGTTCCGGCCTGACCTACAAGCGTGGCAACGGCAAGATTTTCTACTTCCGTCCCGGCCACGAAACCTACCCGATCTACTACGACGAGCAGGTAAAGCGGGTGCTCAAGAACGCCGTCGTCTGGGCACAGCCGGAAGGCTCCCGGTGGATCGACAGCTGCCCCAACGTCCCCGCCGACCAGGCGCCCAACCCGGTCGAGATCAAGGGCGAAAGCTTGCACAAACCCGGTGAGGAGGGCTTCAAATGATCCGTATCGCGATGATTGGCGCGGGCAGCATGGCGGGGGAGCACGCCAAGCACTATGGCCGACTCGAAGGTGTCGAAGTGGTTGCCGTATGCGACCGTGATTTCCCCAAGGCGCAGGCCTTCGCCGAGCGCCATGGCATTGCCGATGTGTACCAGTCGCTGGACGACATGCTGGCCCGCGACGATATCCACGCGGTGAGCAATGTCACTCCGGATGGCGTGCACAAGGCCACGTCGCTGGCGGCCATTGCGGCGGGTAAACACATCCTGTGTGAAAAGCCCCTGGCCACCAATGCCGAGGATGCCCATGAGATGGTCGCTGCCGCCCAGGCCGCCAAGGTCATCAACATGGTCAACCTGAGCTACCGTGACGCCCCCGCCATTCAGCACGCCCGAGCGCTGATTACCGGCGGCGCCATCGGCACCGTTCGCCACGTGGATGCCAGCTATCGCCAGAGCTGGCTGGTGAGCAACGCCTGGGGGCGCTGGGATGAGGATAGCCAGTGGCTCTGGCGGCTCTCGGAAGCCCACGGCAGCAAAGGCGTACTGGGCGATGTGGGCGTGCATATCGTCGATTTTGCCAGCTTCCCGGTGGGCGATATCACTCGCGTCAACTGCGAACTCACCTGCTTCGACAAAGCCCCGGACAACCGCATCGGCGACTACCTGCTGGATGCCAACGACACGGCGCTGATGCGCGTGCGCTTTGCCAACGGCGCCATGGGCACGATTCAGGCAACCCGCTGGGCAACCGGGCACCACAACTCGCTGACGCTGAGCGTTCACGGCGACAAGGGGGCGATCCGCGTGGATCTAGACGCCTCCAAGGATGAAGTTCAGGTGTGCCTGAACGATGACGTGCATCCCGCTCGCTGGAGCACCGTCAAGGCGCCGCCCACGCCCAGCATCTACCAGCGCTTTATCGAGAGCATTCGCACTGGGGAGAACGACCAGCCCGACTTTGCCCGGGGCGCGGCCATTCAAACCGTGCTGGATGCCTGTTTCGTTTCCAGCCTGGAGGACCGCAGCCTGGCAATTGCCAGTTGATCAGCAGATTTCATCTGACCGCCGAAGCCCAGCAGAAAGCCCACGCCATCGAGTTTGGCCGTAACCCCACGTGCCCGGTACTGTATGAGGATGACGAGGTGCTGGCCGTGCAGCAGCTGGAGGGAGAACTCTCGCGCCTGGCAAGACGCGGCTGGTAACGCAAGGGCTTGGCTGGCACGTGGTTGCTTGCGCAGGGGGCGGCGATTTTCCGCCCCGCTTTTTGTACAATCAAGCCCCCCAACGGCGGCTGAGGCCAGGCATGAAACAGCACACATCGAGCGCACCGGCGGCGACCATCCGCGAAATTGCCCGGCGTGCCGAGGTATCCATCGCATCGGTCAGCCGAGCCTTGAACGGCAAGCCCGGGCTGAGCGACGCGCTGCGCGAGCGGATTCTGACCATCAGCCGTGAGCTGGCCTATCAACCCAGCGCCGCCGCCCGCCAACTGATCAGCGGTAAGGCAGCGGTGGTGGGGATCTCCCTTGGGCGACAGGATATCGAGCTGCGGCCCTACTACATTCTGCTCTACCAGCACCTGACCGTGGCCCTGCACCAGCAAGGCATGGTGCCGGTGTTTTTTCACCACGATCAGACCCATGAGCTGCCCGAGCGGGCAGGAGCCGCGATCTTGCTGGGCGAAACGGCAGAAGATGCCAGGCCAGGCCTTCTGCAGGCAGCGGGCGTTCCCTTCGTACGAATTGGCAACGCAGGAGACGGCTTTTCGGTGGCCCCGGACGATGTCTCGGGCATTTACCAGATGACGCAGCACCTGATCGAGCAGGGGCGAACGCGAATCGCGTTTGTGGGGGGGGGGCTGGACGTGCCGCGGCCTCTCAGCCGCCTTTCCGGGTATCAGCGTGCCGTCACCGAAGCGGGGCTCAGCGAGCAGTTGATCAGCCTGCCGCATCGGCTGACCTCGGACTCCCTGACCAGCTATCGCCAGCTCAACCGCCTGCTCAAGGAGCGCCCAGACGCACTCTTGCCCTTCGACGCGCTGGTCTGTGCCACCGACGAGCTGGCGCTGGGCTGCGTGGCTGCTCTGGAAGACAGCGGTATTCGTGTGCCCAGCGAGGTAGCCGTCACCGGCTTTGACGACCTGCCCACTCTGGCCACGGGGTTGACCACGGTACGCCAGGACATTGCCGCCATTGCGGCAATGAGCGTGGAGCTGCTGGGCGATGCGTTGGCAGGAAAAGCGCCCCGGCACGTGTCGCTGCCGGTGGCGCTAGTGCTGCGGGAAACGGCTTAACGCCCCGGCAGCTGCTCCGGCCCAAAAGCGTCGGGCAGCAGGCTGTCCATGGTGTAGGTTTTCAACACCTCGCCCTGTTTGGAGAGCACCATGATTTGCGTGCTGGGGGTGGCGAATTCGCGGATGCGCTGGCGGCAGTCGCCGCAGGGCGTGCAGAGGTGCTCGCCGGGGCCCATCACGTAGACCCTGGCCAGCTCGCGCTGGCCAGCGGTAATCATGGCAGAAATCGCCGAGGCTTCGGCACACAGCCCTTTGTAGTGGGCGACTTCCACGTTGCTACCGGCAAACTGCTGGCCGTCGGGGCACTCCATCACCGCCGCCACGGGGTGGTTGGAGTAGGGCGCGTAGGCGTTGCCCAGGGTGGTCAGCAGCGTGTCGACCAATGCCTGATCCGCGTGGCTCATGGCGCTATTCTCTCTCTGTGTTCAGGATGTCTATGGGCTCAAGACGCCGGGCATTACGCCTTGGCGGCGTCATCGCGCAGAACGGTGTCGAGGGCAATCACCATCATATCGTTGAAGGTGGTTTGGCGGTCGGCACTGGAGAGCGAGTCACCTTTCAGAATGTGGTCGGAGACGGTGCAGATGGTCAGTGCACGGGCACCAAACTCGGCGGCCACGCCATACAGGCCTGCGGCTTCCATCTCGACGCCGACGATGCCGTAGCGCTTCATCAGCTCGGCCATGTCGGTCTGCGGGTTGTAGAACAGGTCCGCCGAGAAGATGTTGCCGACTTTCACGGCGACGTTCTGCGCTTTGGCGGCTGCCACTGCGTGGCTGGCCAGCTCGAAGTCGGCAATGGCGGCCAGGTCGTGGTCATTGAAGCGCATGCGGTTCACTTTGGAGTCGGTGCTGGCACCCAGCCCGATCACCACGTCGCGCACGTTGACATCGTCACGTACCGCGCCGCAGGAGCCCACGCGGATGATCGACTTCACGCCGTAATCGGTAATCAGCTCTTTGGCGTAAATGGACACGGAGGGGATGCCCATACCGTGGCCCATGACGGAAATCTCGCGGCCTTTGTAGGTGCCGGTGTAGCCGAACATGCTGCGCACGTCGTTGACCTGGCGCACGTTCTCCAGGTAGGTGTCGGCGATGTACTTGGCGCGCAGCGGGTCGCCAGGCATCAGGACGGTATCGGCGAAATCGCCCATTTCGGCATTAATATGCGGTGTAGCCATGTCACGCTCCCATATAATTTAACGGTCTGAATCAGCCCTTCGCGGGGGCGCTGTGAACCCTTCCCTGGGCGCTACTTTCGCCATCTGACCGCCATGGATGGCGGAAATGCCGGAATTGTTGGGAACATTTTCCGGCCTTGGCGAAAGACCCCCGCTACGGGCTGATTCAGACCTTGCTCGATTTTTTGCTAGAGGTTGGTTATTTGCCTTTAAGCAGCGTCAGGTAAAAAGCTCTCGCCGTCGGCCATGGCGTCTACGGCGAAGAACGCCGCAAGGGTTTGGCCAATGTCGGCAAAGGTGCCGCGCTCGCCCAGTGGGCCGGGGGCGAAGCCTGCGCCGCGTACCATGATCGGCACGTATTCGCGGGTGTGCTCGGTGCCTTCCCAACTGGGGTCGCAGCCGTGGTCGGCAGTGAGCAGCAGCAGGTCGTCGTCATCGAGGGCTGCCAGCAGCTCCGGCAGGCGGGCGTCGAAGTGCTCCAGCGCGGCGGCGTAGCCCGGTACGTCCCGGCGATGGCCGTAGACCGAATCGAAATCCACGAAGTTGGTCATGATCATGGTCGGGCGGTCGCTGGTCTCGTTGGCGGTGCGCGCGACTTCCGCCAGGGTGGCATCCATCAACGCGTCGTGGCCGCTGGCCTTGATCTTGTGGGTAATGCCGCAGTGGGCGTAGATGTCGGCGATCTTGCCAATCGACACCACTTCGCCCCCGGCATCGGCGAGCTTTTGCAGCACGGTGGGGCTGGGCGGCTCGACGCTGTAGTCGCGGCGGTTGCCGGTGCGCGCAAAGCTTGCGCGGTCTTCGCCAATGAACGGCCGAGCGATGACGCGGCCAATGTTGTAGGGCTCCAGCAGTTCGCGGACGGTTTCGCACAGCGCGTAGAGGCGTTCCAGGCCGAAGTGCTCTTCATGGGCGGCAATCTGGAACACGGAGTCGGCCGAGGTGTACACGATCGGTTTGCCGGTGGCGATATGCTCTTCGCCCAGGCGAGCGATGATCTCGGTGCCTGAGGCGTGGCAGTTGCCGATCACGCCGGTCAGCTCGGCCTCCCGAATGATGGCGTCCAGCAGTTCGAGTGGGAAACTGTCGGTTTTATCGAGGAAGTAGCCCCAGTCGAAACGCACCGGCACACCGGCAATCTCCCAGTGGCCGGAAGGGGTGTCCTTGCCGCTGGAGATCTCTTTGGCGTGGGCGTAAGCGCCCGTCAGTTGGTCGGGCAAACTGACGCCTTCCGCCACGCTGCCAGTGGCGTCGCGGTGGGCGTGGAACAGGCCTAGCGCGGCCATGTTGGGCAGCGACAATGGGCCGGAGCGCTCGGCGGTGTCGGCTTCGCCACGGGCACAAGCGGCGGCGATGTGGCCCAGAGTATCTGACCCCTGGTCGCCAAAGGTGGCGGCATCGGGGGCGCTACCGATCCCGAAAGAGTCGAGTACCAGGACGATGGCGCGGCGCATCAGGCTTCTCCTCGGAAGGTCTCTTGCAACAGGGTGTCGGCGGTGGCGTCGGCATCGCCAATGGTGACCGCCGCACGAAGCTGAGCAGCGGCACGGGCCGCGGCCACTTCCGTGCGGGCGTGGACGATGGCCAGCGGGCGCTGGCTGTCGACACGGTCGCCGATTTCGACGATGTCGCTAAAGCCCACGCTATGATCGACGTTGGCGTCGTTACGCAGGCGGCCGCCGCCCAGCTCCACCACGCTCATGCCCACGGCGCGGGTATCGAAACGCTGCACGATACCGCTCTGCTCGGGGTAGACCGCTTGAACGACCGGGGCGGTGGCCAGGTAGCTGTCAGAGCGCTCCATGAAGTCGGCGGGGCCGCCCAGTTCGCGCACCATACGGGCGAAGACTTCCGCCGCCGCGCCGGAGGTCAGTGCTTTGTCCAGCTTGGCGAGGGCTTCTTCGCGATGGTTCACCAGCTTGCCCGCGATGAGCATTTCAACGGCCAGTTCGCGGGTGACCTGCATCACGCGGCTGTTGGCTCGCTCGCCGCGCAGCAGCGCCAGGGTTTCGACGATTTCTACCGCGTTACCGGCACACGGGGCCAGAGGCTGGCTCATGTCGGTGAGCAGGGCGGTGGTGGGTGTGCCTGCCTGGGTGGCCACGTTGGCGATGCTTTTGGCCAGTTCGCGGGACTTTTCCGGGGTGGGCATGAACGCGCCGCTGCCCACTTTGACGTCCATTACCAGGGCGTCCAGACCAGAGGCCAGCTTTTTGCCCAGAATCGAGGCCGTGATCAGCGGGATGGATTCCACGGTGGCGGTGACATCACGCACGCCGTAGATGCGCTTGTCGGCCGGGGCGAGGTTGCCGGTTTGACCGATGATCGCCACGCCGGTGGATTTCACCACCTCACTGAAGCGTTCGGGGGCGGGGTAGGGGTCGTAGCCGGGGATGGATTCCAGCTTGTCCAGGGTACCGCCGGTGTGGCCCAGGCCACGGCCGGAAATCATCGGCACGAAGGCGCCGCAGGCCGCGACCCACGGGCCCAGCACCAGCGACACCAGATCGCCCACTCCGCCGGTGGAGTGCTTGTCCACAATCGGGCCGGGCAGGTTGAGCGAATCCCACTGCATCACGTGGCCAGAATCGCGCGTCGCGGTGGTCAGCGCCACGACTTCTTCGCGGCTCATGCCATTCAAAAAGACCGACATGGTGAAGGCGCCGATCTGCGCATCGCTGATGCGGTCATCGGCGATGCCCTGCACGAACGCCTTGATCTCTTCAGCGGGCAGCGGCTGGCCGTCGCGCTTCAGGCGAATCAGTTCTTGAGGGAGCAGCGCGTGGTGAGAAGCGTTGGACGACATTTAGTAGCCTCCGTTGTTGGTGGAGAGCAGCGCCGCGTCAGCGCCACCGTCGAGTGTGTTCAACAAGTTGCCCAGCAGGCTGGAGGCACCAAACCGGAAGTGTGCCGGGGTGACCCACTGCGGCCCCATGATGTCGGCTGCCAGCGCCAGGTACTCAGCGGCTTCTTCTGCGCTGCGTACGCCGCCGGCGGCTTTGAAGCCAACGTCTTTGCCGCTGGCCTTGATGGCCTTGAGCATGATCTCGGCGGCTTCCAGCGTGGCATTGACCGGCACTTTTCCGGTCGAGGTCTTGATGAAATCCGCGCCGCCTTCGATGGCCAGCTCACTGGCACGTTGGATCAGCGCAGGGTCCTTGAGTTCGCCGGACTCGATGATGACTTTCAGCAATGCCTGGCCACCACAGACGGCCTTGCACATTTCCACCAGCTCGCGGCCAGTCTCTTCATCGCCTGCCATCAAGGCGCGGTAGGGGAACACCACGTCGACTTCATGGGCACCCGATGCCACGGCTTCGCGGGTTTCACGGGCCGCGCCCATGATGTCATCGCCCCCATGGGGGAAGTTGGTGACCGTGGCGATCTTGACCTGATCATCCAGCTTGTGGGCGCCCAGCGCGCGGGCTGCCGTGACGATGAACGAGGGGTAAACGCACACCGCTGCCGGGTGGCCGTAGGGGGTCTTGACCTGCTGGCACAGCGCTTCGATCACGCTGTCGGTGTCGCTGTCGTTCAGGCTGGTGAGGTCCATTAACGTCAGGGCGTGACGGGCGGCCTGGATAAGCGGGGGGGAAGTGGTGGCAGTCATGAAGTTCTCATCAATCGGTAAAAGACAAAACGGGCACTGCGTACTAAAGCAGCGCCCGTTGCGTTATCGCGTACTCGCTGCGTCAGGCGGTGAGGCTGCTCAACGCCAGGAAGAAACCGGCAATCGAGGCAGACATCAGGTTGGAGAGCGTGCCTGCCAGCACGGCTTTCACACCAAACCGAGCAATCTCCTTGCGGCGGGTCGGGGCAATGCTGCCCAGGCCACCGAGCAGAACGGCAATCGACGACAGGTTGGCAAAACCACACAAGGCAAATGACAGGATGGCCATGGTGTGGGGCGTCATCAGTTGACCCGTGGCAGCCACCACCTGTTCCCCTTCAATGTAGGGGGCCAGGTTGATAAAGGCCACGAACTCGTTGACCACCAGTTTCTGGCCGATGAACGAGCCCGCCAGGGTGGCTTCTTCCCAGGGCACGCCCAGCAGGAAGGCCAGCGGGGCAAACAGCCAACCCAGAATCAGCTCCAGGCTCAATGCCTCGAAACCGAACCAGCCGCCCACGCCGCCCAGAATACCGTTGACCAGCGCGATCAGGGCGATGAAGGCCAGCAGCATGGCACCCACGTTGGCTGCCAGCTTCATGCCCGACGTAGCACCGGCGGCGGCGGCATCCAGCACGTTGGCGGGCTTGTCGTCCTGCTCTTTCAGCTCTTCATCGACCTTGGAAACGCTGTCGCTATCTTCCACGTTCTGGGTTTCCGGCATGATCAGCTTGGCGAACAGCAGGCCGCCAGGTGCCGCCATGAACGAGGCCGCCACCAGATACTCCATGGGAATGCCCAGCGCGGCATAGCCCGCCAGCACCGAACCCGCCACGGAAGCCAGGCCACCACACATCACCGCAAACAGCTGCGAAGGGGTCATGCGGGCAATGAACGGGCGCACCACCAGCGGTGCCTCGGTCTGGCCCACGAAGATGTTGGCCGTGGCCGAAAGCGACTCGGTGCGCGAGGTGCCCAGTGCCTTCTGCAACGCGCCACCCAGAATCCGGATGACCCACTGCATGATGCCGACATAATAGAGCACGGCAATCAGCGAGGAGAAAAAGATGATGACCGGCAGGACTTTGATGGCGAAGACGAAACCGACGTTGTCCACGTCAGCCAGCCCGCCAAACAAAAAGCCGATGCCGTCGTTGGCGTAGACCAGCACCTGGCTGACGCCTGCCGAAATGGCCTGCAGAACGGCCTGGCCAAACGGTACGTAGAGCACGAACGCACCGATACCCGCCTGGATCGCGAAGGCACCCAGCACGGTACGCAGGCGAATCGCCTTGCGGTCATAGGAGAAAACAAGCGCAATGGCCACCAGAGTGACCATGCCAACCAGGCTCATGATGAGGGTCATGGGAGTACCTTCGGAGCGTGAGAAGTGGGAGCGATTACAGCAAGTTTAGCTTGACTGAGTAAATCATCGCGTTCTGATAGGCGTCGGGTGTACCCAGCTTGTTCTCTGAGTAGCGATACTGCACGCCGGTGGTGATCAAGTCAGACGGGTGCCACCAAAGGCTCAATGCACCGTTGGTACCCACGCTCCCTGCGGTACCGTTGACGAAGTTCTGGGAAAGGTAGTCGCTGTCGCGACCGAAGGTCTGCTCGTGCCAGTTGGTCACGCTGAAATTCTGGTCCAGCGCGGTGAAGTCGTAGCCCGCGACCCAGCCTGCCATGTAGCCATTCATGCCCGTGTAACCATCACTTTGCACCCTGGCAGCACCGATGAAGGGCTTGAACCATAGGCCGTTGGCGAACGTCGTGCGGTAGCCCAGGCCGAGAATCTGATCCTGCTCGCGGGCATTGAAACCGTAGTCGCGGAAGTCATAAACGTGGGCGTAAAGCGACAGCGGGCTGTCGCCCAGGTAAATGTGCGAGGTCACTTTGCCTGCGGTGCGGAAGTTGTCCTTACCGCCACTGGCTTCGTCGAACTGGTCGTTGGTCGGGTTCTCGAAATCGAAGAAGCCGTAGAACTCGCCCCAGCTAAAGCCGACGCCGCCTTCGATTTCAACGAACGTGAAGTCGCTCTTGGCGGCATTGCTCGCCGTGCGCGCTTCGGTACCGTTGGACCAGTCCAGGTAGTTCAGGGAAACATTGGCAAATGACCAGTGCGGGGTCATTGGGCCACTTGCTGCATCATTGGCAACGGCCGGAGCAGCGGCCAGCGCACCAGCCATGAAAACGCCAGCGCCAAGCGTGACGAGCGAAGAAACGTAAGAGGGGGATAAAGCAGTCATGAAAGCCTCAACAAGGGTTATTACGGTGCCACGAGAGGTGGCATACCGACGTTGTGGGTCGTGCAGGCTGGCGTTGATGTTAAAATTATAACATCGAGTGTTATTTTTTTAACGTTGATTTGCAAGTATTGTCACATCAACGCTGCCAGGGTGTTTCATGCGCCTCATGGCGGCAAACAGAGTGGTAGGGGAGTGGAAATTCGCGGGGCGCTGGCTCAGCATAAGCGTTACCTGAGCGCTGAAACCCGATAACAAGATGAATCACAAGGAGATGCCTGTGAATGACCGGAGTGCCCAGCGCCTGGCTATGCTGCAAGAAGCCCTGGCAAGCGGGGGAACCCTGCACCTGCGCGATGCCGCCGAGCTGTGCGGAGTGTCGGAAATGACCATTCGCCGAGACCTCGCCACGCAGCCATCTCCCTTGAGCCTGCTGGGGGGGCGGCTGGTGATGGCCAGCTACCCCGGCGTGACGCCGGTCTACGACCTTACCGAGCAGCAGGCCAGCCACTATCATGTCAAACATCGCCTGTGCCAGCGTGCCGCCAGTTTCATCGATGAAGGCGACACGCTGTTCATCGACTGTGGCTCTACGCTGATTCCCTTGCTGGGCCAACTGAGCCACTTCCGCGAGCTGACCGTGGTGACCTACGCGCTGAACGTGGCCAACACGGTTGCCGCGCTGCCCAACGTGCGGCTGGTGCTGCTGGGGGGGCTGTTTCACGCCTCGTCGCAGTCTTTCGGCAGCGATGGCATGCGGGGTGCCATCGAACGGCTGGGCATCAACAAGGCGCTGATTTCAGCGGCAGGAGTAGACTGGGAGCGCGGAGTGAGCTGTTTTCACTTCCACGAAGTGGCTCCCAAACAAGCGGCGATTGCTACCGCCATGCAGCGGTTGCTGGTGGTCGATGCCAGCAAGTTCGGCGTCGTACGGCCCGCCTATTTTGCCTCGCTGGCCGATTTCGACGTGGTGATCACCGACGACGAGCGCGCCCCTGGCCTGCTGGAAAACCATCCCGCCAGCTCCCTCAGCATCAGCGTTGCCTAACACATTTGGCCGCCCCTGGGGTGCGGCAAAGCGCCTCTTTCTGATTGACGGAGATCAATGGAAAATACTTTAGTCTTAATTTATACACGCAACGTGTGGTTAAGACTCGCTACCTACCCCTCCCGGTAGCGCATACCTTTCCCGGAGCACGTCAACCCTCGACGGTTTTGGGAAATGTATGGGGTAATAGTTAGCTTGCTACTTAGCTGGCTAGTTAGCCAGCCAGCAGCAGGCTGTATCAGCCACTCTCTCACGAGACTACACCCATGCAATTACCTACCCTTTGGCGCAGACGAGGCATTCTTGTGCTCGTTGTGCTGTGCCTGCTGTTGGCGGGCTGCAGTTCTGCATTGCTGGACCCAAAGGGGCAGATTGGCGTCGAGCAGCGCTCGCTGATTCTGACCTCCTTTGGGCTGATGCTGATTGTGGTGATCCCGGTGATCGTCATGACGCTGCTGTTTGGCTGGCGTTACCGGCGCAGCAACAGCGTTGCCAAGTACCTGCCTGACTGGGCCCACTCCAATGCCATCGAGGCAGCGGTGTGGAGCGTGCCTTGCGTGATCATCGCCGTTCTCGCCTTTCTTACCTGGCAAACCTCGCACTCCCTGGACCCCCACAAGCCCATCGAAAGCAGCGTAGCGCCCATGGAAATACAGGCGGTGGCGCTGGACTGGAAATGGCTGTTCATCTACCCCGAGCAGGGCATTGCCAGTGTCAATGAAGTGGCCTTCCCGGTGGATACGCCGGTGCGCTTCAGGGTCAGCTCTGGTTCGGTGATGAATGCGTTCTTCATTCCCCACCTGGGCAGCCAGATCTACGCCATGGCGGGCATGGACAACGACGTGCACCTGATCGCCGATGAAGTGGGCGTCTACCCAGGCCGTTCCACCAATTACAGCGGAGCCGGTTTCTCCGGCATGACCTTCGACGCCCACGTGACCTCGCCCGCCGACTTCGATGCCTGGGTGGCCAACGTGCGTGAAGCAGACCAGACCCTGACCTACCCCGAAGGCTACAACGCCCTGGCGACCCCCAGTGAATACCACCCGGTCGAACACTACTCGTCAGTGGCACCCGCCCTGTACGAAACGATTCTGACCAGCTTCCACGGGGGTGGTGAAGGCCACGGCGGCCATGGTGGCCACAGTGACCATGCGGCACATAGCGACGCCGTAGGTGAAGCCCACGACAGCCATGGCGAAAGCGGTGAGCTCGAGAGTGCCCAGGTGGCCTCCCATCACGCTGCCTATGGCCACGTTACCAATCAGCACGCTAGCGATGAGCACGCCATGGGCGGCCATCCTGACAGCGTAGAAGCCGGGGGTTAAACATGTTTGGAAAATTGACGCTCGACGCCATTCCGTATCACGAACCGATCATCATGGTCGTGGCGGTGTTCATGGCGATTGGCGGTGCGGCGCTGCTTGGCGCGCTCACCTATTACCGCAAGTGGGGCTGGCTGTGGAACGAGTGGTTTACCTCCGTCGACCACAAGAAGCTCGGTATCATGTATTTTGTGGTGGCCCTGGTCATGCTGCTGCGTGGCTTTGCCGATGCCATCATGATGCGTACCCAACTGGCCATGGCGGCCGGGGGTGCCGCAGGTTATCTCCCTCCTGAACATTACGATCAGATCTTTACCGCCCACGGCGTGATCATGATCTTCTTCGTTGCGATGCCCATGGTCATCGGCCTGATGAACCTGGTGGTGCCACTCCAGATCGGCGCCCGCGACGTGGCTTTTCCGTTTCTCAACAATTTGAGCTTCTGGCTGTTTGCGGTCTCTGCGGTGCTGGTGAACATTTCACTGGTGGTGGGGGAGTTCGCCAAGACCGGCTGGCTCGCGTATGCGCCTTTATCGGGGATAGAGTTCAGCCCTGGGGTGGGGGTCGATTACTGGATATGGGCCTTGCAGATATCCGGGATAGGCACGACGCTCACCGGCATCAACTTCTTCGTCACGATCCTGAAAATGCGCACCAAAGGCATGACGCTGTTCCGCATGCCGATCTTCACCTGGACATCGCTGTGCGCCAATATCCTGATCATTGCCTCGTTTCCCATTCTGACCGCGACCATTGCCCTGCTGACGCTGGATCGCTACTTCGGCATGCACTTCTTCACCAATGATTTTGGCGGCAACATGATGATGTACGTCAACCTCATCTGGGCCTGGGGCCACCCGGAAGTGTACATTCTGATCCTGCCCGCCTTTGGCGTGTTCTCGGAAGTCATCGCGACCTTCGCCCGTAAGCGCCTGTTCGGTTACAAGACCATGGTGTGGGCCACCGTGGCCATCACGCTGCTGTCGTTCATCGTCTGGTTGCACCACTTCTTCACCATGGGCGCCGGGGCCAACGTCAACGCCTTCTTCGGCATCATGACCATGATCATTGCCATCCCCACCGGGGTGAAAGTGTTCAACTGGCTGTTCACCATCTTCCGTGGCAGCCTGGAGCTGACCTCGCCGGTGCTATGGACCCTGGGGTTCATCATCACCTTTACCCTGGGCGGCATGACCGGCGTGATGCTGGCGCTGCCAGCAGCCAACTTCGTCCTGCACAACAGCCTGTTCGTGATTGCCCACTTCCACAACGTCATCATCGGCGGCGTGGTGTTCGGCATGATGGCGGGCCTGACCTACTGGTTCCCCAAAGCGTTCGGCTTCACGCTGAGCGAAAAGTGGGGCAAGCGTTCGTTCTGGTGCTGGTTCATCGGTTTCTACGTCGCCTTCATGCCGCTTTACGTGCTGAGCTTCTTCGGTGCCGTGCGTCGCATGCAGTCTTACGCCAACCCCGAATGGCAGCCCTGGATGATTCTGGCCTGGGTGGGTGCCGTGATCATCATGATGGGCATTGCCTGCACCGTGATTCAGTTCTGGGTCAGCGTGCGCGACCGCAAGCTCAATGCCGACCTGACTGGCGATCCCTGGGATGGCCGTACGCTGGAGTGGTCCACGTCTTCCCCCGCGCCGTTCTACAACTTTGCCCGTTTGCCGGAAGTGGGCGACATCGACAGCTTCTGGTCGCAAAAACAGCGCAGTAACGAACAGCTCGAAGACGCGCCCTACACCGATATCCATATGCCCCGTAATACCGTAGCCGGCCCGGTGATCAGCCTGTTCGCACTGGTGCTGGGTTTTGCGCTGGTGTGGCACATCTGGTGGCTGGCGGGCGTCGGTGCGCTGGGCGTGGTGGTGAGTTTCCTCGCCCGTGTGTTCAACGATGACATCGACTACTACGTGCCCGCTGCCGAAGTGGAGCGTATCGAGCGTGAACATCAGCGCCGCAAAACTTCGGCACCCAGCAGTGCTGTCGATAGCGAACAAACCAACTATGTGGAGGCGCGAGCGTAATGGCCACGGATACCTTGCATCACGGGGCCACTGCAGAGCCCCACGAACATCACGATGCCGCAGGCACCAAGGTCTTCGGCTTCTGGGTCTACCTGATGAGCGATCTGGTGATCTTCGGGTCACTGTTTGCCACTTATGCCGTGCTCATGAAGGGCACGGCGGGGGGGCCTACGGCTGCCGATATTTTCGAGCTGCCGTTCGTGCTGGTCGAAACCTTTCTGCTGCTGTTCAGCAGTTTCACTTTTGGCATGGGCGTTTTGGCCATGAATGCCGAGCGGGTGGGTCAGGTCAAGGCGTGGCTGGCGGTCACCTTTGCCCTGGGGGCTGCCTTCGTCGGCATGGAAGTGTATGAGTTTCATCACCTGATTCATCAAGGGTATGGGCCAGACCAGAGCGCGTTTCTGTCGTCGTTCTTTACCCTGGTGGGCACCCACGGCCTGCATGTCACGGTGGGGCTGGTATGGATTCTGGTGATGCTGGTGCAGCTTTCCACCAAAGGCCTGACGCCCATGACGCGCCCGCGTATCCTGTGCCTCAGCCTGTTCTGGCACTTCCTGGATATCGTGTGGATCTGTGTGTTCTCGTTCGTCTACCTGATGGGGGTGCTTTGACATGAGCCAATCGTCATCACATTCAGCAGCGCATTCAACGACTTCCCATGGAAGCGTTAAATCGTATGTTGTCGGGCTTCTGCTATCTTTAGTGCTAACCGTGATTCCGTTTGCGGTTGTCATGAGCGGTGCGCTAAGCACCGCCGCGACGGTGGTGGTCATCGCTGTAACAGCCGTGCTGCAGATTCTGGTCCAGCTGGTCATGTTCATGCATATGAATACCAAAGCCGACGAGGGGTGGAATCTGATGTCCTTCGTTTTCACACTGACGATACTCGTCCTGGTGGTAGGGGGCTCTTTATGGATCATGCAGCATCTGCATCTCAACATGATGATCGGCTGAACGTGGCACCGAGCCGCTGGCGAGACCTGCTGGCGCTCACCAAGCCGGGCATCATTGGCGGTAACTTGATCGCCACGCTGGGGGGCTATTTTCTAGCCGCCCACGGCACCTTCGATGTCGTCACGTTTGCCTCGGTGATGCTGGGCATTGCGCTGGTGATTGCCTCGGGCTGTGCCTGCAACAACGTCATCGACCGGGATATCGATGCACTGATGGCGCGTACGCGCCATCGCCCGCTCGCCAAGGGGCGTATCTCGATTACCCAGGCACTGGGTATTTCGGCGCTGCTGGGCGTGGCGGGGGTCGTGTGCCTGGCGTTGGGCACCAATGGCTTGACGGTGGCGCTGGCGGTGATTGGCTGGGGCGTGTATGTCGGGGTCTACAGCCTCTACATGAAGCGCCACTCCGAGTACGGTACGCTGGTGGGCAGCCTTTCCGGGGCCATGCCCCCGGTGGTGGGCTACTGTGCCGTCACGGGGCAGTTCGATAGCGGTGCGCTGATGCTACTGGTGATTTTCTGCCTGTGGCAGATGCCGCACTCCTATGCCATTGCGATTTTCCGCTATGCGGATTATCAGCGGGCATCAATCCCGGTACTGCCGGTGGTGCACGGGATCAAAATGGCCAAGCATCACATCCTGGGCTATATCGTGGCGTTTATTCCCGCCTCGCTGGCGCTGGTCCTGGCCAGTCAGGCGGGGATGGGGTATCTGTGTGTGGCGCTGGTCATGGGCGGCTACTGGCTCTACCTGGCACTACGCGGCTATCGGTTAGATGACGATGTTCGCTGGGCCAGGAAAGTGTTTGGCGTCTCGATCCTGACGATCACCGCGATGAGTTTGGTGATGGTGCTGGAAGCCATGGTGCCCATGTGGGTGTAATGCCTAACAACGATTGAACCTGACGCAAAACCTGAAACGCCCCGAACAGTGAACTGTTCGGGGCGTTCTTTTTAGCGTGGCTTTCAGCGGATACGTATACAGGGCTCGGCGAGTGCCTAGCCTTGCCGCTGGCTGGCTTGGATTGCGGTGAGGGCGATGGTGTAGACGATGTCATCCACCAGTGCCCCGCGGGACAGGTCGTTCACCGGCTTGTTCAAACCTTGCAGCATCGGGCCCACGCTGACCACTCGGGCGCTACGCTGAACGGCCTTGTAGGTCGTGTTGCCGGTATTGAGGTCGGGGAACACGAACACGGTGGCCTTGCCCGCCACGGGGGAGTCGGGAGCTTTCTGCTTGCCCACGCTTTCGATGGCGGCGGCGTCGTACTGCAGCGGGCCGTCGATGGCCAGGTGCGGCGCGCGCTCCTTGGCGATGCGGGTCGCTTCGCGGACTTTATCCACGTCGGCGCCGGTGCCGGAGTCGCCGGTGGAGTAGCTGATCATCGCCACCCGGGGCTCGATACCGAAGGCCTCGGCAGAGCGCGCGCTCTGCAGGGCGATTTCCGCCAGGGTTTCGGCGTCCGGGTCCGGGTTCACCGCGCAGTCGCCGTACACCACCACTTGCTCGGGCAGCAGCATGAAGAAGATCGACGAGACCTGGTTGTACTCCGGGGCCGTCTTGATCAGCTGAAACGCCGGGCGAACCGTGTTGGCGGTGGTGTGTACCGCGCCCGACACCAGGCCGTCCACCTCATCCAGCTGCAGCATCATGGTGCCCAGCACCACGTTGTCCTGAAGTTGCGCTTCGGCGGTCAGCTCGTTGAGCTTGCCTCGGCGGCGTTCGACCATGGGGCCGATATAGTTGGCGCGGGTGCTTTCCGGGTCGATGATGGTCAGCGTGTCGGGCAGCGTCAGGCCACGGTGGTGGGCCACGCTTTCGATGTCCTCCCGCTTGCCCAGCAGAACGCAGTCGGCAATACCACGGCGCTGGCAGATGATGGCGGCTTCGATGGTGCGCGGCTCGTCGCCTTCCGGCAGCACGATGCGCTTTTTGGCCTGTTGGGCCAGCTTCACCAACTGATGGCGGAACGCCGACGGCGACAGGCGGCGGGGGTAGCCACGGCTCAGTTTGGCTTTCAGCCACTCCAGGTCCATGTGTGCCGCCACGTAGCGTGCCACCTGCTCGGCGCGCTCGAAGTCGTCCATGGGAATTTCGCTGCTGAGCTGGCTGAGGTTCTGGGCCGTGGTCAGGCTGTCGGTTTCCACCGCCAGCACCGGCAGGCCGGTCTTCAGCGCCGGGCGACACATCTCGATCATGCCGTCGTTGGGAAGGAACCCGTTGGTGAGCAGCACGCCCGCCAGCTGGGTGCCGTTCATGGTGGCCAGCGCCGAGGCCAGCACCACGTCGTCACGGTCGCCGGAAGCCACCACCAGGCTGCCGGGCGTGAAAATATGCAGTGCGTTGGCGGCGCGGCGGGCACACAGGCTGGTCGACAGCACGCGGCGCTGTGCGGCGTCGCCTTCGTTGAGCACCTTGGCGTTCAGTGCCCGCGCGACGTCCAGCGTGCGCGGGGCGCTCAGGGTCTTGCTGTAGGGCACCACACCAATCAGGTGGAAGCGGTCGGTGGCTAGCGCCGGGGAGTAGCGGCGCAGCTCGTTGAGTACCGGCTCTTCCAGCTGCGGCTTGATGGTGCCGGGGGCGGCGGAAAGGTCGTCCTCCTGCCCATAGGGCAGGTTCTTCATGCGCATCAGAATGCCGCCCAGGGTGCGGCTGGAGCTGACGCCGCCAAAGCTGCGGGCGTGCATGTCCAGCTCTTCCGCCAGGTGCTGGGGCTCGTTCAAGTCGCCGGTGCCCACCAGGATGATGCGGGCGTTCAGGGCATGCGCCAACTGCGCGTTGGTCTGGGTCGCGTAGGTGGTGTGCTGGGTCGGCACGACGCCTTCCACCACCACCAGGTCCAGAGCGCTGCCGTCGCGGTACGCCTGCTGGGTGACCTGCTCGTAAAGCTCGACGACGTTTTCCATCAGCTCGTCGGTCTGGTCGTCGCGCAGCAGCCGCTCCAGGCGTGCCTGGGAAATAGGCGAGGGCGGGCGCTGGTTCAGCGTCCGCGAGACCAGCGCCGTCGAGCGGTCAAGGCCCGGGCCGTTCAGCTCGTTCTGCATGAACGGCTTCAGAAAGCCAGCTTTCAGGCCAATGGTATCCAGCGCTTGAATCAGGCCCAGACAGGCCGAGGTCAAGCCTGCCCCCATGCTGGTGGGGACAAGCAGAATGGCTTGGGGTTGCTCGGAAGAGCTGTTCATTCAAGGGGTCTCCACACAGTAGCGGGTTTCCATGGCAATGCGGCCCTCTTCATCGGTGGGGATCACCCACACTTCAGGGCCGTTATGGCTCGCGGTGTCCAATTTGCCTTCTTTGCCGCGAATGGTCGCTTCGTTGGCGGCTTCGTCCATACTGAAACCGAAGTGGGGCAGCAGCGCCAGCACTTCACGACGTACGATAGACGAGTTTTCGCCAATACCGCCAGTGAAGATCACGCCGTCTAACCTGGGTAATGCACAGGACAGCGCCGCCAGCGACTTGGCGATGCGGTAGCAGAACACGTCCAGCGCCAGCTTGGCACCGGGGTGGCCAGCCACGGCCTGGTCTTCCACTTCACGCATGTCGTTGGTCAGGCCGGAAAGGCCCAGTAGGCCGCTTTGCTTGTTCAGGACGTTATCGATCTCTTCCACCGACCAGCCCAGTTGGCGATGCAGGTGGGCATGCAGGCCGGGGTCGACGTCACCGCTGCGGGTGCCCATTACCAGGCCTTCCAGCGGGGTAAGGCCCATGCTGGTATCCAGGCTCTGGTTGTTCCACACGGCGCTGGTGGAGCAGCCGTTGCCCAGGTGGGCGGTCAGCCAGCCGCCTGCACCACGGCTGCTCAGTTCCCCGGCGCGCTGGCTGACGAACGCATGGCTGGTGCCGTGAAAGCCGTAGCGGCGAATGCCATGTTCGGTGTACAGCGCTTCCGGCAGCGCGTAGCGGTAAGCGCGGGGCGGCAGTGTCTGATGGAAGGCAGTGTCGAAGACGGCCACCTGGGGCAGCTCGGGAAACACCTTGCGCGTGGCGGCAATACCCGCCAGATTGGCAGGGTTGTGCAACGGGGCCAGGGCTGCGGTGGTTTCGATGGCGGCAATCACGCTGTCGTCGATCAGCGCCGCTTGGGTGAAGTGCTCTCCTCCATGCACGATACGGTGGCCCACGGCACCGGGAACGCGGCCTTCCAGGCGCTCCAGAATGGCGCTTAGCGCTTCGCCGTGGTCGGCGCCGGGCAGCGGCTGGGTGAAGCTCTCACCGGCGCTGTTCTTGCCTTTCAGGCGAGCGTCGCTGCTGCCCAGACGTTCTGCCAAACCGGCTAGACGCGGTGCCTGAGGGTCTGAATCGATCAAAGCGTATTTAATGGAAGAAGAGCCACAGTTGATAACCAGCACCGGTGCGTTCATAACAACCTTTGTAAAGTAGTCAGGAGGAAAGGGGGATAGACTTTAGTTTAACATGCAGAGACTGAGAAAATCAGCGAAGAATTTAGTTAGCCTTCTATGTAAAATGTCGTCATCCTGTTCCTTATATAACCTAACGTGAGCCGTTTTGTTCCTATGTCGTCGATTTCCAGCCCCGCGCTTTTGCCCCGTCATCTCGCCATTCTGCTGATGATGTGTGTGGCCACCATGTTCGCCGCCAACCACGTGTCGGCGCGGCTGGCCTTCGATAACGGTACGGGGCTGCTGCTGGCGGTATTGATGCGTTCAGGGGTGGCCTGCGTGATCCTGCTGAGCCTGTTCGTGCTGCAGAAAAAGCGCTTCTGGCTGCCGCCCGGTGCCTGGCGTTGGCAGTTGGTGGTGGGGCTGTTGATCACCCTGCAAAGCGTCAGCCTGTATTCTGCCGTGGCTCGCCTGCCGGTGGTCATTGCCCTGCTGCTGGTCAATACCTTTCCCATTCAACTGGCGCTGCTTAGCTGGGCGCTGGGTGGCCCCAGGCCTTCGCTGCGCAGCTGTCTGATCATGGGCACCATACTGATTGGCCTGCTGGTGGTGCTGGATATTCCCAGCTGGTTGGCCAACGCCGATGCCATGGGTCCCGAGTGGTTGGCAGGCATTGGCTTTGGGCTGCTGGCCGCCTTTGCGTTTGCCTGTGCGCTGTGGATCACTGAGCACCGCCTGGCAGGCGTAGGCAGTACCCTGCGTAGCCTGCTCACCATGCAGACCGTATTCGTGGCCATGATTCTTGGCGGGCTACTGGGGGCAGTGCCTGGCGGCATGAGCCTGCCCGACAACAGTAGCGGCTGGGCAGGGCTCATCATGCTGGCACTGCTTTACGGCAGTGCGTTTTCGGTGCTGTTCATCTTCGTGCCCCGCCTGGACATGGCGCGCAACGCCCCCGTGATGAACTTCGAGCCAGTGGCTTCGCTGCTGATCGGCTACCTGGTGCTGGGACAAATGCTCAGCCCCAGCCAGCTGCTGGGCGGCGCGGTAGTGGTGGGGGGCATCGTGGTGCTCAGCCTGTCGAAAGGCCGCTAGGCTACGCCACCGGGCGCCGAAAAAAGGAAATTATATGCAAAGCGTGGGGCAGCATTTGCGTTATCTCGGGGGTTGAGCCACACTTGCTCAGCGTAAGGAAACACTGTTTTTTAACTGAGGTGAACCCCATGAAAACGTCCGTTCTTTCCCTTGCCTCTGCGGCACTGCTGGTAGGCGCCGGTACTTTTGCGGCATCAGCTCAGGCCCAACAATCTTTCCAATACCCACAAGGATACGTGGGTGGCGATGCCATGTTCTGGAGCCTGGACCCCGACCGCGGCTCCTCCCGCGACGATGTCGGCCTGCGCCTGCGCGGTGGTGCTCAGTTCAACGAGTTTTTCGCCCTGGAAGGCCACCTGGGCACAGGCGGCTCTGATGGCAACGTAGAGCTCGATTACCTGGTGGGCGCTTATGCCAAAGGTATCCTGCCCGTCTCGCCGGATGTCCGCCTCTACGGCTTGGCCGGTGTCACTGAGGTCGATTTCGACCGTGACCGTGAAAGCGGCTTCTCCTATGGCGCTGGCGCGGAAGTAGATATTGCCCATAACTTGTCACTGGGCGCCGACTACATGCGCTACCTGGACAAATCTGCCTATAACTTCGATGCCGCCAGCGTTGGCCTACGCTACCGTTTCTAAGGTCATCGTTTCTAAGGTCATCGTTTCTAAGGTCATCGCTTTCAGGTAACGACCTGACAAGATCGTTTCAAGGGAATACCGCCCCGCTGATCTGCCGATACAGGCAGACAGCGGGGCTTTTTGTTGGTGGATAGCCACTTTGCTGAGTATGGGCACAGTTTTTCAGAGTTTCGGCCAAATGCTGCACCTGCGTAGATGGTAAGGTCAAAAAAAGACAACAACGAAAATGGCCAGCGAACAACCTATAACGCTCCATTGCAGAGGAAACATCATGAATAAAATCAGTAAATTGGCTTTGGTCGTAGGCCTTAACGCAGGGTTGGTGATGACGGCCGGAGCGGCCGAGATGAACTGGCGCATGGCGACCCCATGGAGTGGTGGCCCTTGGCTCGAACGCGACGCCCAGATGTTTGCAGATCGCGTCAGTGAGCTTTCCAACGGCGAGATCGCCATCGAAGTGTATCCTGGCGGTACTCTGGGAAGCGCCTTGCGCGTCACCAATACGGTCAAGTCCGGCGTGGCTCAAATTAGCCATAACTACATCAACTATGACTACGGCACTGACCCCACGACGGCGCTGTTGGCCGGACACTCCAGTGGCCTGACGCCGGAAGAGTTCATGCTGTGGATGTATGAAGGGGGCGGGGTAGAGCTTTACGAAGAGTACCGCAGAGACGTCTTCGATGTCGTGGCCTTCCCCTGCGCCATCCTGGGAACCGAAATTTTCCTTCACTCGAACAAGCCTGTGCGTACCCTTGAGGATTTCCAGGGCCTACGCCTGAGAACCTCTGGCGCCTGGGCCGAGATCGCCTCCAGGCTGGGTGCTTCCACGGTGGTCATGGCCGGTAGCGATATCTACAGCTCCCTGGAGCGTGGCGTGATCGATGCTGCCGAGTGGGGTAGCCCGGAGATGAACCGGCCGACGGGTTTCCAGGAAGTTGCCCAGTACGTGGTCATTCCTGGCGTTCATCAGTCGGGAGGTTTCCTGGAGTGCCAGGTAAACAGCAATACCTGGGAAAGCTTGAGCGAGCAGCAGCAACAGATGCTGCGGCTGGCGGGCAAGATGTCCGTGTTCGAAACATGGTTGGCCAGCTCTTTTGCTGACCTGGATGCCTACCAGGAACTGGTCGATGGGCCGAATGAAATCATCGAGCTGGATCAATCGTTCATCGATGCCATCTATGCCGAAACAGAGCTTTGGGAAGATGAATACGCCGCCGAAAACGAATGGTTTGCCCGCGTTCTCGAATCCCAGCGCGACTTCAAGAATGACATGAACAACTGGTCCCAGTATCGCCTGCCAATTGGTGTGATGGGCCGCTGATCCCTTGGCACATGCATGAAACAAGGAGGCCTGACCAGGCCTCCCTTTTCGTTTGGCTGCCTATACGCTGAGAGTTGGTCATGAAACTGATTAAAGCAATCGAAGCGCTGACCCGCCTGTCGGGATGGTTGGGCGCATTACTGGTGTTTCCTCTTATCGGTGCCCTGATCGTGGAAGTGTTCAGCCGATATGTGGCGGGCAGGCCCACGCTCTGGGCATTCGAGGTTAGTTACATGGTCATGGGGGCCATGTTCATGCTGGGCATGGCCAATGCCCTGAGAATTGGCCAACACGTCAGTGTCGATATCATGGCGCTGAAGCTGAGCGCCAGGGCCAATGCGGCAATACGTGCGGTTGGCTACGTCATGTTTTTGCCCGTGCTGGTGTGGCTGGTGTGGGAGCTATCGAAATACGCGCTGGGTGCGTTTGAAAGCAACGAGCGCTCAGGCCGTTCGGCCTGGAACCCGGTGGTATGGCCAATCTTCACCGTCTGGTTCATTGGCTTTGCCATTCTCTCCCTGCAAGTGGTTGCCGAGTTTCTGAAATCCGTCTGCTTGATCCGTGGCAAGGCATCCGTGGAGGGCGGCAACCATGAGTAGTTATCTCGCGCTGCTAATGTTTCCGGCGCTGATGGCGCTGATTATCTCGGGCTTTCCCATCGCCTTTTCCATGATCCTGGTCGCCACCGGGTTCGGGATCATTCAGTTTGGTGATGTGGCGGCCTACCAGCTGTTGACCAAAATCGAAGATACCGCTTCGAACTCCATTCTGGCGGCGGTGCCTCTGTTCATCTTCATGGGCGCCATGTTGGAAAGGTCGGGAATCGCCGAGCGGCTGTTTGAAGCCATTCACATGTGGACCCGGCGGCTGCCCGGCGGGCTGGGCGTCGGTGCCATCATCATGGGCACCCTGTTTGCCGCATCGAGCGGTGTGGTTGGCGCCACGGAAGCCGTCATCGGCATGCTGGCCATTCCCGTCATGCTCAAGCATCACTACAGTAAAAGCCTCATATCGGGCACCATTTGTGCCAGTGGCTCTTTGGGAACGGCGATTCCGCCATCCATCACCGTAGTCGTGCTGGGCCCCGTGGCAGGCGTATCCGTAGGGTCGCTGTTCAGTGGCCTGTTGATTCCCGGCTTTTTGATGGCGGTGATGTTCCTGGTGTACATCGTCGGGGTGGCTTATCTGAAGCCTGACATGGCCCCCAGGGTGCAAGAGCAGGAGCCTGACGTGGCTTGGGGTGAAAAGATCAAGGTCACCCTGGTGGCGTTGGTGCCGACCATGCTGCTGATCTTCATCGTGCTGGGCACCATCCTGATGGGGCTGGCAACGCCCACGGAAGCCGCTGCGTGCGGGGCGCTGGGGTCCATCGTGCTGGCGGCGGCGTATCGCAACCTGACGCTGGAAGTGCTGTGGAACTCCGCGATCAAGACGGTCAATATCTCGGCCATGATTCTCCTGATCGTTCTGGGGGGAAGCATGTTCGCAGGCGTGTTCTTCGCTTCTGGGGGGATGGCGACCGTACAAGCCTTGCTGATGGACACGGGACTCAGCCCATGGATGATTTTGGGGCTGATTCTGCTCATCGCGTTCATCGCCGGTTTCGTTCTCGACCTGATTTCCGTGGTGCTCATCATCATTCCCGTGGCCATGCCGATCGTGCGGATGCTTGGGTTCGATGAAATATGGTTCTGCGTTGCGTTCCTGGTCGTGTTGCAGACCAGCTACCTTACGCCACCGCTGGCGCCTGCCATCTTTTACTTGAGAGCCATTACGCCGCCGGAGGTCACCCTCAGGCACATGTACATGGGGGTCGTTCCATTCATTCTGGCGCAACTGGTCGTGCTGGCGCTGGTGCTGAGCTTTCCGCAGCTGGCGCTATGGCTGCCGGATGTCATGGGTGGACCCTCCTGGCGTTGAGCACCTGCCGCTAACCAATCCCCCTGCCATTGACTGCCGCCGCAAGGCGGCAGTGTCGTTATGGGCCATTAGTATCTTGCCTTAATACTCTTATTGTTAGCCTGCTAATAAATTTGTTAGACTAAAGTATTCCTTCTGATGCTATCCCCGGGGCTACCCGAGGGCAGTGAGTGAGTACGCCAATGACTCCTGATCAACGTTTCAGCCGCTGGGTACGTATTGCGCTAGCGGCGTTTGCGGTGCTGTTCGTCTATTTTCTGGTGGCTGACAGCTTCATGCCGATGACCCCAGAGGCGCGGGTGATGCGGCCGGTGACCCAGATAGCCCCGGAGCTGGGCGCGCCCGTGCAGGCGGTACTGGTGAACGACCACCAGCGGGTAGCCGCAGGGGAGGTGCTGTTCCGGCTGGAGCCCGCGCCGTTCGAGCTGGCCCGGCAGCAGGCCTTGCTGAACCGCGAGCAGGCCGAGCAGGAGAATGCGCGGCTGCGGGCAGAGCTGGCGGCGGCCAGGGCATCGCTGGTGTCTGCACAGGCAACCCTGGAGGAGCGCAGCGGTGAGCGTCGCCGCGCCGAGGCGCTGCTGGGGCGGCAGGGCATCTCCCGCCAGCAGTACGACCAGCAGGTGGCCGCCGAACATACCGCCCAGGCGGCCGTGACCTCCGCCCGGGCGCAAATCGATAGCCTGGAGGTGCAGTTGGGGGAGGAGGGCGAGGCCAATCTTCGCCTGCGCCAGGCCAACAATGCGCTGGCCCGCGCCGAACTGGATCTGGAAAGAACCCAGGTACGCGCCCGCGAGGCGGGCGTGGTGGCCAACCTGCAGCTTCAGCCGGGAGATTATGTGCCAGCGGGGCAGCCGGTGATTGCGCTGGTGGCCGACCGAGCAGAGATCGTCGCGGACTTCCGTGAAAAGAGCCTGCGACATGTGAACGTGGGCGACGAGGCCCAGGTCGTGTTCGATGCCTTGCCAGGGCACATTGCCAAGGGGCACGTTACCGCCCTGGAGGCAGGCGTGCGCGAAGGGCAGCTGGCAGCCGACGGTCAGTTGACCAGCATTCCTACCTCCGACCGCTGGGTAAGAGACGCCCAGCGCATGCGCCTGCACATCGCGCTGGACGATCCCTTGAGCACCCACCTGGCCTCACTACCCCCCAGCGGGGCACGTGCCACCGTGCAGCTATGGCCGGGCCAGCATGCCCTGGCGGCGCCCTTCGCTTGGCTGCAGGCGCACCTGGTGAGCTGGCTGCACTATGTCTATTGATACGCCCACTGATATGCCTACGGATAGGTCTATGGGTCGGTTTGCCAGGCGGCTGACTCACCGATTCAAACAGCGTTTCCGTCATCCGCCCAAGGCGCGGCCCGCGAGCCGCCTGGACCAGAACGGCCTGCGCCAGTGCGTGCGAGTGGCGGGGGGAGGACTGCTGGGGTTCGTGGTCAGCCAGTTGATGGGCTGGAACTACGGGGTGTTTTTCACCGTGTTCCCGATGTTCCTGCTGGGCATGGTACCTGTATTGAATGCGGGCATCATCCGTCAGTTTCTGGCCAATGGCAGCCTCAACGCGCTGGAGGTCAGTGTGGTGGTGGGGCTGTTGAAGCACATGCCGGTGGTGATGACGCTGGTGGTGCTGGGGCTGTTTCTGCTGCGCTTCTCCTTGATGGCCAGAGGGCCGCTGTTTCTGTTCGGTGCCAACGGCGTCTTGACGCTGAGCATACTGCTGCACTTTGCCAGCTACCCCAGCGTAGACCTGGGCGATTTGCTGGCCAGCAACCTGATGGCCAGCGTGCTGGCGGTGTTCATCGCCATGTTGATGCATACCCTGTTCCCCGATACCGAGCCCCGCCAGCCGCCGCCCAGGGCGACCAAGCCGCTTGCCCAGGTGCGCCATGAAACCCTGCTGGGCGGGATCACAGCCACGCTGTCGTTCGTGGTGTTCCAGGTGTTCGACCTGCAAGGTTCATTGTCGGCGCAAATGGCCACTATCCTGATTCTGTTCACGCTGGGGTATCAGGGCGCTCGGGTATCGGCAGCCAAGCGCGCCGTGGGCACCTTGCTGGGATGCAACCTGGCGCTGGCCATGCAGCTCGTCCTCTATAACCAAAGCCACCATTTCCTGCTGGTGATACTGCTCTATTGGTTGGGGCTGATGCTGTTCGCCCGCGAGCACATTCTGGAAGGCGGCGGCTCTGGCATCGGGTTTGGCGGCTTGACCACGCTGGGCATTCTGTTCGGGCAGTCGCTGGGGCCACAGCAGGACCTGGTGTATAGCGCGCTGTACCGCTTCGCTTCCATGAGCGTGGCGTTGGTGGCAACGCTGGTAGTGATGGCGTGCGTGCAACGGGTGCTGAACCGCTTTGCGGCCACTCGGATTGCGTGAAGGCTGCTTGAACAGGAGCCAAGCCTTTGCAAAAAAGAAAATGGGCAACTTTGGCAATACCCGCTACGCTGATAACAGGCCGCACGGTCAGGTAGACCCGTAGCACAGCGGCCGATTCCCTACTAACGGATTAGAGGTGTTCGTCATGGCAGGTACTTCAGATAAAGCAAAAGGCACGGCCAACAAGGCAGCAGGCAAAGTGAAAGAAGCGGCTGGCAAGGCAACGGGTAGCACTGAAACCGAGGCCAAAGGCAAAGCGCAGCAGGCCAAGGGCGAACTGCAAAAAGGCAAGGGAGATGTGAAGGACAAGCTCGATAAATAAGCAGCGTTCGTATTCGTTGCCGGATCGCTAGCCTGCCCCATGGGGCCAAACCGTTCAGGTTATCGATCCGGCGGCCAATACCCTCTCAATAACAACACCGGAGCCCCAAGGCTCCGGTGTTGTTTTGTGCGAGCCGTCAAAGGGGCCAGCAGGCTTAGGCTTTGTACGAAAACTGCCTACGCTCGCCCATACGGCGTTAAAAATCGGCTCAAAGTACTCATTTACACCTTGTAAACTCCGTCTTTTCGCCGATTTTTGCCTTGTCTGGCCATCGCTCGCCGACCTTTCGTACAAAGCCTAGTGCCCGTGAGAGACGCCGGTGCCGCCCACCGCCACGATATTGAACGGCTTGCCTTCAAGGGCCATCTCATCGACCTTTTCGAAGGTTTCCGCACTGACGAAGTGCAGCGTTTCGGTAGCGGGGTCGGTGACCACGATATGCTCACCCGCCACGGCAATGCGTGGGCGCGGGTCGTTCCAGTGGCCATCCATGGAGTAGGGCTCGGTCAGGCGCAGCGACTGGGTCAGCTCGCCGTTCAGCACATCCAGTTGATGCAGCTGGCCATCTTCGGTGAACACATAGGCGTAGCGGGCGCGAATCGGGTCCACCGCAAAATGCACGCGACGGGTAGGCAGTTGCACCAGCTGGAAGCCTTCTTCACCCTCGGTGGGGTCGACCAGCAGCACCCGGTCTGGCCCGTAGTTACCCAGGAAGTACTGTAGCCCGGTGCCACCTAATAGCGTGGAAGCACTGCCTTCCGGCAGGGAACTCGGGTAGGGCAGATGGGTGATCTGGGGCGTGCCGTCTTCCGTGGCGATCAGAAGCAGGCCGGTGTGGCAGGCCAACGCATAGAGGCTGCCAGAGCCCGCCGAGCCGTGCAGCCCAGGGCAGGCCACTTCGTCGCCGACCAGGTGGCCATCGCTATCCAGCACCTTCGCACCGACCGGGCGCTGGGACGCATCTTCCGGGTTGACCACCGTCACCACCGCATGCTGGTGGAATGGCACGGCCACCCCGTGGTGCGCTGCCTCCACCGGCACTGTACGAATCTCGGGGGAGTCTGCCAACAGGCTGCTTTCGGTGAACAGGCGGGCTTCGTCTTCACCATCGAACCACTGGGCAATGTAGCCCTGGCGCTCGACGAAGTGGGCGGGGCGCTCTCCTTCCAGAACCGTGCTCAGCAGCGCCGGGTCGGCCACTTCGATATCGGCGTGGTCGCCGTGGTCATGGAAAGCGATGCCGGTATTGATCACCGACACCGTGTTTGCCGCCCCTTGCACGGCAAATACCGCCTCGCCGCTACGGGTGCGATGCAGCGCCGCCGGGCCTTCCAGCTCGAAGGTGTCCAGCAGCGACTTCTCCGTGGCGTCGATGACGTGGACCACGGCATCCTGCTGGTCGGCGACTACCAGCCGCCAGGCCGTGACGTTTTCATCGTCGCCATGGCTGTGGCTATGGCTATGGGAGTGGTCGTGGGCCTGCACGGCGGCACTGCCTACCGCGAAAGCGAGCGCGGTCAACGCTTTGCCTACAAACATCGGGGTCATCGTTTCTCTCTCCTTGAGCCCAGAAGGGGCGTGGTTAATCACCTGAGTGGCTACTGCAGCGCCGTCACCAGGGTGTCGACGTTATGGCGCATCATGTCGAGGTAGCTGGCCGCCGGGCCATCCTCCCGCGACAGCGCGTCCGAGTAGAGGGTGCCGCTGAGCGACAGGCCGGCCTCCTGAGCGATTTGCTCGACCAGCCGAGGGTTGGAAATATTCTCGGCAAATACCGCCACGGCGCTCTGCTGCTCGATGGCATCGATCAGCTGCGCCACATGGGCGGCCGTGGCTTCGGACTCGGTGGAGACCCCCTGCGGGGCCAGAAAGCGCACGCCGTAGGCCTCTTCGAAGTAGCGAAAGGCATGGTGTGCCACCACCACGGTACGCCGGGATTCGGGAATCGTGGCGATGCGCTCATGGATTTCCTGCTCCAGCGCTTCCAGGTCCTGTGCGTAGCGCTGCTGGTTGGTGCGGTAGGTGTCGCAGCCTTCCGGGTCCGCCTCGCAGAAGGCGTCGGCAATGCGCACTACGTACGCCCTGGCATTGGGCACCGACTGCCACGCGTGGGGGTCATAGGGCGCTTCATGGAATACCGCCCGGTCGCCATAAAAGTGGTAGTGCCCGCCCATGGGGTCTTCGAGATGCACCGCGTGCTCCGAGACGGTGACCACGCTGGCCTCGGTACCGCTGGCCTCGATCAGGCGGGTAAGAAAGCCCTCGAACATCAGGCCATTGATGAGCACCACGTCTGCCTGCGCCACCTGGCGAACGTCGGCGGGGGTGGGCTCGTAAACGTGGGCGTCGTCATTGGCGCCCACGATGCTGGTCAGCGCGATGCGTTCGCCGCCAACCTGGCGGGCCAGGTCTTCGATGATCGAGAACGAGGCCACCACGTTCAGTGCGGGCTCATCGGCCATGGCGTTCAGGCTGCCCAGCGCCAACATGCCCGCCGCCAGCAGAGAAGGTACGCGTTTCAACAGACCCACGGTGAGGCTCCTTGATTGAGTATATATGTTATAACATAACAATAAAGGGGCCGAACATCAAAGGGGCCGAACATCCAGTGGGTTTCTCCCCCCGCCCGCAGGCGGGGGGAGAGCGGTCACACCTCCTGGTATAGCTCGCTGCCTTCCCGGCGGAACTTCTCCGCCTGCTCCTGCATGCCGCGCTTCACCGCCTCAGCGTCGCTTTCAGCGGCGTTTTCCGGGGTGCGGTCGCGGTAGGTGTCGCGCACTTCCTGGCTGATCTTCATGGAGCAGAACTTCGGCCCGCACATGGAGCAGAAGTGGGCCACCTTGGCGGAATCCTTCGGCAGGGTTTCATCGTGGAATTCCCGGGCGGTGTCCGGGTCCAGGCCCAGGTTGAACTGGTCTTCCCAGCGGAACTCGAAGCGCGCCTTGGAGAGCGCATTATCGCGACGCTGCGCGGCTGGGTGGCCCTTGGCTAAGTCTGCCGCGTGGGCGGCAATTTTGTAGGTGATGATGCCGGTTTTCACGTCGTCCTTGTTGGGCAGGCCCAGGTGCTCTTTCGGCGTCACGTAGCAGAGCATGGCGCAGCCAAACCAGCCAATCATCGCCGCCCCAATGCCAGAGGTAATGTGGTCGTAGCCGGGGGCGATATCCGTCACCAGCGGGCCGAGGGTATAGAAGGGCGCTTCGTCGCAGTACTCCAGCTGCTTGTCCATGTTCTCTTTCACCAGGTGCATGGGCACGTGGCCGGGGCCTTCGATCATCACCTGCACATCGTGCTTCCAGGCAATGTGGGTGAGTTCGCCGAGGGTTTTCAGCTCCGCCATTTGCGCTTCGTCGTTGGCATCGGCAATGGAGCCGGGGCGCAGGCCGTCGCCCAGCGAGAACGCCACATCGTACTGCTTGCAGATCTCGCAGATCTCCTCGAAGTGGGTGTACAGGAAGCTCTCCTGATGGTGATACAGGCACCACTTCGCCATGATGGAGCCGCCACGGCTGACGATACCGGTGACGCGGTTGGCGGTGAGCGGCACGTAACGCAGCAGTACCCCGGCGTGGATAGTGAAGTAATCCACCCCCTGTTCCGCCTGCTCGATCAGCGTATCGCGGAAGATCTCCCAGGTGAGGTTTTCGGCAATGCCGTTGACCTTCTCCAGCGCCTGATAAATGGGCACCGTACCAATCGGCACCGGCGAGTTGCGGATGATCCACTCGCGGGTTTCATGGATGTTCTGGCCGGTGGAGAGATCCATGATGGTATCCGCACCCCAGCGGATGCCCCAGGTCATCTTGTCCACTTCCTCTTCGATGGAAGAGGTGACCGCCGAGTTGCCCAGGTTGCCGTTGATCTTCACCAGGAAGTTGCGGCCAATGATCATCGGCTCGCTTTCCGGGTGGTTGATGTTGTTGGGAATGATCGCCCGGCCACGGGCCACCTCATCGCGCACGAACTCCGGCGTGATCTCCTTGGGCAGGCTGGCGCCAAAGCTCTGGCCTGCATGCTGATGGCCCAGAATGCGCTCCACCTCCGCCGTACCCAACGCCTGGCGGCGCTGGTTTTCCCGCAGGGCGATAAACTCCATTTCCGGCGTGGTGATGCCCTGGCGGGCGTAGTGCAGCTGGGTCACGTTCTTGCCCGCTTTCGCGCGGCGCGGGGTGCGGGTCAAATCAAAGCGCAGCTGGGCAAGGGTGGGGTCGTTGGCGCGGCGGGTGCCGTATTCCGAAGTCGGGCCATCCAAAAACTCGGTGTCGTTGCGCTCTTCGATCCAGGCCCGGCGCAGCTCCGGCAAGCCCTGGCGTAAATCGATGCGGGCGTTGGGGTCGGTGTAGGGGCCGGAGGTGTCGTACACCAGCAGCGGCGGGTTCTGCTCATCCACGCCGCTGGTTCTGGTGGGCGAGAGGGTGATTTCCCGAAACGGCACGCGAATATCTGGCCGCGAGCCTTCCACGTACACCTTGCGCGAGCCGGGCAGCGGCGCCACGGCGGCGGCATCGACTTGGGCGGTTTCGGCTAAAAAGTGCGCGGTTCTGCTTTTGACGGTCTTGGTCATGACGGTTGCTCTGTGTTGTAGGAGGTTATTCAGAAAGGTCTAAGCCCATCTGCCAGAAGTCGATTTCCAGGCGGGTGGCATCGCGGAAGATCTTGCTCAGCTCAGCAAAACGGGCAGGGGTGACATCCGCCAGGCGGGTATCGAGCCACGCAAGCTCTGCCTGCATGGCGGCCTGGAACTCCTCGCCTTCGTACATGGCGATCCAGGCATCGAACGGGTTTTGCGCGCCGCGCAGCGTAGAGGGCTGCGCGTTCAGCCAGTTGGCGATTTCGCCGTAGCCCACCAGGCATGGGGCCAGCGCCACGTGCAAATCGAGCAGGTCGCCGCGGTTGCCGGTATCCAACACATAGCGGGTGTAGGCCAGCGTGGCGCGGGCTTCGGGGAGTTCGGCAAGCTCTTGTTCGCTGATGCCCCACTCCTGACAAAAGCCCACGTGCAGGCCCAGCTCCACATCCACAATGGCTTTCAGGCCCTCGTGGGCCTGGCGCAAATCCGCCAGGGTGGAGCTTTTGTAAGCGGCCAGCGCGTAGGCACGGGCGAAGTGGATCAAGAACAGGTAATCCTGCTTCAGGTAGTGGCGAAACGACGCAGCAGGCAGCGTGGCGGTGCCCAGCTGGCGCACGAAATCGTGCTCGATATAAGCGCGCCAATCTTGCTGGCAAGCGGTGGTGAGATCGGTAAAGCGGTAGCCCATATTTAATGCCTCCGGTGGTACAGCGAACCGGCGCACGGGCGAAAGGAGAGTGAGTTGGGGCAAGGTATCAGGTGAACACGGCGCACCCCAACCACCGCTTGATTCCTACGCCGGTACTAGCCGGATCAGGTTCAACGGGCCCCGCCGTGACGACTTGCTGTAGCAGCCAGCCGTATAGCGATCTCAGCCGGTTCCACCGGCACCCCGTCAAGCAGTATTCAGCGCAGTGTAGGAGGCGAGTGGGGGAGATGCAAGGGTAGGCTATTTTATTGGGCGCAAAGAGGTGGTCTGCCGTGAAAGCAATGAACGACAAGAAAAGACGATGGCATTGAGTGCTTGATTCTGTGTAGCCGCTGCCACGTGCCTTTCGATTGCCAGATACTCCAAAAATTGCCGTACTTCATGACCTGTTAGCGTGGCAGGGTGACGTAAATTATTGAACCGAATATAAAATCGAATCCAGTAACAATAGGTTTTTTCGGTGCGTAAGCTATAGCGCTTGACCCTCATGGTTGCCTTGACGCGTTCCATCAGTTTCATGGGAGAATGCCTCAATAATGCTGTACATAAAAACAGTATTATTGAGACGAGCAAAACGCGCAAGCCCGCGAATTTTGGCTACATCGCCAAAATTCTCTTTGCACGCTGTAGAATCAATGAGGTAGATTCAATTTGGTGGCTATGAAACCTCAGTCATTGTGATGTCACGTTCATTGAGGTTTCATGGCAGGGCGTATAATCACTGTTAGGCAAAATGGGTGACTAATGAGACAAATTAGGTATGTTCATCTCGATGAAATTGAGCCTGAAAAATTTCTCCCAATATTAAACAAGTTAAGTATTCGAAAGCATCTAGTTGCTCACGATGAGTTTGATTCTGTGTCAGTGAAGTATTGGATTAAGGATAAACTCAACGAAGACCGAATTGAAGGTTGTAAAGTAAGAGCTATAGAGTTAGATGAAAACTTAGTTGGTTGGTGTGGTATTCAGTCGTCGGAGTTGGGCTTTGAAGTTGCTATGGTTCTCGATGATAGTTGTTAGGGGCTTGGTAAGCAGGTATTTAAGTCACTTATGACTTGGTCTCGAAACTATGGTCACGAGATAGTATATATCCACTTACTGCATACGCGTCCAGAGTACGATTTCTTGCGTAGAAAGTCTCAAAGAGTGTTTTCAACAAAGATGTTGGGTAATAGATTTACAACTTACGAGTTGAGCGTTAGAAATTTTGCCTAACAAAGCGTTAAAGAGGGACAGCCAACGCGTGGCATTTTGACTGTGCGTTGATTTCGGTGGTTACGGTGTTATGCAAAAAGTTAGTAGTAGCGTTGGCTGCCCCTTAACGCGGCGTTAGCAATCCATAGGATTCACCGAGGTGATAATGGACTTTTTTGATAAGTCAGATATTCAAGGGTCTCTTAGACGAATTGAAGAGCTTTTAGACTGTGGGATATTCGATCCGGAAAACTCACCGCATGTACTTATGAGAGCGGCGTTCATTGAACTGCTGATTTCACTTAGGGATTTGATGTATAAGACAGAGAAATACTCTTCCCGCATAGCTTTTACAGACGATGTTCCCGTAGGAGGGCGGATAAATGATGTTAGTGATCTGATCAAGTACGTCAGAGACGCACTTTGTCACCCGGATTCGGATAATCACTACATCGAACAAGGTAATATGAAAGCCATATTCAATGTGGCTTTTGGTAGAGCAAAATTATTGAAAATAGGTGACTTCGAACAAGAGTCGCTATATGACGACGACATTTGCTTTTTCTTTGGGTCGAAAGGAATTTACCTCAGAAGGCATATAATCCGGGCGTTCGAAGAAGCGAAGGGTAAACTTGAGCCGATAGTAAATTGCTAACAAGCGCATGCAGCCGACAAGCGGCTGATGTGAGCGTTAGCTTGCAAGGCAGGTCTGCCGTATTTAATTCATACTTTTGGGATGCAGCAATATGAGTGGAAATAGATATCCAGTAAAAATATCTGACAAAAAAATAGAGGAAGAACTTGCAAAGGGCAATTTCAAAGAAGATGGAGTTTTGATTCGAGATTCCTCAAATGGGCAAATAGTAAAAATACTGAAGAAGAAAGAGGAAAGTATCAATAATATCCCTTCAACATTTATTCAGGTGAATCATAGCTATATATATCAAGCAGATTTGTCTCCAGTCCTTCAAGCAATTTCCCATGAAAGGACATTAAGTCTATACAACGATCTAGAGGAGCAATATAACCTCGTTTTAAATTATTTAGATTCATTTGACACCTACGGGACTGGAATCGAGAAGGTTCATCAAATCTGCCTTGAAATATCAGTTTCATTCGACAACAAGATAAGGAGAGAGATACAAGGGCTTGATGTCGATAAGCTAGAAGAAATTGATGCAGAACGATTCATAGGCTCACTGAATGCATATGTAAAAATTATATTTACTTATATTTTAAGTACTTATATCCTTCATAGGAAAAAATTTGCGAAAGATAAAGTTATTATTTCTAAGATTCTTGGTTTTGAGGATTCTGTTAGAGCCTTGTACGAGCAGCTTCTTGCTAAATCTAATCAGAAAGAAAACGCTGAAGGAGGCTTGACTACCTATTTTACTATGTGTAGGGTCCCGGATGATCAAATCGCCTATAAGAGTTATCCTCTGCTAGCCGCCAGGGAGCTTCTTCAGCAATTCATCCGGGAACAGGTTCATGAACATCAAGCTGCATAAACAAGCGACGACGACACCGAAGATCCGTGCCGAGATCCAGGCAGCGCCTTCCAGCATCACGGATAGCGAACTGGCCCGGCAGTATGGTGTCGCTACTGCGACCATCCGGCGATGGCGTTACCGCGACGATGTCCATGACCGACCGCATACCCGTCACAACCTCCTGGCCACGCTCACAGCTGAGCAGGAGGAGGTGCTGATCACGGCTCGTGAGTTCCTGCGCCTCGGCTTGGATGACCTCCTCGTTGTGGCGCGTGAGTTCCTGAGCCAAGGCTTGTCGCGCTCTGCCTTGCATCGCATGCTCAAGCGGCGTGAGGTGCCGACGTTGGCGGAACTGGCGCGGCAAGATGCCGGTGGCGACGAGAAGCCCCGGCACAAGCCCTTCAAGGACTATGAGCCGGGCTACGTGCATATCGACATTAAGCACCTGCCTCAAATGCCCGACGAGGAGCAGAAGCGCTACTTGTACGTTGCCATCGACCGTGCGACACGCTGGGTCTACCTGGAGGTCCGAGGCAGCCAGTCCGCGAAGGATGCTCGGGCGTTTATGAATCAGGTGGAGAAAAAGGTGCCCTTCAAGATTCAGACGGTGCTGACCGACAACGGCAAGTCGTTTACGGATCGCTTCACGCGGGCAGGTGAGCGCAAGCCCAGCGGGCGCCATCCCTTCGATCAGGAGTGCCTGGCCCACGGGATTGAGCACCGCCTGATCAAGCCGGGAAGGCCGCAAACGAATGGAATGGTGGAGCGCTTCAACGGCCGTATCAGCGACGTGCTAGCGACCCGGCGCTATACCTCAGGCGAAGACCTCGAGCAGACGCTTAAGCGATACTGCTGGCTGTACAATCACCACATACCGCAGAAAGCGCTGCATCATCAATCGCCGATCACGGCGATGAAGGAATGGCAGGCCAAGCGGCCTGAGTTATTTACCAAACGGGTGGTCAATCACACGGGACCCGACAACTATGGAAGATTCACTCTATAGTATGTACCTATTTGATGATTCATATGATATCAGAGGCTTGGAGCGCATAGTATCTCAGGATTCAAGATTTTCAACATCACTTCAAGTGGTTGATTTTTTCAAAAAACACTATAAAAGTTTTTTAGGGCCGAGGCGCAGTTATGACCGCAGTCACAATGAGTTCAAAATCTCCATTAAGACTAGAAGATTAGTGAGTGATGGAAATATAAATAAAATAGCAGTCGCACTAATGCATATCTTAGAGGATATAGATAAATTGAAGGAGTTAAGAGAGGAGGTGGTGAATTTAGAAGAGCTTTCTGATCAAGACGTGTTGGTTTATTTCAGTAGCTCTTCAGCTAACAATCAAAATCAGCCGGACGCGTGACCGCGCCGCTGTTTTGGGCGTTAGATTCAAGGAGAAGTATGGAATTAATAATTAAGTTTAATCAGTTCATGCAAAATGCTACCCCGTACATATTGTCGATATATGCATTGCTGATAATCCCTTTGGTTGCCCTAGCAATAAAAGAATATAGAAAAAGAAAGGTAGATGTATCAAGGTTTAAAAGTGCGATCCATAAAGTTTTAGAATCAGAATCAGAAAGCATTGCATACAAAACAGCACTAAGAATCGGGAAAGGGTTTTCATTGAAAGACTTTCAAGTTCATGCCGCCATGTCGGAAATTTACTCTGATTTAGCTGGGAGTGAAAAGTTAAAAAAAATCGAAACCATACTAGATGACATTGAAAAAATCGACCCTTACAAATCTCTACCTGACGACTTAAAGTCGGTATTATTGCAGGTTGAGAAACAGCTTGATTCAGTAAATAAAGAGTCATCGTCATTACTTATCCAGCCTATCAAAAGTCATTTGGCGAAGTACTCTGAATTAATTGATGAAAGAGATTCTCTTAAGAAAAAGAGTCGAAGGAACACTCAAATCACCGTTGTCAGTGCAATAGTTGGTTTGTTTGGTCTACTTGGCACAATGACATCTCCAAGTGTTTCAGATATAGAAGCTCTTTTAGAGAAAAACCTGCAAACGCAAATAGAACGTCCCGAAATTGAATCTAATAAGTCAAGTAACTCGGACGGCGCGAGCGCCGCCGGTTCTTGAAGCGTTAGGCATCAGAATTCAACCGTCTCGTTCGCCACCCGCAAAAAACAGGACCCTCCTCCATGTCTCCAAAGATATTTCTGAGCCACAACTACAACGACAAGCCCTTGGTCGAACCCGTCGCATTAAGGCTGTCTGACATCTTTGGCCAACAAGACGTTTTTTACGACTCGTGGTCCATTCGCCCTGGCGATGGGATCATTGACCAAATGAGCAGGGGGCTTGAAGCCCCAGAATTCGTCTTCTTCTTCGTATCCGCGACCAGCCTCGTAAGTGGCATGGTTAAGTTGGAGTGGCAAAACGCTCTTTACGCGGCGAGTAAGGGGAAGACCCGCCTCGTACCTATTCGAGTCGATGGCAGCGACATGCCCGCTGTTCTAAGGCAGACACTATTTATCGACATGCACACCATAGGTCTTGAGGCAGCGATAGCTCAGATTGTCAGCGTTGCCCAAGGAAGCGCTTCTTTTACGCCGCAACACCAAGGCTTCTCGAATCTAACCTATTCGCTAGCCACACCGAACGACAACACAATTGAAATTACAGTCCATGCCTCCCACATGATGGAGCCAAATCCGAATTTCGCCTTCCCTGTCATGAACGAGAAGGACGAGATTTCTTGGTGGATAAAAGGGCACCCTGGAATAAACAGCTTGTTCAGAGCGAACGCCTTTCAACTGAACGAAGGCGGGACAGCCAACGCTGTGATCATGAGGCCGATGTCCAGCTCACTTACTCCCACTCACCCGTTGACCTTTCAGTTTCACAGGCAAGGGACGAAACCAATAAACTTGATCGATGTCTTGCACGACAAAGGAAATGATCAGTGGGCCAAGGTTCCTCCTATGTCGCAGTAGTCGGAATTAAGTCCACAAGCGATGGCTAACCATTCGCTCCAGCGGACGGCTTCGCCGCCCGCTGAGCTCAAACGTTAGGCTGCCGATAAGCATCGGCGAAAAAACGAATACATAATGAAAGCGAAAATTTGTGCATAGAGTAGAAATCACCCAGAAAAATAAAGATTTATCTAACGTTAAGCTGAAGTGGGGGCGTCCGGCTTTCACTGCTGATGATGGCTTGGGGTCACTCGATAGTTTGCACCAAGCGAGTGATGCTATCGTATGCATAGCTGGTTATTTTGGCGACAAGCTTACTTCGATAGGTAGTGGAATAATGATCGGCCCAGGCATGGTGTTAACAGCATCTCATGTCTTTGATGAGTTTCCTAAAGCTGGGTCAGGCCCTGTCTTGCTTTCATTTTTGCCCGATAACAAAGCGCGTGCTTGGCTCCCAACGGGTATAGTCACTTGTTCAGGCCCCAGCAAATATCTCCCCGATGACCCAGAATGCAAGATAGTTTCTGACCTTACGATATTATCTTGTGATCTTCATTCAGATGCTCACCTAGCACACCCGCAGTCCCTAGTTCCGTTAGAATTGTGTCTCCCATTACCGGGCTCTAGATTATGGGCTGTTGGGTATCGTCATGGCGCTTTTGATGAAGATACAGCTTTGGTATCTCCACTCGTCACTTCTGGTTTGGTTACTAACGTATTCCCCCATGGAAGGGGGGAAAGAATGCCTTCTTCTTGTATTGAGATTGATATGGAGTCTTTGGGAGGAATGAGTGGAGGCCCTGTATTTAATGAAGACGGAAGAATAGTTGGCATTGTTTCATCGTCATTTGATGGAGGGCCAACTTACGTGACACTTGTCTGGGATGCTATGAGGTTCTCAGTCGAAGGCCTTCCACATGAAATATGGGGGGCGGAGCATTCAGGAATACTGGAAGGGATTGAGCTTGGACTAGTTCGGGTAAAGGGGAAGTTTAAGGCGGGCCAAGGTAGAGATATTACACTGACCCTTTCTGACGCGGAGATGGTTTACTTGGTTCAAAGAGAATGATTGCACTCAAGCCTAACAATACGCTGTTGCCGGACAATTTTTACACCGCTTCGCGGCTCCAAAATTGCCGCAAAGCTCTGCGTTAAATTTTTTGCCTACCCTCGCAGACTATGCTGTAATACATTGTAGTCACCCAGTATGAGGGGCATAGTGATGAGCGTCACCACGGTTCGCCTTCAGGCAGAAGTTGAACAGCGTTTGGAAGCAATCGCCAGCAGGCTGCACCGTAGCAAAAGCTGGGTGATCAACCAGGCATTGTCGGAATACATAGAAAAGCAGCAGCTTGAGCAAGAGCGTTGGAAACAAACGCTAGAGGCAATGGAGTCTGCTGCCCAAGGCAAGGTCGTTGATGCCAGCGAGGTTCACAGTTGGCTTAATAGCTGGGGAACCGAAAACGAGCAGGATGCGCCGAGGTCAGGTAAGTGAAGCTGGTTTACACGGATGAAGCCATTGATGATTTGAAACGCCTCAGGGAGTTCGTTGCAGTGCACAGCCCGCCGACGGCAGCCAGGGTTGCTACCGAACTGGTTGGCAAAATCGAATTACTTCCCGACTTCCCCAGAATGGGCACACCAGTTGAAATGGCACCGGTGCCTGACTCTGTTCGAGACATGGTGTTCGGAAAATACGTTGTTCGATATTCAGTTCATGCCAGTGCCATCATTATTCTCCGGGTGTGGCATGGCCTTGAGGGCGAACGATAGCAATTTAACCAAACGCGGCACTTGGACGCCCTTGTCTCCGCTTCGCTACGTCCTGGTCACGGGTGCACTTTGGGGTTAGCCCATCACATTGAGGGTTGTGTTCTCGTGATATTGCGCATCGCTGTTGGTTTCTTGATCCTGTTCTCGGCATCTGGCTCGGCGAGCGAGCCGCATGCCCCGGCGCAGCCCAGCGAATCGGATGTTCGTTTGGAAACCGCCACCGGCACCCTTTTTGGTTCTCTGCTCCTGCCGCCCTCTACCGGGCCACATCCGCTTGTGTTGCTGCATGCCGGTTCCGGTCCCACGGATCGCAATGGCAACAGTGCTATTTTACCGGAGGCAAACGACAGCCTGAAGCTGCTTGCCGAGGCGCTTGCTGTGCGGGGGATCGCCTCGGTCCGCTATGACAAGCGGGGAGTGGCGGCCAGTGCAGCTGCTGCACCCACGGAGAGTGATCTTCGCTTCGACACCTACATAGAGGATGCCGCCGCATGGGTTCGTCAGCTTCGAACTGATCCTCGCTTCGATACGATCACCCTGCTCGGGCACAGTGAGGGGGCACTGATCGGCATGCTTGCAGCAAAGCAAGCGCGTGCGGATGCCTTCATTTCGGTTGCTGCACCGGCACGTTCCGCGCCAGAGATTATCCGCGATCAGTTGCGCCCGCAGCTTTCGGATGAGCTGTGGCAGGACAGTGAGCGCATTCTCTCCGAGCTGGAGCAAGGTCGCACGACAGAGGGCGTGCCGTTAGCGCTGGCCTCGTTGTTCCGTTCGAGCGTGCAGCCGTACCTGATCTCTTGGTTTCGGTACGTGCCGACCGAGAAAATCCAGCATGCCCCCGGCCAGGTGCTGATCATCCATGGCACCACGGACGTACAGGTCAGTCCGAGCGAAGCGGAGGCGCTCAAGCAAGTGCGTCCAGATGCAGAACTGTTGCTCGTGGAGGGAATGAACCACGTGCTCAAGATGGTTTCGACCAATCCGGCGCAGCAAAGCGCTTCGTACTCAGACGCATCGCTGCCTGTAGCCCCACTGTTGGTGGAGCGCATCGTCGAATACACCGACCGTGTGCAGCGTCTACCTTAGAAGCCCAACCAGCCTTATCGCCATTCAGGCGCTCCTGCCCTGGGCCGCTGGGGGCTGATATGTTAGGCCTTAAGTGGCTTATCCTGACAGCATCTGTTTGAAAAGCTGGCTGGTGATCTTACGAGGGCCTATCCACATTGAGGGAAAGCTCAGCGTTAAATCAGTAGTGATACCGCAGTTGGGCAACAAGCAAAGCGTCGTCCGTGACCTTGTAAACGATGCGGTGCTCTTCGTTGATTCGCCGAGACCAGTAACCCGCGAGGCTATGTTTAAGGGGTTCTGGCTTGCCGACTCCTTCAAATGGCTCTCGCTTGATTTCTTTGATTAGCTTGTTGATTCGGTTGAGAATCTTTTTGTCAGTTTTCTGCCAGTACAAATAGTCTTCCCAGGCGTTCTCGGAAAAGATGAGCTTCATTCAAGAAGCTCCTTTTCCTGACCGTCCCCTTGCTCCAACTCGGCAACGGATTCCAGTAAACGGCGGGCGTTTTTGGGCGCGCGCAGGAGGTAGGCTGTCTCTTGCAGTGCTTCATAGTCTTCGAGAGAGATCATGACCACGGATTGCGCCTTATTGCGGGTGATGATCACAGGGGAATGGTCTTCACAGACCCGCTCCATGGTTTTTGCTAGGTTGGTTCTAGCGGCGGTGTAGCTGATGGCATCCATAAAGGGTACTCCTGTACGCGATCTTGTTAATGTACAGAATAGCGTACAGGGTTGGGGTTGCCAATTGGCTTCGCCGCGTTCGGTTTTCTCCGCTTTATAACAGCGGTTGAGCCGGTGATGCCCACGAATCGTATCCCACGCTAAGCCGTTGATAGGCGATTGCTCACACCATCATTAAGCCCTGCTTGCGTGTTGGCGGCGGATAGGCGGCATCAATCTGTGCCAAGTCCTCATCATCGAGCCTGACCTTATCCGCATCAGCGTTCTGTTTGAGGTGGTCCAAATTCACAGCTTTAGGAATCGCGATCACGCCGGGGTGGCGCAGTGCCCAGGCAAGCGCGATTTGCGCGGGGGTGGCGCTGTGTTTGTCAGCGATGCGTTGCAGGGTCGCGTCACGCAGGAGCGCGCCGCCTTGCCCGATGGGGCAGTATGCCATAAGCGGCATGTTTTGCTGGGCTTGCCAGGGCAGCAGGTCGTACTCGATGCCCCGTGCTTCGGGATTGTAGAGGACTTGGTTAGTGGCGCACGCAGGCGCGTTTAGCTCTTCCAGGTTGTCAACGTCGAAGTTCGATACGCCCCAACGCAGGATCTTGCCCTGCTCGCGTAGCCGCTCAAACGCTTCCACGGTGTCGCTCAGCGGGTATTGGCCGCGCCAGTGCAGCAGGTAGAGATCAATCGTATCGGTGCCCAATCGGCGCAGGCTGAGTTCGCAGGCGGCTTGAACACCTTGGGTGCTGGCATTGTGGGGGTAAACCTTGCTGACCAGATACGCCTGCTCGCGCCGCCCCCGAATGGCTTCACCCACGATTTCTTCAGCGCCGCCCTCGGCATACATCTCGGCGGTATCGATCAGCGTCATCCCCAAATCCAGGCCTTCACGCAGCGCCCAGACCTCAGCCTGCCGCTGCCTGGTATCCTCGCCCATGTGCCAGGTGCCCTGACCAATACGGGGTACGCTGGTGCCGCCTAGCTCAATCATCTGCATATCTTGCTCTCCTGGTGGCATTTCTGTTGCGATGTGGTTCTGACTGCCCGAGGCCATCGCCGTTCATGCACCCAGCGTAGACGATCCGTGCCTCGAAAATTTTCTATTTTGTCTCTTCAAGGATACGTTGCTATAGTCTATTGAAGTAACAGGCGTTAGAGATACCATGCCGGAAATTGATGCGTTGCTAGGCCTTTCTTTTTGCTTGTATTTTTTTGATAACAAGCAACATAAGCTACCCCACCTTCATGTGAAGTATGGTAGCTACGAACTGATCATTGCGATTGAAACGGGTGAGTGCCTGGAGGGCTATCTACCTAACACGCAGCGTAAGAGAGCGGAGAGCCATATTTTCGATCACCGTGAACAGTTGATGGTGATGTGGCACAAAGCAGTGAATGGCGAAAACCCGGGTAAGCTAGGTGACGTATGCTAAAAATCGTGGATGTTGATGTCATTTCAGGTCATGCCTTGGCGCTAACGTTCAGCGATGGCTACTTCGGCCGCGCTGATCTGACAGCTTACTTCAGTAAGCCTCCCTTTTCTGAGATCAAGGATTTCAAGCGTTTTTCCTTAACACCAGAAGGATCCCTCAATTGGAGCGGCAACGAGCTTTCTGCGGCAACACTGCGTGCTATTACCAAAGGTGAGCAAAAATCCGCAGACGTTTTTGTTAACGTTCAAGAAATGGAAGCCGTCATTAAGCAGGCTTCCTGGGAGTCGATGAAAGAGGGACGCGCCGATATTTTGCAAGCCGCCATTCGCTCTTATGTGGAACAATTTGGTCATAGTCAAGTGATTGCGAAAGCAGGTATCAAAAGTCGCACCAGTGCTTATCGTTCCTTAAAACCTGAAACCAGGCCCAATTTTGATACGCTGGTTCAACTGGGGCACGCAGTGATTGAGCTCGCGCAAGAGCGTGCTGTCAGTATCAACGAGTCTTCCATTTAAGCTGTATTCTGCGTTTACGCATTGAAGGTATTCGCACCCAGCGATTGAGCCAAAGGAACCCTCATGGCCGAATACACCGCTTCCATTCACTGGGCCCGTGGGGCCGATGAAGCCTTTATAGATCAGCGCTATAGCCGTGGGCACGAGTGGGTGTTCGATGGGGGCGTCCGCGTGGCGGCGTCGTCATCGCCCCATGTGGTGCCGTTGCCCTACTCGGTGGAGGCCAACGTCGACCCGGAAGAGGCGTTCGTGGCTTCGCTTTCCAGCTGCCACATGTTGTTCTTCCTGGCCCTTGCCGCTCAGCAGGGCTTGGTGGTGGAAAGCTACGTGGACCACGCCGTGGGGGTAATGGAGAAGGGCAGCGACGGGAAAATTGCCATGACCAGGGTGACACTGCGGCCCAAAGCGCTGTTTGCAGGAGAAACACCTTCAGTCGAGACGCTCGAACAGCTTCATCACGCCGCCCATGAAAAGTGCTTTATCGCCAACTCCGTCAAGACCGAGGTTATAACTGAGATTCAGGAGTAGGTGGTGCTTACCGCTCCCGAGTGTAAGAAACGTCCAAAAAGGATTTTAAAGTGACCGTAAGAGCAGCAGAAAGAAGCGATATTGCCGCCATGGCCGAGGTGTATCAGGCCTGTTTCCCCCGCGAGAAGAACCATGCCCAGTGGATCGAGGCATCGTTTAACGCCTACCCGCGGGGCGTGTACTACGTGGTAGAAGTAGCGGGCGTGGTGCGTGGCTATATTCTGTGGTGCGTAAAGAACGGCTTTCGGGAAAAAAGCATCATCGAGCTGGAGCAGATCGGCATTCATCCCGACGCGGCGGGCCAGGGGCTGGGTAAGCGGCTCATCGTGGAGTCATTGGCACCGTTCAAGACCCACGTGCGAGGCCTGGGCTGCGGTGTCGGGGCGGTGATGGTGACCACCTCGGAAGGCAACTTCGCGGAAAAACTGTATCAATCGACCCTGGGGGTTTCCCGCGCGGCGGTGGTCAGCGGTTATGGTGCCGGGGATGAGGTGATTCTGTATAACCCCAGCATGGCGTAGCCAGCGATGGCGTGCGGAGAATTTTCAAGGAGCAGAACATGAAGGGCGAGTGCCTGTGTGGGGAAGTGGCGTTCACGATCGAGGGTGAGCTGCCTCACCTGTACCAGTGCCACTGTTCGTTATGTCGCAAGGCCACCGGCGCGGCGGCCAATGCGGCCACCTTCGTGCCGGGGGAGCAGTTTCAGTGGCGCTCGGGGCAGGGGAATGTCCGCTCGTATCAGCGGGAAAGCGGCTATCGCAGCGACTTTTGTGCCACCTGCGGTAGTCCGGTGCCGAATCAACTGCGCGGCAGCGACTGGATGTGGGTGCCTGCCGGGCTGTTGGAAGGCGAGACCGATGCCAGGGTGGCAGTGCATTTGCATGTGGCCTCGGCGGCTACCTGGGAGCAAGAAACCAACCACTGCCAGCGTATCCAGGCCTCGCCCGAGAGCCTTCAGGCACTTCACGCTCTGCTTCAGTAGGCATGTCATGCACGCTCACTCACATCACTATCGTATTCGTGCCTTTCAGGCGGACGACATGGAGGCCGTGCTGGCTATTTGGCTGGCGGCGTCTATCCAGGCGCATGATTTTATCGAGCCTGACTTTTGGCACGCCCAGCGCGATGCCATGCGGGAGCGATACCTTCCCGCCTCAGAAACCTACGTAGCCGAAACCTCAGGCCAGGTGGTGGGCTTCTATAGCCTTTACGAGAACACCCTGGCCGCGATTTTCGTGCAGCCAGAGGGGCAAGGCCGTGGCCTGGGTAGTGCGCTACTGGAAGATGCCAAACGCCGTCGAGCATGGCTGGAACTGACCGTCTATGCCCAGAATACGCCCAGCATTCGTTTTTACGAAGCGCGCGGCTTTGTGCGCATGGGCGAACAGCAGGATGAACACACGGGAGCGCCGGAGCTGCTGATGCGTTTTAGCCCCTCGTAAGAATAGCGCTACACTCATGTTGTCTATTTTCCCTTACTGCCCAGGAAGGTTACCCATGAATCACCGCCAACCACGCTGGATGCGTGCCACGCTATCGGCGTGCGTGCTGTTCGCTTCGTCTGTTGCAATGGCACAAGACGACCCTATCAGCGCTGAGCTGGCGCGTATCGAACAGGCGCTGGACGCGCGCATTGGCTTTGCGGCGCATGATCTGGCCACGGGCCAGCGCTGGGAGGTGAACGCGGATGAGCGCTTTGCCATGTCCAGCACGTTCAAAACGCTGGCGTGTGGCGCGCTGCTGGAGCAGGTGGATGAAGGGCGGCTAGCGCTGGATACCGAGGTCAGTTTCGATGAATCGGCGCTGGTGACTTACTCGCCGGTGACCGAGCAGTATGCGGGGCACCAGCCAATGACGCTGTTCGAGCTGTGCGATGCCACCATGACCACCAGCGACAACACGGCGGCCAACCTGATACTGGAAGCCCTGGGCGGGCCGGAAGCCATCACGGCTTTTGCGCGCCGCCTGGACGATTCCGTTACGCGGCTCGACCGTTTCGAGACCGAGCTGAACGAAGCCACGCCCGGGGATGAGCGCGACACCACCACGCCTAATGCCATGTTGGCCACGCTGGAAACGCTGGTGCTGGGCGATGTGCTCACCCCGGAATCTCGGCAGCAGTTACAAGACTGGATGAAGGGCAACGCCGTGGCCGATGGGCTGTTTCGTGCCGCCATGCCTTTCGATTGGGTGATCGCCGATAGAACCGGCGCAGGTGGCTATGGCTCTCGTTCCATCACGGCCATCATCTGGCCTCCTGAGCAGGCGCCCACCGTGGCTGTGTTCTACCTCACCGAAACAGACGCATCGTTCGAGGCACGCAACGAAGCCATTGCGTCGTTGGGGAAGGTGGTGCAAGCGTATCTGGATGAGCGCTAAACATCGCTCCTGATTACCCGCAGGGTGGCTCATGGGCTACCCTGCGGGTGATGTACATGAGGCTACGCAGGTTACAGTGCCTGTAGCATACCGGTAACGCCACCGCCGGTATGCTCTATCAGTACCATCACCCCAATCCCGATCAATACTACCCCGCCTATCAGTTCTGCCCAGTGGCCTACGTAGCGCCCCAGTTTGTGGCCAAGCAAGGTGCCCATCGAGGCCATGACGGTGGTCGCCAGGCCGATGGCCAGGCTGGTGGTAATGATATCCACGTCGATAAACGCCAGGCTGGCGCCGACGGCCATGGCATCCAGGCTGGTGGCAATGGCGGTCAGTACCAGCAGCCATAGCGTTTGCTTGCGGTGGGCTACCTGCTCTTCTTTTTTGAGCCCTTCGTACATCATGTGCAGGCCAATGGCGGTCAGCAGTACAAACGCGACCCAGTGGTCCCAGGCTTCCACATACTGTTGAGAAGCCTTGCCTGCTACCCAGCCCAGCACTGGGGTGATCGCTTCGATGGTGCCGAATATCAGGCCAATGCCCAAGGCATGTCGCCAGCGTGGTTTGGTCAGTTCGGCCCCTTTGCTGAGTGATGCAGCAAAGGCATCCGCCGACATGGAAACCGCTAAAAAGAGCAGGGCTACAGGTGTCATCGCAAACGGCTCACGTTATCTGAAGAACCAGTGAATACCTATACCCGAGTATGTGGGTCGGGTATTTGAATGGACGGAATCCTATCAGGTTTTAGAGTGATAACAAGCGCGTTATTAAAAAAATAAAGTTTGCGTTAAGTAATAAATATAGCCTTGGCTAAGAATATGAATGTCAGCTTATTTTGTTGGTGTTTATTAATCTTGCAGGCAGGTTGAAACGAAGAAAAGGCCAAACGTGTTAGCTTGACCCGCTAACCCCACTCAAGCGTGGGGCGCGCAGAAGCAAGGGAAGGGCGGTCTCTGTCGCGTAATCAAAAAATGGCACCGTGCTGCTGAGTGCCGTGACAGCCACACATCGCCAGTGGTTGGTGGCTCTGCTCAAGCGTACTGTGCATTCAGAGGAGACTGGTTCCAGGTGATGATCTTGTGAGTTGGTCAGGACAGCGCTATTCAACTGCTTTTGTACGTAATGCCATTCAAAAAGACAGCTCTGACATGGGAGTGCTCGATAGCTTTCTATTTGTTTTTGGTGCAAGTAGCCAAATACTTGCACTGCCGTGGGGCGCTATTTAAAACGCTATAAGTGATTGTTCCTGCTGGCGTGGCGGCGACCATGAAATAATATTTCTCTTGACGATGAAGAAGGAAATCGATATGAAATAAAATTCCTATAAAGGCGTTACAGGGGAAATAAATTGCTTATTGATCGGTTTGATTTGAAAATTCTTGAACAGCTTCAGCGCGATGATAGTCTTTCTATTGCACAGCTTGCAGAGGGAGTAGGGCTCTCTGTAACGCCATGCTGGCGGCGCATACAAAGGCTGGAAAAAGACGGAGTCATCGAAAAAAGAATTGCCGTACTCAACCCTGAGAAGTTGGATCTGGGGCTGACCGTTTTTGTGATGATTAAAACGGATAAACATAATCAGGCCTGGCTAAGTGAGTTTCAGGAAACGGTGGAAGCCTTTCCTGAAATTATCGAAGTAAATCGCTTGGCCGGTGAATATGATTACTTGCTCAAGGTGATTACGCGCAATAACCAGTCTTATGACGCTTTTTATAAAACCTGAATCCGTGAAGCCGGCGCCGACACTTTCCCTATCACCGCCAGCGAGCACTTTTTGATCATTCGCCCCGTGCAAGTTGGCTTTCGCAAGCCCGTTATTGCCAAAACCCACCGTGCTGATCGGTGCTGACGGCCCGTTTTGTCATGCCTTTCCACCCGCCAGGCACGACATATCTGGCGATCGCGTGTCGCTTGGAACTGCTTGTGGATAGAGTGTCGCCGATTGACGGTCAGCATGGCGTTCCTCGTGGATAACGCAGTCGGCTCCGCAGCGTCTTGAGCACCGTCATGCGCCCGATATCCTGCCCGAAGTCGAGGATGATCTGCCGTGCCTTGTGAATCACGAGAGCCGCACGGTGCACCAACTCTTGTAGCACGGTGCGCAGCCGGCGCCGCTTGGCCGGGTGGCGAACCGGGCTCAGCTCGCCGGTCATGCCTAGCTGTCCCATCAGGCGCAGGATGTTGTAGGCCAACTGGGCGAGATGCAGGATCAGATCGTTGGTGGCGAACTTGCCGGACGGCAAGCGCTCCAGGTCGAGATCGGTCTTGATCTCGCTGTGAAACTGCTCATGGGTGGCATGCGCCTGGTAGCGCTTGATCACCGCCTCCGGCGCCTCGTCCAGGCTGGTCCACCAGCCTTCCAACTCATAGTCCGGTTCGAGCAGCAACTGGCCATCGCGATCGGCGGTGCGCTCTACCAGGCGCATCACGCGTTGGACGACGTATTCGGTCTTGTTGTCGTCGTGGATCGAGACGGTCTGCGGCCACAGCGCCTGGCGCTTGCCAGGACGCAGCTCTTCCCAGTAGTCCGCCGCCACCGCCAGCCAGGTATCTCGATCAGCCGTGGCCGAGCCGCGCGGGTTCCATTTGACGACATAGTCGAGCCGGCGCCCCTCGTCGGCAAAGACCTGGCGTTGCTGTTCGAGAAGCGCCAGGTGCGCCTGGCTGTCGAAGCCGCTGTCCTCGCGTAACAGGATCGGTTGCCTGGTCAGGCATTGGGCGCGAGGCAGTACCCGCTCCAGGAAGGCGTTGCTCTCCTTCATGGTGTGCTGCTTGCCAGGCCGCAGTTCCAGACCCAGGCACCACCCTTCGTTGCCCAGATAGGCGGCGATCGGGGTGTAGCCATCGACCTTCTGGTAGGTCCGCGAGACGCCTTCCTTCTTCGAGTTGCTGTTGTCCATGACGAAGGTGTCGATGTCCAGGCAGACGTGTGTCGTCTCGGCGGTGATCGGTGCTTCGATCAGTGACAGCAGGGTCGTGGACCAGGTGGCGGTGCGCGCCTGCAGGTCGTTGGCGGCAAGTTTTTCCAGCCGCTGTCGCAGCGTCGCCGCGCTCGGCACCTTCTGCAGGGTCAGCAGTTGTTGGAAGGGCTTGTCGCGGCGGAAGTTCTCGACAGCGTCATAGTCGCTCATGCCCAGACACAGCAGGCCCAGGTAGCTCTTGATCACGTCACTGGTGCGCATGCCCAGCGTGGTGGGGAAGCGGCTGTCGATGCTGTCGACGCCAGCGATCTCGAAGCATTGCCCGATGATGGACAGCCCGGCGTGGCTGGTGAGGGTGCGGCGACTGGCGCGGAACTTTATGTTGGGCATGGCACTGTCTGGGTGAATGGCGATAATGGCTATATTGCCATGCAGGTCAGTGGGTTAGAAGTGCTTCCGGGGGCCGGTCTCACGGATTCAGGTAAAAGGCTGATTGCCAGAATAGAGCTTAGTAATGTCACATCGTGCTTTTCAATGGAACAAGTCAAGAAAACGACCGAGCTGCCACTTGGCGACCTCTCCTGACGCCAGAGCGACGCTACAACAGGATGTGATTGGCGAGGGGCGCTGGATACCAGGGCCGTTTGGTGAGCGCCCTTTGCTGTATGCCGATTACACCGCCTCAGGCAGAGCGCTGGGCATGGTGGAAAGTGCGATACAGGAACAGGTGCTGCCCCTCTATGCCAATACCCATACCGAAACGTCGTTTACCGGCAAAATGACCACGCGCCTGCGTGAGGCAGCGCGGCAAGCCGTTGCTCAATCGGTGGGGGCCAATGATCAATATGCCGTCATTTTCGCGGGCGCTGGCGCTACGGCAGCGATTGATCGGTGTTGCCGTATTCTGGAGCTGTCAGGAAAGCCCGTATCTGAACCCTCCGCGAGACCCATCATCTTCGTAGGCCCCTTCGAACACCATTCGAACGATTTGGTATGGCGTGAGTGCGAAGCCGATGTGGTACGCATTCCCTTGGCTAACGATGGCTTGCCGGATCTGGCGGTACTCGAACAACGGTTGCAAGAAAATGCTCACCGCCATACCAAGATCGTCGCGTTCTCTGCGGCTTCCAATGTCACCGGTCTCAAGGTGCCGGTGGCTGAGGTGGCGAGGGTGGCGCATCGGCATGGTGGTATCGTGCTATTTGATTACGCCGCCAGTGGTCCTTATGTGTCGATCAATGTGTCTGGGACAGGAGCATCTGACTACCTGGATGCCATTTTTCTTTCCCCTCACAAGTGTGTCGGCGGCCCCGGCAGCTCGGGGGTGTTGGTGATACGCAAGGCTTTGTGCGTGAACCCACGGCCGTCTATTGCAGGCGGGGGAACGGTCTCTTATGTCACGTCGGAGCATCACCACTACGTTTCCCATATCGAGCGCAGAGAAGAGGCAGGGACGCCCAATATCCTGGGCGATATTCGGGCCGGCCTGGCATTCCGAATCAAGGACATGGTGGGCGCGGAGTCCATCGAGCAGCGAGAGCAGGAGCTGGTGGAACTGGCGCTGGCTCGGTGGGGGCAAGTCGATAACATTCAGTTGCTGGGCCCTCAGGATGCACCCAAGCTGGCTATTTTCTCATTCAATATCATGGCGGGTGAAAAAGCCATTCATCACAACCTGGTCGTGGCCATGCTGAATGATTTGTTTGGCATTCAGGCAAGAGGCGGCTGTTCTTGTGCCGGGCCTTATGGTCATGAGCTGCTGTCGATTGATAAGCACAGAGCTGAAATTCATGAGGGTTTAGTTCAAAAAGGCAGAAGCATATATCGTCCAGGTTGGGTAAGGCTCGGTTTTAACTTCTTTTTTAGCAATGAGACGGCTAACTATGTAATATCTGCGGTCGAGTTTATTGCGCGTTATGCCCCGATATTGATGAAACTTTATTCCGTTGATGAGCGCAGCGGCGTTTGGGTCGCCCAGCGTATCGCTGTTGGGGAAGCGCCGGATGCCGCTGCCTCACCCTGCCTGTTGGATGCGCTCCTGGCTCATGAGATATCGGTGAGCGAAACGCGTGCTACTACCACGCTGGACTGTTTTGCCAAGGGGCTGGAGTTGGTTGAGCATGCCACGACGCTTCCCTTGCCTGCCCGTCATGCTGGCGACGATGTGCCAATACGTTGGTTCTGGTGGCCAGACGAGGCTGAACAGGCGATGCAAACCCATGTAGAGATGATGCCATGACCCTCACTCCCTCTTTGGCCGGTGCTGGCCTCGCTGCCCTGAATGAACGGGTCAAATACGACCTGGCATGCCTGAACCTCCCCCCCGCCAATTGGGTGCCTGCCCCGTTGGCGAACGATGCCCAGCATGTACATGACGTCGTGATTGTGGGGGGAGGGCAGTGCGGGTTAGTAGCTGCGTTTGCTCTGCTGTCTGGCGGTATTTCGAATATTCGTATCTTTGATCGTAACCCTGCTGGTCTCGAAGGGCCCTGGTTGAATTATGCGCGCATGGAAACCCTGCGTTCGCCCAAGACACTGCCAGGCCCGAGCTATGGATTTGCTTCGCTGACCTTCCGTGCCTGGTATGAGGCCCAGTTTGGCGAGGCGGCCTGGGAAGCGTTGGACAAGATTCCGCGGCCTACCTGGATGGCGTACTTATGCTGGTATCGTGAAGTGCTCAACCTGCCAGTAGAGAACTGTGTCGAAGTCGAACACGTTCAACCCGAAGGTGAGCTGTTAAGCCTCTCGCTGTCGGGCTCGGGGGCTCCTGCCCAGCGTATTCTGACGCGTAAGCTGATCATGGCCACTGGTCGCGAGGGCACCGGTGCGCCAAAGATTCCCGGCTTTGTGAATAGCCTGCCCCCGCAAGCCTGGGCGCATACCTCGGATGAGATCGATTTTACTGCGCTCAAGGGCAAGCGGGTCGTGGTGATCGGCGTCGGGGCATCCGCCATCGATAACGCGGCGGAGGCCCTGGAGCAAGGTGCACGCGAGGTCCGCTTCCTCATTCGTCGCCATCAGATGCCTACCATCAACAAGATGATGGGCATTGGATCGTATGGGTTTACCCACGGCTATGCCACCCTGCCAGATGCCTGGCGCTGGCGCATCATGCACTACTCATTCATTACCCAAACGCCGCCGCCCAGGGGCTCCACGTTACGGGTTAGTCGCCATGACAACGCCTACTTCCATTTTGGATGTGGCATTGAGGGCATGCGCATGGAAGGCGATGAGGTGGCCATTACCACCCAAGCCGGTAAAGAGGTGCGCTGTGACTTCGTCATCCTGGGCACCGGGTTCGAAATCGACCCGTTGGCACGCACCGAGCTTGCCGGATATGCCGACCGTATTCTGCTATGGCGAGATCGTTATACCCCGCCTGCGGAGCTGCAGCACACCGAACTGGGCAATTTCCCGTACGTTGATCGTGATTTCGCATTCCAGGAGCGGGAGCCGGGAACCGCGCCATGGCTGAGTAATATCCATTGCTTCAATTATGGCGCTTCTGTCAGCCTGGGTAAGGTGAGTGGTGACATTCCGGGCATCAGCGAAGGCGCTAGCTGGTTGGCAGGCGCCATTGCGGCGAGCCTGTACCGTGAAGACGTCGAGCATCATTGGCAGTCACTCCAGCAGTATGACTCTCCGGAGCTGCTCGGTGACGAGTGGGCACCATCGCCCCTGCCGTAAGGGCCGCTCGGTTGTCGCGGTTCTGTCTAAATACGTTAAGGAATTCAAATGTCTAATGTTCTGGAATTGGCTGCCGGTGTGCCGAGCAGCGGGCCATTGGCAGATGCCTTGCAAATGCGCGGCAAGCTGATGGACTTGACTCAAGGGTCTTATGAAGCGGCTCTGTTGCCGCAAGATGCAGGCAATCTTCCCGCTAGCCTCCGTGCGGTGCTGGCTTGTCGTATGGCTCGCCTATGCCAGCAGGAAGGCCTGACCCAGCACTATGCCTCCTTGCTGACCAGCTACGACGAAGAGGCAGACCCTTACGGGCTGGCAGAGCCTGGCCGTACCCCTCCGGCTGATAATGTCCGACTGACCGCTATCGTGAATTACGTGGACCTGGTTACCCAGCGCCCCAAGGATGCCAGTGAGCACACCATTGCATCGCTGCGTGAGGCAGGCATCGAAGAAGCCGATATCGTGCGTCTTGCTGGCCTGGTGGCATTCATCAACTATCAGCTGCGCGTTGCGGCGGTATTACATGTCATGGGGAAAGGCGCATGAGTCGTGTCATTCATAAATTCACCACCCGTGTTCCCACTTGGCGCCCCCATGTCACGCCCATCGATTTTGAGCAGGCAACGCCTGCGCAACGCGAGGCGCTGAAGGAAACGCCCTCCAACACCAAAATTTCCGATTACGTGCTGGTGTTGGCCCACGACCCGGAGTCCCTGCGGGTTCGCACGTCACTGTTCAATGGCATCATGTACGACAAGGGCGGACTTTCACGCGAGGAGCGTGAGCTGGGCGCGGTGGCTGCCTCGGTAGTAAACCGGTGTATCTACTGTGCCGCAGTGCATGCTCAGCGCTACAACAACCTGACCCATGATGAACGGGTCATGCAGGAAATATTCTTCAAGGGGGAGCAGGCCGATATCGATGCTCGGCAACGTGCCATTCTGAAGTTTGGCATGCAGCTCTCTGAGTGCCCGCCCAAGGTGACAGAAGACGATATTGCCAGCTTGCGCGCTGTGGGGCTCGATGATCAGGAAATTCTGGACCTGACCTTATCCACTACATTGTTTGGTTGGGCAAATCGCTTGATGCACACCTTGGGTGAGCCTGTCTCAGGTTCTTGACCATGCTGGGTTCCGACAAAAACGATACGTACGATTTTGGCTCCAAAAAAAGGATGATCCCCATGACAACACGACATTTCTCTCGGCTGGCTTTGGTTGCAGCGACCTCTTTCCTGTTGGCAACACCTGCCCTGGCAGAAACGTTGCGCTTGGGCACCGTAGTGAGTGCTCCCCACCCCTGGATCGACGCTGCTGAAGCCTTCAAGGCAAGCGTGGAAGAAGCGACCGATGGCCGGGTGAACGTACAGATTTTTCCCGGTGGCCAGTTAGGCAACGACCAGACCATGGTGGATGAAATCCGCATTGGCACCACCGACATGCTGATCGGCGGCGTCATGAACATTTCTCCGTACGTATCCGACTTCGAGATTTTCAGTCTCAACTATTTGTTCGAAGACATGGATGACTTCAAGGCAGCCACTGCGCCTGACTCTGCGGTTTTCGAGTATTTCGATAACGCGGTCAGTGACGCTGGTGTTGGCTTGAAGCTACTCAGCCTGACGGGAGGCGGCACGCGTAACCTCAGCACCAATACGGGGCCCGTGACTGAGCCCTCTGATATGAATGGTGTCAGGATGCGTGTCACCGGCTCACGTCTGGATGCGGAGACATGGCAATCCGTGGGTGCATTGACCACGTCCCTGCCCTGGACGGAGATCTACACTGGCCTGCAAACCGGCGTGGTGGGCGCTTTTGAAAGCACCATCAGCGGCTACTACTCAAGCCGCCTTTACGAAGTAGCGCCCTATCACGCTAAAACCGAACACCAGGTAATGATGAGCCATATTTCCATCAGCGAGAATCGGTTTAACCGCTTCTCCGAGGAGGATCAGGCGATCATTCTGGAAGCCGCGCAACAGGCAGGCGTATTGGGTACCGATAAAGGGGTCGAATACGATGCAGAGTTGATTCAGGAGTTCGAAGACCTGGGCGTGACCGTTACCGAGGTCGACAAGCAGGCCTTCATCGACGCCGTTGTGCCACTGCATAACTCCTTTGCTGAAGAGCGCGGTCTGACCGAGCTGCTTGAAACCATTCGTAATCTGTAAACCGCGATCCATTGCTGTTTTGGTGCATGGCAGGCGGCTCGCCAGGAAAGCCTGGCTGGCGCTTGCCACGCACTAACCAAAGGGAAGAACCATGCGGAAAATCAATGACGTGCTCGAGTGGCTGCTGACATGCATGGCCGGCTCGCTGTTCGCGGCCTTTATTCTAACGGTGCTATATCAGGTGGTTGCGCGTAATTACCTGAAGATTTCTGTGTCATGGACCGATGAAGTGGCCATGGCCTGCTTTATCTGGTCGGTGTTCATTGGCGCGGCTGTTGCGCTGCGTAAGCGTAAACACTACGTCGTCGATGCTTTTCCGTCTCGGTTCGTGGTGACCCAGCGCGTATTGAGGCTGTTCGGTAGTGTGGCATGCCTTCCGGTGATCTATGTCCTGATCGTGCATGGCCATGTGCTGGTGGATATGGGGTGGAACCGTCGTTCGGTGGCCCTGGGCACTCCCATGGCTTATGTGTTTGCCGCTATCCCGGTGGCTGGCGTTGCCATGCTGCTGTTTTCTATTGAGACTATTCGCGATGACATTGCCATGCTGCGGTCGGGCAAGCGGGTAGAGAGCACAGAGGCCTCTGAATCATGAGTCCATTGGTTACCCTGATTGGCAGTTTTCTGATTCTGATAGGCTTGAGTGTACCCATTGCATTCGCTATTGGTTTGGCATCCATTGTTACCATCATGCAGTTGGGGCTGCCCCTGACCTCGGTGGTCAACCAGATGTTTGCCAGCATCAACTCCTTTCCCTTGCTGGCCGTTCCCTTTTTTCTTTTGCTGGGACGCTTGATGAATGACGGCGGCATTACCGATCGTCTATTGCGTTTCGCAGACAGTACCGTAGGGCATATCCGTGGCGGCTTGGGCCATATCAACGTCATGGTCTCGATGATGTTCGCCAGCCTGTCGGGATCGGCGGCTGCCGACACCGCCAGCGTAGGAGCGGTGTTGATACCGGCAATGAAAAAGTCCGGCTATCCTGCTCCCTTCGCGGTTGCTCTTACGGCGGCTTCATCTGTGCTGGGAGGCATTATTCCACCTTCCATTCTCATGGTGATCTACGGTGCGTTTGGAAATGTGTCCGTTGGTGCCCTCTTCATGGGAGGTGTATTACCCGGGATTCTCGTGGGCCTGATGCAGATGGGCTACGTCTATTACGTGGCGCGCAAACACGGTATCAAGGCAACGGGTAAGTTCTCTTTTGGCCAGATGGGACGTACTGCCGTGACGGCAGCGCCGCCGATGGTATTGCCGCTCGTGGTGTTGGGGGGGATTACCGCCGGGGTGTTTACAGCCACAGAAGCTGCGTCGGTTGCCGTGTTGGTGGGCATGCTGCTGGCGTTTGTGTTTTATCGCGCCATCCGCTTGCGTCAATTACCGGGCATTCTCGCGGACTCCGTCGTGGCTTTTTCACTACCCATGTTTGCTGTGGCGTCGGCGGGTATCATGGGTTGGCTTATTTCCTATCTGGGTATTGCCCAGGAAGTCGCCAATTTCATTCTCTCGGTGACACAGTCCCGTGTTGGCATCATGTTGTTGGTGATGTTTTTCATGGTGGTCATTGGCACGGTGCTAAGCCCGGTAACGGCAGTGATCATCTTCCTGCCGATCATTCAGGGAATTTGTATTGCAGCCGGTATCAATCAGGTCCATATGGCTCTGGTCGTGGTGCTTTCGCTCACCCTGGGGCTGATTACGCCTCCGTATGGGATCTGCCTACTCATCGCCAGCCAGATTGGTGAAGTGTCCATGCCACGGGCGTTCATTGCCGTATTGCCATTGATTGCCCTGATCATGTCCGTCATTCTGGCGATGATTCTCCTGCCTAGTGTCTTTCTTTTCCTGCCGCAAATGATGTTTCCGAAAGCGTTTTAAGAGGCTTCGGTAACGTTCACTTCAACCGTGATTGCTCTTGGCCTGGTAGATGTTCGGGCCAAGAGTAGCAATATCCTGCTCAGAATCTTCCGCGCTGATGAAAGTCTTTCGTTACCCCGCTGACTGCGGGGTATTGCGTATTTACTATACTTTGTCGCGTTTGGATAGTGATGGGTGTCGAAGATGGTTGGGTTGCGAGGATGCAGCTTTTCAAAACAGATGGTGATTCATGAAAGACAGCAGCAACAGCATGCCATCGCGCAGTGAGAACGTCGTATTGACGCTTCGCGAGTTCAGTGGCGCCTTGGGGGACATGGGAACGCTGCTGCCGCTGATGTTGGGCGCGATTGCGATTGCGGGCATGGCCCCGGGGCCAGTGCTGCTGGGCTTTGCTCTCTTTTACCTGTTCACTGCCGGTTATTATCGGCTTCCCATCCCTGTTCAGCCCATGAAAGCAGTGGCGGCGGCCCTGTTGACGGCAGGCTTGGCGCCGTCCAGCCTGGCGGCTGCCGGTGTCATCATGGGCATCACGCTATTGGTGTTAGGGTTGACGGGCTGGATCAGCAAAGTGGCTCGCCTGGTGCCTCAATCTGTGTTGGCGGGTTTGCAGCTGGGCCTTGGGATCATGTTGGGCACGATGAGTCTGGGCTTGATGGCGTCAGCACCCTGGGTGGCTGGGGCCACGCTAGTGTAACTCGTCGGGCTGATGACGTTCACCCGTTGGCCAGCCGTATTCATCGCGCTTTTGGCCGCTACGGGGTTGGCATACCTGCTGGGGGAATCGGGAGTCATGATCGAGCCTGGTGGCATGGGTTGGGTGGCTGTACCTTCACTGCCTTCCATATCGGAGTTGCACGAAGCGCTCTTTAGCCTCGTACTGCCGCAGCTATCTCTGACGTTTACAAATGCCATTCTATTGACGGCCTTGTTGGCTAGCGATCATTTTGGTGAACGTGCTGCTCATGTGACCCCTGCACGTTTGTCGGTGACCAGTGGGTTGGCCAATACACTATTGACGCCACTGGGTGCTTTTCCCATGTGCCACGGTGCCGGCGGCGTAACTGCACATTACCGTTTTGGGGCGCGCAGTGGGGGAGCGCCATTGATGCTTGGTTTGCTGCTGTTGGGGTTGGTGGTGCTGCCGGGCAATGTGGGCCTGACATTACTGTCTTCCATACCGATGGCAGGTTTGGGGGCATTGCTGCTGGTGACTGCCTGGCAGTTGGCCATCACAAAGCGTTTGTTTGACTGTAGAGCGTCGTGTGTGCCGGTCATCGTGGTGACGGCTGCACTGACGGTGTGGGTCAATCCTTTCTGGGGGCTGCTTGCGGGGGGAGTGACGGAGTGGGGGCGCAAAATGGTGCTTCGTCGCTTGAGCGAACGCACTGCCTGACGCCGTTATGGCCCATCGATCCAGTCCATGATGTCCCGTGGGCCGAACCATGATGCACGCGGTGGCTTGGGAGGCCGCGAGTGGGCTGACACGCGAAGTGTCGTTCGCGGGGGCTTGAGCCACCCGCGAACGCACTGATGTGCCAGGCGCTTAACCGTTTGAAACACGTTCATCAGGCAGGAACACGCGGCTGTAAGTAGGACGGATCCAGGCATCGCCCCCCTGTTGAAGGCCCAGCGAGCGGTAGCGGTGTTTGCTGAGTTCGGCATGTACGAGGGTTTCGCTGTTATCCGTGCGTAGTTCAAGCCGCACGGTGGGCCCCACGACCGATACCAGTTCTATCCTGGCATGCAGGGCGTCTGCATGTTCCGATCCCGCGAACACCTCGATTTCGTGTGGCCGAACGTAGGCTTGCCCCTGCTCGTTTTTGTACCCTTCGAACTCTGGAGCAGGCAGGTGTACCTCCCCGATCTTGGCGATGCCATCATGCACACGTGCATGGAACAAGTTGACGTTGCCCAGGAACTGATAGACGAACGGATTGGCCGGGTGGTCGTACACGTCTTCTGGTGAACCATCCTGCTCTACGCGGCCTTTGTTCATTACAACAACCCGGTCTGAGACTTCCAGCGCCTCTTCCTGGTCATGGGTCACGAACACGCTGGTCACGTGGATATCGTCGTGTAATCGACGCAGCCAGCGGCGCAGCTCGGCACGCACTTTGGCATCCAGGGCGCCAAACGGTTCATCGAGTAGCAGTACTTTAGGCTCTACCGCCAGAGCACGCGCCAGTGCAATCCGCTGGCGCTGGCCACCCGAGAGCTGATGAGGATAGCGGTGTGCCGTCCAATCGAGCTGTACCAGCTCAAGCAACCGCATGACTTTCTGTTTGATCTCGGCTTTGTTGGGTCGCGTTTTCCGAGGGCGTACCGTCAAGCCATAGGCAACGTTTTGAAACACGGTCATGTGCTTGAACAGGGCGTAGTGCTGGAAAACAAAGCCTACGCCTCGTTCACTGACGTGCAGGTCTGTGGTGTCTTCGCCGTGAAAGCGGATTCTGCCGGTGTCTGGCTGCTCCAGTCCTGCAATGATCCGCAGCAGGGTGGTCTTGCCCGAACCCGAAGGGCCCAGCAGGGCGGTCAGCTCACCATCGCGAAAGGTCAGGCTGACGTTGTCTACGGCCACGAAGTCGCGAAAGTGCTTGTTGACGTGATCGATCTCTATGCTCATGTGTCGTCTCTTGTAACGTAAGCGTTCGTGGTTCAGGCGGCGGCAAGCCGCTGCCGACGTTCTTCTTGCCACTCCACCACGCTCTTGATCGCAATGGTGACCAGGGCCAGGCCCGTGAGCAGAGAAGAGACGGCAAAGGCCGCGGTGAACATGTATTCGTTGTAAAGCACTTCGATATGCAGCGGCATGGTGTTGGTTTCACCACGGATGCGTCCCGACACCACCGCGACAGCGCCAAATTCGCCCATGGCGCGTGCATTACACAGAATCACGCCATAAATAAGGCCCCATTTGATATTGGGCAGTGTCACGTGCCAGAAGGTTTGCCAACCGTTGGCTCCCAGCGTCAGGGAGGCTTCTTCTTCCTCTTTTCCCTGCTGTTGCATGAGCGGAATCAACTCGCGTGCGATGAAGGGCAGGGTGCCAAAGGCAATCACGATCACGATGCCGGGGACGGCAAAGATGATGCGCAGGTCATGGGCTGACAGCCACGGCCCCAGCCAGCCCTGTGAACCAAACAGGATGACGAAGATCAACCCGACCACCACGGGTGAAATGGCAAAAGGCATATCGATCAGCGAGATCAGGATGGGCTTGCCTCTGAACTCGAATTTGGCAATGGCCCAAGCGGCCGCCACGCCAAACAGCGTATTGAGGGGCACCACGATCGCGACGATCAACAGGGTCAGGCGGATGGCTGACATGGCATCGGGATCGCGAATGGCGTCGTACCACACGCTGATGCCTCGCTCGAAGGCGCCATAAAGCACGACCGAGAGAGGCAGCAACAGAAATAGCGCCACGAAGATCAGCGAGATCGTGATCAAGGTGACACGTATCCAGGCAGGCTCTTCGGTGGCTCTGCGCCAGCGTTTGGCTATGGTGTCATTGGTATCTATTACAGTGCTTGATGTGGCCACGTCGTAGGCTCCTTTATCCATGGCGTCGGCTTGTCCACCACTGCAGGCCGTTGATGACCAGCAGCATCAGAAAAGCGGCCAGCAGCATTACCGTGCCGATGGCAGCAGCGCCGTGGTAGTCGTACTGTTCGGTTTTCGCGACGATGAGAAGCGGTGTGATTTCAGTGCGAAAGGGGATGTTCCCCGAAATGAACACGACGGAACCGTACTCTCCCAAGGCGCGTGCAAACGCCAGCGCGTAGCCGGTCAACAGGGCTGGAAACAGCGCGGGGAAGATCACGCGACGAATCGTGGTGAGCCGGTCAGCCCCCAGGCTCGCTGATGCTTCTTCCAACTCGGCTTCCAGGTCCTCCAGCACGGGCTGCACCGTGCGCACCACGAAGGGCAAGCCGATATAGGTCAATGCAATGATGACCCCCAACTGCGTGTAGGCAACGCGAATACCGAACACGTCCAGGTATTGGCCCACCCAGCCGGTACTGGCATAGAGGGTAACAAGTGCGATGCCTGCAACCGCCGTCGGCAGAGCGAAAGGCAGGTCGACCAGGGCATCGATGAGCCGTTTGCCTGGAAAGCGGTAGCGTACCAATACCCAGGCAAGAAGCGCCCCGAAGACCAGATTGATGGTCGCGGCAATGAGTGATCCACCAAACGAAAGTTTGTAGGAGGCCACGACCTGGCGCTGGGTAATGGCGCTCCAGAAGGTGTCCCAGCTCATGGTCGTGGTGTAAAGAAGAAACGCGCCCACGGGAATGAAAAACACCAGCCCCATGTATAACAGCGTGAAGCCCATGGTGAGCCCAAAGCCGGGTATTACCCGTCGTTTGACCAGCGTAGCCGCCATAATCCCCCCTTGATGTAACGCCAGCAAGGAGCCACCGTGGGCTCCTTGCCAAAGGCCAGAACGAAAGATCAACGCGCGTTGATGTCTTCCAGAATACGGTCAAAAATGCCGCCATCGTTGAAGTGGGTTTCCTGGGCGTGCTGCCATCCCCCCAACGCTTCATCGATGGTGAAGAGCGTCAGTTCAGGGAAGCTATCGCTGTACTCAGCCAAAATGTCCGGATTGCTGGGACGATAGTAGTGCTTGGCTGCCAGATGTTGAGCGTCATCGGTGTAGAGAAACTCCAGGTAGGCTTCTGCCACCTCTCGGGTGCCTTTACGATCCACGTTCGCATCCACGACGGTGACAGGGGGTTCTGCCAGGATACTCTGGGAAGGCACGATGATTTCATATTCGCCTTGCCCCAACTGCTCCACCGATAGGAAAGCTTCGTTTTCCCAGGCAATGAAAACGTCCCCGATGCGACGCTGTACAAAGGTGTTCGTTGCACCGCGCGCTGCTGGGTCCAGAACGGGTACGTTTTCGTATACTTGACGAACGAATTCGTAGGTTTGCTCTTCATCGCCGTCAAACTTGTCCAGTCCATAGCCCCACAGTGCCAGGTAGTTCCAGCGGGCGCCTCCAGACGTTTTGGGGTTTGGCGTAATCACTTCTACGTCGTCACGTACCAGGTCATCCCAGTCTTGAATATTCTTGGGGTTACCGTCACGCACCAGCAGCACGATGGTAGACGTATAAGGAGAGCTGTTGTTGGGAAGGCGTGATTGCCAGTCTTCCGGGATCAGCTCACCGCGCTGGTGGAGAGCATCGACATCGTAGGCCAATGCCAGCGTCACCACATCGGCATCCAGGCCATCGATCACCGCACGACCTTGCGAACCTGAGCCGCCATGAGATTGGCGAACGTTGACCGTCTGGCCATGCTCGGCTTGCCAGTGCTCAGCGAAAATCGTGTTGTACTCGCGGTAAAACTCGCGGGTAGGGTCATAAGAGACGTTGAGCAGCTCGACGCGGTCGCTTTGCGCATGGCTGGGGCTGCTGACCATCACGCCGGCGACCACTGCACTGCTGAACAGTACAGCGGCGGCCAGTTTGGTCAGCGGGTGTGCGTTGGAAAGCGTTTGACGGAATGACAAGGTTGGCATGTTTGCGGCTCCCAGGATGATCATGATGATCGTTTGTTGTGTCGATCAATGGTGTTGATGAACACAGCGTAAGGGAGAGTCGTTATGCAAATTAACCAATAAAAAAAGGATTGCTTATATTCTTTTGTGATTAAAGGGGCCGCCCTGCCAACACGCGCTGAACCGTCTCTTCGTCCAGGTTTTCGCGGCAGAGTTTCAAGAACTGATAGGCATATCCACGCAGGAAGTGGCCACGGCGCAGGGCAAGGTAGGTGGTGTTGCGAGGGAAGAGGGCGCTTGCATCCAGGAGTTTCAATCCTTGATCGCGCTGCTCGTGGTACGCCATGGAGGCAATGAGCCCAACGCCCATTCCCAGCTCTACGTAAGTTTTGATGACGTCTGCATCCAGCGCGGTAAGCACGATGTCCGGGTACACATCCGCGGCAGAAAAGGCGGTATCAATGCGTGCTCGGCCAGTGAAGCCTTCGTGGTAGGTCACGATCGGGTGTTCGGTAATGCGTGCCAGTGTGAGCGGCAGGCCATCGTTGAGGGGGTGTTCCTCAGGCACCACGACTCCATGGTACCAGTGGTAGAACGGGAAACAGGCAAACAGCTGCCCCTCCTCGTGCAGTGCCTCTGTGGCGATACCGATATCCACCTTGCCCGCTTTGAGCAGCGAGACGATCTCTTCCGGACTGCACTGATGAAGCTCGAGATGCACTTTGGGAAAGGCCTGTTTGAAACGGGCAATGATCGGTGGCAGCGCATAGCGTGCCTGGGTGTGGGTCGTGGCAATGGCCAGGCTGCCCTGGTCTTCGTGGGTGAGCTGATGGGCCGAGCGCTTGAGGTTTTCGACATCGAGCAGGATACGCTCGATGAAGTCCATCAGCGTACTGCCCGCAATAGTAAGCCCAAGAATGCGTTTGCCACGGCGCTCGAAAAGCTCGACGCCGAGCTCTTCTTCCAGATCTCGAATATGTTTACTGGCACCAGATTGCGAGGTGAAAAGGGCGTTGGAAGCCTCGGTCAGGTTGAAATGCTGGCGTACCGTCTCACGCACGATGCGCAGTTGCTGTAAGTTCATAGCGAGCGTTACCCAGTCCATATGTGATTTGATATTCTTGAAAAGAATATTTAATCAATGCTCTTATTCCATAATTATATTTTGCGATATCTTTATCGCTCGCAGCGGAATGGCGCCGCATGGCAATCAGCCCGTGGTCGTGCGGCGCCGTCGATACAGCCACCATACGTCTACCCCAAAGGAGTAAGCCAGGCTGAGCAGGGCTCCCAGGGCCAGCAGGCTGGCGTAGAGGGGGGAGGTGAAGGGAGTCAGTGCCAACAGGAGTGCCGTGACCTGCCAGACACAGATCAGTTTACGGCGGAAGCTGTCGTACAACGGCGCCTCTAGCCAGGGCAGCAGCCATCCTGCTGCCACGAAGCCATAGCGCATTGCGCCAATCAGCAATACCCAGGGGCCCAGGGCTTCTGCGCGCATCAGGGCCAGGCATAATAGCAGGATCAGCAGGGCATCCAGCTCCATGTCAAAGCGTGCGCCAAAGGGCGAGTGGCTGTGGGTGCGGCGGGCAATCCAGCCGTCCACGCCGTCCAGCAGCAGGGCAATCACGGCGACACCCAGCCATAGCCCAATGGCCTGTTGAAAGGCGCCGCCCACCAGGGCGCCAGCCACCAGTGCCACCAGTACACCACGCACGAGGGTGACTCTATTCGCCCAGCCCAGCGCACCGTAGGGCCAAAACAACAGCACTAGCGCGCTCATCACGGCATATAAGCCGACGGCTAACCACCAGTTGGCGGCACTCGCCATGAGCGGACCCATGAGCCATCCCAAACCGCCCAGTAACAGGCCCCCCAGCAGCAGCTCCAGGCCGCTATGAAGCCGGTTGAAGCGTGGCGATTCCGAAGTGTGTGAGGCTGGGGGCATGGAGGCTCTCGAAGCGGCATCGTCATCCGCAGTTGAAATTAGTGGTGCAATAATTTATCAATGTATCATTATTGTATAGATATGACGCGCTGCTTGTGCTTTGCTGGTCAGCTGTCGAGCCGCGTCACGAAGGTTAATAAACGTTAATAGACCGTTTTCTTTTCTAAGCTAAGCTATAGGTTAGCCCTTGAAAAGTCGCCAACTCTTGCAAAGGCTTGGGTCAACGCAGGGAACTTGCGCTTCAACGATAAGGAAATGTCATGTCAGTGCCTGATACCGCTCAGGCCTTTTGGGTCACCCGCCCAGGCCACGGTGCAATCCAGTCCGAATCTCTCCCTGCCATGGGCCAGAACGATGTGCGTGTGCGTGCGCTTTACAGCGGCGTCAGTCGAGGCACCGAGTCGCTGGTGTTTCATGGCCGTGTGCCGAGCAGCGAGACCCAGCGTATGCGCGCGCCCTTTCAGGTGGGGGAGTTCCCTGGCCCTGTCAAATACGGGTATTGCAGTGTAGGCCGCGTGACCCATGGCCCTCAGGCGCTGGTCGACCAGACCGTATTTTGTCTTCACCCCCACCAGGATCGCTATATCGTCCCGGCCTCCATGGTGGTGCCGGTGCCCGCTGACGTACCGGCTTACCGGGCGGTGCTGGCCGCCAACATGGAAACGGCCATCAACGGCGTTTGGGATGCCAACCCCATGCTCGGTGAACGGGTATGTGTCGTGGGCGGCGGCGTCGTGGGTGCGCTGGTGGCTTACCTGTGCGCGCGTATTGCTGGGGTGCAGGTGCAGCTCATCGATATCAATGGCGAGCGTGAGGCGTTGGCCGATGCCTTGGGGGTGCCGTTTGCCCTGCCGGAGCAGGCCCCTGCGGATCAGGATTGCGTGGTTCATGCCAGCGGTCATCCTGAGGGCCTTCGCCTGGCCATGTCATTGGTGGGCCAGGAAGGGCGCGTGATCGAAATGAGCTGGTTCGGGGAGGGTGACGTGGCGCTGCCCCTGGGCGGCGCGTTCCATTCCCAACGTTTGACCCTGCGCGCCAGCCAGGTGGGCCAACTGCCTGCCAAGCTGCAACCTCGCTGGAACTACCAGCGTCGCCTGGCCCTGGCGTTGCGCCTGCTGGCCGATCCGACGCTAGATGTCTTGATCAGCGGTGAGAGCAATTTCATGGACTTGCCTGCCCTGGCGCCGGCGTTGTTTGGCCCGGGCAGCAAGGCATTGTGCCATCGCATTCGTTACCCCGTTCAGGATGAACCTGAATAACCCAAGGAGTTGCCATGTACCGTTTATGTGTTCGTGACCATTTCATGATTGCCCATAGCTTCAAAGGGGAGATCTTCGGCCCCGCCCAGCGTACCCACGGGGCAACGTATGTGGTGGATGTCATCTTTCAGCGCCCCGCGCTGGATGAAGATGGCCTGGTCATCGATATCGGGCTGGCCAGTGAAACCGTCAAGGAAGTGTTGGCGGGATACAACTACCGCAATCTGGACGAGGTGAGCGAGTTTACCGGCCAGAACACCACCACCGAATTCATGGCCAAGGTGATTTTCGACCAGCTGGCCGAAGCGATTCGTGGCGGCAGGATGGGGGAGACTGCCAAGGGGCTGACTCGCATGGAAATCAAGCTGCATGAATCCCATGTGGCTTGGGCAAGCTACGAAGGCGAGCTATGAGCCAACGATTTACCCTGATCGTGGCCGGCGACCCTGGCCAGCGTACTGGCGGCTATCTCTATGATGCCCGCATCGTGGAGGCGCTGCGCGAGCAGGGCCACCAAGTGACGGTGGTGGGCCTGGAAGGGTGCTTCCCGTTGGCCGATGAGGTCGCGGCGAGCGCCCTGGCCCACGCGCTGGAGCAGCAGGCGTCAGGCGCCCGAGTGATACTCGATGGCCTGGCCGTAGGTGCGCTGCCCGACGTGGTCGCACGACATGCCGACAGGCTAGACCTGACCGCGCTGCTGCATCACCCGCTGGGGGATGAGCAGGGGCTGTCCAGCGATGAGCAGCAGCATCTGCACCGCAGTGAGCTGACGGGGCTTGGCTGCGTGGCGCGTATCATCGTGACCAGCCGTTTCACCGCGCGGCGCTTGAAGGCGCTGGCCGAGCAGTACGCCGTGCCGATCACTGCGCCGATCAGCGTGGTGGAGCCTGGCGTGGCGCATGCCCCTATCAGCCCGGCGCCGCGTGAGGGTGAACCCCTACGCTTGCTGTGCGTTGCCACCCTGACGCCACGCAAGGGGCAGGACGTGCTGGTGAAGGCGCTGGCAGGGCTGACCCATCTGCCCTGGCAGTGTGACTGCTATGGTGCCGAGCGAGACGCCGAGTTCAGCGCCAGCGTTCGCCAGCGCGTGGAAGAGCACCACCTGGGCGAGCGCATCGCGCTGCACGGTGAGTGTGATGCCGCCACCCTGGAAGCTGCCTATCACCGGGCTCACGCGCTGGTACTGCCTTCCTGGTACGAAGGTTACGGCATGGTGGTGACCGAAGCCTTGGCCCATGGCCTTCCCGTGATCACCACCACCGGTGGCGCCCTGAGCGATACGCTACCCGAAGGCGCTGGCTTGAGCGTTGCGCCTGGCGACGTGCCCGCATTGCAGGCGGCGCTGGAGCAGTTCTGCAGTGACCAGGCCCTACGCACGGCGCTGCGGGCAGGCGCTGCGGTTGCACGCGGAGAGCTCAATGACTGGCAGGCGGCGGGTGCCCAGTTTGCCAGCGCGCTGAACATGGGGGCCGCGCCGAACATGCCCGCAGGCAGCCAGTTTGCATCCAGTTGGCTCAGCCAGCGCGAGCGTGTGGATAGCCAGTCGCGCAGCAGCGCGCTGGTGGCAGGTTTGAATGCCTGGCTGGCCAACCGTGACAGCGTCACCCTGGCAGATTTGGGCTGTGGGCGGGGCAGCAACGTACAGTTTTTGGTGCCCCGGCTGAGCGTTCCTCAGCGCTGGGTATTGTTCGACCACGACCCTGAATTGCTCAAGGAAGCCCGTGGCCGTGCCATGCAGCTCCACGATGCCCGTGGCCAGCCCGTCCAGGTGGCAACCCACTGCACCTCGCTGGCGACGCTGGCGCACCCTGCCTTGCTGGAAGCCGATGTGGTCAGTGCCTCGGCGCTCATCGATCTGGTCTCCCAGCCGTGGATCGATGCGCTGGCCGCCCAGTGCGCCGAGCAGCGGCAGGCGCTACTGGTCAGTCTCAGCGTGACGGGGGAGTGGTGCTTCATCGATGCGGAGCACCAGCCACTCGATCACCCCGAAGATCGCTTCGTACGGGGCCTGTTCAATGCCCACCAGCAGCGTGACAAGGGGCTGGGCGAGGCGCTGGGAGGCCACGCCCATGCGGCGCTCGCGGAGGCGCTCAAGCGCCGGGGGTATAGCCTTGAAGAGGCTGCCACGCCCTGGCAACTGGCCGCAGGAGACGCCACCCATGAGCCGCTGATTCGCTCGCTGATAGAGGGCTGGGCCGCCGCCGCCACGGAGCAGGCGCCGGAAGCGGCCACGCGTATTGCCGAATGGCGCACGGCCAGGCTGGACTCTGTGGAGCGTGGCCAATGGGGTGTGTGGGTAGGCCATCACGATCTGCTGGCGCTGCCAGCGGTGGCGGGGTAGCAGAGTGCTCGCGCGTGGCTGGCGTGCGCCCTGGGTACGACGTTGCCTGGTCAGCGGCATGCTGCTGCTGGCGGTCGCCTTGTGGGTCGAACCTGCCGATATCATGGCTGAAGTGCAGCGCTTCTCGCTGGGCTGGATGGTTCTGGCGCTGGCCATCAGCGTGCTGCAAGTCATGCTCAGTGCGTGGCGCTGGCAGCTCACGGCGGGGCTGATCGGTGTGCCGCTGCGTTTTGGCTACGCCCTGCGTGAATACTACCTGGCGCTGTTGGTCAATCAGCTGCTGCCAGGCGGGGTGCTGGGAGATGCCGGGCGCGCGCACCGCCATGCGGGCCAGGCCACTTCTCGTGGCAGCGCCTGGCGGGCGGTGGTGATCGAGCGCGCGTCTGGTCAGGTGGCCGTGGCGCTGCTCACGCTGGCAGCGCTGCTGGCATCGCCGCTGTGGCACGCTGCGCTGGGCCCTACGGTGTTGATGTCATTGGCGGCTGGCGCCCTATTTGGCCTGGCAGGACTGGCGCTGCTGATACATTGGGCGCGTCGCCAACGGCTGGCGCTACCGCGCTGGTGCCAAACTCTGGGGCGCGACCTGCGCCGGGGGCTGTTCCAGCGTCGCGTATGGCCCCTGCAACTGGGCTCGTCGCTGACCATCGTGATCAGCTATGGCCTGGTCATGCTGTGCGCGGCTAGGGCCATCGGTAGTCCGATACCTGCCTTTGAACTGCTGGCGTTGGCACCGGTACTGCTGCTTTCCATGCTGGTGCCGCTCTCGGTAGCCGGGTGGGGCGTACGCGAAGGCGCCGCAGCAGGTTTATGGATGCTGGTGGGCATGCCGCCTGCGCAGGGCGTGGCCATTTCGCTGGCGTATGGCGTGCTGGTGCTGCTGTCCAGCCTGCCGGGTATCCCCGTGGCACTGGCTCGGCGCGGCCAAGCGAGCCCGGCAAGCTCCCCGGCCTCTTCGAGTGAAGGGGCCATGGGGGCTGCCGCGTCAGGAGCGGCGCAGCTCGACGTCGAACAGCGTGTCGGCGCCGCATCGGAACGAGCGCATCGTGGGGCGCAGCGCCTGCGCCAGGGTGTCGATGGGGGTCATCACCAGCCCGGGCCGCCCCGAACCAATCAACAGCGGGGCCACCAGCAGGTGCAGGCGATCCACGGCCTGGGCTTCGATGAACTGGGAAATGGTGATGCCGCCACCTTCCACCAGAACGCGGTGCAATCCGCGCTCTGCCAGCAGTGCAATGACATCGTGGGGTTGAAATTGCCCATGGGCATTCAGCGGCAGGCAGCACTGCTCGGCAGCGCTGTTCAGCGGGGCTACCTGAGGTCCGGTGATGTGCAGCGTCGCCACGTCGCCTGGTTGAAACAGCGCCAAGGTGGTGGGCATGCGACCGCGCGGGTCCAGCACCACGCGAACCGGGTTGGGCCCATCGACATGGCGCACGGTGAGCTGGGGGTTGTCGGCCGCAGCGGTGCCGGCGCCCACCACCACGGCATCGGCCAGGGCGCGCAGCCGGTGCAGGTGCACCAGGCTTTCAGGGCCGTTGATGTAGTGGGAATGGCCGCTTTCCGTGGCGATACGCCCATCCAGGCTCTGGCCCAGCTGCGCGACCACCCATTGGGGCCTGGCGGCCAGCGGGGTCAGGCACTCGAGCCACTGCTGAACGTCCGGCCCAGCGGCCTGTGGCGTCTGGGCCTCAGGGGGAAGAGTAGACGCCTCGGTCATGCGCCGTGCCGTGGCGATCAACCATTCCCAGGCAGCCTCATCATCGAGGGCCGGGGAGTATCGAGCAGAAGAACTGGAGTCGGGCATAACGCTTCCCTATTGGATACACCCACTGATCATGCGGGGCCAGGTAGCGCAACGCAAGTGACCTTTGTTCAGACGACTAGGCAATCCGGAGGCCTACATGTATCACATTGAACGCGCCATTTTTGATATTCGCCGTGGTTTACCTGTCGTGATTCGCAGTGGTGAGCAGCGCTTGCTGGTGCAGGCGCTGGAGGGTAGCCGCTCGGTGGCGGCGCTGGCGGCGCTATCGGGCTCACGCCCGGCCATGGTGCTGACCCGCCATCGGCTGGAGGCCATGGGGTTGTCGCTCAAGGCCGACGCTGCTTGCCTGCCACTGGCCGAACAGATCGGCGAGCATGAGCTGCACCAGCTGGCCCTGGCGCCTGGCCAGGCGCGTTCGAGCGCGCTGCTGAGCGGCTTGAAACCCGCAGGCGCGGCCGAGCGCGGTGCCGTCACCCTGATGCGCCGGGCGCTGCTGGTGCCTGCGGCCCTCACCGCCGAGGTGAGCGAGCAGGCCAGCCATGCCGTGGCCGAGCAGGTGCGCCAGGGGCAGCTGCTGGAAGTCAGTGCCGAAGAAGCCCAGCAGTGTCTGGCCGGTGCGCCGGGCATGCTCAAGCGGGTCAGTGAAGCCAGCATACCGCTGGAAGACGCGCCGCATAGCCGCTTCGTGCTGTTTCGCGAGCCCGATGGCCTGCGCGAGCACGTGGCAGTGGTGATCGGCCAGCCCGAAGCCCAGCAAAGCCCCGTGCCGCTACGCATGCACTCTGCCTGTTTGACCGGTGACCTGTTCGGTAGCCTGCGCTGTGACTGCGGTGAGCAGTTGCGTAATGCAGTGGCCGATATCCAGGGGATGGGCGGTGGCGTGCTGCTGTATCTGGCCCAGGAAGGGCGGGGCATCGGCCTGGCCAACAAGCTGCGCGCCTATACCCTGCAAGACAGTGGCCTGGATACCGTGGACGCCGACCAGGTGCTGGGGTTTGGCGACGATGAGCGGCAGTACGCGGTGGCGGTGGATATGCTCAATGCGCTGTCGATTCATCAGGTACAGCTATTGACCAACAACCCGCTAAAAATGGCGGCCCTGCGGGAAGGGGGGATCGAGGTCGTCTCGCGTCAGGCCCTGTATGGCAGCGTGACCGACCACAACCATCGCTACCTGAGTGCCAAGGCCAACCGGGCCGGGCATTTTCTGGACGACGTGCTGGAGAGCCGTGGCCACTGAAGCATCAGGCGTCAACCGCTGAACACGCAAGCGCTGCCGCTGAACATTTGAGCGCTGCCGCTTAGCCAGCACCCGGCTCAGCGGCATTATATGGTCAAGAGAGTCAGTTCAGGGCGGGCAGTCGAGCGGTTTCTTCCACCACGCGGGCCAGCAGGCCCGCATAGTGGCGCACCAATCGTTCGCCCAGGTCGGCGCTGGCGCCACGGGCATCGCCCGCCACTCCATGGGGGCTCAGGTCTTCTGCCAACCAGGCATAGGCCGCGCTGCCTTCGGCGCCCAGCAGGCCACCTTCGGGAGGCGTGGCGGGGGGCGTGGGCGTATATCCTTCGGTGTCTACCCATTGGGGGGCCAGGTGCAGCATCATCGAGGTCTCCAGCAGCCCTCCGTGCAGCCCATGGCGCAGCTCATCGGCGGCCAGGGCACCTTCCAGCGGCGGCAGCCGAGTATAGGTCGCCTTGACCACGCGCATGGCGTGGCGTTGGCGCAGAGTCAGGGCCGCCAGGTCCATCACGGCCTTGTTGCCGCCATGGCTGTTGATCATCATCAGCTTGTGGATGCCCGCCCGGGCAACGCTGTCGCCGTAGGCTTCCAACGCCTCGATGGCCAGCCTGGCGGGCAGGCTCAGGGTGCCTGAAAAGCTGGCGTGCTCATCGCTGGCTCCGATGGCCATGGGGGGCAGGCAAAGCACCTCGATGTCGTCGGGGAGCTGCGCCAGCATGGCCGCCTGCAGGCCCTCGCCGATTATCAGGTCGGTGCCCAGGGGCAGGTGGGTGCCGTGCTGCTCGATGGCACCCAGCGTGATGAGGGCGATGGGCTGGCGCTGGGCCAGGGCCTGAAGTTTGGGCGCGGTCAGATGTTGCCATTCATGAACCATAACAGTCTCTTCAAGGGTGATCGGTACGGCTGAGTGCTAGGCGTCGGTCAGTATCGGATGGTCGTGGCGGCAGGCGTAGATATCCCCCGATGCCAACTGTCCCGCTCCCTGGGCGAGCCATTGTTGCATGGCCTCTGGGGTTAGCCACTGCTCGAAGAGGAATCGGCGGCGCTCGCCTGCAATGGCGTTGAAACGATACTCCCCCAGCCGCTGTATCTCTTCCAAACAGGCATGGCTGACCTCCAGCATGCCCGCCACGAACTCCACGGAGAGGGCCGCAACGGGGTGATGGAGCCCCTGCAGTACCTCGGCCTCGAAGCCTTCCACGTCGATCTTGATAAAGCGCGGGGTGCCATAACGTTCGATCAGTGCGTCCAGGGTGGTCATGTCGACCTGCAGAGTCTGCTCCCAGCGCACGTGATGAAAGCCGGGGTTGCGCTCGCCTACCTGATGGCGCCAGTCGTTGGCCAGCGTGGACAGGGTGGGGTTGCCTTCGCTGATGGCGATCTCGGCGACGCCGAGCCGAGGCCCCACGGCCAGCGGCAGCAGGGTGATGTCAGGGCGTTTCAGCAAGCGCTGAAACCACTTGGCTAACGCTGGCTGGGGCTCCAGAGCAATGACCCTGGCCCCCAGAGCTTGAAATGCTGCGCTGCGATCTCCCAGATGTGCACCCACATCGAAGGCAGTGTCGCCAGGCGCGATGAAGGGGCGATAGAGGCGTTGCAGGCTGCGCTGCCGCCCCGGCCGCCAGTAGATGAACAGCGAACGGGCCATGCCGCCTGCGCGGCGCAGCGGTGCCAGGGTCAATGAAGGCATTTAATGAGGCTCCTTGGCACGGGAAGCGGCGTTTCGGCGCGAGGACACTACCTTCAACGGTTGGCAGGGCATGTCACCGAACTGCTCCCGTGGCGGCTGGTTGGGGGTGGTCGAGCCGCTGACGATCAGACTTTGGGAGTGACGTGCGCACAGGTCGGCGAAGTCCTGCAGCAGGGGCGGCGTCGGGCAGGCGGCGGGGATATGCAGCAACCCCAGCCGTTGGCTAGCCACCCCGCCCCAGGTGCCGCTGCTGGAGTACTTCACCAGCGGGGCTGCCGCGACCAGGCCCAGCCAGGCAGGTGTCAGCCAGCCAAAGGCCGAGGGTGAGAAAAGGATCATTGAGCCTGCCCAGAGGCTGCCGCACAGCGTCATCCAGCCAGTGTGCCGCCAGCTTTCCCGCCAGCTCAGCGAGCGCTCGCCCCGATGCTGGGTTTGCCAATCGATGGCGCGCCCGATCAGCACATTGATGATGAACAGGCTATGCCACGCCATCATCAACGGTGCGATCAGGGCGGCGAAGAGCATTTCCAGCAGCGTGCTGGCGATGAGAGCCAGGCGGCCATTGAAGGCGCGGGGGGCTTGCCACAGCGCCAGCACAAGGCCGAGTACCTTGGGCGCCAGCAGCATGCCTAGCGTCACGCCCAGCAGGCCAAGGGAGAGACTGTGCGGCAAGAGCGGAGGCGCGCCGTTGTCGATGGCCTGGTAACCCACCATGAAGCTGGTGCACAGCAAGAGCCCAAGCCATACCAGCGATGAGAGATAAGCGAAGGCGCCAAATAGAAAGTGCAATCGGCTAATCGGGTGAAACCCGGCACCGGTCAGCAGCCGAAGGTGCTGGAGGTTGCCTTGCAGCCAGCGCCGATCACGCTTGGCAAAATCCAGCAGGTTGCTGGGCATCGCTTCGAGGCTGTGATTGCCTGCCACGGGCAGGGGCGAGGCGGCGGAGGCCGTGGCCGAGGTATCCAGCAGCACTTGCCAGCCGCCCCGCTTGAGCAGAGCGGCCTCGACAAAGTCGTGGCTCAATAATTCACCGCCCAACGGGGGCTTGCCAGGCAGCGTCGGCAGCCCGGCATGGGCCATGAAGGCACGGGTGCGGATAATGGCGTTGTGCCCCCAGTAGTTGGCGGCGTCGCCCAGCCAGAAACTTTGACCTGCCGCCAGCATGGGGCTGTACAGCGCCGACGCAAACTGAATGAAGCGCCCGAACAGGGTGCGCTGACCTACCGGCAAGGGGACGGTCTGGATCAGTCCTACGCCCGCGTAGCGCTGCATCTGATGCACCAGATGCAGCATGGTGGTGCCGCTCATCAGACTGTCGGCATCCAGCACGACCATGTAGTCGTAGCGCCGCCCCCAGCGACGGCAAAACTCGGCAATATTGCCCGCCTTGCGGCCGAGATTGTTGGGGCGCCGCCGATAGTGCACGGCTACCTGGCCAGCCAGCCGCTGCTGCAGGGCGGCCACATGGGCGGCCTCTTCGGCCGCCTGGTCAGCCTGCTGCGTGTCGCTGAGGATGAACACCTCGAAATGCGCCTGTAACGGGGTGGCTGCATAGCGAGGGTTGCTGCTCATTTCCTGGAGCAGCGAGCGACAGGTGGCTTCGAGGCCGGCCAGGGTGGGGATGGGGGGTTCGGCATAAATCGGCATGATCAAGGCCGTTTTGCTGGATAGCTCATCGATGGCTGGCCCATGAGACTGCCGTTTCAAGGTCAGAGGGTCCAGCCGCAGGCTACACAAGATGAAGCCGCATACCGCTCCCCAGAAGGCCAGCGCAATCCAGCTGAAGGTCAGCCCAAACAGCACCAGCATGACGATGCGCCAGCCGAGCGCCAGGTTGGCGACCACGTTGGCCATGACCAGGCAGCCGACCACGCTGGTGCCGATGACCAGCGTGGCCAGCAGCGTACGGCGGGCATTCAGCCAGGGAATGAGGGGGCCAAGAGACGTCGAACTAGGCATCGGGATACCATACGTAGTTCCAGCTCTCGGTCAGTGGCTCCCCGTCGTGGGTCAGGCGCAGGCGTATATCGCTGGGGCGATCGGAGGGCAAACGGAAGGTGGCCCGCCAGCCATGGTCGGGTAGCCGCTTCACTTGGGGAAGCTGGGCTTCACCGTCCAGTACGCTGATGTCCAGCTCTGGTACGACATCCTCGGCCAGCGTTTCCAGGGGGCCGCCCATGAAGTCGACCACCAGCTGACGCTGGTCGGCAGACGCAGAATCGGCTTCTCCAGGAACGGCGGCACTGCCCTGGCGCGTGCGTATCACGCGGCCCAGCGTATGCTGCTCGGGCTGAGTGTTCAGCGTATAGGTGCGGTAGTGAAGCGTGCGTGATTCACCCGCCTTCAGTGGCGCATCGGCTACCCAGTAGGCAACGATGTTGTCGTGGGTTTCATCCGGCGTGGGGATCTCGACCAGCTCGACATGCCCCTCCCCCCAGTCGCCAATCGGTTCGACCCATTGGCTGGGGCGACGATGATAGTGAGCTTCCAGATCCAGATAACGATCGAAGTGGCGCTCTCGCTGCATCAGGCCAAACCCCTGTGGATCATGGTCCATGAACGCGGAGATACGCAGGGCCGAGGGGTTTTGCAGCGGGCGCCATATCCACTCATCCTGGCCGGTGTGAGCCAGCAGCCCATCCGAGTCGTGTACCTGAGGGCGAAAGTCGTCGGGTCGTTGAGCCGTTGCCTCCCCAAAGGTGAACATGCTGGTCAGTGGGGCAACCCCCAGCTTGGCCACGTCGCTGCGAGCAAACAGCTCGGCTTCCACTTCGGCTTCGGTCTGTTCACCGGGTGTCAGCGTGATGCGATAGGCGCCGCTCAGCGATGGGCTATCCAGTAGCGCCATGAGCGTAACGCTCTCGTCCTCCTGCTCGGGCTTGACCAGCCAGAATTCACGAAACTCCGGAAACTCCTCCCCCCGCTCGGAGGCGGTATCGATGGCTAGGCCCCGTGTGGAGAGCCCATACGCTTGCCCCTGGCCTACCAGCCTGAAGTAGCTGGCGCCGAGAAACACTGCAAATTCGTCCGCGTAGTCCGGGTCGTTGATAGGGTAGTGGAGCCTGAAACCGGCATGACCGCTGCCGCTCAGGTCGTGCTCCAGCAGTTCACTGGCCGCACCGTCGTAGGTGAAGTCCTGTTTGCTGAAGGCCAGGGGAGACAAGGTCTCACCATCCAGCACATTCAGGGTAACCGGCGTTTGAAACAGAAAGCCGCTATGAAAAAGCTGTAGGCTGAACGGGCTTTCGTCTTTCCAGTAGGCGCGCTCCGGATCGAAGCGAATCTGCCGATATCCGTCGTAGTCCAGTGATTGCAGCGCCTCCGGCAGGGTGGCTTCGGGTGCCTGATAGGGCGCATCGGCCAGCTGCTGGGCCTGCGATATGATAGCCTCGAAAAGTACTTGTTCCTGGCTGGCCATGGCTGAGGCAGAGCACAACCAGCTCAACGACATCATCCAGCTTGCAGCGGTACGACGGCCCATGATCGAGTTCCTTTCGTGGTCAACCCAAAGACGACAGCACAATGTGATATGAAATAATTAAACAAAAGCTGTACGCTTAACAAGTCCTGTTTATTGATTGTGGCACCGCAATGCGTTCTGACCAGCCAAAATGGGCAGGTCTGGCTTGTTCCATGGCCTTGTCAACGGCCTGTCAATTGCCCAAGAGGTGTGAATGTTTCGTCTCCTGCTCGCTATCCTGGTGGTCAATACATTACTGGTCATGCCGCTGTGGTGGCGTTTTGGCACCTGGGGGGGGGCGCTGTTGGCCTGGGAGGCTTGGGTGCTGGTGCCCGCCCTGTGGTTGCTCCCTGCCCGGCCATGGCGAAGTGCCGCTGGCCTACTGGTGGTCAGTGCGCTGGCCTTGTTCACGCTCATCAATCTTGGAGATGCCGCCACCCACAGCGCTTTTGGCCGTTCGTTGAACCTGTATCTCGACGTGCCGCTGATGCGCTCCGTTTACCACCTGCTTGTAGGTAATGTAGGCCAACTTGCGGCTATTTGCTTGATGCTACTGGCATTGGTGGTGCTGTTGGGGGGTGTATGGGGGTTGTTGCGCTTGCTGCTTCCCAGGGTGCCGCTTTCGCTGGCGCGCGGTCAGGGCAAGCTTGCTCTGGGGGTTCTGGTGGTGGCTGCGGGCCTGCTGCTGCTGGAGGCAAACCGCTACCGCTGGGTGCCCCATTCTACGCTGCCGGTGGTGAACACGGCGCGTTTTCAGTGGCAGCAGGTGGTTTCGACCCATCAGGCACGGCTGGCCTTCACCGAACAGCTGCAGGCTTCACCCATGGCCACCCGGGCGTTGCCTGGGCTGGAAGGGCGCGATGTGCTGCTGACCTTCATCGAGTCCTACGGCGTCACGGCGCTGGATGACCCGCGCTACAACCGGCAGATTCTGGCCACCCTGGCCGAGATCGAGTCGCGCCTGGAGCAACGCGGGCTATCGGTGGTGTCCGGGTTGATGGATGCGCCGATTCGCGGCGGGCAGTCGTGGCTGGCCCATGCCACCACGCTCAGCGGCCGTTGGATCGACAACCAGCTGTGGTATCGGCTGATGCTCGATAGCGACCACCCCACGCTGATCGATGATTTTCGCGCCACGGGCCAGCACACGCTGACCGTGATGCCAGCCATTACCCTGGCCTGGCCCGAAGGCGAAGCCTACGGTTTCGACCAGATCGTCGCTGCCAGAGACATGCCTTACGCAGGGCCGCCGCTCAACTGGGTCACCATGCCTGACCAGTTTACGCTGGACTATACCCAGCGCCACTTGCTGGGCGGCTCCCCGGTGTTTGCCCAAATCGCGCTGATCTCCAGCCATGCCCCCTGGACGCCCATCCTGCCCGTGCTGGAGAACTGGTCGATGGTGGGGGATGGGTCGATTTTCGCCCCTTGGGAGAACGCGGCCGACCCGCCCGAAGTGATCTGGCGCGATATCGAGCGTATTCGTGACCACTATGCCTGGTCTGTAGACTACGCTGTGAAAGTCACCGGGCGCTGGGCAGAGCGGGTGGCCGATGAGCAAACCCTGCTGATTGCTCTGGGTGACCACCAGGCGGCGCCCCTGATTACCGGAGAAAACGCCAGCGCGGCGGTGCCGGTGCATATCGTCAGCGGCGACCCTGAACTGTTGGCCCCTTTCATGACGCGTGGCTTCGTGAACGGTATGCTGCCCGACCTGTCAGCCACCTTCGATGCCCCACCCATGAGCCAGTTACGCCACTGGCTGCAAGAAGATTTTGGCGCAGTGGAACCGTTACCGGGTACGCAACCAAGGACGACACCATGATTCAACCCGTCATTCTCAGCGGCGGCAGCGGTACACGGCTGTGGCCGCTTTCCCGCGAGCAGATGCCCAAGCAGTTTTTGCGCCTGACCGGCGAGCAGAGCCTGTTACAGCAGACACTGGCTCGGCTTGCGGACATCACCGCACAGCCCGCCATGTTGATGGGCCATCACGCGCATCGCTTTTTGATGGCCGAGCAGCTTCGCGAAGCTGGCCAGCAGGGGCAGGTAGTGCTGGAGCCGGAAGGACGCAATACGGCCCCGGCCATCGCCTGTGCCGCGCTGTTGGCACGCCAGAAGGGGGACGACCCACTTTTGCTGGTGCTGCCCGCCGACCATGTGATTGGCGATGTGGCAGCGTTCACCGACAGTGTGCGGCGGGCCACGCCGTTGGCTGAGCAAGGTTATCTGGTGACCTTTGGCGTCGTGCCGACTCATCCGGAAACCGGTTACGGTTACATTGCCTGCGGCGCGGCGTTGGGGGATGGCCACCATCTGGATGCCTTCATCGAAAAGCCCCCTCTTGAGAAAGCCAAGGCCCTGCTGGCCGAAGGCAATACGCTGTGGAACAGCGGCATGTTCCTGCTGCGGGCATCGGACTATCTCGCCGAGCTGGCACGGCTACAGCCCGACATGCTGGCGGCCTGTCAGGTAGCGGTAGACGAGGCGCACCACGATCTCGATTTCCTGCGCTTGCACGAGGCCTCTTTCAAGCGCTGCCCCAGCGAGTCCATCGACTATGCGGTGATGGAGCACTGTGCCAGGGCCGCCGTCGTGCCGCTGGACGCGCGATGGAGCGACATCGGTAGTTTCGATGCGCTGATGGCCACGCACACCCCTGATGCGTCTGGCAACGTGGTGACCGGTGACGGCGTATTGCGAGATACCCAGCGCTCGCTGGTGGTGGCCAATCATCGCTTGGTGGCGACCCTGGGCGTCGAAGACCTGGTAGTAGTGGAAACGTCGGACAGCGTGCTGGTGGCTCGCCGCGATCATGCGCAGGGGGTCAAGCAACTGGTGGCGGCCTTGAGCGAGGCAGGGCGGCGTGAGCCCTGCTCGTCACCGCTGGTGCACCGCCCCTGGGGCAGTTTTCAGGCCATGGACAGCGGCCAGCGCTATCAGGTTAAGCACATTACCGTGCGCCCCGGTGCACGGCTGTCGTTGCAGCGCCATCATCATCGCGCCGAGCACTGGGTGGTGGTGAGCGGCACTGCCAAGGTCACCGTGGAGGAGCGCACCTTTCTGGTCAGCGAGAACCAATCGACCTACATCCCGATAGGAGCGCTGCATCGCCTGGAGAACCCGGGCAAGATTCCGCTGGAGCTGATCGAGGTGCAGTCCGGCAGCTACCTGGGCGAAGATGACATCGAACGGCTGGACGATGTTTACGCGCGCCACAGCGACGACTGAGCTGGCCGCCTTCTTCAACACAGCCAGATGCTTCTTCACCACAGCCAGCTGCCAGGCCTTGCCGGGGGCAGGCCCTTGCGTACCGCCAGCCAGCCAAGCGTGCAGCGCACGCCCAGCCAAAGAGCCAGCAGCGGCCACAGCAGCGCGCCGAGAAACATCAGGGTCAAGGTGAACGTGACCAGGAAATAGAGGCTGCCGATCCAGAACGTACGAATCAGGTAGCGGTAGTGGGCCTGCAGCCAGGGCGCTGCCTCGCGACGGTACACATACGCCACGATCACACCTATCAGCAGGGTGATGTTGGCGGTGACCAGCCCGGCCAGGTACAGCGCATAGACGATCTGCGGCGGGCGCGTATCCTGTGGCGGGTTAGGCGGGTGGGGAGAAGATTCGGTCATGCCACTCTCGTGTTCAATAAAGGCGGAAATTGTTGGCGTTGGCGAGCCCTTGCTGCTCCTCCACGACCTTGCGGTAGCGCTTGTATTCCCATTGGTACTGGGGTGGGTCCAGGGCAATCGAAGCTTCCACGCTGGCGTTGACGCCGGTGGCTGACAGCGTGTCGTCCTCGCTGTAGACCCGTTCGTCGGCATCCAGAAAGTGAATCTCGAACCCCTTGCCGGGAATACGTCGTGCCACCCCCGTGACCACGCGAGCCTGGGTCCGAGCGACCAGCTTGGGTAGCAAGGTGGCCGTGTAGGCCTCGTGCCCGTAGAACGGCGCGAATACGCCACTGCCCCAGGCGGGTTCCTGGTCGGGCAGGATGCCGATGGCTTCGCTGCGCTTCAAGGCTTTCAGCAGGGCGGCGACGCCACGTGGGTTGGTCGGCACCAGCTGTGCGCCCATGCGCTCCCGGCCGTGGCGCGTAATGGCTTCCAGGTCAGCGATTTTGGGCGGTTCGTACATGGCCGTAAACGGAAAGTGGCTGGAGAGCCAGAAGTTGAGCACTTCCCAGTTGCCAAAGTGGGGCGCCAGTACGATGACGCCGCGCCCTTCGGCCCGTGCGCTGTCCAGCTTGTCGCGCCCGTGCACGGCCAGAATGCTGGCTTCCACCTTCTCGGGAGGCGTCATCCAGGCGTGGCCAAGCTCCAGCATGGTGGCCGTGGAGTGCTGCAGGCTCTGAATCGCAAACGCCTTGCGCTGCTGAGCGGACTGGTCTGGAAAAACCCGCGCCAGGTTCAGCTCGGTCACGCGTCGCTCACGCTTGCTGAAGCGGTAGATCTGAGGCCCCATGAAGGCTGCAATGCGCCATAGCCGAGTGACGGGCCAGCGGGAGAGCAGGCGCCAAAGCCCGGCGATGGCACGGGCCTGATACTGCGCCCGGCGGGTGTGTAACGGTTCACTCATGGGATCACAGCAGCCAACTGTCGACGTTGGAGGGCGCGCGCTTCTCTTGCAGCCCTTTGAAGCCTTTGACGCAGCGCACGATAAACCACACGGCAAAGGCCAGCAGCAGCGGAAAGCCGATGAGGATGAGCGTCAGCAGCGTGGCGATACTGCCGTACAGTAGCCCGATCCAGAACGTACGAATTTGATAACGGTAGTGTTCGTCCAGCCAGACAGGGCCCTTGCCGCGATACACGTAGGCAATGATCACCCCGATGACTGAGGTGAAGCCCACCACGAAACTGGCCAGATAAAGAGCATAGATCACCATGGCCATGGTGGTGTCGGGAGCCGGTGAGGGCGTTTCAGATGTGTCGGTGCGGTTGACCACTTCACCTTCGATGGGGGTGTCGTCGCGCATGGGCGTTCCTTCTTTTCGATTCGACGATAGCATCCAGCGGATACCCTGTTAGCCCGCCATGATAGCGTGGGCAGGGCGACTTATCACCCGTCGGCCCGCCCAGTATGGCGGTCTGGCTCAGGGCTGGCGTGCTGCTGGCCGACAGATTTCGAGCAGGTTACCGTCGGGGTCGCGCAGGTAGAGGGATTCGATGGGGCCATTGGCGCCCTGGCGGGCCACCGGACCTAGCTCCACATCGACTTCGAGCGCGTCCAGATGCTGCTTGAACTCATCCAGCGGCAGTTGGCAGCGCAGGCACAAGTCCAGACTGCCAGGCGTTGGGGTGGCCGACACCGGGGCAATGTCAGTGTCGGTTTGATGCAGGCGCAGGGCGGTATCCCCCAGCAACAGGTCGACCCGTTGGGCATCCCGATAACGCACATCCAGACCCAGCACACGGGAATAAAAATCCACGGCGCGACCCATATCGGTCACGGTTACAACAAGATGGTCCAGACCTGAAAGCATGCCTCTTTCCTTAAATACGAACGTAAAACCAGAGAATACGATGATGCGACGCTGCCCGCCATGTCAGCGGCAGTCGCATGACCATCGCGCCGTCGCAAGGCCGTGACTGGGTCACCGACAGTGTCATCAGTTTGCCACGGTTGCATGGCTATGTGGGGTTTAAGGTGCTCATGGGTCGCGCGATGGGCGCCGGGCAGCTATTTTGGGAAGGGCAAGAAACGTCATTCCATGGCTTGGGATAGACGAATTTTCTGCCAATGAAGCATTCAGTTATCAAAAACACCAGACTGCTGGGCATTGGGCTGAAAAAGCATTGACTTTATGCCGCTGGCAGCAATAATTGCGCGCCCGTTTTCTGCCTGCCGGTGCGATAGGCGTACAAACGGCCATCGATTCATACTCAATGCAATGTGAGGTACGCATGTCGCGGCAACTGCTGGCCATGGCGCTGGCGCCCCTACTCGGGCTGTTCATTCTGGGCATTGGCAACGGTTTTCTCGCCACCTTGATCACCATTCGACTGGACGCTGCGGGCGAGTCGGCCACGGTGATCGGTATCGTGTCGTCTGCCTATTTCATTGGACTGGCCCTGGGGGCCATGTTCAATGATCGCCTGTTGCTGCGCATTGGCCATATTCGTGCTTACGGCAGTTTTGCGTCGCTGGTGGCTGTCACCGTGCTGTTGCAGGGGTTGTTCTTCGACCCTTGGGCGTGGTTTGCCCTGCGCCTGGTGGGCGGTTGGGCCACGGTAGGGGTCTATCTGGTCATCGAGAGCTGGCTGTTGACCGCGGGCGATCAGAAAGTGCGTGGCCGTCTGCTGGCGCTCTACATGATTTCTCTTTATGCCGCTGGCGTGCTGGGGCAATTGATGCTCGGCGTGACCAGCGCCATGGGTGACACCGCGCCCTTCATGGTGATCGGTCTGCTGGCGTCACTGTCGGTACTGCCGATGGCCATGATCCCCCGCGTATCGCCGTTGCTCGAACACGCCGAACCGCTACCCCCGCACCGGCTGATTACCATGACCCCGACCGGCGTGATGGGCAGCCTGGGGTCGGGCATGGTGGTGGCGGCGGCTTATACACTGCTGCCGCTCTACCTCCAGCGCATTGGCATGAGTGTCAATCAGGTGGGGCAACTGATGGCGGTAGTGATTCTCGGCGCCATGCTGCTGCAATACCCCATTGGCCGATGGTCGGACCGCCACGATCGCCAGATGGTGCTGATCGGTATCAGCGCGTTCTGTGTGGTGATCTCGGCAGCCATGCTGTGGCTACCGCTCTCTACTCCTTTGTTGGTCGCGCTGCTGTTCCTGCTGGGTGGGGGCGTATTTGCGCTTTACCCGGTGGCCGTGAGCCACGCCGCCGACCGTGCGCCAGCAGGGGCGCTGGTGCGCATGAGCCAAGGCCTGTTGCTGATCAACTCCATCGGGGCCACCATCAGCCCGCTGATGATTTCGCCGGTGATGACCGCCATGGGCGATGCCGGACTATTCTGGGCGTTTGGCTCGCTCAGCCTGTTCTTCGTGCTGTTCTTCACGTGGCGCCGCAGCGTGCGCCCGGCGCCGGTCCCCGTGGCGCCGTTTACCGCCACGACGCCCATGACCGCTGCCGGTGCTGAACTGGTGGTGACCGAAGAGCTGGTGCAGGGGGCGCTTGAGCATGAGCATCTGGAAGACCTTTCCGATGTCGTGCCGGAAGTGGAGGTCGCCGAGCCGGTAGTGGGGCCGCCCCAGGAAGACGAAAGCCATATCACTTATTACGACGACGTAGAAACCGAGGTGCGCAAATAAGCCGCTGAGGCGGCTATCAGGTGAGACCTTGGGCTAATGGTATGTCGGGAGTAGTGAAACTACTATCGAGGATAGTGTTTTTGCTACACCGATCCTTTTGCCCGAGGTATTGCCATGAATTACTACGCCGCGCCGGTACGCGACCTGCGCTTTGTGCTGGAAGAGATGCTGGCGCATCGCTCGCTGTCGCTGCCAGGCTTCGCAGAAGCCACCCCGGATCTCGTTGAAGCCGTGTTGGAAGAAGCTGCGAAGCTGGCAGGTGACGTCTGGGGGCCGCTCAATAGTACGGGAGACCGTCAGGGAGCCCAACGTCACACCGATGGCAGCGTCACTACCCCCGAAGGCTTCGCGGCCGCTTACCTGGCGTATGTAGAGGGTGGTTGGAACGGCATTGGCGTGTCTGAAGCACTGGGCGGTCAGAACCTGCCCGAAGTGGTGGCCAGCGCGGTACAGGAGATGCTCCACGGCGCGAACATGGCGTTAGGGCTGTGCCCGATGCTCACCGCCGGTGCCATCGAGGCGCTGGCCCATCACGGCAGCGATGCCTTAAAAGCGACCTACCTGCCCAAATTGGTCGAGGGCTCCTGGACCGGCACCATGAACCTCACCGAACCCCAGGCGGGGTCGGATCTTTCCAAGGTGCGTACCAAAGCCGTTCCAGAAGGCGATCACTACCGCATCAGCGGTCAAAAGATCTACATCACCTGGGGCGAGCACGACGCTGCCGAAAACATCATTCACCTCGTTCTTGCCCGTAAGCCCGATGCCCCGGAAGGCAATAAGGGTATCTCACTCTTTTTAGTGCCTAAGTTCCTGGTCAATGACGACGGCTCGCTGGGCGAGCGTAACGATGTCACCTGTGCCTCCATCGAGCACAAGCTCGGCATTCACGGGTCGCCCACCTGTACCCTCAGCTTTGGTGAAAACGGCGGTGCCGTGGGCTATCTGGTGGGCGAGGAGGGGCGCGGGCTCAACCACATGTTCACCATGATGAACGAGGCGCGTCATAAGGTCGGTATTCAGGGCATCGGCGTGGCCGAGCGTGCTTGCCAACACGCGTTTGCCTACGCCAATGACCGCACCCAGGGGCGCTCACCCAGGCAGCGTGGCGGCAGCGACTGCACCATCAGCGACCACTTCGATGTGCGCCGTATGCTGCTGTCCATGCGTGCCCGTACCGATGCGCTGCGTGCGCTGGCCCTCTACTGCGCTGGCCAGCTGGATGTTGCCCGCCATGCGGCCGATGACGCCGAGCGCCAGTCGGCCCAGGCCTGTGTGGATGTACTGATTCCTATCGTCAAGAGCTTCTCTACCGACCAGGCCGTGGACATTGCTTCCATGGGGGTTCAGGTGCACGGCGGCATGGGCTACGTGGAAGAGACCGGCGCTGCGCAGCTGCTCCGAGATGCCCGCATCGCGCCCATCTATGAAGGCACCAACGGCATTCAGGCGCTGGACCTGGCAGGTCGCAAACTGCAGCGCGATGGTGGTGCCGCCTTGCTGGCCCTGTTGGCCGAGGTGCGCAACACCGCTGACGAGCTGGGCAAGAGTACGCGGCTGAATGCCATGGGGCCGCTGTTGAGCGATGCCGCTGACGACCTGCAGGCCGCCATGGAAATCGTGCTGGAGCAGGGTAGCCACCCTGAACAGGGGCCGGATGCTGTGCAAGCCTACGCCACGCCTCTCTTGAACCTGGCGGGCCATGTGCTGTGCGCCTGGCAGATGGGCCAAGCGGCGCTGCATGCCCAGCAAGCCATTACCCAGGGCAGCGACGATCCGTTCTATCGCACCAAGCTGTGCAGCGCCGAGTTCGTCATCCACCAGTGGCTGCCGGTCGGGCGTGCCCAGCGCGCGGTGATCGAGGCCGGCATGCAGTGTTTGAGCGACTTCGATAGTCAGCAGTGACGTTGACGCTTTGCTATCTCTTTCCATGGCATCTTCGCCGACCGTCAAGGTCGGCGTTTAACTTTTAATAACAATGAAACGGTCGTTTTGATTTTCATTGAACATCAATGTTTCATTCCGGCCTTGCATCTTAAAAATTAACAATATTTATAACCAAGGAGTTTTTATGCAGTTGAAACATCGCCAACATGGAGAAGAACAGCCCTACTGGCCTTTAGGGCCATTTAAAGTCCGCCTACCATTTGTTCATTACCGATGGGAAATGGCTGAAATGATCCAAGGGCTAATAATGTTTGTGGTTAGCCTTGCCATGATACCGTTGCTGGAGCAGTACCTGGGCCTGCCTTACGATATAGCGTTAGCCTTCGTGGTGGTTTGTGGCATTGGATTTATGCTGCCAGCATTACTTGGGGTGCCTATGGTGCCAGGTTGGATTACCCCCGCAGTGCCGGTGGTGCTGGTCTTTTTAGGTGACTTTGAACCGGGTGATGAAGCCATTCAGGCTCTGTTTGCGCTACAGTTTTTAGTGTTTTTGATTTTCTTCTTTTTAGGTGTTACGGGGCTCGGGCGAAAGCTGGTGCACCTGGTGCCCAATTCACTACAGGCCGGGATCATTATCGGGGCTGGTATTGCAGCAATTACAGGCGAGATACAGCAAGGTGGGCGCTTGGCGGAAACGCCAGTTTCTTTGATTGCAGGTATGCTGATTGCTATTTTTATGCTGTTCTCCGTAGCGTTTAAACGCTGGGTTGCCGACCACCTGGTCGTACGCAGGATTGCTAATTATGGCATGGTGCCCGGCATGGTGGTCGCTATTTTGATTGCTTGGGCAATAGGCGAGTATCCACGTCCAAGCATTGAGTGGGGGGTGACGCAACCCAACTTTTCAGATATGTGGGCCTACCTGCCCTTTAGTGTCGGCTTTCCGGGCATTGATGTGTTTATGCTGGCGCTGCCTACCGCGGTGATTGCTTATGTCATTGCTTTTGGTGACATCGTCGTGGGTCGTACGCTGATGTCTCGTGTTGACCATATACGCACGGATGAAAAAATCGATTACAGCACGGATCGCATTCACCATGTCACTGCTAAGTGGCTATTCAAAATTTATCGTGCGTTCAGACCCGTAGCCGTCGAGTAGGCGACAGACCTCCTTGCTGAGGTGGTCAAATGAGAGATAGGCACTCAACGGTAGCCATGCGTACTTCATCTGCCGCCACAGAATCTCTATCAGGTTAAGCTCCGGCGAGTAAGCCGATAGGTAGACCAGATGCACACGATGCGACATCCACTCCATAATCTTACTTCTGAAGGCCTTGGAGCGATGCATGCTGGCATTGTCGAGCACCACGATGGCGAAGGTATCGGGGTCTTTCTGGGCCACAAATTGATCAAATGCTTCGATGACTGTCTCGGTAGTCACCGGCTCCGTGGAGGTATGGTAGACCAGCTTCCCGGCTCGGCTGAGGAACCCCAGTACGTTCAACCTTCGGCTATGGGAGTAGGCGGTCATCTCAAAGGGCTGCCCAATGGGACTCCACGCGTATGGAACCGGTGACGACTGCGAAAAGCCCGACTCATCGAAGTAATAGAGCTCGTGCTCACCCAGGTCTTCCCGCTCCTGAAGCACCTTGAGAAGGCCTTGAGTGTTGCGGAAATCCGTTTCGTCGCGCCGTGCCTTCAGTGAATGCCGAATACGCTTGAAGCTGAGCCTATTTTTTTTCAGCGCCCTGCGGAGCGTCACCATGCTGATGTTTTTCCCGGTCTCTTCCTGAAAGCGGGCATGCAAGGAGCGGAGCTGGTGGGGCTGTTCGGCGACAAGTTCCAGCAGCCGATGGTGGTCGTCGTCATCCAAGGCCGGCGTGCGGCCACTGCGCGGCTTGTCGATCAGCCCATCAAGCCCTGCTACCTCCCACTGTTTGAGCCATCGAGATACGGCATCGCGGCGGACCCGCAATATCTCACAGATCTGAGCGATGGTATGAATCTAGGTTGCTCAGCAAGATGGCATGCGCACGTCGACGTAGGGCGCGCTTCTCACCATGGTGATAGGCGGAGGACAGCGTCTGCTGCTCAGACTCAGTGAGAGGTGCAACGAAGCGCCTTGCCATGGTTCCGTCCGTGTCAGTTATCCTACACACATTATGCACGAAAACTTTCGGTTAGGCACTTATTCGTAATGGTATACATGCTTTCTTTGCTCCCTATCCTGGGTTGGCAGGCCCCATCTGGACAGCGGTGACAGCCACAATGGCTGAACGTTACAAAAATGGTCGCAATGCCATGGAGTCGATTTACAGCGGAGGAGGTACTTTCTGGATTACGGGGTTCATTGCGCTCTTTACTCTACCGTTAGTAAGTATGTTTCAACCCGTGCTGCCGATAGCTTTATCGTTAACGTTACTGCTCACTGGGTATATTTGCTTGATGGTTGGTATAGAGCAAACTAAAAATACGGCAGAGCGCGGCGTGGCGGGCACTATGGCAGTTGTGCTTGCTGTGTATGGGGCAGGGTGGGGGTTGGCTGCTGGTGTCGTGCTTTATGTGCTTGTACAAAAGCAGAACATGTTCGGACGCGAGCCTCGTTCTGATAGCGACCTTGAACGTCATGACAACCACTAACAATAGGCCTTTTCAGGTTTTCGTTAATTAATGAGGTAATGTATGAGTCTTTCAATTTTCGAGCAGGACTTACCCCCCACACCGGCCAATCACGTGGCGCTTTCCCCTCTAACGTTCATCGAGCGTTCGGCGGCGGTGTATCCCGATTACCCGGCCGTGGTGCATGGCCAGACGCGCCGCTCCTGGGCAGAGACCTGGGCACGCTGCCGTAGGCTCGCATCCGCGCTGGAAAAACGCGGTATTCAGCCGGGCCAGACAGTGGCGGCCATGCTGCCCAATGTACCCGCAATGTTCGAGGCCCACTTCGGTGTGCCGCTGGCGGGCTGCGTGCTGAATACGCTGAATATCCGCCTCGATGCCGATGCCATCCGCTATATGCTGGCCCATGGCGAAGCCAGGGCGATTCTGGTGGATCCTGAGTTTGCCGAAGTGATTCAAGCGGCGGTGGCCACGTTGGAGAGCAAGCCGCTGATCATCGACGTGGCCGATCCGGAGTTTTTGGGTGAGACCCAAGGCATTGGCGAGTTGGAGTACGAGGCGCTGCTGGCCGAGGGCGACCCGGAGTACGCTTATCAACTGCCCAGCGACGAGTGGCAGGCGATTTCATTGAATTACACGTCTGGCACCACGGGCAAACCCAAAGGGGTGGTGTATCACCATCGCGGTGCCTACCTGAACGCGGTGAGCAACATTCTCGAGTGGGCGATGCCACACCATCCTGTCTACCTGTGGACGCTACCCATGTTCCACTGCAACGGCTGGTGCTTCCCCTGGACCATTGCCGCCAATGCAGGCGTCAGCGTTTGCTTACGCAAGGTAGACCCCAAACGCATTACCAATTTGATCGCTGAAGAGGGCGTCACTCACTTTAGCGGTGCGCCAATCGTGCTCAATGGGTTGGTGAACCTGCCCGCCGAACAGAAGCGAGTGTTCGATCATCCGGTGAAGGTGACCACCGCCGGTGCCGCGCCACCCGCCTCGGTGATAGCCGGGGTAGAAAAGCTGGGCATTGAAGTGACCCACGTTTATGGCTTGACGGAAGTGTATGGCCCGGTCACGGTATGTGCCTGGCACGCGGCCTGGGACGAACTGCCACTGGAGTCGCGGGCCAAACTCAAGTCACGCCAAGGCGTGCGCTACCACATGCTGGAAGCGCTCTGCGTCGCCGATCCGGTCACGCTGGAACCTGTTGCCAAGGATGGCCAAACCATCGGCGAAATCCTGATGCGCGGCAACAACGTGATGAAGGGATATCTCAAAAACGCCGAGGCCACGGAAAAAGCGCTGGAGGGCGGCTGGTACCACACGGGCGACTTGGCGGTATGGCATGCCGACGGCTATATCGAGATTAAAGATCGCTCGAAAGATATCATCATCTCGGGCGGTGAAAACATCTCCACCATCGAAGTCGAAGATGCCATTTACAGCCATCCAGCGGTGGAAGAGGCCGCCGTGGTCGCGAAGCCGGATGAAAAGTGGGGCGAAACGCCCTGCGCGTTCGTCAAACTGAAAATAGGTTACGGCGAAGTCACCGAGGCGGATATCATTGCCCACTGCCGTAAGCATCTTGCGAGCTTTAAAGTGCCGAAAACGGTGGTTTTTAGCGAACTGCCCAAAACGTCCACGGGCAAAATTCAAAAATTCGTGCTGCGTGAAGAAGCCAGACAGCACCAGTCAGGGGAACAGCAATGAGCGAACAGCGGATTGGCGTGGTAGGCGCAGGCACCATGGGGCAGGGGATTGCTCAAGTGGTGGCCACCAGTGGCTTTAACGTACGGCTGTACGATGTCGCCGATGAGCAGCTCACCCGCGCCAAAAATGCGATCGATAAAGGGCTCGAGAAGCTCGTTGCCAAAGAGAAGATGACGGCAGAGGGCAAGCAGGAAGCGCTGGCTCGGCTTTCGACCACCACGGCGCTGGATGCGCTCAGCGACTGCAGCGTGATCATCGAAGCTGCCCCCGAGCAGCCCGCATTGAAAGAGAAGCTGTTTCGGGATCTCAGCCATTTGAGCAGCGACGCGATTCTGGCGTCGAACACATCGTCTCTCTCGTTGACCCGGCTGGCGGCGGTCTGCGAGCGCCCTGAGCGGGTGGTAGGCATGCACTTCTTCAACCCGGTGCCGGTACTCAAATTGGTCGAGGTGATCCGCGCCGAGCAGACCTCGGATGCCACCGTAGAGCGCATCGAAGCGCTGACCAAAGCGCTGGGCAAAACCGCTGTGCCGGTGGGCGATGCGCCGGGCTTTGCCGTGAACCGTTTGCTGGTGCCGATGATCAACGAGGCCGCGTTTATCGTGCAGGAAGGCACCGCCACGCCGGAAGCCATCGATGACGCCATGAAGCTGGGTGCCGCCCATCCCATGGGGCCGCTGGCGCTGGCGGATTTGATTGGCCTGGATGTGTGCTTGGCGATCATGGAGGTGCTGCAGGAAGGTTTTGGCGATCCCAAGTACCGCCCCTGCCCGCTGCTCAAGCGCATGGTGGCCGCAGGCTATCTGGGCCGCAAGAGTGGCCGTGGGTTCTATATCTACGAATAGCAGGCTGCGAGCTTAGGGGGCGACAAAAGAAGTGATTGCCACCCAACCAAGCGTTCGCTAGGGTTGAGTGGTAACCACTTCTACGCGCAATAACAATTAAGGAGCCGCCATGAGCGACGCAGTGATCGAGAAGGTTGATAACGATGGCGTGGTACGCCTGACCATTAATCGTCCCAAAGCCTTGAACGCGCTGAACAGCGAAGTGCTCAGCGCTTTGGAAGCGCACCTGGTCGAGTTGGAAGCTCACCCCAGCCTGCGGGCGGTATTGATTACGGGGGCCGGAGAAAAATCTTTCGTGGCCGGGGCAGACATCACCGAGATGCGTGATAAAACCCCGGAAGAAGCGCGCGCCTTTGCCAGCCAGGCACTGCGCACCATCAAACGCCTGGAAACCTTGCCCGTGCCGGTGGTCGCGCTGGTCAACGGGTTTTGCCTTGGCGGCGGCTGCGAACTGGCGCTGGCCTGCGACTGGGCCGTCGCCAGCGACAACGCCATCTTCGGCCAGCCGGAAGTCCTGCTAGGCGTCATTCCCGGCTTTGGCGGCACCCAGCGCTTGCCGCGCCGAGTCGGTCCCGCCATGGCCATCGACCTGGTGACGACCGGGCGCAAGATCGATGCCCAGGAAGCGTTGCGCATCGGCCTCGTCAACCGGGTAATGCCCCAGACCGAGCTTGAGAGCTATGTTGAAGAGCTTACCAAGCAGCTGAAGGGGAACGGGCCGCAGTCGGTACGCGGCGCCAAGCAGGCCGTGCATGACGGCATGGATCAGGACCTCGATAGCGCCTTGGCCCTGGAAACCAGCCTGTTCGCCTTCTGCTTTGCAGGCCAGGAGCAGAAAGAGGGCATGAGCGCATTTGTCGAGAAGCGTAAACCCAACTTCTAGGGTTTATTTTTCGAGTTTTACTTATTCAAGGGGTGGCGCATGCGTCGCCCCTTATTTTATTCTCAGGCTTACTATTTTTCAGAGAAGGGAGTCACCGCGATGCAGTGGGCCGCTTTTGTGGTTGCCGCGCTGGGGTTTGCCTACTTGCCTGGGCCTGCGATGCTGTATACCGCCGCGCAAACCCTGGGGCGTGGCCGACGCGCAGGCTGGCTTGCGGTGGCGGGAGTGCATCTAGGCTGCTACGTGCATGTAATAGCGGCCGCGCTTGGCCTGGCCCTACTGTTTGCCGCCATTCCGCCTGCGTATCTCGCCATGAAGATCATCGGTGGGCTCTATCTGCTCTGGATGGGGGTGCGCTTGTGGCGGCAGGGCATTCGCACGAGTGGCGATGAGCTGCCGTTGGCCACCACCCGGCGGGTGCTGCGCGATAGTTTCCTGGTAGAAGTGCTCAACCCCAAAACGGCGCTGTTCTTCGTGGCGTTCCTGCCCCAGTTCGTGCAGCCCGACAGCGCTCTGCCGGTGGCATGGCAACTGCTGTGGCTGGGGGTAGCCACCAACGTACTGTTTTCGTCGGCGGACGTGGTCGTGGTGTTGCTGGCCAGCCCGCTGCGCGCTTGGCTGCAAAAGTCCAATAGCTCCACCCGTTGGGTACAGCGGATGGGCGGCGGCGTACTGATGGGGCTGGGCGGGAATACGCTGGTCCAGGCGGCACGCTAAAACGATCACTCGCAAGGCTATTAATCGCTAAAGCGATCAATGATGTGTTCACCACAAGGAGCGCACCATGTTTGATCTGTATATCGCCAACAAGAACTACTCTTCCTGGTCGCTGCGCCCTTGGGTGCTGCTGAAAACGCTGGATATCCCCTTCAACGAGCATCTGATGCCGTTCGAAGGGGGCTTTGGCGAGAGCCTCGCGACCTTCAAGCGTTTTTCTCCTTCGGGGCTGGTGCCGTGCCTGGTGGATAGTGAACACGAGGTGGCCGTGTGGGACTCGCTGGCGATTGTCGAGTACGTGGCCGAAGCGAATCCTGACGTATGGCCACAGCAGCTTGCCGCACGGGCCTGGGCACGCTCCGCTAGTGCCGAAATGCATAGTGGCTTTGCAGCGCTGCGCGATGAGTGTTCGATGAACTGTGGTGTACGGGTAGCGATGAACGCGATTTCCCCTGGGCTGAAAAGCAACCTGGCCCGGCTGGATGCGCTATGGCAGGAGGGGCTTGAGCGTTTTGGTGGCCCTTTCCTGGCGGGTGAGCACTTTACCGCCGTGGACGCGTTTTATGCCCCGGTGGCGTTTCGTGTGCAAACCTTCGGCCTTCCGCTGGGCGATGCCTCGCTGGCCTACGTGCAGCGCCTGTTGGCCCTGCCTGCCATGCAGGCGTGGTATGCGGCGGCGCTGAAAGAGACCTGGCGGGAGCCCATGCATGAACAAGAGACCCTGAAGCAGGCCACGCTGCTGAGCGACGAGCGGGCGACCGCATAGTACTTTAAAGAAAGTACTTTACAGAAAGTACTTTACAGAAAGTACCGTGCAGGAAGTCCTGTACAGAAAGTACCGTGCAGGAAGTTCCGGGCTGGAGGGAGGACGGCGCGGAGAGGGCGTAAATCCGCTACACTGACGCCTCTAATATTTCGCAACACGATTGAGAGTCATCAGATGGCGCTAAGTGCTACCCCCTACAAAGTGGATGTGAACCTGACTGACCTGGACCGCAACGTCTACGAAACGCTGCGGTTCACGGTGGCGCGCCACCCTTCCGAAACCGAAGAGCGCCTGTGCACACGGCTGATCGCTTATCTGCTGTGGTACAGCGAAGCGCTGGCCTTTGGACGCGGGCTCTCAGACGTGGACGAGCCAGCCTTGTGGGAGAAGAGCCTGGACGGGCGCGTGCTCCACTGGATTGAAGTAGGGCTTCCCGATGCCGAACGCATGACCTGGTGTTCTCGGCGTGCCGAGCGGGTTTCCCTGCTGGCCTATGGCCGTGTCGACCTGTGGGAGAGCAAAGTGCTGCCTGTGGTCGCATCGCTGAAGAACGTTCACGTGGCCGGGTTACCCGCCGATGCGCTGTCTACGGTGGCGACGAACTTGCCCAGGGCCATCAACTGGGCCGTGATGATCAGTGATGGTGCGCTGTTCATTACCGATGAGAACGGCCAGCACGAAATCACCCCTGAATGGCTGCTGCGCGAGCGCTAATCGAGGGTATTGGCGGTGAGGGATAACTGCCAGACTCCGCGCAAGTGGAAACAGCGTTGAGCGAGCCATAAGCGGCTATAAAAGTAGCTTGCTATCTTTTTGCAAGATTACATACAATCAGCAATGTTTGTTACTCAAGGAACGAGCCATGAAACCTTCCGTTGTATTACGTACTCTGGTACTGCCATTGAGCCTGCTGCCTGTGCTAGCCATGGCCAGCGACAGCGCCTTGACCCTCAAGCTCGAAAACGATGGCCTGGCCAGCAGCGATGACGGCCACTTCACCAGTGGCTTCGAACTGAACTGGATGACGACGCCCTCCGAACAGAACTGGTTGCAGCGGCTTGCCGTGGTGCTGCCAGCGGGGTTGATGGGGCAGGCTGACCGGGTGGCGTATCGCTTCGTGCACCAGATTTATACGCCCGATAACATCGAACGGCGCTCCCTGATCGAAGATGACCGCCCCTATGCAGGGCTGGTATACGGTGGTGTGTCGCTATATGAAGATGTGCCGGTGGGGCAGTGGCAGCGGGCCACCGATCTGCACCTCGATGTGGGGCTGGTTGGGCCCTCCTCGTTGGCGGACAGCATCCAGCGTGAGGTACACCGCGTCACCAATAGCGACCGCCCGCGGGGGTGGCGTCATCAGCTGGGTGACGAAGCGCTGGTCAACCTGACGCTGCGCCGCCAGTGGTGGCATGACACCCCGCTGGCGGGCAAACAGTTTGCCCATGGGCCGAGCGTCGGGGCGGCGTTGGGCAATCTGTACACCTACGCCAGCGCTGGCTACAGCGTGCGCTGGGGAGACGACGCTCAAGGCATTCCTACCCTGACCCCCAACCCCGGTACGCGCCATCTGATGAGCGAGAGCCGTGGCTGGCAGTGGTATCTGTTTGCCAGCGTCGAAGGCTATTACATGGCCCATAATCTGACCCTGGACGGCAATACCGTGCGCGATAGCCATTCGGTAGACCGCAAGGAGTGGGTCGCTGATGCCTCCACGGGCTTGGCGCTGGCCTGGGAAGACTGGCAGGTGACCTACGCCGTCGTACAGCGCACCCGCGAGTTCGAAGGGCAGGATGAGCAGGATGTGTTTGGCGCCATGACGCTGACCAAGCGTTTCTAGTGCAGTAGGCCGACGCGCAAACGACCGAGAGGGGCAGCATGAGCAGCAAGTACCCACAGACACCGGATGGACGCTACTTCGTTGCCAGGAACCGGCTGTGGCGCTGCACCGATCCGCGTCTCTCGGAAGACACCCGGCGTCTTCATGTCAAGGCGTTGATGAAGGCGCGGCGTGCGGTGCGCAGTGCCCAACAGCATGACGATGAGCACGCGCTTCGCCAGGCACGTCAGGCCGTGCAGGAAGCCAAGGAAGCACTGGGTGAACGAGGGCCTGTTTGGTGGCAGGATGGAGCACCGGACGAAGGCGGTCTCGCTCCCCACAACAGCTCCTATGCCGACTGGTGGGCCTCGCGCTCCTGAATCCTGGCGTGTGGTAATCTGCACGCCACTCTTACTGCATCGATAGGCACCCCTGTGACCATCAAAGCCAATCTGTCCATTCTGGATATCGTGGGCCACCTGCTGGTGTGGCTGTTACTGACGATTTTTACGCTGGGGATCGCGCTGTTTTTCTTTCCGTACTCCTTTGCTCGCTTTGTCATCAATCGTACTAGCGTGGTCGACCATGCCAGTGGGGTAGAGCGAAAAATGGTCTGCGATATCAATATCTTCAGCAATATCGGCCATATCATCCTGTGGATGGTGATTTCGTTTCTCACCTTGGGAATTGGCTACATCTTCTACTTTTACCGTGTCTGGAACTACGCGTTGAACAACTCACGCGTGCTGTAGTTCTGCCGGTTCCTCCGCCCGCTGCCTGTCAGCGGGCACCCCCTTTCACAGGTTCACGTTGACAACCCAACGTTCGGATTCTATATTTTGCGCGAATAAAAATTACTCTCATTAATATTATTATTCGCTCTGGGATCCAGGATGAACCATCTACCTACCTTTCGGCTGCGCACCTTAGGCGTGGCCGTTGCGCTGGCGGCGAGCACCACGTCGCTACAGGCGCAAGAGAACCCCGTTGGCAATGTGGATCTGGAAACGGTGGAAGTCACCGCAGACACGGCGGGCCGTTTCGGTTATATCGAAGCCGAACGCCAGCCTGGCGTTGGCAAGCTGGACGTGCCGATGGCCGAGCAGCCCTTTTCGATGTCGGTGATCGATCAGGAATTCATTCAGGACAGCGGTGCGAAGAATATTCAGGACACGCTGCTCTACACCCCGGGCGTCCATGCGGGGAATTTCGGCTTCGATACCCGTGGTGACAGTGCCAAGGTGCGAGGGTTGGACGCAGGCCGCTATCTGGACGGGTTACGCCAGATCTATGGTTCATACAACACCGTGCGCACCAATGTCTATGCACTGGAGAGCGTCGAGGTTCTGCGCGGGCCCTCGTCGATGCTGTACGGGCAGGCAGATCTGGGTGGCATCATCAACGGTGTCTCCAAGCTTCCCCAGGAAGAGCGCAGCGGTGAGATATGGGCACAATACGGCACCTTCGATCGCAAGCAGCTGGCCTTTGATTTTACCGGGGCCGCCGACGAGGAGGGCGTATTTCTCTACCGGATCGTGGCGCTCGTGCGTGACAGTGACACCCAAGTCGACCACGTCAGGGATGACGGGTATGTCCTGGCGCCTTCGTTTACCTGGCGCCCCAGTGACGATACCCGCGTGACGCTGCTGCTGAATCGCCAGCAGGACAAAAGCCAGGTATCTGCGCAGTTCCTGCCGCAGGTGGGCACTTTGCAGCCGGGCTCCTTGGGATTCATTGGCTCAGAGCGTTTCGTGGGTGAGCCCGGCTGGGACCGTTACGATAGCGAGAAAACCGAGACCACGCTGTTCGTTGATCAGCAGCTCAACGATGCATGGGCCTTCTCGGCCACGGCGCGCTACACCAACTCCAGCACCGAGACACGCGAGCACTGGGTCGATATTCCCAGCGTTCCGGATGCCAACGGTGAGGTCAACCGGACGATCTTCACGGCCGATGCCGACACCCGCATTTTGAACCTGGACGCTCGGCTTGCCGGTGAATTTGCCCTGGGGGCGACAGAACACACCCTGGTGGCCGGGATCGATCGCCAGGATGCCCGCTGGGCACAAGACAACTACAGCTATGTGACGGGGGGTGGCGGTCGCTTCAATGTCTACCAGCCACGTTACGGTAATCTGCAATTGGATTCACTGTCGCCAACCAACCAGCCCGATAACCGGATCGAGCAGGTCGGGGTTTATCTGGCCGATCACATCGAAGTGGGGCCGGTGGTGATATCTGCGGGCCTGCGTCGTGACTGGGCCGAGAACCGCACGCTGGCGCTGTCGGGGCCCGATACGGTCAGCGACGAAGCACAGACGACCGGGCGTATCGGGCTGATGTATCGCTTCGACAACGGCTTTTCACCTTACGTCAGCTACTCCGAAGCGTTCTCGATGAATCTGGGCAGTGACGGGACGGCAAATCCGAGCCCGCTCAAGCCTACCACGGGTGACCAGGAAGAGATTGGCTTCAAGTATGTGTCACCTGATCAGTCGTTGGCGGTCAGTGCGGCGTATTTCGACATTACCCAGCAGAACCGGATCAGCGATGGCGCCACGCCCGGTGGCGTCGAGCAGGTGGGTGCCGTGGTGGATGGTTGGGAGCTGCAGGTCAACAAGCGTTGGCAGCAGTTCGAGACGCAGCTGGCTTATACCAACCTCAATGCCACCAATGATGCTACCGGCGCGAGGCTGCCCTACGTGGCTGAAGAGCAGGTCTCCTGGTGGAATCGTTTGTACGTGGGCAACCACTGGCGCGTGGGCGCAGGCGTGCGCTATGTGGGTGATAACGTGGGCGCTGCCGAAGCACCGCTGGTGCCTTCCAGCACGTTGTACGATGCGATGGTGGGTTACACCCTGGGCGAGTGGGATTTCTCGGTCGACCTGAAAAACGCCACCGACGAAGAGTACATCTCCTGGTGCCGCTATGACGGAGGCGACTGTGGCTACGGTGATCGTCGCAGCGTCACGGCCAACGTGCGCTATCAGTTTTGATACACGTGCCGCGTGAGATACGGCGGCATACCGCCATATAAACAACGGGGCCTGCGATGAGCAGGCCCCGTTGTTTATATGGGTCTCTTCGTGAGTCGATGCTTAGCGTGGCTGTTTGATCAACAGCTTCACCAGCCGTCGCACGATAGGGGAGACCAGATTGATCACCGGCAGCGCGACGGCAAAGGCAAACAGCCACGCTTTGAGCCAAATCATCACGATCCCATCCACGAGCCCCACGTTATATAGCGTAATCACCAGCGACATGATGCATGACATGAACAGCGCCATGAGGCATGAAAATATCAGCTGGGCGTATTTCGGATCGAACATCGTAGGTTTTCCTGATACGCGAATTAACGCTTGTCTTCGGTTTTTTCAGTGAAGTCGCTGGCATCGTGGCGTTCATGAAGCTGCTCATGGGGTTCTCCCCAGGTGCGGTTGACCATGCGGCCCCGTTGCACGGCGGGACGGGCATCGATCTCTTCGGTCCAGCGCAGCACGTGGGTGTAGGTGTGGGCCTCCAGAAATTCGGCTGCCTCATACACACGGTTCTTGACCAGTGCGCCATACCAGGGGTGGATCGCCATGTCGGCAATCGTGTATTCGTCGCCCGCCATATAACGGTTGTCTGCCAGGTGGCGGTCGAGTACGTCCAGTTGACGCTTCACTTCCATGGTGTAGCGGTCGATGGGGTACTGATACTTTTCCGGCGCATAGGCATAAAAATGGCCAAAGCCGCCGCCCAGCATCGGTGCGCTGCCCATCTGCCAGAACAGCCAGGAAAGGCATTCGGTACGCTTGGCGGGGTCGCTGGGAAGAAAGGCACCAAATTTTTCGGCCAGATAGAGCAGGATGGCCCCTGACTCGAAGACCCGCTGGGGTGGCTGGACGCTATGGTCCATCAGTGCCGGGATCTTCGAATTGGGGTTCACCTCCACGAACCCGCTGCCAAACTGGTCGCCTTCACCGATCTGAATCAGGTGGGCATCGTATTCGGCGTCGATGATGCCTTTTTCCAGCAGCTCTTCGAGCATCACGGTGACCTTGACGCCGTTAGGCGTGGCCAGCGAGTACAGCTGCAGCGGATGCTTGCCGACGGGTAGATGTTTATCGTGGGTGGCACCTGCGACGGGGCGGTTGATGTTGGCAAATTTGCCACCGCTGCCGGGTTCCCATTGCCATACCTTGGGCGGCGTATAGGTTGGATCGCTCATGAGGTCCTCGCGTTTAGCGGTCATGCGTTGTCGTAGTGAATCTATGGGGGCGCTTGAGCCTGGCTACAAGGGTATGTCGTTAGCGAGTTAATTAAATGGCAAGGGTAGGACAAAGGCAACGCTGGCAAAAGGGGGGGACGTCGGGGTCACTCAAAAAATATAGCCATTCGCGTTTACTGGGCAGAATGTATCGCGTGCAGCGACCACTGACCATCCCCGGGTTTGTCTGAACACATGTGCCACCGCCAGAGATTATTTTCTGATGAGCCGTTGGGCCAGCGCTTGCAGGTAAGGAGCGCCTATCAGAATCAAGCTAAAAGCGATTGGCCATGCGATGTAAAAGGCTCTCCACCAGCGGGCCAAAAAATCACCAGACAACCCTGTGTTGGCCCATGTGATGACAAAGGTCATGATCGTCACCATGTAAAGTGACATGACGAGAGGAAATACGAAGCGAGAAAGGCTGCGCGGAAAAATCATGATCGCTCCGGTCAATCGTTAGTAGCAGGGTAATGGCGCATACCCCGGCGGTACCAAGACTTTACATGGCATCAGGAGTTGTCCAGGCATGGATATTATACGCTGGCCTCACTGGTCCGTAGTGAGGCCGTCAAAGGTCGCTTAAAAGCTAAAAACGGGGATGCTGGGGTCACGCATCATTTCAGCCATGGATCCAGGCTCTGCAATACCCACGCCGTCTCTAAGGTCTTCTTGAGTATGGTCTGTGTTGGGTAAATAGATTGCACAAACATCGACTTGCGCACCCTCTGCCATGAGCATTCCCAGAATACCCTCAGGCGTTACCTGGCCAGCGGGGTTGCTGGGTGGGGTGTTCACGGTGTTTTCGCTTTGATAATCGTTGATAGCAAGGTCGCCTGCCGCATCGCAAAGCAAAATATTCAATTCTGTGCCCTGCTGATACATGGCATTGCCGAGTATCATCGCCATGGTTTGAGTCTGCAGAGACTCGCTTGTCAATATGATCAGAGCTTTTTCATGCTCATCGCCGTGCTGTTCGGCAGTTGCCATCATGGGGGCGAAGAGTGTCACAGCGCTGGCAGCCAATAGTAAATGACGCATCATGTATTCCTTTGGATTGTCGTTGGAGTTCAATGGCAGGCTGTTATCGGGCAGCAGGCACATGGGGTGACTGGTTAATAACAAAAGGCCATAAGTTAATAACTTAAAAGATAGGCTATTTCACTGCCGGATGCACGAGGCATTTGGTCGCATATTGAGGAGCAGCGCACCCGCCACCGTTTTAGTTTCCATATCGAGTCTGTATCCAATGAGGTGTTCGCGTGCTGCAGGGCGCGATTGGTTGTGCAGACGACTCCTGGACGTTGGTCGCAAATCACCATATTTGTTTTGACACGCTCAGAGGCCGCCGCTAGCCTTCATACACTCGATGTTACCGGTAACAAATCAGCATCTCGCCTGACACACATTATCGGCAAGCCATCGAGCTACCGCATCGCTCGGCAGCCTGGTCATTCAAGCACTGGTCCTTCAAAAACTGGCCATGCACAACCCGGCCACTAACAACAATTCTGCGTGGAGAAACAACGATGACAACGATTTGGCGTAGCACATTGACCCTTTTGGGCGCCACCACTCTGACCTTTGGCATGGCGCATGCCCAAGGCCCGGAGCTTTCCGCGCCGCCCGCCATCGAGGGCGAGGTCCTGGCAGACCACGGCCGCCATACGCTGCGCATGGGTATCGGGCTGTCCGAAACCTCCCCGCAGTTCTTGTCCAGCCAATATTTCGGCGAGATTCTGGCGCAGCGTACCGATGGTCGGATTACCGTCAATGTCTTCCCCAATAGCCAATTGGGGGATGACGTGCAGATGATGGAGATGCTGCAGACCGGAACGCTGGACATGACTTACCCTTCCAGCTCGGCCACGACCGGCTACGTGCAGGCGCTGTCGGTGTTCGATTTGCCGTTCCTGTTGCCCAGCCGTGAAGCCGCCATTGCCGTCATGCAGAGCGATGCGGCCCAGAACATGCTGGATGCTTTTGAAGGCACTGGCTTGAAAGCGCTGACGTTTTCCGAGAATGGCTACCGCCAGCTGTCGAACAGCGCCCGCCCGGTGGCGACTCCTGACGACGTGGCGGGCCTCAACGTGCGCGGTTTGAGCGTACGCACCATGCAGAACCCGGTGCATCTGGCCATCTGGGAAGCGCTGGGCGCCAACCCGACACCCATGGCCTTCGGTGAACTGTTCTCGGCGTTGGAGCAGGGCGTCGTGGATGGGCAGGAGAACCCCTGGAGTACCATCCTGACCTCGAACTTCAACGAAGTGCAGGATTACGGTACGGAAACGCGCCACGTTTACACGCCATTCATCATGATGCTCTCCGAGCGCACCTGGAATCGCATGGCGCCGGAGTATCAGGCACTGGTGCTGGAAGCCGCCCGCCAGTCTGCCGAGTATGAAATTCAGCTCTCTGCCGAATACGACGACTGGTCCCGTGAGCAGTTGGAAGCGCGGGGCATGCAGATCACTCGGTTGGACGATGAGCAGCTGGCCGCTTTCCAGGAAGCCGTTCAGCCCGTCTACACCCAGTGGGCACCGCGTATCGGGGAAGACCTGATTGCTGAAATTCAGCAGATCGTGGCAGACCATACGTCTCAGTAAGCCATTGCCGTGGGCGTTCGGGCAGGCCAGTGGCCTGCCCGATTCGAGAGTGCCCCAGGAGTTTTTATGACATCCCCCTCGCATACTCCCCAGGCCGAGCCTGTGCTGGCAACGCCCGACCCGACAGACCCCTCGACCTATCTGGACGACCCTAACCGACGGTGCCTTGAAATCGACACCGATGTGGGTCAGGGGCCCGCCCTGTTTCGCTGGCTCACGCTGGGCATGGAGTATCTGATCGGCGCCATTCTGGTCGCGCTGATCGTCTCGGTATCCAGCAACGTGGTGGGGCGCTCGCTGTTCAATCACTCGCTTCCCTGGGTCGATGAGCTGGCGCGCATGCTGTTCATCTGGCTGGTCTTCATTGGCGCGGCGGCGGCCTTTGCGCGCTATGAGCATATTGCGGTGGATGCCCTGGTGCGCCGACTGCCGCTGCGCCTGGCGCATCTGCTGTATGCGCTTCAGCACCTGATCATCACGGGGCTCATGCTGGTGATGGTGTGGGGCGGGTATCAGGTGCTGTCTCGCTCCAGTGGTCGTTCTGCCATTCTGGGCGTGCCGCTCAGTTGGGTCAGCCTGTCTCTGGTGCTGTGTGTGATCTTCATTGCTGCCGTGTCGCTGTGGCGGCTATGGGTCAGCCTGCGCCTGGTGCTCGCGCCGCGCGACCCATCCACCGATTCTGTGGGGGAGTAACCACTATGTTATGGATTTTTCTGGCGATCCTGTTCGCATCCATCGTGATTGGCCTGCCTATTGCTTTTGGGCTGGGAGTGGCGGCACTGGTCATGGCCATACTGTCGGACATTCCGCTGTCGATCATGATCGAGCAGTCCATCCGGGGCGTGAACAGCTTTCCCCTGCTGGCCATTCCGTTCTTCATTCTGGTGGGCGAAGTGATGAGCCAAGGGGGGATTGCGCGGCGTCTGATGGAGCTGGCGGGGGCGCTCGTCGGCTTCATGCGTGGTGGGCTGGGCCAAGTGGCCATCACCGGCTCGATGTTCTTCGGCGGAATCAGTGGCTCGGCGGTGGCGGACACGGCGGCGACCGGCTCCATGATGATTCCTTCCATGAAGCAGCAGGGCTATAGCGCAGCGGATGCCACGGCGATCAATACGGTCTCGTCGGTGATCGGGATCATCATCCCGCCCTCCATTCCGCTGATTCTCTACGGTATCGTCACGGAAACCTCGATCAGTCGCCTGTTCATTTCCGGTATCGTGCCGGGGCTGCTGATTGGCGGTGCGCTGATGATGACGACGTTTCTGCTGGCTTCCCGACAGGGCGGTGGCGTGCGCCAGTTCCGCTGGGACGTGCTGTGGCAGGCGTTCAAGGCGGCCTGGCTTGCCCTGGTGCTGCCGGTGATCGTGATTGGCGGCATCATTGGCGGCGTCTTTACGGCCACGGAAGCGGCCGTGGCGGCGCTGCTCTATTCGCTGGCCATTTCCCTGCTGGTCTATCGGGAGTTCAAGCTGGCAGCGCTTGGTGGCATGCTGATTCGCACTGCTCGATTGACTGGCATGGTCATGATGTTGCTGGCGTTTGCCACCGTGATCGCATGGTTCCTGACTATCAATATGGTGCCCCAGACGCTGGTGCGTCAGGTTCAGGCGATTACCCAGGAGCCTTTCCTGCTGCTGCTGATCGTGGCGGCGCTGCTGTTGCTGGTCGGGTTCGTCATGGATCTCACGCCCGCCATGGTGATCATGGCTCCGATGCTGGCGCCCATCGTGACCTCGGTGGGGGTGGACGCGGCTTACTTTGGCGTCTTGATGGCCTTCATTCTGGGCATCGGGCTACTGACGCCCCCGGTAGGCACCTGCCTGTATGTGGGGTGTGGCGTGGGCAAGGTGTCGATGGAGTCGCTGGTCAAGGCCATGTTGCCGTATTACGCGGCGCTGCTGGTGGTGCTGGTGCTGTTGATTGCCTTCCCGGGGTTCGTGACATGGTTACCCAACTTGACCGCCGTGCGCGGCAACTGACAGGAGAGCAGTGTGACGAGCACTTCACAGCGTATTCTTGTCATGGGGGTTTCGGGCTCCGGCAAGACTCATATTGGCCAGCAGTTGGCGTCTTCGCTGGGGGCCACGTTCATCGATGGAGATGACCATCACAGTGCCGCAAACGTGGCCAAGATGGCCAGCGGTACGCCGCTCAACGACGACGACCGCCAGGCGTGGCTGGCAACGCTATCGGCCCTGCTGGAAAGCTATCGCACCCGGGATGCCTCGGTAGTGGTTGCCTGTTCCGGGCTCAAACGGCGTTATCGCGACCGCTTGCGGCAGGGCGATGGTGACCTGCGTATCCTCTACCTGAAGGGTACGCCCGATGTGCTGCGCGAGCGGCTGGCCACTCGTGCCGGCCACTTCTTCAAGGGGGATGACATGCTGGCCAGCCAGCTGGCGGACCTGGAGCCGCCGCTGGCTGATGAGGCCGTCACGCTGTCGATTGAGCTGCCGCCTCGCGTGATTGTCGAGCGCTTTTGTGCCACGCTGTCCCGGCAACCGCAGCGCTCGTCAAGCTAAAGGAAGGGATAGGCGACGGGTCGCAGGATTCGTTAAGGTAAGACCCGTGCCCATCCACGATATCAGGCAGTGACGCCATTGAAGAAAAAACGCCCCACCTTGCAAGACATCGCCGACCGCGTCGGCGCCACCAAAATGACCGTGAGCCGCTGCCTGCGCGACCCGGAAGCGGTCTCGGAAGGGCTGCGCGAGCGCATTTTCAGTGCCGCGGAGCAGATTGGCTACATTCCTAACCGGGCGCCGGACCTGCTGTCGCGGGCCACGAGCCACTCCATTGGCGTGCTGGTTCCTTCCTTGACCAACCAGGTATTTGCCGACGTGATCGTGGGCATCGAAGCGTACACCGAGCCTGCGGGCTATCATCTGATGCTTTCCCACTACGGCTACAGCCCCGAGCTCGAAGAGCGTAGCCTGGCCTCGCTGCTCTCTTATAATGTCGATGGTGTGATTCTCTCGGATCGAGACCATACGCCGCGCAGCTTGCGCATGCTGGAAACCGCGGGTATTCCTATCGTGGAGATCATGGACACCCATCGCCCACCGCTTCAGCAGGCCGTCGGGTACGACAACGTGAGTGCCGCCTACGAGATGGTCAGCGAGATGATACGGCGTGGCCGCCGCCACATTCTCTATCTGGCCGTGCGTCTCGATGAGCGGACGCGCCAGCGTGAGCAAGGCTATCGACAGGCCATGCAGGCGCATGGGCTTTCCCCCGTCACCTTGCAGCGTAGCCAGCGCTCCTCTTACACCGTGGGCGCTGCATTGATGCAACAGATTCAGCAGGATTACCCTCAGGCGGATGGGGTGTTCTGCACCAACGATGACGTGGCGGTGGGGGCGTACTTCGAATGCCTGCGCCAAGGAGTTGCCGTCCCCCAACAGATGGCCATTGCCGGTTTTCACGGTCATGATGTGGGGCAGGCCATGACGCCGCGTCTGGCCAGCGTCGTGACCCCCCGCGAGGCCATCGGTGAAAGGGCGGCTCAGGCCCTGCTGGCACGTATTCGTGGCGAAGGGGTGGACCAGCCCGTCATTGACCTGGGCTACCGTATCGAAGCAGGCGATACGTTATAGGTAGTCTGTGTGAGCTAATCTATGTGAGGTAGGCTGTATGAGGTGGGCTGTGTCTAGTCACCGCTGTTTTTTATTCTTCAAATGAGGCTGCCGTGAATATCACTCAACTGACGGTCTATCCGGTCAAGTCGCTCAAGGGGATCGACCTGCAACAGAGCGAGCTCTACACCCACGGGTTGGCCTGGGATCGTCGCTGGATGCTGGTCGATGCGCAGCAGCGTTTCGTCACCCAGCGTCAGCTACCCGCCCTGGCCACTATAGGCGTGGCTCTCGACGAGCGCTCGCTGGTGCTCTCGCATCCCTCGGTGGCGCCTATCGCCATTTCACTGGATGAGCCGCAAGGTAATCTGCGCCACGTGACCGTCTGGAACGATCACTGCAAGGCGCACCAGGAGGGCGAGGAAGTCTCTCGATGGCTGGAGGCTGCCCTGGGGGATACGGCCCGGGGCTTGAGTCTGGTGCGCTTTGCCAGCGACTTTCCACGGCCCGTGGAAGCGGACTTCCTGGCAGGCGACAGCGCGGATACTTTCTTCTCGGACGGCTACCCTTTCCTGGTTACCACCACCGGCTCGCTGGATGCGCTCAATCAGGCACTGGTGGCTTCTGGGCAGTCCCCCATCCCCATGAACCGGTTCCGGCCCAACATCGTGGTGGAGTGTGCCACCGCTTGGGCGGAAGACCGCTGGGCCGGGCTGCGAGTACCCACTGGTGGTATTGAACTCACCCTGCGCAAGCCTTGCCAGCGCTGCAAGATCACCACTGTGGATCAGCAGACCGGTGCGGTCCCTGCCCAAGGCGAGCCACTCAAGACGCTGCTGTCACTCAATACCCAGCCGCATCTGAAAGGCGCTTTTTTTGGCCAGAATGCCACGCTGACCAAGGGGCAGGGCGCGACTATTCGTGTGGGGGACGCCGTAGAGGCATTACCACGCGAGGTTTGAAGCGCAGTAGCCCCGTGGCCACGGCGGTGCCCATCAACGTAATCACCATGCCGAGCCCTACCTGCAGCGAGAGCGTTTCTTCCAGCAGCAGATAGCCCCACAGCAGCGCGCTCACCGGCACCAGAAAGGTGACCGTGGACGTGGCGGTGGCCCCGGCGCTGGCCAGCAGTCCGAAATAAAGTAGAAAGGCCACGGCGGTGCTCAGCACCGCCAGGGCCAAGGCGTTACCCCAGGCCAGCGTGCTGATGGGCTCGCTGGGCCATAGCAGCAGGCCGGGGATCAGCAGCACGAGCGCCGACATGGCGCTGCTGCCCGCGGCCAGTACCCGCGTGGGTAAATGGCCCAGTCGGGTTTTCGAATAATTGCCCGCGACCCCATAGCAGAAGGTGGCACCCAGCACGGCCACGATGAACCAGCCGTCTCCCCCCAAACTGAAGTCCAGACGATGTGCCGACAGCACATAAACTCCCACCAGCGCCAACGTCAGCCCCAGGTATTGCTGGCGCTTCACGGGCGTGGCAAAAAAAGCCGCCCCCAGCAGCGCGGTAAAAATAGGCGTAGTGGCGTTGAGCAGCGAGGTAAATCCCGCTTCCAGGCGCGTGGTTGCCAGTGCCAGCAGGGAAAAGGGCAGCACATGGCTGACCACGCCCAACAGAAGTAGCGGCCCTTTGTGCTGCCAGATCAGCCGGGCGTAGTGCAGGCTCAGCAGCAGCGGCACGAGCAGCAGGGCGCCAATGGTCATGCGTATCCACACCAATGGGACAGAGCCGAACTCCGGTGCCGCCACGCGCATGAAAATAAACGAAAGCCCCCATAACGAAGAGAGCAATATTAAGCGCAGCGCGTCGGCTGTGGACATGGCAGTTCCTTGGAGTAAACACCGGTATAGAGAGCAACCGCTCAGCATAACCATAATATGAGCACATGCGAATACGTCTTAAGGGTTAGCAGTTTCATTTGTCAATAATGGTTACATCATGGTTTTGGCGTTGACGCTTGGGGGTTTGGTCTCTACTGTCTCAGCAAACGTTGGTGGCTAATATTGACACACTGAGGATACACCGTGGATCTCGCGACGCTGATTGGTCTTGTAGGTGCTGCTGTACTGGTAGGGGCTTCTGTGATGCTGGGCACCTCGCCCGAGGTATTCCTGAATCTTACTGGGCTACTGCTGGTCGTGGGGGGAAGCTTGTTCGTGGTGCTGGCCAAGTTCAGCATTACCCAGTTCAAGTTCGCGCTCAAGGCGGCGGCTCGGGCGTTCAAGTTTCAGCTACCCAGTACTCAAGACAGCATCGACGAACTCGTTGAGTTAGCCAAAGTGGCACGTCGCGAGGGCATGATCGCGCTGGAAAGCCGTGAAGTCAGCTCGCCTTTTCTCCAGCAGGGGTTGCAGATGCTAGCGGATGGCTTCAGCGCCGACATGATCAAGGAGATGATGGAAAAAGAGCGCCTGCTGACGCTGGAGCGCAACGAGGCCGGAGGCCAGGTGTTTTCCGCGCTAGGGGAAGTATCTCCGGCCATGGGCATGATTGGCACCCTGGTAGGACTGGTGCAGATGCTCGCCAATATGAACGACCCGTCACTAATTGGGCCCGCCATGGCCGTGGCGCTACTGACCACCATGTATGGCGCCATGATTGCCACTATGTTTGCCAACCCCATTGCTGAAAAGCTATGGGTACGCATGAATCAGGAAGCCAAGATGCAGGAGCTGTGGATCGACGCGCTGCTGGCCATCAAGGGCGACAAGAACCCCCGTGTACTGGAGCAAATGCTGGCCCTCTATTTGCCGCCAGAGCATCGTGTAGAGTCCGACGAACGTAAGACAGCGAGCGAGCGGGGATAAGTCGGTGGCAAAAAGAAAGAGCAATATCCCAGCGTGGGTGGTGACCTATGCGGACTTGATGTCACTGCTGCTGTGCTTTTTTGTGCTGCTGCTCTCTTTTGCTGAAATCGATGCGCAAAAATTTCGGCGCGTGGCCGAGTCGTTGTCTGAGGCCTTCGGTGTACAGCGGGATATCGAAGCGATGCAGATACCCATGGGCACCAGTGCGGTCATGCAGCACTTTTCGCCAGCGACGCCCGACCGTACCTTGATCGAGGAAGTGCGCCAGCGGACGCAACAGCCGCAACCCCAGTTGGAAACCATGCGCACCGTGCTGGAAAACCAGCAGCGTCAACGTACTCTGCAAATAGCTAACAGTATCGAAAAGTTGTTGGCTACTGCGTTATCTGAAGGGGGCGTGGAGATTGAAGTGGAAGAGGCGCGGATTATCATCCGAGTCGCCGAAAACGGCACTTTTGGTTCAGGCACCGCCACGGTGACGCCTGCGTTTGCCTCACTGCTGGTAGAACTTTCCAGTCTCCTCAGTGGTTTGAGTGGCACGCTATCAGTGCATGGACATACCGATAACGTGCCTATCCGCACGGCGCAGTTTCGCAGCAATTGGGATCTTTCCGCCATGCGTGCTGCGTCCGTGGCTAATGTGCTGATCGAAGACGGCAATATGGCGCCTGAGCGTCTGATCATCCAGGGGTTTGCCGAAACACGGCCGGTGGCCAGTAACACCACCTCCGATGGCAGGGCGGCCAATCGGCGCGTCGAACTGCTCATCGATGCCAGTGCACCCGTCGAGTTGGCGGCGATGAGCAGCGAGTCCTCAGGTGATATCACGCCGTGACATTCGGCAAGCCCCGGAGAAATCAGCTACCCTGAAAAGGCTGAACGCTCTCTTGCGCTCAGTTCGCCATTAGCGAACTACCCTGGGAAAGGAGAACAGAATGGATAGCAAAGCAAGCGCACGTTGGGAAGGTGGTTTGAAGGACGGCCAAGGGCATGTATCTACCGAAAGTGGAGCGCTGGACGCCAACTACTCGTTCAAGCAGCGCTTCGAAGGCGCGCCGGGCACCAATCCAGAAGAGCTGATCGGTGCTGCCCATGCGGGCTGTTTCTCCATGGCGCTCTCCATGATTCTTGGCGAAAAAGGCTACACGGCGGAGTCTATCGATACGCAGGCCAGCGTGACGTTGTCACAGGGCTCGAATGGTTTCGATATTTCGAAAATTCATCTTGAAGTAGAAGCTAGCGTGAGCGGAGCGGATGAAGCCGCTTTTAAAGAAGCCGCAGAGACGGCAAAAGCAAATTGCCCTGTTTCAAAAGTATTGAATGCCGAGATTACCATGACCGCAAAGTTAAAAGGTTGATTTAATAACTTGTGTTATGGAAAAGGCGTCAAGTGCTTCTTTTGACTTTTGGTCGAGTTGGTTTTAAAGCTTAATGGAAGTGTTGCTTGGCGCCTTGCAGAGTGGCAAGGCTTTAGATGTCGCCTGAAAATATTGCTGTATGGATGCTAAAAGGCCTTGGCAATTGCCAAGGCCTTTTTTAACGCTTACCGTTATCAGCGTTTAGTCACGCTCATACTCTTCGGCAGCTTCCAGTGCATCCTGTGATGCATTGACGCGAATCACGTAGTCATCGCCGTCATCATCTTTCGTCAGTTCCAAAGAGTCCCACTCGACGGCAACGTCTTTCTCGCCCATGCCGAGGAACCCACCGATACCCATGACGACAGCCTGGATCTGACCATCTTCATCGATGACCAAGTCAGAAATGGTACCGATATCCTCATCTTCTTCCACGGTGCTTTTCACGTTGTTGCCGATCAGCGAATCAGCATGGAACGTGTTTTCAGGCTGCGTGGTGAGGTAGGTAGCTTCAGCTGCCACGGTTTCCTGAGCGCTGACCGAGCCAGCGGCAAACATGAAAGCAGGCACCATCAACGTACCGAGGAAAGCAGGTTTGATCATTTTCATGGCTATTGCTCCTTGCGCTTGCATTAGGACAGGGTGTGGTTGCACCGGTGTCTAAACAAATTAACGGTCATGGCTCATCAAACAGTGTGGTTTGATAAAGGCAGTATCTAATTGCCTGGCGCTATTCCTATAGCGCCCACCATTTACGTTACTCCTGAGGCGATTCCTCTCATGCCAACGATTCTATCAATAACCCGTATTACGGGTGGGCTAACAGAAACTGGTATTAAGGAAAAGCAACGTCTTGTCTTGCGCGTCACTGCGTCAAGACACTTATCAAGGTAGACGCTCTATAATGTTTTGCAAGATGAATGGCCATCTTTTTGTCATGGATTGAACTCAAGTATCGGTGTTAAAGAGGTGAGAGCGCCTGCCCATGCGACAGTCTGTCGGATTGACCCACCGGTAGCCAGTCGGCATATTAGCCGTAAAAAAGGAGAACCCATGACGACCACGACGCATTACCCTGCCAGCCGACGGCTCAAGCGCTCCTGTTTAGGCAGTCTGGCGGTCAGCGCTTGGCTGCTGGCGACCAGCGCGTTGGCCAATGCCAGCGAGCTTCCCAAAGGGCACTTTTTGCTGCCCGAAACAGGCAACATGATTGGCGAGAACTACACGGTCACGGCCAGTAACGAAGATACGCTGCTGGATATCGCCCAGGCACACAACGTGGGCTACGAGGAAATTCGCATGGCCAACCCGGATGTCAGTATCTGGGTGCCTGGCGAAGGTACCGAGGTGACCATTCCCGGCCAGTTCATTCTGCCTGACGAGCCGCGTACCGGCATCGTGATCAACGTCGCTGAACTGCGCCTCTACTACTATCCCGAGGCAGCGGCTGGCGAGCCTGCCGTGGTCGAGACCTACCCCATCGGCATTGGGCGCGATGCCTACAACACGCCTCTGGGGATTACCAAGACCACCATGCGGCTCGAAAATCCTGCCTGGTATCCGCCGGCGTCCATTCGTCGTGAGGCCGCCGAGCGGGGCGACCCGCCACCTGCTGTCGTGCCCCCAGGCCCTGATAACCCGCTGGGGCAGTTCGCCATTCTGCTCGATATACCGGGCTACTTGATTCATGGGACCAACCAGCCGGACGGCATCGGTATGCGCGCTAGCCGGGGCTGTATCCGGATGCACGGGGACGATATCGAGTCGATCTTCTGGCGCGTGCCTGTCGGTACTCAGGTCAATATCATCGATGCTCCCATCAAGCTGGGCTGGAGCGAGCAGGGCAATGCCTATATTCAGGCATTTTCCTCTACCGACGAGAAGGCTTTCGGCATGGACACCCTGCTGAATGTGATTGGCCTGATCGAAGAGCATAACGGCCAGGGCAGTGCCAATTACGAGCAGGTCAGTCGTGTGCTCGAAGAGGCCAATGGTCAAATCGTCCCCCTCAGCTAATGCTCAGGGCGGTAGCGCGGCCACCAGGCCCAGCGCTACCGCCTGACGCACCCAGTCTGCCACATTGCCCGCCTGCATCGTTTTCATGGCCCTCAGCCGATAGACTTCCACGGTTTTAGGGCTCACCTCCATGTGTTCGGCAATTTCTCGGTTGGTCAACCCACGAGCCACATGGGTCATGATCTGCTGCTCCTTTGGCTTCAGCGCCGCATAGCGCGCCTGCAGATCAGCCACTTGTGCCTGTGTCTGCTGCCGTTGGCGAGCGTATTCGAGGGCCCGCTGCACGATCTCGATGAGCTGCTGATGGTTGAAGGGCTTCTCGATAAACTCGAACGCCCCGGCTTTCAGGGCGGCCACCGCCATGGGAACATCGCCGTGGCCGGTCATCATGATGATCGGCAGGGTGTCCTGCTGATCCAGCAGGGCCTGCTGTACCTGTAGGCCGCTGAGGCCGGGCATACGCACATCCAGCAGCAGGACGGCTATGTGATCGCGCTGGGCCGCCAGAAACGCGTCTCCGCTGGCAAAGGGCTGGGCAGTCAGGCCGACCGACGACAGCAGCCATACCAGCGATTCGCGCAGGTCGGTGTCGTCATCGACCACGGCAATGGTGGAAAGGGGCGGTTCCATCAAACGTCTGTCTCCGTACGTAGCAGTACTTCAAAACAAGCCCCTTGGGGGCAGTCGCGAAGCGTCAGGGCGCCGCCCATGCTTTCCAGCAGGGTTCGGCTGATGGCCAGACCCATGCCCAGCCCATCGTCCCGGGTGGTGTAGAAGGCATCGAAGATGTGCGGGCGCTGGGTATCGGGCACGCCTGGCCCTTGGTCTTCAACGCTCAGCGTTAGCTGGCGATGCCCGCTGGGTCGAACCGTGATGACCACGGGGGGGCGGTCGGGCATCTCACGGCTGGCGGTCAGTGCATTCAGCAGCAGGTTGACCAGCACCTGCTCCAGCGCGATGGGGTCGCCATAGACCCTGGGGAGCGCGTCAGATAACGGGCGCTGCAAAGGGATCGCTGCCTGCTGATACTGCCACTCACAGAGCTGACAGGCCGCCTCGATCACCGGAGCCAGCGCGACCGGGTGCACACGATGGCTGCGTTTGCGTACGAAGCTGCGCAGATGTCGCAAGCGTTGTGCCAGGCGGTCGACCTGCTGGTTGATACGTTCCAGCGGCAGACGCAGTTCTTCGGCAGAGGGGGCAGGTTGCTGCTGACACTGCATCAGCGCGCCGCTGGCGTAGTTGGCGATGGCGCCCAGCGGCTGGTTCAATTCGTGGGCAATGTTGGACGCCAGCTCACCCGCGGCCGCCAGTCGGTTGGCATGGGCAATGTGCTCCTGATGGCGGCGCGCCTGGGCTTCGGCCTGCTTGCGCGCGCTGATATCGCGGTTGATGAGCGCGAAGTGGCCGGGCTCGGCGCCCTGAGCCCGGTGGGCCAACACGACGCTGAGCACGGGCAGCAGGGCATCTGGTGCGCGTATCTCCAGCTCGCCGCTCCAGGAGCCGTAACGCTCGACGGCAGGAAAGACCACCTGCCGAAGCAGCCGCAGCGACTCGCAGGAGTATACGGTCTCCAGGGGAGCTTGCAGGGCCTCGTCGGGCAGTGCCAGGCAGCGCCGAGCGGCTTCATTGGCGCTGAATACCCGCTGGTCGGGCCCCAGAAACAGCACGTAGTCGGTGGTGGACTCGACCACCTGCGCCAGGCGTTCTCGGGTGGCTTCGGCTTCGATGCGCCGCCCCACGTCCCGTGAGACACAGAGAATGTCCAGCAGCTCCCCCGTGTTGGCGTCTCGTCGGGTCCGGCTGGTGGTTTCAAACCACACGTAATGGCCCGCCTTGGCGCGAAAGCGATAGGTCTGCTGGTAGAACCCATCATGGTAATAAACCCGTGGTGACTTGTTGAGCAGCGCGCTCAGGTCGGCGGGATGAAAGAGCTGATAAGCCGAGACGCCAATCAACTCCTCGGGCGCGTACCCCAGCAGGTCGCGGGCGGCTTGGGAGGCATACAAAAACGTGCCGTCGCGGGCATGCCGAGAGATCAGGTCGGTGGTGCTTTCCGCCAGCCACTGGTAGTGGCGCTTCTCCTCTTCCAGGGCGGCATTGCGCGCCTGTAACGAGGCGATTTCTGCTTGCAGGCGGGCTTCCAGCGGCGTGGTCATGGCATTATCGCGCGGGGTCCAGTACGCCACCCAGCGAGGCATTGCGGCGGAACCAGCCAGCAATGCTGGTGCGCGGCAGGCGCGTGGGCAGCACTTCGTGAGGGATGGTTTCCGATAAAAAGCAGGCAAACGTTCCCGCTTCGGGTACGACCCGGGCCACTTCCCGGCTGGGGTCTTCGGGGTCGTAGATGACCATTTCGCCTCCGCCGTCGGCGGGCCAGTCGGGGGTGAGGTAGCCGACGGTCGAGATGACACGATTGGCCCGCCCGCGAAAGCTGTCCAGATGGCGTTGGTAAAACGCCCCGGCAGGGTAGTGGGCAAAATGTGCCTCGTACTCGAATAGACCAAGAAACAGCGCCTGATTCAACGAGCGTTGCAGCTCGGCCATGGCGTCGAGATAGTGCCGCTGGGCTTCGCTTTCACGGTCCAGCCAGTGGATGGCGTCGCCGCGAATATCCTTGCGCAGCAGGTGCTGCTGACCACGCCCAATGCCTGCTTCATCGAGCGCATCGTGGGCTGCCAGGTGCAGCAGCTCGCCTTGCAGCGCCTGGCACAGGGCCGGGTCGATGACCCCTTGGCCCACGTACCAGCCCTGTTCCACCAGGGCGTCGACCAGAGCCACGTGGGCATCGGGGGCAAGAGCATGGGGGCGGGTGTCCATGGAAGCGATCATGTGGTGTGTCTCGTGACTGGCTTGTCGTTGCGATTGACGGTGGCTGGGCGCTGAGGAGAGCGCCGTTCGGGGTAGTGGCGCAAGGCGCCGACCGGGCGGCGGTAAAGGTCGATGTCCATGCCAAACCCTTCGGCCAGCAGCTCCACCAGCATCATGGCCGAGAGCCCCCAGATCACGTGGCTGTCTACTCGGTAGCTGGGCACGTAGTGAGCGACGCCATCCACGGTGATGACATCGGTATGGGTGCGCTGGTCCTCCAGAAAATGGCTGAGCGGCACTTCGAAAATGGCATCCAGCTCCGCCGGGTCTGCCACCAATGGCAGGTCGGGGGGGATCAGGCCTACCCAGGGGGTGACCCGTATCCCGTGCAGCGAAATCACATCGGACAGGCGCCCCAGCGGTTGCACTGCCTGCGGTGCTAGCGCAATCTCTTCCTGTGCCTCCCGCAGTGCGGTGGCGTAGAGGTCTGCATCGGTGGCTTCGCGCTTGCCGCCGGGGAAAGCGACCTGGCCGCTGTGGGTAGTCAAGTGGCCCGCGCGGCGGGTAAACAGCAGCGTCGGCGACGGCCGCTCGACGATGGGCATCAAGACGGCGGCCTCTGGCAGAGTAACGTGGTCCAGCCGTTGAGGCGTATGCAGTTGCAGCTGTTTGCGCAGTTTCTCTAACATAGGGGATTCCCGTGACTTTGTTCTCTTTTACCCAGCCATGACGATCAGCGTCAAGCGCGTTGATAGCTCGCCCTTCCAGCCATAGAGAAAACGCGATGAACTTTTGTAGTCAGTGTGGTGAAAAAGTCCGCTTTGCGGTGCCTGAAGGAGATGACCGCCCCCGCTACCTGTGCGATGCCTGCGGTACCATTCACTACCAGAATCCGCGCATTGTGGCGGGTACGCTGCCGGTGAGCGGCTCGAAGGTCTTGCTGTGCAAACGCGCCATTGCGCCGCGCAAAGGGTACTGGACGCTGCCGGCAGGCTATATGGAAAACGCCGAAACCACGCAGCAGGCCGCATCCCGGGAGACCTGGGAAGAGGCCTTCGCCGACGTCGCGCTGGGAGACCTGTACACCTTGATCGACCTGCCGCACATCAATCAAGTCTACATGATTTTTCGTGCCGACCTGGTGGGTGGCTTCAGTGCCGGACCAGAAAGCCTGGAGGTGGCGCTTTTCGAAGAGCACGAAATCCCCTGGGACGCGCTGGCCTTCCCCACCATCGAGCGGACCCTGCGGCACTACTTCGAAGATCGCCAGCAGGCGGAATTTCCGCTGCACATCAGCAAGATCACACCCGAAGACCGCGAGCGCTACTTCGGCAGTGCCTGATGAGGCAGCGGAGAGGACGCCTACAGGTTGGCCAACTGCCACACGTCGTAGGCCACTTCCTCGTAGGGGTGGGCCAGCTTGAGGGCGGCAATGGCCGCCTGGATGTGCGCGTCGTCACAGACCAGCTCCACCTTGAACTCTTCCACCCGCTCCAGGGTGCCTACCTGACCGATATGCGGTTCGGCACCCTCCATCGGCCGAAACTGGCCGGTGCCGCGGGTCTGGAAACAGACGTGCTCATAATCACCGATACGCCCCGCACCCGCGTCGAACACGGCGCGCTTGACGCTCTCCACATGGTCAACAGGAACAAAAAAAGCGAGTTTATACATGGATCATGACCCTTTTTGAGCGGCGAAAGTCAGCAGAGGGCCACATGATACGCGATTTGGCGGTAGGTTGGGCACCGCCACCCTGTCAGGGGGCGGTGCCCTGTCGCTGGCTTACCAGGATTTATAAGGCAGGAACTTGCCGTTCAGGGTGAGCAGCACGCGGTCGCCTTTGGGGTCTTCGATCTTTTCCATATCCATGGTGAAGTCGATGGCGCTCATGATGCCGTCGCCAAACTTCTCCTGCACGACATCCTTGAGGGTTTCACCGTAAACGCCGACCACTTCGTACAGGCGGTAGATGAAGGGGTCCTGGGGAATGGCCTCATCCCACGCCTTGGTGGGGAAGGCGGTCAGCGCGGTGGCCACGTCGCCATCGACTTCCAGCACGTCGCACAGTTTATGGGCGACATCGGCACTGGCACTGTTCATGCCGTAGCAGGCTGACGCCACCCAGACCGGTGACATGCCGACCGCGCTGGCAATCTCGTCCCAGCTCATTTGCTTGCGTGCCTTGGCGGCCAGAAGGGTGTGACGCATTTCAAGCTTATCCATGACGGATCTCCTTGGGAGTAAATGTGACCAGCTTTTCCTGGGGCGGCACCGTCGTCGGTGCCGGAGTAGAGACGGGCGTGGCGCTGCCTTCTGCCAGGGTCACGGGGTTGACCGGTGTGGGGTAGCGCAGGCCCTTACCGTCGGACTCCTGGGTACGTAGCTCACTGGAGCGGTTCACCAGGAAATCGACGAGGTAGTTGCGAATCGTATAAAAGTGGGGATGCTTGACGATCTCCGCCCGCTGGCGCGGCCGTGGCAGGTCGATTTCGACCGCTTCGGCAATCCGCGCCTGGGGGCCGTTGGTCATCAGGAAGATACGGTCGGCCAGCAGAATGGCTTCGTCCACGTCGTGGGTGATCATGAACACGGTCTGCTGGTCCTGGCTCCAGATCTTGACCAGTTCGTCCTGGATGACGCCGCGAGTGAGGGCATCCAGGGCCCCAAAGGGCTCATCCAGCAGCAGCAACTTAGGCTTGGTGGCAAACGCACGCGCGATGCTGACCCGCTGGCGCATGCCGCCAGAGAGCTGGGCGGGCTTGCGGTCGACCACTTCTTTCAAGCCCACCAGGGTCAGATATTGCATGCTGTGTTCGGTGATCTCGTGCTCGCTCCAGGCGGGCCAGCGGGCACGTACGCCAAAGCGCACGTTGTCCAGCGCAGTGAGCCAGGGCAGCAGGCTGTAGTTTTGAAACACCACGCCACGTTCGAGGCTCGGCCCATGGATCTCCTTGCCATCCATGACCATGGAGCCTTCGGAGAACTGATCCAGCCCGGCCAGCGCGTTCATGATGGTGGATTTGCCACAGCCGGAGTGGCCAATGATGCAGACGAACTCGCCCTTCTTGAGCTGAAAGCTGATGTCTTCGAAGACCGTGAGCGGTGCAGCGTCCTTGCCAGCGCCGGGGAAGCGTTTGGCGGCCTTCTGCACCTCTACAAAGGCATGACTCATGACAGGCTCCTTATTCGGCGTAGGTGACGAAACGGGCGACATAGCCCAGCGACATATCCAGCAGCATGCCGACGACGCCAATCATCAGGATGGAAAAGATCACGCTGGTCAGGTCCAGGTTGTTCCACTCGTTCCAGACGTAGTAGCCGATGCCGGTACCACCCACGAGCATTTCTGCGGCGACGATGACCAGCCAGGCAATACCGATGGAGATGCGCATGCCGGTGAGAATGGTCGGGGCCGCGGCGGGCAGAATGACCTTGAAGGCCGTTTGCAGCGGCGACAGTTCATGGGTGCGTGCCACGTTCACCCAGTCGCTGCGCACGCCGGCCACGCCAAAGGCGGTATTGAGCAGCATCGGCCAAATGGAACAGATAAAGATCACGAAGATGGCCGAGGCTTCGGCATCCCGGATGATGAATAGCGCCAGAGGCATCCAGGCCAAGGGAGAAATCGGCCGCAAGACCTGAATGAACGGGTTGAGCGCTTTATACGCCAGCGGTGACATGCCAATCAGAAAGCCGATGGGGATCGCCACCACGGCGGCCATGAGATAGCCGCTGAGCACGCGGTAAAGGGAGTAACCCAGTTGGATGCCGATCCCCTTGTCGTTGGGGCCTGCATCATAGAAAGGGTTGGAAAGCTGCTCCCAGGCCCGCTCGAAAATCGCTGAAGGCGGGGGAACGCGGGCCGTTTCATCGGCCCCGCCCAGCAGCAGCTCGTATTCGCTCAGCTCTTCCGTGCCGCCCATCAGCGGCGAGCGGTCGAGTCCTTCCCAAAGCCCCAGCAGTACGGCGAGCAGGACGAAGGCTAACAAGCCAGCGCGCACGTTCAGGCTGATGTTCCAGTCGGTGGTGGTGCGGTCCATGATTAGCTCCTGCGGATATCAAAGCTGGCCAGATACCCTTCGGGGTCGGTGTAGTCGAAGGTCTTGCCCATGATCTGGTAGTTGCGCGAGGTCTCTTCGGGGGCGTCGTAGCCCAGCTCGTTCATCACCGTGCGTGCTTCGCTGGCCAAAAAGACATCCCGGGCAATCTGCTGATAATCGACGCTGCCCTCGATGTAGCCCCAGCGTTTCATCTGGGTCAGGATCCAGACGGCCATGGATTGCCAAGGGAAGGGGTCGAAGTCGATCCGGTCCGGCACGTTCTGAACATTTCCCAGGCCATCGGCAAAACGCCCTGTCAGCACCTGCTCGATCACCGTGACCGGCTGGTTCAGGTAGTTGGTCGGGGCAATGGCCTCGGCGATTTCCGAACGGTTGGCCGGGTCGGACGAGTATTGGGTGGCATCGATGATCGCCCGCAGCAGCGCGCCGTAGGTGTTGGGGTTTTGCTGGGCAAAGCGAGCGCTGGTGGCAAAGGCGCAGCACGGGTGGCCGTCCCAGATCTCCTTGGTGAGCAGATGAATGAAGCCGATGCGCTCGAACACGGCGCGCTGATTGAACGGGTCGGGGGAGAGAAACCCATCGATGTTGCCCGCGCGCAGGTTGGCGACCATTTCGGGGGGCGGAATGACGCGAATCTGAATGTCCTGATCCGGGTCCAGGCCATGCTCGGCCACGTAGTAGCGCAGCAGGAAGTTGTGCATGGAGTATTCGAAGGGCACGCCGAAGGTGAAGCCTTTCCACTGCTGCGGGTCACGCTTGTCCTGGTGGTCGTTGTGCAGCACGATGGCTTGCCCATTGACGTTCTCGATGGCAGGCGTCACGAAGGCCCGCTGGGTCGAGCCTGCTCCCAGGCTCATGGCCAGCGGCATGGGGGAGAGCATGTGGGCGGCATCGTACCGGTCGTTCAGCGAGTTATCGCGAATCAGCGCCCAGCCAGCGGTCTTGATCACATTGACGTTCAGGCCGTAACGCTCATAAAACCCCATGGGGTGGGCCATGATGATGGGCGTGGCGCAGGTGATCGGAATGAAGCCGATGTCCAGCTCGGTTTTCTCCAGCGGGCCCAGGCTCTCCTTGACCGCCGCCTTGATCGACTCCATGGGCAGCAAAGTGGCCAGGGCCGCTGCCGCGGTGCCGCCGCCTACCAGCTTCATGAATTGCCGACGGTGCATGTCGCTATGGCCAAAGATGCCGCGAACCAGCGCGCTCTCCACCACCCGGTCCATGATCTGTTCGGCATTGCTGGGCGGCGCTTCACCACTGGCCAGGGTGGCCTGATGGGAAGATACGCTGGGGCGGGCAGGGTGGCACTGGTGGCAATCACACTGGCGGCCATGGATCAGCGATTGACGGTGATCGAAAGGGTTGCCGAGACTGCTGTGGTCATTGTTCTCTTTCATGGGCGTTCACCTCTCAGGAGCAAATGGGCTTCTAGCTGCGCCGTCTTGGTGCGAAACAGAGCGTTGCGGCACTGTTTCGATAGTGCGACTTGTGTGCCACAACCGTCCGTTTTGTTTAAAAATTCATAAATTCAATGAGTTGTGGTGTTTGGTGGAATCTTGGAGGCCATGCTTGAAAACGACGATTTTTCGTTAATAACGATATTTCGTTGTTTAAATGACGAAATCTCGTTATTGGCCCGCTGTTTGTATGGGTAGTGGGTATGTCGCCGCCATCGCCAGGAGATGCAGATGCCCCCCATGCCCATGACGACCGAGCCTTTGATGAGCGAGCCGTCGCTCAAGCTCATGGCCAGCCATGCCCCGCTGGCCATGCTGGTGATCGACCCGCTGGCCGATGAGCTGGTGGCTGCCAATGCGTCTGCCTGCCAACTGTTGATGCTGGAAGAGGGCGATTGGCGAGCGTCGCCGTTCAGCCATCGGTTGAGTGCCTCCTTGCCGCTGTGGGTCAGCTTTACCGATGAGGTATTGACTACCGGGCAGGCGTGGTCGGATGACCTGGTGGTGCTGGACAGCGTGCGTCAGCCACGCCGGGTAGAAGTTTTCGGTGAGCGTTTGCCGGACACCCCGCGGCTGTTGTTGACCCTGATCGACCGGCAGAAGGCCGAACAGCGGCGCGCCCGAGCCGAGCTGGGGCGTCAGCATCGCCAGGGGGATGTAGGGTGGCAGCGCGTCGAGCAGGTGTTCGAGCGAATCGAAAGGCAGAACCAGCTGATTCTCAGCGCCGCCGGAGAGGGCATCTACGGGCTGGATGCGCAGGGCAGAACCACTTTCGTCAATCCAGCGGCCGAGCGCATTCTGGGCTGGAGCACCGAGGATATGGTGGGCCACGATGCGCATTTGATGTTTCACCATACCCATGCCGATGGCTCGCATTTCCCGGTGCAGCAGTGCCCCATCCATGCCTCGTTCAGCGATGGCCAGGTGCACCACGTCGACGATGAAGTGTTCTGGCACAAGAACGGTGAGGCGATTCCCGTCGAGTATACGAGCACCCCCATTTTCGAGATGGGGCGGCTGGTGGGGGCCGTGGTGCTGTTTCGCGATATCCGCGAACGCAAGCGGGCAGAGCAGCAGTTGCGCGATGCCCTGGAGGAGGTCGAGTCGCTGAAGCGGCGGCTGGAGCTGGAGAACGAATACCTCCAGGAGGAGATCAAGGCAGAGGTCAATCACCGCAATATCGTGGGCAACAGCCCGGCGGTGGCCAAATTGATCCAGCAGATTGCCATGGTGGCGCCGACCGGGGCCAACGTCTTGATCAGCGGTGAGTCCGGCACGGGCAAGGAGCTGATCGCCAGGGCCATTCATGCCGGGAGTGGGCGCAGCGACCGGCCGCTGATTCGGGTCAACTGTGCCGCCATACCGCGAGATCTGTTCGAAAGCGAGTTCTTTGGCCATGTCAAAGGGGCCTTTACCGGGGCGATGCAGGACCGTCCGGGGCGTTTCGAGCTGGCTCACGGCGGTACGCTGTTTCTTGACGAGGTGGGAGAAATTCCGCTGGAGCTGCAGAGCAAGCTGCTGCGCGTATTGCAGGATCAGCAGTTCGAGCGAGTGGGAGACAACCGCACCCGCGAAGTGGACGTGCGCGTGATTGCGGCCACCAACCGTGATTTGAAAGAGATGATCGACGCCGGGCATTTCCGAGAGGATCTCTATTTCCGGCTCAACGTGTTTCCTATCGATTCAGTGCCGCTGCGTAAGCGCATCGAGGATGTGCCTTTGCTGGCGCGACATTTTCTGCACCGTGCCTGCTTGAAGTTCAACAAGCCGGGCGTGCGTATTCCTCCCGCCCAATTGGAGCTGCTGACCCGCTATCCATGGCCTGGCAATATCCGCGAGCTCGAAAACGTCATCGAACGACAGGTGATCGTGACCCAGGACCGCCGACTCTGCTTCGACGACCTGTTGCCGCCGGAGCCCAGTGTGCCGGGGCAGGTCATGGCGGAGCGTGACAAGGGCGCCGAGCCCCTTGCCGAAACGCCGATGACCGAACAGGCGCTACAGCAGCACCAGCGGGACAATGCGCTGAAGGCGCTGGCAGCGACACAGGGCAAGATCTCTGGTGCGGGTGGGGCGGCGGAGCTATTGGGCGTCAAGCCAACGACGCTGGCCTCCCGGCTGCAAAAATGGGGCATCGACCCTCGGCAATTCAAGTGCCGTGAGCGTAAAAAGCCCCCCACCAACGGTGCATTGGACTAAGGTAAAAGGGCCTGGGCTGGGTAGGCGCTTTGTACACACAAATTCGCCAAGTTCAAGGCTAGCATACATACATGAATGTAACTATAATGCCCACTCTTTCAGACTGGCGCTGTGCGTCTTCCAACGTTGACACCTAGAGGCAATCCCATGCGACTAGCACACTGGGCAGTCAATGCCCCTTTACGCCCCTTGCTACTGGCCGTGCTGACCTCCTCCTTCATTCTGCCTGCCCAGGCGGCTGACCTGGTCACCATTACCCGTGATGCGTTGAACAACAACGCCGCCCTTGCCTCGGCACGCGCCGAATTTTCTGGCGTAGAGGCGGGCCGGGACGTGGTGCGCGGTGGCTTGCTGCCCCAAGTGAATGCTTCCGGGAGCGTCGTGCATAACCAGCAGTACGAAAGCCAGGGCTCTGCGCGGGGGGCAGGCGTCGACGTAGGGGCCGACCAGGCTGCAGTGGGGGTCAGCGATGATCGCTTCAACACCGCATCGCTGTCGTTGGAAGCGACCCAAGCGCTGTTCAATGCCGTGACGCGCCAGGAACTCAACCAGGCCGAGCGCCAGATCGATCAGCAGGTTTACCTGCTGGCCGCGACGGAACAGCAGCTGCTCATCGACGTGGTCAGCGCTTACTTCGATATTCTGCGCGCCCATGAGGTTCTGGAAGCGCGTCAGGCGCAAGAGCGCGCCATTGGCCGCCAGCTGGAGCAGGCCCGCGAGCAGTTCGAAGTCGGGCTGATTGCGATTACCGAAGTGGAGGAGGCGCGGGCCAGCTTCGACCAGTCTCGGGCCGACCGCATTGCCGCCGAGAGCAGCCTGCAAGTGGCGTTCGAAGCGCTGGAGCAGTTGACCGGGCAGCGTTACGCCAACATCGATGCCTTGGGCGACGCCATGCCGATTGCGCTACCTGCGCCCACCGACCGTGACTATTGGGTCGACCAGGCACTGGAGCGCAACCCGCAGGTACTGGCCCAGCGGGCAGGCATCGAGCTGTCTCGGGCCGGTGTGGAAATCGCCCGGGCAGGACGTCTACCCACCGTGCAGGCGTTCGCCAACTATCAATACTCGGAAAGCGACAGCGATGTGGTCAGTGGCTACAACTCTTCTAGCCAGGTAGGCGTTTCCGCCAACCTGCCGATTTACACCGGTGGCAGCACCAGTGCGCGTATTCGTCAGGGCACCTTCCAGCTCGAAAGTAGCCAGTACGACTTCGAGTCCCAGCGCCGCACCACGATTCAACAGGTGCGCTCGCTGTACACCCAGGTCAGCAACAACGTGGAAACCGTGGATGCTCGCCGCCAGGCCATCGTGTCTACCCGCAGCGCTCTGGAAGCGACGCGCGCAGGCTACGAGGTGGGTACCCGCAATATCGTCGATGTGCTGAATGCCGAGCAGAACCTCTATAACGCTATCGCCAGCTACGCCGAAGCGCGCTACGACTACGTGGTGAATCTGATGTCGCTGCGCCAGCAGTCGGGCATGCTGGACGTGGCGGCCATCGAGGAAGTCAATGCCTGGCTGACCGGTGACAGCGTCAACTTCACCCTGCCTGAAAGCAACGCGCCTGACACTTACCAGCGCGCGATGGACATTGGTGCTCCTCCTACCCCAGGCGCCTGAGCGCGGCCAGTGGGGGCACGCCTGCGATCCGTCAACGTACAGAAAAAATGAATGGGAATTCGACGCATGAAAAGAGTGATGCACTCCACCCGGGCGAGCCTGGTGACGCTGATCGCCGTGCTGGCGCTGACCGCCTGTGGCCAGGAACAGCCATCCCAGGAGCCGCAGGGCCAGCAGCAGGAAGCGCGGCCCCACGCGGTGGAAGTCGCTGAAGTAAGCCGTCAGGACATTCCGCTCAACAAGTCCTACCCTTCGCTGCTGCGCAGCGACAGTGAAGTCACGCTGGTGGCGCGGGTCAACGGCTTTCTGGAAGAGCGGCATTTCGAACCCGGGCAAATGGTCGAGGAGGGAGATCGCCTCTACACCATCGAGCCGGACTTGTACCAGGCCACGGTGAACCAGCGTGAAGCAGACCTGCAGAGCGCCCGGGCAGAGCTGGCACGCGCCCAGCGGGATGCGCAGCGTTTCGAGCAGCTGCTGAGCCAGAACTCGGTCAGCCGCCAGCAGTACGACCAGGCGCTGGCAGAGCAGCGGGTTGCGCAGGCCAGCGTGGCACAAGCGGAAGCCGCCCTCACCAGTGCCAATCTGGACCTGGGCTACTCCAACGTCACCGCGCCCGTTTCGGGCATGATCAGCTTGAGCCAAGTCAACGTGGGCAACCTGGTCACGTCAGGCACTGAGCTGGCCACCATCACGCCTCTGGACCCGCTGGAAGTGCGCTTTCAGCTACCTCAGCGCGATGCCTTCGAGCTGCGTCGCCAGTTGGCCGCAAGCGCCGGTGACATGTCCTCCATTACCGCCCATCTCAGCGTGCCCGGGTTAGCGGGTAGCGCTGGGGGTGAGCTGGCGGGACGCTTGAACTACCTCGGTTCCCGCGTGGATACCGGTACCAGTACGGTGCAAGCCTCGGCCACGTTCGACAACCCCAATGGTGATGTGTTGCCTGGCCAGTTCGTGCGCGTTCGCCTCGAAGGCCTCAAGCGGTTCGACGTCATCGCGGTGCCTGAAATTGCCGTTACCCAGGGGCTGATGGGCCCTCGTGTCTTCGTACTGGATGACGAGAGCAAGGCGCGTGAGCGGACGGTTCAACTGGGCGATGTGGCTGGCCCCTGGCAGATCATCGTGGATGGCCTGGAACCTGGCGAGAGCGTCGTAGTGGGTGACCCGGCGGGTCTCGAACCGGGCATGGTGATCGACCCGGTGCGTTTCGATGGCGATGCAGAACAGCTGGTCGATGACGTGGAAGAAGCCGAAGCGCAGGAGCAGCAGGAGCAGGCCGAAGCGGCTGCCGAGATGTCCGAAGGCGCTGGTGAAGCGCCCGCGGAAGGGGAAGAGGGTGCTCAATAATGAATTTCTCTAACTTCTTTATCAGTCGTCCGATATTCGCCACGGTGCTGGCGATTATCCTGACGCTGGTAGGCGCGATGGCGATGCGGATACTGCCCATCGAGCAGTATCCCAGCGTGGTGCCGCCCACGGTCTCGGTACAGGCACAGTTCCCCGGTGCCGATGCCGAGACCGTGGCACAGACCGTGGCCGCGCCCCTGGCGGAAGCCATCAACGGCGTGGAGGATATGCTGTACATGACCTCCAACAGCGCCGACAACGGCCTGATGAGCCTGAGCGTGGCGTTCAACATCGGTACCGATGGTGATATCAACACCATCAACGTCAACAACCGCGTGCAGGGGGCCTTGTCCCAGTTGCCAGAGGCCGTTCAGTCTCAGGGTGTCACCGTGGAGCTGCGTTCCGACTCCATTCTGATGCTGGTCGCGCTGACCTCGCCCAGCGGTGACTACAACAATGTTTACATGCAGAACTACGCCACCCTCAACATTCTCGATGAGCTGCGTCAGGTGCCTGGGGTGGGCAATGCCGAGGTGCTGGGGGGAGGCGAGTTTGCCATGCGGATCTGGATGGATCCCGACAAGCTGGCCCAGTACGACCTGACCCCGAGCGAAGTGGCCAGTGCCATTCGCGCTCAGAACACCGAAATTCCGGCCGGTAATCTTGCCGCGACGCCCCAGAGCGAGCCGCGTGCCTATACCTACACCATTACCGCTGGCGGGCGTCTTTCCAGCCCGGATGATTTCCGCAACATCTTCCTGCGCACCAATGCCGATGGTTCTTCGCTGCGCCTGGAAGACGTGGCGCGGATCGAGCTGGGCGCCTCCTTCTACGGTGTGGATGCGCGTTTGAACGGCGCGACCATGACGCCCATCATCATCAACCAGCAGCCGGGCGCCAACGCGCTGGAGACGGCCAACTCGGTTCGGGCGACCATGGAAGAGCTGGCTGAACGCTTCCCGCCGGGGCTCGAGTACGTGACGCCTTACGATACGACGCTGTTCATCGATGCGTCCGTCGAGACGGTGCTCAAGACGTTCATCGAAGCGTTCCTGATCGTTATCGTGATTCTGTTCATCTTCCTGCAGAACTGGCGCTTCACGGTCATCGCCATGTCGGTGGTGCCGGTCTCGGTGATTGGTACCTTTGCCGGCTTCTACCTGTTCGACTTCTCGATCAACCTGTTGACGCTGTTCGCGCTGGTGCTGTCGATCGGTATCGTGGTGGATGACGCGATTCTGGTGGTGGAGAACGTCGAGCGGGTGCTCAGCGAAGAGGACGATATCAGCGTTCGCGATGCCACCATTCGCGCCATGAAAGAGGTCGGTGGGCCGGTCATCGCCACGTCACTGATCATGGCGGCGGTGTTCGTGCCGGTAGCCTTCATGGGTGGCTTCACGGGCCAGATCTACCAGCAGTTCGCGATTACCGTGGCGATCTCGGTGGCGTTGTCGGCGCTGATGGCACTGACCTTCACCCCGGCGCTGTCCGCGATCTTCATCAAGCACAACCTGCACAAGACCCGTCAGTCCGCTTTCAAGCGAGCCATTACCACGCCGCTGCGCCTGTTCGATCGTTTCTTTGCAGGCTTCACGGCGCTCTACATGTGGTTCGTGAAGAAGCTGGTGCGCTTCTGGGTGCTGGCGCTGGCGCTGACCGTGGCGGTAGGGGCGGGCTCTTACTGGCTGTATGCCAATACGCCCTCCACGCTGGTGCCCGAAACGGACCAGGGGATCGTGCTGGTCAGCGTGTCGCTGCCGGACGCTGCCTCGCTGGATCGTACCCAGAACTACATGGCCGAGCTAAGTGCTGCCATTGAAGATATCCCCGGCGTGCAGTACTCCTCGGCGGTGGCGGGGTATGACATTCTCTCCAGCGCGGTGAACACCGCACGCGGGATCATGTTCGTCAACATGCAGCCTTGGTCGGAGCGCGACCTGACCGCCAACGAGCTGGTGGGCCGTATCATGCAGCTGGGTGCCAGCATCGACGGTGGTTCGGCCATGGCCTTCAACGTGCCGCCCATCATGGGGCTGTCGACCACTGGGGGCTTCACCGGCTACCTGCAATCCTTCGACGGCGCATCGCCCCGTGAGCTGTATGAAGCATCGCTGCAGATCATGGGGGCGGCGAACCAGCACCCTGCGCTGAATCAAGTATTCTCCACGTTCAACGTGAACGTTCCCTCGTTCCGGGCGGAGATCGACCAGCAGAAAGCGTTGAGCTACGGCGTGGCCCTGGAGAATATCTCTTCGGCACTTTCCAATACCTTCGGTAATGGCTTCGTCAACTTCTTCAGCTACCAGAACCGTAACTTCCAGGTGTATCTGCAGAACGAGGACGAGTTCCGCAAGACCCCCGAAGACATCAACAATGTCTACGTGCGGGGCGGCAACGGTGAGCGCATCCCGTTATCCGAGTTCGTGACGCTGGAGCGCCAGGTCGGGCCTTCGGTGGTGTCACGCTTCGGGGTGTATACCGGGGCGCAGTTCCAGGGCGGGGCGGCTCCGGGCTACAGCTCGGCGCAAGCCATCGCGGCCATGGAAGAAGTCGTGCTGGAAACGCTGGGGCCGAACTGGGGCATGGGCTGGACCGGTACCGCGTATCAGGAAGCCAACCTGGGCAATACCGCCATGCTGGCCATCGTGTTCGGTATCCTGATGGTGTTCCTGATCCTGGCAGCCCAGTACGAGAGCTGGTCCTTGCCGCTGGCGGTCTTGACGGCCACCCCGTTTGCCTTCCTCGGGGGGATTGGCGGTATCGTGCTGCGCGGGCTGGATACCAGTGTCTACGTGCAAATCGGTATGCTGGTGGTCGTGGGGCTGGCGGCCAAGAACGCGATCCTGATCGTCGAGTTTGCCGAGCTGCAGCGTAAAGAGCAGGGCAAGACGATTCGTGAAGCCGCGATCACGGCGGCCGAGCTGCGCTTCCGGCCCATCGTCATGACCTCGCTGGCGTTCATCTTTGGTACGCTGCCGCTGGCCCTGGCCACCGGGGCCAGTGATGTCAGTAGCCACCATATCGGCACCACGGTGGCCGTGGGCATGGCGTCTGTCGCTATTCTGGGCAGCCTGTTCATTCCCAGCTTCTACGCCATGATTGCCACTGTTTCTGACTGGCTCTACCGCAAGCGTCATCCTGAACGCAAGGAGGATGAGCAGGCGGCGCTGGGGCACGATCAGGCCTGACCTGATCGCCAGCGATCCACCAGACGGGCACCCCACGGGGTGCCCGTTTTTTGTGGGCGTCGGGCCAAAGGCTGATACGGGTCAATGCCCGAGCTACTGACATGGCTAAGATGAGCTAAGCTGAAAGTGACCATCGTTTTAGCCTGAGTAGCACAATAATGGTCGACAATAGGCTCAGGCGAGAACAAGACCGGGCAACTTGCCCGGAGGAGAACACGCCATGCAAACCTTCATGTCTGCTGCTCTGCAGTTTCCAACCATCGTCTTTGCCCTGTTGCTGGTGCTGGGCACGCTCTATTGGCTGCTGGTGTTGTTGCGATTGGCGCCGTTGGAGCTGTTCGAACGCGATAGCCTCCGCGATGACCACATGGCGAGCACGCTCGTCTCGCTGGGGTTTGCAGGCGTGCCGGCCTCGCTGGCGCTGAGCCTGCTCGTTCTATTGGCAGGCACCATCTCGCTGGCCGTCGAACTACTGGTGCTACGCTGGCTACCGCTGGGCATGTTGAGAGTGCCCGTGGGCGTGCTGGTGCTGTGGGCTTCCTTTGCCGTTGCTTCGCCGCTGGCGGCCGCCGTGTGTCACGCCCTGCAGCGTGGGCTGCATCGCTACGCGCCGTTCCAGCGCCGTTGCCTGCTGGGCGCTACCGCGGTGGTGATCGAGCGAGACCAGCAGGGCGGTGCCACTGCTCGATTGCTCAATGAGCCGGACAGCGTGGTGCGCTTGCATTGCAAGGCGGGGGATTGCCCCCAGCCGGGTGAGCACCGGGTATTGGTCAAATATCTGGCCAGTGAAGGGGCCTACCGTAGCGTCATGGAGCAGGACTACCTGGATACGCGGGTACGCCTCAACAGACTGCGCTTGCAGCACAAGCACCATCCCAACGGCTACCCGACGTAACCAGCCCTATCTACCGCCTCTCAGGTAGCGCCACACATCTGCCAGCCACTGGCTGAACGTGCCAGCTGGCTGGGCAGGTGTTGCCGTGGACGGCGCAGCTAACGGAGTCGTCAGAAAGCGCTGTATGGGCTTGACCTGCTGGGCGTCGTTGAGCATCGGCGCATGCCCGCAGCCTGGCACGGTCATGGTCACCAACGACGGCTGTGACTCGGCCATTTTGGGCAGCGTCTCGGCGGCCAGCAGAGCCGACGTTTCACCCCGAATGACCATGAGCGGGCAGCGTATCTTGGCCCAGTCGGCCCAGGTATCCCGGGGGGTATCGTGGATAAACTGCTCGCCTATGCGAGGGTCGAAGTGGTAGGTCCAACTGCCATCGGGCAGGCGTCGTGCGCTATTGAGCGCCAGCTCGCGCCACTCCGCCTCGCTGGTGATGCCGAAGCTGGCATAGTGCTTGATCAGCTCTGCCTGCAGGTTGGCAAAGTTGTTGAAACGGTGGGTGACGCCAAAGTAGCTCGACAGCGCAATCAGCCCTTCCTTGTCGAGCTCGGGCCCAACGTCATTGAGGACCAGCCGCGCAATGCGCGGGGCGTGTTGCTCGTCGGCGGCGATCAGCATACCAAGCAGCCCTCCCATGGAGGTGCCCAGCCAGTCCACCTGCTCCAACTGGTAGTGATCCAGCAGCGCGATGGCAACGGTGACATAGTGGCTGTAAAGGTAGTCATGGGCGGGAAACAGCGACCAGCTCGATAGGCCGCGCCCTGGGGTGTCCGGGGCCAGTACGCGCCATTCGCTGCCGAGCTCGCGGGCCAGGGCGGCAAAATCACCGCCGTGGCGAGCCAGCCCGTGCCAGGCAATCAGGGTTCGTTTGGCATCGGGGTTCCAGATGCGAACCGCAATCTCCAGCTCACGTACGCGAACAAACTCCAAGGCATCCATACACGGCTCCTGTCATGGGGTGCCTGTAGTATAGATGCAATGCTGCGGTGCAGTAGAGCCTTTACTTGCGCATCATGCGGATCAGGGCATCGATGATTTCTGCGCCGCGCTCGGAGACAGAGAAGGCATCCGGCGTGCGCAGCCAGTCGTGAAACAGGCCGCCGAGTGTACACTGCATCAGGCGGGTGGCGGTTTCCGGGCTGATATCTTCGCGCATATCCTGCTGTTGCTGGGCCAGTTGGAACACCGGCAGCATTTCGTCGAAGCACTCTTCGCCGATTTCATCCTGCATGGCAATGGGGTTGATATCGCTGAAGAATTCACAGCGGTGAAGCAGGATCGACAGAATACGCTGATGGGAAGGTTGCTCGATACGCTGCAAGCCTGCGTGGCAGGCCAGGCGAATGGATTCCAGCGGCGAGACGTGTGGGTCGGCGTTATTGACTTCATCGATCAATGACTGGAAGGGCATGCGCACCCGCTCCACCAGTGCCATGAACAGATCGCCCTTGTTCTTGAAGTGCCAATAGACGGCGCCGCGGGTCAGCCCCGCATGGCGGGCAATCTGCTCAAGCGAGGTGCGAGCAACGCCTTTTTCGAAAAACACCTCTTCAGCCGCATCCAGCAGCGCTTCGCGCGTTGCCGCAGCCTCCGCTTTGGTTTTTCTTGCCATGGAACCTCACCTCACTCTCGACACGTATGCGGCGTATTTTATATGAACTCGCCGGTTTTTTACATTCAAAAGTGTATGGTTAATCGCAGAACTTCATAGCGTGCGTTAACAAAGATGTCGGATAATGCTAAATAGAGTTGTCAGACATCAGGTTTTCCAACCTTTTAGCTACTGCACGATGCTTGATCGAGGAGTTGTCATGGGGCGAGCGCCTTTTACGCTAGCCGGGCATGAGGTGTTGCCCGGCCAGCGGTTACAGATCGATGTGCCGGTGGCACGCCTCTACACCCACACACCGCTGCATATTCCCGTCGAGGTGGTGCATGGCCGCAAAGAGGGGCCGGTCATGCTGGTCTGTGGCGGTATTCATGGGGATGAAATCAACGGCGTGGAAATCGTGCGGCGCGTGCTGCGCTCGAAGTCCATCAACAGCCTGCGCGGAACGCTGATTGCCGTGCCGGTGGTCAATGTCTTCGGTTTCTTGCAGCAGACCCGCTACCTGCCCGACCGCCGCGACTTGAACCGCTGCTTTCCGGGCAGCGAAAAGGGCTCGCTGGGGGGGCGTATTGCGGCGTTGTTCAGAGATGAGATCGTCGATCATGCGACGCATATCATCGACCTGCACACGGGGGCGATTCATCGCACCAACCTGCCGCAAATTCGTGCGCAGTTGACCCCTGGCAGCGAAACAGAGCGCATGGCCGATGCCTTTGGGGCCCCGGTCATTCTGAATGCCGAACTGCGCGAAGGCAGCCTTCGCCACTACGCGCAGAACCTGGGCATTCCCGTGCTGACCTATGAAGCCGGTGAGGCACTGCGTTTCGATGAGTGGGCGATTGCGCCTGGCGTCAAAGGCATTCTCAGGGTCATGCGCCGCCTGGGCATGCTGAGTGGCGAGCAGCGCCGCCGTACTCCCGCCCCCGCCGAGCTGGCCAATGGCTCCAGTTGGGCGCGTGCACCTATCGATGGCATTTTGCGGCCCCAGGTGCGCCTGGGGGCGCGCGTGGCCAAGGGCGAAGTGCTGGGCAAGGTAGCGGACCCCTTCGGCAATGATGAGGGCGAGGTGCTGGCCATGGCCGATGGCATCGTAATTGGCATGAGCCGTTTGCCGCTGGCCAATGAGGGCGAAGCGCTTTATCACATCGCTCGTTTCGATGAGATAGAAGAAGCCGAGACGGCCATCGAAAGCTTTCAATCCAGCCTGGAACCGCCTCCCGACTCCCTGTATTGAGCTTTTTTGATAGCAAATATTGATCGCTTCAATAGCCAACGTTAAGGCGCCATGGATGGCGATATGCCTGCTTGTTGACTATACCTGTGGGGGAGCCAGCCAGCGCAAAGGCGAAAGCCTCGTGCGCTGTGGGCCATTTCCAACGACGCAACGGCGTCTGGTCGAATGTGACAAGGAGGAAGCGCCATGAGTAGCCACCAGCACCCCACCACCAATGAAGCCGGTATTCCGGTTGCCAGCGACGAGCACTCGCTTTCGGTCGGGGCCGATGGTCCCATCGTCATGCATGACCACTATCTGATGGAGCAGATGGCGGCCTTCAACCGTGAAATGATTCCTGACCGTCAGCCCCATGCCAAAGGCAGCGGGGCGTTTGGTCATTTTGAAGTGACTCAGGATGTCAGCCAGTACACCAAGGCAGGCTTTCTACAGCCGGGCAAGAAGACCGATGTGCTGATCCGCTTCTCGACCGTGGCAGGCGAGAGCGGAAGCCCAGACACTTGGCGGGATCCCCGCGGGTTTTCCATCAAGTTCTACACCGAAGAAGGTAACTTCGACATGGTGGGTAACAACACCCCCGTGTTTTTCGTTCGCGACCCGATGAAGTTTCAGCACTTCATTCACTCCCAGAAACGTCGGGCTGACAACGGCCTGCGAGACCACGACATGCAGTGGGATTTCTGGACGCTGGTGCCCGAGTCGGCCCACCAGGTGGCATGGCTGATGGGAGACCGGGGCGTGCCTGCCACGTGGCGGCACATGAACGGCTATTCCAGCCATACCTATATGTGGGTCAATGAGGCAGGCGAGCGGTTTTGGGTGAAGTATCACTTCAAGACCGACCAGGGCATCAAGTGCATGACCCAGGAGCAGGCCGACCAGATGGCCGGTAGCGATGCCGACTACCACCGTCGCGACCTCTTCGAAGCCATTCAGCGGGGGGATCACCCTACCTGGACTTTGAAGATGCAGATCATGCCCTTCGAAGATGCCAAAACCTACCGCATCAACCCTTTCGATCTGACCAAGATCTGGCCCCATGACGACTATCCGCTGATCGAGGTGGGCAAGCTGACGCTGGACAGGAACCCCACTGATTTCCACAGTGAAATCGAGCAGGCCGCTTTCGAGCCCAACAGCATGGTGCCGGGGACGGGGCTGTCGCCGGACAAGATGCTGCTGGCAAGGGCGATCTCCTATGCCGACGCGCACCGTGCTCGGCTGGGGGTGAACTACAAGCACATTCCGGTCAATACGCCCAAATGCCCGGTGTACAGCTATGGCCAAGGGGGCGCAATGCGTATTCGTCACGCCACCGACCCTACCTATGCACCCAACAGCAAGGGTGGCCCCAAGGCAGATGGGCAGCGCTTCCCGGAAGACGCCGTGTGGTCGACCGACGGCCAGTTCATACGGACGGCCTACACGCTCAGAAAAGATGACGATGACTGGGGCCAGGCCCACGCGCTGGTGCGCGACGTGATGGACGACGCCCAGCGTGAGCGGCTGGTATCCAATGTGGTCGGGCATCTCTCGGGCGGCGTCTCTGAACCGGTATTGGCCCGGGCGTTTGAGTATTGGCGCAATATCGACCAGGAGGTGGGAGAGCGTATCGAGCAAGGCG
>NZ_AJTS01000034.1 GCF_000275725.1 Vreelandella stevensii S18214 | reverse complement strand
TGCTTTGAGCAGCCCGTTGGCCGTCAGGCCACGGGCTGTTTTGTTGCTTGCTCTTCCACTGGCGGTGTATCGGTCTCCGGCTCGCGCACCAGGCCGAGCGCGTCATCGAACAAGCGTAACCCCGCACCCTCTTTATGGGCGTGTTCCGACAGGTGACGGCGGAACCGGCGCCCGCCCGGGCAGCCCTGGAACAGCCCCAGCAAATGCCGCGTAATATGATTCAGTTTGGCGCCCTCATCCAGGCGCTGCTGAATATAGGGGCGGAAGGCCGTGGCCGCCTCCAGGCGCGTGCGGGTTGGGCCGGGCTCACCAAACAGCTGCTCATCGACACCGGCCAGTAGCCACGGGTTCTGGTACGCCTCGCGGCCTACCATCACGCTGTCCACGTGCTCCAGCTGCGCTTGGCACTCGGCCAGGGTTTTAATCCCGCCGTTGATGCCAATGTGCAGCTCGGGGTGGCTCTGCTTCAAGCGATGCACCCGAGGGTAGTTCAGCGGTGGAATGTCACGGTTCTCTTTCGGGGATAACCCCTGTAGCCAGGCTTTGCGGGCGTGAACGGTAAACACGCTGCAGCCTGCCGAAGCCACGATATCAATGAACCGCGCCAAATCGGCGTCTTCATCCTGGTCATCAATACCAATACGGCATTTCACCGTCACCGGAATCGACACCGCCGCCTGCATGGCCTTGACTGCGGCGGCCACTTTTTCGGGGTGGCCCATCAGGCAGGCGCCAATCATGTTGTTCTGCACTCGGTCACTGGGGCAGCCCACGTTCAGGTTGACCTCGTCATACCCCCACGCCTCAGCAATCGCAGCACACTCCGCCAACTCTCCCGCATCGCTGCCCCCCAACTGCAGGGCAATCGGATGCTCCACCTCGCTGTACCCCAAAAAGCGCTCACGCGGGGAGCCGTGCAGCACCGCACCGGTGGTCACCATCTCGGTATACAGCAGTGCACGCCTGGTCAAGGTGCGAGCAAACGCACGGTAGTCTCTTGTGGTCCAGTCCATCATGGGGGCAACAGAAAACAACCTACCCCTGTCGGCACTGTTGTTGCTAATGAAATCAGTCATTTAATAAATTCTGTAACTGTATGAATATACACATATGTTGCCACCTGATACCGTTAAAAACCGCCCTCAGTGTACCGCCAGTGTACCTAGTGGCGGAGAACGCCCACTTTCCAAAAATCGTGGTACACCAATAGCGAGTTTTCAGAAGCGGCAAGGGGGGTGGCGGACTATTGTACGGAAGAAAGGCCATCCCTCACAGAGTAAAACGTGCAGCACCAACACTCGGGCTTAGAAGTGGGCAGGCCAGGTCGAGGATTTCATCACCGTGCTATCCGGTGGAGAGGATGTCTTGTTTGCCCTGTGCAATACCGCGCAACATCAGCAGGCGAGCAGGGGCCGCCCTGTAAAGCACTTCAAGCTGTTGAATCCGCTTCATCTCGGCACATGCGCGCTTGTTGAGCTGGGCCATCATGGGCTGCTGGCAGCCTCACGTGGCATAATTCAGCTTAGGGTTAATGGTGTTATTAGGGTTCATGGGTTAGGCTCTAAATATCAAAAACGATGTAATTTAACCCGCAGCGCTCGTGCACATGTGCCAGCTTGCGCTGAAGGAAGCGCTCGTCAACGTGCAGCGATTCGATGGACGGTACCTTGGCCGATGGCGACTGGGTGCTGGTGGATCGCAGCAACCGCGACCCTAAGCAGGAAGGGGTGTTCTTGCTGCTGGTGAGTGGTGAGCGCCGGATTAAACGGGTGCAGCGGTTAGCGGGCGGGGCACTGTACTTGATTAGCGATAACGACCATTACCAGCCGGAAATGATCAAGCTGCAGGATATGCACGATGTGGAGATTCTGGGGCGGTGTGTGGTTCGGATTGGGCGGGTGGTCCAGGAAGCTAACTTTTAGGGAAGTTGGCTTGTTTTCAACAAATAATATTAGGTTTTAAATGGCTATCAATAAAGTTGTAATGCATGAACTGAAAAAAGATCAACATAAAGATATCCAAGAGTCAAATTTTCGGGACGTGGTGCTTGATCCTGCAAACCCAGCTGTGATTAAGCTGCTTGATGGGGTCACTGAAATATATGGCACAAGACATAATAGTGCTCACTATGGCACTTTTGTTAACGGTGAAGGTCGTGGTGCATTTCCAGACAGTTTTGAAGTTTATAAATCGTCTGAAGACCCCACCGATGAACAATTTATGGCTTTATCAATAGTGGGCATGCGTCGCTTGTATGAAAAAGCCTCTAGTAGTAAGGCCGCAACAGGTGGTTATATCCTGTTTGCGGACTATGAAAATCAGCATGGTAGATATTTTCTGACTGCTATGATCAAAAAAACTCCTGGGCTGACTTTAACTGATCGGCTAGAGCCTGAGGAGCTTGATCAGCTTGATCTACGTCGCTTGCATCAAGCCGCAAGAATTAGTTTTAATAAGTTTTCTGATTATGATGCGGCGGACCCAGACGCTAAAGCTGAGCTGAATTATTTAAGCTTTATAAGTTCCACAAGTACTAAGTCTGCATCTGGGTATTTTGTGACCGCTTTAGGTTGCGCTCCAGGCGCAGCTGCTGTAAGAGCAACTGATAATCTTTTAAGTGAGTCTAAAAGATTTTTTCGGGAAAATGAAGATCTCAAACCCAAAAGAGAAGAGTTTGTTAATGCTCTTTATGAATATTTAGATGGTAAGGAACAATGCAGTGAATCAGTAAAGCTTTCTGAAGTAGGCCATATTGTTATAAGGCATATCCCTGATAGTGTTGCCAATAGGGCTGATGAAATTGTCGAGATATATATGGCGCGTATGAATAGCGAGGAAGTTGCTATTCCTGCCGAATTTCCAGTAAGTAGAACAGCGTTAAATAAACATACAAGAATAACTGCAAAGGGGAATGGTTGGAAATTCTCTTTTGAGAAAGGTGCTTTGGGTGAGGATGAAGCTGCTGATATATATTATAATAGAGCTGAAGAATCATTGACTTTGACGCGCTTGCCTCCTGATATGGTTGATAAAATATTGGAAACATTAGATGAATATAATCAAGATAACACAGAAGAGTAGCGGCTAGTGTCTATTGGTGCTTTAGTAACTCTATATCGCATGGTTGATAGGCCTGCGCTAAGTAGCGGAGCGTTTTCTGGAACTATTGTTGCAGAAGATTGCCGTGAGCTAATTCAAGATATAGTGAAGTCGCGTTCTGGCCAATTCATTGATTTTACAGTTGATGAAAACGATCTGGTTCCGACTGGTGAAATTCCTGATGGTAGTAAGGTGTATTTTAATATCAGGCCTGAAGCACGCTCTTCTAGTAGATTTTACGATAATGTTTCTGACTTCTTAAAGCAAGACAAAAAAATAGGCAGAGGAGAAATGCCTTCTGGTTTTTATCTTGTCGAAGAAGACTATTATGATGATGGCATTGAATCTAATGTATTTGTTTCTAGGCTGGCTCATGTTTGTGAGTTAATTTCCTGTCTGTCGAAACTGGCTCATTATCATGATGAAAAAGCAAAGACTAGATTCCTTCGTTTAGTGTTTTTGAAACCCGAAGAAATAGGTAATACTCACCCAGTGGTTGTTGAGACCTTTGTAGATGAAGATTTACTTAAAGTCTCAGAGGAAATTCCAACTGATCGGTTAAAATACCTCTGTAAATCTTCAGAAACAGAAGATCCTCATTATCGTGAACGTTTGGGTGTGTTTGGTAATACTATGGCTGAGTTTGTTCAAGCGCGGCCTGAAAGTGAGAAGCCTTTTTATTATTTGGTCAAGAATTGGTCTTCTTTTCTGGAGGTGTACGATAAAAATTTAGCAGTTTATTTAAGCGGTTTTGCTTTTCATAAAGCAAAGAGAGAGGTTGCTGAAGCTGAGGTCAGTATATCAAGTAAGCTTTCGCAAGTGATGGGTGATATTACGGGTAAGCTATTGGGAATACCTGTTTCATTTGCAGCTGTGATTGCTATTCCTAAGGCTGGAGGTGTATTTGAAAGTACGCTAATAGTTTTGGGTCTTCTAGTGGCAACTTTTGTCATCGTTGAGGTTATTGATAATCAAAAGAGACAATTGTCACGAGTTACTGATTCAAAGGATCTTGTGTTGAGTGCTTTTCAAGGCAGGAAAGATATTTATCCTACAGATCTTAGTGATGCTGTTGATCGCATTACCACTAATCTCGGGAACGATGGTGAGAAGCTTGAAAAATTATTGTTTTTCTTTCGAGTACTAGCCTGGGTTCCTGTCTTGCTTGCTTTAATAGTTCATGTTTCTTTGTTTTCGGATTTTTTTTAAAACGCATCTGTTTTTAATTTAAATGTTTGGTTATGTGCGTTCTGTCAAATAAAGACTTTAGTTTTTAGTTTTATCTTTTCAGCTTTTTCGCCTATTTTTTCTTTTACTTTATCCATAGATCAGCAATTTCAGGAAAGTAGTCCTCCATAATCCTTGTTAATTACTGATAATTTTTACAGTGCCAAAGCTCTAGAACGCGGTGCAGCGCATTGCTCGTGATGGAGCCAACAGGAGAACGCGGATGCGAGTGAACTACTTAGGGCCTGCCGTGGTGGGGGTGGAGTACCCTGCGGTAGCGGAGATGGACCGGAGGAAGTTTCCACCGAGTTGTTTTCTGGTCGAGATCAGCGACGAGGTGCCCCCTGGTGGGCCATGGATGGAGGGCGATGTGCTGGTGATGGACGAAGCGGGCTCATATGGCCACACTAATCTGATGGCGGCGGAAGTAGAGAGCGAGTACCGACTCTTCAAAACCCACCGCGTGGGCAGCCGCTGCCGCCTGTTGCCGCCTTCGGGCGGGGAAGGGTGCTTTATCACCGCTAAGCAGTTTCGCGGGGTGGTGGTCAGGCAAGCGCGGTGCTGGGCGGTGTAGGGCTAAAGGTTTACATTCAGTCTCATGGTTCTTTGCCATAGTGGTTGTGTCGCCAAGTAGCATGCGTTGTAGAAACTGCTTCGCCAGAAGCACGCGGCAACGTTCTTTACACCGACTACTGAGGTCAACATGGCAAATTTCCAAAAGGCAGACCTGAAGATAGCCTATGAATGGACTGCTGGTCCAAACGATAACCCCAACCTTCGCGGGGAGCCTGATAGCAGCCTGTTCAATCGCGGTCAGGGGTATGAAGTGCTCTATATGCTGAACAAGGTACTCTCTGCGACGGCGCCGTTATCGGCCTTGCACAAAGGGGAGGATTTGATCGCAGACGATCTACCTGGGGATACTCGCTCGCAAGAAAAGGTAGCCGCCTGGCTGAGAACTCGGCTGTAACTCTCCTCTTAGATAGGTAGCAAAGTGAGAGATCTCTTACAAATATTGTCGGCGATCACTTACAGCAAAGTGGGCCTGAGTTTGAGACGCTACCTACGTCGCTTGGTAGCACGCGGGACGGACTCCGCCTCGCCAGAAGGATGCGGCACCCACGCCCCCGGCCATGGATTGGTTGGGGGTTTTTGTTATTTTGTGGTTTTCTTGCGCCCTTGCAGTTTGGGGGATCTTACCCAAGTTAGTTCGTAGTGCATCGGGCCTTGGGCCTTTAAAACGTCTTTTGATATAACTGGCCACCATTCAATCAAGCGCAACGCAGTTTCCCACACGTTCTTCTTTTTCCAGTCTTTCCCTAGGTTAATCGTGGTAATCCCGCAGTTCTCGAAGGCCAACCTTTCAGGATCACCTTTTTTGAAGCGATCCTTGGAAAGGATAACCCAGGTTTTATCAGACTGTTTGAGCTGCTCTAGCCAAACTTCATCCGGCATGCCAGGGCCGCCGTTGACCTCACGGGCATGCAAAACCGCGTGGCTTTCGCTGCAGAGTTTGGCTAGGTGGTTAAGTGCGTTGGCAATGCGGGGACTGATATTTTCGTCAATGAAGAAGTGCACCCGATAAAATCCTTTCTTCGAATTTTACGGCACGCTCTACTTCTTCTGGCGTCACGTCATACGCACGGGCTGCTGCTTCAGCACTGCCTTCTACCTCGGCCGCCTGGGCCAGTGTGGCCGTGGGCATGTGGCTAGGTAGCACGATGGGCTTGCCGAAGGCAAAGCGAGGATCAACCACAATGTCCTCGTCTTCTGGATCAGGCTTCCAGCGAATCGGGTAGCCAGATGGGTCGAACTCAATATCCGCTTTCAGCGAAGGGGAGATCACTGCGTGAAATACGTTTTGACGTTTCACTAGGTCAGTGATGGCCATTTCGCCGCTGTCTTCCAGCACCTTCAAGAACACTTTCTTGCCATCGGTGCTGAGCTGGGGGTTGATCAGAGGATAGTCACGTTGCAAGTAGTCTCTAAGCACATGCAGTGCTTCGCGAATCACCGGCAAGCTTACGTTGTGGCGACGGAATTGCTCCACCGCACGCAGTTCTAGCAGGTCTTTAAAGCTCAGCGTGTCTTCTGCGCCTAGCGCTTGGGGCTCAGGTTCCCATAACGGACCTTTGGCTGACCGCTCAGGCATAAGCCAGCGGCGGATCTTCTCCGCGTCTACGCCAATGAGGCGTTCTGCTTGCCTGGGGCTGTACAGCCCGATGTTAGTGAATGCGGTCATGGTCTACCCCCCAGCGTGCGCTAGGTGTGGAGTGCGGCGGCTTGTGAGTGGTGTCTTTTGGAGTCTTTTACTCTGTTATACATTGCTATAGTCTGACATTTTAAGTGGACTGCGCAAGAGCTATGGGAAAAAAATAGTAGCCTATTATATTCATTTTTTTTAACTTCTTGATTTTAAAAGAATATTTTTATTATTTGAGTGGGCGTAGGGTTGTTTTTAGACGCCTGTATCGGAAGCGGTGCAGAAAAGTAAAGGTGCCATTCTGGCTTGTAATGCAGCGCTTTTTTGCAGAGGTAGCTGATGGGAAAGCGGTGAAATTCGGTAGTGGCAGCCAGAATAAAATAGCCTGTTATAAAAAGCCCCGCGTGTGCGGGGCTTTTGCGTGGGGCTTAGCTGGCTTGTTTGTTCCTGGCCAGTTCGGCCATGGCGACGCGGGAGAGAAAGCCAGAGCGGGTTTTGTCGCCGGGGTGGCGGGCGACGAAGTCGTCGATCTGTTTGACCAGGAGGTCGGGCAGGGTGACGTTGATCTTGTGGCTTTTGCCCAGGTACGGGGTGACGTCGATATCGACGACGGCCCAGATCCAGCCAGTGAAGTCGGGATTGTCCATGTGGTGTTCGATGGACGTGGCTTCGGGGATGGGATCGCCGTATTCAACGGCCACTTCCAGCCAGCCATCGATGGCTTCTTTGGCGTTGGCCAGGGCCTCTTCGAAGGTGTCGCCTGCGGAGTGGCAGCCGGGCAGGTCGGGCACGACGACGCCATAGGCGTGTTGTTCGTCGCCGCGTTCAATGGCAATGGGAAATAACATGGCTCACCTCTATCAGTGGGGGCAGCAGTGGCCAGCCTCATTCGAGGCCAGCGCTTTTCCTGATTCCTTTGACCAATCCCGTTTTCAGATCCTTTTTCGGATGTGGCACGGTGATGGTGCCGGGTTTGGTCGGGTGCCTGAAGTGGTGGTGGCTGCCTTTGACTCTGACTAATGTCCATCCATCCGCTTCCAGTTCCTTGATCAGTACTCTGCTGTTCACCTCCTGCCCCTTTGTCGTTGAACATGGGGTTACTATAACCCTGCAATGTGAGCCTGTCAAAATTTATAACCCCAATAACCCTGTTTGCTGTTCAGAGAGCCAATGGTTTGCGTACCTCTACCGCTTCTCCATACGAATGCTGCAGGTATACCCCTGCTCCGTGAAATTGTGCGCGACCTCGCTCACCAGCCAGGCCGTGGCGTCGATCTGGGGCTTGAAGCCTGCGAGCGTGAGCGGTGTTTCGGGCAGCAGGTCGGGGCCGATGCGCAGGGCCAGCATCGCCGTGATGCTGAACGGCAGCAGGGTGGCGGCTTGCACGGTGAGGCGATCCGTCAGCGGGCGGCGTTCATCGACGCGCTTGCGAACGGCGTCCAGCAACGCTTTGCTGGGTTGGCCATCGGCTTCGCGGAAGAGAATGGTAAGCACGACCTCCACGGATTCCGGGCTGGCTACCGAGCGTGGGGTTAGTGACACCGAATAGGCTGGCGGGAATGATGGATTTTTTTTAGCTAAAAGCTAAAATTTTTTGCTGCTAATTCGCTGTTAGCTATAATGGTGGCAATGAAAACGATCACTTACCGTAAAAGCGCGTTGGAGGTGTTGCAGCGAATGCCGCGACCTGAGTCGAAGCGCATACAAGGCAAAATCAAGGCCTATGCGGAAGACCCGGAAAGCCAGCGCAACAATGTGAAGGCCTTGAAGGGGAGCGATTATATTCGGCTGCGGGTAGGCGACTGGCGGGTGATCATCGACGAGCATGGCGATGTACTCGACATCATTAACATCGGTGCCCGTGGCGGCGTTTATCAATAAAGTGCCCATAACGCACCAGACAATTTACAGGAGGCTGCATGAGCACACCTCAAATTATTCAAACGCCCACGGGCGAGCGGTTAGTGGTTCTGCCTGAGCAGGAGTACCATGCGTTGCTTGCGCGGCTGGAAGACCAGGACGATATTGACGCTGCCAACGCGGTGGTGGCGCGTGGTGAAGAGTCATTTCCTGTGGCGGTTGTGGATGCGCTGCTGGATGGCGTGGCACCCGTGAAGGTGTACCGCGAATACCGTGGACTACGTGCAGGTGAGCTGGCGGAAAAAGTAGGGATCAGCCAAGGGTACCTTTCCGAAATAGAGTCAGGGAAAAAAAGCGGCTCGTTGAGTGTGCTGACCCGTATTGCGACTGCTTTAGAGGTTGAACTGAGCGACCTTACCTAGCCATCCCTCTTTCCCTACGATAGATGAGCCGCCCCCGCTGGGCGTACTCGACGCGGGGGCGGTCGCGGGTGACGCGATCTTTCAGGCCGCGCTGGTGGGTGGTGGCTTCTGGCGGCGACGCGCGCGAAGGCGTTCGATGGGGTGGCTTTTGCCAAGGGACGAAGCGATGTCGATATCCATAACCCCAGCAATTCCGCGTGTCCTTCAAAGCGCTTCTCAAGCCTGGTCTGATATTGGGTAAATGCTTGCATCACTTTGCGTTTTTTGTGGTCAAAGGCGGTATGGTAGGTATCCGCCAATAACAAGGGGAAGACGTGGTGATGGGGAAAGCGCTAGGTTACGCAGGAGCCGCTCTGCTGGGTGCGTTGATGTTGCAGGGCTGCAGTGGTCCCGAAGAGGAGGCGCCGGCAGAGACGGTGCAGGTGGAAGAGACCGCCGCGGCCGAGCCGGTAGCGGAAGCCGAGCCTATCGAGCCGCTGGAGGTGGAGGTCTCGACCTCTGCTCAACTACTCTCTGACCGCCGATTGATGATTGCGGGCCAGACCAACTTGCCGGACGGAGCCCAGGTACAGGTCGTGGTCGAGCGTGAGCTGAGCCGCGTGCGCTGGCAGGCACGTACTCAAGTCAGGGAAGGGCAGTTCGAAGTCGGGCCGCTGGGTACGGGAAGTGGGTTGCCGGATGGCGGGTACGTGGTGCGAGTACAGCTTTCCGAAGCCGCTGTACAGCCAGCCAGCGTGCGGGCACGCATTGGTGATCTGGGTGAGCATTTGGCGGGAGAGCTGGTCAGCCAGTCCCGCCATGGGTTGGGTCAGGTGGCCACCTACTCGCGGCGTCTCTTGATAGGCAGTGAACCAAGACGAACGCGCGACCAGGTGGACGTGTTTGAGGACAATTAGGGACGGGGAGGTAAAGATGCTTTAGGCAGCACACCAGTGGGCAAGCAGAACGGCATGGATCGACGTGCTATTGGGCGCTTTTGTATAGTGCTCAATGACGTATTGATCATCCCGTTGTACCAGGTAATGCCCGGCCTTGTGGAACACGTGTGTCGGGCCAAGGAGCAGCAGGTCTCCCGCCGACGCTGGTGAAAAATCTGCTTCCTTGGCAGGTGTCACCATCACGCAAGGTGCTTTCCAGTCGATCTTCAACGGCAGGTGATGCGGCACGGTGATAGCAGTGGCCTGAACCTGTTCCCAGGGGAGGGGACCAGTATGGTTCAGGGTGAGCAGTTGCGGCGCGCTGTCTCCTTCCAATAGGGTAGCTAGCGAGCAATCCAGTGCGTCCGCGAGCGCCACCAGGCGTTCATGGCCGATCTGTTTGATTGCCCCAGATTCCCAATAAGAAATGGTGACATCCGACACGCCAACTTTACGTGCTAGGGCAGCTTTGTTGAGCTTGGCCCTAAGCCTCAGTTGCTTGATACGTGAGCCTAGCGATTCCATTTCATCTTCCTATCGATGAGCTAAATCAGCTCGTTAAGTGTACTTCCACCTATTCGGTGGCGCTCAGAACACGCTGTAAACGATGAGAATCGTTCGCATGCATGAACACGAATCATGGGTACTACACCATACTAAGCGATTGTGCTTTAACGCGCATCTTCCACACCGTGGACATTGAGCTTTGCTTATGACGCTTTTAAAGGAAACTCGTTCCCCTGAGGGTGCTGTTGGATATAGCTGGGGCGCGTATAATGTGGCGATGCATTTACCGCCACAAGGATAGATTGATGACCGTACGTACTCGTATTGCGCCTTCCCCCACTGGGGACCCGCACGTAGGCACGGCCTACATTGCGCTGTTCAACCTCTGCTTTGCCCGTCAGCACGGTGGTCAGTTCATCTTGCGCATTGAAGATACCGATCGGGTGCGTTCTACCCCTGAATCAGAACAGATGATTCTCGACTCGTTACGGTGGCTGGGGCTCGAATGGGACGAAGGCCCTGATGTAGGCGGCCCGCATGGCCCTTACCGTCAAAGCGAGCGCGGCGAGATCTATGCACAGTATGCACAGCAGTTGCTGGACGCCGGGCATGCTTTCAAGTGCTATCGCACCAGCGAAGAGCTGGATGAGCTGCGTGAATCCCGCAAGGAAGCAGGCCTGCACCTGGCCCTGAAACCTGCAGACCTGGCGCTGGATGCCGCCGAGCAAGCGCGTCGTGAGCAGGAAGACTGGCCGTATGTCATCCGCATGAACGTGCCCAGTGAAGGCGTTTGTGTGGTCAGCGACATGCTGCGCGGCAAAATCGAGGTGGAGTGGGCGCAGGTGGACGCGCAAATCCTGATGAAGTCCGATGGCATGCCCACCTATCACCTGGCCAACGTGGTCGATGACCATTTGATGGGCATCACCCATGTGCTGCGTGGCGAAGAGTGGATCAACTCGGCACCCAAGCACCAGCTGCTCTACGACTACTTCGGTTGGGAAATGCCCCAGCTCTGCCACATGCCGCTGCTGCGCAACCCGGACAAGTCGAAGCTCTCCAAGCGCAAGAACCCGACCTCGATCAACTATTATCGTCGCATGGGTTTTCTGCCCCAGGCCGTCACCAACTATCTGGGGCGGATGGGGTGGTCGATGCCGGATGAGCGCGAAAAGTTCAGCCTGAGCGAAATGATGGCTGAGTTCGACATTCAGCGGGTATCGCTGGGTGGGCCGGTATTCGATCTGGAGAAGCTGACCTGGCTCAACGGCGTTTATATTCGTGAAGACCTGGATGACGATGCGTTGCTGCTGGCGCTGCGCGAGTGGGCGTTCAACGATGCCTATGTCAAACAGATCCTGCCCCAGGTTCGCCCGCGGGTCGAGACGCTCTCGCAGGTGGTTCCGCTGGCGGGCCATTTCTTCTCTGGGCTGCCCTCGTTGGAAAAGCAGGATTTCGATGCTATCAAGCTGGAAGACGAAGAGCTGGTGAAGCTGCTGCAATTCCTGGTATGGCGCTTCGAAGCCGTCAATGCCTGGCACAAGGAAGCGCTGCTGACGGAAGTCAAACACTTGGCGGAACACTTCGAGCTCAAGATGAAGGCGTTTCTGGCGCCGGTGTTCATTGCCATTACGGGCAGTGCTTCCAGCACGTCCGTCATGGACGCCATGGCGATTCTCGGGTCGGACGTGACGCGGGCTCGCTTGCGCCACGCTATCGAGGTGTTGGGTGGCGTATCGAAAAAGCAGGCGAAACGCTTCGAAAAAGAGTTCCGCGACCTGTAAACACTCGACCTGTACAGAGGGGCAGGGAGCGTCAGATGAGCGGCGAGCGAGATATTTGACGCTTCTTGCGAAAACAGGGTTGACGAAGGCGAGCGTAATCAGTAATATACGCTCCGTCTTCACGACATGTGGGGCCATAGCTCAGCTGGGAGAGCGCCTGCCTTGCACGCAGGAGGTCAGCGGTTCGATCCCGCTTGGCTCCACCATCATTAGCCCATGCTAACGATGTACCATGATGTAAAAAGGTAGATACGTCCCATTCGTCTAGTGGTCCAGGACACCGCCCTTTCACGGCGGGAACAGGGGTTCGAACCCCCTATGGGACGCCACCTTCTCCTGGTTTTTTGTATTTTCCCCCTTCAAAAAGTCTCGATAGCAACCCAATGTCGCGTTGCTTTTTCGGCTGCTTCCTGTTTGGCATTTTAGCCAATTTATCGCTTTTTTTGTCAATATTGTGCTTGACTTGTCCACTTTTGCTCGTCTGGGCAGAGGGTTGTGCACAGCCTTGTGAAGACGTCCCAAAAAATCAGTGTCTTGGCTTAATTCCTTTAAAATCAATGCCTTATATTAGATCAAAAAATGACCAATTTAAGGCTGGGTCACTGTTCATGGCGATTACGGGACGTTTTGTAGTGGTTGTGAACAGGGTTATCCACAGATAGTGTGGAAAACCCTGATCCGGCTGTCAGCGCCAAAATGTCAAGCGCTATTCGCCTTTGCGGAGACGCTTCAATAGCGAAGAAGTATCCCACCGGCCACCTTGCATGCGCTGCACGTCGGCATAGAACTGATCCACCAGTGCGGTAACGGGTAGCGTGGCGTCCAGTCTGCGCGCTTGCTCCAGGCAGATGCCCAGGTCCTTGCGCATCCAGTCGACGGCAAAGCCGTGCTGATACTCATCGGCGATCATGGTCTTGTGGCGGTTTTCCATCTGCCAGGATCCTGCGGCACCTTTCGAAATCACCTCGATCACCTGATGCTGATCCAGTCCTGCCTGTTCGGCAAAGTGCAGACCCTCCGCCAGCCCTTGTACCAGGCCGGCGATGCAGATCTGGTTGACCATTTTGGTGAGCTGGCCGCTGCTGGCAGGGCCCATGAGCGTGACGGCGCGGGCATAGTGGTCAAGCACGGGGGCGACGGCATCGAAAGGGGCCTGTTCACCGCCGCACATGATGGTCAGCGCGCCGTTTTCAGCGCCCTGCTGGCCGCCGGATACCGGGGCATCGATAAAGTGAAGGCTCTGCAGGCGGCAGGCGGCATCCAGCTCCAGTGCCAGGTCGGCTGAGGCCGTGGTGTGGTCCACCAGATAGCTGCCGGGGGCCATGGCCTGCAGCACGCCGTGTTCGCCGGTGGTGACCTGACGCACGTCGTCGTCATTACCTACGCACACCAGCACCAGGTCGGCGCCCTGGGCCGCTTCGGCGGGCGTGGCGTGGGCCGTGCCGCCAAACTGATCGGCCCATGCCTGGGCTTTGGTGGTCGTGCGGTTATAAACGCGGGTGGTCAGGCCCTGCCTGGCCAGGTGTCCTGCCATGGGATAGCCCATGACGCCCAGGCCGATAAAGGCAACGGTAGTGATAGAAGACATAAAGCACCTTTGTTGTTGATGGGGGAGTGGTGTCATGAAGGGGTAGGCTGCACGCAAAAGGCCACCCGTGGGTGGCCTTTGTGTCGCTCAGTTATCGCCGTACAAGCCGCCGATTACTTCTTGGGGTAGTCACGCTGGTCATGACCAGTGTAAAGCTGGCGTGGACGACCGATCTTGTAGCTTTCGCTGAGCATTTCGTGCCAATGGGAGATCCAGCCAATGGTACGGGATACCGCGAAAATCACGGTAAACATGTTGGTTGGAATACCCATGGCCTTGAGGATGATGCCGGAGTAGAAATCGACGTTCGGGTACAGCTTGCGCTCGATGAAGTATTCGTCTTCGAGAGCGATCTGCTCCAGGCGCTTGGCAATCTTCAGCTGCGGGTCATCTGCCAGGCCCAGCTCGGCCAGTACTTCGTCGCAAGTCTCTTTCATGACCTTGGCGCGCGGGTCGAAGTTACGGTAAACGCGGTGACCGAAGCCCATCAGCTTGAACGGGTCGTTCTTGTCTTTTGCCTTGTCCACGAAGCGCTGAATGTTCTCTTCGGAATCGTCGCCGATTTCGTCGAGCATGTTCAGCACGGCTTCGTTGGCGCCGCCGTGTGCCGGGCCCCAGAGTGCCGCGATGCCCGCACTGATACAGGCAAACGGGTTGGCGCCGGTAGAGCCTGCCAGGCGTACGGTGGAGGTGGAGGCGTTCTGCTCGTGGTCCGCATGCAGCATGAAGATGCGGTCCATGGCTTTGGCGTACACCGGGTTGATCTTGTACTCCTCGCAAGGGTTGCTGAACATCATGTAGAGGAAGTTCTCTGCATAGCTCAGGTCGTTGCGCGGGTAGTTGAAGGGTTGGCCAACGTTATACTTGTGCGACATGGCGGCCAGGGTAGGCATTTTGGCAATCAGGCGAATCGCGCTGATGACGCGGTCTTCTTCCTGAGTGATGTCCATGTGGTCATGATAGAACGCTGCCAGACCACCGACCACGCCACACAGAATCGACATCGGGTGTGCGTCGCGACGAAAGCCCTTGAAGAAGTTGTTGATCTGATCGTGCACCATGGTGTGATTGCGAATACGCGATTCGAAATCGGTGTACTGCTCTTTTGTGGGCAGTTCACCAAACAGCAGGGTGTAGCACACTTCGACGAAGTTGGATTCTTTTGCCAGTTGGTCGATGGGGTAGCCGCGGTGCAGCAGTACGCCCTTGCCGCCATCGATGTAGGTGATTGCGGACTGGCAGGAAGAGGTGGCCATGAAGCCGGGGTCGTAGGTAAACAGGCCTTCGGCGCCCAGGCCGCGCACGTCGATGACGTCGGGGCCAAGTGTGCCGGAATACATGGGTAGTTCGATCGTCTTATCGAGACCGTCTACCGTCAATGTCGCTTTCCTGTCAGCCATGATGGCCTCCTTTCGAGTTCGGTTTGGGACGTAAAGTCGTTGTTTCGCATGCCGCGCCGGCGAAAAGGCTTGCCCACTATAGAAGTGTGCGACATTTTGTCAATTAGCCGTAATGCTAGACATGCTTGTACAGGATGTGTTGTTTTGGATAATAATTGTATATGATTAACCGAGATCTATAGTACCGAAGTGACAGAGGGTTGACGATACGTTAACAGGCTTATCAAACCGTCCATCTAATGTCACTATAACCATGCTGCATCGCAAAATCGACTCAGACCATTGGCTATTTTCTTGCACCATGGTCGAGTTAAGTCTGAGATCGGTTTGTCAGCAGGGGCTAAGGTTCTTATAATCCACGGCGCGCGACCGGCAGGTAGGTGGTCGTGCCCGACTTGGCAACGGCCGAGCCCCTTCCAGCAACCACCGCCCGCTCGGGTTATGCCCGACCGTCGCTGAGCGGGCCAAGAGAGTGTGTATAACGCCGTGAATAGCAAACGACCCGTAAACCTAGACCTGACTACGATACATTTCCCACTGCCAGCGCTGACGTCGATTACGCACCGTATTACCGGCGTGATCCTGTTCGTCGGGCTGATCTTCGCTTTCTGGGCGCTGGGTAAATCCCTGTCATCTCCGGCTGGCTTTGACGCTGTCAGCAATGCCCTGGCGAATAACGTCCTCGCCAAGTTTGTGGCCTGGGGGCTGCTGTCTGCCCTGGCATTCCACTTCGTGGCAGGCATCAAGCACCTGCTCATGGATGCCAACATTGGCGTGACCCTGGAGGGTGGTGTGAAAAAAGCACAGGCTACGGTCGTAGTCAGTGCGGTTCTGATTATTCTGGCAGGAGTTTGGGTATGGTAACCAACATCACGAGTTTTGGCCGTAGCGGTCTGTCCGATTGGCTGATGCAGCGGGTATCCGCCGTCATTCTGGCCCTTTACACGGTCTTCATCGTCGCTTACCTGCTGTTTAATCCGAACCTGGATTACTACACCTGGAGTGGGCTGTTCGAGCAAACCTGGATGCGTATCTTCTCGCTGCTGGCCTTCATTTCCATTGCAGCGCACGCCTGGATCGGTTTGTGGACAGTCACTACCGATTACCTCAAGTCCACTCGCCTGCGCGTGGGTGCCCAGACGCTGATCATTCTGGCCATCTTCGTATACCTGGTGTGGGGCATCCAAATTCTGTGGGGAGCTTGATCTATGTCTAACCTTCGTAGCCTGACGTTTGACGCCATCATCGTGGGTGGCGGTGGCTCTGGCCTGCGTGCCGCTCTTGAACTGGCCAAGTCCGGTAAAAAGACAGCGGTACTGTCCAAAGTGTTCCCGACACGCTCCCACACGGTTTCTGCTCAGGGCGGTATCACCTGTGCGATTGCCTCCGCCGACCCGAACGACGACTGGCGCTGGCACATGTATGACACCGTCAAGGGCGGCGACTATATCGCTGACCAGGACGCTGCCGAGTACATGTGTTCAGAAGGCCCCAAGGCCGTCTTCGAACTCGAGCACATGGGCCTGCCGTTCTCGCGTTTCGACAATGGCCGCATCTATCAGCGTCCGTTCGGTGGTCAGTCCAAGAACTTTGGTGAAGGTGGTCAGGCGGCACGTACCTGCGCCGCCGCCGACCGTACCGGTCACGCGCTGCTGCACACCCTTTACCAGAACAACCTGAAGAACAACACCACGTTCCTGAACGAGTGGTACGCGGTGGATCTGGTCAAGAACGCCAACGGTGACGTGGTGGGCTGTATCGCCATGTGCATCGAAACCGGCGAAGTGGTACACGTCAAGTCGAAAGCCACCGTGCTGGCGACCGGCGGTGCCGGACGCATCTACGCGTCGACCACCAACGCCCTGATCAACACGGGTGACGGCATCGGCATGGCGCTGCGCGCTGGTTTCCCGATGCAGGACATGGAAATGTGGCAGTTCCACCCGACCGGTATCTACGGTGCGGGCACGCTGGTCACCGAAGGTTGCCGTGGTGAAGGTGGCTACCTGGTCAACAAGGATGGCGAGCGTTTCATGGAGCGCTATGCGCCCAACGCCAAAGACCTGGCGGGCCGTGACGTCGTGGCGCGTTCCATGGTCATGGAAATCCTCGAAGGCCGCGGCTGTGGCGAGAAGGGCGACCACGTGTTCCTGAAGCTGGATCACCTAGGCGAAGAAGTACTTGGCAAGCGTCTGCCCGGCATCGTCGAGCTCTCCAAGACCTTCGCTCACGTCGACCCGGCCAAGGACCCGATTCCGGTCGTACCGACCTGCCACTACATGATGGGCGGTATCCCGACCAACATTCATGGTCAGGCGATCACCCAGGACGAGAGCGGCAACGACAAGATCGTCAACGGTCTGTTCGCGTGTGGCGAAGCTGCCTGTGTATCGGTACACGGTGCCAACCGTCTGGGCGGCAACTCGCTGCTGGATCTGGTGGTCTTCGGTCGCGCTGCGGGCATGTTCATCGAAGGCGCGCTGAACGAAGGTATCGAATACCTGGATGCCTCCGAGTCGGACATCGAAACCGCCATGAAGCGCATCACTCGCTGGAACGAATCTGAAGGCGGTGAAAGCATTCCTGAGCTCAAGGCCGAGCTGCAAAGCATCATGCAGAACTCTTTCGGTGTATTCCGTGAAGAGAAAAACATGCAGGAAGGTGTCAAACAGCTGGCGGAACTGCGTGGCCGCATCGACAATGCGCACCTGCCGGACAAGTCCAACGCCTTCAACACTGCCCGTGTCGAAGCGCTGGAGCTGGACAACCTGATGGAAGTGGCAGAAGCAACGGCGATTGCTGCCCTTGAGCGTAAAGAGAGCCGTGGTGCCCACTCGCGCTACGACTACCCCGACCGTGATGATGTCAACTGGCTGAAACACTCGCTCTACTTCCCGGCTAGCAAAGAGCTGAAGAAGCGCGACGTCAACTTCAAGCCGAAAACAGTCGATACGTTCGAGCCGAAGGTTCGCACCTACTAATCTCCGCACCGACGAGAGGGAGACACCATGTCAAATCTTCAGGTATCCGTGTATCGCTACAACCCGGAAACCGACTCCGCGCCCTACATGCAGGAGTTCCAGGTCGATACCAAAGGTCGCGATCTGATGGTGCTGGATGTACTGCACCTGATGAAAGAGCAGGACAGTGGCCTGGCCTATCGCCGCAGCTGCCGTGAAGGCGTGTGCGGCTCCGATGGCATGAACATGAACGGCAAGAACGGCCTGGCGTGCATCACGCCGCTGTCGGACGTCGTGAAAAACAACAAGCTGACTCTGCGTCCGTTGCCTGGCCTGCCGGTCATCCGTGACATGGTCGTGGACATGGGCTTGTTCTACAAGCAGTACGAGCGCATCCAGCCGTATCTGCAAAACGACACGCCAGCGCCCGCCATCGAGCGTCTGCAGTCGCCAGAAGAGCGCGACAAGCTGGACGGCCTGTACGAGTGTATCCTGTGTGCCTGCTGCTCCACGTCCTGCCCGTCGTTCTGGTGGAACCCGGACAAGTTCGTGGGCCCGGCGGGTCTGCTGCAGTCATACCGCTTCCTGGCCGACAGTCGCGATACCGCCACCCGTGAGCGTCTGACCAGCCTGGAAGACCCGTTCTCGGTATTCCGTTGCCGCGGCATCATGAACTGCGTGGCGGTATGTCCGAAAGGTCTGAATCCGACTCGTGCAATTGGTAAAATTCGTGAAATGTTGCTCGCAGATGCGACGTAACTCATTAATCCTGTGAAAAAAAAGCGACTACCACGTAAGTTGCATCACAAAGCTACTTAAATCGTGGCGCTTCGCTTGTTATCATAGGGGCTGTCATGGTGCGGCGACGCGCCGCACCATGGATCAGCCAAGTTTAAAAGCCGGTGCGACGAGTACCGGCTTTTGACCATGAACTGGTAATGAAACGCGTCATCATACGTGTTTGAACAAGGGCTACCGGCCTCAGGTCGGCGCCGCCGGCAAACGTCCCGCCCCGCCGGCAGGGCAATAGCGATGTCGTTGCACGCATGCAGCGATGCCGATACCACCCCATCAGTGCAGGGTGACCGAGAGATGCAACAAGGCATAATGGAGTTGATGTGGCGTTCCTCTCACGTTAGTGGTGGCAATGTCCACTACGTGGAAGCGCTTTACGAGCAGTACCTCGCCGATCCTGATTCTGTCTCAGACGAGTGGCGCAGCTATTTCGATCAGTTGCCGCGTGCTGAAGGCAGTGCCTCCCACGATGTTCCACTAAGCCCCATTCGTGATCAGTTCTACCAGCTTGGCCGTGAAAGTCGCCCAGGCCGGATAGTCGCCGCGTCCGACAGCGGTGAAAACAAAAAGCAGGTCAAAGTCCTGCAGCTGATCAACGCGTATCGCTTCCGTGGCCATCAAAAGGCCAATATCGACCCGCTTGGTCTGCGTAATCCCACCCCCGTCCCCGACCTCGACCTGTCATTCCATCAGCTGTCCAAAGCTGATCTTGATACCGAGTTCCAGACAGGTTCTTTCTTCCTGGGTATTGATAAAGCACCGCTGCGCGAGATCGTCGACGCGCTGGAGCAGACCTACTGCCGCTCCATCGGCTGCGAAATCATGCACATCGTGGATACCGAAGAGAAGCGCTGGCTGCAGCGTCGTTTCGAATCGGTACGCAGCGCGCCCAAGTTCAGCGATGACGTGCGCAAGCACGTACTGGAGCGCCTGACGGCTGCGGAAGGTCTGGAAAATTACCTGGCCTCCAAGTACCCGGGTACCAAGCGCTTCGGCCTGGAAGGTGGCGAGTCGTTCGTACCGATGATGGACGAACTGATTCAGCGCGCCGGTGGCTATGGCACCAAGGAAGTCGTGATCGGCATGGCCCACCGTGGCCGCTTGAATCTGCTGGTCAACATCCTGGGCAAGAACCCTGCGGATCTGATCGACGAATTCGATGGCAAGAAAGTCATCGAGCGTGGTTCTGGTGACGTGAAATACCACCAGGGCTTCAGCTCCAACGTCATGTCGCCTGGTGGCGAAGTCCACCTGGCCATGTCGTTCAACCCGTCGCATCTCGAAATCGTCGCGCCGGTGGTGGAAGGCTCGGTACGTGCCCGCCAGGATCGCCGCAACGACGCTGACGGAAGCAAAGTGCTGCCGATCAACGTTCATGGCGATGCTGCCTTCGCGGGGCAGGGTGTGGTCATGGAGACATTCCAGATGTCCCAGACCCGCGCCTACAAGACCGGTGGTACGGTACACATCGTCATCAACAACCAGGTGGGGTTCACGACCTCCAACCCGGCCGATGCACGCTCCACCGAATACTGTACTGACATTGCCAAGATGGTTCAGGCGCCGATTTTCCATGTCAACGGCGATGATCCGGACGCGGTCATTCACGCTACGCAAGTGGCCCTGGATTACCGTCAGCAGTTCAAGAAAGACGTCGTCATCGACCTGGTGTGCTACCGCCGTCGCGGCCATAACGAAGCCGACGAGCCATCGGGCACCCAGCCGCTGATGTACGCCAAGATCAAGGACCACCCCTCCTCACGCACGCTGTATGCGCAGCGTCTGATCGAGCAGGGCGTGCTGTCCGAAGACGACGCCAAAGCCATGGTGGAAACCTACCGCGATGATCTCGTGGCAGGCAATCACGTGGCCAACGCACTGGTTCAGGAACCCAACAAGTCGCTGTTCGTCGACTGGGCTCCCTACCTGGGCCATGAGTGGACCGGCAATGCCGACACCACCTTCGACATGAAACGCCTGCAACAGCTGGCGGCGAAGATGTGTGAGATCCCCGACGGTGTCGAAGTACAGCGTCAGGTCGCCAAGATTTATGAAGACCGCCGCAAGATGCAGGCGGGCGGCATGGGGCTCAACTGGGGCTTCGCCGAAACGCTGGCCTATGCCACGCTGCTGGATCAAGGCCACCCGATCCGGATTACCGGTCAGGACGTTGGCCGTGGCACGTTCTCGCATCGTCATGCGGTGGTGCACAACCAGAAAGACGCGACGACCTACGTGCCGCTGCAAAACATGGCCGATGGTCAGCCCCGCTTCACCATCCACGACTCCTTCCTGTCGGAAGAAGCCGTGCTGGCGTTCGAGTATGGCTACTCCACCACGGCTCCCAACGATCTGGTGATCTGGGAAGCGCAGTTCGGTGACTTCTTCAACGGTGCCCAGGTCGTGGTCGACCAGTTCATTTCCTCTGGTGAGACCAAGTGGGGACGCCTGTGTGGTTTGACCATGCTGCTGCCCCATGGCTACGAAGGCCAGGGCCCCGAGCACTCTTCGGCACGCCTTGAGCGTTTCTTGCAGCTGTGCGCCGAGCACAACATGCAAGTGTGCGTACCGACGACGCCTGCCCAGATTTTCCATCTGCTGCGCCGTCAGGTGATTCGCCCGCTGCGCAAGCCGCTGGTGGTCATGTCGCCCAAGTCGCTGCTGCGCCACAAGGAAGCCGTGTCCAGTCTCGAAGATCTGGCCCATGGCAAGTTCCACATGGTGCTGCCCGACCAGGGCAACCTGGATGCAGAGAAAGTCACTCGTGTGATCATGTGCGCTGGCAAGGTCTACTATGATCTGGCCAACTGGCGTGCTGAGAACGAGCGTGACGATACGATCATCCTTCGTCTTGAGCAGCTCTACCCCTTCCCGAAAGAAGAGCTTCTTGAAGTGCTCCAGGCATACGTCAATGTGGAAGACATCGTCTGGTGTCAGGAAGAGCCGCTGAATCAGGGCGCCTGGTACTCCAGTCAGCACCACATGCGTGCCGTGGCCGACCTGTTGAAAGACGGCCTGGGTCGTGAGTTGAAATTCGCAGGGCGTCCTGCCTCGGCTGCTCCGGCAGCGGGCTACATGTCCGTCCACACTGAACAGCAGCGCCAGCTGGTGGAAGACGCTTTTAATATTTAAGCGTCCGCCAGGCTTAGAGAACATATAAGGGAAACGACATGGCTACTGATATCAAAGCGCCAACCTTTCCGGAATCCGTTGCCGAAGGCACCGTGGCCGCGTGGCACAAGAAGCCGGGTGACAGCGTCGAACGCGACGAACTGATCGTTGAAATCGAGACCGATAAAGTGGTGCTTGAAGTCGTCGCACCGGAAGCGGGAACCCTGACCGACGTGATGGCCGAAGAAGGCGATACCGTCGAGTCCGAGCAGGTATTGGGCAAGATTGGTGAAGGCAGCGCCTCGGGCGACAGCGGTAAGAAAGAAGAAAAATCTTCTGACAACGCCGAGAAGGCCGAGTCCAAGGAAGCCGCTAAGCCAGCCGCCGGTGGCAAGCAGCACGACGTGAAGGCGCCCAGCTTCCCTGAGTCCATTCAGGAAGGCACCGTGGCGACCTGGCACAAGAAAGTAGGCGAAGCGGTCAAGCGTGACGAAGTGCTGGCCGACATCGAAACCGACAAGGTCGTGCTGGAAGTCGTGGCGCCTGCCGATGGTGCCCTGGCGGAAATCAAGGCAGAAGAAGGCAGCCAGGTTGAGTCCGAAGCGATTCTGGCAACCTTCGTAGAAGGCGGTGGCAGTGACCAGGCCAGCGCTTCTTCTTCCAGCAGCGCTTCCAACGACGCTGACGATGAAGGCGCCGATGAGAAGGTGGGTGACAAAGTGCTGGCACCGGCTGCTCGCAAGATGGTTGCCGAGCACGATCTGGACGTTTCCAGGATCGAAGGTACCGGCAAAGGCGGTCGCATTCTGAAAGAAGACGTTCAGAAAGCCGTCAAGGATGGTTCGGCCAGGAAAGCTGCCAAGTCCTCTGCGCCGGCCAAGGCTGCGGTGGCTCCGGCGGTGGCGGGTGAGCGCGAAGAGAAGCGCGTACCGATGACCCGTCTGCGCCAGACCATCGCCAAGCGCCTGGTTCAGGCACAGCAGACCGCGGCGATGCTGACCACGTACAACGAAGTGGACATGACGGAAATCATGGCCCTGCGTGCCCAGTACAAGGACACTTTCCAGAAGACCCACGATGTCAAACTGGGCTTCATGGGCTTCTTTGTAAAAGCCGCTTCCGAAGCGCTCAAGCGCTTCCCGGACGTCAATGCCTCCATCGACGGCACCGACATCGTCTACCACGGTTATCAGGATATCGGTGTCGCCGTCTCCACCGACCGTGGCCTGGTGGTACCGGTATTGCGTGATACCGACAGCATGAAGATCGCTGACGTCGAGCGCAGCATCGTCGACTTCGGCAAGCGTGGCCGTGACGGCAAGCTGGGCATGGACGACATGATCGGCGGTACCTTCACCATCACCAACGGTGGCACCTTCGGTTCACTGATGTCGACGCCGATCATCAACCCGCCGCAGACCGCTATCCTGGGCATGCACAAGATTCAGGATCGCCCCATGGCGGTGAACGGCAAGGTCGAGATTCGCCCGATGATGTATCTGGCGCTCTCCTACGACCACCGCATGATCGATGGTAAAGATGCGGTAAGATTCCTGGTGACTATCAAAGAGCTGCTGGAAGACCCGGCTCGCTTGCTGCTGGACGTATAACGAAGCGCGTTGATCCGCCTTCGCTGTTGATGAAACGTTCTCTGCAATCGCACTTTGCCTCCTGCCCGGTTTAGATCAACCCGGGAGGGGGCAGCCAAGCTAAAGGAGCCAACATGGCTGACAAGTTTGATGTGATCGTTATCGGTGCTGGCCCTGGTGGCTACGTAGCGGCTATCCGCGCTGCGCAGCTGGGCCTGAAAACCGCCTGTGTTGAAAAATGGATTGGCAAGGAAGGCAAGGTCGTCCACGGCGGCACCTGCTTGAACGTAGGCTGTATCCCGTCCAAAGCGTTGCTTGAAGCGTCGCACAAGTTCGTCGAAGCCAAGCACGATTTCGATGACATGGGTATCGAAGCCGGTGACGTCACCATGGACGTCAAGAAAATGATGGCCCGCAAGGACAAGATCGTTAAGAACTTGACCGGCGGCATCTCTGGCCTGTTCAAGGCCAACGGCGTGACCGCCATCGAAGGTACCGGCAAGGTCGTATCTGGCAAGCAGGTCGAAGTCACCGATCTGGACGGCAACACCACCGCCTACGACGCCGACAGCATCGTCATTGCGGCAGGCTCCGTGCCGGTGGAAATTCCGCCCACGCCGCTGACCGAAGGCCTGATCGTCGACTCTACCGGCGCACTGGAATTCCAGGAAACGCCCAAGCGCCTCGGCGTGATCGGCGCTGGCGTCATCGGCCTGGAGCTGGGCAGCGTCTGGAACCGTCTGGGTTCTGAAGTCACCGTGCTGGAAGCGATGGACTCCTTCCTGCCGATGGTCGACACCACGATTGCCAAAGAGACTCAGAAACTGCTCAAGAAGCAGGGCCTGGATATCAAACTGGGCGCCCGTGTGACCGGCTCCGAGACCAACGGTGAAGAAGTCATCGTCAAGTACTCCGATGCTGACGGCGAGCAGGAAATCACCTTCGACAAGCTGATCGTATGTGTTGGCCGTCGTCCCTACACCAAAGGCGTCGTAGCCGATGGCATGGGTGTCGAGCTGGACGAGCGTGGCTTCATCTTCGTGGACGACCAGTGCCGTACCAACGTGCCGGGCGTTTACGCGATTGGCGACTGTGTACGTGGCCCGATGCTGGCCCACAAGGCGTCTGAAGAGGGCATCATGGTGGCGGACATCATCGCCGGTCACAAGGCCGAGATGAACTACGACACCATCCCCAGCGTCATCTATACCTTCCCGGAAGTAGCTTGGGTCGGCATGACCGAGCAGGACGCCAAGGCCAAGGGTATCGAAGTCAAGACCGGTAGCTTCCCCTTCGCAGCCAGCGGCCGTGCCATGGCCAACAACGCCACCGAAGGCAGCGCCAAGATCATTGCCGATGCGGAAACCGACCGTATTCTCGGTATGCACATCGTGGGTCAGCACGCCGGTGAGATGATCGCCCAGGGCGTGATCGCCATGGAATTCGGCTCCAGCGCCGAAGACCTGGCATTGACCTGCTACGCGCACCCGACCATGTCGGAAGCCGTACACGAAGCTGCTCTGGCGGTAGAAGGTCATGCCATTCACATGGCCAACCGCAAGAAGCGCAAGTAATTCGCTAAGCAACAACCAAGCGCCACCGTCAGGTGGCGCACCACTTTCATGGCGGCGTGGCAACTCGCCGTCATGAAAGTACGGGGATGACCAGCACCTGCAAGATGTTCTTCAGGGCGACTGATCATCGTTCGAGTCACATGCAACCAATGGCATGAATCGATGAACCTTCACGAGTATCAAGGTAAACAGCTGTTTGCCGATTATGGTCTGCCAGTGTCCAAAGGCTTTGCCGTGGACACTCCCGAAGAAGCAGTAGAAGCGTGCAAAAAGATCGGCGGCGACATGTGGGTCGTCAAAGCCCAGGTTCACGCTGGCGGCCGCGGTAAAGCGGGCGGCGTCAAGCTGATCAAGGACCCGGCAGAAGCCAAAACCTTCGCCGAGCAGTGGCTGGGCAAGAACCTGGTCACTTACCAGACTGACGAAAAAGGTCAGCCGGTTGCCAAGATTCTGGTAGAGACCTGCACCAACATCGCCGACGAGCTGTACCTGGGCGCGGTCGTTGACCGTACCACTCGTCGCGTCGTGTTCATGGCCTCCACCGAAGGCGGTGTCGAGATCGAAACCGTCGCCGAAGAGACGCCGGAAAAGATCCTCAAGGCCGAAATCGATCCGCTGGTCGGCGCACAGCCCTACCAGGCGCGTGAGCTGGCGTTCGCGCTGGGTCTGGAAGGCGATCAGGTGAAGCAGTTCACCAAGATCTTCCTGGGTCTCTCCAAGCTGTTCCACGACAAGGATCTGGCGCTGCTCGAGATCAACCCGCTGGTGATCACCGACGAAGGCAACCTGCACTGCCTGGACGCCAAACTGGGCCTCGACAGCAACGCCCTGTACCGTCACCCGGACCTGCAGGCGATGCGCGATCCTTCCCAGGAAGATCAGCGTGAAGCCGACGCCGCGAAGTGGGAACTGAATTACGTGGCCCTCGACGGTAACATCGGTTGCATGGTCAACGGCGCTGGCCTGGCCATGGGCACCATGGACATCGTCAACCTGAGCGGCGGCAAGCCGGCCAACTTCCTGGACGTTGGCGGCGGCGCGACCAAAGAGCGCGTAGCCGAAGCGTTCAAGATCATCCTGTCTGACGACAACGTCAAAGCCGTTCTGGTGAACATCTTCGGCGGTATCGTTCGTTGCGACATGATTGCCGAAGGCATCATCGGTGCCGTTGAGCAAGTCGGCGTCAACGTGCCGGTCGTCGTTCGCCTGGAAGGTAACAACGCTGAATTGGGCGCTGAGAAGCTGGCGTCCAGCGGTCTGAACATCATCGCTGCTACCAGTCTGACCGACGCGGCTCAGCAGGTTGTCAAAGCAGCGGAGGGCAAGTAATGAGTATCCTGATCGATAAGAACACCAAGGTCATCTGCCAAGGGTTCACCGGTGGCCAGGGCACGTTCCACTCCGAACAGGCGATTGCCTATGGCACGCAAATGGTCGGCGGTGTTACGCCGGGCAAAGGTGGCCAGACGCACTTGGGCCTGCCCGTGTTCAACACCGTGAAAGAAGCGGTCGAGAAAACCGGCGCAGAAGCCAGCGTGATCTACGTACCGGCAGCGTTCTGCAAAGACTCGATCCTTGAAGCGGCCAACGCTGGCATCAAGCTGATCGTGTGCATCACCGAAGGCATCGCGACCCTCGACATGCTCGAAGCGAAAGTAAAATGCGACGAGCTGGGCGTACGTCTGATCGGCCCGAACTGCCCCGGCGTGATCACCCCGGGCGAATGTAAAATCGGCATCATGCCGGGTCACATTCACCAGCCGGGTAAAGTGGGTATCGTATCGCGTTCCGGTACCCTGACCTACGAAGCGGTCAAGCAGACCACTGACCACGGTTTCGGCCAGTCTACCTGTGTCGGCATCGGTGGTGACCCGATTCCGGGCTCCAACTTCATCGACATCCTGGAGATGTTCGAGAAGGACCCGAAAACCGAAGCGATCGTGATGATCGGTGAAATCGGCGGCACCGCTGAAGAAGAAGCCGCGGCTTACATCAAGGCCAACGTTTCCAAGCCGGTGGTTTCCTACATTGCCGGTGTGACAGCACCTCCCGGCAAGCGTATGGGCCACGCTGGCGCCATCATCTCTGGTGGTAAAGGTACTGCCGACGAGAAATTTGCTGCCCTGGAAGACGCCGGTGTCAAAACCGTACGCTCCTTGGCGCAAATTGGCGATGCACTGAAAGAAGTGACCGGCTGGTAAGCCGCGCACTTTTTCAGAGCGCTAAAAAAGGGCACCTTCGGGTGCCCTTTTGCATGGTGCTGCTCATGGCCTCGCCGACGCTTGCCGCGAGGCCATGCCGGGGTCAGGCGGCGGGTTTCGCCACTAGCGAGCGGGTCTCTTCACGGGCTTCCGTGAGCGAGACACGCAGGCTGTCGCCCAGTTTGAAGCGCTCTTCGCCTTCGATCTGAATGCGGCCCTCTTTATCGTCGATCACCACCTTGTCGCGGTCGCTATGCATCAAGGGGGCTGGCACGAAGGCCGTGGCGCCGTTTTCGATCAGACGCACCCGCATGCCGCCACGATTGATGGCCATGATTTCGGCCTCGAAGGTATCCTGGTTCTGTGCTGCCGGGGTCAGGTAGCGAACGTAGAGCCAATCTTTCACGTCACGCTCGGCCATACGGTTCAGGCGGCGGCGTTCGGTGAGCTGCTCGGTGAGCTGCTGGCTGGCCTCTGCCGGGGCCTGTTCACCCTTGAGCACGCGCTTGATCAAGCGGTGGTTGACCATATCGCCATACTTGCGGATCGGCGAGGTCCACGTGGCGTAGGCGGGCAGCCCCAGGCCGAAATGTGGGCCAGGTTGGGCCGACATGCTGGTGAAGCCCTGGAAACGGCGCAGGCGGGCATCCAGCCAGGCGTCGTCACGGCTTTCCAGTGCGCGCTTGAGCTCTTTGTAGTGCGCCAGCTCGGTGAGTGCTTCCTGGGCCACGTCGATCTCCTGACTGGCGAGGAACTCCTGAGCCGCTTCGGCTTTTTCGGGCTCGAAGGCGCGGTGCACGTTGAAGATGCCGTGGCCGATATGGCTGGCCAGGAAGTCGGCACAGCAGGCGTTGGCCGCAATCATCGACTCTTCGATCATGCGGTTGGCGATGCGCCGGTCTTCGGTACGCACGCCCAGCACGTTGCCTGCTTCGTCCAGATCGAACACGTAATCCGGGCGGTCCTTGAACACCAGTGCGTGCTCGTTGCGCCAGGCGGTGCGGGCTTCCGTCAGGGCCTGCAGTGCTTTGAGCTGCTCGGCAATCTCCTCGGCCGGTGCCCAGTCGCCCTGGCCTTCGATCCAGTCAGAGACGCGCTCGTACACCAGCTTGGCGTGGGAGGTCACGTTGGCGGCAAAGAAGCGGTAGTCGCCCAGGCTGCCGTCGGCGTTGATGTCCAGCGTACACGCCAGGGCCGGGCGCTCCTGGCCTTCCCACAGCGAGCACAGGTCATCGGCCAGCTGCTCCGGCAGCATGGTGACGTTCTGGCCCGGCAGGTAAACCGTGAAGGCACGCACACGCGCTTCCAGGTCGGCCGCGTGCTCCTCATCCACATACGCCGTGGGGTCGGCAATGGCCACGCTCAGCTGCCAGCCGCCTTCCGGACGCGCCACCACGTGCAGGGCATCGTCCATATCGCGGGTCTTCTCACCATCGATGGTGAAGAAGGGGCGTTGCGTCAGGTCTTCCCGAGTCAGGCCCTCATCGCGCAGCGGCCAGTCGCTACCGGCATCCGGGCACTCCTGCTCCAGCGCGTGGCGCGCCAGGGTGACACGCCACGGCACGGCGGGGTTGTCGACCTTGGCGACCAGCTCGTCGATTTGGGCAAAGAAGCCGCGATCGTTCTCCTTGAGCGGATGGCGCACCAGACGCGCCACGACCCAGTCGCCGTCGCCAATGCTGTCTTCGTCCAGGCTGTTCTTGATGCGGGCTTTCAGCACATTGCGAATCGAGGGGTGATCGGGCACCACTGCCAGGCGGCCTTCGCGCTTTTGCACGCGGGCGATGAAGCGGTCCAGGCCCGCTTCGATCAGCTTCTCCGGCTCGACGGATTTTTTGTCGCCGTTCTCATGAATCACGGCTTCGACGCGGTCGCCGTGGAGCACCTGCTTCATGGCAGGCGGCGGCACGAAATAGGATTCGCCGCTGTCGGTTTCAAGAAACCCGAAGCCTTTTTCGGTGGCTTTGATCACCCCTTCGGCGCGGGGAGTGGTTTCACGGATCTGTTGCTTGAGCTGGGCAAGCAGGGAGTTATTTTGAAGCATGTGTTCGATCAGTTGGCGAGAGTAGGGTGCCACTATACGGATTCCCGTTGGCTGCGCCAATCGTTGCCCTTGGGTAAGTCACGCCCGCTCAGGCGGGTCAATGACTTACCCGCTTGCGGATGAATCGGTTAAGCTGAGGCTCACTTCATGCGCCACGCCCAAGGAGCCTGTATGACCCCACGCCTGATTGTTTCCGACCTGGACGGTACGCTGCTGGGTAGCGACCACCGGTTACACGACAGCACGGTAGACGTACTGCGCGCCCTGGTGCAACAGGGTCACCGTGTGGCGCTGGCCTCGGGCCGTCATTACCACGACATGCGGGTGTTTCGTGAGGAACTGGCCATTCCGGCCCATTTGATCAGTACCAACGGTGCTTACACCCACGCCCCGGATGACCGCTTGGTCAGCGCGTCTCACCTGGCACCTGAACATGCACACACCTTGATTCATCTGCCCCGGCCCCCGCAGGTGCGCCTGAGCCTGTATCGCGATGAGGGTTGGCATGTCGATGCCGAAGCGCCCCACCTGCTGTCGCTGCACGCCTCCACCGGGTTCACCTATGACGTGGTGCCGCCCGAACAGATGGACCGCCACGGGGTGGGCAAGGTGCTCTATCTGGGTGACCCCCAGGCGCTGGCCGAACTGGAGGCCCAGGCCCACGCGGCACACGGTGAGGGGCTGCACATCACCTACTCCACG
>NZ_AJTS01000033.1 GCF_000275725.1 Vreelandella stevensii S18214 | reverse complement strand
GGACAACCTCAACGACACCGAGATGCTGACTCTGGCCGGGGAGGCGCAGGTCATGGCCAACGCCCACCCGGCGCTGTTCGACCGTGTGCCCGATGCCCGGCGCATTGGCCATCACGGGGAAGCGGCGGTGGCCCAGTGGTTGGCTGAGCGCTTCGGGCTGTCGGGTTAGTTCTGCCACCTTAGTCGAGAGCCGCTTGCGGTAGCGACAGCGCTCCACCATCATCTAGCCCCTAAAACGATAACAACCCAGGGGCGCTTTCCACGATGACAACCACGCCTGCGACCTTGATGGTGGTCGATGATGACCCGGAAATCCGCGAGCTGCTGGCGGATTATCTGGGGCGCCACGGTTATCGGGTGTTCACGGCCGAAGGGGCGCAGGCGCTCTATCAGCAGCTTGCCGAGCAGACGCCGGATTTACTGATCGTCGATGTGATGATGCCGGGGGATGATGGCTTTACCATCTGTCGCGAGTTGCGCAAGCACAGCGACCTGCCGATCATCATGCTCACCGCCAGTGCGGACGACACCGACCGTATTCTGGGGCTGGAGCTGGGCGCCGACGACTATCTTGGCAAGCCCTTCAACCCCCGTGAGCTGCTGGCGCGTATCAAGGCCGTGCTGCGTCGAAGCCGCACGGCAGTGGGCCCTCAGGAGGCTCGCTGGGTGCGCTTTGGCGAGTGGCAGCTGGACCGCATGACCCGTGAGCTGGTGGACCAGGCGGGCGAGCGTACGGCTCTGTCAGGTGCCGACTTCCAGCTGCTTCAGGTGTTTCTGGAACGCCCCGCCCAAGTCATTACCCGTGACGACCTGTACGCCTTGACCCGGGGCCGAGACGCCCCGCCTCTGGACCGCTCCATCGACGTGCACGTGTGTCGGCTACGCCAGCGGCTGGGTGAAGATGCCCAGCACTCGCAGCTGATTCGTACGGTGCGCGGGGCGGGCTACGTGTTGACCGCTCAGGTAGACACCGCCCTGTGAAGCGCTGGCGACGCTGGCTACCCGCCAGCCTGCGCGGCCGTTTCGTGATCATCATGATTGCAGGGGTACTGGCCGCCCAGGTGGCCAGCTACGCGATCTGGACCGCGCAAATGCGCGCTAGCCAGCTGGAGCAGCTCGATGAGCTCTCCAGCAACATGGCCTTCAGCATTGCGTCCACCATGCGCTTTTTTCGTTCGCTGCCGGTGGACTATCGCCATATCGTGCTCGACCAGCTGCGCAACATGGGAGGCACGCGCTTTTTTGTCAGCGTCAACCAGCGGCGCATCCCCGTGGAGGACATTGGCAGCGGCCCCGAAAAAGCGGTGGTGGTGAACAATGTCCACACGATCCTCACCCAGCAACTGTCGATCGACGATGTCGTGGTGGAGTTCTCCCGCCCCGAGACCCTGCGGGTATTCAATAATGAAGTGCTGCTCTATGACCTGCCGCCGCGTTGGGGCCAGCACAGCCTGCTGATGGAGCCGCTGTCGCCGCCCATTCTGGTGGTGCAACTGGAGCTGGCCCCGGATACCTGGCTCTACGTGGCGACCCTGCTGGGCGTACCGGACATTTTCAGCGGATACCGCTGGCTCTCTGAAGAGCGTCTGCTGGCGGGGCTGGTGGTACTGCTGACCGTGCTGGCGCTGTCGCTGTTGGGCATCACCAGCGTGACCCGACCATTGGCACGGCTGTCGCGTGCAGCCCGTCGGCTGGGCGATGATCTGGACAGCCCGCCGCTGAGAGAGAGCGGCCCCAGAGAGGTGGCGGCCACCGCTGTTGCCTTCAACCGCATGCAGCGGCGTATTCGTGAGCAGGTAGAAGAGCGTGAACGGCTCTTTTCGGCGATTTCCCACGACCTTAAAACGCCCATCACCCGGCTGCGCTTGCGGGCCGAGATGCTCGATGATCCGCAGCAGCGAGAGCGTTTCTGCGCCTCACTGGATGAACTGGCGGAGCTGGTCAAGGGCGCGCTGGCCTCGGTGAAAGGGCTGGACCTCCACGAAGAGCCCGAACCCACTGACATGACGGCGCTTCTCGAGGCGTTGGCAGACGAGCTGCGTGTGCAGGGGAGCGACGTGCGGATCAGTGGTCAGGTGCCGCCGCTGACCGTCAAGCCGCTGGCCATGAAGCGGTGCCTGGCGAACCTGCTGGAGAATGCCGTGTTCTACGGCCAGCACGCCAACGTGGTATTGGAGGAGCAGGCGGGTGAGGTCAAGGTTCAGATTCATGATCGTGGCCCCGGTATCCCGGCGGAACAGAGGGAGCGGGTGTTTTCCCCCTTCGTACGTCTGGAAGCTTCGCGCAGCCGCCATACCGGGGGCAGTGGGCTGGGCCTAGGCATTGCGCGGCACATTGCTCGTGCCCATGGCGGCGACATTCGCTTGGCCAACCACCCCGCAGGGGGCCTCGTGGCCACCTTGACCCTGCCGCGCCAACCCACCGTGACAACCCTGTAAGCCCGACTATTACAAGGTTGTAATACTATGCAGGATTCGGTAACTCCCGTTGTGACTTAGGGTGACGTACTCTGCCATGAGCCGCTGCCTGCCAGTTGGGTTGTGCAGGTAGCGCGGCACTCTGTGTTCTTCATGACACCTCATAACAACAACAGCAGGAGCTATCTCATGCGTATTCCCTCACCCGTCTTCAAAAAATCTGCCCTCGCACTGGCCCTGGCGGCTGGAACGGCCATGGCAAGTACTGCCCAGGCCAGCGAGGTGGAAGTGCTGCACTGGTGGACCTCCGGCGGTGAAGCTCGCGCCGCCAACGTGCTCAAGGAGCTGCTCGAAGCCGAAGGCTATGGCTGGCAGGATTTCGCCGTGGCCGGGGGCGGCGGTGAAACCGCCATGACGGTGCTGAAGTCTCGGGCCATGTCGGGCAATCCGCCCTCGGCTGCACAAATCAAAGGGCCGGAAATTCAAGAGTGGGGCGAGCTTGGCCTGCTGGGTGACTTGAACGACGTCGCCGAGGCCGAAGGCTGGAACGACCTGCTGCCGGGCATCGTGGCCGATATCATGCGTTACGACGGCCAGTACGTCGCCGTCCCCGCCAACGTGCATCGGGTCAACTGGCTGTGGGCCAACCCGGACGTGCTGGAGGCCGCAGGTGTCGAGATGCCCACCACGCTGGAAGAACTGTTTGCTGCCGGAGAAGCAATCCGTGAAGCGGGCTTCGTGCCGCTGGCCCATGGCGGCCAGGCGTGGCAGGACGCCACCGTCTTCGAAAGCGTAGTGCTGGGCAGCCAGGGCACCGAGTTTTATCAGCAGGCGCTGGTGGAGCTGGACCCGGAAGCCCTGGGGGGCGAGCAGATGGTTGCCGCGCTGGAAGATTTCAAACGCCTGCGTAGCCTGATGGATGAAGGCATGCCGGGGCGCGACTGGAACATTGCCACGGCCATGGTGATCGAGGGAGCCGCCGGTTTTCAGCTGATGGGCGACTGGGCGAAAGGCGAGTTCACCGCAGCGGGCCTGACGGCGGGAGAAGATTATCTGTGTGCTGCCGCCCCGGGTAGCGAAGACGCCTTTACCTTCAATATCGACAGCCTGGCCATGTTCCGCGTCACCGATGACGAGGAGCGGGATGCCCAGCACACGCTGGCACGGCTGGTACTGGAACCCACCTTCCAGGAAGCCTTCAACCTGGCCAAGGGGTCCATCCCCGCGCGGCCTGACCTGGACATGAGCGATTTCGACAGCTGCGCACAGCAGTCGCTGGCAGATTTCCAGCGTACCGCCGAGCAGGGCGGACTGGTGCCCAGCATGGCCCATGGCATGGCCGTACGTGCGGATGTGCAGGGCGCCATCTTCGATGTAGTGACCAACTACTTCAATGACGCCAACATGCCCGCCGAGCAAGCCGCCCAGCGGATGGTCAGCGCCGCCCAGGCGGCGGCCTTTTGATCACGTCACCCTGACGCGAAGCGCCAAACGCGCTTGACCTTGGTGATCGGCGCCGCCGCAATGGCGGCGCCGACGGATGACGGGTGAGGAATTCCCATGACGAAACCTACTACGCGTGCCGCGTTGCCGCCCACGGCGTCCGGTCGGCTACAGGCGTGGCTGCCGAAGCTGGTGCTGGCGCCCTCTGTCGCGGTGTCGCTGTTCTTTGTCTATGGCTTCATGCTATGGACGTTCGTGCTGTCGCTGACCAACTCACGCATGCTGCCCAGCTACCAGTTCGTCGGTTTTGGCCAGTATGCCCGGCTGATGGCCAACGAGCGCTGGTGGGTCGCTTCCACCAACCTGATGGTATTTGGCGCGCTGTTCATACTTATCTGCCTGGTGCTGGGAGCGCTGCTGGCCATTCTGCTGGACCAGAAGATTCGCCAGGAAGGCGCGCTGCGTACGGTCTATCTCTACCCCATGGCGCTGTCGTTCATCGTCACGGGGGTGGTGTGGAAGTGGCTGCTCAACCCGCAGCTGGGCATTCAAGCCATGGTGCGCAGTTGGGGCTTCGAGTCGTTTCGCTTTGACTGGATCGTGGACCCCAATATGGCCATTTACACCTTGGTGATTGCCGCCGTCTGGCAGGCCTCCGGGTTCGTGATGGCGCTGTTTCTGGCGGGGCTGCGTGGTATCGACGACAGCATCGTCAAGGCCGCCCAGCTCGATGGGGCCAGCCTGCCGCGCATTTACTGGCGGGTGGTGATGCCCTGTCTGCGTCCGGTGGTGTTCAGCGCGGTGATGATTCTGGCGCATATCGCCATCAAGAGTTTTGACCTGGTGGTGGCGCTCACCGGCGGTGGGCCGGGCTATGCAACGGACCTGCCAGCCACGTTCATGTATACCCATGCGTTCAACCGGGCGCAGATCGGGCTGGGGTCGGCCAGCGCCATGCTGATGCTGGGGGGCGTGCTGGCCATCCTGATTCCGTACCTCTACTCCGAATTGAGGAGCCGCAAACATGGCTAACGTGATCCGTCGCCAAACGCTGGGCGCGCGGCTGCTGCGCGGGGTGCTTTATGGCGTGCTGGTGCTGGCGGCCCTGTTTTATATTCTGCCGCTGGTGGTCATGCTGATGACCTCCATCAAGCCACTCAGCGAAATCAGCGCAGGCACTTTGCTGTCGCTGCCGCAAAACCCGACGCTCGAACCCTGGGCCAAAGCCTGGGGCGAGGCGTGTACCGGCATGCGCTGCGAGGGCGTGGGTGGCTACTTCTGGAACTCCTTTGCCATCGTCATCCCCGCCGTGCTGATCTCCACCGCCGTGGGCGCGCTGAACGGCTATGCGTTGACCAAATGGCGCTTCAAGGGCTCTGAGCTGGTCTTCGCGCTGATGCTGTTTGGCTGCTTCATTCCGTTTCAGGTGGTGTTGCTGCCCATGGCGCAAACCCTGGGCTGGCTGGGGCTTTCCAGCTCGCGGGCGGGCTTGATTCTGGTGCATGTGGTATTTGGTATCGCCTTTACCACGCTGTTTTTCCGCAACTTCTACGTGGGCATTCCCAACGAGCTGGTGTCTGCGGCCAAGCTGGACGGGGCCGGGTTCTTTCGTATTTTCTGGCGCATTCTGCTGCCGGTCTCGGCGCCGATCATCGTGGTGTCGGTGATCTGGCAGTTCACTCAGATCTGGAACGACTTCCTGTTCGGTGTGGCGTTCTCGTCCCATAACACCCAGCCGGTCACCGTGGCCTTGAACAATCTGGTCAATACCTCCACAGGCGTACGTGAATACAACGTCGACATGGCAGCCGCCATGATTGCCGCGCTACCGACGCTGGTGGTCTACGTGCTGGCGGGCAAATACTTCGTGCGTGGGCTCACGGCAGGCTCCGTAAAGGGCTAATAACAATAGGATTTTGATCATGGCAGCGTTAGAAATTCACAACGTACGCAAAGAGTTTGGCAGCGAACGGGTGCTGAAGGATGTCAGCATCTCCATCGACTCCGGCGAGTTTTTGATTCTGGTGGGGCCGTCCGGGTGTGGTAAATCCACCCTGATGAACGCCATTGCCGGGCTCGAACCCGTCACCAGCGGCAATATCTATATCGACGGCGAGGACGTCACCTGGCGGACCCCCGCCGAGCGCGATATTGCCATGGTGTTCCAATCCTACGCCCTCTACCCCAGCATGACCGTGCGCCAGAACATCAGCTTTGGCCTGGAGATGCGCAAGGTGCCCAAGGCCGAACGGGAAGCCGCCGTGGAGCGGGTGGCCGACCTGCTGCAGATTTCCCACCTGCTGGATCGCAAGCCCGCTCAGCTGTCCGGTGGCCAACGCCAGCGGGTGGCCATGGGGCGCGCGCTGGCGCGAGAGCCCAAGGTCTACCTGTTCGACGAGCCGCTCTCGAACCTGGACGCCAAGCTGCGGGTAGACATGCGGACCGAGATCAAGAAGCTGCACCAGCGCTTGGGCACCACCATCGTGTACGTCACCCACGACCAGGTAGAGGCCATGACCCTGGCCGACTGCATCGCGGTGATGCGCGATGGGCATATCTTGCAGTTGGGTAGCCCCGACGAGGTCTATAACAACCCCGTGGACATGTTCGTGGCGGGCTTCATGGGCTCGCCGTCGATGAACTTCATCCGTGCCACGCTGGTGGCGGCTGGGGAGGGTTACGCCCTGCGCATTGCCACGCCGGGGGAGGCTGATCTGCTGCTGCCGTGGCCTGCCTCTCGCCATTCGCCAGAGCTGGTCGAGCGGCTGGAGAAATCGGTCATTCTGGGCCTGCGCCCGGAGCATTTCAGCGAAGAGGACTTGCGGCTTGCCGAGCAGGCGGAAGGCACCCTGCTGGAGGCCACGGTGAGCGTGGTAGAACCTACCGGGGCAGACATTCTGCTGCGCCTGCCGTTGGGCGAGCAGGAGATCACCGTGCGGGTCGGCCCCAAATGCCCGGTCGCACCCGGCGAGCGTTTGGCACTGCGGGTGGATATGTCCCGGGCGGTACTGTTCGATGCCGACACCGAGCAGCGGCTGGCCTGAACCGCTGCCTGACGCGCTGTGACAGGCTTACTCCTACTCCTTGTGCCGCGTGGCGGCAGGGGCGGGCTCCTTGTCCAGCCGTTTGAGCTGTCGCCAGAGATCCTGGCGCAGGTCGGCCAGCCGCGGCTGCTCTTCCGGGCTGAAAGCCACCGGCCGACACAGGCGCTGGGCGCGTAGCCCCAGACGGGCGCTCAGCAGCCCCGTGGCCAGCCCCTGGCCTGCACGTGCCGACAAGCGCCCTGCCAAATCCAGCGAGAGCATGTTGACGCTGGCATCGGTGGCCAGTTCGCTGGCCCCGGCAAAGGCCATGTTGTGCAACACATGGCGAAACAGCCGTAGGCGGCTGGCGTAGCCGAGCTCCAGCCCGTACAGGCGGCTGAGCCTGTCTACCATGGCCAGGCTGCGCCAGGCCACCAGGGCCATATCCACCAGTGTCAGCGGGCTGACTGCCACCATGATGGCGGTTTCACCCGACATGCGGGTAATCAAACGCTGGGCTTCCCGGTCTCGAGGGGCCAACAGGTGGTAGCGCAGCAGCGTATGGATCTCTTCCCCGCTATGGTGGGGCTGGCAGGCGCGCTGAAAGGCTAGCCAATGGGGGTCGTCGTTGCCGAGCTTCAGCTGCTGGCGAAGCTGTTCGGCCATGGCCAACGCCTGTTTGCCGGAGCGCTGGGGCAGTTCGGCCAGGTTGGCCCGCAGCCGGTCATGGCGCTTGAGCCGCCCCAGACGGCCAATCTCCTTCAGCAGCGAGACACTGCCCAGGCCAATCAGGCTGATACCGAAGAGCTGCCAGGCCATGGTAAGCCACTGGGACTGCGCGAGCGCATCGGGGATGCCGGTGACCAGTTCCACGGTGCCCAGCGTGGCACCGCCTGCCAGCGCAAACATCAGCCCCCAGCGGCGCTTGCGGGGAGCGCCCAGGGTTTCTTCCGGCAGGGCTTTCAGCTCGGCCTGGGTGGCCAGCGGCTGGTGGGTGTCCGTGGCGGCAAAGCGCTCGTGCTGGCGCAGGGTCTCTGCGGCGGGCTCGGGGGGCGCTTCGCTATGAAAGTCGCGGCGGGGCTGAGGGTTGCTCATGACAGTTTATCTCCAATCAGCCAGTCGATCGCGGCGTCCATACGGATGTGGGGCAGCGCCTCGCCGTTGGCGGGCATCGGGCGGAAACTCGGGAAATCGAACCCCTGCTGCTGCCAGAAATCGGCCCTGGGCAAGCGGCTGGGCACGTCGCCTGGGTAGACCAGCACCTCTTCGCCTTCCAGGGTGGTGCCTTTGAGGGCCGGGCTGCGCTGGCCGTCGTGGAGCACTTCCCGGGCCTCGGTGGCGCGGATGGCGGCCAGCGACAGCGCTTTGACGGGAATGTCCGCGTAGCGCAGGTCCTTGAGCGGCTCCGCCAGCAGCGCTTCCAGCAGGGTCACCACATGGGGGTGCTGGTCGGGGGTGACATGGTCGGCTTTGGTGGCGGCAATCGCCAGCCGGTCGATTTTGGGCGCAAACAGCCGGGTCAACAGGCTGCGCTTGCCGTAATCGAAGCTCTGCATCAGCTGATGCAGCGCTTTGGAAAGGTCCTCGAAACGCTCCGGCCCCGCGTTGAGCGCGCCGAGCACATCCACCAGCACGATCTGTCGGTCAAAGCGCCGGAAGTGGTCGCGATAGAAGGGCCGTACCACTTGCTGCTGATAGTAACGAAAGCGCGATGCCAGCGTGGCGTAGAGGCTCGTGGCCGGAAGCGCGTCGAGGCGCTCCTGGGGAGCCTCCAGTCCAGGCAAGGGAAAGAACTGCAGCACCGGCGCGCCGTCTAGCTCGCCCGGCAGCAGGAAGCGGCCCGGCTGCAGGTCGGAAAAGCCCGCCTGCTTCGCGCGACGCAGCCCCAGCGCATAGGCCTCCGCTAGGCGTGCCAGGTGCGCTTCATCCGCCTCGGCGCTGGGGTCCAGCTGTTCGGCCTCAGCTAGCCACTCACTGAACAGCGCCCGGCGGTGCGGCCCCAGATGCTGGGTCTGCTGCTGGCTCCAGCTGTAAAAGTCATGCTGCAGCAGGGGAAGATCGAGCAGCCACTCGCCGGGATAATCGAACAGGTCCAGGGTCAGGTGGGCGATCTCGGGGGTGAGCCAGCCCGGCCTTGCAGGGCGATAACGCAGCTGCAGGCGCAGCTCACTGATGCCTCGGGTCGGCTCAGGCCAGCGCGGCGGGGTGTCGTTCAGCGCGCTCATGCCCGGGTCGTAGGGGAAGCGCGGCACGCCCAGGTCAGGCTGGCTCAGCCGCTGGGCGCCCAGCAGCCTGCCTTCCCGGGCGACGGGCAGCAAGTCAAGCTGTGCTTCCACGCCTGCGTGGCGTAACTGATTGACCAGCGAGGTCAGAAAGGCCGTCTTGCCCGCCTGGGAAAGGCCGGTGACGGCCAGCCGCAGCTGGCGATCCCGGCTGCGTTCCAACAGGTTGCCTAGTTCACGACTCAACGGCTGGCGCATAACGACTCTCTCGCAGGCAGGGCATGGGAAGCAGGGCAGGGCGGCATCAGTAGCGTAGCATCAGCGTCAGCTGATAGAACATCGGCATCGTGGCAATCTGAAAGCCGATGACGGCAATCACATAGCCTGGCCACTTGCGCGACATTTTTTGTGCCAGCGTCAGCCCCACGATACACACCACCATACCCACAAGATTGAACGCGATGGTCGCGGCCTCAAGCATATCTTGAGGGTTCATAGTAGCTCCTTACTCGTTGGCAGACAGGCCTACCTTACCAAGGGCTGGATGAATCCAGCATTAACCGCGACTTAATGTCGTACCCAGCAGGTGCTGGGCGCCGGGCACCAGCCATACGGGGTCCAGGCGCGTATTGGCCGCCTCTACGCAGACGAAATGGCGGCCCGCCTCGGCGGGGGTGTCGCTGGGCAGGTCGCTGTCGGGATGCCATACCACCGTCGAGTCGCTAGACTGCTTGGCGATGCGCAGAGCGCGTACACCGTCGTTGAGCAGGACGGCTTCGTTGGTGTGGTAGATGCGGTCGACAGCGCCCCGGATGGCCAGCGTGCCTTGCTGCTGTGCTTCGCTGAAGTCGCGCAGCTTGTCCAGGTAACGGGCGCCGGAAAGCCCTTCCAGGCGGCACTGATGCACGTCATCGACAGCCAGGTAGGTATGCAGTGCGCCACTGGTCTTGACCGGCGCCTCGCCGATGTTTTCGGTGATCAGCTCGACATTGAGGCGCTGGGCGTTGGCTTGAACCACCAGCCGAGCGGTCAGTTGGCTGTGCAGGGGCTGGGTGGGTGACAGGTGCACCTCGATGCCTTCCGCATGATCGTCCACAGCGTCCAGGCGCCACTGGGCGTGGCGAGCCAGACCGTGAAAGGGGCCGTTACGCTCGGGGCTTTCGTCGGCATAACGCTCGTCGGCAAACCAGGGCCAGCACAGTGGGATGCCGCCACGAATCGCTCCCGGCATCGCCTGAGGCGTGGGCGTCACCCATAGCCAGGGCTGCTCGTTGCGCGGTTGAAAGTGCAGCACCTGGGCACCCTGCAGGCTGATCACCATGCTGCCCCAGTCCATGTTGAACAGCGCGACGTCGCGCCCTTGCCAGGTAGCCGGTTGGTGGCCATCGACATCGGCAAGCAGCTGTGTGAGGGAGTCGGGAATCATGGGAAGTCCTTGTAAGAAGGCCTTGTGAGTAAAGGCAACAAATGGGCAGCACCCTGGCGCTGTGTGCTATGGTAGAACAACCATAAGCGAAAGTTAAAACCCCAGGCTAGGTAAAACCAAGGAGGATGTATGGGCTTTATTGCGTGGTTGATCATTGGTGGTTTGGCTGGCTGGATTGCTGGCAACATCATGCGCGGCGGCGGTTTTGGCGTGCTGGGCAATATCGGGGTAGGTATCATTGGCGCCTTGGTCGGGGGCTTCTTGTTCAGTCTTCTGGGCCTTCAGGCGGGCGGTTTCATTGGTTCGCTGGTGACGGCGACCGTGGGGGCCGTGGTGTTGTTGTGGGTCATCAGTAAAGTCAAAAGCGCTTAGCGCTTCTCTCGGCTGTTCCCTACGCTGCCCGGCCCTTGTGCCGGGCAGCGTTGTTTTGTGCGCGGGCTATCGGTCTTGGCGTTAGTTTCCGTTACACTATGGCGCTTTTGGCAGCCCTGCCTCCGCGCGGTATTGCTTTCATGGATCGCTTTCTGTTTCTTCGAGGTGTCTTTTGGCCGATGCACTAAATGCCTGGTGGGCTCAACAGCTGGTGCTGTGTGATTGGGCTTTCACACCGCACCCCTTGGCGGTAGATGCAGTGGCGGCCGAGCAACGCCTGCTGCAGCTGGGCATCACGGACCGCGGGACGTTGGCGGATCAGCTGTTTTTTGCACTGGGCGCGCCTGCCGGTCACGCAGACCGACTGCTGAGCGCCCTCGAGTGGGCCGCACTGGGTGGCGCCGCTGGCTGGCTGGCACCGGATCAGGCTCAGCGCTGGGCGCATCACGTTGCGCGGCGTATCACCACGGATTACGGCGACCTGCGCGGCTGGCTGGCCGACCTGCGCCGGGCCATGGGGGCCAAGGGCTGGGAAACCGGCGCCGATGACCGATTCATCGACGCCTGCCAGGCGCTGGCCGACCTTGAAAGCGACGGTGAGGGCATCACCTGGCCTGCGCTGGAGGCGGCTTTGGCTAAGCTGGCGCTGCCCGCCTCGCTGTGGCCCGATGCGCCTGAGGCGCGGCCCTGGCGGCTGGGCGCCCTGTTCCGGCCGGTGATCTGCCATCCCGCCAGCGCCGCCGACTGGCCCGAGGCCCGCGCCTGGATGGAGCGCGTCTGGCAGGTCTACGACCGCGAGCAACTGCTTGAAGTGATGCTATGGCTGAGCGCTCAGGGCGAGCGTCAGCGCTGGGACATCGAAGCCCAAGAGCTGTTGAGCATGGATTATGCCCAGCGTCAGGAGTGGCAGCGCGGTGTCGAGCAGGAGTCTGCCCATGCGCCCGTACTGACTACCTTCGTACATCAGGGGGAGCCCCTGGAGTGGGCGGCCTGGGACTGGCTGCGGCTGGTCGAACTGGCCTGGGCGGGCGTTTGCAGCGGCTGGCTGAGCCAGGCCGAAGCAGACGACCTGGCGGCCCATGCGGCTGACCTGATTGGCCGTCGTTACCATGACTGGCATGCCATGCTGAAGGCTTACCTGCGTGGTCAGAGCCTGTTCGAGGGCGTCGATCGCCGGGGCATGACGCCTTCGCCACGCCACAAGCTGTTGATGCACGCCCCGTTCAGCCCATGGAAACAGGCGCCCAGCGCCCTGCTGGACGATGCCACCCGCGACGCTTCACGTCAGCGCATCCGCCGCTGGCGCAATACCCCTCATCATTGGCTGCTGGCGCTGGCAGGGGTGCGTGAACCCGATGTGATGCTGCGCCAACTGAACCCTGCGGCACCGATCAGCGAGCAGCGCCGCACCGACGCAGCGGTGTATGTGCAAGAGTCGTTGGGGCTGCATGCCGACGAAGGGCATCAAGTGCTGGCGCGCTACTGGTTGCCCGCTCAGGCACACCACCTGAATCAGCTGGCGGCGGATGCCGTCCATGGGGTGATGCCGCCTTCGCAGACGCATTTCGGCCAGCCTACCCCCGACGAGCTGAAGCAGCGCAATGCGGTGAAAGGCGTCAGCCGACACGCCGCTACCATTCACATGGCCGAGAAGTTCGCGTTCTATCTCCACATGGCGCTGGACAGTGGGCTGTTCGAGCGCGAACCGCTCATGGAGCATGCCAGCGCGTTGCGCAGCTGCCTGTGCCGTTTCTATGCCTCGCCCAAACGCTTGCTGGAAGCATGGTTTGCCTGGGAAAGCTGCCTGCCGGAGCCCGAGCACGACTCCTTGATCAGTGAAATTGCCTGGCACCTGGAGGATCCCGGCAGCCTGTTTCACTGGCTGAACTGGCAGCCAGACGCTTGGTGTGAGCCGGGTGAGCGGCCTACGCTGAGCCACTTTACGGCGATGTCTCTGGTGGGGCCATTGAATAGCGCCGTATGGAGCGAGCCACAGCTGGAGAGCCCGCGCGAATGTGCGGATATTCGCGAGTGGGTCGAAAGCCACTACCACCTGACAAGCGCCGACGACATGCAAGAGTTCCTCAGCTTCATGCTGGAAGCCGGGGACCGTCAGGAGTACCAGATCAATTACGCGCCCTACACGTTGAACCCGGAGCGGCTGGCGGCAGAAATCGCCATTCTCGAATCGGGCGACTGCGGCGAAGAGGAGCGCCACCATCTGCTACGGTTGCGCCGAGTGAGTGCCAACGAGGACGGCTGTAACGACGTCGACATGGCCGCGTGGGATATTGCTCAGCTCGTGGACCTGGCCATTGCTGCCCGGCAGTTAGGCTGGCTGGACAAGCAGGCCTTTGCCGACGTGCTGGACCGCGCCTATCAGTTGGCCGCAGACCATTACGCCGGTTGGCAAGAGTATGCGGCGGGGATGTACGCCGGATTCTCGTTCTTCATGGGGGAAACCCCCGAGCGAGAAAGCTTTCTGGCGGGCTTTCGCCAAGCGCTGGTGGCCTGGCTGTGTGGCGCGCCCATTCTGGCGGGGCCCTGGGCCAGTCTGGATTTTCCGGGCAACAAACCGCGCCATTTTGCGCCGCTACATATCGATACGCTACCGGGAGATCAGCGTATTTTGCATTGAGGCTCGCCAAACATGGGACAAGTGGCTTATAGTCCAGTGTTTGTGTCCATGAGCTTTCTCATGCTCGGTTTACTTTTTCCTATACATTTTTTACGAGGTTGATCGCATGGTTGCGTTGCCACACCCCGCTGTGACCGCTGTCCGTGTTGTAAGTGTTTGTGTCTTCGTAGCATTGTTGGCTGGTTGTGCAGGCTCCGGTGGAAGTCAGGATATGGAGCCCCCCGAGGATTATTTCTCGATGGTGCTGCCCGGCATGAACGGCGCCACGCCGCAAATGTCGCCAGCCGATCCGATCATGGCGCAATTGCGCAGCATGCAGACCCCACCACCTACGGTAATTCGCCAGGCCCTTCTCGAACAGCACCAGCGCTGGGCCGGCACTCCTTACCGAGTAGGGGGAACCACCGAAAGGGGAATCGACTGCTCTGCACTGGTTAGACATGTTTTCCGCGATACGTTCAATATGGAGCTTCCGCGCTCCACCCAGGATCAGGTGCATGAGGGACGCTCGATCGACCGCCAGGAGCTGCAGGCGGGCGATCTGGTCTTCTTCCGCCCCCCAGGACGCTACAACCATGTCGGGATCTACGTTGGTGACGGCTACTTCCTGCATGCTTCCACCTCGCAAGGGGTGATCATCTCGAGCCTGGATAACAGCTACTGGCAGCGTTACTACTGGCAGTCTCGCCGGGCGCTGGAGCCGACCAATCTTGCTCAGCTGAATGGTCGTTTCGAACAGTCCTATCTTCAGTAGCCTTCTTCAGTAGCCTTGGGCCCCCGTTGCACTGGGGGGCATCGCGCCAATTAACCATGGACATGGCATGATTGAAGCGAAAACGCGCGCCTGGTGGCGCGCGACGGCAGCACTCTGCCTCGGCTCTTTTCTGGTATTCATCAACCTGTATGCCCCGCAGCCGCTGCTGCCCGAGTTAAAAGAGGCATACGGCGTTTCTACCCTGGGCATCAGCCTGCTGATGTCGGCTTCTACCTTGTCGTTGGCACTGGCGCTGCTGGTCTTTGGGCCGCTTTCCGATGCCATTGGCCGTGAAGCGATCATGCGCTTTACGCTGCTGTTGGCGGGTGGCCTCTCGCTGGCGCTGGCCTTCGCGCCCACCTTTGAAAGTCTGCTGCTGCTGCGCTTGCTGCAGGGCTTCGTGCTGGGCGGGCTGCCCGCCGTGGCCATTGCCTGGATGGGCGATGAGTTCGACAAGCCCGCCCTGCTGAGCGCCGTGGGGCTCTATATCGGGGCCAATTCGCTGGGGGGCATCAGCGGCCGCATCGTTGGCGGGGGAGCGTCGGCAGTGGGTGGCCCAAGCGCTGCGTTTCTGGCCGTGGGCGCCATGACGATCATCGGCTGCGTGCTGTTCTGGCGGCTGCTGCCCAATAGCCGGGCCTTCCAGCCCAAGCGGTTCGAACTACGCCAGGCGCTGAGTGATCTGGCAGGCCACCTGCGCACGCCTTCGCTGCTGGCAGCTTACTGTCTGGGCGGTATCAATTTTCTCATTTTCATCAATCAGTACAGCTACATCACTTTCCGCCTGGCAGAGGCGCCGTATCACTTGGCGGCCAGCGGGTTGGGGCTGATCTTCCTCACTTACCTGGGCGGTACTCTGGGCTCGACGGTCTCCGGCAAATTGGCCGGGCGTTTGTCTCCCGCCAGCTGCATTGGCATGGGCATCGTCATTCTGATGCTGGGTACGGCCATTACCCTGGCGGAGTCGCTGGTGGGGATTCTGGTAGGGTTGACCATCAATGCGTTTGGCTTCTTTCTGGCCCACTCGCTGGCTTCCAGCTGGGTGGGGCGCTACGCCCAGGGCGCCAGGGGCAGTGCGTCGGCACTGTATCTGGTGTTTTACTACCTTGGGGCAAGCATCGGGGGCTTCTGGCTGGAGCCGTTCTGGCGTTGGGCGCAGTGGCAGGGGGTGGCCGTAGGGTCCTGGCTACTGCTGGCCGTGACCCTGATGATTGCGCTGGGTATGCGGCGCGTCGAGCGTCGCCTGGCCAGCGCTTAGTCGCTCCTTAGCTGTCCGTCGGCCAGGTGCAGGTGCCGGGTACAAAGCCGATTCAAGAGCGCCGTGTCGTGGCTGATGACCAGCACGCCCAGCGCCTGGCGTTCGGCGTGGGCCTTCACGGCTTGCCACAGGCTGAGTTGGGTCAGTGGATCCAGCATCGTCGAAATCTCATCGGCGATCAGATAGCGCACACCCGGGGCCAGGGCGCGTAGCACGCACACCCGCTGCAGCTCGCCCCCGGACAGCTCCCCCGGAAAACGCTTCAGCCACGCGGACTGAATACCGAACGCTTCCCTCAGCGCCTGTGGCGGTGTCCAGGCCTCTTCCAATAATCGTGCCACCCGCCAGCGCGGATTGATCGCCCGTTCCGGCGATTGAGGCAGCCACTGCACAGGGCGTAGGCCCCGTGATGCCAAGGGCTTTCCATCGATGTGCAAAAAGCCGTGACGTGGTGCCCAGTGGCCTGCCAGTACCCTGCCCAGCGTCGACTTGCCTGCCCCGGAAGCACCGCTCAAACCGACCCACTCGCCCCGTGCCAGCGCCATCGACAGCGCCTGGAACAGCGGTGGCTCGCGGCCAAACCCGAAGGTGAGCTGGTGGGCTTCAAGCAAGGCTGGGCTCCTGAACATGAGGCTGGATGGGTAAGGTGCCGAAGGCGTTGTCGGGCAGCGCTTGCCACAGTGCTTTGGCATAGGCGCTGTGCAGCTGCTCCCCTTGGCCATGGAAGGCCCGGGCCGAGGTCGTTTCCACGGCGCGCCCCTGGCGCATGATGGTTACCCGGTGGGCAATGGGCAAGGCATGGCGCAGGTCATGGGTGATCAGCAGGACAGCTTTGCCCTCTTTGGCCAGTGCCTGCAGGGTAGCCAGCACGCGATCCCGCTGGGCCGGATCCAGCCCGACGCTGGGCTCGTCGGCAATCACCACGCGGGCATGGCCGGCTTGGGCCATGGCCACCAGCACCCGCCTGGCCATGCCACCGGAAAGCTCATGGGGGTAGCGCCGCGCTGCATGGGCGAGCTGGTAGTGCTGCAGCAGGTCGTGGCTGCGTGCTTGAGCGCTGACGCGGGAAAGGCCTGCGCGGCGAGCAGCCCAGCGTATCTGGTGCTGGCTGCGTGCCAAGGGGTCCAGGGCGTTCAGGGTCTGTGGAATCAGTGCCAGTTCACGGCCACGCAGCTGGCGCTGGCGCTCGGGCGTCAAGAGGTCGCCCTGGAAGGTCAGAGTGCCGTGCTGCCGTGCTGCGGGCGGCAGCAGGCCCAGCAGGGCGTGGGCCAGCAGGCTTTTGCCGGATCCGGACGCGCCGACCAGGGCGTGTACTTCCCCCGCCTGAATGTCCAGCGAAAGCGATTCGATCACGGGTGACCACTCGCGCTTCCACCAGCGGGGGTAGTGGGGCAGGCTCAGGCTCCATTCGGTGATCTCCAGCATGTTTGGCTCCCTTGATGGTTGAAAACGCTGGCCTTACAGGGCCTGGCGCAGCTGTGTGGCCAGCCGTTGAATGGCCAGCACCATCAGCAGCAGTCCTAGCCCCGGAAACACGCCCAGCCACCAATAGCCGCCGCTGAGATAGCGCATGGCGTCGGCCAGCAGCACGCCGATGGCGGGCTGGTTGGGGTCCAGGCCGACGCCGAGAAAGGTCAGAGCCGCTTCGTGCAGAATGGCGTGGGGAAACAGCAGTAACGCACCCACTACGCAGTGGGGCCAAAGGTGGGGCACGAAGTGCTGGGCGACGATGTACCCCGGCCCTTTGCCAAAGCCTTTCGAGAGCGCCACGTACTCGGCCTCGCGCAGGCTGAACAGCTCGGCGCGAAACACCCGCGCCAGGCCAGGCCAGTGGGTAATGGCCACGGCGATGATCACGGCCTGGGTACCCCCGCCCAGCGCAAAGGCGATGAGCAGCAGTAAAATGAGGTGGGGCACGCTGAGCAGCGTATCAATCAGCAGCGACACCAGCGCATCCAGGGTGTTCGATAGCGCGGCCAGGCTGGCCAGCAGCAGGGCGATGGCCGTGCCCAGCAGGGCCGCGCTCAAACCGACCCAAAAACTCAGCGCCAGCCCCGCCAGGGTTCGCGCCCATAGCTCTCGGCCCAAGGCATCGGTGCCGAACCAGTGGAGCAGGCTGGGTGGCTGTAAACGTGCCTCGAACTGCATCTGCTGGGGGCTGTCACCCAGCCACAAACGGCTGCTCAACAGCAGCATCAGCAGGGCACTGAAGAGCACCAGATAAACGGCGGCGGCCAGGCGTGGCTGTGCGCTCATGGGCTGTGTGCCAGACGGATGCGCGGGTCGGTCACCCGTGCCAGGGCATCGGCGGTCAGGTTGCCGATGCTCACGAACAGCGCGGTGAACAGGGCGATGGCCAGCAGCAGGGGAACATCGCTGCGCAGCCCCGCCGCTACGGTGGCCTGGCCCAGCCCCGGGTAGGCGAAGACCTGCTCCACCAGAATGGAGCCGCCAAACAGCTCGCCCAGCGAGGCAAAGGCCAAGGTGATGGCCGGGAGGCTGGCGTGGCGCAGCCCGTGCCGCCAGGCGATGTCGGTACGACTAGCGCCCTGGGCAAAGGCGTGTAGCGCCGTGTCGGAGCGCATGAAGGCCACCATTCTGGCGCGGGTGTGCAAAGTGATGATGGCCATGCTCAATAGCGCCAGGGTGGTCACCGGCAGCACCAGGTGGTGCAGACGGGTGGCGAACGTGACATCGCGGCTGACCACCCCCGTGGGGCCTGCGCAGCAGGTGGGGGTCCAGCCCAGGGTCACCGAAAACAGCAGCAGTGCCAGAATGGCCAGCCAGAAAGTGGGCGTCGAGGCGGTCACCAAGGCGTAACCGCTGATCAAGCGGTCGAGCAGCGAGCCTTCCCGGCTGCCTGCCACGATACCCAATGCCACGCCCAGCACCAGTGACAGCAGCCAGGCACTGAACAGCAGCCAGAACGAGCGCTGAAAGCGCAGGCTGATGACGTCACCTACCGGCTGTTGGTACACATGGCTCCAGCCCAGCTCGCCGCTGGCCAGTTGACGCAGCCACTGGCCGAACTGCACGGCTGCCGGTTCATCGAAGCCCCACTGTGCGGCGATCAGGGCGCGCTGCTCGGGGCTTACCTGGGCCATCTGCGGGCCCAGGTAGGCGTCGATGGGGTCGATGGGCGAGAGCATCATCAGGCCGAAGGCGAGACCGGCCACGCACAGCATGACCAGCCCCAGACGCAGGCTTCTCAATAGCAGCCAGCGGGCTAGTGGCACGTCCAGCGCCACTCGAGCAGGTTGGCGGTAATCGGCCAGCCGTGCCCATGGGGGGCCACGCCCAGCTCGCCAACGTTCAGGCACGGGTCAGCGGCATAGACATGGGTCAGGTTGACCATCCAGGCCCAGCTGGCATCGCCCTGCAGGCCATAGCCGGTGCTGCCATCCCACTGGGCTGCTTGCCAGTGTGGGTTGGCTTCTTGGGCGCTGGCGGCGGCCTGGGCGGCCTCCAGGTGCTGGTCGACGCGCTCATTGGTGTAAAAGCCGCTGTTGTAGAAGCCAAACCCGGCGTGTTCGCTGTGGAAGAGATAGTAGATCTCTTGCGGGCTATGGCTGCCAAAGCCAAACACGATGGCATCCTGGTGCAGAGCTTCCCGCTGTATTTCATCCCAATGGCGGCCGGTGGGCTGCATCTCGATTCCCAGCGGGCGCACCATCTCTGCGCTGATTTGCGCGAGCTGCTGGCGAGTCGTATCACTGGCCGGGTAGGTGAGCCGGAAGAGAGCAGGCTGCCCGTCCTTGTAGCGCAGGCCATCGTCTGCGCGCAGCCAGCCTGCTTCCTCCAGCAGGGCATTGGCCTGCTCCAGGTCGAAATCGATGGTTTCATCGGGGTGCCCCCAGGGCAGGCCATCGGCAGGGCCATACGATGGGCGGCCAAAGCCGTTCAGGGCCACGTCCACCAGCGTGTCGCGGGATAGCGCCAGGTTGATGGCCTGGCGAATGGCCAGGTCGGACGTGACATCGTTGCCAATCGGGGCACCGTTGGCGGCGCGCTCCCCGCTATCGGGCTGCATGGGAAACAGAATCCCGCGATTATCGACGCTCTCCATCAGGACCTGCTGCATTTGGCCCGGCATGGTGCTGGCCAGCGCCTGGGGAATGACGGCCAGATCGAGCTGACCTGCCTGGGCGGCGCTTAGCGTGCCTGCCTCATCGGTAAACAGAAATACCAGACGCTCGAAGGCCGGAGCAGGGCCGTAAAAATAGGGGTTACGCTCGACGATCAGCTGTTCACCTTCCTGCCACTCCACCATGCGGTAGGGGCCAGAACCCAGCGGCTGGCGGCCATAGCCCGCATGATGGCCATTTTCCCGCTCGGCATCAGGTACAATGCCCAGGGTCATCAGCTGGTCGATGAAAGTGATACGGGGGGCTTTCAGGGTAAGCGTGACGGTGTGGTCATTCACGGCGTCGGCATGTGCCAGCGCGCTGAGGTCGGCTCGGCCCCCTGCCGTGGCGGCGGCATTGAAGGTGTATGCCACATCCCGGGCGGTGAGCGGCGTGTCATCGGCAAACCGCACGTCCTCGCGCAGATGCAGTGTCCAGGTCAACTGGTCGTCCGACAGGGACCATTCGGTGGCCAACCCCGCCTGAGGGGTAAAATCCTGGCCACGGGTGAGCAGCGTGGACTGAAACAGCGGGCTACCGTATTGCCCCCAGCCCAGCAGTGGGTCGAATCCCTGGTCTGGCTCGCCGCCGATGGCAAGCACCAACTGCTCTTTGGCCAGCGCGGGAGCGCTGAACGCCAGGCATGTGCTGGCAATGGTCAGTAGTATCGAACGACGCATGGGGCACCCTGTGACGAATGAGTATGATGTTTTGACAATAACATCATACTCGTGCGACGGGTAGTCAACAGGCCCATTCAACGCTCGGGTGAGCAAAGGAGAAGGTATGCAACGTATTACCGTGACGCTGGATGAAGAACTACTGCGCGAGGTGGATGCCTTGATGCAGCAGCGTGGCTATCAGAACCGTTCCGAGGCCATTCGAGACCTGACCCGCAGCGGGCTGACTCAGGCCAAGGAAGAGGTCGCGCCGGATGCCCCGTGCATGGGGGCTTTGGTGTATGTCTACGACCATGCGGCGCGAGAGCTTTCCAAACGGCTGACCAGGCACTCCCACGACCACCACGACCTCACGCTGTCGACGCTGCATGTGCATATCAACCATGACAGCTGCCTGGAAGTGGCGCTGCTCAAAGGGCAGGGGAGTGCGCTCAAGCAGTTTGCTGACGAAGTGACCTCGTCACGCAGCGTACGCCATGGGCAGCTGGTGTTGATTCCCGGCGAATAGCGGCACGAACGGCCACGCACAAAAAAGGCGGCCCGCGGGCCGCCTTGATGACGATGACTTACGCTCAGTGCTGAACGCCGCCTTCGCCGTGCACGTGTCCGTGCTGAACTTCTTCTTCGCTTGCTTCACGAACGGTAGCAATCTCAACGTCGAAGTTCAGGTGCTGACCTGCCAGCGGATGGTTGCCATCCACGACCACAGTGTCACCTTCCACTTTCGTGACGGTGACCATCAGCGGGCCGCCCTGGGTCTGGGCCTGGAACTGCATGCCCGGCTCGATGCTCTCGACGCCCTGGAAGGCATCGCGAGGAACTTCCTGCATCAGCTGTTCCTGAACTTCGCCGTAACCCTCGGCAGGGGCAACCTTGACGTTCAGTTTGTCACCAGCGGCGCGGCCTTCCAGCTCTTTTTCCAAGCCTGGAATGATGTTACCGGCGCCGTGGAGGTAGGTAAGCGGCTCACGGCCTTCGGAACTGTCCAGCACTTCACCTGCATCGTTGGTCAGGGTGTAGTGAAACGCGACAACCGAGTTTTGCGCAATTTGCATTGAATAACCTTTCGGTGAGTGCATGTCCCAACATGGTAACGCGTGTGGGCTGGCTTGTCAGGGGGTAAGCCAGGTTTTTAACCCCCACGCCTTTGGCACTATTGCGCCCGACAGTGACCAGCGATACCCTACTCTCACCTTTTTTCCATAAGTTAACGAAGTGTGATCGGAGCTTGATATGACTGTTTTCCTGATTTGGGTGGTGGCCTTCGTGCTGATCGCCTACTTTGCCAACAAGCGTTGGGACAATGGCTTTAGCCAAGGGCTGGACAAGCTGTTGCCCGGTGTTTTGAAGACCCATGGCGAGAACCGCCACTTGTGGGTAGCGGCCATCGCTATCCTGGGGGCCACCACACTGGTGCGTCCGGTCGATATTCTGCTGGTGGCTCTGTTGCTGGCGCTGATCGGGTTTGTCGTTTACAAGCTGGCTAACTGGGCCAGCAACAAGGTGACCCACTAACTCTGTCGAAACCAGGTTTGCCGAATGGGTGGTTTGTGTGTACCCCGCCACCCGTTAATCAGGCATGGCTTGAAGCAGACATGAAAAAGCCCGTCCACTCTGGTGGACGGGCTTTTTTCGAGACCGTGCTTTTGCAGGCGCTGGTCAGCTGTGACCAGCGCCGATACAACGATCGATCAGTAGGGGGCAACGCTCAGGTTGGCGCCGCTGCCAATCAGGCGCACACGCTGGCCAGCCTGGAACTGACGGTCGGCACGCTGAACGACGACCACATCGGTACCGTCGTCACGACGCACTTCCATTTCCAGTGCATTGACGCGGTTGACGCTGTCTTCTGCCGCCGTGCCGGCGACGGCACCGCCCAGTGCACCTGCCACGGTGGCCAGCTGACGGCCTGAACCGCCGCCTACCTGGCTGCCCAGCAGGCCGCCAATCACGGCGCCGCCGCCACCGCCCAGCAGGTTGCCGGTGCGGCTATCGGCCTGAATCTGTACCGGACGAACGGCCACGATGGTGCCATAGCTGACGCTTTGGCCCGTCTGCGCCTGGTTGCCGCGGTACACATCGCCCGAGTAGGTGGATGTGTTGGCGCAGCCAGCCAGTGCCAGGATGCTCAGCGCTGCAACGGGTAGTAAACGTTTCATTCAAACCTCCAGTAAGAATCAGCCCATCTGGCTGTGAACGTCCGCAAATCAATGCGTGCGTCTCATTATAGAACGGCGTTCGCTAAAAGATAACCAAAGCGTACGTTTTTGACCAGCCGTTTGGAAAAAAGGTCACAAAGTAGAGTGTAGACAGGCATTAAGAAAGCAGTGTGCAAAAAATCGACAGGTCATGAAGCACGCTGCAAAAAACACCAAGGGGAGCCGTGGCTCCCCTTGGTGCGTTGCAGTGGCTATGTGCTTAGCCAAACTGGTTCATGGTGTTGTCCTTGCCGCCAGCTTTTAGTGCGGCCTCACCATGGAAGAACTCCTTGTGATCGTCGCCGATGTTGGAGCCCGCCATGTCCTGGTGCTTGACCGTGGCAATACCCTGGCGAATTTCCTGACGCTGGACGCCTGCCACGTAGGCCAGCATGCCTTCGTCACCGAAGTAGCCCTTGGCCAGGTTGTCAGTAGACAGCGCCGCCGTGTGGTAGGTGGGCAGGGTGATCAGGTGGTGGAAGATACCCGCTTCGCGCGCCCCGTCACGCTGGAAGTTGCGCGTCCACTCATCGGCCAGTTGCCCCAGCTCGGTGTTGTCGTATTCGACGCTCATCAGCTTGTCGCGCTGGTAGGCCGATACGTCCTTGCCCTCTTTCTCCCAAGCATCGAAGACCTGCTGGCGGAAGTTCAGCGTCCAGTTGAAGGAGGGTGAGTTGTTGTACACCAGCTTGGCGTCCGGCACGACCTCGCGGATGCGGTTCACCATGCTGGCGATCTGGCCGACATGGGGCTTCTCGGTTTCGATCCACAGCAGGTCGGCACCGTTTTGCAGGCTGGTGATACAGTCCAGGATCACGCGGTCTTCGCCGGTGCCTGGCTTGAACTGGTAGAGGCCAGAAGCCAAACGCTTGGGCTTGACCAGCTTGCCGTTCTGCTTGATGACTACGTCGCCGTTGTTGATGTCCGAGGCGTTCTCGATGACATCGCCATCCAGGAAGCTGTTGTACTGGTCGCCCAGGTCGCCTGGCTCATTGGTGACGGCGATCTTCTGGGTCAAACCAGCGCCCAGCGAGTCGGTACGGGCGACGATGACGCCATCTTCGACGCCCAGCTCCAGAAAGGCGTAGCGCACGGCGTTGATCTTGGCCAGGAAGTCTTCATGGGGCACGGTGACCTTGCCATCCTGGTGACCACACTGCTTCTCGTCGGATACCTGGTTTTCGAGCTGGATACAGCAGGCACCCGCCTGGATGAATTTTTTGGCCAGCAGGTACGTGGCTTCGGCGTTACCAAACCCGGCATCGATGTCGGCAATGATCGGCACGATATGGGTTTCGTAGTTGTCGATCTTGCTGATCAGCTCTTTTTCTTTGGCGCTGTCGCCTGCTTCCTTGGCGTCGTCCAGCGCACGGAACAGGTGGTTGAGTTCCCAAGCATCGGCCTGCTTGAGGAAGGTGTAGAGTTCCTCGATCAGGTTGGCCACCGAGGTTTTCTCATGCATGGACTGGTCAGGCAGCGGGCCAAACTCGGAGCGCAGGGCTGCCACCATCCAGCCTGAAAGGTACAGGTAGCGACGCTTGGTGGTGCCAAAATGCTTCTTGATGGAAATCAGCTTCTGCTGGCCGATAAAGCCGTGCCAGCAACCCAGCGATTGGGTGTACTGGGAGGTGTCGGCATCGTAGGCGGCCATGTCGTCACGCATGATCTTGGCGGTGTAACGAGCAATGTCCAGGCCAGTATGGAAGCGGTTCTGGGCACGCATCCGAGCGGCGTATTCAGGTTTGATCGCTGACCACTTGCCGCCTTGGGCTTCGCGCAGTTGGGCCATGGCTTTGATATCGTCGAGCAGTCCTGACATGAGCTGATTCCTCCAGGGTTATCGTCGTTCGCAGGCTAGCTTGTTGTTATGCTGCACCTGCGAGATAGCGTTCAGCATTGTGCAATTTTGCGGCGCTGTCTCTAGGCCAATCGTCTCTCAGTAAAACGTCGTGCCTCGGCGCTTGGCGTCATACAGCGACATGGCGTAAGAGCTGAGAAGCAATGTCGCTGCAGTGCAATAACTATCGGTCAGGAAGCTGCATTCAACAATTGTCACTTCGGGGCAGGGGGCGTTGTAGTCCGACGACATCGACTACGTCGAACGCCCTGTTTGTGTAGTCGTTTTTCGCCTGTTGGACGTAAAAAAAAGCGCCGCTGTCTCAGCGGCGCTATAACGCGTGTTCGATGGCCTGATGGCGGGTTACAGCACCAGGGTCATCTCGCGGTGGGGGATGCCGGCATCCATGAAGACCTCGCCATGGGCTACGAAACCTAAACGCTCATAGAAGGCGAGGGCGTGTAGCTGGGCGCTGAGGGCCGCGTGGCGATGGCCTGCTTCGCGGGCAGCGGCGATGGCAGCCTCCATGAGTCGATAGCCAATGCCAGTGCCTCGTGCACTGCTCAACACCGCTACGCGACCAATATGGCCGTCGGGCAGCAGGCGCGCGGTACCCACCGGCTCGTCATTCAGCGTGGCGAGGAAGTGCAGGCATTCGCCATCCCGGCCATCCCACTCCTCTTCCTGAGGAACCTGCTGCTCATCGATGAAGACCACGCGGCGAATCAACGACGCCGCGTCGCCCAGTTCACGCCAGTCGCCTTGTTGCACGGTGGTGGCTGTGTTCACGCCTTACTCCTCGTCGTCTTCACCCATGAAGCCCAGGCTGCCGCTATTGATCAGCTGCGTAAGCAGCGCTGCCGCACCGTCCAGTTCCAGCACCTCGTCGTACATGGGCTCCGGGTCGGCGACCCGCTTGGCCAGCGCTTCCGAGCAGGCGTGCCCGTCGCCATCCACGAACAGCGTGGTGCCGGCGGCATCGCTGCGCCAGGCAAAGCGCGAACCGGGCATATGGAACAGCGGCTCGCCCTGTTGTAGCTGAGCAACAAGCGCGGCCTCGTCCAGCGGCTCGTCCAGTGGCATCAGCTGGTCGACGTACTTGGGCTGAGTCATGACGCGGCCAAACCACTGGGCCATCTGCTCCGGTTTGTCCAGCGTCGAGAGGATGAACTGACGCATACGCTCGATGGCGGCGTCGTCCAGTTCGCCCTGATGCTGGGCCGGTGCCATGCCCGCGTCGCTGTAACGCTGGGATTCCGACATCTGCTCGCCCACGTAGTCGGCGTAGGAGGTGATGGCTTCGTCGGCCGAGGGAGCACGAAAACCCACTGAAATGGTCATGCAGTCGTCGGTCTGGCTGACCCCGTGATGCGCCCAGCCCGGCGGCAGGTAGAGCATGTCGCCCGGTGCCAGGGTCCAATCGGAGTCGGGTTCGATCTCGAAGGTTTCCAGAATACGCAGGTCGATGCCCTGCACGATCGGCACGTTGTCCGGCTGCTTGCCGCCCAGCTGCCAGCGGCGATGGCCGCGGGCCTGCAGCAGGAACACATCGTACTGGTCGATGTGCGGGCCGACGCTGCCGCCGGGGGGCGCGTAGCTCACCATGATATCGTCCAGACGCCAGCGGGGCAGGAAGTCGAACTCGTCCATCAGCGCAGCAATGGAGGGCACGTAGTGGTCGACGGCTTGCACCAGCAGGCTCCAGTGGCCTTCGGGGAGGCGCTCGAAGGTAGCGTCATCGAAGGGACCGTGGGATACCTGCCAGGGGCCGTCAGGGCCGTTCTCTTCCACCAGCCGCGCTTCCACGCCCGGCTCGCAGGCCAGGCCTGCCAGCTCATCCGGGTCGATGGGGCTGACGAAGTCCGGGATAGCGCCACGAATCAGCAGGGGCTTCTGCTGCCAGTAGTGGGCCAAAAAGTCGGCGGGTGTTAAATCACCCAGCAGGGTGAGTGGCTTATCGTGATGACTCATGGCGTTATCCTGAAGTGAGTGAGCGGCACGGATCGAAACGGCGCGCGTTTATAGGGCCGCTAGCCGTTGCGGAAGGGCTTCGGCCTGCGCCTTCGCATTACCAATATAGCTGGCGGGCGAAAGAGACTTCAGCTCCTGTTTCACGTCGTCGGGCAGTGCCAGGGTGTCGATGAAGGCTGCAAAGCCTGCCTGGTCGATCTGCTTGCCGCGGGTCAGCTCCTTGAGCTTCTCGTAGGGCTTCTCGATGCCGTAACGACGCATGACGGTCTGAATGGGTTCGGCCAGCACTTCCCAGCTGTTGTCCAGGTCTTCGGCGAGTCTGGCCGGGTTGGCTTCCAGCTTGCTGATGCCTTTCAGGCTGGCGTGGTAGCCAATCAAGCCGTAAGCCAGGCCGACGCCGAGGTTGCGCAGCACCGTGGAGTCGGTCAGGTCGCGCTGCCAGCGGGAGATCGGCAGTTTCTGGGCCAGATGGCTGAGGATGGCATTGGCCAGGCCCAGGTTGCCTTCGGAGTTTTCGAAGTCGATGGGGTTGACCTTGTGCGGCATGGTGGAGGAGCCGATTTCGCCCTCGACGGTGCGCTGCTTGAAGTAGCCCAACGAAATGTAGCCCCATACGTCACGATCGAAATCGATCAGGATGGTGTTGTAGCGGCACAGGGAGTCGAACAGCTCGGCAATGTAGTCGTGGGGTTCGATCTGTGTGGTGTAGGGGTTGAAGCTCAGTCCCAGCCCTTCCACGAACGTGCGCGCATTGGCTTCCCAGTCGATATCCGGGTAGGTGGTCAGGTGAGCGTTGTAGTTGCCCACGGCGCCGTTGATCTTGCCTAGAATTTCGACGCTTTCGATCTGTTTGAGCTGGCGCTTGAGGCGGTAGGCCACGTTGGCCATTTCCTTGCCCAGGGTGGTGGGGCTCGCCGTCTGACCGTGGGTGCGCGACAGCATGGGCTGGCCAGCGTGGGCGATGGCCAGCTTGCCGATTTCATCGGCCACTTCATGCAGGGTAGGCAGCATGGCTTTCAAGCCATCGGCCAGCATGACCCCGTAGGAGAGGTTGTTGATGTCCTCGGAGGTGCAGGCAAAGTGGATGAATTCGGTGACCGCATGCAGCTCGGCCTGGTCGGCAATCTTCTCCTTGAGGAAGTATTCGACCGCCTTAACGTCGTGATTGGTGGTGCGCTCGATCTCCTTGATGCGTTCGGCATCGGCCACTGAAAACTCACGAATCAACTGCTCCAGGAAGGCCGTGGCGGCTGCCGAAAGCGGCGGTACTTCGACGATCTGGCTGTGCTCTGCAAGGCGCTGCAGCCAGCGCACTTCCACGATCACGCGGGCACGGATCAAACCGAATTCGCTGAAGTGTTCACGCAGCGCTGCGGCTTTGGCGCCGTAGCGGCCGTCAACAGGGGAAAGAGCGGTCAAGGCTGAGAGTTGCATGGCTTGGTTTCCAGGTTGGTCGAGAGTCAGTGATCGAGAGTCGGTGGTCGAACATCAGTGGTCGGGGGCGTCAGGCTGGCGAGGCAGCGTTTGTCTAGCCCAGCTCATCTAGAGCGCGGCGCAAGGCCTTGCGCTGAAACACCAGTTTCCAGCGTCGGCCGCCCTGCTGGTGCCACAGCAGCGCAAAGCGGATACCGGCCATGAGGCAGGCGCGTACGCGTTCGGGCATCATGCGGGTCTGCAAAAGCGAGGGGTCACCCTGTACCACGATGCGGGTCTTTAGCGTGGAGAGGGTTTCCTGATAGGTTTCCCCCAGGCTTGCAATCACGTTTTCGTGGGTCGTGCCGAAGTGCTCTGCCTGCCCCTGCACGTGGGAGAGTTTCTGGCCCAGCAGGTCCATCATGGCCGTGTCGTTCCGCAGCTTGTTCATCAACAGCAGCAGCGAAAAGCCGTAGCGCAGCACCACCGGGTTGGCCTGCTTGCGGCCTACCAGGGCTTCCAGCGTGTCGAGCCCCCGGCGCAGGTTGTTGGGGTGGCCGCCGTAAATGGCCTCGAAGCTTTCGGGGTTGGTATCCACCGTGGCATGGATCAGCGTGTCCCAGGCGCGGGTGTCTACCTGCCCGGTGCGGGCCAGTTCGTCCACCAGGCTGGCGGCCTGAAAGACCCCGGCCAGAGCCAAGGCCTGGCGCGCTGCCGGAGAGTCGGGAGCACGATGAATGGGGGTGGCGCTCATGCCGCGGCCTCCGTAGTGTTCCAGGTGGCGCGAATTACGCCGCCGCCCAGACAGATGTCGTTGTCGTAGAGCACCAGCGATTGGCCGGGCGTCACGGCCCACTGCGGGTCATCGAAGATGACTTCGACGCTGCCGTCGGCCTGGGCGCGGATCTCGCAGGGGCAGTCGCTCTGGCGGTAGCGCGTCTTGGCGGTAAACCGGCCCTGCTGGGCAGGTGGCTCGCCTGCTACCCAGTCCATCGCTTCGGTGGCCAGAGCATTGGTATACAGCAGGGCGTGCTGCTTACCTTGCACGGCGATCAGCACGTTGCGCGTCAGGTCCTTGCCTGCCACGTACCAGGGGTCTTCGGGGTAGTTGGCTAGTCCACCAATTCCCAGGCCCTGGCGCTGGCCGAGGGTGTAGTACATCAACCCCATATGTTGGCCAATCACATCGCCTTCCGGTGTTTCGATGGTGCCTGGCTGAGCGGGCAGGTACTGCTGCAGGAAATCACGAAAGCGACGCTCACCGATGAAGCAGATACCGGTGGAGTCCTTTTTCCTGGCCGTCACCAGGTCGTGTTGTTCGGCCAGGGCGCGCACGGCGGGTTTCTCCAGCTCGCCGACGGGAAACAGCGTACGCGCAATGGCCGCTTCAGGTACGGCATACAGGAAATAGCTCTGATCCTTGTTGGCATCCAACCCCTTGAGCAGCCGTGGTCGACCTGCGCGCTCGCCCTGGCGCACGTAGTGGCCGGTCGCGATCTTGTCGGCGCCGAGCATTTCGGCGTACTCCAGGAACACCTTGAACTTGATTTCCCGGTTACACAGGATGTCCGGATTGGGAGTGCGCCCCGCCTTGTATTCGGCCAGGAAATGCTCGAACACGTTGTCCCAATATTCGGCGGCGAAGTTGGCCGTATGCAGTTTGATGCCCAGCTTGGCACAGACCGCTTCTGCGTCGGCCAGGTCTTCCTTGGCAGTGCAGTATTCGGTGCCGTCGTCTTCATCCCAGTTCTTCATGAACAGGCCTTCGACTTCGTACCCCTGCTGAAGCAGCAGCAGAGCCGAGACGGATGAATCGACGCCTCCTGACATGCCCACGATGACCTTGCCAGTGGCGTGAGCGGCGGTGTCGGGGGTGGCCTGGGTAGCGGTGCCATGGGTGGATGTCATGGGCATCCTCTGTTGAAGTGGTATGCAAGTGGGCGGCGATTATACACGATGGGAGCCGGATGCTTCGAGTGCTTCACTCGCGGATCACGTCCAGCGGGTAGTGGCGACCTGCCAGGGCATCGTCGATACGCTGCAGCACCAGCGGGCTGCGCAGCCGACGCTCGCTGGCCAGCGCGGCGATCTCGGCGCGGGTCAACCAGTGGGTGGCCAGGATGTCGTTATCCAGCGGTGTGCCGAGCGAGTGGCGCGGCGTGGCCACGAAGCCGTGGCTGTGAAAGGTATCGCCCTGTTCGGTATGCAGCACGTAGAGGCCCAGGTAGCCGGTGAGTGAAACGTGCCAGGCGGTCTCTTCCCGAACTTCGCGCAGCATGGCGGCCATCGGGCCTTCACCCAGTTCGATATGGCCCGCGGGCTGGTTGAACAGCGTCAGCGGGCCACCCTTGTTCTCTTCGACCATCAGGAAGCGCTCCCCCTCACGAACCACGCAGGCCACCGTGCTGCGAATGATCGGGCGGTTCATCGCGGCTTTCTCCGAGTTGGGCGGGTGCGCGCCGTTTTCGCCGGTGCCTGACGCGGCGCGTGGAGGGTCTCCTTGCGCCACTCGCCGGGCGCCAGCCCCTCCAATCGCCAAGGGCCAATGGCCGCGCGAATCAGGCGCAGGGTAGGGAAGCCTACCTCTGCCGTCATGCGGCGTACCTGGCGGTTGCGGCCTTCGCTGATGGTTAGCTCCAGCCAGCTGGTCACCGGGTGGCGCTTGGGGTCGACGGCGGGGGTTCGCTCTGGCAGGTCGGGGGGCGCTATGCGCCGCGCCTTGGCGGGTAGCGTTGGGCCATCCTTGAGCATCAGCCCGGAGCGCAACCCGTGAAGGGCGTCATCGGTGAGCTGGCCTTCCAGCTGTACCCAGTAGGTCTTGGGCTGCTTGTGGCGAGGATGGGCAATACGGTGAATCAAGGCACCATCATCGCTGAGCAGCAGCAGGCCTTCGGAGTCGTAATCCAGCCGACCTGCGGCGTAGACCCCGGGCACGCTGATCACATCGGCCAGGGTGGCGCGGCCCTCCCGGTCGGTAAATTGGGAAAGCATTCGGTAAGGCTTGTGCAGTAAATATAGCGTGCTCATGGTCTCGAATAGCGGGTCAGTTGATTTGTCGACAATCGCTCATGCGATTACCGTGCAGCGCTGGTATACTCCGGCGCAGCCGTTTGAGATGTACCGGCGTCGTTTTACCACCGAGTGACCATAAGGGGCAGCGCATACAGGATGCTCCACCCGCTTCGCGGCAAGGCTATTCGTTGTATGAGCCGCGTAGCTCAGGGTTTTTTATAATCACAGCGACTGAAAAGAAGAGGTTAACGCAAAATGTCTAAAACGCCGAAGATCATTTATACGCTCACCGATGAAGCTCCTGCGCTCGCTACCTACTCCTTGTTACCGATTATTGATGCCTTCACCGACTCGGCCGGTGTCGAAGTAGAAACCCGCGATATCTCTCTGGCGGCACGTGTGCTGGCGCAGTTCCCGGACGTGTTGAGCGACGAACAGCGGGTCAGCGATGACCTGGCAGAGCTGGGCCAACTGGCCACCACGCCGGAAGCCAACATCATCAAGCTGCCCAACATCAGTGCGTCTGGCCCGCAGCTGAAAGCGACCATCAAAGAGCTGCAGAGCCAGGGCTACCCGCTGCCCGAGTATCCTGAAGAGCCCAAAAACGACGAAGAAGCCTCCATCAAGGCGCGTTACGACAAGGCCAAGGGCAGCGCCGTCAACCCGGTGCTGCGTGAAGGCAACTCTGACCGTCGTGCGCCGAAGTCGGTCAAGAATTATGCCCGCAAGTACCCGCATCGCATGGGTGCCTGGAGCGCCGACTCCAAATCCCACGTTGCTCACATGAGCGAAGGCGATTTCTACGGCAGCGAACAGTCGGCGGTCATGGAAAAAGCGGGCACGCTGAAGATCGAGCTGCAGCAGAAAGATGGCGGCAGCGTCGTGCTGAAAGAGGGGCTGGCGGTAAAAGCAGGCGAAGTCATCGACGCTGCCAGTATGAGCAGCCGCCGTCTGCGCAGTTTCATCGCCAGCCAGATCAGCGATGCTCAGCAGAGCGGTGTGCTGTTCTCGCTGCACCTGAAGGCCACCATGATGAAGGTCTCCGACCCGATCATGTTCGGCATCGTGGTCGAAGAGTTCTACAAGGACGTGCTGGAGAAGCATGCCGAAGCGCTGAAGAGCGCAGGCTTCAACCCGAACAGCGGTATCGGTGACCTGTACAGCGCCATCGAGAAGCTGCCCAGCGACCAGCAGGAGGCCATCAAGGCCGACGTGGATGCGCTCTACCAGCAGCGTCCGGCCATGGCCATGGTCAACTCCCATAAAGGCATCACTAACCTGCACGTGCCCAGCGACGTCATCATCGATGCTTCCATGCCAGCGATGATCCGCGATTCCGGCAAGATGTGGAATGCCAACGACGAGCTGCAGGATGCCAAGGCAGTCATCCCGGACCGCTGCTACGCCACCATCTACCAGGCGGTGATCGAGGACTGCAAGCAGCACGGCGCATTCGACCCCACCACCATGGGCAGCGTGCCCAACGTGGGGCTGATGGCCCAGAAAGCCGAAGAGTACGGTTCCCACGACAAGACCTTCCAGATGCCGGCCGACGGTACCGTGGTAGTGACCGACGACGCAGGCCAGACGCTGTTCAGCCACAGCGTGGAAGCCGGTGATATCTGGCGCATGTGCCAGACCAAGGACGCGCCGATTCAGGACTGGGTCAAGCTGGCCGTTACCCGTGCCCGCGCCAGCGGTGCTCCGGCACTGTTCTGGCTGGACGCCAACCGCGCTCACGATGCGCAGCTGATCAAGAAGGTCGAGGCCTACCTGAAAGAGCACGACACGGCGGGTCTGGATATCCGTATCCTGGCGCCGGTCGATGCCATGAAGGTTTCCCTGGAGCGTATCCGCAAGGGCGAAGACACCATTTCCGTCACCGGTAACGTGCTGCGCGACTACCTCACCGACCTGTTCCCGATCATGGAGCTGGGCACCAGTGCCAAGATGCTCTCTATCGTACCGCTGATGAACGGCGGCGGTCTGTTCGAGACCGGCGCGGGCGGCTCTGCACCGAAGCACGTACAGCAGTTCCTGGAAGAGAACCATCTGCGTTGGGACTCGCTGGGTGAGTTCCTGGCGCTGGCTGCCTCGCTGGAGCACCTGGGCAGCACCTTCGGCAACGACCGTGCGTCTCTGCTGGCCAAGGCGCTGGACGAGGCCAACGGCAAGTTCCTCGACAGCAACAAGTCGCCATCGCGTAAAGTGGGCGAGCTGGATAACCGTGGCAGCCACTTCTACCTGGCGATGTACTGGGCAGAAGCGCTGGCCGCTCAGGACCAGGACGCCGAACTGAAATCCCTGTTTGGCCGTCTGGCCGAGACGCTGCAAGCCAACGAGAGCGCCATCGTCGACGAGCTGAACAGCGTGCAGGGGCAGCCGGTGGATATCCAGGGATACTTCCACCCCAACGGTGAGCTGGCCAGCCAGGCCATGCGTCCGAGCAAGACCCTCAACGACGCGCTGGCTATGGTGGCCAAGGGCTGACCATGCGCTGAGCCGTCGCGCTTAAACGGCTGATCGACCCCTCGCCCGCCTTGCGGGCGAGGGTTTTTTATTCTCTGCTGTGTGATAATTTTTTACCTTTCATGAACCCTTGTTGATGGCAGGCGTCTTATACATGGGTGTACAGTCTGTAGAAGCCTGGACTGTAAAAGCCTCGTCCTTGAAGTGACCCAAGGCCCTGACTGTCAGCAGCAAGAAGATGATGCATGTGACTTATGCCTAATACACAACGTCTGGACGTGACAGCGACTCTGCATGCAGGCATGACGCGTCCTGGTATGCCCGAGTACGAAGATGATCTGGCCGTACAGCCCGCCGAGCCTGCGCTGGCCCAGCCGCCTCTGTACAAGGTGGTACTGCATAACGACGACTACACGCCGATGGAATTCGTCGTCGAAATACTGCAGGGCTTTTTCAATATGGATAACGAGAAAGCCGTACAGGTAATGTTGGCGGTGCATACCCAAGGGAAGGCGACCTGCGGCATTTTTACCCGCGACATTGCAGAAACGAAGAGTTATCAGGTGAATGAGTATGCCCGTGAGTGCGAGCACCCGCTGATGAGCGACATCGAGGCTGCGGATTGATCATGCTGCACCGCATGCAGCGTTGAAAAAAAGTAGCCTTGGGGCTTGCAACCACGCCATTTGTACCCGATGTTGAAAGTGCCGGTCGATTAAACTGATCCGACGCAAGCCCTAGGTGGCGACATGCCCTAGGTAGTAGCGAAAAGGGGACTGCCATGCTGAGCAAAGAACTTGAACTGACCCTGAACACGGCCTTCACCGTGGCTCGCTCGAAGCGCCACGAATTCATGACCGTCGAACATCTGCTCCTGGCACTGCTGGACAATGCCTCCGCGGTCGATGTGCTGAAGGCGTGCGGGGCAAACCTCGACAAGCTGCGGTCCGATCTGCAGGATTTTATCAACTCGACCACGCCGCTGATCCCGGAAGGGCAGGGCGACCGCGAAACGCAGCCTACGCTAGGCTTCCAGCGTGTGCTGCAGCGTGCCGTATTCCACGTCCAATCCTCGGGCAAGAGCGAAGTGAGCGGCGCCAACGTGCTGGTGGCGATCTTCTCCGAGCAGGAGAGCCAGGCGGTCTACTTCCTCAAGCAGCAGAGCGTTGCTCGAGTGGATGCCGTCAACTACATCGCCCACGGCATTTCCAAAGTGTCGGGCCACGGTCCTGCGCCTTCGCCCTCTTCTCAGGAGAACGAAGACGCCGAGGAGGGCGGCACCGAAGGGGCTGCGCATCCGCTGACCGGGTATGCCACGAACCTCAACGAGCACGCGCGTCAGGGCAAAATCGACCCGCTGATCGGTCGTGACCACGAGCTCGAGCGCGTCGTGCAGATTCTGGCCCGGCGCCGCAAGAACAACCCGCTGCTGGTGGGTGAGGCGGGCGTGGGCAAGACGGCCATTGCTGAAGGGCTGGCCAAGCGTATCGTCGAAGAAGACGTACCGGACGTGATCGCCGATGCCGTCGTCTATTCCCTCGACATGGGCGCGCTGCTGGCGGGTACCAAATACCGCGGCGACTTCGAAAAACGTTTGAAGAGCCTGCTGGGCGAGCTTCGCAAGCAGCCCAATGCCATTCTGTTCATCGATGAGATTCACACGGTCATTGGTGCAGGGGCAGCGTCCGGTGGCGTCATGGATGCCTCCAACCTGTTGAAGCCGCTGCTCTCGTCGGGCGAACTGCGCTGCATCGGTTCGACCACCTTCCAGGAGTTCCGCGGCATCTTCGAAAAAGACCGTGCCTTGGCGCGTCGCTTCCAGAAGGTCGATGTGCTGGCGCCCTCGGTGGAAGATACCATCAAGATTCTCAAGGGGCTGCGTTCGCGCTTCGAAGAGCATCATGAGCTGAAGTACACCGACGGTGCGCTGGAGAGTGCCGCTCGTCTGGCGGATCGCTACATCAATGATCGTCATCTGCCCGACAAGGCCATTGATGTCATCGACGAGGCCGGTGCGCACCAGCGCATGCTGCCGCCGGAAGTGCGCGCCAAAACCATCGATGTGGAGCAGGTCGAAGCCGTGGTGGCGTCGATTGCCCGCATACCGCCCAAGAGCGTGTCGAGTTCGGATCGCAAGCTGCTCGAGAAGCTGGATCGCGACCTGAAAATGCTGGTATTCGGCCAGGACGAAGCCATCGATACGCTGTCGGCCGCCATCAAGCTGTCGCGGGCCGGGCTGAAATCCCCCGACAAACCGGTGGGCAGCTTCCTGTTCGCTGGCCCGACCGGGGTGGGCAAGACAGAAGTGGCCAAGCAGCTGGCGCACATCATGGGGATCGAGCTGGTGCGCTTCGACATGTCCGAGTACATGGAGCGTCATACGGTGTCGCGTCTGATTGGCGCACCTCCCGGCTACGTGGGGTATGACCAGGGTGGCTTGTTGACAGAGGCCGTCACCAAACAGCCGCACTGCGTGCTGCTGCTCGATGAGATCGAAAAGGCGCACCCTGAAGTCTTCAACCTGCTGCTGCAGGTCATGGATCACGGCCGCCTCACCGATAATAACGGGCGCGAAGCTGATTTCCGCCATGTCATCCTGATCATGACGTCCAACGCAGGGGCCGAACAGGCGTCACGGCGCTCCATTGGTTTCCAGAGTCAGGATCACTCCACCGATGCCATGGAAGTCATCCGCCGTACTTTCTCACCCGAGTTCCGCAACCGCCTGGACGGCATCATTCAGTTCCATGCCTTGCCGACCTCGGTGGTACGCAACGTCGTCGACAAGTTCCTGATCGAGCTACAGGCGCAGTTGGACGAGAAGCGTGTGCAGCTGGACGTGGACGATATCGCCCGCGACTGGCTGGCAGAGAAGGGCTATGATCCGGACATGGGTGCCCGTCCGATGGCTCGCTTGATTCAGGAGAAGCTCAAGAAGCCGTTGGCCGAGATGATCCTGTTTGGCGAGTTGGCCGAGCAGGGAGGCATCGTACATGTCAGTCTGGAGGAGGGGGAACTGCATCTCTCCACCGAGACGGAGATGGCGGACGCGCCCTGACGGGCGCGGTTCCTACGACACGCAGCGCCCTGTCTTCGACGGGGCGTTGTCGTTTTTAGCGAGCGGCGCATTACGTTAAAGCGCGATGCAGTACGGCACTATACGGCGCTACCGTGGCAGTACGGCAAGTGCGGTACAGCCTGCAGCGAAAGGCAGGGGAGAAGGTGCAGGCAAAAAACTGCGTTGCCTGCAGGAAATTAGCGCGAGCGATAAACGATGCGGCCTTTGGAGAGGTCGTAGGGCGTCAGTTCGACCTTGACCTTGTCGCCGGTCAGGATGCGGATGTAGTTTTTACGCATCTTGCCAGAGATGTGGGCAGTGACCACATGGCCGTTTTCCAGCTCAACACGGAACATGGTGTTGGGAAGGGTATCGACAATAACGCCTTCCATTTCAATATGATCTTCGCGTGCCATATTAGGCAGATCCTCACTTTTTTTACGTCGTGGTTGGTCAAATATTCACTTGTCGCGCATCGGCAAAGGTCCGATGCGCTCAGCAACAGCGCTATATTGTGCCGTAAGCCTGGCGTCAAGGCAAAAAAGCTGGCCTGTTTAACGAATTAAAGGCCGCCAATGGCGCCCGTCCAGCACCTCGATGGGTGAAAACGCCTGCTTATAGCGCATCTTGCGGCACTCCTCTATCCAGTAGCCCAGGTAAAGGTGCGGCAACTGTCTGCTTTCGCAAAGCGCGATGAGCTGCAGGATGGCGTAGGTACCCAGCGAACGTTTTTCCAGCGCGTCGTCCACTTTGAAAAACGTGTAAATGGCCGACAGCCCGTGCTCCAGTTGGTCGAAGGCGGCCACGGCCACCAGCTCATCTTCCAGCCGCAGCTCCATCAGATGGGCGTAGGGCTCCTGCAGCGTCAGGAAAGTACGGTACTGGTCACGGCTGGGCGGGTACATATCACCGTCGGCATGGCGCAACCGAATATAATCGGCATACAGCGCGTAGTGGCCGGGGTCGAAGTGGGCGGGCATGACGCGCACCGTGATATCCATATTACGTTGCCAAACCTTGCGCTGGGTGCGGTTGGGCTTGAAGCCGTTGACGGGAATGCGCACCGAACGACATGCGTTGCAGCCTTCGCAGTGTGGGCGGTACAAGTGTCGCCCGCTGCGACGAAACCCGAGCAGGGATAGCGAGTCGTATACCCCGGGGACAGGCGACTCCTGTGGGTCGAGAAACAGCGTGGTCGCTTCCTTGTCGGGAAGGTAGCTGCAGGCATGAGGGACGGTCAGGAAGAAGCGCAGATCCCGCACGGGGCGGCGAGGAGCGTTACTACTCACGGCTTGCCTCCTTGGTTGGACAGTGACGCCGTCATCTCGCCCCGATGGCATTCGGCAGCGCATCGAGCCAGGGTGAAGCGGGTACGACAGGCGTCTGATCAGGGGTAGTGGGTAAGCAGAATGTTTTTTCCGGTAACCACTGTTCAAGATAGTTGATGAACGTGCGGCGAGCGACTGTTGTTGCGCCCAGGCTGGCTAAGTGGGGGGTGTGCATCTGGCAGTCGATCAGCTGGCCGCCGTGGGACTGCATGGCATATGCCAGATGGGCGAGAGCGATCTTGGAACCATCGGGCACGCGCGAGAACATGGATTCGCCGAAGAACACCGGCCCCATGGCCAGGCCATACAGGCCACCCACCAAATTCCCCGCCTGATGCACTTCGATGCTATGGGCGATGCCCTGGGTGTGCAGGGCGTGATACGCGTGGCGCATCTCGGCGGTGATCCAGGTGCCGGGCTCGCCCTTGCGCGGCGCGGCGCAGGCATCCAGCACGGCTAAAAAGTGTTGATCCAGGGTCACACTGAAGCCACCATGGCGCAGGCGTTTAGCTAAGCTGCGACGTAGCTTAAACTGTGCAGGCAATAACACCATGCGTGGGTCCGGGCTCCACCACAAAATGGGGTCGTCATCGCTGTACCAGGGGAAAATACCCTTTCGGTAAGCCTCGACCAGCCACGCTGGGGTAAGCTCTCCACCGGCAGCCAGCAGGCCGTTGGGCGACGCCAATGCCTGCTCGGTCGACGGGAAAAAGGGGGTTGGCGAAGAGAGCCAGGGTAGCATCGCTTGCTCCTGTGACATGTAGCTTGATTAGAAGCGCTGTGACGGCGGAAGGATGCTCGGTATGATGCAAACTCGCAAGTGGATTAAAGACACCAGTGTGGTGTAAAGGGAGAATCGCTTGAAAGTAAATAAGACGGTAGACAAGCGAACGCAGCGTAACGCGCGCCAGTCACCATCTCGTTCATCGACACGTGTCACGGCGGCAAAGGACAAGGCGCGCCGGTTCGGCCTGCGCCTGCAGGGCTCGGCCCGTGAAGGCGTCGTGGTGGTGATGTTGGCCATCTGCGTCTTCTTGCTGTTATCACTGTTTAGCTATCACCCGGCAGATCCGGGCTGGTCTTACCAGGGGCCTGAGACGCAGGTACGTAACTGGATGGGCCCGGTCGGCGCCTGGCTGGCCGACGTGCTCTATTCACTGTTGGGGGCCAGCGCTCTATGGTGGCCTGCCATGTTTGGCTATTCGGCCTGGTGGTTGATGCGCTCACGCCAGGTGCGTTTCGAGCTGGACCCGGTGGCCATTGCCGTGCGGGCGGGTGGCCTCGTGCTGCTGATGTTTGGCACCACCACGCTGGGCGCACTGCATTTTTATCATCCCAACAGTATTTTGCCTTACGCTTCTGGAGGAATTCTGGGAGAAGGATTGGTGGGGACGCTGAAGCCGCTGGTGGGCAGCGGTGGGGTGGGCTTGATTGCTGCGGCGTTGATTCTGATTGGTTTTCCGCTGTTCAGCGGTACTTCCTGGCTGCAAGTGGCCGATGAGGTAGGGCGCAGGCTCTGCCGAGTGGGCGGCTGGTTCAGTGCGCGTCGTGCCAAACGCCGCGAAAAGCGTGCCGAACGTGCAGCCGTTCGCGCGGCGGGAAAAGCGGCGGCCAGCAAGGTGAAAAAGCGCTCCTGGGTCGAGCCCAGCGATACCAGCACCGACCCAGAGCCCGACCCGGACGATGCCTTCTATGCCACGCCCGAACCTCAGGGAAGCAGTACACCCATTTCAGCCCGCCGTGGCGATGACGAGGTAAGCGAGCGCTCACCTGCGCCGCGTCGTGAGCGTCGTGAACCCGGCCTGACGGCAACGGCTTCTGATAGCGATACCTCTATCCCCTGGGAGGCAGCGGCCGTACTGAGCGAGCGCCATGCCGCACCGGCGAGTGCCTCATCGGCTCCGAGCCCCGAGCCAGCTGCACAGGCGCCTGCTGCGCCCGTGCAGGAAGAGAGCGCTCCCGAGGTTGCAGTACCTGCCCGGGCGTTCGTCGAGGAGTCGGTCGAGCCGTCGCGTGAACCAATGATGTCGTTTTCCGCCACGGAGACGCCGTCTGCCGCGTCGCAGCCGACAGCGCCCGACTCAAAGATTGACGAGCCGACAGTCGATGAACCGGTGGTCGATGAGCCAGCTCTCGCTGAATCAGTGGCCGATGAACCCGTGTCTGAGGAGGCGCCGCTGAGGGCCTCCCGAGAAGACGATGCCGCGCTGGCCGCGCCCACGTCGCTGAGCGCCCGCGACCCGGCCGATGAGACACGCCAGGAGGCGCCGCTGGCCGTCGTTCCCGAACATCTGGCTGCATCGACACCGGCTGAACCGACCCCGGTGCGCTTGGCGGCAGAGCCACGCCGCGAGCGGGTGCCCGAGGTCGTGCCCGAGCCGGTATGGGACGAGGATGACGAAGAGCTGCCTGTCAGCCCAGCACCGGTGGCGGCAGGGCCACGCCATGAGCCAACCCTGGCGGCAGATACGCCGCCGGAGGCAGAGCCCGATAACGGCCCTACGCTGTGGACCGTCGAGCATTTGCAGAGTCAGCGACCCAGTTTCGAGACCCAGGATGAGCCCGAGGGGGAGGTACCCAGTCTGCAACTGCTGACCCCACCCGAGCCCCATCAGCCCAACTATACCGACGAGCAGCTGGCGGACATGGCCGAACTGCTGGAAGTCCGGCTGCGTGAATACGGGGTCAAGGCAGAGGTCGTGGACACCTGGCCCGGGCCGGTCATCACGCGCTTCGAAATCAAGCCAGCCGCCGGGGTGAAGGTCTCCAAGATCAGTAACCTGGCCAAGGATCTGGCACGCTCGCTGATGGTGAAAAGCGTGCGCGTGGTCGAGGTCATTCCGGGCCGTCCTACGGTCGGTATCGAAATACCCAACCCTCATCGGGCCATGATTCGGCTGCGTGAAGTGATCGACTCCGATCGCTACCAGCAGGAGAGCTCACCGCTGACCATGGCCCTTGGCCAGGACATCGGTGGCGGACCCGTGGTCGCCAATCTGGGTAAGATGCCGCATCTGCTGGTGGCCGGTACCACCGGATCGGGTAAGTCGGTCGGGGTCAATGCGATGCTGATCTCGATGCTGCTGAAGGCCAAGCCTGACGAGCTGAAGCTGATCATGGTCGACCCCAAGATGCTGGAGCTTTCGGTATACGATGGCATTCCGCATCTGCTGGCCCCCGTGGTGACGGACATGAAAGAGGCCGCCAACAGCCTGCGCTGGTGCGTGGCGGAAATGGAGCGTCGTTACAAGCTGATGGCTGCCATGGGGGTGCGCAACATTGCGGGCTTCAATGGTCGGTTGGAGGAGGCCGCCCGCGCCGGTGCCCAGGTGGCTGACCCTCTGTGGGAGCCGGAGCCCTGGGAGATGCACCAGACACCGCCGATACTGGAAAAACTGCCCTATATCGTGGTGGTCATCGACGAATTCGCCGACATGTTCATGATCGTGGGCAAGAAGGTGGAGGAGCTGATTGCCCGACTGGCCCAGAAAGCACGGGCGGCCGGTATCCACCTGATTCTGGCCACCCAGCGCCCTTCGGTGGATGTGGTGACGGGCTTGATCAAGGCCAATATTCCCTCGCGGATGGCGTTCCAGGTATCGTCACGGATCGACTCTCGTACCATTCTCGACCAGGGCGGTGCAGAGAGCCTGCTGGGGCATGGCGACATGCTCTACCTGCCGGCCGGGTCGGGCCCGCCCAACCGGGTCCATGGCGCGTTCGTGGATGACGATGAAGTGCACCGGGTCGTCGATGACTGGAAGCGTCGCGGTGAGCCGGAGTACATCGACGAGATTCTGTCGGGCGGTGTTTCAGCCGATGCGCTGACGGGCCTCGAAGCCGAAGGCGTAGAGGGTGACGATGCCGAGCAGGATGCGCTGTACGATGAGGCGGTCCAGTTCGTCACGGAAACGCGCAAGGCGTCCATCTCGGCGGTTCAGCGCCGTTTCAAGATTGGCTACAACCGCGCGGCACGCCTGGTGGAAGCCATGGAAGGGGCAGGCGTGGTCTCCTCCATGGGGGGCAACGGTTCCCGCGAGGTGCTGGCGCCGCCGCCGGTGGGCCATTGAGCCATCGGTATTCGTCAATCATGCAACAAGCGTGAAAGTCGCGCCGCAGGTGCAACCCTGCGGCGTTTTTCGCGTCTGAATGGCATCAGGAGCAGCGCTTGCTCCGTGCCTCATCCGCTTTTGGCAATGACTGCCTAGGGAGAATCACTATGCGCGAACCTACTCAACGTCGCTCGCCTGCATTGGCATTGGCTGCTAGCGCACTGGGGCTTACCTTTGCCGCACCCATGGCCTGGGCCAACGAAGCGGCCGAACGCCTCACCGAGCGTCTCGACCCTCTCGAGAACTACCATGCCAGCTTCGAGCAGCGGATTCTCGATGGCAGCGGCCAGCGCCTGCAAAGTGCTCATGGCGAAATGTGGCTGTCACGTCCTGGCTTGCTGCGCTGGGAAGTCGACGCTCCTTATTCGCAAACCGTCGTGTCCGATGGGGAAGACGTTTACCTGTACGACCCGGACCTGGAGCAGGTCACCGTTCAGGCCATGGATGACCGTGTCACGCACACGCCGGCGCTACTGCTTTCCGGAAGTGCCACCGAGCTGACGGCCAGCTACGACGTGTTCTACGAGCAGCAGGATGGCGATGACGTCTTTACGCTGATTCCCACCTCTGCCGATACGCTGTTCGAAGAGCTCAGCATGGTGTTCGACCAGCAAACCCTGACCGAGCTGTGGATGATGGACAGCACCGGGCAGCGTACTTCGATTACCTTCAGCGATATCACCCGCAATGGCAGCATCGACCGCAGCCTGTTCGACTTCGACATCCCGGACGGCACCGACGTCATCCGTGAAGAGTGGTAGGCAGCGTGCTTGCTGTTTAAAACGCTCTTTCCGCTTGGCATCTCTGTATTAGCACCTCTTGATCAGGCACTTTCGGGTGCCTGATCTGCTTGTTGGTCCTGCTGTGCTCGCCAGGCCATGATCTCGGCAAAGCGTTTCTCCTGACCCAGCTCACTGGGTTCGTAAAAGCGGGCTGCTGGTACTTCGTCTGGCCAGCAATCGTGTGCGCTGCCTGCCGGGTAGCCGTGGGGCTCATTATGGGCGTAGCGGTAACCTTGCCCATGCCCCAATTGCTCCATGAGTTTGGTTGGGGCGTTACGCAGGTAGCTGGGGACTTCCAGCTGAGGCTGCTGTGCCACGAACTGTCGAGCACTTTTCCAGGCCTGGTCGACCCGGTTGCTCTTGGGTGCCACTGCCAGGTGAATGGCGGCATGGGCAATGGCGCGTTGGCCTTCGTAATCACCCAGCCGCAGGTAGGCATCCCAGGCGGCGATCACCAGTGGCAGTGCTCGTGGATCGGCATTGCCCACATCTTCCGAGGCAATGGCCGTCAAACGGCGCACGATATCCAGCGGATCGCCACCTCCCTGAAGAAAGCGCGCCATGTACAGCAGGGCGGCGTCCGGGCGCGATGAGCGAACCGACTTGTGAATGGCCGACAGCAGGTCGTAGTAGGCATCCCCCTGTTTGTCGAAGGCGCTAGCCTGGTGGCCCACCACGTCGGCCAGTACCGCCTTACGCAGCACTTCCCGGCCTGCGACGGCGTCGGTGAAGTCGCAGGCCGTCTCCAGCAGCCCCAAGGCCCGCCGGGCATCGCCAGCGCTGGCGTGGGCCAGCGCTTCCAGCACCCCCGGTTCCACCTGAATGCGCCGTTTGCCGAGCCCTCGGCTGTCGCTGTCGAGGGCCTGCTGCATCACCTGTATCAGCTCTTGCTGAGAGAGCGACTTGAGCACGTAGACCCGAGCGCGGGAAAGCAGCGCCGAATTCACCTCGAAGGAGGGGTTTTCCGTGGTCGCGCCGATCAGGGTCAGCAGCCCTGACTCCACGTGGGGCAACAGCGCGTCCTGCTGGCTCTTGTTGAGCCGATGAATCTCATCCAGAAACAGCAACGTGGGTGTCTGACGCTGGCGGGCGCCCTCGACCACCAGCCGAATTTCCTTGACCCCGGCCATCACGGCACTCAAATGCTCCAGGTGCGTTTCGGAGGCGCGGGCCAGCAGTTCGGCCAGGGTGGTCTTGCCCACGCCGGGGGGGCCCCAGAGAATCATCGAGCGAACGACACCCGATTCGGCCATGCGGCGCAGCGGCTTGTCTGGCCCCACCAGCGCCTGCTGGCCAACGTATTCGTTGAGGGTTAGAGGGCGCATGCGATAGGCAAGCGGCGCCTCCTCGGCGGGTTGGGCGTCAAAAAGGTCCATGGCAACTTCCGTTGTAAATCGTTACGTTGAACATTCAATGCTTAACAAGTGTCTGTGGTAAGTAGCGCTACGTCAGGCTACCTTTGGGCGTAACTGGGAAGTTCTGCATTGGTTGGCTAAATCCCCAGGCGCAAGACAAGGATTAACGCTAGTGTAGTAGAACCCTGATCATGGTCGCGTACCCTGGTTTCGGTAGGGGAAGCACGGGGTACGATACTTATCAAAGGAGACGGCAAGATGTTAAACCAACTGCGTCTGGATCATGCCAATATGGCGCGCATGCTGCATGTGCTTCAGCTCAAGCATAAAACGCTGGCCGAAGGAGAGCGGCCTGACTTCCAACTAATGCGTGAAGTGGTCGACTACATCTTGTCTTACATGGATGGTTTTGCCGCGCCTCTCGAACGAATCTGCGTCGAGCGGCTGCAAGCGCAAGCTACGGAGCATCAGCCGCTGATGACCCAAATGGCCGATGACTACCGTGAGCTAAAGCCTCGCTTGATGCGCCTGTCCCATGATATCGATATGATTCTCATGGACAACATTCTACCCATGGACCGCTTCGCGGACGACCTGAAGTCTTATCTGGAAGCGCACCGCGCCTATCTGCGCCACGAGCGGGAAGGGCTGTTCCCCCTGATCGACCAGCACTTCACGTCCGATGAGCTGGAAGAGCTGCGCCAGGCGCTGCCGGAAGGTGCGGAGAAAGAACTCGAGCGTTTACAGCTGGCCTATCCTGAGCTTTACGCCGAGTTGCGCGGTGCCGAGGTGCCCTCGCTGTAATTCCCGCGGTGTCCCCCTTCAGCGCTGCACGGGGCGTGTTAAACTAGCGCCCCGTTTTGATTATCTATGCAAACGTTCATGCAAAGAGGGCAGCGCAGGGTGGGCAACGTATCCCCAATATCGATTGATCGGCTGGGTAACCACTGATGCCCGGCCCCGTACTGGTGTTCGACTCGGGGGTGGGTGGGCTGTCCGTGGCTCAGTCGCTGCGTCAGCACTACCCCCACGCCTCGCTGTGTTACGCCTGCGATAATGCCTGGCTTCCTTACGGTCTGCGCGATGACGTGGTGCTGGCCAAGCGTATCGTGGACGTTTGCCAGGCCGCCGTGGCCGCCTGCCAGGCCAGCGTGCTGGTGGTGGCGTGTAACACGGCCAGCACGCTGGCGCTGGAAGCGCTGCGTCAGGCGCTGGCGGTGCCGGTGATTGGTACGGTGCCTGCCATCAAACCCGCCGCGCAGGTCAGCACGACGCGCCATATTGGCCTGCTGGCCACCTCGGCCACGGTCAACCGCCCTTACACCCAAGGATTGATCGAAAGCTTCGCCAGCGACTGCCGCGTCACGCGGCTGGCAGCAGACCCGCTGGTAGTGGAAGCCGAAGCCTGGTTGGCGGGAAAGCCGCTGAACGCTGCTCATATTCAGCAGGCGTTGGCCCCGCTTTGGGAGGCGACCCAGGCGACCCCTGCCCTGGATACCGTGGTATTGGGGTGCACGCACTTTCCGTTGCTGCAGCCGCTGCTGGTGTCACTCTCCCCCGTACCGCTGGCCTGGGTGGACTCCGGGGACGCCATCGCGCGGCGCGTTGGACAGGTGGCCGCCACGCTGATCAGCAGCGTGCCGGATGGCCGCTGCTTTACCACGGCGCCTGCCGCTGCCCTGGCCGATGGCATGGCGCGGTACGGTTTCAGTGCCCCCCAACTGCTCGCGCTGCCCAACGCCGATTAGCGGCGCACTGCCGCCGCTAAGTTCAATTTTCCAGTCAATAGGAGCCACCTTGGCCATCCCCACCGTCGATCCGGCACGCTACGCCGAACAGCTGGCTGACAAACAAGCCTACGTGGAACAGATGTTCGCGGACTTTGCGCCGCTTGGGCTCGAAGTGTATCCCTCGCCCGCCAGTCATTATCGGCAGCGCTGCGAGTTTCGTATCTGGCATGAAGACGATGATCTGTTCTATGCCATGTTCGAGGTCGATCCTGACAATCCCAAACAGAAGCGGGTCATTCGTCTGGACCAGTTTGCCGTGGCCAGCGAACGCATCAACGAGCTGATGCCGCAGTTGCGGGATGCCTTTCTGGCCAGCGATGTGCTGCGCCGTCGGCTGTTTCAGGTGGAATTTCTGACCACGCTGTCGGGAGAAGCGCTGGTCACGCTGATTTACCATCGTCCGCTGGACGACGCCTGGGAAGAGCAGGCGCGCGCTCTGGAAGCCGAGCTAGGCATCATGATCATTGGCCGTTCGCGCAAACAGCGCCTGGTGCTCAGCCGTGACCACGTCTGGGAGCGCCTGGAGGTGGACGGCCGTACGCTGCACTATCAGCAGGTCGAAAACAGTTTTACCCAGCCCAATGCGCATATCTGCCAAACGATGTTGAGCTGGGCCCGTGAAGTGACGGCCGGACGTCAGCAGGAAGACCTGGTCGAGCTTTATTGCGGAAACGGCAACTTCACCATTGCGCTGGCAGAGAATTTCCGGCGCGTGCTGGCCACGGAAATCTCGCGCACCTCGGTGGCCAGCGCCAATGTCAACCTTGAAGCCAACGGGATCAACAACGCGCACGTGGCGCGCATGTCGGCGGAGGAGTTTGCGCTGGCGCTGAAAGGCGAAAAAGCCGGACGGCGAGTGGCGGAGATGGGGCTGGACGATTACCGTTTCTCCACCGTGCTGGTCGACCCGCCCAGAGCCGGGCTGGACGAGCAGAGCTGCGAACAGCTCAGCGAGTACGCGCAAATCGTCTATATTTCATGCAACCCGGTCACGCTTGCCGACAATTTGGCGCAGCTCACCAAAACCCATCAGATCGAGCGTTTTGCCTTGTTCGACCAGTTTCCGTTTACCCATCACTGTGAGTGCGGGGTGCTGTTGACACGGCGTAGCGCTTGAACGCAAGTGTCATGGGCCGCTTGTCAATAGTGCTTATGATGCACAAGCGGCATACACCATGAATAACATGCCAGATGGTTAGGGTGCTGGACGAGGGTAGCGTAAGCTATCCGGTAGCGTGGCCTAAAGGCCTATTGTCCTTCGTTTTTTTGGCCCAGGTTGTGGCCCCAGGCAGTCGAGGTGATGGATGCATTACGTTGCGATTGAAGAGAGTCGGCGGGATCTTTTGAAGCAGCTACAAGAGCGCCTGGATGCGCGACTGGAGCCAGCGCGAGCGGCGGATGTCGAAGCCTTCGCGCGCCATTTCTACGCGACGGTGCCGGTCGAGGACCTGATCGACCGTCGTCTTGACGACCTCTATGGGGCCACGCTCTCGATCTGGCAGTTTCTCCAGCATCATGACCGTCAGCACCCTAAAGTGCGTATCTTCAACCCCGATTTCGAAGAGCACGGCTGGCAGTCCAACCACACCTTCGTGGCCGTGCTGCATGAAGACATGCCGTTTCTGGTCGATTCGGTACGTATCGAGCTCAACCGGCGTGGATTGACCGTACATGCCATTCAGAACGCAGTGTTTGCCGTTGCCCGCGATGGCCAGCACCAGCTCAAGGCGCTGACCTCGCCCAAGGATGAGCATGCCCCCGAGGCCCGCGAATCCTTGATCGTCATCGAGGTGGATCGCCATACCGATCCTGAATCCCTGGCCAATATCGAGCGCAACCTGCACGAAGTGCTGCGCGACGTGCGCACGGCAGTGGGTGATTATGACGCCATGTGCGGGCAGATCACCTCCGCCATCCAGGAGCTGGAAAAGAACTGCCCGCCACAGATCGACCCCGACGATCATGAAGAAGCGATTGCGTTTCTCGAGTGGTTGTTGAAGGACAACTTCACATTCCTGGGGTATGACGAGTACCTGCTGGAAGGCAGCGAGCTGCAGCGTGACCCCAACAGCGTGTTGGGCGTGTTCCGCCTGGACCAGCCCCGCTACCGGGAGCGCATCCGCACCGAAGAGGGGGTGGATGAGCACAATGACTACGTGCTGGTGCCGCAGCTGCTCTCGTTTGCCAAGAGCGCCCATCACTCCCGGGTGCATCGCCCTACGTACCCCGACTATATCACCGTGGACCGCTACGATGATGATGGCAACGTGATCGGCGAGCGTCGCTTCTTTGGCCTGTTCACCGCGACCGTCTATAACGAGTCGCCGCGCAACATTCCACTGCTGCGTCGCAAGCTGAAAGCCGTGACCGACATCGCCGGGTTCAACCCTCAGGGCCACAATGGCAAGCAGCTGCTACAGGTGCTGGAAGTGTACCCGCGGGACGATCTGTTCCAGATCGGCACCGACGAGCTGGCCACGACTTCTCTGGGCATCTTGAACATCCGTGAGCGTCGTCAGGTACGCCTGTTCATCCGCGCCGATGTCAGCGGCAAGTTCTACTCCTGCCTGGTCTTCGTTCCCCGCGACGTGTTCTCGACCGACCTGCGCCAGCGTATTCAGAACATGCTGTGCGACGAGCTGGATGCGCACTTTGGCGATTTCAACACCTACCTCTCCGAGTCGGTGCTGGCGCGTATTCAGCTGATCCTGCGCTTCAATGGCGACACCCCCAGCCAGTACGACCTGAAGCGTCTGGAGGGTAAAGTGGCACGGCTGTCGCGCAGCTGGCGTGACGACCTGCACGCGGCCATGATCGAAGGGTTTGGAGAAGAGCGCGCCAACCACCTGCTGGACAATTTCCACGATGCCTTCTCGGCCAGCTACCGCGAAGACTTCAACGCCCGCACGGCGGTGTTCGACATTCAGCACCTGCTGAATCTGGACAATGGCGACACGCTGTCGCTCTCCCTGTATCGTCCGCTGGAAGAGCAGGCAGGCGGCATGAACCTGAAGCTGTTCCATCGCGAATCGCAGATCCCGCTCTCGGACGTACTGCCGATGATGGAGAATCTCGGCCTGCGCGTGATCGGCGAGCGCCCCTACGATATCAATGCGCCTCAGCAGCGCTACTGGATACACGACTTCGAGCTGGAGCACAGCCAGGGCGCCAATCTGGGCGATATGCGCGACACGTTCAGCGAAGCGTTCAAGCGTATCTGGGCCGGCGAAGCCGATAACGATGCCTTCAATCGCCTGATCGTCGGGGCCGGTCTGGACTGGCGGGAAGTGGCCATGCTGCGCGGTTACGCGCGTTATCTGAAGCAGATTCGCTTTGGCATGTCCCAGGATTACATTGCCGCCACGCTGGCCAACTACCCGGTGATCACCCAGACGCTGGTGGAGCTGTTCCGCCTGCGCTTCGATCCGGCCCAGCAGCAGCCTGGCCAGACCGACGACTGCCTGGCGCGCCTGAACGAGCACCTGGAAGGCGTTGCCAGCCTCAATGACGACCAGCTGCTGCGCCGTTTCATGGAGCTGATCCAGGCCACGCTGCGCACCAACTATTACCAGAAGACCGACGATGGCCGCTTCAAGGATTACATTGCCTACAAGCTGGAACCGTCGAAAGTGACCGGCATGCCCAAGCCGCGTCCGGCCTACGAGATTTTCGTCTGCTCGCCCCGTGTCGAAGGCGTGCACCTGCGGGGTGGCAAGGTGGCGCGCGGTGGCCTGCGCTGGTCGGATCGTCTGGAAGATTTCCGTACCGAAGTGCTGGGGCTGGTCAAGGCGCAGCAGGTGAAGAACGCGGTCATCGTGCCGGTAGGCGCCAAGGGCGGCTTCGTGTGCAAGCGCATGCCTGAAAATGCCGACCGTGAAACCCAGCAGAAAGAGGGCATTGCCTGCTACCAGATCTTCATTCGGGCGCTGCTGGACGTCACCGATAATCTGGTCGGGGGAGACGTCGTGCCGCCGAAGAGCGTGGTGCGCCACGATGACGACGACACCTATCTGGTGGTGGCTGCCGACAAGGGCACCGCAACGTTCTCGGATATCGCCAACGCCATTTCCGTCGAGTATGGCCACTGGCTGGGGGATGCGTTCGCCTCGGGCGGCGCCAACGGCTACGACCACAAGAAAATGGCGATCACTGCGCGGGGCGCCTGGGAGTCGGTCAAGCGCCACTTCCGCAACCTGGGCGTGAACACCCAGCAAGACCTGTTTACTGTAGTGGGCATCGGTGACATGGCCGGGGACGTGTTCGGCAACGGCATGTTGCTGTCGGACAAGATCCAGCTGGTGGGGGCGTTCAACCACCTGCATATCTTCGTCGACCCCAACCCTGATGCGGCAGCGGCGTTTGCCGAGCGTCAACGGCTGTTCGACCTGCCGCGCTCCAGCTGGGAAGATTACAGCGCCGAGCTGATCTCTCAAGGGGGCGGGGTGTTCAGCCGCAGCGCCAAATCCATCGCCATCAGCCCGGAAATGCAGCAGGTGTTCGGAATCACCGAGGCGCGCCTGTCGCCCAATGATCTGATTCGCGCCATGCTCAAGGCCCAGGTCGACCTGATCTGGAACGGCGGTATCGGCACCTACGTGAAAAGCGCCGATGAAACCGATGCCGACGTGGGCGACAAGGCCAACGATGCGCTGCGTATCAACGGCAAGGAGCTGAACTGCCGAGTCGTGGGAGAAGGCGGTAACCTGGGTCTCACCCAGCGTGGCCGAATGGAGGCAGCCGCCAACGGCGTGCGGGTTTACACCGACTTCATCGACAATGCCGGGGGCGTCAACTGCTCCGACCACGAGGTCAATATCAAGATATTGATCGACGAAGTGGTCAAGCGTGGCGACATGACCGACAAGCAGCGCAACCAGCTGCTGGCCGACATGACCGACGAAGTGGCCAACCTGGTCATTCTGGACAACTATCGCCAGACCCAGGCGCTGGACCTGTCGGAAATTCTTTCCCATCAGGGCATGGGGCCGTATCGCCGCTTCATCAGCGAACTGGAAGCCGCTGGTCAGATCGACCGCGAGCTGGAGTTCCTGCCCACCGACGAGGTGCTCAAGGAGCGTGCCAGCAGCGACCAGGGCATGCGCTTGCCGGAACTCTCGGTGCTGATCTCCTACGCCAAGAGTACCCTGAAGGGTGATTTGATCAACTCCGAGGTGCCCGACGACCCCTACATCCACCGCCATCTCGAGCGGCTGTTCCCGGCGGTGCTCACCGAGCGCTACCAGGGCGAGATGTACGAGCACCGCCTGAAGCGTGAGATCGTGGCCACTCAGGTCGCCAACGACCTGGTCGACCACATGGGCATCGTCTTCGTGCGCCGCTTGATGGACTCCACCGGCGCCGGCCGGGCCGATATTGCCCGGGCCTACGTGGTCGCCCGTGATGCCTTCAACCTGGCGGACCTGTGGGCGCAAATCGAAGCGCTGGACAACCAGGTCTCCAGCCGGGTGCAGTACTCCATGATGCTGGAGCTGATGCGTCTGGTGCGTCGTGCCACCCGCTGGTTCCTGCGTCAGCACCTGGGGCTGTCGACCCAGGACACCATCGAGTACTTCGGACCGCGTCTGGCGCAGCTGCAGGAGAGCATCGGTGAGCTGCTCAGCGGTGAAGAGCAGCAGGAGTGGCAAGCGCGCTGTGACGAGCTGGAGCAAGCCGGGGTACCGGCGTCGCTGGCCGCTACGGTGGCTGCGGCACCGCGCCTGTACGCCAGCCTGGGGATCATTCAGGCGGCCCGCTTGACCAACGAGAAGCCCCAGCGGGTGGCGGAAGTCTTCCACGAGATTGGCAGCCGCTTGGAGCTACCGTGGATGATCCAGCAGGTGACTCGTCTGGAAGTGCGCGATGCCTGGCAGGCACAGGCCCGCGAAACCTTCCGTGACGATATCGATCGCCAACAGCTGGCGCTGACCACCAGCGTATTGAAGCTGGAAGCGGGCAGCCGCGACACCCAGGAGCGCGTGGCTCAGTGGCTGGAGCAGCACGCCGAGCTGCACCGTCGCTGGTGCCGCTTGATCGAAGAGGTGCGTAGCGGCAGTGAAGGCGGTTTTGCCCTGTTTGCGGTCGCCGTCCGTGAGCTGGTGGACCTGGCCGAGAGCGATAGCGAAGCCTGACGCCTGACGACAGGCCCACTCAAGGCCGCGCCCTGGTTCACCAGGGCGCGGCCTTTTCATTCTGCCTCGCTGGGCCAAGTGCGTTATACTGCGGCCGCCTCGCCCACAGCCCATCGCCCAGGAGTGTCTCGCTGATGTATACCCTTGCCCGCTCGCTCATGTTCCGCCTGGATGCGGAAACGTCCCACGGTCTGGCGCTTGGCGCGCTGGATACGCTGCACCGTGTCGGTGGCGTGAAGCGGCTGTATGGCGAGCCGGTCAGCGACCCGGTCGAGCTGATGGGACTGCGCTTTGCCAACCGCGTCGGCCTGGCAGCTGGGCTGGACAAGAATGCCGATCACCTGGATGCCTTGGGTGAGCTGGGCTTTGGTTTCGTGGAAGTGGGCACCGTCACGCCGAAAGCGCAGCCGGGAAACCCCAGGCCGCGTCTGTTTCGCCTGGCCGAACACGGGGCCATCATCAACCGCTTCGGTTTCAACAACAAGGGCGTCGAGCACCTGGTGGCACAGGTCAAGAAGCGCCACTATGGCGGTATCGTAGGCATCAACATCGGCAAGAATTTGACCACCTCGGTGGAGCAGGCGCTGGATGACTACCTGCTGTGTCTCGACGCCGTGCATGGGGTGGCCGATTATATCGCGGTGAATATTTCGTCGCCCAACACGCCGGGGTTGCGCACGCTGCAGTTCGGCGAGCAGTTGGATGCCCTGCTGGGGCCGATTCGTGCCCGCAGCCAGGCGCTGGACGACGCGCTGGGCCGCAAGGTGCCGCTGCTGGTGAAGATTGCCCCCGACATGAACGCAGAGGAAGTGGCGCTGGTAGCAGGCAGTATTTCTCGCAATGGGTTGGATGGGGTGATCGCCACCAATACCACGGTGTCTCGTGAGGCCGTTCAGCAGGACCCCCAGGCGCAGGAAGCCGGTGGGTTATCGGGCCGACCGGTGTTCGAGGCTTCCAATGCGGTCATCCGGCTGCTGCGTGCCGAACTGCCTGACCTGCCGATCATTGGCGTGGGCGGCATCGACAGCGCGGCGGCAGCGCAAGCGAAAATCGAGGCAGGTGCCGACCTGGTGCAGCTCTATTCAGGCTTGATTTATCAGGGGCCGACGCTGGTGAAACAGTGTGCCGAGGCGCTCAAGAAGCAGGCTTCTGACCACTGAGAGGGTAAGCGCTGGGGGAGAGGTGGGCAATAAAGGGGTGGGCAATAAAAGGGGTAGGCAATAAAAAGCCCGCTGGCTAGCGGGCTCCGTACTCCAAATGTCCGTGTAAAAGGTAAATAAATCAGGTCATGACCATGGGGTTTTTATGGATGCCGGAAACGCCGACCATGCCATCCCACTGGTCTCCGCGACCTTCACGCCAACCGCTCATCCAGTATTCGCGTAAATTGACATCTTGACTGGGGCAATCATCACGGGAGCGACCCGTAACACCCGCTTTATAGCCGTGAACATAAGCCCGCTGGAAGCGATCACGTTTTTGTCGTTTCATTGGCTAACCTCTTTTCACGAAAACCTTTGATAAGAAGCAAACAGCCAGCAATTGGGCAGCTCATTACTCACCGAGCTCCTTTCAAGCGCCATCATGACGCCGACCATTGCTGCCAACTCTGCTTCGAGAGGTGACTTCAAGTCCAAGAGTGAGTCCTCGCCAGTACCTTGGTGTCTAGCACTCACGTGCTGAACAGGTAAAGCCGCCGACTCGACAAGCCGTGGGTCGTTACAGGAGTCTCCTTGCGGAAGTGCACAGTAATAACCCAGACAAGCAACGCATGCGTTTTTAGTAGCTACCCTTTTATTGATAGACCATCATGGGGTCACTTGTCGACCATCAAATTGTCATAAGACGTAAACTCATTTGACATATACAGGAATATCGCGCAGTGACGCGCGGCGAAGAACATGACCGAGCTGAGCCAAACACCCTCTTTGAATCTACTGGCCACCTGCCCTAAAGGCATCGAAGGCCTGCTGGCAGACGAGCTGCAAGCGCTGGGCGCCGAGCCTGGTAAAACCACCGTGGCCGGTGTCTATTTCACTGCCGACCAGGCTACCGCCTATCGGGTCTGCCTGTGGTCGCGACTAGCCAACCGCGTCATTCTGCTGCTGGCCCGGGAAAGCATGATCGAGACCGCCGAGCAGGTGCGCGATGTGGTGGCACGCATTGCCTGGCGTCAGCATCTGGCACCAGGACGCACCCTGGCGGTGGATTTTCATGGCCGTAGCGAGCACATTCGCCACACCCGGTTTGGCGCGCAAACCGTCAAGGACGGGGTGGTGGACTCGCTGCAGCTCTCGGGGCAGGAGCGCCCCAATGTGGATACCAAAACGCCAGACCTGCGCCTTTATGCGCACCTGCATCGCGCCAACCTGAGCCTGGGTATCGACCTCTC
>NZ_AJTS01000032.1 GCF_000275725.1 Vreelandella stevensii S18214 | reverse complement strand
CTCTCCGGCGAGAGCCTTCACCGACGCGGCTACCGGCGTGACGTCGGGCATTCGCCGCTCAAGGAGAACCTGGCCGCTGCCTTGCTGGTGCGTGCAGGCTGGCCCGAGCGCGCCAAGGCTGGCGAGCCTTTGCTGGACCCTTTGTGCGGGGCTGGCACCCTGCTGATCGAGGCCGCGTTGATGGCCGCCGACCAGGCCCCCAACCTCAACCGTGAGCGTTTCGGCTTTCATGGCTGGGCGGGGCATGAGCCTGCGCTCTGGAGTGAGTTCAAGCGCGAAGCCGAAGCGCGGGCGTCAATTGGCCGCAAGCGCTGCAGGAACCCACTGGTCGGCTTCGACCAAAGCCCTGCAGCGCTGAGTGCCGCCAAGTCGAACGCCATGCGTGCGGGCATTCCTGCGCTGATCAGTCTGCATGGCCAAAGCCTGGCCCAGCTCACTCGCCCCGCCGACCTCACCGCCGAGCAGGGCCTGTTGATCACCAACCCGCCCTACGGCGAGCGTTTGGGCGAATTGCCGGAACTGGTCAGGCTCTATGCCCAGCTGGGGGAAAAGGCCAAGGCGCTGTTCCCCGGCTGGATGCTGGCGCTGTTCACCGGCAATCCGGACCTGGGGCATCGCTTGGGGCTGCGCGCCCATAAGCAGTATGCGCTGAAGAATGGTGCGCTGGATGCCAAGCTGCTGATGATGCAGATCGGCGCAGCCAGACAGCCCGCCGCGCCCACCAATCCCGCCACGGCAGAGGCCCCGGCGCCGGAACGGCCTGCCAAGCCAGCGGTGTCGGAAAATGCCCAGATGTTTGCCAACCGCTTGGCAAAGAACCAGAAACGCCTGAAAAAGTGGCTCAAGCAGAGCGGTGAAACCTGCTATCGCCTCTACGATGCCGATATGCCGGAGTATGCGCTGGCCATCGACCGCTATGGCGACCGCGTTCACGTGCAGGAGTATGCCGCGCCGGGCTCCGTGAACCCTGCTCAGGCACAAAAGCGGCTGTTCGACGCGCTGGAAGTGCTGCCTGAGGCGCTGGACGTGGACCCCAGCAAGATTTATGTGAAGCGTCGTGAGCGGCAAACCGGCGCCGCCCAGTACCAGAAGCGCGATGCCAGCGGCGAGCGTTTCGAAGTGCGTGAGGGGAGTGCGCGGCTGTGGGTCAACCTGCGCGACTACCTGGACACCGGGCTGTTTCTCGACCACCGCCCCGTACGGCGTATGCTGGGCGACATGGCCAGCGGCAAGCGCTTCCTGAACCTGTTCTGCTACACGGCCACGGCCACCGTACAGGCCGCGCTAGGCGGGGCCAGCGACAGCGTCAGCGTCGACATGTCCAACACCTACCTGGAGTGGGCCAGAGACAACTTCAGCCTGAATCAACTGGATCACCGACGGCACCGGGTGGTCAGGGACGACTGCTTCCGCTGGCTGGAAACGGCCAATGCCGATTTCGATCTGATCTTCATGGACCCGCCGACGTTCTCGAACTCCA
>NZ_AJTS01000031.1 GCF_000275725.1 Vreelandella stevensii S18214 | reverse complement strand
GTGGAAACGGCCAATGCCGATTTCGATCTGATCTTCATGGACCCGCCGACGTTCTCGAACTCCAAGAAGATGCGCGATACGCTGGACATCCAGCGGGATCACCCAAGGCTGGTCGAGCTGGCCATGGCGCGCCTGGCGCCGGGTGGCGTGCTGGTGTTCTCGAATAACCAGCGGCGTTTCAAACTGGACGACGCGCTGGTGCAGCGTTACGCAGTGGAGGAGATCACCGCGCGCACCTTCGACCCGGATTTCCAGCGTCGCACCAACCTGCATCACGTCTTTTTGATCAAGAGCCGAGCCGATGATTAAACTCTCCATCTACACCACTCTGGGCTGCCACCTGTGCGCTCAACTCGAAGCGCTGGTGACCACCCTGGCCAACCAGCCAGTGGACTTGCGACGTATCGAAATCAGCGAAGACGACGCGCTGGTCGAGCGCTACGGCGTGCGTATACCGGTGTTGCTGGATGAGCAGGGGGAAGAGCTGGACCGTGGCTTTGATCTGGTGCGGCTGAGCCAATGGCTGGAGCAGCGAGGCTGGCTGGACGAAGCGGCGCTGGCGTCCCTGACCAACCCGCCTGCCCCGACGCCCCCGGTGGGGGTGCACCAGCGTAATGGGCGTCGGTTTCTGGGGTAGGCGTGCCTACAGCACATTCAGCAGCGACAGCTGGCGCATGGCCTCTTGGCCTTCGGGGGTGTGGTCGGCGGCTTCCAGGACCTTGCGAAAGCCTCGCGAGGTCTGGATGGTGGACTCGTCCTCCAGCCACATCTGTGCCTGCGCCAGGGTGTCGGCCAACTGATGTTTCAGCCCGCCAAACTGGGTGCCGATCTGCCCCCAGGCGCGGCTGAAAATCCAGTCGCCGAACATATCCTGGTGAATGTGCACCAACACATAGTCATGGTCGGTTTCCCAGCGTACGATCACACCCATCTCCTTAACGCCATCATGTTCACGCCTGCACAGCAAGCCGTTGCGGGCGTATTGTAAAGCCCGGAAATCAAAACGCCTATGAAACTTGTCATCGATGCCAACATCCCCGCCGCCGACGCGTGCTTTGGTGGGCTGGGCACCTTGCACCGCCTGCCCGGGCGCGAGATTCGCGCGGCCGACGTGGCCGATGCCGACGCGCTCATCGTGCGCTCCATCACCCGGGTCGATGAGGCCTTGCTGGCCAACAGCCGTGTTGCTTTCGTCGGCACCTGCACCATCGGCACCGATCATATCGACTTGAACTACCTCTCAGCCCAGGGCATCGGGTTTGCCAGTGCGCCTGGCTGTAATGCCGACGCCGTGGTGGACTATGTGCTCAGCAGCCTGTTGACCGTGAGCGAGCGGGAAGGGTGGCCGCTGCTGTCGCGCCGTGTGGGAGTCGTCGGGGCCGGTAACGTCGGCAGCCGCTTGCTGACGCGGCTGAGTGCACTGGGCATGGAAGTGCTGGTATGTGACCCGCCCCGCGCCGAGCAGGAAGGGCCTGAGGGCTTCGTAGACCTGGATACCCTGATCGAGCAATGCGATGTCATTTGCCTACATACGCCGCTGGTCAAGCACGGCCCCCACGCGTCGTACCATTTGTTGAACGCCGAGCGGCTCCAGGAACTGGCCCCGCAAACGGTACTGCTCAACGCCGGGCGCGGGGACTGCATCGATGGGCTGGCACTGCGCAGCCGCCTGGCAGGCAAGGGCGACATCTCTGCCATTCTCGATGTGTGGGAGGAGGAGCCTGGCATCGATGCCGGCCTGAGGGATCTGGTGGCCTTGGCAACCCCGCACATTGCCGGCCACAGCCTGGACGGCAAGCTGCGCGGCACCTGGATGATTCAGCAGGCGCTGGCGGCACATGAAGGCCGCCCCTCCGGCCTGGCATTCAGTGACTTGTGCCCGCCCCCGGTGCTGGCCTCGCTGACCCTCTCACAGGCACTGCCCGTTGAAGAGGCACTGCGGCTATGTATCCGAGCGGTGTATGACGTGCGCCGTGACCACGACACGCTGCAGCGTAACGTGATGCAGCAAGGGGTTGCCAAGGGGTTCGATCACTGCCGCGCCCATTACCCGCTGCGTCGCGAGTTTGCCACGCTGAGTGTGCTGTTGAAAGAAGATGCCCAGCCACTGTGTGCGCCTTTGGAAGCTGCCGGTTTTCAAGTCCAGCTCGGCTGAAAAGAGCTGGATACAAAACGCATAAGGCCCGCGATGCGGGCCTTATGGTAGCGACTGCCGTTAAGTGACGGTTAGCATCACTGACGGTAGGCGGCTTCTTTCAGGGCGCGAATGCGGTCGTCCAGCGGTGGGTGGCTGGCGAACATGCGCTCCATCAGCGAGCGGGTCTGGCCTTTGGTGATGGCCATGGCGCGCATCTGGTCGGGCATCTGGTCGGGCATTTCGGTTTCGGCCTTCAGGCGCGCCAAGGCGTTGACCATGGCGCCGGTGCCCGCCAAGCGTGCACCCGCTTCGTCGGCGCGGTATTCGCGGTAGCGCGAGAACCACGCCACGATGGCCGACGCAAGGATGCCAAACACGATCTCGGCAATCATGACCACCGCAAAATACCCCATGAAGCCCAGGCCGCCTTCACCGTCGCTGCGGCTTTTCAGGAAGGTGTCGATCAAGTGGGCGACGGCACGGGCAAAGAACATCACGAAGGTGTTCACCACGCCCTGGATCAGTGCCAGGGTGACCATGTCGCCGTTGGCCACGTGGCCAATCTCGTGGGCCAGTACCGCGCGGACCTCTTCGGGGCGCATGCGGTTGAGCAGGCCCGCCGAGACGGCTACCAGCGAGTCGTTCTTGTTCCAGCCGGTAGCAAATGCATTGGATTGCTGGGCCGGGAAAATGCCCACTTCGGGGGTCTTGATCCCGGCTTCACGGGAAAGCTCGGCCACGGTGTCCACCAGCCACTTTTCGGTGGCGTTGGAAGGCGTTTCGATGATCACCGTGCCCGTGGAGCGCTTGGCCAGCCATTTGGACATGAACAGCGAGATGATCGAGCCCGCCATGCCGACGATGAAGCAGAACAGCAGTAGGCCAGTGAAGTTGATTCCCTGGCTGCGCAGATAGCCCTCGACGCCGAACAGGCGCAGCGTAAAGCTAGCCACCAGTACGACGGCGAGGTTGGTGGCCAGAAACAGCATAATTCGCATCATGGGTGGGTTTCTCCCTTCAGGTTTATAGCGGGGTCTTGCTGGAATATGGCTTAGATGCGTGCCCGTCGCTACAGTTTCAAGTAGCTGTTTTTAATGCTGTAGCGACGGACATGAAGACTGAAATAACTACTGCCGATAGCGTGACAGGAAATTGGCAAAGCGATCCAGCGCGTCGCCCAGCTGGTCGGCCCAGGGCAGCGTCACGATGCGCACGTGGTCCGGGTCTGGCCAGTTGAAGGCCGTGCCTTGCACCAGCAGGATCTTTTCTTGCAATAACAGGTCCAGCACCAGCTGCTGGTCATTCTTGATATTGAAGACCTTGGGGTCCAAGCGCGGAAACGCGTAGAGCGCCCCTTTGGGTGTTACGCAGGAGACACCGGGAATGGCGTTGAGCTTCTCGATGGTGATGTCCCGCTGCGCCAGCAGGCGCCCGCCAGGCAGGATCAGGTCATTGATGGACTGGTAGCCGCCCAGCGCCGTTTGAATGGCGTGCTGGGCAGGTACGTTGGCGCACAGCCGCATGGAGGCCAGCATGGTCAGGCCCTGAATGAAATCCTTGGCCCGCTGTTTGGCCAGCGTGCCGGAAATGGTCATCCAGCCGGAGCGAAAACCAGCGCAGCGGTAGCTCTTGGAAAGCCCGTTCATGGTGATGACCAGTTGATCGTCGTCGGCCAGCGCCCCCGTGGCGGTGTGCTCGACCCTGTCGTAGAGAATCTTGTCGTAGATCTCGTCGGAGAATACCACCAGATTGTGCTGTTTGGCGATCTCGAGGACTTCCCGCACCACTTCCGGAGAGTACACTGCCCCGGTGGGGTTGTTGGGGTTGATGATGACGATGGCCCGGGTACGGCTGGTGACCTTGGCACGAATGTCGGCCATGTCCGGCGCCCAGTCGGCCTGCTCGTCGCACAGATAGTGAACGCCGTGGCCGCCCGACAGGTGGGCAGCAGCGGTCCATAGCGGGTAGTCCGGTGCCGGGATCAGTACTTCATCGCCATCGTTGAGCAGCGCCTGCATGGCCATGACGATCAGCTCGGACACGCCGTTGCCGATATAGATATCTTCGATACCGACGCCGGGGATCTGCTTGCGCTGGCACTCCTGCATGATGGCCTTGCGCGCAGAGTAGAGCCCTTTCGAATCACAGTAGCCCTGGGCGGTGGGCAGGTTGCGCATGACGTCCTGGAGAATCTCTTCCGGTGCCTCGAAACCAAAGGGGGCCGGATTGCCAATGTTGAGCTTGAGAATCCGCTGGCCTTCCTCTTCCAGGCGCTTGGCATGGTCGAGAACCGGGCCGCGAATGTCATAGCAGACATTGTGCAGTTTATGGGACTTCTTGAGCGTGTGTGATTCGTTAGGCTGCGCGGTGTCCATGGGGTGCGTTATCCAAAAGTGTCCATTGCCGTGGGAGTGACTGATTATTCGCCCATTATGCGTTGCTTGATGGCGAGCTGTCTTGGTCGATTTGCTCCACGGGCGGTGGAATGTCCTCGGGGGTTTCCAGCGTCAGCCTGCCCACCTTGCCGTCGCGCAGTTCATGCAGCAGCACTTCGGCGCCTCGGTGCAGGTCCACGGCGCCGCCAGGGCGCAAACCACCGCGCTTGCTGGCAATTTCGGTGAGGATGGCGTGGCCATCGAACCCGGCAATGGCCATAAAGTCGGGCTTCTGGGGGCCATCGGCATCGACCTCTGCCTGAGGGGTGGCAGGGGCTTCATAGCGGGGCAGCGCCTTGAGCTTGTAGCGGGCCGTCAGCGCGCCGGGGTAGCGTTTGGCGAGTTCGGCACAGGCCACCATGGCCACATCGGTATACTCGATGGCCGTGTCGCGAATGGCACCGCTGGCCGCCAGCCGGTAGGCACTGGCCTGATCCTCGATTTTGGGCCACAGCACACCAGGCGTATCGATCAGTGCCACGCGGCCATCGATGCGTACCTTTTGCTGGCGCTTGGTCACGGCGGGCTCGTTACCGGTCTTGGCGATCTTGCGTCCTGCCAGGCCGTTGATCAGCGTCGACTTGCCGACGTTGGGAATCCCCATGACCATCACACGAACATCACGGTCGGCACGCACCGCACCGGCCAGCTCATGGCAAAGCCGGGGAATGCGCTTCAGTTCCCGGGTGTTGGTGGTGGTGATGGCCAGCGCCCGTGTGTCGGCTTGGGCATCGAAAAACGCGACCCACTCGTCGGTACGCGCAGGGTCGGCCAGGTCGGCACGCGACAGAATCTTGAGGACCGGCTTGTGGCGGGTCAGCTCGGCCAGCATCGGGTTGGCGCTGGAATAGGGGAGCCGCGCATCGAGCACTTCGATCACGACATCGATTTCCGGCAGCGCGTCCTTGATCTGGCGGCGGGCCTTGTTCATGTGTCCTGGGAACCAGCCGAGCATGGGGATCTCCTGCAAGCACTAACATTCGGCATAAAAAAGCGGGCCGCCATTCTAACAGATGGTGCCCGCCTTGCTGCGCTTCGTTTGGGATCAATTATTCGTCGGGGTGAAACTCCAAAGAGACCGAGTTGATGCAGTAGCGCAGGCCCGTCGTTTGCGGGGGGCCGTCGGGAAACACGTGTCCCAGGTGGGCATCGCAGTGGGAACACACTACTTCGGTGCGAATCATGCCGTGGGAAGTATCGCGATGCTCTTCCACGCAGCGGATGCCCAGTGGCCTGTCGAAGCTTGGCCAGCCACAGCCTGCATCGAACTTGTGTTCGTTCTCGAACAGCGGCGCATGACAGCAGACGCAGTGGTAGATGCCCTGGGCATCGCTCACTTGATAGTCACCGGTAAACGGACGCTCGGTACCCTTCTCCCGGGCGACGCGGTACTGCTCCGGGGTCAACTGCTGGCGCCATTCTTCAGGGGATTTCGCTATTTTCGCCATGGGGCTCTCCTCTCCCTCCGGTTGCTGATAAGCAGAGGCTTATGGGGCAGGCAGGATACCACCGTTATGCCTGACGCTATACCAGTGACAATGGCAGCCCTGCTCAGGTTCAGCATGTGCGAAAGTGGGCGATAGCGCCAGTACCGGGCCTAAACGCTGGCGGCGCCGCCGTTGCTGCGGGGGTCATGGGCGCTTTCGATCAGGCCATCCGGGTGGCGTACGATGCCACCGGCATGGCCCATGGTGTCGCTGAAGGCCTCGGGCAGTACTTCTACATCGTGGCCCGCCGTGGCGAGGGCGGTCACCAGGGCATCGTCGAAACGCGCTTCCAGCTTCAAGTTGGTGCTGGTCTCGCCCCAGGTGCGCCCTAATAGCCAGCGTGGTGCGGTGACCGCCTGCTGCAGTAGCATGCCATGTAGCGCGTAGCGGGAGAACACCGCGGCTTGGGTTTGTGGCTGGCCTTCACCGCCCATGGTGCCGTACACCATGGTGCGCCCGTCTTCGAACAGGGCCAGCGCCGGATTGAGGGTGTGAAACGGCTTGCGCCCCGGGGCCAGGCCGCGCAGATGATTGGGGTCGAGTGAAAAACTGATGCCTCGGTTTTGCCAGAGCACGCCGCTTTCCGGCAGCACGACGCCACTGCCGAACTCCCAGTAGATGCTCTGAATGAAGCTCACCGAGCGGCCCTGGCTATCCACGGTGCCCATCCAGATGGTGTCGCCCGGCGCGGGCTCATGGGGCCAGGGCAGGGCGCTGGCCGGGTCAATGGCGGCAGCTTCTTCGGCCAGGCGCTCGGCGCTTAGCAGCGACTGCAGGGGGGCAGGCACCCGCTGGGGGTCGGTGACGTGGCTATCGCGCAGCATGAAGGCGCGTTTGGTGGCCTCGATCAAGCCGTGCAGATGCTCGAAGCCGTTGGGCTCGGCAGCCTTGAGGCGTTCGTAGATGCCGAGAATCATCAGCGAGGCCATGCCCTGGGTCGGGGCGGGCAGGTTGTAGAGTGTCGCGTCCTGCAGCTGTACCTGCAGCGGCGTGACCTGCTGGGCGCGATAGGCGTGGAAATCCTCCAACCGCAGCGGGCTGCCCAGCGCGGCCAGGTCCTGGGCCATGCTGGCGGCCAGTTCGCCACGGTAGAAGTCATCCAGCCCTGCACTGGCCAGACGTTCGAGGGTTCGGGCCAGGCGCGGCTGGCGCAGCCGCTCGCCTTCCCGGGGGACCTTGCCATCGAGCAGGAAGGCTTCGTTGAAGCCGGGGCTTTGGCTGAGCCGCGCAAGGTGCTTGGCGGTCAGCGCCTCCTGGCTTTGGGAAACCGCCACGCCGTCGTCGGCATGGCGAATGGCATCGGCCAGCAGGGTCGTCAGCGGTAGCGCCGTGCCCCACTGGGAGGCCACGTTGAGTGCTTCCTGCCAACCGCCAATGGTGCCCGCCATGGTCAGGGCTGCCTGGGGGCCGCGTTCCGGGATGTGTGATTCGCCAGCGTAAAAATCGGCGCTGGCCAGCGCGGCGGCTGGCCCGCAGGCATCGATGGCAATGGGCGGCTTGCCTGGTTCGTGAATCAGCCAGAAACCGTCGCCACCCAGCGCGTTCATGTGCGGGTAGACCACGGCGATGGCCGCTGCGGCGGCCACCATGGCTTCTACCGCATTGCCGCCTTGTTTGAGCACGTCGCGACCGGCACTGGCGGCCAGGTGGTGGGGGGCAACACAGCTGCCGCCGTAACTACGTTGTGTATGAAGCATGACGTTATCCTTTGTTATCAAGGGCTACTGTTATCAAGGGCTACCAGCCAATGGCGTCGGGTAGCCAGGTGGCAATGGCCGGGAAGGCGAAGACCAGCGCCACGGCCAGGAATTGCAGGCCAATGAAGGGCAGCGCGCCTTTGTAGATATCGAGGGTCGAAACCTCCTTGGGGGCCACGCCCTTGAGGAAAAACAGCGACCAGCCAAACGGTGGCGTGAGAAACGAGGTTTGCAACACCAGACCCACCAGAATGCCCAGCCATACCATATCGATGCCCATTTGTACGAAGAAGGGCAAAAACAGCGGCAGGGCAATATAGGTAATTTCTATCCATTCCAGGAAGAAGCCCAGCACGAACATCAGCAGCAGCATGAACAGCAGCGCGCCGAGCTCGCCCCCGGGGACCCAGTCGAACATGCGGCCCACGAGATGCTCGCCACCCAGCCCACGGAAGGCCAGGCCAAAGACCTGAGCGCTGATCAGAATGAAGAAGACCATGGCAGAAATGATCAGCGTGGCCTTGGCGACCTCGCTCAGCAGGGCCACCGTGAGCCGCCCAGAGCACGCGACGAAGACCAGCGCGCCGAGCGCCCCCATAGCAGCGGCTTCGGTGGGGGCGGCAATTCCGCCGATGATCGAACCCAGCACGGCAAACACCAGCCCCACCGGCGGCCCCACCACAGTGGCCACCTTGAACAATAGCTGCTTTTTGCTGAGCAGCGCACGCTCTTCGGCGGGAATGGGCGGCATCATGCCGGGGTAGAGTTTGGCCAGCACCAGAATCGCCAGAATATAGATCCCGGCCAGGGCCAGCCCCGGCACCATGGCCGCCGCAAACATGGTGCCCACGGATTCACCGAGGATCTCCGCCAGCAGAATCAGTACCAGGCTAGGGGGGATGATTTGCCCCAGCGTGCCCGACGCACAAATCATGCCGGTGGCCAGGGTTTTAGGGTAGCCACGGCGCAGCAGGGTGGGGAGTGTCAACAGGCCCAGCGTGACGATGGTCGCCCCGACGATACCCGTGGCAGCGCCCAGCAGTACGCCCACGAAGATGATGGCCACCCCCATGCCGCCGGAGAGTCCCCCGAACAGGTGACCGACCACGTCGATCAGCTCTTCGGCCAGCTTCGACTTCTCCAGCATCACCCCCATGAACACGAATAGGGGGATGGCCATGAAGGTGTAGTTGGTGACCACGCCGTAGATGCGCGAGGGCAGCAGGTTGAACAGCATGGGGCCAAACCCCAGGTAGCCAAACACGAAGGCCGTGACGGCGATGCTGATAGCCACCGGAATACCGATCAGCAGTAGTACGAAAAAGGCGACGATCATGCCGATCGCTAGCCACTCATTAGGAGACATGCGTTATTCACCTCGGCTTGGAAGGGCCAACCCCTGGCGCAGTGCGTGGGCCAGGCCTTGCAGTGCCAACAGAAGAAACCCCAGAGGGATGAGCGATTTGAGCAGCCAGCGGAAGGGCAGGCCGCCTGGGTTGGGTGAGGTTTCGTTACGCAGATATGACTGCTCTACCCAGGGCAGGGTCAGCCAGGCGATGTAGAGCCCCATGACCAATAGCAGCAGGCCGCCGATCACTTCGATGGTGCGCTGTACTGCGACCGGAAAGCGCTCGTAAAACACATCCACCCGCACCTGTTCGCCCACGAACAGCAGGTACGACATGCCGAACAGGGCGATGGGGGAAATCAAGTGCCACTGCAGCTCCTGAAGCCAGACGGCGCCAATGCTGAACAGGTAGCGCATGACCACATCGCCCGCGACCAGGGCAACCAGCACCACGCAAATCCAGGCGGCGATCAAGCCAAACAGCCGGACCACCGCCTCGATTCCGTGGACAAGACGTTCCACGGCTTGCATATCACACCCCGATGATGTCGTTTAACCAGGCGCGTTCGCTGGGGCCTGCCCAGCGGTCATGGTTGGCCTTGAAGGCCATGTAGCTGTCGTGGACCTTGCGTACCAGCGGGTCGGCGTTGGCTTCGGTGGCCAGGGTATCCATCGTGGCTTCACGCAGCGCTTCGACCACCGGGGCTGGCAGGGGGCTTGCGGTAACGCCGTGGTTGTCCACCAGGTCGGCCATGGCCTCGCCGTTGACGGCTTCCGACCAGGTGACGCTTTCCAGACACGCCGCCATGCAGGCACTTTTCACGATCATCTTGAGATCGTCGGGAAGGGCATCCCAATGCTGTTTGGAAATCAGCAGCTCACCGGTGGTGGCAGGCTCGTGCCAGCCGGTGGTGTGATAAAACTTCGCGGCATTCTGCAGCCCCATGCGGCGATCCTGGTAAGGGCCCACGAACTCTGCTGCATCGATGACGCCCCGCTCCAGCGCCGGGAAGATTTCACCGCCGGGCAGTACACGGGCATCGACCCCCAGCGCGGCATAGACTTTCCCGGCCAGGCCCGGAATACGCATGCGCAGCCCGTTCAACTGGCCGATGTCCTCGATGGGCTCACGGAACCAGCCGGTCATCTGCACGCCTGTATTGTTCAACGGCAGGGCGATCATGCCGTAAGGCTCATACACTTCTTCCCATAGCTCCAGGCCACCGCCGTGATACAGCCAGGCCATATGGCCCATGAAGCTCATGCCGAAGGGCACGGTAGTGAAGTATTGCGCGGCGAACGTGGTGCCCGACCAGAAGTAGCTGTTGGCGGCGTTCATTTCGATGGTGCCGCTCTGCACGGCCTCGAAGCCTTCGAAGGCCGGGATCAGTTCTCCTGCTGCAAAGTGCTGAATATTGAGCCGTCCGCCCGACATGGCGTTGATCTTGGCAATCACGTCCCGCGGGCTGCCGGGCCCTTCTACATAGAACGGAGAGCCGGGGCTGTAGGCATTGGTCATTCGCCAGTTGAACTGTTCGCTCGACTGCGCCTTGGCCAAGGAAGGGGCGCCCAACACCAGCCCCGCAGTGGATGTCAGAGCAGCGCTGGTAAGAAACTTGCGACGGGTAAAGGACATACAGCACCTCATGCAGTAAGGAAAGACGGCAGTGGTAGGGGAGCACCAATCGCCGAGGGACGCTGTGTACAAAGCAAGGGATATGCCAAAAAATCGATTTTATTTTAAATAAAAGATTTTTAGGGCTTTGTAGGATGCGCTGAACGGGTGGCGTGGTGCGCATGGGCAAGTTTCGTGCACCGTTATCGCGCATGTTATTGCCGTCAGGCACCTTCGTTGCGCAGGCATAAAACGTTTCGATATCAGAGGGCTTGACAGTAAGAGGTGCGCTGATTAATATACGCGCCACCTCGACGAGGCAATGAAACGTCCCATTCGTCTAGTGGTCCAGGACACCGCCCTTTCACGGCGGGAACAGGGGTTCGAACCCCCTATGGGACGCCATCGTATCGTTCAGGTTATCGGAGTTGCGGGAATAGCTCAGTGGTAGAGCATCGCCTTGCCAAGGCGAGGGTCGGGAGTTCGAATCTCCTTTCCCGCTCCATAACGCGTATGTAATGAATCATACGTGTTTATACGTCCCATTCGTCTAGTGGTCCAGGACACCGCCCTTTCACGGCGGGAACAGGGGTTCGAACCCCCTATGGGACGCCAATCCGATTTTTAGCGACATCAAGCGGGAATAGCTCAGTGGTAGAGCATCGCCTTGCCAAGGCGAGGGTCGGGAGTTCGAATCTCCTTTCCCGCTCCAGTCGTCTACGTGTACATGTGTCCCATTCGTCTAGTGGTCCAGGACACCGCCCTTTCACGGCGGGAACAGGGGTTCGAACCCCCTATGGGACGCCACTCGCATGACGCTGACACTTGGTTGTCGTCATCGGTTGCTGTAACCGGTTTCCATAAGTAATGCCGTTCATGTTGCGGGAATAGCTCAGTGGTAGAGCATCGCCTTGCCAAGGCGAGGGTCGGGAGTTCGAATCTCCTTTCCCGCTCCAGTTCAACGGTCCTCCCTCCTGTGTCTTCGTCTGTGCCTTTCCATCGCTTTTTCTGATTTTCCCTCGCTGGATCCCCTTCGTCTCTGTTATCCGTTCGGCCACTGCCTTGAGCAGCGCTTTGTCGTGGGTGTCGTTTGGTCTGGCTAAGTAATGTGTGCTATGACGTCTGCGCTAGCGGCAAGCTCGTTAGCTTGAAAAAATATGCGTTCGCCCCGATATCTTCCCATCTAGCTTCATAAGCTCTCATTTTGCTGACAGGACATGTTCATGGCCGAACCGGCATTGTCGATCCGTGGCCTTACCAAGGTGTACGGCAACGGCTTTCAAGCGTTAAAAGGGATTGATCTGGACGTTCAGCAGGGCGACTTCTTTGCACTGCTGGGCCCCAATGGGGCAGGTAAATCCACCACTCTGGGCGTGGTATGTTCCCTGGTACAGAAAACCGCGGGCAAGGTGTCGATTTTTGGTATCGACATCGACAAGGATTTTGCCAAAGCCAAGTACCAGTTGGGCGTGGTGCCGCAGGAGTTCAACTTCAACCAGTTCGAGAAAGTGCTGGATATCGTATTGGCCCAGGCGGGCTATTACGGCATGCGGCGTAGTGAAGCGCTGCCCCGTGCCCAGCAGCTGCTGACCGACCTGGGGTTGTGGGAAAAACGCAACGGCAGCGCGCGGATGCTCTCCGGCGGCATGAAGCGCCGCCTGATGATTGCGCGTGCGCTGATGCATCGCCCCAAGCTGCTGATTCTCGATGAGCCCACGGCGGGGGTGGATATCGAGCTGCGTCGCAGCATGTGGGAGTACATGCGGCGCATCAACCGCGACGAAGGCACGACGATCATTCTGACGACCCACTATCTGGAAGAAGCCGAAAGCCTGTGCCGCAATATCGCCATCATCAATCACGGCGAGATCGTGCGTAACACCAGCGTGCGCGAGCTGCTGGCCGAGCTGGACACCGAAACCTTCCTGCTGGACCTGGCGGCTCCCGTCGCGCAAGCGCCGCAGGTGCCGGGTTTCGAGGTCCACCAGGTGGAGCCCTCCCAGCTTTCGGTGGCCATTCACCGAGGCCAGCAGCTGAACGACGTGTTCTCATCGCTCAGTGAGCAGGGCATTCAAGTGGTTTCCATGCGCAACCGCGCCAATCGTCTGGAAGAGATGTTCGTTTCCATGGTAGAGAGCAGCCAGGCGGCTCTGGATCAACGTGAGCAGCAGGAGGCCAACGCATGAATGCCACACAAACCCTGGTCGCGCTGTGGACACTGGTGCTCAAGGAGATCAAGCGGTTTACCCGTATCTGGCCGCAAACCCTGCTGCCACCGTCGATCACCATGGCCATGTACTTCATCATTTTCGGCAGCCTGATCGGCTCGCGCATTGGTGAGATGGATGGCTTCAGCTATATGGATTTCATCGTGCCCGGGTTGATCATGATGTCGGTGATCACCAACAGCTACTCCAACGTGGCCTCCAGCTTCTTTTCCAACAAGTTTCAGCGCTCGGTGGAAGAGATGATGGTCTCGCCCATGCCCAATAGCGTGATTCTTTCCGGCTTCATTCTGGGCGGCATGGCCCGGGGCCTGGGCGTCGGGCTCATCGTGACGCTGGTGTCGCTGTTCTTCACCCGCTTGACGGTGGAGCATCCGCTGCTCACGATACTGGTCGTGGTGCTGACCTCGGCGCTGTTTTCCATAGGGGGGTTCATCAATGCCCTGCTGGCGAACAAGTTCGATGACATTTCCATCGTGCCGACGTTCATCCTGACCCCGCTGACCTACCTGGGCGGCGTGTTCTACTCGATTTCGATGCTGCCGGACTTCTGGCAGGGCGTCTCGATGCTCAACCCGATTCTGTATATGGTCAACGTCTTCCGCTATGGCTTTCTGGGGGTGTCTGACATTCCCGTCGGCTGGGCGCTGACGGCGATCATGGCGTTCATCGTGGTGCTGTTCATGGTGGCGCTGACCATGCTGGAGCGTGGCAAAGGTATTCGCAGTTAAGTGCCCCAAGGGCCCCTGGTTTGATGGAGACGTTTTGCATGGCACACCGCCCTGATACTCTGGAAAACGCGCCGCTGGGGCGCGATTCTGCCTACCCCGAACAGTACGATGCGGCACTGCTGTACCCCATTCCTCGGGCGGCCAATCGCGCGCCGCTGGGGATCGAAGAAAGCGCGTTGCCCTTCGTGGGTGAAGACGAGTGGCACGCCTTTGAAGTCTCCTGGCTGAATGGACGCGGCAAGCCCGTGGTGGCAGTGGCGCGTTTTCGGCTGCCGGCAAGCTCGCCGCAGTTGATCGAGTCCAAATCCTGGAAGCTCTACCTCAACAGCCTCAACCAGACGCGCTTTGCCAGCCAGGCCGAGGTAGAAGCCATCCTGGTGCGCGACCTGAGCGGTGCGGCGGGTGCCCCGGTCAGCGTCGAGCTGTTGCCGGTGGATGACGAAGCGCTGGCCCCGCGACGCTTGCCAGGGGAGTGCCTGGACGACCTGGATATCGAGGTCAGCCACTACACCCCCAGCGCCGAGCACCTGACCACCCACGATGATATCGTGGAAGAGACGCTGCATTCGCATCTGCTCAAATCGAACTGCCCTGTGTCCGGGCAGCCCGACTGGGGGAGCGTGCTGATTCGCTATAAAGGCCCGCGCCTCGACCGCGAAGGACTGCTGCGCTACCTGATTGGCTACCGCCAGCATCAGGATTTTCACGAGCACTGCGTCGAGCATATCTTCACGGATCTCATGCAGTACGCCCAGCCAGAATCACTGCTGGTGCTGGCGCGTTACGTGCGCCGTGGTGGGCTGGACATCAGCCCCTGGCGTGCCACGCCGGGCATGGCGCCGCCCAGCCCGCTACGCCTGGCGCGCCAGTGATACCGACCCAGGAAAGGAGACACCAATGGACGCTCTTACGCTGCTGCACGAACGTAGCTCCATGGGCAAGCTCACCGAGCCTGCCCCCAGCCCGGAACAGCTCAGCGCCATCTACCGCGCCGCCCTGCGTGCCCCCGACCACAAGGAGCTACGCCCGTGGCGGTTTATCGAGTTCGTCGGAGAAGGGCGCGAGCGCTTGGGGGAACTGTTCGCCGAAGCGGAGTTCCAGGAAGACCCGCACGCCAGCGATGACACCCTGAACGCTGCTCGCAAAAAGCCCCTGCGCGCGCCCATGGTGATCGCCGTGATTGCCAAGGTGACGCCGGATATTGCCAAGGCACCCAAGGTCGAACAGATTATTTCAGCGGGCTGTGCTGCCCACGGGATTCTGTTGGCCGCACACGCCCTGGGCTTGGGCGCCATGTGGCGCAGCGGCAAGTATGCCTTCGACCCAGTGGTGCGCAAGGGAATGGGGCTGGACAAGGAGGATGAAGTAGTCGCGTTCATCTACCTGGGCAGCCTGGCCGGTCGTCACAAGCCGGTACCCGAGCATAACGCTGCCGATTTCGTCGAACGCTGGGATTGAGCGCTTAACCGCCGAGGAGCCCACCATGAGCCCGTCACGCCAGCCAGGCCTACCGCACCCGCGTCTACCGCTGCCAGAAGGCAAGGAAGACCTGCACGCCTTCCACCGCTGGCTGGGCGAGGCGATTCCCATGGTGGGAGCCTTGGGCATCAGTGACGTGAGCCACGCCAACGACGCGTTGACCTGGCACCTGGCGCTGGCGCCTAACCTCAATGATAAAGGCACCGGCTTTGGCGGTGCCCTGGCGGCACAAGCCACCCTGCAAGGATGGTGCTGGGTGACCCTGTGGCTGCGCCAGCAGGGAAGGGCACAAGACGTGGTCGTGGCGGAGGCCAGTCAGCGCTTCGTTGCCCCGGTGACCGGCGACTACCGTCTCATCTGTACGCCCAGCAGCAGCGACGGCCCCGCAACGCTGGCAGAACGGCTGCGCGAACGCGGCAAAGGCAGCATCGCGCTCAGCCAGCAGCTCTACTGCGGCGACACGCTATGTCTGGAAGCCAGCAGCCGCTATGCCGTGCTGCCTAGCCCTTGATGTGAAAAAGCCTTGATGTGAAAAAGCTCTGATGTGAAAAAGCTCTGATGTGAAAAAGGCTTGCTATTTCACAGCTTAACGCATAGTATATGCGCCGTTCTGTTGAGAAAGGCAACGCCCTGCAGCAGAGCACACAATGTGGAGAGGTGTCCGAGTGGTCGAAGGAGCACGCCTGGAAAGTGTGTAAGTCGAAAGGCTTCGAGGGTTCGAATCCCTCCCTCTCCGCCAAGAATATAGAAGGGGAATCAACATCTTATGTTGATTCCCCTTCATCGTTTCTGGGCCTTGGCGCCGACTTGGGAACTACCCTAGGCGTCATTAAACGCTAGTCCGAGCCTGAATTGAGCGTTCTCACCTGGCGCCTATCGCTTCTCGATGATAGATAAACAACGCCCCGCTTTGCACAGCGGGGCGTTTCGTTGGTGAGGCATAGACCAGGGCCATCACACACCCCTGTTGAGACGTGCCGCTATCCTAGAAACGCAGGCCGCCGCTGAATCCGAAAATCGCTACGATGACGACGACAATGACGACGATGGTAGTAGTAGAGGGCATGATCTCTTCCTTTGAGAATTGTTGAAAGGTAAGCCTAGTCGGTGATGGGCGGTTTCGCACGCTTTGATAGGCCGATGCCCGGTGTTTGGCCGGGCATCGCAGTGGGGAGGGCGGTTATCGGGTGGGTTCAACCGCACTTGCAGTCATGGCCACAATCGGTAGAGCCATCGGCATGGCCTGTCGCGCAGGCCGTCGAGCAGAAGAGTTGACCCTCTTTTTCGATGGAGTGGCTGTCCACCTTGCAATGACACTTCGGGCATGCGCACTGTTGCTGAGACATGGTAGAACCTCCTGTGGGTTGTCTCTTCAAGCGTAGTGCGCACCCTGGGTGTTATGTAATTGCGTTGTGAGGTTTTTTGCTGGTGATGACTGCTGTCAAGGCGTCGAGCGCGCCAGGGCGCTGCCTAGCGCAAGGAAAAGTCGAACTGGCGGCGAATCGCGACAAAGTCGCTGCTAACTTCGGGCCGGTGCACGGGCCCTTGGCGAAAAACTGCCTGGTATCGAGCATCACCCGGGTACCTGCTGAAAGGGGCATGGGGAGGATACATAAAAAAAAGCGCCCTCACGAATGAGGACGCTTTTTTCATCGCGGTACAGAGCGTGCTGAATGATCAGTCCGTGTACTGCGGTACTTCTTCTTCCCTGATTGACGAAAGCTCGTCCTGAGCTTGCTCGGTCCCTGAATCGTCTTCGCTCATCCTAAGCGCACATTCCCTTGTCACGCGGTATCCCTGCCGCGAACGCTTTGAACTATAGGTGAGTGACAATTAATGTACAAGATAAAATTGTATTTTTATTGTACTTGAATAGTACAGAAATGCTGCTGCTCGATCATAAAGTGTATATTTAACAAATGTTTATAATTTTACAGTTGGCACAAAAAATAGCAGGCTAAATAGCCTGCCGGTGAAATGGGTTATCGTCAGCGCGTCAGATGATCGCGCAGGCGCTGCAATTGCTCAGCATCCCAGCCGTCGGGTTCGGTGAGGGCTGCCCAGGCATCGATGTAGTGTTCGGCGGCGATTTCATGCCCATAGCCGTCGGGGGCGCTGCCCACGGTCAGGTCGACCAGCAGCTGTAGCATGGTCACCACGGGGTACCAGCGTAGCGCTGGAGAAACATCTGGCCCACGAGGTGCGCGCATCCACTCGGGTTCTCGCCAGAACGCCGCAGGCTCGAAAAAGGTGATGGGGTCGCTGGCATATTGCAGAAACGCAATGCGGAAATCTCCCCATGGGGCAGCGGCTTCCTCCAGCCCTTGGGTCTGGTTCATGAACCTGACAACCGCGCCCTCGCGAAACGTGGGTAGCCATGCGGGGGAACCCGGATCGCGGTCGGCGGTCACGGCGCGCCAGGTGTCGCTGCGAAAGGGAGGGCCGCTCCACAGCACGCCTTGAAAGGGGTCGTCGATGATATCGTAAAGATCGAAGGATAGATCCGAGTTGAGCGCGCCCAGGCTCAGGCCAAAGAGGTAAAGCTGCGGTCGCTCATCGCTTGGCAGCTGGCTCCAGTAGCGGTAAATGGCCGAAAACAGCGCGCGGGCACTCTCGACGCCGTACTCTGCTTCGGAGATCAGCGACAGGTGGCTGGGTAGATACGAGTACTGGGCGGCCACCGTGGCAATATCGCCGCGATGAAGATACTCCACGCTGTGCTGGGAACGAGGGTCGATCCAGCCGCGGCCAGTGGGGGTCGCGATGACCATGACCGAGCGTTCGAACCCGCCGGTTCTGATTAGCTCTTCGAGGGCCAGCTCGGCGCGCTGAGTGGCGGTTTCGGCGGCGTTGAGCCCGACATAGACGCGAATGGGGTCGAGCGCGGGCTCACCCAGAAACGCTTCCATATCCTCGGCCGTAGGGCCCTGGGTGACGAAGCGCCTGCCCCGGCTACCCAGCGCTTCCCAACTGATCAGCGACTCGGCGCTGCCGGGCACATTGGCCGCTTGCGGGGGGCTCAGGTCATCCTGCATCAGCTCGTCCACCTGCTGGTAGGAGCGGTCAGCCACCTGTAGTGCGTAAGAAAAGATGACGCCCTCGATGATCAGCCAGAACAGCGCCACGGCGGAGACGATGCCCAGCACTTGGGCCGTGCGATGGGGCAGCACATGGGCAAGCTTGTACGAGAGCAGCTTGAAGGTGCGCTTGAACAGCCGCGCGACCAGCAGCAGACTCAGAAAGACCCCCATGGTGATCAGCGCCACGGCCAGCGGGCGTGTGCCGCTGGTGGGGTCCATCTCCATCAGTTCGCGAATGCTGTTTTGCCACTCGGCCGCGCGCCATAGAAAAATCACCGACACCACCAGCGCGACCAGGGCGGCCAGCTGCTTGAGCGTGCGCTCTACAGCGGCTCTGGGCTCTGGCAGGTGCAGGTAGTGCCACAGCGTGCGCGCAATGACGCCCAGGGCATACCCCGCCGTGACGCTGAGCCCGGAGACGATGCCCTGAGCCAGCAAGGGGCGGGGCACCAGGCTTGGGGTGAGTGAAAAGGCAAAAAAGAGCGTGGCAAGCAGTAGGCCCGTGCCCGACAAGCGGCTCAGCAAGGGCCTCATGCGAAAGTGCTCGAGACGGTTTTCCATAACGTTTTTCATGGCCTGGTTCGAGGGCAATCCATTTGGCGTGTGGGTCCCAGACGCTAGTGTATTAGAAACGGTAGGTCAGTGATACCCCACTCAGCGCCTGCCAGGGGCTTCCCAGCGCATCGACGATCGGGCTGTCGGCGGCGTTGCCGGTCAGTCGGGTAGCGCCGACGAAGCCGGTGGCTGTCCACTCAGGGGTCAAGGCGTAACTCAGGCTGGCGTTTGCGCCCAGCCGCCAATAGCCGCCATCCGGTGCGTAGGTGGCCACTCCGCTGCGGGCGCTATCCTGGTCGGAAACTCCATACAGAGATTGAGTCCAGCGCTCGTTGGAGTAGTTGACGCTGGGGGATAGCACCAGCAGCAAACGCTCGCTGAGCGGGGTGCGCAGGGTGGCGCTCGCCGAGAACGTGGCGCCTTCCATGTCGCCGGTCACTGCGCGGCTGCCAGCCACGCTGTAGCGCCAGGGCCCATCCTGGTAACCGACTCGCAAGCCCAGCGTGGCGCCACCATCGATTTTTTCGAAGGCGCCAAGGTCACCCTTGTTATCGCGGCCGAAGGTGTAGCCGATAAAGGGCGAGGCGCTCCAGTTGCCCTGGCGCAAGGCGTGCCACTCGATGCCATCGCGCAGATTGATGGACAGCTGGTCGCCATAGGCCAGGTTCAGTACGGGCAGTGCGCGGGCTTCGTAGTCGTCGCTACCGGCATAATCAGGGGCGTAAGCAATCCCCGCGCCCACGCTGCCCCGCCACTGGTCGGCCAGCGCCATGGGGGCCAGGGCCATGCAGGCGAGCGTTACCAGGCAGCCTAGGGGGCGTAAGTGGGAGCGAGAGTAACGGCTTGAAATCAGGGAGCGAGTCGGCATGGAAGCATCCAGAATGTGAGAGAAACGTGCATGATTGTATGTTTGGTTTAAAACCAATCGCAAGCCAGCGCTTGATATTTATCACGGCCCGCCCATAAAAACTTTTTAACTTTTCATATCCCAGGTTAGATAACTCGACGTCTATAAGGCGCACTGTGTGCCCATGACGCAGGGACAGCGTTACAAGGAAGTGCAAGCAGGGAGTGCTTGCGGCGCACAAGGATGCATGGACAGGACGTTCGTGAAGTGGGATCAGGGAGGACCTGATAAAGCCTCGGCCAGCGATGGTCGGGGTTTTTTTATCAGTCAGCGCGTAAAACCTCGTACTTTGAGTGCGAGGATGGATAGCGCGGCGTCCGGCAGGACGCCTTGTGCCTTGTGCCTTGTGCCTTGTAATCTTACATAAAGCACGATAATTTGTAAGATATGATAACCGAACGCGCCTATAAATACCGCTTCTACCCCACGCCAGAGCAGGCAACCCTGCTGGCGCGTACGTTTGGGTGCGTGCGGTTTGTCTGGAACGCGGTGCTGCGCTATCGCACCGATGCGTTCTATCAGCGTCAGGAAAAAATCGGTTACATCGACGCCAGCGCGTTTTTGACACAGTTAAAAAAGCAGCCTGACACCGCCTTTCTGGCCGAGGTCAGTTCGGTGCCACTGCAACAATGCCTGCGCCACCAACAAACCGCTTTCAAGAATTTCTTTGCCAAGCGGGCGCGGTATCCCAGCTTTAAATCCAAAAAGCACCGGCAGTCAGCCACCTTTGCCAGTTCGGCATTTTCGTACCGTGACGGCCAGATCACGCTCGCCAAGTGCCGCGAACCGTTGAGCATTCGCTGGAGCCGCGAGCTACCGTCAGCGCCTAGCACCGTCACCGTGTCAAAGGACGCAGCAGGCCGCTACTTCATTAGCTGTCTGTGCAAGGTAGATACTGAGACGCTGCCGATCACGCCTAACATGATCGGTATCGACCTGGGACTAAAAGACCTGTTCGTGACCAGCGAGGGTCAACGGGTTAATAACCCGCGCCATACGGCACACCATGAGAGGAAACTGGCTCGGGCACAGCGGCAATTGAGCCGTAAGCAAAAAGGCTCTAACAACCGTGCCAAGGCACGGTTAAAGGTCGCTCGCTGTCACGCCAAAATTGCCGATACACGGCGTGACCACCTGCATAAACTCACCCGCCAGATCGTTAACGAGAACCAAGTGATCGCGGCGGAGAGTTTGCAGGTTAAAAATATGGTCAAAAATCGCCATCTCTCTAACGCCATCAGTGATGTTGGCTGGGGGGAGTTGGTGCGCCAGCTTGAGTACAAAGCGGCTTGGGCCGGACGCCAATTCGTCCAGATCGACCGCTGGTACCCAAGCTCAAAACGCTGCCATGGCTGTGGATTTGTCATGGAATCGCTACCGCTCACTGTTCGCACCTGGGATTGCCCAGGCTGTGGCACCGAAGGCATTGACCGTGACCTCAATGCCGCCCGCAACATCCTACAAGCTGGCACCGCGCTATTAGCGGGTGCCGAGCGTTGAAGTAACTACCGAGGGGCACTCGGGAATTAACGCCTGTGGAGTTTGTGTAAGACCGGCAATGCCAGGGCATTGAGGGCAACGGACAGCGAAGCAGGAACCAGGAAGGCAACAACCTGGGAATCCCCTTCCTTTCCGCCGCGAGGCGGCAGCGCAAGCTGAGGGAGGGGAGGATGTCAACTCAGGTTAATGCAGTTGTCATATAGAAGCTGCAGAGTAGGCAGTGGCATAAGGAAACGTGCCTTCAGGGAGTACTATCAAGCAAGGAGCGCTTGAGCACCAGGGATGCATGAACAGGACGTTCATGAAGAAGGATCAGGGAGGAGTCAGTACTGCCCCGGCCAGTCATGGCCGGGGTTTTTTTTGCCTATTCGCCCATCGTGGCTGTAGTGGTCAACTAATACCGGACAGTAATTTAAGGTTTTCCTCAGCCACCATGGTGGGAAGTACCGGGGTCAGTCGGTGCTGTCAGTACCGCTTTCCGGTTTGCTGCTGCCCTGGTGGGCAAGTGGGCTGGCTTCGTCCAGGCGCGGGTGGTTGTTCTTGAAAGCCTGATGCAGGTCGGGCATGGCATCCATGGCCTGGATGGTGTGTGCCAGGGCATGCACGGCTGCCAATACGTCCTGGGTATTGCCGGTTTCCGAAATGGTGTGCATGTTGCGGATGGGGAAGCCCATGGAGGTGGCCGCGCTGTCGATGGAGGCCAGTACGCCTGCCATGCCGTCGGTGCCGGTATCTACCCCGACGATATCCCGCTGCATGGGAATGTCGTGCTCCCTGGCGGCGGTGGCAATGATGCGATTCAACTGCTCACTGGCAATCGAGCCCACCGACAGCGTGAACCCCTTGCCCATTTCCAGCGGCTGCATGCGCTTGTCGCCAATGCCGGGCGCGCCCACGTAATCGTGGTTGACGTCCACGCCGATGATTGCATCGGGCTTCAGCTCGCCCGCCATCACGCGGCTGCCGAAGCGGCCGATCTCTTCGTAGCTGGCAATCGCAAACATGACGCGAACCTTGTCGGTGCCACCGGCTTCGGCAACGAGCCGAGCGGCTTCGGCGGCGACAAAGCAGCCCAGTCCGTTATCCAGGTAGGCGCCGTAGAAGGTATTCGGGCTGAACCCCGGGCGGATGGGACGATTGAAGATGATCGAGTCGCCGGGGCGCACGCCCAGGTTGAGAACCTGCTGCTTCTTGTTTTCTCCGTGAATTTGCAGGTCCAGGTAAATCTGCTCTTTCTTGATGCCCTTGCTGCCATCACGCTGGGCTGGGTCGGAGAAGTGAATCGCGCCCAGGGCTTCCACCGTGCCGCCGTCGATGCGGCGGTAGCTGCCTGGGGCCTCTGGGTCTTCACTGAACAGGGTGACTTCATGGCCGATCAGCACGCCCGGCAGGAAGGAGTCGGTATTGATCCAGATCTTGCCGTCTTCCCCAATCGAGCGAACCTGCATGCGGATCTTGTCGGCATGGCCGATGATCATCAACTTGAACATGTCGTCCTGGCCCGGGTGCGTGTCCAGTACCACACCGGCGTTGCCCTTGAACTGATGCAGGTGCCAGCCCGCCGGGGCAAAGCTTTCGAAATAGGGTTTGAGAACGCCATAGGTCATGGCGCCCTCCAGGCCTACGGGGCTGGGCGCCGCCAGAATGTCACGCATCAGGGTGAACTGTGCGTCCGGCATGGGCTGGGTCCAGGGTGTTGCGGTATCGGTCATGGTGAAACCTCACTTACAGCGGTGGTCAGTGATGACTAGTCTGACAGATTGTGGCGTGTTCTGTCGCCAGTGGGTGGGGCAACGGCGGCGGTTGCATGCGCGCGGGATAAGCGCACCCCCGACCTAGGTGGTCATGACGCGCTGTCTGAAACACCTTACTATGATCATTAACGTATGCACGCTGATGAAACTACCATGGTATCGATGTCCTGGGAGTGTTGCCATGACGGCAGAAACGCTGGTCAGTCCTCGTTTTAAAGTTCTGTTGGCAGGGGTGTTTAGCCAGATATTGTGCATTGGTATTGCGCGATTCGCCTATACCCCGCTATTGCCCGTAATGCAGCAGCAGAGTTGGCTCAATGATGCCGATGGTGGTTGGCTGGCGGCACTCAACTATGCCGGCTACATGCTGGGCGCTGTGCTGGCCGCATCTATCCGCACCTTGCACCTGAAGGATACTCTGTTCCGGACTGGGCTCGTATTGGCGGTGCTGAGTACGCTAGGGATGGCGCTGACCGAGCACTTCTGGGTATGGGCAGGCCTGCGGTTTATCGCGGGGTTATCCAGCAGTGGTTCCATGCTGCTGGCGTCCGGACTGATTCTCCATTGGCTGATTCAGCATCATCAGCGTGGCGAGCTTGGGATCCATTTTGCTGGGGTGGGGGTTGGCATCGTGGTGGCGGCGCTGGCCGTTGAATTCATGCAAGCGCTTGCGCTGGGCTGGCAAGCCCAATGGTGGGGCTTTAGCCTGCTAGGGCTGGTGCTGCTGGTGCCCGCATGGTGCTGGCTGCCTCGCCCCGTAAAGCCGCTTCCAGGCACGTCTGAGCATGCTGCACCGGTCCGGCCGCCCAGCCGTACCTTCATGCGCTTGATGCTGCCTGCCTATTTTTGTGCCGGGTACGGTTACGTCATCAGCGCCACCTTTCTGGTCGCCATCGTCGAGCGTGAACCGCTGCTGGCGGGAGCGGGTAACTGGGCGTTCGCGCTAGTCGGATTGGCAGCGGCTCCCACTGTAATGCTGTGGGATCTGATAGCAAGGCGGATTGGCTACCTGGGCGCCTTGATCGTTGCGATGCTGGTTCAGGTCGTTGGCATTGTGCTGCCTGCCGTCAGCCCGACCTTGCCGGGCGTGCTGGTAAGCGCCGTGCTGTATGGCGGTACCTTTCTGGGCTGTGTGAGTCTGGTATTGACCATGGCAGGGCGGCTTTACCCAGCGAGCCCCGCTCGCTTGATGGGCCAAATGACGCTGGCGTATGGGGCTGCACAAATCGTTGCGCCGGCGCTGACGGGCATGCTGGCGGAAGCCTCTGGGCACTACTACCTGGGGCTTTGGTTGGCCGGTGGCTTCGTGACGACAGGGGCGTTGCTGTTGATATGGTTACGTCGCATCGACTACACGGCGCAGCGGCTGGACGCTGAGGCCAAGGCGCTGGCCGCATAGAAAAAGCGCTGGCGCGACCCAGAGATGCGTGGGCTTCGAGGGCAAAATCCTCTAGGATAGGCGCTTTTTTCTGACAGGGTAGAAGGGCATGGCGTCTTCTGGACAACCGCGTATTCAGTGGCTGGGCCGCTGGGGCTTTGTGTTGGCAGCTACCGGCTCGGCGGTAGGCTTGGGCAATATCTGGAAATTCCCCTATATCACCGGGGAGTACGGTGGCGGCGCTTTCGTGCTGGTCTATCTGGCCTGCATCCTGGCCGTCGGGGTGCCCGTGATGATGACCGAGATCGCTTTTGGTCGTCGTGGTCGCGGTAGCCCCATCGATGCCATCCGCCGGGTGGTCAGCGAATCGGGGCGCTCCTCCGGCTGGTCGTTGATCGGCTGGATGGCCATGCTTTGCGGGTTCATGGTTCTGTCGTTCTATGTGGTGGTGGCCGGGTGGTCCTTCTCCTACTTGTGGAAGATGCTCTCCGGTGGTCTGGCGGGCAGCAGCGTCGATGACATGGCGGCGATCTTTGCGGCCAACAACGCCAACCCGTGGGTGCTGGGCGGCTGGAGCACGCTGGTGACGCTGTTGACCATGCTGATCGTGGGCAAGGGCGTACAGGAGGGGATCGAGAAGAGCGTCAGCTGGATGATGCCGGGCCTGGTGCTGATGCTGGTGCTGCTGATCGTGTTTGGCGTGTTTTCCGGTGGCTTTGGTGACGCCGTCCGCTTCCTGTTCTCGTTCAATGCGGGCAGCCTGTCCAGTGCCGGTATGCTGGCGGCGCTGGGGCACGCCTTCTTTACGCTGTCGCTGGCCTCGGGGGCCATTCTCACCTACGGCAGCTATCTCCCCAAAGGGGCCTCCATCGGGCGTACCACGGTCAGCGTGGCGCTGGCCGATACCGTGGTGGCGCTGATGGCCGGGCTGGCAATCTTCCCGGTGATCTTTGCCAACGGCATGAATCCTGGCGAAGGGCCAGGGCTGATTTTCATGAGCCTGCCGCTGGCTTTCCAGGCTATGCCCTTGGGCACCCTGTTCGGTATTCTGTTCTTTTTGATGCTCTCCATGGCGGCACTAACCTCATCCATCTCGATGGTCGAAGCCACCGTCTCCTGGCTGTGCGACAACAAGGGCATCACGCGCCCGGTGGCCGCCTGGTCCACCGGGATCGTGCTGTGGCTGGTCAGCACGCTGGCGATGCTGTCGTTCAATCTGGGCGCTGACTGGACGCTGGCGGGCAGGCACTTCTTTGACTGGTTGGACTACCTGACGTCCCGTTGGATGATGCCGCTGGGCGGGTTGGGCATGGTGCTGCTGGCCGGGTTCGTGCTCAAGAACGAGACGTTCCGCGACGAGCTGGGGCTGGCTCCGCTGCCCTATACGCTGTGGCTGACCATGGTGCGCTACGTCAGCCCGCTGGGCATCCTGGTCATCTTCGTCGATGCCCTGGGCCTCTATCAGGTCTCGTTTGCCCAGCACTGGCCGTGGCTGCTGGCGATCCTGGTGGCCATGATGGCAGCGGGTGAAACCTTGAGCCCACGCTTGCGCAAGGCCCTGAAAGCTGCCTAGGAGGGCCAATCCTGCCCGGTGTTCAGGCGGCGCTGAAGGTCGTTGAGCTGGCGATGGGCCACGTCCGGGCTGGGCGCATACTCGTCATCAGATCGTTGATAGGACATAAGGCAAACTTTTGGCGTGCGGAATCACTAGCCTAGCGGCTATCGGTGAGAAGTAAACGCCGCGATGGCTCCCGGGTGGGTGCCGGCTTCCAGCAACTCGTTCCAACGCGTGGTGTAGCGGCGCGAACGGTGCCCGCAGCGCAGCTGCCAAGCGGCGTCCGGGTCGCGCATGCCAAAGTGGATGGTGCCTTGCCCCATCCGCTGGTTGATGGCATCCACCGCCCGCATCACGTGGGGGTGCGCTTTGGCAGGCGGTGCCAGCAGCGAGAGCTGGTACTGCTGGGCGTCTACCAGGTCCACCAGCATGACGCCTGCTTTCATGAACACGTATCCGGGGCGGTACATCTGCTCCATCCCTTCCTTGACGGCCTGCAGAATGAGCCGCGTGTCGTCGGTGGGAGCATCGAGGGGAATCATGGCACGGGGGGCCAGCTGGGGCAGGTCCCTGCGATGGCGGCTGGTGGTCAGAAACATCAGCACCGCACGGGCCAGACTACCCTGCTGGCGCAGTTTCTCGGCGCTGCGCTGGGCGTGCTGGCGCAATGCATCGTGCAGTTCCTCCTTGCGCCCCGTGGCACGCCCGAAAGAGCGTGAGGTCATGATGCGCTGGCGGGGCTGTTCGACGGCGTTCATCTCCAGGCAAGGCGTGCCGCGCAGCTCGAGGGCGGTGCGCGCCAACACTACCGAAAAGCGCTTGCGCAACTGCCTGGGGTCGCTATCACGCAGCTGCCAGGCGGTACGAATACCGCTCACGGCGAGCTGCTCGGCAAGCCGTCGGCCGACTCCCCATACCTCGCTCACCGGAAGCTGTTTGAGCAGTGCCTGGGTGGTGGCAGTGTGGGCAGCCAGCAGACATACCCCTTGATAGTGGGGCTGCTGCTTGGCCACGTGATTGGCCAGCTTGGCCAGCGTATGCGTGGCCGCCAGCCCAACGCAGACGGGCAACCCCAGGTAACGGCGAACACGGCGGCGTAGCGCCACGCCCATGGCCTGGCACTGGGCGTCATCGAAGCCATCCAGGTAAATGAACATCTCATCAATGGAGTAGGGGGCGACCTCTGGGCAGGCTTCACGCAGCAGCTGTGCCAACCGCGCCGACATGTCGCCGTACAGCTCGTAGTTGGAAGAGCACAAATGGATCTGGCCCCGACGCCGCAGCCCTTCCAGCTGGAACGCTGGCGTCCCCATGGCAATGCCCATGGCTTTCAGCTCGGCAGAGCGCGCAATCACGCAGCCATCGTTGTTGGACATGACGCCCACGGCCTTGCCTTCCAGCGTGGGCTGGAATACCCGCTCGCAGGAAACGTAAAAGTTGTTGGCATCCACCAGACCGATCATGGCAAATACTCATGAATGACGGCGCGCACTACCCCCCATAGCTGGCACTCGGCCTCTTCCAGCGGCAGCGGAGGGTAGTGCGGATGAGACGAGCACAAATGCGGCGTACCGCGATACAGCGCGTAGCGCTTGATCAACAGCTCCTGGTCGAACAGGGCGACCACAATGTGGCCCAGCCGAGGCGGCACGCTGCGGTCTACCACCAGCAGGTCGCCGTCGAAGATGCCCCACCCCTCCATGCTGTCGCCGCGGGCAGTCAGGTAGAACGTCTGTGTCGGGTGCTTGATCAGCCGCGTGTTGAGATCCAGCGTGCGTGGCTCGTAATCCTGCGCGGGGGAAGGAAAGCCGCTAAAACCCGCGCGACCACTCAGCGAGGCAAACGGAAGAGGCAAGGGCGTTGACGGCAAGGCGGTCGCAACGGCAGTGGGTTGAGACGGCATCGTCGGGCTCCTCACGAATGAATAGTGTGTTTATATACAGTATTTGTGGCCAGTATTCATTCCTGCGGAAAAAAATGCAAGGTGCCGGGGCGAAGGTAAGGGTACGAGGAGGCTAACGGGCCAGCCAGAGGCCAACCACCAGCGCACTGATGACCGTGATCCAGAACACGAGATTGCGGGCGCGGGTGTCGCGACGAGGTTTCATCGGGTTGTCTCCAGCAGACAGGAAAGGGTGGCCCACCATGGGCCGCTCGAAATCAGCGCATAGGCTATGCCAGGCATGGTAACGTTTGGTGCTCGAAGCGTCATCCGGCGCAGGGTTTTTTGTGAAGAGAGAGGGCTGATGAAAGGTTCCGAGTTTAGCGGCAGTACGCCGCTGTCGTTGGCCAATGGGCGCCTGGCGGCCCTGAGCTGGGGGCGCCACGATGCCCCGGTGTGGGTCGCCCTGCACGGCTGGCTGGATAACGCGGCGAGCTTCTCGCGGCTGGCCCCCTTGCTGGTAAAGCGACTCAACATTCGTATCGTTGCCCTCGATTTTCGCGGGCACGGCCACTCGGCCCATGCGCCCTTCGGCAGCGACTATGCGCTGTGGGACTACCTTCACGATGTGCTGGATGCCATGGAGGCGCTGGAGATCGAGCAGGCCACGTTGCTGGCGCACTCGATGGGGGCGGCAGTCTCCTGCCTGCTGGCAGCGGCGCTGCCCGAGCGTGTCGCACGGTTGGTGCTGCTGGATGGCCTGGGGGCACTGAATACGCCCGCAGAGGAGACGGCCAGCCAGCTGCGCAAGGGCCTCACCGCCCACCGCCGCGTCGCTTCGCGCACGCCCCGGTATGCGGATATCGAACAGGCCGTTGCCGCCCGGGTGGCAGGCGGCGTGACGCCGCTGGATGCTATCACGGCCAGGCCGCTGGTCGAGCGTAACACCCAGGCCACGGCGGATGGCAAGGTCGCCATGCGCACCGACAGCCGCCTGCTGAAGCCTTCCCTGGTCCGCCTGACGCCGCAGCAGGTGCTGGCCATACTGGCAGAGATTCAAGCCCCCGTGCTATTGATAGAAGGAGAGCGCGGTATTCTCGGTGAGCGCCAGTGGGCGGTGGCCGCTCGGCAGGCGGTTCCCCGCCTCACCCGCCATGTGCTGGCGGGGGGGCACCATCTTCATCTGGAGCCGCAGGCCGTGGCCCAGGTCGCCGAGGTGATTTGCTGTAGTCCCAGTGGTGAAGAGTAGAGCGGTGAAGAGAAGAATAGAGCGGTGAAAAATAAGAAGGAGGGTGTGCCGTGGTGAGTCTGTTGGCAGGGAGAGCGCTGGGTGAGGGAAACAAGGTGGCTCTGGTGCTGGGCAGCGGCGGGGCCAGAGGCTACGCGCATATCGGCGTGATCGAGGCGCTGGAAGCGCGGGGCTTCGAGATCATCTCGATAGCGGGCTGCTCCATGGGCGCGCTGATTGGCGGTATCTACGCATCGGGCAAGCTGCCCCAGTATCGGGATTGGGTGTGCCATCTCGACTATCTGGACGTGCTGAAGCTGGTCGATGTGACCTGGAGCCCCATGGGGGCCATGCGGGCCAACAAGGTCATGAGCAAGCTGGAAGAGCTGGTGGGTGACGTACTGATCGAGGATCTGCCGATCCCCGTGACCACGGTGGCCACCGATCTGGTACGCCAGCGCGAAGTGTGGTTTCAAAATGGCCCGCTGCTACGCGCCATACGCGCCTCCATTGCGGTGCCTGGCGTGATTACTCCGGTGAACCTGGGCGAGCAGGTGCTGGTGGATGGCGGGCTGCTCAACCCGCTGCCGATGATGCCCATTCTGGCCGCCCATGAAGCGGATTTTGTGGTGGCGGTGAACGCGACGGCCCATAGCCCGCAGCCGGTGACCCTGGAAGAGCTGCTGCCCCGTGACGAGCCTGCCCCGCCGCAGACCCCCTCGGAGCGCGAGCGAGAGGCCAACATTGGCGGTTGGATGAGCGAAGTGCGCGCCACCACGCGCCGACTGTGGGGCGGCCTGGGCGGCGGTGAAGAAGAGAACGATGACGATGAAACCGTCGACCTGCGCGGCAAGCGTGAGTGGGGCAAGCTGGACATGATTCTGGAGTCGTTCGATATCACCCAGGCGGCGCTGGCCAAGTACAAGGTGGCCGGGTATCCGCCGGATGTGCTGATCGAAGTGCCCAAAACCGTTTGCAGTACCTATGAGTTCCATCGCGCCAACGAGTTGATTCGCCTGGGGCGCCATCTGGCGGATCAGGCGCTGGAGCGGCGCATGCCCAGTATTGCCTCGGACGCTACCGAGTGAGCTACTGGCCGCGTTTGCGCAGCAGAATATAGACCGCCCCTGTGCCGCCATCCACGTCGGTGGCGGAGCAAAACGCCAGCACGCCAGGCCACTCTCGCAACCAGGCGTTGGTGTGACTCTTCAAGACAGGGAAATCCGCGCTGCTGCCCCACGCCTTGCCGTGTACCACCAGCACGCAGCGCAGCCCCTGGGCTGCGGCATCGCCCAGAAAGCTCTCCAGCTCCAGGCGGGCCTCTTCCAGCGTGTAGCCATGCAGGTCGAGCCCTGCTTGCCAGGCGGTTTGCCCCCGTTTGAGCTGGCTGAAGGTGCGCCAGGGCAGGTCCGGCACGCTGAACTCCAGGTACTCGGAGGGGCGCACGGCTTCGACACGGCCGTCGGAGGTGCGGCCGCTGCCCTGCAGCGTGCTGCCTTCCACGGCGGCGCGGCGGCGGGCCTCGCGATTGTCGGGTTGCCGTTTGGGTTTGCCGGGGTCCGCCTGGTTGGTGGCAATACGGCGTACGCCTGCTTCCTGCAGTGCCTGGCGAAAGGCACTGATATCGTCGTCGTTGGGCAGGTGTCGCGTCATGGTCGGCTCGGCATCGGTGAAAGTACACGGTGATAAAGATGCATAGTATAGCGAGCCCGGTGTCGCTGTGAACCTCGTGGCTGTGAACCGAGTGGCGTCAAAGGTACAATCCTCTCATGATGTCATGTTGCCAGGAGCCCCTGTGACCACGCACTCCCCTGAAGAGCTGTCCACTTCTACGCTTTCACTGCCCGATTCGACGCTGGCACACGAGCTGATAACGCTGCGCGATTACCTGCGCTGGGTCTCCAGCGAGTTCTACCTGGCGGGCCTGCATTATGGCCACGGCACGCAGTCCCCCTGGGACGAAGCGGTCGCCCTGAGCCTGGGCGCGCTGCACTTGCCCTGGAACGTCGACCCCGCTGTGCTCGATGCGCGGCTGCTCCCCATGGAGCGTTCGCGCATCATCAAGCTCGCCCGCGAGCGCATCACCACTCGTCGCCCGTTGCCCTACCTGCTGGGTGAGGCCTTCTTCGCGGGTTACCCCTTCTCGGTAGACGAGCGCGTGCTGATTCCGCGCTCGCCCATTGCCGAGCTGATTGAAGATGGCTTTGCCGCCTGGTTCCCCGAAGAGCCCCCCGCTCGGGTGCTGGACCTGTGTACCGGCTCCGGCTGTATCGGCATCGCCACGGCGCTGGTGCTGCCCACCTGTGATGTCGCGCTGGCGGATATCAGCCAGGACGCCCTGGCCGTGGCGCGCCAGAACATCACCCGTCACGGTGTCGGTGACCGAGTGCGCGCCTGGGAGTCGGACGTGTTCAGCGGCCTTCAGGGGCAGACATTTGACCTGATCGTCTCGAACCCGCCCTACGTGGACGCCCGCGACCTGGCGACCATGCCCGCCGAGTTCCGCCACGAGCCGGACCTTGCGCTGGGCGCTGGCAGCGATGGGCTGGATATCGTCCGGCGTATTCTGCGTGACGCGCGCCGCCATTTGAGCGACGACGGCTGGCTGATCGTCGAGGTGGGCAACTCCGACCGTCATGTAGAGGCCGCTTTCCCCGACGTGCCCTTTATGTGGCTTGACTTCGAGCGTGGCGGCCAGGGCGTGTTTGCCCTGAGCGCCGCTGAACTCGACGCCCATGCGGCGTCTTTTGCGTGAGGAAATAACGCCCATGTCTGGCAACACCTTTGGCAAACTGTTTACCGTCACCACCTTTGGCGAAAGCCACGGCCCTGCGCTGGGGGCCATCGTCGATGGCTGCCCGCCCGGTATCGAGATTAGCGAAGCCGATCTGCAGGGTGACCTGGATCGCCGCCGCCCCGGCAGCTCCCGGCATACTACCCAGCGCAAGGAGCCGGATCAGGTCCGCATTCTCTCTGGCGTGTTCGAAGGCAAGACCACGGGGACCTCCATTGGCCTGCTGATCGAGAATACCGACCAGCGCTCCAAGGACTACTCGAAGATCAAGGATCAGTTCCGGCCCGCCCATGCCGACTACACCTACCATCACAAGTATGGGCATCGTGACTACCGGGGCGGTGGGCGCTCCAGCGCTCGGGAAACCGCCATGCGCGTGGCGGCCGGAGCCATTGCCAAGAAAGTACTGGCGGCACAGGGCATTCAGATTCGTGGCTACATGAGCCAGCTGGGGCCGATCAAGATCGACTTCAAAGACTGGGACAGCGTCGAGCAGAATGCCTTCTTCTGCCCCGATCCGGACAAAGTGCCTGAGCTGGAAAGCTACATGGATCAGCTGCGCCGTGACCAGGACTCGGTGGGGGCAGAGATCACCGTGGTGGCGGAAGGCGTGCCGGTAGGCCTGGGCGAGCCGGTATTCGATCGTCTGGATGCTGATCTGGCGCATGGTCTGATGAGCATCAATGCGGTAAAAGGCATCGAGATTGGCGCCGGTTTTGGCTGCGTGGCACAGCGGGGCAGCGAGCACCGCGATGAGCTGACCCCTGAGGGGTTCCTCTCCAACCATGCCGGGGGCGTGCTGGGCGGTATTTCCAGTGGCCAGCCCATCGTGGCACGGCTGGCGCTGAAACCGACCTCCAGCATCACCACGCCGGGCCGCTCAATCGACGTGCACGGCGAGCCGGTGGAGGTGATTACCAAGGGGCGTCATGACCCCTGTGTGGGCATTCGTGCCACGCCGATTGCCGAAGCCATGATGGCCATGACGCTGCTGGATCACTGGCTGCGCCACCGTGGGCAGAATGCCGATGTCAGCGTTGATACACCGACTATCGGCCAGCGATAACGCCACGGTACGCCTCGGGGTTCGCTGCTACACTCAAGCATGACGGTCAAGGAGTCACCTATGAAGATCAACGTTGAGTTTGACCTGACGCCGGACGAGTTTCGGCGTTCGCTGGGGCTACCGGATGTCGAGGCGTTTCAGCAAAGCCTGCTGGACAACATCCAGCACCAGATGGAGTCCGGGGTGGAGGGTTACGACCCCATGAGCCTGATGCGCCCGTTCCTGCAGCAGCCGATGATGCAACAAGGGCTATCGCAGGGGCTGGCCAACTTCGGTACCTACCAGCAGATGATGCTGGACATGCTGCGGCAGGCGGGTTCCAGTGCCACCAGCAGCAGCCAGTCCCGCGAGGAGCAAGAGGCACCCAGCACGGCCAGCAGTCGAGGTACCAAGGCGAAAGCCGCCTCGTCACGAACCCGCGCTAAAGGGTAGGGCTGCCGCCAAAGCAGAGTTGTCAAGCGGTAAGCCAGCGATTACTCTTTGTGCGATGCACAATAATTGCGATGTGAATGAGCCACTCCAGGCTCATGCCAGGGAATGAGAGATAGGAGCTACCACAATGCAAGACAAGATGCTAGAGGCGTTCAGCGCCCAGACCCGCCAGATGTTCGAGCCGATGCGCAAGATGAACTCGCTGATGCTCAACAACATGGAAAAGATGACCCAGTACCAGCTGGAAGCCATGAAGCGCTACAGCCAGATGGGGACCGAGCGTATTCGCAGCGCCACCGAAATCAACGATGCCGAAAGCCTGCGTGACTTCGGTACCCGGCAAGCGGAAATGATGAACGAGCTTTCCCAGCAGATGCAGGAAGATGCCCGCGCCATGGGCGAGATGACCCTGCAGTTCAAGACAGAAATGGAGAAGCTGTTCAGCGAAGCCGGGCAAAAAATGAGCGAACAGGCCACGGCAACCGCGAAAGGCGAGTCCTCGGCCAAGGCCACCAGCCAGTCGTCACGCAAGAGCTGATATCACATACTGTTCGCGGCGCCGATGAGGCGCCGCGTTCTTTTGGATGAGCTGTCAGAGCGAACAATGCTCGGCACGCGAGGGGGAACTCGTATGCAGTCAGGGTGGAAAATACCGTCTCAACCGCTAACCCAGTCGGAAATGGAGGCCTGGAAAGCTCAATTGGACGACGTTGCCGAGCAGTACAAGGGGCTGCTCGAAGACCTGCTACAGCGCATCGTGCCCAGTGAAGCCGCAGACTCGGTCTACCGTGACATGCGTGAAAGCTTCGAGGCGGCAGCCCAGTCGCTGATGAGCAACCCCAACCTGCTGTGGCAAACCCAATCGCGGCTGATCCAGGACCAGTGGCTGCTGTGGCAGCAGGGCCTTCGCGCCATGGCGGGCGAGCAGGTCACGCCGCTGATCACGCCCCCCAAGCATGACCGCCGCTTCAGCGACGAGGCCTGGCGCCAGGACCCCTACTACATGGCGATCATGCAGCAGTACCTGCTGTTTTCGCAGATGGTCGAGGAGCTGATCGACGGCCTGAACGGGCTGGACCCCACCCACAAGCGCAACCTGGCGTTCTATGCGCGTCAGGTGGTCAGCGCCATGTCGCCCACCAACTTCGTATCCACCAACCCGGAAGTCATGCGGCGTACGCTGGAGACCAAGGGGCAGAACCTGGTGGACGGCCTGACCCGCCTGCGCGAAGACCTGGCCAACTCGGCCGAAGGGATCAACGTACGCATGACCGACCGTAGCGCCTTCGGGGTCGGCGACAACATCGCCGTGACGCCGGGCTCTGTGGTATACGAAAACGAGCTGATTCAGCTGATTCAGTACGCCCCGACCACCGAGAAAACCTTCAAGACGCCGCTGTTGATCGTGCCGCCATGGATCAACAAGTATTACATTCTCGACCTGCGCGATGACAACTCGCTGGTCAAGTGGCTGGTAGAGCAGGGGCACACGGTGTTTCTGATCTCCTGGCGCAACCCTGGCCCTGCTCAACGCGACATCACCTGGGCCGACTACATGCAGCTGGGGCCGATCAGTGCCATGGAGGCCATCGAGCAGGCCTGCGGCGAAAAGTCGGTCAACCTGGTCAGCTACTGCGTGGGAGGAACGCTCACGGCGTCCACGGTGGCCTACCTGACCAGCACGCGTCGTGGCCGCAAGGTCAAGTCGGTGACCTACATGGCGACGCTGCAGGACTTCCGCGACCCGGGCGACATTGGCGTCTTTCTCAGCGAGCGCGTCATTCAAGGGCTGGAGCAGAGCATGCAGCTCAAGGGCTACCTGGACGGTCGCTCCATGGCGTACACCTTCAACCTGCTGCGGGAAAACGACCTGTTCTGGTCGTTCTACATCAACAACTACCTGAAAGGTGACGAGCCTGCGGCGTTCGATCTGCTCTACTGGAACACCGATGGCACCAACCTGACCGCAGGTACCCACGCCTGGTACCTGCGCCACATGTATCTGGAAAATCGCCTGGTAGAGCCCGGTGGCATCGAGCTGGACGACGTCAAGATCGACCTGCGCAAGATCTCGGCGCCCAGCTATTTCGTCTCGACCAAGGAAGACCACATTGCCAAGTGGAACAGTACTTACTACGGTGCGCTGCTGCCCAAGGGGCCAGTGACCTTCGTGTTAGGGGGCTCCGGGCATATCGCCGGGATCGTTAACCCGCCGCACAAGAACAAGTACGGCTACTGGACGAACGACGAGCTGCCGGACTCCCACGATGCATGGCAGCAAGGGGCGACCTTCAACGAAGGCTCCTGGTGGCCGCACTGGCAGGCCTGGGTGACGGAAAACGGCTACGCGGATGCCGACCCGAAGAAAATGGTGCCAGCCCGTCAGCCCGGAGAGGGGCAGTTAAAGGTGATCGAGCCCGCCCCAGGCCGCTATGTGAAAATGACCATTCCAGAAGTGCTGGGGGAAACCCCCTCGGCCCGCTAAAAGCAAGGCCCCCGCTCGCCGGTCAACGGCGTCAATGCGGGGGCCCGGCAGCAGGCAGGGCTAGCAAGGTGCGTTATCCTGCGCGGCGACGTACAACCCCAGGCAGCAACAGCAGGCCTGCCAGCAGCCAGGTGGGCCAGCTACCCATGCGGGTGAAGGGCGTGAGCCCCTGCATGGCGTGGAACTCGCCGGTCAGGTAGGTGGTTTCGAACTGCGGTGCACGGTCGACGAGCCTGCCGCGGGGGTCGATGATGGCGGTAATGCCGTTGCTGGTGGCACGCACCACGTAGCGGCCATTTTCCAACGCACGCAGGCGCGCCATTTGCAGGTGTTGGTGTGGGCCGATGGAGGCGCCGAACCAGGTGTCGTTGGAGATCGTGACGATGACATCGCTATCCATGGCGCGGCGTGCCACCAGTTGCGGATAGATGATTTCGTAACAGATCGCGTTACCGATGGTGACCCCGGCGGCCTGCATGGGCACCTGATGAGATGCTCCCTTGCTAAAGCTGGACATGGGCAGGTCGAAGAAGTTGATCGCCCCGCGCAGCACGCTTTCCAGCGGCAAGTACTCACCGAACGGTACCAGATGCTCTTTCTGGTAGCTGCCTTCCACGTTGCCGATACCAATCACACTGTTGAAGTAGCGATTGGCCTCGTCCAGTTGCACGATACCGGTGAGCAGCGCCGTTTCAGGTGGCAGGTTGCTCTGCACGCGCTCCAGTACCGGGCGCGCCTGACTGTCGATCATAGGCAGCGCGGTCTCTGGCCACAGGATCAGGTCAGCATCGTCTGCCACCTGACGGGTCAGGTCGCTGTAGATGTTGGCAGCGCTGCGCTGGCCTTCCGGTGTCCATTTCAGTAGCTGCGGAAGGTTGCCCTGAAGCAGGGCCACGCGAGTGGGTTCGTCCACCGGCGTGGTCCAGTGCTGGGGCAGTGCCAGAGGCGTGAGCCAGATGGCCGCCAGCGGCAGCGCTGCCCACCACTGACGGCACAGGAAGGCCACACCCAGGGTGCCGCTCAAAACGACCAGCAATGAGAGCCAATAGACACCGCCGACCGGAGCCCAGCTGGCCAAGGGCGAGTCGACGTAGCTCGACCCCACCAGTAGCCAGGGAAACCCGGTAAACAGATAGGTGCGCAGTACCTCACCCAGTACCCAGGCACCGGCGAAGGTCACTACTGCCCAACGGGGGCCGACGAAGCGTCGATAGAGCCAGAACGTACCCGCGAAAAACAGCGCCAGTACGGTCACGAACAGCGCGGTGAGAAAGACCGCCAAGGGCATGCCGGTATAGCCGTAATCATGGATCGAGACGTATACCCAGGAGGTGCCGCTGGCAAACAGCGCGACCCCGTACAGCCAGCCCTTCAGCGCGGCCTGAGCCGGGCTCAGCTGATGCAGGCCCAGAAAGAGCAGGCCAATGGCGACAGGCCCCAGCCACCAGAGTTCGAAAGGGGAGGCGGTGAGCGTGGTAAAACCACCGGCCACCAGGGCGGCCAGCAGTTGAAGTGGTAACGTGGGAGTCAACCTCATAGCAATATCCTGTCAGCAGGGTGCAACGGTAACGCAGCGCCAGTAGTGGCTAGTCGGTGTCGGTCTCGTCGTCGGCATCGCGTTCACGATAGGCCTCGAGCAGGCGGATGCGCCGGTTATCGGCATTCAGAATGATAAAGCGCCAACCGCCTAGCGTAGTGTGCTCGCCACGGCCGGGCAGGTGGCCGAATTGCTGCATGACCAGCCCCCCCACGGTGTCGAACTCATCATCGGAAAAGGCCGTGCCAAAGCGTTCATTGAAGTCTTCGATGGGCGTCAAGGCACGGATGGCGAAGTGGCCGTTTTCCAGCGTGCGGATATCGTCCTCTTCGTCGGTATCGTGCTCGTCCTCGATATCCCCGACGATCTGTTCGAGGATATCCTCGATGGTGATGATGCCCGCGGTGCCGCCATACTCGTCCACGACGATGGCCATGTGGTTATGGGTGTCGCGGAACTCCTTGAGCAGGCTGTTGAGGCGCTTGGATTCGGGAATGAACATGGCCGGACGCAGCACGTCTTCCAGCTTGAAGGCGTCGCGCTGTGCCTGGGTCTGGGAGAGCAGCGGCAGCAGGTCCTTGACCAGCAGAATGCCTTTGACGTCGTCGAGGTTTTCACCCACCACCGGGTAGCGGGAGTGGCCGGTCTCCTGAATCAGCGGGAGGTAGTCGTCACTGGTCTGATCCAGGGCGATGGCGGTGACCTGAGAGCGCGGGATGAGGATTTCGCGAACCTGCTGGGCGCTGATCTCGAGGGCGCCTTCAATGATCATGATAGCGTCCTGATCCAGTTTCAGCTTGCCGGCCGTGTGGCGTAGAAACGTCATTAGCTCATCTCGTGAGCTGGGTTCGTCGCTGTCTCCGGAAAGGGCGCCAAAGAGTTTCTCGAGCCATGATTTTTGATTGGGGTTGCTCGATCGGTCTTCGCTCATTGCGTCAGTTCTCTCAGTTACGGGCAAGGTAGTTCGATAAAGGGGGATGATGACCGCTCATCGTTGTATCACTGAGTGGCGGCAGACACCACCGCTAGCGGCAGCTTTCTGCAACAAAACCGCTCACGCCTGATAAGGGTCATCGATCTTCAGGGTCGCCAGCAGCTCCCGCTCGAGCTGCTCCATCTCTTCGGCTTCCTGCTCTTCGATATGGTCATAGCCCATCAGGTGCAGGGTGCCATGAACCACCATGTGTGCGTAATGGTGCTCCAGCAGCTTGTGCTGCTCATGGGCTTCCCGGGCCACCACCGCGTGGCAGATCACCAGATCGCCCAGCAGAGGCAGCGTGATGCCAGGCGGGTTCTCGAAAGGAAACGACAGCACGTTGGTGGGCTTGTCCTTGCCTCGGTAGTCGCGGTTCAGCGCCTGGCTCTCGGCTTCATCCACGAAGCGGATGGTCAGCTCCTGGCGGTCATCGTCAGGATGGCGAGCAAACACGCAGCTCACCCATTGGGTGAGCTGGTCGAGAGAGGGCAGCAGCGGTTCGTCGATGGCCGCTTGCCGATCGATCATCGGCTCGTTCATGAGTCGCCGTCTCCAGTGCGATGACCCTGACGTTCGAGGGCCAGCATGCGCGCTTCGCGCTCTTGCTGACGCGTTTCGCGGCGGGCGCGTTCGGCCACTTCCTGCTGCGACTCGAACTCGTCATAGGCTTCGATGATGCGCTGCACCAGCGGGTGACGCACCACGTCCTTGGCGGCAAAGTGGGTCACGCCGATGCCGGGGGTCTCCTTGAGCACGTCCAGCACCTGGGAAAGCCCCGAGCGCTGGCCGCGCGGCAGGTCCACCTGGGTGATGTCGCCGGTAATCACCGCCGTCGAGCCAAAGCCGATCCGCGTCAGGAACATTTTCATCTGCTCCGGCGTGGTGTTCTGGCTCTCATCGAGAATGATATAGGAGTTGTTCAGCGTACGGCCACGCATGTACGCCAGCGGCGCGATTTCGATCACCTGACGCTCGATCAGCTTGGCCACCTGCTCGAAGCCGATCATCTCATAGAGCGCGTCGTACAGCGGGCGCAGGTAAGGGTCGATCTTCTGCGCCAGGTCGCCGGGCAAGAAGCCCAGCTTCTCGCCTGCTTCGACGGCCGGGCGCACCAGCAGGATGCGGCGCACTTCCTGCTGGTTGAGCGCTTCGACCGCCGCGGCCACTGCCAGGTAGGTCTTGCCGGTACCCGCAGGCCCAATGCCGAAGTTGATGTCGTGTTCGCGGATGCTCTGCACGTAGCGCTGCTGGTTCAGGCCGCGGGGTTTGATCATGGCACGGGGGGTGCGCATGATCACCTCGTCGCTGCCGCCTTCACCGTCCTCCTCTTCCTCCAGAGCCTCTAGTCCGGACTCCTGCAAGAACAGGTGGACGGTATCTGCCGATAGCTCGGCGGCCGCCGTTTCGCGGTACAGGTGCTCAAGGACATTGGCAGCCGCCTTGATGCGGTTGGCTGCACCGGCCAGCTGAAAAACGTTGCCACGGTTGCGCAACGTTACGTCCAGGCGGCTCTCGATCAGCTTTAGGTGCTCGTCCTGCTGGCCGCAGAGGCTGGCAAGGCGCTGCGGGTCATTGGGTTCAAGGCTTAGGGTAATGATGCGATTGGCCTGAGGTGATGGCTGGCTCAAGAGTAGGAAACCCTTTCGTTGGTGTGTGTGCGTTTCAGCTTAATGCCCCGACGGGGTCGGGGCAATTACCCAGGATAAGAGAAGGCTCAATAACGCTCGGCGGAGGCCAGCTCACCACGCAGCGAGTTGGGCAGCGCTTCGGTGATCTCGACATCGACGAAGTAGCCGATCAGCTCGGTGGGGTTGGCGGCACGGAAATTGACGACTCGGTTGTTCTCGGTGCGCCCGGAGAGCTGGCCGGGGTCCTTGGGCGAGAACCCGGTTACCAGAATGCGCTGGGTCGAGCCCACCATGCGGCGGCTGATTTGCGCCGCCTGTTGCAGGATGCGCTCCTGCAGAATGGCCAGGCGCTGCTTCTTGACGCTTTCCGGGGTGTCGTCGGGCAGGCCCGAGGCGGGGGTGCCAGGGCGTGCCGAGTAGACAAAACTGAAGGAGTGGTCGAAGCCAATGCGATGGATCAAGTCCATGGTGGCTTCGAAATCCTCTTCGGTCTCGCCGGGGAAGCCGATGATGAAGTCGGAGGAGAAGCTGATGTCCGGGCGGTTGGCGCGGATGCGCTCCATCTTCTCGATGTACTCTTCCGCCGTATGGCCGCGCTTCATGGCGCTCAGGATGCGGTCGGAACCAGACTGTACCGGCAGGTGCAGGTGGCTCACCAGCTCCGGGATGTCGGCAAAGGCATCGACCAGGCTATCGGTGAACTCCACCGGGTGCGAGGTGGTGAAGCGGATACGGTCAATACCGTCCACGGCGGCAATGCAGGCGATCAGCTCGGCCAGGTCGATCTCGTCGCCATCCTCATTGTCGCCGCGGTAGGCGTTGACGTTCTGCCCCAGCAGGTTGATTTCCCGTACGCCCTGGTCGGCCAGGTGGATGACCTCATCCATGAGGTCTTCGAAGGGGCGCGAGACTTCTTCGCCGCGGGTGTAGGGCACCACGCAGAAAGTGCAGTACTTGGAGCAGCCTTCCATCACCGATACGAACGCCGTGGCGCCATCCGACTTGGGCTGGGGCAGGTGGTCGAACTTCTCGATTTCGGGGAAGGTGACATCTACTGCCGCAATCTGGTTGTTCTTGCGGGCGTCGAGCATCTGGGGAACGCGATGCAGGGTTTGCGGCCCGAAGATCATGTCCACGTAAGGTGCGCGTTTGCGCAGCGCTTCGCCTTCCTGGCTGGCCACGCAGCCACCTACGCCAATGACCAGTTCCGGGTTGGCGTCCTTGAGCTTCTTCCAACGGCCCAGTTGATGGTAGACCTTGTCCTGTGCCTTTTCACGAATCGAGCAGGTGTTCAGCAGAATGACGTCCGCTTCCTTCTCGTTGTCGGTGAGTTCCAGCTGATGGGATTCGCCGAGTAGGTCTGCCATCCGAGAGGAGTCGTACTCGTTCATTTGGCAGCCGTGCGTTTTGATGAAGAGCTTCTTCGCCATCGGTACCTGTCGTCTATGGGTCGTCTTTCTGAAGAGACGAGGGATGAATGAAAAAATCGTTGGGCAGTCGCCTGCCGCTGAATGGCTGCATTATACGGACACACCGAACCAGCGGCTAGCACTGCACTTGTAATCGAGACTTGACCCGCGCGTTTCTATCAGTATACTACGCACCGTGTTTGAGCAGTTCCTCGATAGCTCAGTTGGTAGAGCAAATGACTGTTAATCATTGGGTCGCAGGTTCGAGTCCTGCTCGAGGAGCCAAACACCAACCCGAACTCTCGGCAAATGGCTGAATAGTTAACAGGTTGGCAAAGGTTCTCGCTCAAGCGCAATAGCGATACAGACGTTCCTCGATAGCTCAGTTGGTAGAGCAAATGACTGTTAATCATTGGGTCGCAGGTTCGAGTCCTGCTCGAGGAGCCAATTCGCTATTCTGCTTTTATTGCCGACGCACGTTTCGCTGCTGACGCACAGATGTTCCTCGATAGCTCAGTTGGTAGAGCAAATGACTGTTAATCATTGGGTCGCAGGTTCGAGTCCTGCTCGAGGAGCCATTTCATTTCTCCATGTATGATCGATCTAGCCGATCAATTCCCTTCCCTTCCCTTTCGTAGTACGCCGTATTTCCTTTTTCTCTATCTCTAATGCCTATCAAGCTCTGGTGCATGGCAAGGCTTTGTTGCGTCCGTTGCGTTTGCTCGGGGCGTTTAATGATGCACTGTCGCCAGCTTTTTCGGTAGCATGAGCATCAGAACGGTAACGAACGTTGGAGAAGCGCGTGAAGGATGCAACTGGCTTGCAGGCGCTGCAGGTCTTTAAATGTTTGAGCGACGAGACGCGCTTGATGCTGGTACTGCTGATCGCCCAGGAGCGGTCGCTGTGCGTGTGCGAAATGACCTATGCGCTCGAGGAGTCGCAGCCCAAGGTGTCGCGTCACCTGGCACAGTTGCGCCAGTGTGGCCTGTTGATCGACCAGCGCGAAGGGCAGTGGGTGTATTACCACCTTGCGCCTCAGCTGCCTGCATGGGCCATGGAGATCATCGAGGCGGGGGCAAAAGGCAGCGAAGTGCAGCTGGCTGGCTTGACGAAGCGCCTGTTGAAGATGGGCGATCGGCCAGCTCGGCGTGCGGCCTTGTGCTGACGGGGTGGGCGGTTCCATCAGTCGATTCGTTCATATAGCAAAACGCCAGCCCACGG
>NZ_AJTS01000030.1 GCF_000275725.1 Vreelandella stevensii S18214 | reverse complement strand
TTGCCTGGACAGGCTGCCCCGTCGCCGTCAGGCGTCGGGGCAGGAGCTGCTCAGCGGCGTGCCATGCGCTGGGCTTTCTCCAGGTGTGCGAAATCGAGCAGGATTTCGGCGGCTTCCAGCACATGAGCGCGGTCGACGGGAGCGGCTTCGTCGCGCTCGGTGTCGGTCTCGTCATCCTGGGTGCCGTCGCTGCGGGCATCCATCCACTCTTCCAGTTCTGGGAGACCCAGTGCGCGGCGGCGCTGGTTTTCCAGTGACAGCTGCTCGGCTTCCTGGGCTTCCAGCTCACGTTGGCGCTGTTCGCGGTTCAGGCTGACGCTGGTGTGCTGTTCGCGCAACTGGCGGGCCAGGGTGGATTGGCGCTCCAGGTAGCGGAAATTGGGGTTACCCTTGGCGCGCTCCTCATGTAGCGAGATGAGGGTGGGCAGTACCGTTTCCGGCGAGCCGTAGCGACGATACTGAACGTTCTGGACGGTGTCCCAGGGCAGGGCATTGTCCAGGCTGCTCTCCCCAATGCGCTCGGGGTCGATCAGGCTGGGGAAGGCGATGTCCGGCTCTACGCCGCGATTCTGGGTGCTGTCGCCAGAGATGCGGTAGAATTTGGCGCGTGTCAGCTTGATCTGGCCATGGCTCAGGTCGTTGAGGGTCTGTACCGTGCCTTTGCCAAAGGTCGAAGCGCCCACCACGATGCCGCGGCCATAGTCCTGAATGGCGCCCGCGAAAATCTCGGAGGCTGAGGCCGACAGGCGGTTCACCAGAACGGTAAGCGGGCCGTCGTAGAGCGTGCCTGCTTCGGTGTCGCCGTAGAGCTGGATACGGCCCTGGGCGTCACGCACTTGTACCGTGGGGCCGCGATCGATGAACAGGCCGATCAGCGAGTTGGCCTCCTGCAGGGCGCCGCCGCCGTTATTGCGCAGGTCCAGCACGATGCCCTCGACGCCCTCTTGCTTGAGGTTGTCGATCTCACGAGCCACGTCGCGGGTGGTACTGCGATACTCGTCTTCTCCTGCCTGCCAGGCGTCGAAGTCAACGTAAAAAGTCGGCACGGTGATGACGCCGATACGGTGCGGCTCGCCATCGCGCATGACTTCAATGACTTCGCCCTTGGCGGCCTGGTCTTCCAGGCTAACAGTGTCGCGGGTGATTTCCACGATTTGTGAGCGGGTCATGTCCACCGCCTGAGCAGGCACGACGTCCAGGCGAACCACCGAGCCCTTGGGGCCGCGAATCAAATCGACCACGTTGTCCAGGCGCATGCCCACCACGTTGATCATCTCGCCATCTTCCTGGCCTACCGCAATGATGCGGTCAGCGGGCTCCAGCACTCCGGCGCGGTCGGCGGGGCCACCGGGCACCAGGCTGGAGACCTTGACGTATTCACCGTCGGCTTGCAGCAGGGCGCCGATACCTTCCAGCGAAAGGCTCATCTGAATGTCGAAGGATTCACCCTGGCGGGGCGACAGGTAGCCCGTGTGTGGGTCGATGGTGCTGGACACTGCGGCCATCAGTAGACCGAAAACGTCTTCCGATTCGGTCTGGCGCAGGCGGGTCAGCTGGCCTTCATAGCGCTGGCGCAGGTTGTTCTCGATCTGCTCATCGTCCTGACCGGTGAGTGCCAGGGTCAGGGCGTCGTTCTTGAGGCGCTTGCGCCACAGTTCATCGAGCTCGCTTTCACGGCTGGCCCAGGGGGCGCTTTCACGATCCACTTCCAGGCGTTCGTCGCTTTCGAACTCCAGCGAGAGGCCTTCGTCCAGGCGTGCCAGCAGCCACTCTAGGCGAGAAGTGTGGCGCTCGCTCAGGCGGTTGTAGAGTGCAAAGGCATCGTCCAATTCTCCTTCGAACAGCGCCTCGGCCATATCGTTTTCCAGATGACGATAGGGTTCAATATCACGGTTGAGCAAATAGGCACGCTGACCATCGAGAATGTCCAGGTAGCGCTGGAAAGCCTCCTCGGACCACTGCGGGTCAAAATTAATGTTCGCGTAGTGGCCATAGCGGAGCGAATCCGCAATTTCTACGGCCGCTTGGCGTTGTTCGTCTGTCGGCGCCAGTTGGGCCATCGCCGCCGGGCTGGTCACCACCAGCATGACAGCAAGGGCGACCGAGCGCGAAAGCGTTGCAAACAAGCTCATCAGTCAAGCTCTCCCGGATTTGTGTACACTCATTCTTCCCTAGACACGCAGTTAGCCCATGAGTTGCGTAGGCCGAGGGAGCATTGTAGCAGGTCATTTACCCTGTGAGACTCAATCATTACTGTAAAGAGGATTTCCATGTCCGAGGCTTTCAACGCAGAACGTTTAACGCGACTGTGCGATTTCTTGCAGCAGTCGCCCACGCCATGGCACGCCACCCAGAACATGGCGCAGCGTTTGGAGCAGGCGGGCTTTACACGCTTGGAAGAAACCGCCAACTGGCAGCTTGCGCCTGGCAAGCGTTACTACGTGACGCGCAATGACTCGTCGCTGATCGCCTTTCAACTGCCCGCCGGAAAGTTGTCCAGCCTGCGTATGCTGGGTGCGCATACCGACAGCCCCGGGTTGCACCTGAAGCCCAACGCAACGCACTATTCGGCGGGTTGGCTGCAGTTGGGTGTGCAGGTATATGGCGGCGTGCTGTTGGCGCCCTGGTTCGACCGTGAGCTGGGGTTGGCGGGGCGGGTGCACGTGCGCCACGCCGATGGTCGGCTGGAAAGCGTGTTGCTGAACGTGGCGCAGCCGGTGGCGATGATTCCGAGCCTGGCGATTCACATGGACCGTGACGTCAATGCAGGGCGTACGATCAACCCGCAAACCCAGATGGCACCGGTATTGCTGCAGAGCAACGACCTCGAGCTCAACGACCTGTTGGCGCAGTGGCTGGAAGCGCAGCACGGGCTGCGTGCCGTGGATATCGTCGATTTTGAGCTGGGTTTTTACGACGTACAGCCGCCTGCGCTGGTGGGGTTGCGTCAGGAGCTGCTGGCCAGTGCCCGGCTGGATAATTTGCTGTCGTGCTTTGTCGGGCTGGAGGCGCTGCTGGCGTGCGATGGCGAGCAGGGGGCGTTACTGGTGGCCAACGACCATGAAGAGGTTGGTAGCGCCAGCGCCTGCGGTGCACAGGGGCCGTTTCTGGGAGACGTGCTCAAGCGTTTGAATGGGCAAGTGGGCGGGGGTAGTGAAGAGTCGCTGATTCAGCTGATTCAGTCGTCACTGATGATCTCCTGCGATAACGCCCACGCGTTGCACCCCAATTTCCGTGACAAGCACGATGAGCGGCATGGACCGGCCATCAACGGCGGGCCGGTCATCAAGGTGAACGCGAGCCAGCGTTATGCCACCAACAGCGTGACCGGTGCACTGTTTCGCGATGTGTGTCGAGAAGCCGATGTGCCCGTGCAGTCATTCGTCACCCGGGCGGACATGGGCTGCGGCAGCACCATCGGTCCGATCACGGCGACCGAAGTGGGCGTGCCGACCATCGATGTGGGCTTGCCGCAGTGGGCCATGCACTCCATTCGTGAAACGTCCGGCACTCGCGACGTCGAGTACCTGACTCGCGCGTTGGTTCAGTTCCTGAATCGCGTGACGCTGCACTGATCACCCGTCAGCGAACCAGAACGAACCAAAATGAAAAAGGCCCGCTGATGAAATCAGCGGGCCTTCGCTATTGCTAGCTCGATTCGGTGTTGGTGGCTACGCCCTGATTTGAACAGGGGACCCCATCATTATGAGTGATGTGCTCTAACCAGCTGAGCTACGTAGCCGTGCAACGGGGGCGAATATTACCCACCCCTTTGTCATTCGTCAAGCATTGATTGTTTGCTTCGTTACACATTGAAGCGGAAGTGGATCACGTCGCCATCCTTGACGATGTAGTCCTTGCCTTCCAGGCGCCATTTTCCGGCATCCTTGGCACCCTGTTCGCCGCCCAGCGAGACGTAGTCGTCATAGGCGATGACTTCGGCGCGAATGAAGCCTTTCTGGAAGTCGGTGTGAATGACCCCGGCAGCTTCCGGAGCGCTGGCCCCCTGCTTGACGGTCCAGGCACGTACTTCCTTGACGCCTGCGGTGAAGTACGTCTGCAGGCCCAGCAGGGCATAGCCTGCGCGGATGACGCGATCCAGCCCCGGCTCTTCCATGCCCATTTCGGCCAGGAACATGCTGCGCTCATCGTCGTCGAGCTCGGCGATTTCGGCCTCCAGCTGGTTGCACACCGGTACGACCACAGCGCCTTCTTCGGCGGCGATCTCCTTGACGATGTCCAGGTAGGGGTTGTTCTCGAAACCATCTTCATTGACGTTGGCAATGTACATGGTGGGCTTGAGCGTCAGGAAACCAAAGCTTTTGACCTGGCGTTTCTCGTCTTCATCCAGGCCAAAGCTGCGCAGTGGCTGGCCTTCTGCCAGGTGGGGCTGAATCTTGTCCAGCACCGCCTTGGTGGCCATGGCGTCCTTGTCGCCACCCTTGACCACGCGCACCAGGCGCTGGCTGGCTTTTTCGACCGTATCCAGATCGGCCAGAGCGAGTTCCAGGTTGATGGTTTCGATGTCGGCGCGGGGGTCTACCTGGTTGGCCACGTGGATCACGTTGTCGTTGTCGAAGCAGCGCACCACGTGGGCAATGGCCTGGGTTTCACGAATGTTGGCGAGAAACTTGTTGCCGAGCCCTTCGCCCTTGGAAGCACCCGCTACCAGGCCGGCGATATCCACGAATTCCATGGTGGTCGGCAGGACTTTTTCGGGCTTGACGATGGCTGCCAGCTTATCCAGGCGTGGGTCTGGCATGGGAACGATGCCGACGTTGGGTTCGATGGTGCAGAACGGGAAGTTCTCGGCATCGATACCTGACTTCGTCAGTGCATTGAACAGGGTGGATTTGCCTACGTTGGGTAGGCCGACAATACCGCAGTTAAAGCCCATACATTACTTCCTGGCCGCTAGGCCAGCGCTATCTCGTGAGGCGCTGGCCAACAGTGAATAAACGTGTGCGATCACACGACTGATCAAACGTGCTGCTATTTTACGCTATGAAGGCGGTTCATGGCTTTAGCCCAATCACCGGAAAGTGCCAGCGGCAGCGTGGCCAGGCTCTCCTCCAGGGCGTGCGCGATGGCTTCCTGTTCGGCTTTGCCAGGGCGGCCCAGCACGTAATTGACCACTTGGCGTGCTTCCCCGGGGTGGCCGATGCCGATACGCAGGCGGTGGAACTGCTTCTGGTTGCCCAGCGCGCTGATGATGTCGCGCAGGCCGTTGTGGCCGCCGTGCCCGCCACCGGTCTTGTAGCGTGCCTGGCCGGGGGGCAGGTCCAGCTCGTCATGGGCGACCAGCAGGTTCTCTGGAGTGAGCTTGAAGAACTGGGTCAGCGCAGCCACCGCAGCGCCGCTGCGGTTCATGAAGGTCGAGGGGTTCAGCAGGTGCAGTTCGTGCTCGCCCAGGCGTACCTTGGCATAAAGCCCCAGAAACTTCTTTTCCGGGCGCAGTTCACTGTGGGCGCTGCGGGCAAGGGCCTCGACCAGCCAAAAACCGGCGTTGTGGCGGGTTGCATCATAGTCAGCGCCGGGGTTTCCCAGCCCGATAATGGCCGTTACCTGGCTCATGTGCTCAGCTCCAGTAGGATGAAAATGGCAGCGTGTCTCGAGTCGCAAAAAAAAATCAAGCGCCGAGGCGCTTGATTTTATCATTTCCGAGCCATGCGGGCATGGCTCGGGGCGCAATACCGCTGCGCCTTGGCTTACTCGGCGCTTTCTTCTGCGTCGCCTTCGCCTTCTTCTTCAACACGTACTTTGACAGCAGTGATGCTCAGTACGGCGTTGTCGTGCTCTTCACCGTGGGACAGGTCAACGGAAGTGACGCCCGCCGGGAAGGTCAGGTCAGACAGGTGCAGGGTAGTGCCCAGCTCGACCTTGCTGATGTCCACTTCCAGGAAGTCAGGAAGATCTTTCGGCAAGCAGCTGATGGCAACTTCGTTGGCCAGCACGTGCAGTTCACCGCCCTGGTCCTTGATGCCCACACACTTCTCTTCGTTCACCACGTGCAGCGGCACGTTCATGGTGATGGCGTGAGTCGCGTCGACGCGCATGAAGTCGGCGTGGGTCAGCAGCGGCTTGAAGGGGTGGCGCTGCAGATCACGAACAACGACCTGCTCTTCGCTGCCGTCGACGACCAGCTTGATGACGGAAGAGAAGAACGACTCGTCTTCGATCGCCTTGTAGAAAGCGGTCTTTTCGACAGAGATGGATTGCGCGCCTTTCTCACCGCCGTACACAACGGCCGGTACGAATTGGTTCGCACGACGCAGGCGGCGGCTCGCACCTTTCCCCAGGTCGTTACGAACGCTGGCTTTCAGGATAAAATCAGACATGTTAATTGCCTCTTGGTTTAAGTAAGGAAACGCCGCCGCCCGCGACCAGGCGACGACGTTCCCATGGCCCCAGAAGGGGGCTTGTCACATCAGGCGATCAGTGGAACATCGCGCTGACGGATTCTTCGTTGCTGACGCGGCGAATGGCTTCCGCAATCAGGCCAGCAACGCTCAACTGGCGAATCTTTCCGCTGCGACGCGCATGGTCGGCCAGCGGAATGGTGTCGGTCACCACGACTTCATCCAGTACGGAGTTGGTAATGTTGTCTACCGCCGGGCCCGACAGGATCGGGTGGGTGGCATAGGCGACGACCCGCGCCGCGCCATGATCTTTCAAGGCTTCGCCCGCTTTGCACAAGGTGCCTGCGGTATCGATCATGTCATCGACGACTACGCAGGTGCGGCCTTCGATTTCACCGATGATGTGCATGACCTGCGCCTGGTTGGCCTGGGGGCGACGCTTGTCGATGATGGCCAGGTCGGCATTCAACTGCTTGGCGATGGCGCGAGCACGTACTACGCCGCCGACATCGGGGGATACCACCACCAGGTCGTCGTAGTTCTGGCGCTCGATGTCGTCGAGCAGGATCGGAGAGCCGTAGACGTTATCTACTGGCACATCGAAGAAGCCTTGAATCTGGTCGGCGTGCAGGTCCATGGTCATGACGCGGTCGACGCCTGCTTTTACCATCATGTCGGCCACTACCTTGGCCGAGATGGGGACGCGGGCGGAGCGTACACGACGATCCTGACGGGCATAGCCGAAGTAGGGAACGACGGCCGTGATGCGGGTCGCCGAGGCACGACGCAGGGCGTCGACCATCAGGATGAGCTCCATCAGATTGTCGTTCGTCGGCGCGCAGGTGGATTGCAGGATAAAGACATCCTTGCCACGCACGTTCTCATTGATCTCGACCGCGATTTCGCCGTCGCTAAATTGACCCACCGTGGCATTACCCATGCGGCTGTCCAAGCTCTCGGCAATCTTTTGAGCGAGTTCGGGATTGGCATTCCCGGTGAAGACCATCAATTTTGACACGCGCAGCCACCTTTGCAGTGTTGGGGATCAGGGGAGAAAACGCAGATCAACATCAGGATTGGCTGGGGTACCAGGATTCGAACCTGGGAATGCCGATACCAAAAACCGGTGCCTTACCACTTGGCGATACCCCAGCAAACAGCCTGATGCGACGACCGGGCGCTTTCAGCAGCCCAGAGCATCTTGTAGGGGAGAGGTGTTGAGCCCTTTGGCCACCCAGGCGTTCCAGCGCTGGTTGGCTTGCTTGGCCACTGCCTGTGCTGCCTCTTGTGTGTCGAAGGCGGCAAACAGACAAGCACCCGTACCGGTCAATCGGCACGGTGCATACTGTGCGAGCCAGTCAAGTGCATCCGCAATGAGCGGGTAGCCTTTCCTGACCGTTGCCTCGCAGTCGTTGCGCCATTCGGCCACTCCCCCCTGCAGTGCGCGCGCCATAGTAATGGGGAGGCTGTCGCGTGTCAATTCCGCATCCTGGAAGATGGCCGGTGTCGAGACGCTCACACCGGGGTGGATCACCACAAACCAGGGGGTGTCCAGCGTGACCGGAGTGAGCCGTTCGCCAACGCCTTCTGCCCAGGCGCTATGGCCATGCACGAACACCGGGACGTCGGCGCCCAGCGTCAGGCCCAGCGTGGCCAGGGTCTGGCGATCCAGACCCAGCTGCCACAGCTGATTGAGACCCACCAGCACGGTGGCGGCATTGGAGCTGCCACCCCCCAGGCCGCCGCCCATGGGTAGGCGCTTATCGATGGTGATCGATACGCCCATATGGTGGCCGCTTTCCTGCTGGAGCAGGCGCGCGGCACGGACGATCAGATTGTCATCGTGGGTAACGCCTGCCAGTGGGGTGGTCAGCTCGATGCGGCGGTCCTGACGTAGGGTAAAGGTCAGCGTGTCGCACAGGTCGAGCAGCTGAAACAGCGTTTGCAGCTCGTGGTAGCCGTCTGGACGACGGCCCACGATATGCAGCATGCGATTCAGTTTGGCCGGAGCCGGTAGAATCAATGGATGTGGTGTTGCGGACATGCCGGTTCTCTAAAATGAAAGTGCAGGGCGATGAAGCGGCGCTTATTCGGCCGTGCGGCTGGCAGCCTGCCACTGGTTGACCACCAGGGTAATGCGTACCTCGCCGTAGTTCATGACCAATCGGCGGGGCAGCCACATCTCCTCTACCCGCTCCCAGTCACGGTAGTCGATTTCCCAGCCATCCTGCTGCAGGAAACGCGGGAAGCCAAGCTCGTCGGTTTCCAGCTGATAGCTGGCGTGGTCGCCGGGCAAGCCTCGCACCCAGTCGGGCATGGCGCGTACCGGCAGTGACCAGCCAAGTTGCTCTTCCATCAGGGCTTCCGGAGTTTCGGCTTCGAAGCGGCCGTCGCTGGTGCTCAGCGAAAAGCGTCCTTCACGTCCTTCCAGCACGCTGCGTCCGCCGCCAAAGGGACCGCTGATCAGCATGCGGAAGTAGAACGGTGTCTGGTTCCAGTCGAGGTTGGCACTGATGTTTTCCTGGGGGGTGCGCAAGCCTGCTTTGCCCACCAGTGTCCAGCTATCGAAATCTTCGACCTGCGCCTGCTGGCGCTCCCACTGGCCTGCCTGACGACCGCTTTCGTCGACTGGTGCCTGGCTGGCGCAGCCGGCCAGGGTCAAGAGGGCAAGGGCGGCTACCCATAGACGCGCAGTAGGCAGGCGACCAGACAGTCGGGGGCTTGCCGAGCGAGCGAAGGGAAATGACGTAGTCAACATTAGAAGCTCCATGTCAGTAGGGTCTGGATCCAGAAGAGTGCACTATTAGGGCGTGCTGGCGGGCGTTAGTTCAGGATGCCGTTCCAGCAGTTCGTCTATTTGGGGGTGATGGTCGGCACGCCGCATGGCTCGGGCGATGGCTTGACGCGCTTCGTCGCTGCGCCCCAAGGCATGCAGCACTTCGGCCAAGTGGGCGGATACTTCCTGATCGGGGAGTCGCGAATAGGCGCTTTCCAGCCACGCCAGGGCGTCGTCCAGTTTGCCCAGCCGGAAGTATACCCAGCCCAGGCTATCCATGATGGCCGGGTTGTCGGGGTCGGCTTCATAGGCGCGCTCGATCAGGTCGCGGGCTTCTTCCAGGCGCTCGGTGATGTTCAAATCGGCTAGGGTATAGCCCAGCGCGTTCAAGGCGTCGGGGTTGTTGGGCTCGGTGCGCAGGATCTGTTGCAGGTCGCGCTCCATGGCGGCCAGATCGCCCATTTCCCAGCCGCGCATGGCGCGCAGGTACAGCAGGCGCGTGTCGTCGGGCGTGCGAGTGATTTCCCGGTCCAGCAGGGCGCCAGCCTCTTGCTCCATGGCGAGATCGTCCAGCAGCTGCACTTCGAGCAGTACCAGATCGCCAAAGTAGGTGTCGTGGCGCATGCGCTCGATGCGCAGGAAGGCGCGCGCGTCCAGCAAGCGGTCATCGTCGATCAACATGCGAGCGGCGGCTGCTCGCGCAGGCAGGAACTCGTTGCCATCGCGCACCTGGCGGTAATAGAGCAGGGCGTTGTCGATATCGCCCTGAGATTGTGCAATGGCGCCCAGCAGAAAGTAGGCAATATTGGGAATTCTGTCCTGGCCGATCAGAGGCTGCAGCAGCCGATAGGCGGGCTCACTGTGGCCCTCTTCGAGATAGAGCTGAGCCAGGGCGATGCGCAGTTCCTGATTGCCGCCGTGGGTTTCCAGCAGGGCGTTGGTCTGGGTTTCGGCGGCGGTAATGTTATTGAGGCGGATTTCAGCCTGGGCCAGCATGAGGATGAAGCGCACGTCATCCGGTGACAGGCTCAGCCCTTGCTGAGCCGCCCGCTGAGCTGCGCGGTGGTCGCCGCTTTCCAGCGCCAGACGTGCCCTGGCCAGCCACAGTGAGGCGGATTCAGGCTCGCGCTGCTCGACCAGGTCGAGGTGCTGCTGAGCGGTTTGCGTCTCGCCCAGGGCGGCTTCGATGAGCGCAGTGCCCAGCAGCACATCGCTGTAGGAGTCGCGCTCGGCAGCAGCGGGTTGCGCCAGGTAGGTGCGTAACGGCTGTGCCAGGACATTGAGCGGCGCCTCTTCTGCCACGGCAAGCTCGGCGAAACTTGCGATGTCACCGTAACCGCCCGATTCGGCAATGGCCAGCCGCTGCTCCAGGCTATCCAGCCAGTCGCCGCGCTGAAGGGACAGGGCGGCTAGCAGGCGGTTGGGCGTTTCCGCGGTGGGCGACAGCTCGCGCCAGCGCAGCGCCGAAGCTTCCATCAACGCGGCGTCGTTGCCAAAGCGTGCTGCAAAGGTGGCGCGCTCGGCCAGCCCGGGCGCGCTGTAGCGCTGGGCGGCTTCCAGGTAGCCACGGCTTGCATAACGGTAGTCGCCGCGCTGGCCAGCCAGCTCGGCGGCCAGCAGCGTGCTGAGCCCTGCCGCATCCAGGCCGCGTGTGACCGGCGGGGCCGTCAGCATGGGGTCGCGGCTAGCGCTCATGAACCCGCGATCTGGAAGCGTGGAGGACAGCTGGCAGCCGCTCAGCAGCAGCGTCGCGGCCAGCGGTAATAGAGGAAGGCCCGATAGTGCTCGGGACAAACCCGGAAGTGTTGCGCGGTGGGGCATGCGTATCTCGATCAGGTGGCCGAGTGTTCAGCATAGCGGCTTGGCTGCCTGCGGCAAAGTGGTGTGCGCCAGAACATGTCGTGTTGTGATAGAATGTTCCACCTTGAAAGTGGGCCGGGTCAGCACAATTCACTCGTAAAGCTGCCTGATTGCCCCGCTCCAAGCGATAACGACGAACAGTGACGTGACGACCGATCCACTAGCGAAGACGCAGACCGCATGACGCTTCTTGCCCTGGGAATTAATCATCGTACTGCCAGCGTGGCCGTGCGTGAGCAGGTGGCCTTTACGCCAACGCAGCTGGAAAGCGCGTTGGCCGAGCTGCGTGGCCTGCCACATATCCACGAAGCCGCGGTGCTCTCGACCTGCAACCGTACCGAGCTCTACTGCGTGACCGATGCCGCAGGCGAGCAAACCGTGCTGGACTGGCTGGGACGCTTTCACAATCTGCGGGTAGATGATTTGGCACGCTGTGCGTACCACTATCATGACAACGAAGCAGCTCGCCACCTGATGCGCGTAGCGGTCGGGCTCGACTCCATGGTGCTGGGTGAGCCGCAGATTCTGGGGCAGTTGAAAGACGCGTATCAGCAGGCGCGCCAGGCAAAGGGCTTGGGGGGAGAGCTGGAACGGCTGTTTCAACACACCTTTGCCGTGGCCAAGCAGGTGCGCACCGAAACGGGTATCGGCAAGAACCCCGTGTCGGTGGCTTACGCGGCGGTCAGCATGGCCAGCCGTATCTTCGATGATTTCAGTCGTGCACGGGCGCTGTTGATCGGTGCCGGAGAAACCATCGAGCTGGTGGCGCGCCATCTGCACGAAGCGGGCGTACGTCAGCTTACCGTGGCCAACCGTACCCGGGAGCGTGCCGAGCAGGTGTCTGCGGCGTTGGGCGGGACGGCCATCACCCTGCCCGAGATTCCGGATGCGCTGGAGCATGCCGACATCGTGATCTCTTCCACGGCCTCTCCGCTGCCGATTCTGGGCAAGGGGATGGTCGAGCGTGCCCTGAAGAAGCGCCGTCATCGGCCTGTCTTCATGGTCGATATTGCAGTGCCACGGGATATCGAGCCACAGGTGGGTGAGCTGGCCGATGTGTTTCTCTATACCGTGGATGACCTGGAAGAGGTCATCGAAGAGAACCGCCGCCATCGCCAAGTGGCTGCCGATCAGGCTGAATCGCTGATTGAACACGGCGTCGGCAGCTGGCAGCATGAGCGCCGCATTCGCAATGGCGGCGAAGTGATTCGAGATTATCGTCGTCATGGCGAAGCGCTGCGCGATCAAGCGCGGGAGCAAGCGCTGGAACGCCTGGCCAAGGGTGAAGACCCAGCCAAAGTCATCGAGCGGATGGCTCACCAGCTGGCCAACCGCTTCATGCATCAACCTACGCTTGCCATGCGTGATGCTGCTTCGCAGGAAAACCATGAATTGCTCAACGCCGCGCCGCGCCTGTTACTGCCGCCCAAACCTGCCTTCGAGCAGGCTGCGCCTCCGGTAAAACGCCAGAAGGATGATACACCCGCATGAAAGAGACTTTGCGCCAACGCCTGGATAGCTTCTCCGACCGTTTCGAGGAGCTGGCCATGCTGCTGTCCGATCCCGAGGTGATCAACAATCAGCAGCGCTTCCGTGACTATTCGCGGGAATACGCTGAGCTGGAAGAGCTGGTGGCCGCTTGGCAACGTTACCGTGGGGTCGAAGACAGCATCGCCGAGGCCGAACAGCTGAGCCGCGACAGTGACCCGGAGATGCGCGAGCTGGCGGAAATGGAAATCAGCGATGGTCGTGAACAGCTGGCAGAGTTGGACATCGAGCTGAAGCGCCTGCTGATCCCCAAGGACCCCGACGATGGCCGTGGCGTGTTTCTCGAAGTGCGGGCGGGCACCGGTGGCGATGAAGCGGCGATTTTTGCCGGTGATCTGTTCCGCATGTACTCCCGCTATGCTGAAAAGCGCGGCTGGCGGGTAGAAATCGTCAGTGCCAGCCACGGCGAGCAGGGCGGCTATAAAGAGGTGATCTCCCGGGTCAAGGGCGACGGCGTCTACGCAAGGCTCAAGTTCGAGTCGGGCGTTCATCGCGTACAGCGCGTGCCCGCGACGGAGTCTCAGGGGCGAATCCATACCTCTGCCTGTACCGTGGCGGTCATGCCCGAGGTGGATGAAGTGGGCGATGTGGACATCAATCCCGCCGACCTGCGGGTGGACACCTACCGCTCCAGCGGTGCCGGTGGCCAGCACGTCAACACCACCGACTCGGCGATTCGCATCACCCACTTGCCCACCGGCGTGGTGGTGGAGTGCCAGGAAGAGCGCAGCCAACACAAGAACCGTGCCAAGGCGATGTCCTTGCTGGCGGCCAAGCTCAAGCGCAATGCCGTGGATTCCCAACGCCAGGAGCAGGCCGATGCGCGCCGTTCGCTGGTCGGCTCGGGAGACCGCAGTGAGCGGATTCGGACCTATAACTTCCCTCAAGGTCGCATCACCGACCACCGCATCAACCTGACGCTCTATAAGCTGACCGAAGTGGTCAGCGGCGAGCAGCTCGATGACGTGATCGAACCGCTGATCCATGAGTATCAGGCAGAGCAGCTCTCGGCCTTGCAGGACGGCTGATGACCTTCGACGCCTTGCTGTCACAGGCGGCCCAGCGGTTGACGCAGGCAGGCTCGCCCACGCCGCGGCTGGATGCCGAAGTATTGCTGGGCTGTGCTGCCCAGTGCAGCCGTACGTGGATCTATACCTGGGGGGATCGCGAATGCCCCACCTGGGAGCGAGCCCGTTTCGAGGCGCTGGTAGCCGCCCGTGCCCAGGGGCAGCCGGTGGCGTATCTTACCGGTGAGCGAGAGTTCTGGGGACTGCGGCTGGCGACGTCGCCCGACACGCTGATTCCCAGGCCCGACACGGAAACCCTGGTGGAGGTGGCGCTTTCTCGCGCCGCTGCCCCGGTGGGCAGGCTACTGGATCTGGGAACGGGCACGGGCGCCATTGCGCTGGCGCTGGCCAGTGAAAAGCCGGGTTGGCAGATCATCGGTGCGGACATTCGCCCCGGAGCCGTGACGCTGGCCGAGCGCAATGCCGACGCATTGGGGATCACCAATGCCCGGTTTGTGTTGAGTGATTGGCTCAGCGCGTTCGTGCCTCCGGCAGAGGAGCCGCCTTTCGATATCATCGTCAGTAATCCCCCTTACATTGCGGCCGATGATCCGCATTTGAGCCAGGGCGACGTGCGTTTCGAGCCGCACTCGGCGCTGGTTGCCGATGCCAACGGCATGGCCGACCTGCTCCACGTGATCGAGGCGGCCAAGGCCCACCTGGCCCCTGGTGGCTGCCTGGCAATGGAGCATGGCTACCAGCAGGCGGCCAGTGTGCGTGAGGCACTGTTGGCGGCGGGCTATCAAAGCGTTGAAAGCGTGCAAGACATGGGTGGCCATGAACGGGTTACCCTAGGGCACCTCGAATAACTGCCTGATTCATTTGTATTGGATCCTGCCATGAAACCAAAAAATAGAACGCTGGACCGTATCGACCTCAAGATCCTTCGCTGTTTGCAGGAAAATGCGCGTATTTCCTACGTGGATCTCGCCGCAGAAGTTGGGTTATCCACAACCCCTTGTCTGGAGCGGGTCAAGCGCCTGGAGCGTGCCGGTATCATTCGTGGCTACCAGGCCATTCTGGACCCTCGCGCCCTGAAGGCGAACCTGCTGGTGTTCGTCGAGATCAGCCTGGAGACCCAGTCGCCTGCGGTCTTCGATGAGTTTCGGCGCGCGGTGGAAAAGCTGCCGCAAATTCAGGAGTGCCACCTGGTGTCCGGGCAGTTCGACTACATCCTGAAATGCCGTATTCCGGAAATGGCCGCTTACCGCCAGCTGCTGGGGGATGTGGTATTGACGCTGCCAGGGGTGAAAGAGTCCAAGAGCTATGTGGTGATGGAAGAGGTAAAAGAGAGCTTCAATCTCCACATTCCTGATTTCGAGGAATTCGAGGATAAGTAAGCCAATGATGGACGATCAGGCGCTGCTGCGTTACAGCCGCCAAATCATGCTGCCCGAAGTGGATATCGAGGGTCAGGAGCGACTGCGTAGCGCTCACGCCTTGATTATCGGGGCTGGCGGGCTGGGCTCGCCAGCCGCGCTGTATCTCGCTGCGGCGGGAGTGGGGCGGATTACTCTGGTAGACGCCGACCATGTAGAGCTTTCCAACCTGCAGCGCCAGATAGCCCACCAGCAGGCCAGCCTGGGGCTCAACAAGGCGCGTTCGGCGCAGCAGCGCCTTGAAGCACTGAACCCTGAATGCCAGGTGGTGGCCATCGAGCGTCACGCCGAAGGCGAGCTGTTGGCAGAGTTGGTGGCCTCGGCCCAGGTGGTGCTGGACTGTACCGACCGGTTTAGCAGCCGCTATGCCATCAATGCCGCGACACAGCGAGCCGGTGTGCCGCTGGTCTCGGGGGCGGCTATTCGCTTTTCCGGCCAGCTGGCGGTATTCGACCCGCGTCAGCCAGATAGCCCCTGCTACGCCTGCCTCTATCCCCCGGAAGCTGGCGATGACGAAGCCCTCAGCTGTGCCGAGAGCGGCGTCATGGCGCCCCTGGTGGGATTGATTGGCTGCTTTCAAGCGGTCGAAGCCTTCAAGCTACTGAGCGGCGCAGGGAAGGCACACCAGGGGCTGTCGGCCTTCGACGGGCTCAGCGGGCAGTGGCGTCATTTCCAGGTGCCGCGTGACCCGGCGTGCCCGGTGTGCGGAACGCGAAAGCCCGCCTGAATAGGCGGGCCTGGTCACGGTCTTTTGCTTTTTATAGGCGGATGAATCAGTTGCGGATCAGGTAATCGAAAGCGCCCAGCGACGCTTTGGCGCCTTCACCCATGGCAATGATGATCTGCTTGTAGGGCACGGTGGTGACATCGCCTGCGGCAAACACGCCGGGCACCGAGGTCATGCCGTGGGCGTCGACGATGATTTCGCCACGCGGTGACATCTCGATGGGGGAGCCCTTCAGCCACTCGGTATTGGGCACCAGGCCGATCTGTACGAAGATGCCTTCCAGAGCGATGTTCTTGACTTCGTCGGTTTGGCGATCCTTGTAGGTCAGGCCGTTGACTCGGCTGCCATCACCGGTCACTTCGGTGGTTTGCGCGTTCAGCACGATATCCACGTTGGGCAGGCTCTTGAGCTTCTTCTGCAGCACGGCGTCGGCGCGCATTTCACCCATGAACTCCACCAGCGTCACATGGCCGACGATGCCTGCCAGGTCGATGGCTGCTTCGACGCCTGAATTACCGCCACCAATGACCGCGACACGCTTGCCCTTGAACAGCGGGCCATCGCAGTGAGGGCAGTAGGCCACGCCCTTGTTGCGATACTGCTGCTCGCCGGGCACGTTCATTTCCCGCCAGCGGGCGCCTGTGGCCAGTACCAGGGTCTTGCTTTTCAGCTTGGCGCCGGATTCGAAGGTCACTTCGTGCAGGCTACCTTCGGTTTCTGCTGCTTTGAAGGCGGTGGCACGCTGCAGGTTCATGACGTCCACTTCGTACTGCTTGACGTGCTCTTCCAGGGCGCTGACCAGCTTGGGACCTTCGGTATGGGTCACGGAGATGAAGTTCTCGATCCCCATGGTGTCGGCCACCTGACCACCGAAGCGCTCGGCGGCAACGCCAGTATTGATGCCCTTGCGCGCAGAGTAGATGGCCGCTGACGCGCCCGCCGGGCCGCCGCCGATGACCAGCGTGTCGAAGGCTGCCTTGTCACTCAGTTTCTTGGCTTCACGCTCGGCTGCGCCGGTATCCACCTTGGCCAGGATCTGCTCCAGCGTCATGCGACCCTGGTCGAAGGGCTTGCCGTTGAGGTAGATGCTGGGCACCGACATGATTTCGCGGGCCTCGACTTCCTCCTGAAACAGGGCGCCGTCGATGGCGACGTGGCGCACCTTGGGGTTGAAGATGGCCATCAGGTTCAGTGCCTGGACGACGTCCGGGCAGTTCTGACAGGAGAGCGAGTAGTAGGTCTCGAACAACATCTCGCCGTCCAGCGCCTTGATTTGATCGAGCTGCTCTTGCGACGTTTTGGGCGGATGTCCGCCGACCTGCAGCAACGCCAGTACCAGCGACGTGAATTCGTGGCCCATGGGAATGCCCGCAAACACGACGCCGGTCTCTTCGCCAGCACGGTTGAGAGCAAAGGAGGGCTTGCGCGCATCCTGGCCGTCGGTTTTGAGGGTGATCTGAGTGCTCAGGCTGCTGATGTCTTCCAGCAGGCCCAGCAGCTCGCGTGACTTGGCACCGTCATCGAGGGACGCAACGATCTCGAAGGGCTGAGTCACTTTTTCCAGATACGCTTTCAATTGATTCTTTAAATTGGCGTCCAGCATGACAGTGGTTCCTCGTAGTCAGCAGTAGAACGTTCTCGACCAGGCACGCCAGCCTTGGGTATGCGATAAGGGGCAAGCGTGTGGGAAAACAGGGATGCATTAACAGGGTGCTGAAAAAAAGACACCCGGGACATGCCCGGGTGTGATGCTGCCGACCGACACGCGCCGGGTCGGCAACGGTAGGCGTTTAGATCTTGCCTACGAGGTCCAGAGACGGGGCCAGAGTCTCTTCGCCTTCTTTCCATTTGGCCGGGCACACTTCGTTCGGGTTGGCGCGAACGTACTGGGCGGCCTTGACCTTGCGCAGCAGCTCTTCGGCGTTACGACCGATGTTGCCCGCGTTGATTTCGACGATCTGGATCTTGCCGTCGGGGTCGACAACGAAAGTACCGCGCTCGGCCAGGCCAGCTTCTTCGATCAGTACTTCGAAGTTGCGTGAAATTTGCAGGGTCGGATCGGCAATCATCGGGTACTGCAGCTTACCAATGGTCTCGGAGCTGTCGTGCCACGCCTTGTGGGTGAAGTGGGTGTCGGTGGAGACGCTGTAGATCTCGACGCCCAGCTTCTTGAAGGCTTCGTAGTTGTCGGCCAGATCACCAAGCTCCGTGGGGCATACGAAGGTGAAGTCAGCGGGGTAGAAGAAGAACACTGACCACTGACCTTTCAGATCCGCTTCAGTAACGTCAACGAACTCGCCGTTCAGGTAAGCAGTCGCTTTAAACGGTTTTACTTCAGTATTGATCAAAGACATTGAAAACATCTCCGCAGTGAGTGAATGGTAGTTGGAAAAGTTGCTGAACATATTAGCGAACTACGACTAATAGCTAAAATTGGAAAAAATGATGCTGCCAATAGCCAAGGTCTATAGTTTGCCTGCGCCCTTGGATGTGGGGTCACCAACAGGGTAATGCAAGAATTTTTCACTTGGACTTGCGATGGACGTCGCTGCGCCGCAAAATTCGCACGGTCAGCAGAATGGCCTAAGCTGTTTTTCAGCAGCGGCAAACGAGTAGAAAAAGTGGCCACCATGACCGTTGCCTGATGCGGCAGACCCGCGGGCCGGGCGCTGTTGAAACAAGTGAACTTTCGAGACCGGGTAGGCTTTCGAGCCCAGGCAGATTTTCGAGATAAGGAGTAGCTAGATGGGGAACATCCCAAAACGTTCAGTGGCCGTTACGGCGTTGGCTTTTGCCGTAGCGGCCGGGACTGCTCACGGCAATGAAGTGCGGGTATACAACTGGTCCGACTACATTGCGCCGGAAACGCTGGAGAAATTCACCGAGCGCACCGGTATCTCCGTGACCTACGATGTCTACGACAGTAACGAGATCCTCGATGCGGCGCTGCTGTCTGGCCGCTCGGGCTACGATGTGGTCGTACCCTCCAACTACTACTTTACCCGTCAAGCCAGAGCGGGGGTGTTCCAGCCCCTCGACCACGAGCAGCTGCCCAACTTCGAAAACCTCAACCCGGAGTTGATGGCCAACCTGGAAGCCATCGATGAGGGCAGCCAGTACTCCATCCCCTACATGTGGGGCACCAATGGCATTGGCTACAATGTCGAGCGAGTGAAGGAGATTCTCGGTGACGATGCCCCGGTGGATAGCTGGGCACTGCTCTTTGATCCGGAAATTACCGCGGCTCTGCATGCGGCCGGTTGCGGCATCTCCATGATGGACTCGGCAGACGAAATGCTCTCGCCGGCCATTGCCTACTCGGGCGGCGACCCGCTGAGTGAAAACCTGGAGGACATCGAAACCGCCGGGCAAGTGATTGCGGCCGTACGCAACCACGTCACTTACTTCCACTCTTCGCGCTATATCTCGGATCTCGCCAATGGCGAAATCTGCGTCGCGGCTGGCTACTCGGGCGACGTGTTCCAGGCAGCAGACCGAGCTGAAGAGGCGGGGCGTGACTTCACCATCGCTTACAGCATCCCGAAAGAGGGCGCTGCGCTGTGGTTCGACATGATGGCCGTGCCGGCCGATGCGCCTAACCCCGAGAACGCCCATGCGTTCATCAACTTTATTCTCGACCCGGAAATTGCCGCCGAGATTAGCGAGTACGTTAGCTACGCCAACCCCAACCTGGCCGCGAACGAGTTCCTTTCCGAGGAGCTGCTGAATGACCCTGCGGTTTATCCGGATGCAGACGTCATGCAGAACCTGTACGTTCAGGCGGAAAAGCCGCAGGACGTGCTGCGTGCGCGTACTCGTATCTGGAACCGCGTCAAGTCTGGTCGCTAAGCTGACCCCTGCCTGACAGCGAGCCGGGCAGTTGCCTGGCTCGCTGTTCGTCTTTTATCGCCCGGCTTCTCGGGCCTTTTGATGGGAGTGGCGAATGGTCACTACGCCCCTGTCGAACGACACTTCATCCTCGTCATCTGCCATTCCCCCGTCGCTGAGACCACAGGGAAAGGCACCCCGTTTTGCCGAGGATATCGTGTTGGAAGTCAAACGCCTGAGCAAGCGCTTCGATGACGCGCTGGCGGTGGATGACGTGAATTTGCAGGTCAAACGCGGCGAAATCTTCGCCCTGTTGGGGGGCTCGGGGTCTGGCAAGTCGACCCTGCTGCGCATGCTGGCGGGCTTCGAGACGCCGAGCGAAGGTCGCATCCTGCTGAGTGGCGAAAACATTACCGACATGCCGCCGCACAAGCGCCCGATCAACATGATGTTTCAATCCTATGCGCTGTTTCCGCATATGACGGTGGCGCAGAACATCGCCTTCGGGCTGAAACAGGACAAGCTCCCCAAGGCGGATATCGAGGCGCGAGTGGCCCAGATGCTGAAGCTGGTGCATATGGAACGCTTTGCCAAGCGCAAGCCGCATCAGCTTTCCGGCGGCCAGCGCCAGCGAGTGGCCTTGGCGCGTTCGCTGGCCAAACGGCCGAAGCTCTTGCTGCTGGACGAGCCCATGGGCGCTCTCGACAAGAAGCTGCGCACGGAAATGCAGCTGGAAGTGGTCGAGATCATCGAACAGGTAGGCGTTACCTGCATCATGGTGACCCACGATCAGGAAGAAGCCATGACCATGGCGGACCGTGTGGCGATCATGGCCGATGGCTGGATCGAGCAGGTGGGCTCTCCGGTCGATATTTACGAAAGCCCCGCCAGTCGCATGGTGGCGGAATTCGTCGGTACCGTGAACCTGTTCGAAGGGGAGATCATCGAAGACGCGGCGGATCATTGCCGCATCGCCAGCCCTGCGCTTTCACGGCCGATCTATCTCGACCACGGGATCACCACCCAGGCGGTGGACCGTCGAGTATGGGCAGCCCTGCGGCCCGAGAAAATCTGGCTGACCCGTGAACAGCCTGTCGGTGAGTACAACTGGGAGGCCGGCAAGGTGGACGACATTGCCTATCTGGGGGGGTATTCGCTGTATTACGTGCGTACGGCCTCGGGCAAGTTGATCAAGGTGAGCATGGCCAACACGGAGCGGCGCGGTGATCGTCCCACCTGGGAGGATAGCGTGTACGTTTATTGGGAAGATCACAGCGCTATCGTGCTGAATCGCTGATGATTCGGTCTCTTGAAGGAGATTGCCTACCATGATGCCATCTGGCTTTACCGGCATGATCAAGCGTCTACAGCTGGGGCGGCGTGCGGTAATCGCATTCCCGCTGGTGTGGCTCACGCTGTTCTTTTTGCTGCCCTTTGCGTTGGTGCTCAAGATCAGCCTTGCCGAAGGGGCGATTGCCATTCCTCCCTACGGGCCGCTGGTCGAGTATGCCGATCAAACCCTGAGTATCTTTCTCAATGTCGGCAACTATCTGTTCTTGCTCTCTGACTCGCTGTATGTCGCGGCTTACTGGGGCTCCATCAAGACAGCATTTACCGCCACGCTGGTGTGCTTGCTGCTCGGTTATCCCATGGCCTATGCCATGGCCCGTGCCCCGGGGCGCTGGCAGTTGATTCTGCTGCTGCTGGTGATGCTGCCCTCCTGGACGTCGTTTCTGATCCGCGTGTATGCGTGGATGGGCATACTCAGCAACAATGGCCTGATCAACAATCTGCTGCTGAGCATCGGCCTCATCGACTCGCCGCTACGCATGATGAATACCCAGTTTGCGGTCGTCGTGGGCATCGTGTATGCCTACCTGCCGTTCATGGTGCTACCGCTGTATGCCCATCTGACGCGTCTGGATACATCGCTATTGGAAGCGGCCTCTGACCTGGGGTCGCGTAAATTGAATACTTTCCTGAAAGTCACTCTGCCGCTTTCCATGGGGGGCATCGTGGCGGGTTCCATGCTGGTATTCATTCCTGCAGTGGGTGAGTTCGTGATCCCTGAGCTGTTGGGAGGGCCTGATACCCTGATGATCGGCAAGGTGCTTTGGGAAGAGTTCTTCCTGAATCGTGATTGGCCGGTGGCCGCAGCGCTGGCGATGGTCATGTTGCTGCTGTTGTTGATCCCCATTGTATGGTTCCACCGCTACCAGTCACGGGAGCTCGAACAATGATGACGTCCTCTCGGCGCCCCAGCTTTACCACAGTGATGCTGGTGCTTGGCCTGCTGTTTCTCTATCTGCCGATGTTCGTGCTGGTGTTCTACTCGTTCAACTCATCGCGCCTGGTGACGGTGTGGGCGGGTTTCTCGACCCACTGGTACGGCGAGCTGTTCCGGGATCGGCAGATTCTCTCGGCGGTATGGACCAGTCTCAAGATCGCCTTTTTCGCTGCCAGCATGGCGGTGTGCCTGGGCACGGTGGCGGCTTTCGTGATGACCCGCTATGGCCATTTTCGAGGCAAGACGGCGCTTTCCAGTATGGTGACGGCACCGCTGGTCATGCCTGAGGTGATCACCGGGCTTTCCCTGCTGCTGCTGTTCGTGCAGATGGCGCAACTGATTGGCTGGCCCGCGGACCGGGGGATGGCGACGATATGGATTGCCCACACCACGTTCTGCAGTGCCTATGTGGCGGTGGTGGTGTCGGCGCGTCTCCGGGAGCTGGATCGTTCCATCGAAGAGGCGGCCATGGACCTTGGCTCGCCGCCGGTCAAGACATTCTTCAGCGTGACGCTGCCGGTCATTGCGCCTGCTCTGGCGGCAGGCTGGCTGCTGGCGTTCACGCTGTCGCTGGATGACCTGGTGATCGCCAGCTTCGTATCAGGCCCGGGAGCCAATACGCTGCCCATGGTGGTGTTCTCCTCCGTGCGCATGGGCGTCTCGCCCAAGATCAATGCCTTGGCCACGCTGATCATTCTGACCGTCTCGTTGGCGACGCTGCTGGCGTGGTACTTCATGCGCCGCAGCGAGGCCAGGCGGGTGGCTCAGATGCAGCAGGATGACGTGGCCTGACCATGGCTCACAAGACGTCGTCGTCACGGCCGGTGATGACGGCGTCGAGTTCGCCTGTGAAAGGTGAGATCACCACCTGAAGCCGGATGGGGGCGCAGCATTGATGGCAATCTTCCCAGGTATCGTGGCTGCCCTGTGACGTGTCGATCATGAAGGTCAGAGGCGTGTCACAATAGGGGCAGTAGAAGTCATGGGGGACCAGCGCGTCGTCATGCATGGTGGTTGCCTGTCAGGCAGAAAAAGGATATCCAGTGTAACAGCCCTGTCCGGGGCGGGCACAAGCGGCATGATTCAGGTAGGATAAGAGCGGGTTTACCCAATTAACCTAGTGAGAAAAAACGATGATGAAACGTCACATGGCAGTAGCGGCCTTATTGGCCTTCCCGATGGTCGCTCTGGCGGAAACACCCAACGTAACGCCTGGCGAGTGGGAGTTCGTCAGCGTAACCAGTATCAGCGGTGACATGCAGATTCCCGATCAGACGGAAACCGAGCGTCAGTGCATCACCCAGGAAGAGCTGGATGGCGCAGAGTTTGGCTTCATCGAAGAAGAAGAGGGCTGCGAGCTGCAGCACCAGGACATGAACGCCGATGGCCTTTCGTACAGCATGGTGTGCCGTGCTGAAGGCGGCGAAGCCAATATCGACGGTGAAATGCGCTTCATGGGTGAGCGTATCGAAGGCAGCGTGGACATCTTCACCCAGTCACCCATGGGCGAATTGACCATGAACACCGTGATCGAAGGCGAGCGCATCGGCGACTGCGAGTAACCGTACGCACTGCTTTAACGATCTTCAGCAGCGGTTTTCAACAACAAGGGCGCCTTTTGGCGCCCTGGTTGTCTGTCTACTCGGTAGCAGAGGTTGCTTAGCGCTCGGGCGTAGCCAGCGGTTCGTGGTCGGCCTCCGGCGCATTGGCAATTTCTTCTTCCAGCTGCCGCTTAACGGCGCCAGGGGAGCCTGAGTAGCGTGCCAGCAAGTCGTAGGCCACCGGCACCACGAACAGCGTAAACACCGTGGCCGCGCCGACCCCCGCCATGATCACCGTGCCAATCACCAGGCGAGACTCTGCGCCAGGGCCACTGGAAACGATCAGCGGAATCGCCCCGGCCATGGTGGTCACCGCCGTCATCAAAATGGGCCGCAGGCGGGTCACCGACGCTTCGATCAGGGCCGAGCGAAAGGCCTGACCCTCATCGCGCAGCTGGTTGGCGAACTCGACGATCAGGATGCCATTCTTGGCCGCCAATCCTATCAGCAGCACCAGCCCCACCTGACTGTAGATATTCAATGACTGGCCGGTCAGCAGCAGGGCCAGCAGGGCGCCACTCATGGCCAGCGGCACCGTCAGCATGATCACGAAGGGGTGAATCAGGCTCTCGAACTGGGCGGCAAGCACCAGGAAAACTACTATGGCGCCAAGTACCAGCAGGAAGGTCGTCGCCCCGCTGGCCTGCTGGAAGTCTCGAGAAGGGCCTGCCAGATTGGTCTGCACTTCTTCCGGCAGGATGGTGTCTGCGGTCTCCTGCAGGTAGGCCAGCGCTTCACCCAGTGGGTAGCCATCGGCCAGGTTGGCCTCGATGGTAATGGCGCGCACGCGATCGAAGCGGTTGAGCGTGCTGGCGCCAGCGAAGTCAGAGAGTGTCACCAGGCTGGCCAGCGGAATCAGCTCACCGGACCGCGCGGAGCGCACCTGGATGTTGTCCAGCGCTCGCGGGCTGTTTTGGCGGCCACGGTCGCCTTCCAGAATCACGTCGTACTCTTCGCCGTCATCCACGTAACGGGTCACGTTGCGCCCACCGAGCAGCACCTCCAACGTGCGGCCTATTTCCGTGACGGTGACCCCCAGCGCGGCCGCCCGTTCGTAGTTGATGTCGACCCTGAGCTGCGGCTGGGTTTCGTTGTAGTTGCTCTCTACGGCGGTCAGGCGCGGGTTGTGCTCGCGAATATGGTTGACCAGCGTATCCCGCCAGCTGGCCAGTTCCTCGTAAGTGCCGCCCCCTAGCACGAACTGGACCGGTTTCTGGGTGCGTTGACCAAACCCCTGGCGCATGACCGGGAAGGCTTGCACGCCCGGCAAAGAGCCCAGGGTTTGCCTCACGTCCGCCATGATCTCCCAGGCGCTGCGGCGGCTGCCCCAGTCGGCCATGTTGACGATGATGAAGCCGCTGTTGAAGTTTTCGATATTGCCGAACCCCCGCGGTGCCCGGACCACCACGCGCTCCAGCTCACCGCTATCGACAAAGGGAGTCAGGCGAGCTTCGATCTCATCCATGTAATCCATCATGTAATCGAAGGTGGCGCCCTCTGGCCCGTTGACCAGTACGATGAAGTTGCCGCGATCCTCCTGGGGGGTGTATTCGCTGGGCAGCACCGACGCCAGCCAGGCAGTGCCTGCCACCAGCAGGGCAAACAGGGCCACCACCACCCATCTGAATGCCAGCACGACCTCCAGCGCGCGCTGGTAACGCTTTCGAGCGCCGTCCAGCAGCCACTGCACCCCTTGGCCAATGCGGCTATCGTGCATCCCCGGCTTGAGGATCTTGGAAGCCATCATGGGCGTCAGGGTCAGGGCCAGCAGCGTGGAGACGACCACCGCGGCGGCCATGGTCAGCGCAAATTCGGAAAACAGACGGCCGATGTCACCCTGCAGCATGCTCAGCGGCACGAACACGGCTACCAGCACGAGGGTCGTGGCAATGACCGCAAAAGCGATTTGACGAGTGCCGCGGAAGGCCGCCACCAGCGGTGTCTCACCGTAATCGTGCATGCGCCGGTTGATGTTTTCCAGCACCACGATGGCGTCGTCGACGATCAGGCCAATGGCCAGTACCAGCGCAAGCAGCGTCAGCAGGTTGATCGAGAAATTCATGGCCGCCAGCGCGGTAAAGGCGCCAATCACGGCGATGGGGACGGTCACGGCGGGCACGATGGTGGTTCGCAGATTGCCCAGGAACAGGAAAATCACGATCACCACCAGCCCCATGGCGATGAACAGCGTCATGACCACCTGGTCGATGGCTCCGGATACGAACACCGAAGCATCGTAGTTGAGTGACAGTGACATGCCCTCGGGCAGGGTGCCTTGTAAGCGCTCCAGCTCCTGCTGTACCGCTTCGGAAAGCTCCACCACGTTGGCGGTGGACTGCATGATCATGCCTAGCCCCACCATGGGCACGCCGTTGGCCCGAAACACCGAACGGTCTTCCACCGAGCCCACTTCCACTCGGGCCACATCGGCCAGACGAATCAGGTGCCCGTTGCTGCCCTGGGTAACCGCCAGCCGCTGAAAGTCATCGGCAGTGGCGAAATTGCGCGGCAGCCGTACGATGAACTGGCGATCATCGGACTCGATGGAACCCGCGGGCAGCTCGACGTTTTCGGCACGCAGGGCGTCCTCGATATCACCCACGGTGAGGCCCCGTGCTGCCAGCGCGTTGCGGTCCAGCCAGACACGCATGGCGTAGTCACGCCCGCCGCCCACGCGCACCCTGGCCACCCCCGGCTGCACCGACAGGCTGTCCACCAGAAAGCGGTTGGCGTAGTCGGTGAGCTCGGTGATCGAGTAGTCCGCCCCTGAGAGACTAAGCCAGATGACGATTTCATCGCTGCTGTCGGCCTTGGTGACTTCAGGGTTGTCAGCATCATCGGGAAGGTTGCGCAGGGCGCCCGATATGCGGTCGCGGACGTCGTTGGCGGCCGCGTCGATATCCATGCTGATGGCAAACTCGATCTGAATGCGCGAACGGCCATCTTCGCTTTGAGACGTGATCAGCTCGATGCCTTCTACCCCGGCAATACGGTCTTCCAGCACCTGGGTGATACGGGTTTCGACCACGCTGGCCGAGGCGCCGGGGTAACGCGTGTCGATACTGACAATGGGCGGGTCGACGGTGGGGTACTCTTGCAGCGGCAGGCGATTTAGCGCGAGTAGACCAAAAGCCACGATCAGCGCGGCGATGACCATGGCCAGCACCGGACGCTGTACGGAGATGTCGGATAAGCGCATTAGCGGTCAGCCTCCAGCAGGGTACGGATGCTGGTTTCTTCGTCGGTAATGCCCATCAAGCGAACCTGCTGGCCGTCGCGGGCCAGCTGCAGGCCGTGCACTGCCACCAGCTCGCCATCTGCCACACCCTCGAGCACTTCCACTTCCCCACTGCGGCGCTCACCCAGGGCGACCTCGCGGCGCTCCAGGCGATGCTCTCCTTCCTCCTCGTGAATGACCATCACGAAATGGCGATTGCCGCTCGGCTCGATAGCGGCTTCAGGCAGTACCAGCGTATTGCGCACGCGTTGCTGCACGACCACCTCCATCAACATGCCGGGGCGCAGGCGCAGCGCGGGGTTGGCCAGCTCGGCCCGGACGCTAACGCTGCGTGACACCGGGTCGATGCGCGTGCCAATGCTGGCGATTTCACCTCGGAAGACCTCATCCGGGTAGGCGGCGGTGGTCGCACTCAGCGCCAGCCCTGCCGACAGGCGCCCCAGAAACACTTCCGGTACGGTAAAGTCCAGCTTCATGACATCCAGCTTGTCGAGGGTCACCAGCTCCATGCCCGGGGTCACCAGCGCGCCAACGCTGACGTTGCGAAAGCCAACGCGGCCGCTGAAGGGCGCGACCACGCGGTAGTTGGCCAGGCGTGCCTGGAGGGCCTGCACGTCGGCTTCGGCCTGTCTTAGCCGCGCCTGGGTGTCTTCCAGTTCGGCGCGGGGGGCCAAATTGCGCTCCTGAAGTTGAGACGTTCTGGTCACCGCGTTGCGGCGCTCGTCGGTGATGGCGCGCGCGGCTCTGAGCAAGGCTTGCTCTTCGGCATCTTCAAGACGAATCAGCAGTTCGCCCTGTTCGACCTGAGCACCATCCTCGAAAGTGATCTCGGCAATGGTGTCGGTGACGGTGGCCGATAGCGTGACGCTCTCATCGGCGCGCAACGTACCCAGCGCCTCCAGAGGATCGGACCATTGGGTGGCCTGGGCAACATGACCGATCACTGGTGGTGGGGACTGTGCCAGGGCCAGAGGTGACATGGCGGCCAGCACGATGAAGAGAAAGAGGCGTTTATAAACGAGCATGAGCGTCTCAGCGTCAACAGGAGGTGTCCCGCATTATCCGGAAAACGGCTGCCGTGATAAGCGCTAACGGCAAGATATCGGTACATAGGGAAGTTATCTATACATTATATGTACATGTATTTTGTGCTTGTAAAGTGTTGTGCGGTTTGTCAGCTGCTAAGATAGTCAACTTTTCATGTAAGGGCTCCAGGATGATGTATGACGTGGTCGTCATTGGCGCAGGTGCCGCCGGGTTGATGTGTGCGGCTCAAGCAGGTTATGCAGGGCGGCGCGTGCTGGTGGTTGACCATGCCAATAAACCGGGCAAGAAAATCCTCATGTCAGGAGGCGGTCGTTGCAACTTTACCAACCTTGACGCCTCTCCAAGCCATTTTTACTCTGAAAATCCTTACTTTTGCATTTCTGCATTGAAACGTTACCGACCGGAACATTTTGTATCGTTGGTAGAGCGCCATGGCGTAGAGTACGTGGAAAAAGCGCCGGGGCAACTCTTTTGTGCCGACTCCGCCAAGGAGATCGTGAGAGTCCTGCTGACCGAATGTGAATGGGCCGGCGTCGAACTGGCATTGAAGACGTCCATTTCCAAGGTGGAGCGCTTGGGCGAGGGAATGCAGTTGACTACCTCGATGGGCACCATCAGCTGTGGCGTGTTGGTAGTGGCCACGGGGGGGCTCTCCATTCCCACCATGGGGGCTTCGGGCTTCGGTTACGATCTCGCCCGTCAATTTGGACTTGAGGTGTTGCCTACTCGGCCTGGGTTGGTGCCCTTCACGCTCAGTGATGTCTGGAAAGCGCGTGCTGAAACGCTGTCAGGGCTCAGCGTGCCGGTATCGGTCAGCTGTGGTCAAGGGCGCTTCAATGAGCCCATGCTGTTTACCCATCGGGGGCTGTCGGGGCCGGCGATGCTCCAGATTTCGAGCGTCTGGCAGCCCGGTAGCGCCATTACGATTGATTTATTGCCGGGTGAGGAGGTGGCGGCTTCGCTGCGTCATGCGCGTGAGCAAACTCCCAAGCGCATGTTGTCTACCTGGCTGGGCGAGCGGTTTCCCAAACGTCTGGCACAGGCGATAGTGGAGTGGTACCCCGAGCACGCCACCGGCATGCCATTGGCACAGTACAGCAACGAGGCGATCGACTGCTGGGCACAGTACCTCAATGAGTGGCAGGTGAAACCGGCGGGCACAGAGGGTTGGCGTACGGCAGAGGTGACCATGGGCGGGATCAGTACCGAGGCCATTTCGTCGAAGAGTTTTGAAGTACGAGGCTTACCCCAGCTGCGTTTCATTGGCGAAGTGCTGGATGTCACGGGCCAGTTGGGTGGTTACAACTTCCAGTGGGCCTGGGCGAGTGGCGTCGCCTGTGGCCAGGCGTGTTGATCACCATTGAAAAAGCCGCCTGAGGCAAGGCATCCGGCGGCTTTGAACAGGCAAACGCCTCGTCAGCTGGCGACTTTGGCCAGCAGTTTCAGCTTGCGAAGCAGCATATAGCCTGCCAACGCGCGTTTGCCGACGGCCATAGCGCCACCAGGATGGCGAACCAGCCGCAGGGCAGCGAGCCCGCCCACGACGTACAGCGGTAAGCGCAGGCTTCGCCAGTGCCGGTCGAGCGGCGCGGAAGTGCGTTGCAACGTATCACTGCTCACCAGTATATCGATACGCTGCTGTTCCAGCTCGGCCAGCAGCGCTGCCTTGCGCTGCTGGCGACTCAACGGCTTGTCTGTGGTCTTAACGTCGACGGTCGGTGAGTTCTTCATCATTGGCCTCCAGCAGGGCGCGATCGGCTGCCAGCTGTTTCAAGGTTTCCTTGAGCAGCGAGTGCCGCTTTGCCTGACGTATGGCAATCACTGCCAGCAGCAGACTGAGTGCCATCAGTACGCCAGCACTCACGCCAATGGCCGTCAGCCGATAGGTGTCCCAGAACAGAACAACTACCAGCGCCGTCAGTGTGGCAACGCCCAACAGCAGCAGCAGCAAACTGGCGCCAGCCAACAACAGTAGTACCAATAAACGAGCGCGCTCTTCCTCCAATTCCAACACCGCCAAACGCAGGCGGGTTTCACCGTTGGCTAACAGTGACCTCAACAAGCGTTTGGCGGCAGAAAAGACGCGTTGGGTTGGCCCCAATGCCATTAGCGACGACCGAGCAGCATACCTACCACCAGGCCAGCTGCGGCACCGATACCGATGCTGGTCCAGGGGTTCTCATGTACATAGCGGTCGCAGCAATCGGCTTGCTGAGCCAGTGACTCGCGGGTGTCTTCATAGATGCGCTCGCCGCGGGCTTCCAGGCGGGCACGAGTATCCTTCAAACGACGTTCGGCACGCTCACGCAGGTCGCGCATTTCACCGCTGGCATCTTTCGATGTGGCGTTCATTAGCTCTTCGACCGTCTCGCTGAGATGGCGCAGGTCTTCTTTCAGCTGGTCGGCACGTGCGGAGGCGTCTGTGTTACGTTTAGCCATGATGTCTTCCTTTGACGAATGAATGAGTGACAGCTTCAGCATAGCAGCCGTCACTCTACAGACAACCCCAAAGTTTAGTGGTTCCGCATCAACGGTTCAGGCCCGTGGCGCTGAACAGCGGGTTGAGGCTGAAGCCAAGACTCAGGCGATGCACGCGGTTGTCGTAATCGATCATGCTTTCGCCGTACCCGTAGTAATACTGTACGTGTGCTCGCACCCCATTGAAGGCGGGCCAGCTATAGTCGATTTGAGTACCCAGGTTGCCCGGGCTCGGGTTGCCGCGCAGTTGACCAGCGACTTCATGATTGTTGTCCAAGCGCCTGGCCAGACGAATGTCGCCATATCCCATGAAGCGCTCGATATCCGGGTTGTCGTCGTCACCGTCGGATTCCGGCACGCGCCAGTGGGGGGCCAGAGTCAGTGCCCAGTCGCCGCGCTGCAAGGTGCTTTCCAGGTATACGCGGTTCCAGCTCCGTGACAGCGGGTCCGAACGGCCATTGGATTGGTGGTTGAAGGCGATGCGGTTGCGCGTATTCACCCAGCCCAGAGCGCTCCAGGCGTTATCGAAATCGATGAACACCTCGGGCTCGTAGTTGGTTTCCCGGAAAGGGGAGGAGGCGTCAGTGTTATAGGCCTGCCACCAGCTTCGCTGGGTATAGGCGAAATAGACGTCGCCAATGTCGCCAAACACGTCTTCCGCCAGATTGAACTTGGCGCTGAACTGGAACTTCACTTCGTTGTTGTTAGGCCCGGACGCATCGGTCACTTCACGAAAATTGTTGGAGTCCTGATTAGTGTTATAGCTCACCGGAAACAGGTAATTGGTACGGTGGGTGGTGATGGAAAACGGGTTACGCGTCGACTGCTGCTCCAGCTGGCGGCGCTCGGTCAAATCCTCCAGGGCGACCTCTTCTGGCAGGGGCGCCGGTGGAATACCCTGAGCCGCCGCTTCGGGTGCGTCAATTTGCTGCAGCTGCTGGCGGAGCTGATAGAGCTCGGTATTCAAGGCGCGAATACGCGCTTCGATATCGCCGCGTGTCTCGGCCATGGCCGACTGGCTGCCCAGAGCAACCAGCAGGCTTGTCAGTATCAGGGGTCGGATAACCATCAATATGGCCCACGTTGGTAAATAGACAAATGTTAGCGTCGTTCTATACAGGCGGCCGAAGTAAGTCAACTGCCAATATTCTGGTGACCGGCCGGATTGCGCGGGCAGGCCTTACGATTGACAATGGCACCTTGCCCGATAATGCGGGCTGACCAGTCAATGAGGCTTCTAGACGTGGTGAAGAGTGCCATGAAAGCAGTGAACGGCGCGCTGGGCGTGTTGATGTGTGTCGCGCTGCTGGTTGTATCTCCGGTGGGGTGGGCCGAAAGCGGCGAGCGTGTGCCTTCGGAAAGTGCTCTGAACGAGCGGCTGGCTGCACTGGAGTCTCAGGAGGGGGAGCTGACCGCCGCGCAGCAGCGCGAGCAGGCTGCCCTGGAAGCGGCGCTGCAAGCCCATGAGCGGCTCAAGGCGCTGGAGGAGCGACAGCGCGCGCTGGAGCAGCGCGTCAGTCAAGCCCCGGAGCAACTGCTGCAGCTGGAGCGTGAGCTTCGCGAGGCCGAAGAGGAGAGCCTGCAGCTCTCCGTGGATAGCTTGAGCGATACGCCGCTGGACGCACTGGAAGCTCAGCAGGGCAGTGCAGTGATCGAACTCCAGCAGCTACAGAGCCAGTTGGCTGAAGTCAATTCGCAGCTGTTGGCTGCGCAAACCTTGCCTGAACGTGCCCAGCAAGCCATCTCCGAAGCCTTGCAGCGGGCCGAGACCTTGCGCCGCGAACATGATACCCGAGAAGCGCTGCTGGCCGACCGCCAGCTATCCGCTCGCGAGGATGCGCAGTTGATCCAGTGGCGTCTGGAGCGTGCGCTGGCCGAGCAGGAAGTGTCCCTGAATCAGCGTGAGCTCAGTGCCAACAGTCGGCTGCGGGAACTGGCTCAGCAGCGGCGCGAGCTGTTGGCGTTGCAGATCGACCATCAGGAGCAGCGGCTGAACCTGCTGCAAGGGGTCATCGATCGTCAGCGACGCCTGCAGTCCGAGCAGGCGATTGCCGATGCCGCCCGGGATGATCCATTGATTGCCGAGGGGCATCCGGTGGTGCTACGCGCCCAGCAGGTAAACCAGAACCTGAGCCTCGAGCTGCTGCGTGCCACCGACCGCGCCAATGGCATCGTGCGCGAAAACATCGAAGCCCAGCGCCAATTGGAGCTGGTGCGTCAGTTGCAGCGTAGTCTTGGTGAGCAGATGGAGGCCATTCGCGGTAGCCAGCTGCTATCCCGGATACTCAGGGAGCAGCGCCAGTCGCTACCGGTGATCGTGCCGCGCCGCGACCTGCAAGATGAAATTGCCGACTTGCGCCTCAAGCAATTCGATCTGATACGCCAGCGTGATCAGCTGCGCCAGGGAGAACGCCTGGCCACTCAGCGGCTACAGGAAGCGGGCGTCGAGGTGACGCCTGGGCTGGTGGACTCCCTGACGCGACTTTATCAATCTCGCCGTGAGCTGGTGGAGCAGCTCGAACAGTCCTACGGCAGCCTGTTGAGCGCCGCCATCGAGCTGCAGTTGAACCAGCAACAGCTCTTGACCACCACCCACGAGCTGCGCGCCACCATCGATGAACAGCTTTTCTGGGTAGCCAATAGTCGTCCGCTGGACCTTAACTGGGTGCGCCAGTTACCCAATTACCTGCAGCAGGAGTGGCAGCAGGGCGAATGGCGTGCCGTACTGCCCAACCGCTGGCAGGGCCTTGGCTGGGACATGCTGGTCGGTGCGCCGCTCCTGCTGCTAAGCCTGGCGCTGCTGGGGTTACGCTCCCGTATTAAGGCCGCGCTGGCCCGGCTACACTCGCAAATAGGCCGTTTGAAGAGTGATACGCAGCTGCACACGCCCAGAGCAGTGCTGATGAATGCGCTGCTGGCGCTGCCTGGTCCGCTGGCGCTGGCGGGAGCTGGCGTTGCCCTGCGCACGGCAGAAGGCGCCCTGGCAATGGGGCTGGCGCCGGCCTTGCTGCAACTGAGCCTGAGCTGGGGGGTGATTGCTCTGGGCCGCCGCTTGCTGGTGCCCGATGGCGTTGCCGAGCGTCACTTTACCTGGGCACCCGCCTACAATGCTCGATTACGCCAGTTGCTTGGAGGGTTAGGCGTAGCGCTGGTTCCCGTGGTAGGGATTGCGGCCATGTCTGGGCAGATGGAAACCCCGCTGGCCATGCGCCCGGTGGCCATGGGATTGTTCATGCTGGGGCTGCTGGCCATGGCGTGGTGGTTGATGCAGCTGATTCTGGCCCACGTACCTGTCTTTGGAGTGCGGCTGTTTCGGTTGATCCTGGGGCTGGCCATGGCCAGCGTACCGTTGGTGATGCTGGGGCTGGTGGCCTGGGGCTACGAATATACGGCACTGCGGTTAGTGGCGCGTTTTGCGATGACTCTTTACCTGCTGGGGCTGTGGGTCGTAGTGGAAGCCACGGTGGTCCGCAGCCTGGCGGTGGCCGCTCGCCGCCTGGCGTATCGGCGCGCTTTGGCGCGACGGCGTGCCCAGGTGCAGGAGGGGGCGGAGGGCGGTCTCGAAGTGGTTGAGGAGCCGCCCCTGGACATGGAGAAGATCAATACTCAGTCGCTGCGGCTCTCCAAGCTCATCCTGCTGATCGGGTTCAGTCTACTGCTCTACCTGGTCTGGTCGGACTTGCTGGCAGTGCTGGGGTATCTGGATCAGGTGGCGCTGTGGGACGCCGATGAGGGCGATCTGGTGGACGGCGCGCTCTCCCTTTCCGACTTTTTCACCGCGCTGTTGGTGGTCGCCATTACCTTCATCATGGCGCGTAACCTGCCGGGGTTGCTCGAAGTGATGGTGCTGTCGCGGCTGGCCTTGAAGCAGGGCAGCGCCTACGCCATCAGCTCGCTGCTCTCTTACGCCATCGTGGGAACGGGCGTCGTCATGTCGCTGGCTACCCTGGGGGTTTCCTGGGACAAGCTGCAGTGGCTGGTGGCGGCGTTGAGCGTGGGGCTGGGCTTTGGCTTGCAGGAGATCTTTGCCAACTTCATTTCTGGCCTGATCATCCTGTTCGAACGCCCCATTCGAATCGGCGACACCATCACGCTGGGTAACCTGCATGGCACGGTCAGCCGTATCCGCATCCGCGCCACCACGGTGACTGATTTCGATCGCAAGGAGATCATCATTCCCAACAAGACATTCGTCACCGATCAGCTGATCAACTGGTCGCTGTCCGACAATGTCACTCGGGTGGTGCTGACCTATGGCGTAGCGCATGGCTCTGATTTGCCATTGGTGCATCAGCTGCTGCGCCAGGCCGCCGATGAAAACCCACGCGTGCTGGCGGACCCGGAGCCTCAGGTGTTCTACCTTAACTATGGCCCGCACAGCCTGAATTTCGAGCTGCGCATCTTCGTCAACGACTTGCTGGACCGGCTGTTTGCAGCCGACGAAGTGAACTGCCGTGTGGATGAGCTATTCCGCGAAGCGGGCGTGCGGGTCGCCTTCGAGCAGATGGACGTATGGCTTCACCGAGATCAAGGGGAGTCGGTGAAAGTACAGACCCGCAAGCCGCTGCCTCCTGCAAATCTGGGTTAAGGGGCCTCGTGACTGGCCAGCATCAGGAACTCCCGATTGCCGTCCCCGCCGGTGATCGGGCTCTCTTGCCAATGGGTGATGTGTAAACCGCAGCTCTGGCAGGCTGCACGTATCTTGTGCTCCACCTCGCTGTAGCGGGCTGGGTCGCGTACCACGCCGCGCTTGTCCAACGCGCTGGGCTCCAACTCGAACTGCGGTTTGACCAGAGAGATAAGCTTTCCCTTGGCCGGTAACAGGGCGGCGATTTCCGGCAGGATCAGCGTTTGAGAAATGAACGACACGTCCATGATGGCCAGCTCGATGGGGTATTGGCGCAGCACTTCCAGCAAGGCTGCCGAGGTGCTCATGTGGCGCGCATTCAAGCCTTCCAGGCACACCACCCTTGGGTCCTGGCGCAGCGCTTCGGCCAACTGGTCGTGGCCTACCTCGACACCCACTACATGGCGGGCTCCGAAGCGCAGGGCGCAGTCGGTAAAGCCGCCGGTGGACTGGCCCACATCCAGCACGCCCAGGCCCTCCAGCCGCATATCCAGCGTAGTGAGCGCTCCCTCGAGTTTAAGGCCTGCCCGGGAAGCGTAGCGCTCCTCGGGGTCCTCCTCGACGCGCAGTGATGTGTCGGCGGGCCACTTTTCGGAAGGCTTGGTGAGCGGGGTGCCGTCGGTCAAAAAGACACGCCCATTCTTGATGAGGCGCTGGGCGCGGGTGCGTGAGCTGGCCAGCGCCTGGCTGACCAGCAGTTGATCGAGTCGTATCATGGCAGCGTATCAGGAGCGTTGAAAGACCGCGCATTATGTCATGTTGTGCCTGGCTCTGCCTGCAAGTCGGTGGGAGGGATTCGCGTAGCTCCCCAGCTGCGATGTAGATAGCCCTTGACGCGCTCCAGCTCCTCCTCGCCCACGCTGGCCAGCCCGTCGCTTTCCAGGGGGTCGTAGTGGTAGATGTAAAGCCGCGAGAGAAACTGCTCGAAGGGCAGTGATGCTTCACCGAAGCGTTCGCCGTTGCCAGCAGTACTGACCTTGAGTCCATCTCCCCAGTCCTGGCCGCTATCGTTATTGGGGTTGTAGAAGTAGACGCGCATGACATCGCTGGGGTCGAGCGAGGCGCGTAGAATAGTGATGGCATGCCAGCCGATGAAACGCGCCGCGCTGTCCGTGACGGCAACGCCAGCAGGCTGGGGGTGAATCAGCGGCTGATTGCCGTTGTAGAAAGGGTGGTAGCTGGCGTAGAAGTGACGAATGAAGGTGTCGACCTCATGCAGCTTCCCGGTGGCTACGTCCACATTGATACTGAATCCACGGCCAGACCACCAGCCGTGAAACTCAGGGTTGACCCAGCGGTGAGGGTCGCCTTCCCGGCCGATGCAGCGTCGGCCCATTTCCGCATAAATGCGATCCAGGTGCGGGACGACGATCAACGACACCGGGTCGAGATCGAGAGGGAGCTCGCTGGCCACTCCCGCCACGCTCTCCTGTGAAGAGATCGGTTGGCCTTCGAAATGCATGATGATCTCATCGTCCCGAGCGGCCCAGGTCACCATTTGCAGCAGGTAGTCCGGGTCGTTGTAGGCCCACATCGACAGTGCACGCGCCGATTGGCAGGTAGGGTTGTTACCCTGGCCAATGCCCAGCGGTAGTCCCAGCATGCACAGCACGCCTTCGATCAAACGTGCTCTGGGCGATGCGGTATCGCCATAGGCCAGCGTCAAACGCGAGACGGCCCAGTCGGAGAGCGGCAGGCTCAGCTGCCGCCACATGGCTGGTGCCACCGGCGGTTGATAGAGAATTCCGCGTTCCAGCATGAGCGCCAGGCCATAGACCGCCTGAGCGGTGGCGGGGTAGACGCCGCTGCGAATCAAGGTATGCGCCAATTCGCGATAGCACAGCAGGCAGTCGCGCCCTGTGGACGACAGCCCCAGCGCCTCGGAAAGCAATTGATCGGCTTCTTCCAACAGGAAGCGCAGCAGGACGGCATGGTAAGGCGACACGAGGCCAGTATCGTGCATGGCACGGGCAAAACCGGTGGACTCCGCTTGAAGCGTTGCGTGGTCCATGCGCTCCAAGCGTGCCCGGTAGACCTCGATGCCGGGGTCTTCCCGGCAGGCCTGCGTGGGGCCATAGAGCGAGCTGACCAGCCGGTCGGCACCCTGGCCGCTGGCGCCCAGGTCAATCTCCGGGTTGGCCTGGCACAGGGCGATCTGGGTGATCATCTGCTTGATGGAGTCGACCTGGATGGGCCGCTGCTTGAGAATCCGCCAGATTTCATCGATCAGTTGATCGATGACGTGCTCATGGCCTAGCCGCTCGGCCAGGTGCTGAAACAGTTGGCGGGGAATTTTTGCCAGCCGGCCTTGGGTTTCACGCTCGGCTTCGCTGGGCGCGTTGAACAGCAGCCCCAAGTTGATAGCCATGACCTGAGTAAGGTAGTGATGGGCATGTTCTGGCGACAGCTGAGGATGCGCGTAAACGCCCTTGGCCACCGCCAGCAGCCGCAGTTCGCTCAGCGCCTCGATCACTACCACAGTGGCATCGGCGCTTTTCAGCGAAAATGGGGTCAACGCCGGGACCAGATACTGGGGGGTTTCCCAGTCTGATCCCACAAATACCCCTGCTGCCTCGAAGTTGGCGGCGCGCGCTTCCAGCGCTGCGCAGCCTCCTTCGACCATCAGGATACGCCGCGCGGTGTCCATCACACGGGGCAGCTTGGCCACCTTTGAAACGGCGGGGGCCTTGTCAAGTAGCGATACTGCCTCATCGAACTTGCTCAGCAACCCATCGAGCTTGCCTTCTTCCCCGTCAGGGGTGGAACGCTGATTGGTCACGCTGACTCCTTATCCCGATAAAGGGAGAATTATACATAGAAGTCGAGAGATTCCTGCCGCTTGAGCAGGTCACGTAGCGTATGGGCATCGTCGCCCTTGAAGTAGATCAGCCCCCAGTGGGTCCCAAACGCGGTGCGCTTGGTCACGGTCTCTTCCAAGGGGGGCGTCAGCTCATGGGACTCGAAGTAGTCATGATCTTCGGTCTCTTCGGGTATTTCCAGGCGGCTGACCACGCGGCGGCGCGGATAAACGCCAAAGCAGCCCGCAAACCCGTTGGCATCGACGATCTCCTTGGGGAAGAACTCGGCTACTTCTTCTGCCGTGGCTTTGGGGTCGAAGACCAGCATCGACGCTTGATAGGCGTTGAAGCCATAGACGCGCTCGAGGAGTTCGAACACCTTGAACCCTGGCGGACGATAGGCGACTTCACCAAAGTACATCTCGCCATCGCTGGTGACGAAGTACTCCGGATGGATCAGGCCAAACTCGATATCGAAGGCCTTGATCAGTTTTTCGATCTGGGCGGTGATCTGTTGGCGATACTGCTCGAGCTCCGGCGAGGCGGGAACGAACACCGAATAACCCAGCGTGACGTATTCTGAAATGTTCAGGAAGGCGATTTTGCCATCGTGAATCCACGCTTCCACGGCGAATTCCCAGCCATCCAGGTGCGACTCCATCAACACGGGAAACTCTTCATCCGGGATGGTATCCACCTCGTCCGGCGTGCGGATGACGCGGTGCCCGAGGCAGCCCGCCTTGTCGAACGCCTTCAAGTGGATAGGGTCGTTGGGGTCGCCGTCCAGCTTGAGCAGGGTCTGGTTGACCCGTTTCAGGAAACGGATGACATCGTCTCTGTCGTGGGCCTCTTCGAAAATACCCACGCGAATACCGCCCAGCTGGGCGCGCCGCTTCATCAGCGCCTTGTCACGCAGGAGCAGGGACTGGCCATAGAGGCGAGGGTTATCGAGCAGTACGGAGTTGATCGCACCGGCCCACTCGACGGTCTCCTCGAATAGCGGGATAGCGACATCCACGCCTTTTTCCTTGAGGGTTTCTGCTATTTCCATGGAGCGGTCGTTGAGGCGCTCGAAGTTCCAGGGAACGTAGGGAATATCGTGTTTTTTGCAGTGTTCTTCTGCCCAGTCGGGGGCGACCACGATGTAGCGCCGGTCGAACTGCTCGGCCGCTTCGATTGCATTGAGGCTCCAGCCGAGGAGGGCGATGTAGCCCTTGTTGGGATCCTTTTGCATGGTGGTGACTCCTGTTGGGTAGATGAAAAATCGTGCCAAACACTCTTTCCACCATACACGACCCAGGTGGCCCCGGGCTAATTAGCACCCACTGAAGGGAGAGCAGGGAATTCGTGGGCCTTGACGATGTCTGCTAAGGGGCTGCCCGGTGAGTGTGGTAGGCTACCCCGTTGTTGGATACGTTCAAGCGTCAAGAGGAAGGGCCAGGATGGCGGCCAAGCCGATCTACCGTGTGGTGGTTCACCAGCAGGGTGAAATTTGGGATTTATACGTAAGAGAGATCTTTCAGAGCGAACTCTGGGGCTTTATTGAAGTCGAGGAGTTTGTCTTTGACGATGCGTCGCGAGTGGTGGTGGATCCGGGAGCGGAGAAACTGCAGCGTACCTTCGAAGGTGTCAAGCGCAGCTACCTGCCGCTCAATGCCATTGTGCGCATTGACGAAGTAGAGCGTGAAGGCCCCTTGAAGGCGGTGAAAAGTGATGCTCGCGTCGCGGAGTTTCCTCGTCCCTTCCCGCTACCGCCCCGTGGGGAAGGGTAAGCGCCCAACACGCGCAACGCTATAGCGCTACGCAGGCTGGCTTCGTCGGTCAGCCGCGTTTTTTATGATCAGGACATGACGTCATGCAAGTAGAGAAATTTCGAAGGAATTGTTACGCCGCCGCCATGGGCGTGCTGTTGAGTGCCAGTGGCCAGTTAGCGTTTGCTCAATCCGATAGCCAGGCCTGGGTCAGTGATGAGCTAAGCACCTATGTGCGTAGTGGCCCCACAGATGGCTATCGCATTGTGGGAACCCTGAATGCGGGTGAGCAGGTCGACGTACTGGAAACCAGCGGGAACTACACCCGAGTGCGCAGCAACAGCGGCGACACCGTGTGGGTGTTGAGCAGCGAACTGCAGCAAACGCCCAGCGCTCGTCAGCAGTTGCCAGAGCTTCAGGCGCAGGTGGAAGAACTGACCCAGGAGCTCGACGGCATCAACGATACCTGGGAGCAGCGGGTCTCTTCGATGACCGAAACTCTGGAGGTCCGTGAGCAGCGTATTGCCGAGCTGGAAGCGCGTAATCACGAGCTGGACGCCGAGTCCGAGCAGGCCCGCCGTCAGGTGCGCGCGCTGCAGGCACGTCTGGATACCCAGGAAGAAGACTTGTTGATGCGCTACTTCATGTACGGCGGGGGGGTGGCCGGTGCGGGCCTGCTGGTGGGGCTGATCGTGCCGCATCTGCCGCGTCGCCGCAAAAAACGTGACCGCTGGTTCTAAACAGCGTGCTGGTCATCCTCCATCACGGCCTGACGAGGTAAGTACCATGGACAACCCCTGGCGGTTGCGCTGGCAGGAAGGGCGCATTGGCTTTCATCTGGCGGCAACACATACCGCGCTGCCACAGCACTGGCCCGAGCTGGGGGTGGAGGAGGGTGCCAAAGTGCTGGTGCCGCTGTGCGGCAAGAGCCTGGACATGCGCTGGCTGGCCGAGCAGGGTCATCCGGTGCTGGGCGTCGAGCTGGTCCCGGAAGCCATCGAGCAGTTTCTGGCCCAGCGGGAAGAGGGCGTTTCTCGCTACCGCCAGTCAGGTTTCGAGGTGTTTCGTCAGGGGAGTGTCGAGCTCTGGTGCGGGGACTTCTTTCATCTGCATATCAAACAGGCTGACGAAGTCGGGGCCTTCTATGACCGGGCGGCGTTGATTGCCCTGCCACCCGCCACCCGTGAGCGCTATGCGTTCCATCTGGCACAGCTGATACCGCCCGGTGCCAAGGGATTGCTCGTCGCGCTGACGCATCAGGAAGGCGAGGCAGGGCCGCCCTTCAACGTGCCCGACCACGAAATAGAGCGCCTGCTGGCACCCAATTTTCGCGTTGATCGCCTCGCTACGGAGCCTGCCGATGAGTGTGGCCGTCGCGAGAGCCTTTGGGCACTGGAGCGGCGCGGCCCTCGCGTGTGAATTGACCCAGGTCAGCGCGCCAGCAGGCGGCCCAGTTCCGGGTCGCTGAAGGCGCGGTTCAAACCATCGCTCAGCAGGTCGTTCAGCATGCGGGTATTGCTGTCTTCACCGGGTTTGATGGCGTAGCCCTGCGTACGGCGTGAGGTATAGGTGCCGGTATAGGTCGTGCCCTGATGCTGCGCGATGGCGCGGAAGACACCCTCGATACGGGCCTCGTCGATGAGCGGCTGGCCGCTATCGCCCCGCAGGTAAGCCAGACTGGCGAGCTCCAGCGTCAGAGTGGGGCGGCCCTGGGCGGTTTCCCGGGTGGGGTTGAAGCCCATGTCGCGCACCGCACGCTCAGCTTCGGCCTGAAGTTTCGGAATCAATTCATGTCGGTTGACGGTGATTTGCGCCGTCGACATGCTGCCGCCTGCCCGGGTGCCAATGACTTCACTCGGGCGGGCATCCACGGCCACCACGGTCACCTGCTGCCCGGAGCCTACCTGCGGCACGTTGGCCGTGCGGGAAGGGTTCAGCTGCAGGAACTGGGGGCTGGCGCAGCCGGCCAGCAGGGCGGTGGCCAACAGCGCACCGGAAATACGTAAAAAATGACGCCGACGCATATCTCTCTCCACACTCTACTTGTTTGGATCGTCACCTGTCTGGGTAACCGCTTGCCTGAATAGTAAAAACCTGTCGTAACAAGGCATTGCTGACCAGATTCGGTACAGTATAGCCCTGCCACGACAGGCGAGGCCAGCGGCTTACGCGACCCGGCTAGGCTGCGGCTGGGGCGCGGCGTCTTCCTTGAATCGATGCCACTGGCGCGGGTGGGCAAACAGCCGCTGGCCGCGCTGCAGGTTCAGTCGTTCGAAGTCGGCATGACGCACGGTGGCCAGCCAGGGCTTGGCAAGCCAGTCCGCCTCCAGCTCGACCCGTACTTCGGCCCCCACAGGGGAAAGCGCGGTGACCGTGACAGGCAGGTGGCTTTCCGGGCTGGGTGCTTCAGCCAGGCGCACTTCGTGGGGGCGCAACAGCAGCTCTTCGTCACCGTCCGGCAGGTCTACCTGCAGGCGCGCGTCTCCGCAGGTCAGCACACCTTGCTGCACGCTGCCCTCCAGGTGGTTCACGTCACCGAGGAATTCGAACACAAAGCGGTTCTTCGGCGAGCGGTAGAGAGTTTCCGGCGTGTCGATCTGTTCGATACGGCCGTTGCTCATCACCACGACGCGATCCGAAAGCTCCAGCGCCTCCTCCTGGTCGTGGGTCACGAATACGCTGGTGAAGTTCAGCTCATCATGAAGGCGACGCAGCCAGCGGCGAAGGTCCTGACGTACCTTGGCGTCCAGCGCGCCGAAGGGCTCGTCCAGCAGCAGCACGTCGGGCTCTACGGCCAGTGCCCTGGCCAGCGACACACGCTGCTGCTGGCCGCCCGAGAGCTGCGCAGGCAGGCGGTTGGCCAAATGCTGGAGCTGAACCATTTCCAGCAGCCGAAATACTCGTGCACGAATCTCGCCGCTGGAGGGGCGACGCTTGCGCGGCATCACGGTCAGGCCAAAGGCCACGTTGTCGTAGACGCTCATATGGCGAAACAGCGCATAGTGCTGAAAGACAAAACCGATGCGCCGGTCACGCACGTGCACATGGGTGACATCGCGATCGCCAAACAGAATTTTACCGGGCGTTGGCCTGCGGTCAGCGCTCTCCAGCCCTGCAATGATACGCAGCAGGGTCGTCTTGCCCGACCCAGAGGGGCCCAGCAAGCCGACCAGCTCGCCCTCATGAATGTCCAGGTCGATGGGTTCGAGGGCCTGGGTATTGGCAAAATGCTTGGCAATATTCTCTAAGCGAATACTCATACGAGTGCCTCCCGGCGCGATGCGCGCCATTCCAGGCCTGCCTTGGCCGCAAGGGTTAACAGGGCAATCAGCGCCAGCAAGGCCGCGCTGGCAAATGCCCCCACGGCGTTGTAATCCTGATAGAGCTGTTCGAGGTGCAAGGGCAGCGTGTTGGTCTGCCCGCGAATAGCCCCTGAGACCACGGAGACCGCGCCGAATTCACCTACCGCGCGGGCGTTGGTGAGGATGATGCCGTACAGCAGTGCCCAGCGGATGTTGGGGAGCGTCACGCGCCAGAACGTGGTCCAGCCTGAGGCGCCCAGGGTCACGGCGGCTTCCTCTTCGCGGGAGCCCTGGGCCTGCATCAATGGAATCAGTTCCCGAGCGACGAAGGGGCAGGTGACGAAGATGGTGACCATCAGAATGCCGGGCCAGGCAAACATGAGCTGGATGTCATGGGTGTCCAGCCAGCTGCCGATCCAGCCATTGCGGCCGTAGAGCAGCAGGTAGATCAAACCGGCCACGACTGGCGAAACGGCAAAGGGTATGTCGATCAGGGTTTGCAGAATGCGGCGGCCGGGGAAGCTGAAGCGGGTCACCAGCCAGGCCAGCGCGACGCCAAAGACCAGGCAGACCGGAATGGTCATCAGCGCGATGACCAGCGTCAGGCCGATGGCGTGCAGGGTAAAGGTATTGGTCACGTTGGCCCAGAACACCGCCACGCCCTGAGAAAAGGCCTGAGCAAAAATGGCGACCAGCGGCAGCAGCAGAAACAGCGCCGACAGCAGCAGGGCGCTGACGATCAGTACGCGCCGCACCAGCGGCGCATCCCCTACGCGATGCATTAGCCTTTTCCTCCATGCAAGCGGCGCACGAAGCGCCCCTGCCAGATGTTGATGACCAGCAGCAGTGCCAACGACACGAACAGCACCACCGAGGCGATGGCCGAAGCGCCTGCGTAGTCGTACTCCTGAAGCCGAACGAAGATCATCAGTGCCGTGATCTCCGTTTCGTAGGGCATGTTGCCCGCGATGAAGATGATCGCCCCGAACTCGCCTAACGAGCGCACGAACGCCAGCCCCGTACCGGTGACCAGCGCTGGCCACAGGTGGGGCATGATCACCCGGCGAAATGCCACGCTGTCGGTAGCACCCAGCGACATGGCGGCTTCATCGATCTCGGCGGGCAGGTCTTCGAGTACCGGCTGCACGGTGCGCACCACGAAAGGAATACTGGTAAAAGCCATGGCCAAGGCAATGCCGACCCAGGTATAGGCGACCTGAAAGCCCAGCGGTTCGAGCAGGCGGCCCATCCAGCCATTGCCGGCATACAGGGTGGCCAGGGTAATGCCCGCCACCGCCGTGGGCAGGGCGAAGGGCAGGTCCATCAGCGCATCCAGCAGACGCTTGCCGGGGAACTCGTAGCGCACCAGCACCCAGGCCAGCAGCAGCCCGAAAACGGCGTTGACCAGCGCGGCCACGGCGGCAGCGCCAATGGTCACGGTGTAGCTGGCCACCACGCGGCCATCGGTGATGATGGCCCAGTACTCGCTGAGGCTGAGCCCCGCCAGTTGGCCAAACAGCCCGGTGATGGGCAGCAGCAGTACCAGCGAGATAAACAGCACGCTGATACCCATGGAAAGGCCAAAACCCGGCAGCACGCGTGTGCTGCCGGATCGCCAGAATGCAAGTTGGCTCATGGGGCTCCGTTAACGACGTTGCAGTTGATCGAGCAGTGCGCCGCCTTCGAAATGGGCTTCCATGGCTTCTTCCCAGCTACCAAACACGTCTTCGACCTGCAGCAGCTCGGTCTCGGGGAACTGGTCGGCAAACTCGGCCACGACGGTCTCGTTATGCACACGGTAGTTGAAGCCCGCCAGCAGGCGCTGAGCCTCTTCGCTATAGAGGTACTCGAGATAGCTCTGGGCCAGATCGCTGTTGCCGTTGCGCTCGGCGTTGGGGCCGACCACGGCGACCGGGAATTCGGCCAGGATGCTGACCGGCGGCACGATCACTTCATAATCGTCGCTGCCGTATTCGGTACGGATATTGTTGACTTCGGACTCGAAGCTGATCAGCACATCGCCAATGCCGCGTTCGATGAAACTGGTGGTGGCACCACGACCGCCGGTGTCAAATACCGCGACGTTGCGCAGGAAGGTGCGCATGAAGTCCTGAATCTGCTCGTCGTCACCGTCGAAAGCCTGATCGGCGAAGCCCCAGGCGGCCAAATAGGTGTAGCGGCCATTGCCGGAGGTTTTCGGGTTCGGGAAGACCATGCGGACGTCTTCCTGTACCAGGTCGTCCCAGCTCTCGATGCCCTTGGGGTTGCCCTTGCGCACCAGGAACGCGGTGGTGGAGTAGTAGGGTGACGCATTGTTGTCGAACGCCTGCTGCCAATCTTCCGCGACCAGGCCTGCATCCGCCAGCGCTTGAACGTCGGTGACCTGGTTATAGGTCACTACATCGGCGCGCAGACCCTGCAGAATGGCCCGTGCCTGAGCCGAGGAGCCTCCGTGAGACTGGTTGATACCGATCTCTTCGCCGTGCTCTTCCTGCCACCAAGCCTGGAACTCAGGGTTGATGGCCGAAAAAAGCTCACGGGCGATATCGTAGGAGGAGTTGAGCAGCTCACGCTCCTGGGCCACGGCGCTGGTGGAGAGCGTCATGCCGGCAACGGCGGTGCCGACGGCAGCGGCGAGCAGGCTGCGGCGCAGTCCATTACGAAGCTGGCTGGTGCGAAGTAGAGTATGGCGTGTCATGGCAGGCTCCTGATGGCAGGGGGCGACATAGTCGCGATGGTGCTAAGGTTAAACCTGTCATTGTGGAATTACAATTGTGTTTTATATTCTATTTGTGAATATATGAGGAAGGTTAGGCAATGATGCATTTCTTTCATGCCGCTCAAGGGCATCATCCTTGCATGGGGCTGGGCGCAGCGCTCTGGTAAGATAGCGCGATACCGTTAATCCGCGCTAAGGACCCCATGATGAGCACTGCCCAGGATTTCTTGATTGCCCCTTCCATTTTGTCGGCCAACTTCGCCCGTTTGGGGGAAGAGGTAGACAACGTTCTGGCCGCCGGTGCAGACGTGGTGCACTTCGATGTCATGGACAACCACTACGTGCCCAACCTGACCATTGGCCCAATGGTCTGCAAGGCACTGCGCCAGCACGGCGTGACCGCGCCCATCGATGTGCACCTGATGGTCAAGCCGGTGGATCGCATGATCAGTGATTTCATCGACGCGGGCGCGAGCTACATCACCTTTCACCCCGAAGCCTCCGAGCATATCGATCGCTCTTTGCAGCTGATCCGCGATGGCGGCTGCAAGGCCGGGCTGGTTTTCAACCCGGCAACGCCGCTTAGCTATCTCGATTACGTGATGGACAAAGTGGATATGGTGCTGCTGATGAGCGTCAACCCGGGCTTTGGTGGGCAATCGTTCATCCCGACGACCCTCGACAAGCTGCGCGAGGCGCGGGCAAGGATCGATGCTTCGGGCTTGCCGATCCGCCTGGAGATCGATGGGGGCGTCAAGGTGGATAACATCGCCGAGATTGCCGCTGCCGGTGCCGATACGTTCGTGGCTGGCTCGGCCATTTTCAATGCGCACCAGGCCAGCGACCCCCACGGATACGATAGCGTCATTCAGCAGATGCGAGCTGCGCTGGCCAGCGTCCGCTGATCGAGGCAGGCGCTCAATGTAGCTTCATGCGTGGCTTGAGGTAGCGGTTCAGTTTGTCTACCAGCCAGGCAAGACCCGTTTTTGGCGCGCCATGTATCGACAGCTGATGCATACGATACAGGGAAGCATACGCTTGGCGCGCCAGCCAGCCCTCCAGAAACAGCCCGCGAGAAGCGGAGCTGCGCATCAGGTTGCCCACCGCATCGTAGCGCGCCAGCGATACCAGTGAGCCGTGGTCACGGTAGTGAAACGCGGCCAGAGGCTTCTGTTCCAGGCAGTTAATCAGGTTCTTCGCCAGTACCTTGGCCTGTTGATGGGCGGCCTGAGCGCGGGGTGGCACGGTAGCATCCTCGCCTTGTGGGCAGCTGGCGCAGTCGCCCAGGGCAAAAATGGCGGGGTCATCGACGCTTTGCAGGGTTTGCTGCACGGCGACCTGATGGCGCTTGTTGGTGGTGAGCCCCAGCTCGCTGAGGAATTCGGGCGCCTTAATGCCCGCGGCCCAGACGTTCAGGTCGGTATCGATGACTTCGCCATCATTGGTGACCAGATGATACTCCTTCGCTTCCTGAATGGCCGTGTTGACGTGCACGGTGACGCCGAGGCTTTCCAGCTCCTGCTGCACGGTGCCGCTGATGCGTTCGGACAAGCCTGGCAGCAGGCGCGGCGCGGCCTCGATCAAGTGTACGCTGATGGACTGGTGGTCCACCGCCGTCACCCCGTAGGCGTTCAACAGACGTGAGGCATCCAGCAGCTCCGCTGACAGCTCTACCCCTGTGGCGCCACCACCGACGATGCCGATGGTGAGCTGGGTATGTTGGCGCAGCGATGGGTCGGTGTAACGCAGGAAGGTGTTGATCATGTCCCGCTGGAACGCCTTGGCCTGCTGGGGCGAATCGATGAAGTGGCAATGCTCGGCCACGCCCTGAGTGCCAAAGTCGTTGGAAACGCTGCCCAGTGCCAGTACCAGGTAGTCATAGGTGATCTGCCGAGCGGGCAGCACTTCTTCGCCCTCTTCATCGACAATGGCCGCCAGGTGAATCACCTTCTGTTCACGATCCAGCCCGCTCAATGAGCCCCGCTGGTAGCGGTAGTGATGGGCGGTGGAGTGGCCACGATAGTCCACTTCGTCCATGCTGGAGTTCAACACGCCGGTAGCCAGCTCATGGAGCAGCGGTTTCCAGACATGGGTCGCGTTACGGTCCAGCAGCACGATCTCGGCGCGTTTTTTCTTGCCCAGCGTGTGCCCCAGCTTGGTGGCGAGGGCCAAGCCTCCGGCGCCGCCGCCCACAATCACAATTCGGGGAGTGGCCATTACTCTCTCCTTGGCTAATATAGCCTCAGCATAGAAGCTTCCACGCGGTATGGGTAATCGCAGGCCGATAAGGTGATAAAATTAATCGTGATTATGTCGTCCAGTGCCATGACCAGGGAGCCCGTGTGCATACCATTCTGCAGCAGAAGCAACTGATCGCCTTCGACCTCGATGGCACCTTGATCGATTCCGTGCCTGATCTGGCCGTGGCCGTACAGCAATCCATGCGGGAGATGGCGCTGCCGCTGCCGGATGAGCAGCAGGTGCGCCACTGGGTAGGCAACGGTGCACAGGTGTTGGTAGAGCGCGCACTCAGTTGGGCGACTTCGTCAGCGCCGGAGCCGGGGCTTGTCGAGGCTGCGCTGGCGGCGTTCATGCGCCATTATGCGGCGGCGCCCAACGCACGCACCGTGCTGTACCCGCACGTGGCGCAAGCGCTGCAGCAGCTGCATGACGCAGGCTTCACGCTGGCACTCATTACCAACAAGCCCGAACGCTTCATTGCGCCCATTCTGGAGCATTTCGAACTGCTGGCGCTATTTGCCCACTGCGTGGGTGGCGATTCGTACATATCGCACGTTTGTTGGACGTTGCGCCGAGTGCCTGCGTGATGGTCGGAGACTCACGCCACGATATCGAGGCGGGCAAGGCAGCGGGTTTTGCCACGGTGGCGCTGCCTTACGGCTACAATCACGGCGACCCTATCGAACAGAGCCAGCCGGAGGTGCTGATCGAGTCCTTGGCTGAGCTGATCGACTCTGACGCTTAGGCATCAGTGATCGGCGCGGGCGCCCCCCAGCGCCTCGTGAAGCAGCTCGGCGTTATGCAGCAGCAAGGCAGGGTAATTGTAGGCAGGGCCATCGGCCTCGCTGAGCGTATCGGTGTATAGCGGGCCTGCCAGAGCCAGGCCTGACTCTCTCGCCAGGGCGTCCATGTGAATGTCGGGCACCGTGCTTTCATAAAAGAGCGCAGGCGGACGCTGCTCGGTGAGGTGCTTGCTCATGGTCTCCATGGCCGATGCGCTGCCCTGGGTTTCGCTATTGAGGCCCCAGATGGCGCTGTACTCGAACTCGTAGGCGCGGGCAAAGTAGCCCATCGAGGCTTCGCTGGTGATGAGGGTGCGGTTGGTCTGCGGGATGCCCTGCAGACGCTCTCGCACCTGCTGGTCCAGCGCCAGCAGGGCTTCCCTGGCTTCAGCGGCGCGTTGCTGGAAGGCGTCGGCCTTGTGCGGGTAGTGCTCACTCAGCGTTTCGGCAATCACATCAAGGTAGGCGGCAGCGCCCTTGGGGTCCATCCACATATGCGGGTCGGGGTTGCCCTTGTACTGGCCCATGGGAATGGTCAGCGGTGACATGGCCGCGTTTTCCGCCAGGGCGGTCAAGGTTAGCGTGTCATCTGCCATGGCCTTCACATGGCGCAGCCAAGGCTCCAGCTCATAGCCGTTGTAGAACACGATATCGGCCTCTTCCAGTGCCAGCACGTTGGGAGGCGTCAACTCCCAGCGGTGAACATCCTCGCCGGGCGGCACGATGGTCACGATGCGCACGTCGCTACCTGCCACGCGTTTCACCAGGTCCTCGATGATCGAGAACGATGCAATCACGTTGATGGTGGCGGTCGCGAAGGCGGGAGGGGCTGCAAGCAGTGCCAAGAGTAACAGCGTGATCGTCCCTGGGAATCGCCTATCCATGTCACGCTCCTAACCCGTAAAAAAACAGCAGATCATAAAGAGTGTTGGGCAGTGTTGCCAGTGTCGGCCACTTCCTATGCAGGGTAGTCGATGAACGATGCCCCGCCTATTCGTCGAATGATTACCTCACTCTGATTTAACCTCTTTGCTGTATAAAAAACGATAACGCGAATTTGGCGCTCTGCTCCTGGCCTTTGCGAACGTGTTGTTGACAGGTCCCAGGCGTTTCAAACACCTCTGACACTGCATAGTGACCAGTGCTTCTTTATCCCTACGCTTGACGCCAATGGCCATTGTGTTCAAGTCCGAAACTGAAGAACGCCCTCTTGTGTAAAAACGAACCAAGGCGTTACTGCATTAGTCGCTGATTGCCTCTGCAAGGAGGCCTTGGGTTGGGTTATCACCCTGAGCAGAATAGCTTTATGAGTGTCACGGAGTAAGTGGAACAATGGCGCAGTCGGAACCGTCAGTGCCTGTGCTGGTGATCTCTCGCTGCCGCCGGAGTCTGCTGAACCCATCTGGCAGCGCATATTGCTCTCCCGTCGGCAGTTCGCGTTGCTGTGCTTTGCGACACTGGAACGCGACACCGCGCTGGTGTAGCAACTCCTCCCCTCTGAACGCTGCCAGGTTAAGCGCCTGTCCCGGATGCTCAGCAGCACCGCTGCTACCTTGCGCAGGGGGGCAGGAAATTTGCTTATAGTCCGGTGTATATTGCGCGACTCGTCGGTATCAATCATGGCGGCCTGCGTGGCGTCAGCCATCCAATACGACGGCAGCATGGTATCGGCGTTGATTGAGGTCTATGTGGCGACCACGGTCATTACCCTTGGCAGTGACCCGCCACGAAACGGCGAGGCGTGCTCCATCGCACCCGTGGCGCGCAGCCTGTATGGTTTGTAAAGAGATCAAGTGTTGCAGTGTTCAGAATGATTAGAAATAAGCACCTGCGTGCCGAGATCAATCAGGTTGGTGGCGAGCGTGCATCCGCAATGACTGGCACCTATGTTCGAAACAGGTATGTGCTTGGAGTCTTTTCGCAAAGCGATGCATCGCAAGCACGATGTATACCATCTTAACGACGCAGCATAGAAGCTGCCGCCGCCACCATGATCGTTGCCGCCCCGCGGAACAGATGTTGCTGCGCGCGCGGGCTGGACAGCAGGTGCCGCATACGCACAGCCGTCACAATGAACAGCGCGCCAACGCTCAGTAATACCAGAACGGTTAGCGGCACCAACATCATTACCCAAGTTTGTAACGAGACCGCCTCTAAGTTGATGACCAATGGAAGGATCGCCAGGTAAAAAGCGATGGTCTTCGGGTTGCCCAGCGTTATGGTCAGTCCAGACAATGCCGCCGACAACAGTTCCCGTTTCTTCGCTGACTTGCCCTCTTCTATCGTTTGATGATTGGTGAACCAGAACTGCCAGGCCAGGTAGCACAGATACAATGCCGCCCCCCAGCGAACCACCTCGAACAGTGCGTTGAAGTGTTCCACGACCATCGCCAGCCCAAAGACCGCGAAAGACAAATAGATCAGGTCACCAACTATCAAGCCGAGCAGCAGGCAAAAACCCGGCAAGGTACCGCCACTGACGCTACGGGCGACGAGAGCGGCCAAGCCAGGGCCGGGGATGGCAGCGGCAATCCCTAGTGCCATCGAATAGGAAAATATTTGCGTTACATCGAGCATGTCTCGGTCCTGATGAAGTGGTTATTTTGTCAACAGCGTGTAGAGCGCCACCGTCTGATGGCCTCGCGGGAAAAAACCAAGTCCTGCACCGCCAGTCCAACCGACTTGAAGATGCTCAAGCGCTGTTCATGCAGTGGTGTGAGACCGGCATGCAGGTTACCGATTTCTGTGCCGACCTTTTGCGAGGGCAACAGGCCTTTCTGGACAGCCTTGATCACGCACTCGGCTGAGGCAAGTACCGAACGATTGCAGTCCGTGAACAAGGCGCTGTGTTCATACACATCTTCGTGCAACTCTTGAAAACCGAGAGCAGAAGAGCCAATGGCGTTGATATGGCAGCGTGCGGGCACTGCGGCCCGGCTCAGAATAGGCGAGCGCGCGGCTGTGGTGGTACATATGATGTCGCTGCCATGCACTGCCTCGGTTACTGTTGGGTGGGTTGAGATCGGGAAGTTGCAGAAGCGCTGGCTCCAGGCGGCAAACTCTTGCCGGGCTGTTTCGGTGCGCCCCCATATGGAAAGCTGTTTGACCGGTCTGACGGCCTGCATTGCCATGAGATGGGCGCGGGCCTGTAGGCCTGTACCCAGAATGGCCAGGCGGCTTGCATTGGGCGCGGCAAGTAGGTCTGTTGCGTATGCCGAAGCTGCAGCCGTGCGGATTTCGGTGATCGCCCCTGCATCGACCGCAACGACTGGGGATGTCCCGGCCTCGTCATAGATCAAGACGCTCCCCGTATGAGACGGACCAAGCTTCTTGGCCCCAAGCCTGACCACCACCGATTTCAAGCCAAAGCCTTTGTAGGGGCCGGACTTGATATAGGCTGGCATAACACCCATCAGATCGTTGTCGTTTCCACGGATGATTGTGCGTAGCGGCTGCTGTACCTGATTTGAGGAGTGCAGCCTGAATGCTTCCTCGCTGAGAATCAGGCCTAGTTGAAAGTCCAAGAGTTTCCTGACTGAGTGGCCATCCACGTGAAGCATAGTTCAAGCCTCGTCCGTCTGTTTGATCCCTAGAAATGCCTCCCACTTGAAGCGATGATCGACCTCCGTGATGGCGATGCTGTTCAGGATGGTCGACATGTGTTTCTGCGAAACGCCCAGAATCACGTCCAACATGTTTTGTTTGCTGAAACCGGCATGCAGGACAGCCTCAATTTCCTGTCTTTTCAAGCGGCCGCCGCAATGAATAACTTCCTGTGTGAAGTTGTACAAGGCCCGCAGCCGGTCATCAAGGTTATCTGGATCGTGCGCAGCAGCTTCGACCACACGGGCATCAACGCCTTTGGACAAAGCGATGAAGGCATGTGCCTGAACCGTGTAGGTGCAGTTATTTTCGACACCGCAGGTTATCCATACAACGGCCTTTTCTGCTTCGTCCAACGAGCTGTCGATGAACAGGTCGTGTGCTTGCTGGTAGGCTGCCAATAGTGCTGGTGATTCGGCCATATATGCACTCTGGTTGGGAATCCAGCCAAAGCTGTCGATTGAGTTTTGGAGTAACGCTTTGCTTTTCTCCGGTGCCGAATCGATTGTGTGTCGCTTCAAAATAGACATCATGACCTCGTTTGTGCATTGGTAGTTCAATTAAAGGGCAAGCTCCACGCTCAGCCTGAACGGGTCGGTTTCAGCGAGACGTGCACTCCAGTGCGTGTGAGTAAAGACAGACCAGAGCATTCGGATCGGACGGGTGTTGGAGATGAAATGCAAATCATGGATTTTGGCCGCCACCTCAGTGGTCAGAGCAACATCCACTTCGCTTCTGGCCGCCGCCGCAGCGGCGGCACTGGTGGAAAGTGTGAGAATCACGGAATCTATCTCAAGCCCCCGAGGTAGTAATTCTTCTATCAGGAGCCGCGGTGCCGGGTGGGTTGCGATGGTTGGCTTGCTGGTCGTCAGTGGCCCCTTGCTCGCTAGTCCGTACAAAGGGGTGTCGAAAACAAAGGTAGCGACTAGATTCAAGCGTGGCTCCATATAGAAGTTATGTATCTCTGGATAGGCGTTAGCCACGATCAGCACTGCTGGTGTTTCCTTCTCCATGGAGGAGCAGGCATTCTCATAGGAATCGTTAAGTTTGATCCGAACGCATGATTCGGGGTGTCGTTGCTCAAGCCATTTTGCAAAGAATCCGGCGGCGGCTTCACTGCTGGTTCCGCTGGGGCCTAGGGTGTGAATGATGACGTCGTGCCAGTCCCCAATACCTAGGTTCAGTAAGCTGTTGTCCATAGCCACAAGTCTCCAATGGAATCAGTTAAATATAGGGGTCAGCCAATGAGCGTATTTGGCATTCAGGCCTCTCACGCTCTCCAAGTAGAGTCTTCTGATTGCGGTACTAACTTTTCCGACGCCACTTTCTTGCAGCTTGTAGTGGTCGATTTGAGTTACTGGCACGATCTCGACGCCGGTGCCAGACAGAAAGCATTCTTCGACTGAGAACAACTCTGAAAAAGGAACATCCCTCTCGATAACCTCCATCCCCAGTTCATCTCTGGCCAGCTTGATGACGGTATCGCGTGTAATGCCCTCAAGAATGTGGGCACTCAAAGGCGGAGTAATGAGGTGGCCACCTTTGACGATGAAGACGTTGGAAGAGGTCGATTCGGCCAAGTTGCCATGCACATTCAGCATCAAAGCGTCATCGCACCCAATGCGCTGCGCCGATTCCATAGCTAGCGCCGAATTGGCGTAGCTGCCAGTGATTTTGGCCCGCGCGGGGAGTGACGAGTCGGGAATACGCCGCCAACTTGAAACGGCGCAATGGATGCCGTTTGCTGGCATGTAGGCTCCCATGTCAAGGGTGTTGATTGCCAGACCTGTGCTGACCCCAGCGAGCTTGACGCCGAAGCTGAATCCAGGAAGCAACGTTTTCTTGTAGGCCAAAGGTCTAATGTAGCTATCGGTTGATGCTTGGTTGCGTTGCAGCAGATCGAGAATGATTGCTCTCATCTCCGGGCGTGGCGGCAGGCCTTCCAACTGCAAAAATTTGGCCGAGTGCTCTAGTCGCTTAAGGTGGTCGTCCAGCCGGAAGACATTCAGTTGACCATTGCCGGAAGCATAGGCACGGATGCCTTCGAAAACGGCAGTGCCATAATTGAAGGCTTGGGTCGTTGTTGGGACTAGGGCTTCTGCAGCTGGCACTATCTCTCCATCTAGATATACCCAAGGGTGAGGTTTGCGCGGCACAGTCGAGACGGTGCCAAGCGAATCCGCCATGGTCAGGCCCTCCACGTTGCAATTTTCAATGCGGTTTCGCGCTCCTGGTTATCACTGCCTTGACGCTTGTCATGGAGTCTGGCGGCTTTCCAGCTAACCATTGCCGCAGTACCCGTCACGGCATCAGTCGAACCGACCGCGATGCGAACGCGAGTATTAAGCTTTTCCGCCATGGAGCTGGCAATGAACTGCAGGTTGTTCAGGGTAGCGCTGCTGCTCTCTAATTCCAGCGTGACGCTCAGTTGGTCGGCGCCTGCAACGGCCTCCACTAGGATATGGTAATCTAAGCAGCCTTTGAGATTCTCGAGCAGTGTGGCTTCGATGTCGTAGGCGCAGTGGGTGCTGCCATTGATTATCAAGGTGTCTCTGACCCGGCCGATAGGAATGATGTGCCACTGGCCCGTATTCAGCACTTGGGCTCTGACCATATCGCCAGTGCGATAGCGGATCAGTGGCTTCTGCCCTGGATAGAGGTGGGTGATGACCAGTTCGCCTGTCATTCTGTCGTCCTCGGGTTCCAAGACTTGCCCCGTCAGCGGATCTATCACTTCATAAACAATATTTAAGGGAACCGTGCAGAGGTTTCCTTGAATGTTGCTCACTGCAAGGATTGATGACTCCTGTGACGCATACATGCAGTTGTAGATGGTACTACCCCAAACCTCACCGATATTTCGCAGCAGGGCAGGCGTAGTGAGCTCGCCTAGGGTAAAAATCAGCTTCACGCCCAAGTGGGAAGGTTGGCAATCTCTTTGGAGCAGATGTTTGGCTAGGCTGATGGCAATGGCTGGTGTGCAGACTAGCGCGGTGATCTTCAGTTCCCTGATCAGCGTCACGGCCCGGTCCAGCCCTACAGTGGGTGAGCGCGGCCACATTTTCACGACAGTGTGGCCCAAGCTGCGACACACATCCTCGAAAGTATCTCCAGTCGAATGCAGTTCCGTAGGCCCCATTACACCGATAATATGCTGAGAACCGTGGGCGCGGAAAATCTCGCCATAACGGAGTATCAGCGGGCTGTTGTTGAAGATGGAGTCCTGCTCGTTGCGAGGACATGGGGTGGCTGCGCCAGTGGTGCCCGTAGTCTCATAGTAGATCCAGGCTTCAGTCAGCGGCGCAGCAGCCATCTCATGCCCGGCTGTGCGCAAATCACTCTTCGTAGTGAATGGCAATTTACGAAATGCATCCCAGTTCAGATCATCTATGTCTGAATCAGACATGGCGGACAGTGCAGTACGATAAAAAGGCGCATATTCCCTGACATAGCGAAGCGTGCTTTTAAGCCGCTCAAGTTGGATGCTGTTTAACTCGTCAGCGGAGACTTTGCCATTCTCAAATAGCTCGTGTTGATGATAAACAGTATGAGCCAGCTTCAGAAGATCAGGCTTGAATAAGGCGTACATTGAGGCCCCCTTGTTACTTGAATAGCGGAAGACTGCCAGTTAGCTTGGTGATCTTTTTTTTGGAGCCGACCAGTCCAATGGCGACCAGTTCAATGGAAGAGCTATCGGCTGCTGACATGCGCTCTTCGTACTCTTGATAGGTTCTACAGGATTGCGCCAGGGCACTGAACGGGATGTTGTGAATCTCATCCTCCTCCAGTGTTTTTACAAGTATTTCGCGCAGCTTTTCTTTGCTGGAGAGCAGTATTGGCAAGGGGGTGTAGATGACGCCGGGGTAATTCACGTTATCCTGACTTCGCATGTCTGGCCCTACCAGGTTTTCTACCGAGCGTCCCATGCTGACACCTATGACGCTAACAGCATTAGCCGCATGCCCTAGCCCCAGCTCCTTGTCGACTACGATGACGCACTTGTGGGTGGCTGCATCAAAATTCATTGGCTTCTCCTTTTTTAAAAATCAGCTCTGCACGAGTTTCCCGCTGACGCCAACCAGAGCGTTCAATAACCCAAAGAACCTTGTTGTGTCGCTGCCGAGCTCAATATCAACCACTTTCCAGTTGGCAATTTTCTTCCACTTTTGGACGCCCTGTTGATGATTGGGGTGGATTAAATATGCAGAAAGGTCTTCCTGGTTTTCAAATAGTCCCATTACAACGAAGTCCATGGCTTGTTCGCGTGGACTTATATTCCGGGCGCAAAGCCAACCACGTATTTCGCTAATATGTTTTGGATGTTCGCGAGTCGCTGCCTCTGCCTCGATGACCTCTTTGTCACACCACTGTAAAGAGCTATTAAGCTTAAAAGCCACTAGGTGGAAAATCATTTCTCATCCTCATGTCTCGCCTAGTAAACGCGATTATCTAATTTTCCGATCAACTTGGTATTTAAAATAAAGTGCTTAGCACTCAGTGCAGCATGGCAGTTATTTAGTCTTATGCAACTGGATTAAAATGTTAATTGATAGGGTCGGAAAAGTGCTTTCTATTCTTGTTGCAAGTCATATCAGGAATGGTAGGATTTACCAGAAATTCGCTGATGAGTGAAAAATATGACCGATCAAGCGTTAAGTCTGACAGATGTCAAAATTCTGACCGCGCTGCAGCAAGATGGCAGGATCACCAACCAAATGCTGGCCGATCAGATCGGCATGTCTGCATCTCCGTGCTGGCGTCGAGTGAAGCATTTGGAAGATCAAAACTACATTCAGGGCTACCGTGCAGTCTTGGATCGCCGAAAGATCGGGCTTGGGGTCATGGTTTTCATACGGATCAAAATCGACCGCCACAGTGAATCTGAGGCTAGGAAGTTCGAGCAGGAAGTCATGCAACTTGAGGATGTCGTTGCGTGCTACAGCATCGGTGGTGACGCCGATTTCCTGCTGCAGGTGGTGGCTTCTGACCTGGATTCATTCGCTGATTTTGCGATGTCCAGTGTTCGGCAGCTGCCTGGCATCAAGGAAATGCAGAGCATGTTCGTGCTCAAGGAAATTAAGCCTTTCGTCTCATTCCCGGTCAAACGTCTGCGAGCTGTTTGAAGAGGCCTGTGTCGCGCCTAGCCAAGAGTGGCTTGCAATCGCTCTCCATCAGGGGTGGCGCCGAGCAGCCGCATTCGGCTAGCTGATTCTCAGGCGGTTAAAGTCGGCGCTTCGAACTCGACGCTGAACAGATCACTGGTCTGGGCGCTCAGTGGATTGCTTTCGACGGGTAGCACGATGCCGCGAAACACCGCATTGACCTCGACTTTCACCTAGTTGGTCTGTGCTCAACGATCAGCGTCCTACGCCTTGGTTCCTTAATCAAGACCCATTTGGTGTCTGGTGTTTTATGGATGGTCTAATTGGCCTTGCATTGGCGCTGCATCCATACCGTTTCGATTGGTTTTGTCCGGGAGGTTAAGCCGGTTAGGCCTTCTCAGCTTTCTGATAGAGCAACATGACAACGGATCTTCTTGAGTTGACTATCTCAAGGTTAGATTTGCAGTGGGCGAGGGAGTACTTCGGTCCTATATATACTTTGTTGACCTCAAGGCTACTCAGACCGAGCGTAAAGGTGAAACCGAGCCCTTCATTATGTTCGTAAAGCACGGACATGCACAGGTGGGGGCAGGCGTGCTAATCAGCTGGTTATGTCATTGGGAGCACTCCGCTTGCCGCTCGGTGAGGGCCTGTGGGTACCGCAGAAGGGACATAGCCTGAGGAGAGTGCGATAATACGGATTGGCGGTTCTGTGGGCAAGTAGTGGACGAGGGGCCGAGGGGCTGTGTTATCATGAAAGCCTGAGGGTGCTTTGGGAGCCTTGGTGCCTGCACAGCTCTTATAATCAATTGAATGAATTTCGATCTGCCATGGCCCGTACCGCATCGGTCAATGTTGCTCAGCAGTGGTGGCGCTTCCAATAGGAAGCGGCGTATCGTTGCGGCCTCGCCCCGTACCTTGCCGTCGTACCGCTAGGCAAGGCTCTGTAGATAGCTTTCTGTCACGGCGGCTCCAGGACCCAAGGAGATTGCCGGATGACCTTGACCTCCCTCACTATTGCGCATCGTGCTGTTGCCGGTGCCCGCTAGAGTTTACTTGTCGCCCCTTTGCCACTTCAGCCCCTTGCTATGTACGTTGCAAGAGTATGGCGTGATGTGTTCTGTTTCAACCTGCCCTCAGGGGTGTCCGATGGCCCACGTTCCACTGAACTCCACGTTCGATGTGTATAATGGCGTGTATAACAGGCAGGCTTTCATGGCAAAATTCATCAGAAAATTAAAGGGTTGTCATGAATAAAGTCTTAATGGTCGATAATTACGATAGCTTCACCTTCAACATCGTCCAGTACCTGGGGGAGCTGAATGCCGAGGTGATGACCTACCGCAACGATGAGATCACCTTGGCGCAGATGGAAGCGCTGGCACCTACCCATCTGGTGATTTCGCCGGGGCCATGTACCCCGAATGAGGCGGGCGTCTCGCTGGCTGCCATCGAACACTTCGCGGGCCGACTGCCCATTTTGGGGGTTTGTCTGGGTCATCAGGCCATCGGGCAGGTATACGGTGGTAAGGTGGTGCGCGCTCCTCAGGTGATGCATGGCAAGACGTCTGCGGTGGTACATGGTGGAGCCGGGGTGTTTGACGGTCTGGAAAATCCGCTGGAAGTCACGCGCTACCACTCGCTGGTGGTCGACCAGCACCGCTTGCCCGACTGCCTGGAAGTCACCGCCTGGACCGCAGAGAGTGACGTGACGCCGGGGCTCATCATGGGGTTTCGTCACCGCACCCTGGATGTCGAGGGCGTGCAGTTTCATCCGGAGTCGATACTCACGCGCCAGGGCCATGCGTTATTGGCCAATTTCTTGCGACGCGGCTGATCGCCAAATTCATACGCTTTAGGGGCTTATCTGCTCATGCAAATGCGAGACGCAATTAACGCGGTGATGCGCCGCGAAGACCTCTCTTTCGATGCCATGCACGCGTTGATGCGCCAGATCATGACCGGCGAGGCCTCCGATGCACAAATTGGCGGCCTGTTGGTAGGGCTGGCCATGAAGGGTGAGAGCGCCGAGGAGATCAGCGCCGCCGCCCAGGTGATGCGCGACCTGATGAAGCGCGTCACGCTGCATGCCGATAACGTGGTGGATATCGTCGGTACCGGTGGTGACGGCGCCAATCTGTTCAATGTCTCCACGGCGGCCAGTTTTGTGGCAGCGGCGGCCGGTGCCCATGTGGCCAAACACGGTAATCGCAGCGTTTCCTCGTCATCTGGCAGTGCGGACCTGTTCGATATCGCGGGCATCTACCTTGATTTGAAGCCGGAACAAGTGGCGCGCTGTATCGAGCAGGTGGGGGTCGGCTTCATGTTTGCCCCCAACCACCATCCGGCCATGCGCTATGCGATTGGGCCGCGTCGTGAAATGGGCGTGCGCACGCTGTTCAATATTCTTGGCCCGTTGACCAACCCGGCCGGTGCGCCCAATCAGGTGCTGGGCGTGTATTCCGCCGAACTGGTGCCGCTGATGGCCGAAGTGCTACGCAAACTGGGCAGTCGCCACGTGATGGTCGTCCACTCCGATGATGGCCTGGACGAAATTTCCCTGGCAGCCCCCACCCAGGTGGCCGAGCTGAAAGAGGGTGAGATCACCCGCTACACCATTGCCCCCGAAGCGCTGGGCATCGAGCGCCAGAGCCTGGCGGCGCTGAAAGCCACCAGTGCCGAAGATAGCCTGCGGTTAGTAAAGGCATCCCTGAGTGGCGAAGGCGCCGCGGCAGATATCGTGGCCCTGAACGCCGGTGCCGCGCTCTACTGTGCCGGCATAGCCGACAGCTTGAAAGAGGGCGTGATGGTGGCCCAGGATGCGCAGGCCTCCAAATTGCCCCTCGAAAAGCTCAGAGAGCTTTCGCACTTCACCAGTGTTTTCAAAGGATGATCAACGCCATGACAGAGCAGGCTACTCCCACCATTCTCACGCGCATTCTGGCTCGCAAGGACCAGGAGGTCGCCGAACGCCAACAGGCGGTTTCCGAACAGGACCTGTTGGCACTGGCGGGTCAGCAGAGCGCGCCGCGCGGTTTCATCGAGGCGTTGAATCAGCGCATCCAGGCGGGTGACCCTGCGGTGATTGCCGAAGTGAAGAAGGCGTCCCCCTCCAAGGGGGTCATGCGCGAGAAGTTCCATCCTGCCGACATAGCCCGCAGCTATGCCCAGGGCGGCGCCGCTTGTCTGTCGGTGCTCACGGATGCCGACTTTTTTCAGGGCCACGAAGATTATCTGATCGCCGCGCGGGATGCCTGCGAACTGCCGGTCATTCGCAAGGACTTCATTACCCACGGCTATCAGGTGACGGAAGCGCGAGCCATTGGCGCAGACTGTATCCTGCTGATCGTGGCGGCGCTGGACGATGCGAAGCTTCGGGACCTGCATCAGCAGGCCAACGCCATGGGCATGGACGTGCTGGTCGAAGTGCACGATGCCGATGAACTCGAGCGTGCTCTGGCGCTGAATCTCAAGCTGGTCGGCATCAATAACCGCAACCTGCATACCTTCGATACCCGCCTGGATACCACACTGGACCTGCTGACGCGCATTCCGCACAGCGTCACCGTGATCACCGAATCGGGGATTCATACCCGTGACGATGTGGAGCGCATGCGTGATCACGACGTCAACGGTTTTCTGGTAGGGGAAGCCTTCATGCGTGAAGAGGACCCGGGCCTTGCATTGAAGCGTCTGTTTTTCTGATCCTGGGGGTCGAAAAAGCGCTGCGGAAAGCGGTTTTCAGGAGAGCTGCCGATGTTTCAGCGTCGCCTGCTGGTGGCACTGTTGGTGTTGATCATGCTGACCCTCGCTCAGGGCGGCGTGGCCGTGTGGGCCATCGACGGCGCTCGGCAGAAGGTAGAGCTGGGCAGGCTTTCCAGTGACCTTCACGCGGGTTTTCTGGCGTTTTCCGACAGCAAGAACCAGCTGCGTACCTGGCTGGCCAACGCTCAACAGGGCGGCCAGCCAGCCGACGTGCAAGAGCGCGATTTCATTCTTCACGAGATGCACACCCATCTTGAACGTTTGCATGTCAACAGCGACCGCCTGGCGGCCAGGATGCAGCCCTCCAGTGAGCTGACGGCTGCGCTGGTCGAGGAGCGCCAGGCGGCGCTGGCGACCTTTGATAAACTGTTGCCATGCTGCTGACGCGTTTACATGGAGGTACGCTCAGCCTGAGGGCCGCCCCTGAAGGCGGCTGTGAGGCGCTGCTGCAGCTGCCGGTGCACGCCCAGGCGGGCCCCGCGCTGAGCGTCATGAGGTAATCAGGATGCACATAGTCGTCATCGAAGATGACCCCAGGATTCGCGATTTCTTGAGCAGAGGCCTGACGGCCGAAGGCTACCAGGTGGAGGCTTTCAGTGAAGGGCAGGTGGCGCTGCTGCACCTCGTGCAGTGTGCACGGGAGCCCGATCGGCAGCCGGTGGTGATTCTGGATCGGCTGCTGCCGGACATCACCGGCACCGATATCTGTCGCAGCTTGCGCACGGCGGGGGTGGCGTTCCCCATTCTGATGCTGACCGCGCTGGACAGCATTGAGGATCGTGTCTCGGGCCTGGAGTCCGGGGCCGACGACTATCTGGTCAAGCCGTTTGCCTTCGAGGAGCTGCTGGCGCGCATTGCCGCCCTGCAGCGCCGTTCCTGGGGCCACCCGGCCAGCCAGGAAGTGAACGAGCTGCGGGTGGGCGACCTGTGCCTGAATCGTGAGCAGCGTAGCGTGACCCGGGGCGGCCAGCGGATCGAGCTGACACCCAAGGAGCTGGCGATCCTCGAACTGCTGATGAGTACGCCCGGCAAGCTGTACAGCCGAGAGCGCATCCTGGCCAGTGTCTGGGGTGCCCACGAAGACCCGCTGACCAATATCGTCAATGTCTATATCCGGCGGCTGCGTAGTAAACTGGACGTACATGGTGCCGGGGAGTCATTGATCACGACCCAGCGCGGTTTTGGCTACCGTCTGGACCCCGCGCCCTCCCCGTGACGGGGCGGTTATCGAACATCGCGAAAAACCTCGTACTTCTAGTGCGAGGATGGATAGCGAGGGGCGCGAGAGCGCCCCTAGTCCGGCCTCGATTGTTGCTCAATATACTGCTTGACCATGCTCAGGGGGGCGCCTCCGACACTTCCCGCAAAGTAGCTTGGACTCCATAGCGCATTTTTCAGGTACGCAGGCTTCACCAGTTCGGGGTGCAGCCGCTTCAATCTCCTGCTTGATACGCCTTTCAAGCTGTTCACCAGTTTGGATAACGCCACTTTTGGCGGGTAGTTAACCAACAGGTGAACGTGATCTGTCTCACCATTGAACTCAACTAGCTCGCTTTCAAAATCCGCGCAGACCCGTCGAAATAGCGTTTCAAGGGAGTCGAGGTGCTCAGTGTTGAAGATTCTGCCCCGGTATTTGGTCACAAAGACCAAGTGAGCATGAATCATAAAAACACAGTGTCTACCGGTGCGTAAGTCTTGTTTGGTCTCCATAGGCCAACTATACTACAGCCTATGAAGCAGACCAAGACCCTCAAGGTTCGAGTGAAGGACAAACACGCCGCCGAGCTTAACCGCATGGCCCGCAGCGTGAATTTTGTTTGGAACTACCTCAACGAACTGTCTTCCCGAGCCATTCGGGAGAAAGGTCTGTTTCTGTCTGCCTACGACATGCACCCCTATACCAAGGGTGCTGGCAAGGACCTCGGCCTGCACAGCCAAACGCTGCAATGCATCGCTGCTGAATACGTTGCCCGCCGCAAGCAGTTCAAAAAGCCCCGCTTGAATTGGCGCAAGTCCGGCGGTGTACGCCGCTCACTTGGCTGGATTCCGGTCAATACCGGCGCGGCCAAGTGGAAGAACGGGCAGGTATTTCACAACGGCACCTACTTCAAGGTGTGGGATAGCTACGGCCTGTCGACATACAAGTTCCGTGCCGGCAGTTTCAACGAAGATAGCCGGGGCCGGTGGTATTTCAATGTTGCGGTCGAGGTGGACGTGCAGCCGACGCTTGGGCAGGGCGCCGTTGGCATCGACCTTGGGCTCAAGGATGTGGCCACCTGTAGCGATGGAGGAAGGCTGGAAAACAGCCGCTTCTACCGCCGCATGGAAGACCAGTTGGCGACAGCCCAACGTGCCCGCAACAAGCGGCGGGTAAAAGCTATTCACGCCAAGATCAAGAACCGTCGCCAGGACGCGCAGCACAAGTTTTCCCGGAAACTCGTCAACCAGTACGGCGAAATCGTCGTGGGCGATGTTTCCTCAACCAGGCTCGCGAAGACCAGGATGGCCAAAAGCGTCTACGACGCTGGCTGGTCACAACTGAAAACGATGCTGGAATATAAATGCGCTCACGCAGGCATCGTCTTCAAGGTCGTTCGCGAAACCAACACCACCCGCGCCTGTTCGTCGTGCGGCTCGCTTAGCGGGCCGCAGGGCGTCAACGGGTTGCGAGTAAGGGTCTGGGAGTGCGTGGAGTGTGGTGTACTCCACGACCGGGACGTGAATGCGGCCCGGAATATCCTCAGCCTCGGGGCAGGACGTTGCCCTCAAGAAGTTGGAATCCCCGTCCTTTAGGGCGGGGAGGACGTCAACAGCAGGAAGAGAGCTAACGGATTAGCGGCAACCGCCGGAAAACCAAAGGGCCTGCTGGAGACAGCAGGCCCTTCGCGTTGCGGTTCGAGGCGGTTATTGGCTACGCAGGCAGTGGAGCAGCGCCTGAAGCGGATGAGCCAGCGTTTGCGCTGAGTAACGCTTCACCTGGCTACGGCACGAGTACCCGGTGGCCAGCAGCTTGCCTGCGTTCTCTTCGGCCTCTACCTGAGGCTGCCAAGACTGGGCGTAGATGGTTTTGGAGGTGGCGACGTTACGGCTTTCATGGCCGTAAGTACCCGACATGCCGCAGCAGCCCGTGGTGGCCAGCTCCAGCTGCAAGCCAAAGGCAGCAAACACCTGCTGCCACGCTTTGGGGCTGCCCGGCGCGTTGGTTTTTTCGGTGCAATGGGAAAGCAGCTTGTAGCCCGGGTCATTCAGCTTCACCGGGCTGGGATTGAGCGTGTTGACACGGGTAGCAAGCCACTCCTGCAGCATCAGCACCGTGGGCACCTGTTCGCTGCCCAGCGCTTTGACGTACTCCTGGCGATAGGTCAGCGTCATGGCTGGGTCGATGCCTACCATGGGCACGTCGAACTCGCTCAGCGCCCGCAGGCGCCTGGCCTGCTTGGCCGCGGTGCGCTCGAAGGCACCTAAAAAGCCTTGTACGTGGAGCGGCTTACCGTTGGTGGAAAACGGCATCACGAACACGCGCAGGTTCAGCCGCGACAGCAGCTCTACGACATCCATCACCAGCCTGGCTTCGAAGTGAGTCGTGAACGCGTCCTGCACGATGATCACGCTCTGCGCGCGCTGCTGTTCGGTGAGCAGGGCCAGTGACGTAGGCGTGGCTTCTGCCACCCCCCAGGCACGCAGCTGCTTTTTCACGCTGGCGCGGGAGAGCGTGGGGGAGTCGCTGATGCCGAGCCCTTTGTGCATCAGTTGGGTGACCCAGCGCTGCCCCAGGGCGGCGTTATACAGAGGGGCGATCCTGGTCAGCGCGGGCAGCATGAACTCGGTGCCCCCGATCACGTAGTCGCGCAGCGGGCGCAAATAGCGGCCGTGGTAGACCTCCAGGAACTGCGCACGGAACTGAGGCACGTGGACCTTGATAGGGCACTGGCCCGCGCAGGATTTGCACGCCAGGCAGCCTGCCATGGCATCGTACACTTCGTGGGAGTAGTCGTGGTGCTGCTGACGGCTGAGGGTGTTCATCACTCGCTTGGGAAAGCTCTTGATAAAGCCCCAGCTGCGTTCGGCCTTCTTCTTGCGCGACTCTTCGACCACGTCGATGCCTGCCTGAGACTGCAAGCGCAGCCATTCCCGGATCAGGCTGGCACGGCCTTTGGGAGAGTGTCGGCGGTCGCGGGTGGCCTTCCACGACGGGCACATGGGGTCGTCCACATCGTAGTTGTAGCAGGCGCCGTTGCCGTTGCAGTAAACCGCTGCGTCGTAAGCCTGCCAGGCGCGTTCGTCGATGGTGCGGTCCAGCTGGCCGCGCATCGTTACGCCATCCACGCGCAGCAGCTCCGGGTCGCTCTGTCTGGCGATCAGCGGGGCATTTTCAGCGGGCGAGGCGATCTTGCCAGGGTTGAGCTGGTTATGCGGGTCGAAGGCCGCCTTGATCTGCTGCAGGCAAGGGTACAGCTCACCAAAGAAGGTGGGGCCATACTCCGAACGCACGCCCTTGCCATGTTCACCCCACAGCAGCCCGCCATATTTCTGGGTCAGGGCGACCACTTCATCGGAAATCTCCCGAATCAGCGCTTGCTGCTCGGGGTCTTTCATGTCCAGTGCCGGGCGCACGTGCAGCACCCCCGCATCCACATGGCCGAACATGCCGTAGGAGAGCTGGCGAGCATCCAGTGCCGCGCGGAACTCGGCGATGAACTCGGCCAGGTGTTCCGGCGGCACGGCGGTATCTTCCACGAAGGGTAGCGGGCGCTTTTCTCCCTGCACATTGCCCAGCAGGCCCACCGAGCGCTTGCGCATGGCGTAGACTTTCTGAATTTGTGGGCGGCCTTCCGCCAAGGTGTAGCCCAGCCGCTCGACGCGGGTGTCCTGGCCAAGGTGCCGGGTGAATGCCGCCACTCGCTCGGCCAGCGTATCGGCGTCGTCGTCGTTGAACTCGATCAGGTTGATGCCCTGTATGGGCGTGCTGCCCGCCGGGAAGAACTCGGCCACGCTGTCCCAGACGAAATCTTCCATGGCTAGCTGCAGCACCGTGTCGCCCACGGTCTCGATGGAGGTAGGGCGAGCGCTACTGGCCATCAGCGCCTTGGCATCGCGCAGCGCATCCATGAAGCTGGCATAGCGAACGTTCACCAGCGTCGCGTACTTCGGAATCGGCAGCACGTTCAGCACCGCCTCGTTCAGGAAGCCCAGCGAGCCTTCGGAGCCACACAGCAGGCTGTTCAGGTTGAGCTGGCCGTCCTCACGCAGATGGGCCAGGTCATAGCCGGTCAGGCAGCGGTTGAGCGGGGGGAACTTGGCGTCGATCAACGCCTTCTGCTGGTCGATGATGGTGGCAGCGGTACGGTGTACTTTCCCCAGTACGCCTTCCTCGGCCAGTGCTTGCTGCTCCTCTTCCTCGCTCAGCGGGCGGCTGTGCAGGTGCTGCCCACCGAGCAGGATGGTATCCAGCGCCAGTACGTGATGGCGGGTCTTGCCATATTCGCAGCTGCCCTGGCCGCTGGCATCGGTGGAAATCATGCCACCGATGGTGGCCCGATTGGAGGTCGACAGTTCGGGGGCGAAAAATAGCCCGTGGGGTTTCAGAGCGGCGTTCAACTGGTCCTTGACCACCCCGGCCTGCACCCGCACCCGCCGTGCTTCCACGTCGATCTCGAGGATCTGGTTCATGTGGCGGGAAACGTCCACCACGATGCCGTCGGTCAGCGATTGGCCATTGGTGCCGGTGCCGCCACCTCTGGGGGTCAGCACCACTTCCCGGTGGGGCAGCTCGGCAGCCAGCTTGGCCAAGCGCTCCAGGTCTTCGGCGTGCCTGGGGAAGACCGCTGCCTGGGGCAGGCGCTGATAAATCGAGTTGTCGGTGGCCAGCACGGTGCGGTTGGCGTAATCCGGGGCGATTTCGCCCTCGAAACCGCGGGCGCGCAGGGCGTCGAGGAAGCGGACGTAGTGGCCCTTCAAACGTTCAGCGGGGGCCGTGCGGGTATCCAGAGATGCAATCATGGTGAATCGAGCCGTCACTGCTGGGGGCGAATAGGGGAATAGCGTACTTTACCCCAGCTACTCCAGGCGTGCATCTTGCCTGGCCGTTGGCGCTGGCGAGACCGAGAGAGATTATGGTTGCTCAGTATGGTGAGGCTTTGCACTACCTTAGCTTTAAAATGCAGCGTTTTGCTATAGCCAAACGCCTACAATCTTCATGTCCGCTTTTCCCTCGTACAATGGCCATGGCTCCCGTCCGCGCTTTTGCCTACAATGGTCGCCTTTGTCGCGCCCTGGGCGGCGCGTGTCATTGAATTCTGGCCAAGGAATACCTCATGCTCGATCCGAAACTGCTGCGCGGTGATCTGGAGACGACGGCGCAACAACTGGCCCGGCGGGGCTTCGAACTCGATACAGCGGCACTGCAGGCGCTGGAGTCGCGCCGTCGTGAGTTGCAGACTCAGACCGAGCAGCTGCAAAACGAGCGCAACATGCGTTCCAAGGCGATTGGCAAGGCCAAGGCCAACGGCGAAGACATCCAGCCGCTGCTGGATGAAGTAAGTGACCTGGGCGACCGCCTGGACAAGGCCAAGAAAGAGTTGGCTGAGGTGCAGGAGGAGTGGGACGATGCCATCAGCGGTATTCCGAACCTGCCCCATGACAGCGTGCCGGAAGGCAAGAACGAAGACGACAACGTCGAGTTGCACCGCTGGGGCACGCCCCGTGAGTTCGACTTCGAGGTGTTGGACCACGTGGACCTGGGCAAGCGTTCGGGCTATCTGGATTTCGAACTGGCCGCCAAGCTGACCGGAGCGCGATTTGCCGTCATGCGTGGGCCGATCGCGCGTCTGCATCGTGCACTGGCCCAGTTCATGCTGGATACGCAAACCCAGCAACATGGTTATGAAGAGTGCTATGTGCCCTACATGGTGAATCGCGATTCGCTGATGGGAACGGGGCAACTGCCGAAATTTGGCGAAGACCTGTTCAAGCTCGACGATGAGCGAGAGTACCACCTGATTCCCACCTCCGAGGTGCCGCTGACCAACTTTGTGCGCGACGAGATCGTCGAGCTGTCGGCGCTACCCATGAAGCTGACCGCGCACACGCCCTGTTTTCGTAGCGAGGCCGGTTCTCATGGGCGCGACACCCGGGGCATGATTCGCCAGCATCAATTCGATAAGGTCGAAATGGTACAAATCGTCGAGCCCGACAAGAGCTATGCGGCGCTGGAGGAGATGCGCGAGCATGCCGAGGCGATCCTGCAGGCTCTGGAGCTGCCTTACCGGGTCGTGACGCTCTGCACAGGGGATATGGGCTTTGGGGCAGCGAAAACCTACGATCTGGAAGTGTGGCTGCCCAGCCAGAACACCTACCGGGAAATTTCGTCGGTCTCCAACTGCGAAGACTTCCAGGCGCGTCGCATGCAGGCCCGCTACCGTCACCCGGATTCGAAAAAGCCGCTGCTGCTGCATACCCTGAACGGTTCGGGGCTGGCGGTAGGGCGGTGCCTGCTGGCGGTATTGGAGAACCACCAGCAGGCGGATGGTTCGATTAGCGTGCCGGCGCCTCTTCAGCGCTATCTGGGCGGTCAGGAGCGTCTTGCCCTGTAATGGCCCACTCGACGTTCACGCCAGCATCGATGCGAATGGTGCCGGGGCGATAGTCGCTGGCTGAGCCGCTACCCACGGCGTCACTTTCGGCCCGCATGGCCATCATGCGTGGCTGGAAGATGGGCGCCTGGGTCTCTTCGATACGCTGGACATGGCCCAGCTCCACGCCAAGGGTGGTGGCCATCAGGTCTGCCTTGTGGCGGGCCTTCTCCAGCGCTTTGGTCAATGCTTCATCGGTGGCGGCGTCACGGTCGTGCAGGTCAAACTGCACGCCATCCAGCGCATTGACCCCCGCGCCGATCAACGCATCCAGCACATCTCCCC